>NZ_CP009110.1:3618695-4824927 GCF_000739085.1 Amycolatopsis methanolica 239 | reverse complement strand
AGCGACCGCGCACCACCGTGATCGCCCGAGCGCGTCGTCAGCCCAGCCCCCCAACGATTCAGAGCCGAACCGTCCGGAGGTAACCCGATGACCGCCCACCATGACTTCGAGACGGCGGAACGAACCCGGCTCCGGAAGAAGGTCCTCTGGCGGATTTCCCCGTTCGTCGGCCTGATGTACCTGGTCAACTATCTCGATCGGACCAACCTGTCCTTCGCGGCGCCGGCGGGGATGAAGACCGACCTGGGCCTGACCGCGGCCGGGTTCGGTCTCGCCTCGGGTGTGTTCTTCCTCGGCTACCTGCTGCTGGAAGTCCCGAGCAACCTCGCGCTGCACCGCGTCGGTGCCCGTCGCTGGCTGGCACGCATCCTCGTCAGCTGGGGCGTGGTCGCCTCGGTCATGGCGTTCGTCCCGAACGCCCCGTGGTTGTACGCGCTGCGGTTGCTGCTCGGCATGGCCGAGGCGGGATTCGTGCCAGGCGTTCTGCTCTACCTGACCTACTGGTTCCCCAAGAAGGACCGGGTCCGGGCCATGTCGCTGTTCCTGGTGGCGATCCCGCTCACCTCCGTTATCGGCGCACCGGTCGCTAGCGCCCTGATCCAGTACGGGCACGACCTCATCCCCGGCCTGTCCGGCTGGCGGTTCATGATCCTCATGACCGGTGTGCCCGCGGTTGTGCTCGGCCTGATCTGCTGGTTCTACCTGACCGACAAGCCGGCTGACGCGAAGTGGCTGACCAGTCACGAAAAGCAGATCCTGATCGCCGAGCTCGAGCGCGAGCAGGAAGCCGGCGACCGGAGCCACAAGGTCCGCGACGCGCTGCTGCAGCCGAAGGTGTGGTTGCTCGGCCTGATCTACTTCGGCGTGCTGTACGGCATGTACAGCATCGGGTTCTTCCTGCCGACCATCATCGCCGACTTCCGCGAGCAGTACGGCGTGCGGTTCTCCACCCTCCAGGTCGGCCTGCTCACGATGATTCCCTACGGTGTGGCGGCCCTGGGCATGATCCTGTGGGCGCGGCACTCGGACGCCAAGAACGAGGTCGTCCGGCACGTCGCCATCCCCGCCGCGGTCGGCGGTCTGGGCATCGTCGCCGCGATGTACGCCGGCGGCCCGGTGCTGGCGATGGTGGGCATCACGATCGGGACCACCGGCATCCTGGCTTCCATGTCCCCGTTCTGGGGCATGCCCACCCGCCTTCTGACCGGTGCCGCGGCGGCCGGCGGCATCGCACTGGTCAACTCGCTGGGCAACGCATCGGGCTTCGTCGGCCCGTACCTGACGGGATGGCTGTCGGACCTCACCGGGAGCCAGCGCGGCGGGATGTGGATCGTCCTCGTCTTCCTGTTCCTGTCCGCGATCATCTCCATCCTCATGTTCCGGTCGCGGTTCGACGAACGTGCCAACGCGAAGGACACCGCGGCGGTGGAGGAAACAGTCAACTAGGACCGCGTCGCGGACAGGAGAGCTCCGTCTCCTGTCCGCGACGGACTGTGCCTGCTCAACGAAAACCGACGAGGGAATCGATGTTCCGCAAGGTGCTGGTGGCCAATCGCGGCGAGATCGCGATCCGCGCTTTCCGGGCCGCGTAAGAACTCGGGGTGTCGAGCCGGAGAAGTTCGAGGCCGAGCCGAACCGCTACGACATCCCGGACTCGGTGATCGGGTTCCTGCGCGGCGAGCTGGGCGACCCGCCCGGCGGCTGGCCGGAGCCGTTCCGCACCAAGGCGCTGGAGGGCCGCGCCGAGCCGAAGCCGGTCGCGGAGCTGTCCGCCGAGGACCGCGAGGGACTGGCCAAGGACCGCCGCGCGACGCTGAACCGCCTGCTGTTCCCCGGGCCCGCCAAGGAGTTCGAGGAGCACCGCCGCGCCTACGGCGACACCAGCGTGCTGCCCAGCAAGGACTTCTTCTACGGTCTGCGCCCGGGCGAGGAGTACGCCGTCGACCTGGAACCCGGCGTGCGCCTGCTGTTCGAGCTGGAGGCCATCGGTGAGGCCGACGAGCGCGGGTATCGCACGGTGCTCACCAGTCTCAACGGGCAGCTGCGCCCGGTTGTCGTGCGCGATGAGTCGGTGCGGACCGGGGTCAAGGTGGCGGAGAAGGCGGACCGGACCGGCCCCGGTCATCTCGGTGCGCCGTTCGGCGGTGTGGTCACGCTCCTGGTGGGGGAGGGCGAGGCCGTTTCCGAAGGTCAGGTCGTGGCCACGATCGAGGCCATGAAGATGGAGGACGCCATGACCGCCCCGCGCGGCGGTTCGGTGCGCCGGGTGGCGATCGGCGCCGTTCAGCAAGTGGCGGGCGGGGGTCTGCTCCTCGAAGTCGGCTGAGCGTTACCGATCGAGGGGCCGCGGGACGATCGACGCTCCCGCGGCCCCGCCTCACCGGCGGTGCGTGCCGTCCAGGTGGTCGCGCAGGGCGTCGGCGAACGCCGCCTCGTCGCACGACTCCACGATCATGATGAGATTTTCGTGTTGCCGCAGAACCAGGTCGAAGAAGCTGGGATCCGAGCTCACGATCCGCCTGCTCATCCTGCGTTGCCGATCCGCCAGTGAGTTGTAGAAGCGCGCGGTGAGCGCGTTCCTGCCCGCCGCGACGATGGTGCGGTGGAACTTCTCGTCCGCCTCGGAAAAGGCGCCGAGGTCCTGGGAGCGGGCGTATGCGCGCTGGATGTCCAGTGCCTGCCGGAGTTCCTCACAGGCGCGCGTGATGTCGGCGGGCCGGCGAAGCAGTCTGCGCACGGCGGCGACCTCGATCGCTTCGCGAGCGTCGAGGACGTCCTCCGCTTCACCGGCCGGAACGGGCGCCACCACGGCTCCTCGCTTGGGGAACAGGTCGAGCAGCTCCTCGGCCTGCAGCCGCAGGAAGGCCTCGCGCACCGGGGTGCGGCTCATGCCCAGCCGCTCCGCGATCTCGCCCTCGCTCAGGAGCTGCCCTGCGGCCAGCTCGCCGGACAGCACCATCTCCTTGGTCTGCCGGTAGGCACGTTCGGCAGCGGAAGATTCAACCATGCGGACCCTCCGTTGGGTTGCGTGAACGGTTGTCAGAAATGGCTGTGGAACTCGCGTACGTGCTGCTCCATGAGGTCTGCCGCGGCGTCGTCGTCCTGGTCGAGGAGAGCGTCGTAGATCCGGCGGTGCTCGCCGCGCAGCCGGTCGCGCAACGACTCCCAGTCGCCTTGGATGCTCACCGCGCCGAGCAGCAGACCCTGTACCGATTGCCGGATGGCGACGGTGAGCTCGTTGACCAGACGGTTGCCCGCCGCGCCTGCGATGGCGACGTGAAAAGCGACATCGGCTTCGCTGAACTTCTCCGGATCGAGGTCGGCGTCCATCGCGTCCAGCTCGACCTCCATCCGCAGCAGGTCCGCGGCCTTGCGGCGCCGCGCGGCGAGACTCGCCGAGAACCGTTCGAGCATCACCCGTGCTTCGGTGACGTCGTCGACGGGGAACGAGTCGACGGCGAGGTGCAGGGCCAGGACGCGGCCCAGTGCCCGCGCTGGAGCGGGAACCACGGTGGTTCCGGAGCCGTCGCCGGTGCCGACCTGCGACCGGATGACACCCTGTGCCTGGAGGACCCGCATCGCCTCGCGAACGGCCTGCCGGCTCGCGCCGAGCTGAGCAGCCAGCTCCCGCTCGGGAGGCAGCCGGTCGCCGGGACGCAAATCTCCCGACATGAGCCGCCGTTCGACATGGTCCAGCACCATCTCGTAGGTGGGCTGCCGCCCGGAAGTGCTGGTGGACACTTTCACCCTCCCCGTTCGCAAGCACAAACCGCCTCGTCCGGTCTCAGTGTGCTGCACCCGGATCCGCGGCGAGGTCCCGGTACTGCCCGGTCAGTTCGCGGTACACCTCGGCATTGCGGTGCAGCCCCTCGACCTCCTCGTCGGTCAACGTCCGCCGGACCTTGGCCGGCACACCTGCCACCAGCGACCTGGGCGGGACACGCGTTCCTTCCAGTACCAGGGCGTTGGCGGCCACCAGTGATCCGGCCCCGATCGTCGCACCATTGAGGACGGTCGCGTTCATGCCCACCAGGCAGCCGTCCTCGACGGTGCAGCCGTGCAGGACGGCGCCGTGGCCGACGGACACCCCTGCTCCGATGCGGGCCGGAGAACCGGGGTCGGCGTGGAGTGTCGCGTTGTCCTGGACGTTGCTCCCGGGACCGATCGAGATCGACTCGAGGTCCGCGCGGACCACCGCTCCGTAGAAGATCCCGGTGCCGGCCTCGACCACGGCCGACCCGATGACCACGGCGGTGGGGGCGACCCAGGCACCGGACGCGATCGACGGGGTGTGCTGCCCGAATGTGAGCACGTTGTGGGACATCGTTGTCTCTTCCTGTTTCACCGAGGTTGTGCTTGGTCGTACCATACAGCTATCTTGGTCGAACCACACCCTCCGTCCACTTTCTCTGCACCCGGAGGACCTATGTCCAGCGTCGGCCTGATGGTCACGTGCATGAACGACGCGCTGTTCCCCGACACGGGCCGCGCGGTAGTCACCCTGCTGCGGCGCTTGGGCGTCGAGGTCGGTTTCCCCGCGAAGCAGACCTGTTGTGGCCAGCCGATGGTCAACACCGGGTACCTGGACGAGGCGGTGCCGCTGCTGCGGAACCACCTCGACGCGTTCGTTGGCTGCGAGGCGGTCGTCGTTCCGTCCGGGTCGTGCGCCGGTTCCGTACGGCACCAGCACCGGATCTTGGCCGAGCGGTCCGGGGATCCCGGACTGGTACGTGCGGTCGAGCAAGCCCCGCCCGTCTACGAACTGACCGAATACCTCGTCGACGTGCTCGGCGTGGTCGATGTCGGCGCCTACTTCCCGCACCGGGTCACCTACCACCCGACCTGCCACTCACTGCGGATGCTCGGGGTCGGTGACCGGCCCACCCGGCTGTTGCGGGGCGTGCGCGGGCTGACCCTGCTGGAACTCCCTGCCGCGGACGAGTGCTGCGGCTTCGGCGGCACGTTCGCGGTGAAGAACGCCGACACCTCGGTGGCGATGGGCAGCGACAAGGCCCGGCACGTGCGGGAGAGCGGCGCTGAAGTGCTAGTCGCGGGCGACAACTCCTGCCTGATGCACATCGGCGGGCTGCTGTCGCGGGAGCGCTCGGGAATCCGGGTGATGCACCTCGCGGAGATCCTCGCCGCGACCGAGACGACCAGGACGAGGACCACCGAACCGGAGGCGGTGACGGCACGATGAGCGGCACGTTCCTCGGCATCCCGAAGTTCCCCGCGGCGGCGAAGAAGGCACTGTCGGACAGCCAGCTGCGGCGCAACCTCGCGCACGCCACCGGCACTATCCGGGCCAAGCGCGCGGCTGTGGTCGGCGAAGTCGCCGACTGGGAGCAGCTGCGCCTCGCCGGCGAGGCCATCAAGAACCGGGTGCTGCGGCACTTGCCCCACTACCTCGAACAACTCGAGAAGTCGCTGACCGCCGCCGGCGCGACGGTGCACTGGGCCGTCGACGCCGCCGAAGCCAACCGCATCGTCGTCGACATCGCGCAACGCCACGGCACCGACGAAGTCGTGAAGGTCAAATCGATGGCCACCCAGGAGGTCGAACTCAACACTGCGCTCGAAGCCGCGGGCATCCGGGCCTGGGAAACCGATCTCGCCGAGTTGATCGTGCAGCTCGGCGACGACCTACCTAGCCACATCCTGGTCCCGGCGATCCACCGCAACCGCGCCGAGGTGCGCGAGATCTTCCTGGGCAAAATGGGCCGGGTCGGCAAGGCGGCTCCGGACGACCTCACCGACGAGCCGAAGCGCCTGGCCGAAGCGGCACGGACGCACCTGCGCGAGAAGTTCTTGCGTGCCAAGGTCGCCGTGTCCGGGGCGAACTTCGCGGTCGCGGAGACCGGCACCCTCACCGTTGTCGAGTCCGAAGGCAACGGCCGCATGTGCCTGACCCTGCCCGAGGTGCTCGTGTCGGTAGTGGGTATCGAAAAGGTGTTACCGACCTTTCAGGACCTCGATGTCATGCTCCAGCTGTTGCCGCGCTCCTCCACCGGCGAGCGGATGAACCCTTACACCTCGATGTGGACCGGTGTCACTCCCGGCGACGGCCCGCAGGAGGTCCACGTGATCCTGCTGGACAACGGCCGGACGAACGTCCTGGCCGATCCCACCGGCCGCCAGGCGTTGCGCTGCATCCGGTGCTCGGCGTGCCTGAACGTCTGCCCGGTGTACGAGCGAACCGGCGGGCACGCCTACGGATCGGTGTATCCGGGGCCGATTGGCGCGATCCTCACCCCGATGCTGCGGGGATCGGATCCGCAGTCCGACTCCCTGCCCTACGCCTCGAGTCTGTGCGGAGCCTGCTTCGAGGTCTGCCCGGTCCGGATCGACATCCCGGCGGTGCTGGTGCACCTGCGCAGCCGGGTGGTCGACGAGCACAAGGAGGCCTCGGCCCTGCCGTCGGTGCAGGACATGGCCTTCAAGGCGGCGTCGTGGACGTTGGCGTCCTCGCGCCGGACCGCCGCCGCGGAGAAGGCCGCCGGGCTCGGGGGCCGGATCTTGGGCAAGCGCGCGCGGACGGCCCCTGGGGGGCGCGCGGTGTTGGGACCGCTGCCGGGGCCGGCCGCGGGGTGGTCGCAGTCCCGCGACATACCGGTGCCCGCTGCGGAGTCGTTCCGGGACTGGTGGAAACGCACCGAAGGCGGAACGCGCGACACCGGCAGCGCGCCTACCGCACGACGGAAGGGTGGACGATCGTGAGCGCACGCGAGCAGATCCTCGAGCGGGCCCGTCGGGCCCTGGCCGATGTCACCGCGACCGAGCCCGAACTCGACGTCCCGGTGCACCGCCCGCCGCCGCGGCCGGGAAGGCCCGCCGCGCAGGTGCTCGACCTGTTCGCCGAGCAGGTCGCCGACTACCGGGCCGTCGTCGAGCGAACCACGAAGACGGGCGTCGCCGGCGCGATCGTCGGCGCGCTGCACGGCAGGAAACCTCGCGCCGGGGCGGGACCGCTGCGGATCCTTGTCCCACCCGGCTTCCCCGCCGTGTACCTGCCGGCCGGGATCGAGCCCGTGGCCGACGGTCCGGACGTGCCCATCGCCGTACTCGACCGTTGCGACGGGGTGGTGACCACCGCGGCGATCGGCATCGCCGAGACCGGCACGATCGTGCTCGACCACGGCCCGGGCCAGGGTCGGCGCGCCGCGACCCTGGTGCCGGACCTGCACGTGTGCGTGATCCGAGCCGAGCAGGTTGTCGCTGACGTTCCGGACGCTGTTGCCGCCCTCGAACCGCACCGCCCGCAGACCTGGATCAGCGGCCCCAGCGCCACCAGCGACATCGAACTCGACCGCGTCGAGGGAGTCCACGGCCCACGAACTTTGCACGTGCTCATCGTCACCGATGACGCTTGAGGTGCCGGACTGCCGCAGCGACAGGTCCGCGCCGGTGATCGGTCGGCCGGGCAAGGGGCCGGGAGCGGTTCGCAGAGCTTCCATGAGCAAGCGTGGTCGTTCGATCGAACTCGGGGACGGCAGGGGAGGTGGGGCAGGCGGCTCGCGGAGAGCCAGTGAGAACATGATCGCGACATCGCCCGCTCCGACATCGGCGCGCAGTGTGCCCTCCGCCTGCGCCGCCTGAACGAGCCGTTCGAACCCGGACATGAGTTTCTCCCGGTACCGGCGGCCTCGACATTGTGGTGCAGCAGTTCCTTCGCGCGCTGGGAAATCAGTAGCCCTGCACGCTCACGTGCGGCCGACGGCACAACCGGATCAGGCGCGCGCGAGCATCCCATGCCGTCGGCTCCTCGTCTTCCGCTGCATGCATCTCTCGAACAGCTCGGCGGTAGCGCGTGTGCGCGACGGCCCGCAACAGCGCTTCGCGGTGGGGGAAGCGCCGGTAGAGGGTTCCGACGCCGACATTGGCTGAGCGCGCGCTGTCCGCCATGGGATGCAGCGGCTGCTGCGCTGGGCGGATTGGGATATCGACGGCGTCCGCGACGACATGCGCGACTATGTCATCGAGCACCTCGGCGAATCTGGCGGGGTGCTGATCGTCGATGACACCGGGTTTCTGAAGAAGGGCAGGATGTCGGCCGGGGTTCAGCGGCAGTACTCGGAACCGCCGGCCGGATCGAGAACTGTCAGATCGGAACGTTCCTGGCCTATGCCGGTACTCGCGGTCATGCACTGATCGACCGGGAGTTGTATCTGCCCGGGCCGTGGACGCCGATGAAGATCGTTGCCGGCGGGCGGGGATCCCGGAAGGCACCGAATTCCAGACCAGGCCATGCCAGGCGATGGTGATGCTGGCCCGGGCGTTCGAGGCAGAGGTGCCGTTCGCGTGGATCACTGCCGATGAGGCATACGGGCAGGTCAAGTACTCGCGGTTGTGGCTGGAAGCCCACGATGCCGCTTCCCGCCCGGTCCCGGCGGCGTCTATCGGTCGGCGCCGGAGCGCACGGGCCACGGGAGTACGACGGGGCGCGGGTGCCGATCCGGCTCGGCTGGCAGCCTGGGCGGGGACACTGGCCGCTGGCCCGCCGCAAGCTCACCGGCCCAGCCGGGATCGCCTACTACGTTTGCTATGGACCTCGCCGCTCGACGCTGCCGACTCCAGCCGCCCTGCACGCCGCCGTTGACGGCGCCGTGCAGATCAGCGCCGCGCTGGCCAGCCTGGTCCAGACCGTGATGCAACGGGACCTACCACCCTCGACCACACCAGCGGGCCGCTACTGGAGGAACTGTGCGCCGACTTGCGCGCGATGCACGGGTGCCTGATCACCGGGCACAAGCTGCTCGCCCCAGCCCGCGACGACCTGCAGGAACTCGACTGATCACATACTGTGGACATGGCTACGTGAATCGCATGCCAAAGCTGGGTACCTATGATCTCGGACCGTGCCCACGCGGGGCCAACACCTAGCGTTCAGTGTCTACCGGACTCGCGGCGGTTGCCGCCGCCGGCGGCGTCGTTGGCGTAGTGCGTCGATCACCCCGGCAAGGCCCCGGCGGCGGGAGACGAACACGATGCGCTCCCCGCTTGCCTGCTGGGTGGCGTGGAACCGGGCGAGCTGGGTGATGAGCTCGTCCGGATCGCCCCCACGGTCCGGGTGGTGGGTGCGGATCAGGTGGCGGTAGGCCGCCTTCTCTGCGGCCGTCCAGTCCCGGCCGGTGCTGTCCTGGTTCATTCCACTCTCGGGGTTCGGCGCTGGTGCCCTGCCCATCGTAGTGCTGTGAGCAGGTGGTCGGTGGGTGCCGTTCGGGCGGGCCAGTGGTGACAGGTTTCACCGGATCGTGGGCGTGACGCCGGGCAGCCGGGCGGGTCTTTCGATGCGAGTGGTGCACACCAGGGTGCGCCTCGACCGGAGGAGGGATGCCGGATGTCGCTCGGTGACAAGATCGGTAACAAAGCGGAGGACGTGGCGGGCAAGGCCAAGGAGGCCGCGGGCGCGGCGACTGGGGACGAGCAGCTGCGGGGTGAGGGCAAGGCCGACCAGGCCAAGGCCGGGATCAAGGACGCACTCGACTCGGTCAAGGATGCCGTAGGCGACGCCGCAGACAAGCTCAAGGGCGCCGTGAAGAAGGACTGACCTTGGGGCCCAGCCGGGGCGGCGGCGCAGGGGACGTCGCCCCGGCTGTCCGCCGTCCTGCTGCCCGGCGCGGTGGAAATGTGAGACGTGATCGTGTGGGGGACTTGCAGTTGAGCCCGTGGTCGGCCGCCTGGATGATGGCCAGTCCCGTGGCATGGGGGTGGCAGCGTCGGGGCGAGGGGAGGTTGAGTGGATGGTCTCGTCCGGTCCGGAGGAAGTAGGCGACTCCGAGCCAGTGGTGGTCGTCGAGCCGCGTCAGGACGCGACGGTGGTGCACGTCGCCGGCGAGCTCGACATGCTCACCGCACCGCAGGTGGAGGCTGCGGTTTTGCGGGAAGTACGCAGCGCCGCGGACGTGATTGTGCTCGATCTGAGCCGGGTCACCTTCCTCGGTCTGCAGGGCTTGTCGATCATCGTGGTCGCCCAGGAGGAAGCCGGAGACACTGAGGTGCGGGTGGTCGCGTCGACACCGGTGACGCTTCGCCCGCTGCAGCTGACACAGATCGACCGCCTGGTCGATGTTTACGGGTCCCTGGCCGAGGCACTCGCGCCGGCTACTCCGCAACCGGGTGAGCCCGGTCGCTCGGTTCGGCAGTGACGATCCGGACGGTGCCGTGTCGGTAGGGGCGGGACGAGGAGAGACGGCCGCGTATCGGCAGGCCGGTACCTGCTGATACGCGGCCGCTGCCGTTGGATGACGCGACTTTGGTCGCGCGCGCCCGTGATGGTGATGCACGGTCCTATGAGGAGTTGGTGCGGCGCTATCAGGGCCCGATGTTCGGGCCGGCGCTACGGATGCTGTCCCGGCAGGCCGGCGCCGAGGACGTGGTGCAGGAGGTGTTCCTGACCGCGTGGCGGCGGCTGGCGCAACGCCAGGAGGACGCCGCGTTCGTCGGCTGGCTGCACCGCGCCACCACCAACCGGTGCCTGAACGCGCTGCGCGCCCGCAGACCGGTCGCGGAATTGCGACCTGAGCAGCAGGGGTCGCTCGGCTCAACGGGACGTCCTGAGCAGGTTGCGGAGACCTGGGCGCAGATGCGGGCGCTGACGGTCGTTGCAGGAGTTGACGCCGGAGCAGCGGGCGTGCTGGCTCCTGCGCGAGGTGCACGGCCGGTCCCACGAGGAGATCGCGACGACGATCGGCACGACCACGACGGCGGTGCGTGGGCGCATCAGCCGTGCCCGGACGCAATTGGCGGAGGTGATGGCGCCATGGCGATGAACCCGGCCACCCAGGGCTACGCGCTGCCGTGCGGGCGTGACATGGAACAGCTGTGGGAGAGGCTGGAGGAGCTCGGCAACGACCCGCACGAGCGGGACTGCCCGCACTGCCGCGCGGCGCACGGCAGTTTGCAGCTGCTGTGCGAGGCCACCGCCGAGCTGAGGCACGACACCCCCGCGCCGTCGCAGGATCTGACCAGCCGCATTATGGCCGCGGTGCGTGCCGAGGTCCGGCGGCGTGAGCTGCTGCCGCTGCCCACGCACGAGCCGGGCGGGGCGCGGATCAGCGAGCGGGTCGTGGCCGCGATCCTGCGGTTCGCCGCCGACACCGTCCCGGGCGTGCGCGCGCGCCACTGCCGGGTCATGGCCCGGCCCGGTACCAAGGTGGAGGTGGAGATGGAGCTCGCCGTGCGCTACCCCGACACGACGGGGGCGGCCCTGAACCTGGTTCGCGAACGCGTTCCTGCGGCGGCGGGCGCGCGGATCGGGGTGGAGGTGGCCCGGCTCGACGTCAGCGTTACCGACCTTTACGACGGTTGAGAGGATCAGGGGGGCACCAGCCGCATGCCAAGGGGGGGACCAGCGCAGTGATCACGATCGACGTCGAGGACGCCGCGGACCCGGCCACGAAGGCGGTCGTCGCCGCCCCGGTCATCGCTGCGGTCGTCGCGCACGTCGCAGTGGCCGTGCCGGGCGTCGTCCGTACCCAGCCCGGGCTGGGCGGGCCGGCCGCTTCCATCGTCCGCACCGCCAGGCAACGGATTCAGGGGCTGCAGCCGACACCGGCCGACGGAGTCCGCATCTTCCTCGCCGATCCGGACGCTGACCGTGCAGGGGTGCGGGTGGAGGTCGATATCGCCGTCTCCGGCCAGGATCAGGCGGCCGCGATCGCTCAGGCCGTTCAGCGCACTGTGACCCGAGCGGTGGAAGCCGCCACGGGCGTGCATGTGGCGTCCGTGTGGGTCACGATCCTCGACATCGAGGACCTGGGAGTCCAGGGGTGATCACCAGTCGCCGCGAGTTGTCCCAGGCGATGCTCACCGTCCTGCGTGATGTTCCCGGGCTTCGCCCGGCTGTGCCAGTGTTGCGAAAAGCAGGACGGTTGTCGTGGGATCTTGACCTGCTCGCCGTCGATGTGGACGACGGCGTCGTCGAGATCCGGCTCGTCGCGCTGATCCTGCCGCTGGCCCCGCTGCTGCAGCAGGCGGTGGGGGCGCTACGGCCGGTGCTGGAGGACAGCCGGTGGAAGGACACCCGGCTGTGGCTGGTCGTGACCGACCTCGACGCCACGGCGTTCACGACGAACCGCGAGTGACTCCGAGCACACGATTAGGTGAGTGACGCTTTCCCCGTGTCCGGGTCTATCTGGTGTGGACGGATCGCACCAGGTGCGAGACCGTCCCTGGTAACGGAAAATGATGCGGACCGACGTGAGGAGACAGTCATGACCAACGCCACTGCCAAGCCTGCCGCGGACACCCGCTCCGGTGCGGAGGTGGAAAAGACCGACGCCACCGCTCTGGTCACCAAGCAGGGCACCACGACCATCGCCGACACCGTGGTGCAGAAGATCGCCGGCCTGGCCACCCGCGAGGTGTCCGGCGTGCACGACCTGGGAGGTGGCGCGGCGCGGGCGTTCAGCGCGCTGCGTGAGCGGATCCCAGGGGCGACCGCGAGCGCCGGGCAGGGTGTGTCGGTCGAGGTGGGCGAGAAGCAAGCCGCCGTCGACCTGCAGCTGCTCGTCGAGTACGGAGTGTCCATCACGGACCTGTCGCGCTCGGTGCGGCGCAACGTGATCACCGCAGTGGAGAGCATGACCGGCCTGGAGGTGGTCGAGGTCAACATCAACGTGACCGACGTGTACATCCCCGGCGACGACAGCGACGCGCAGGCCGACTCCGACCGCGTGCAGTGACCGCGGGCGTCGAGATCGACGCCGGCCGCATTGCCACCGCAGTGCAGGCCTGCCCGCACGTGGCGGGCCTGCACGCCGGACGGTTCGGCGAAATAGCCACCTACCTGCCCGGTGGCCGCGTCCCTGGCGTGCGGATCCGGCCGGAGGAGATCACCGTGGGGGTCGTCGGCCACTACCCCGCGCCCGTCCGCGACATCGCACAGGAAGTCCGCGCCGCGGTCGGCGCGGTGGACCGGGTGGTGCACGTGTGGATCGGCGACATCGCGGACACCCCACAGCCGGCGTGAGTCCACGCAACGAAGGAAGGCGATCACCATGTCCACCACCCAGATCGGCCTGCTGACCGGCCTCGTGCTCGGCTTGGCGGCCGCGTTCGGCGGGTTCGGCGCGTTCCTCGCCGTGCTCGTGCTCGGCGGCCTCGGCCTGGCCGTCGGGCGCTACCTCGACGGCAAGCTCGACCTCGCGCAGCTCACCCGCCGCGATCGGGGGTAGGCATCTCCATGACCACCACAGCCGCACCCACGCCTGACATCGACGACCGTGGTATTACCACCGTGGCCGAACGCGCCGTCGAGCGGATCGCGGCCGAGGCCGTGACCGAGGTCGATGGTGTCGGCGGCGCCGCCGGACGGGTGCTCGGGATCGCAACCGGCGGCGAGGACCCCGACCGCTCCGCGAAAGTCACCGCCACCGTCGCCAACGGCTGCGCCACCCTGGCGGTGCGCTTGTCGGTCGTCTACCCGCGTTCGGTCGCGGCCACCACAGACGCCGCCCGCCGCCACCTGCGGCGCCGCGTGGCGGAGCTGACCGGCCTGCCGGTCACCCGGGTCGACATCACCGTCTCCGCCCTGCACACCAACACCGCCACCGCGAGGAGGGTGCAGTGAAACGCCGACCCCGCCGCAGTGTTCCCGCGGCACTGACCGCCCTGGCGCTGCTCGCCGCCGCGGTCGTCGTCGCCGTCTCCGCGATCCAGACCCTGCTCGGTGAGCAGCCGTGGCTCAGCTACGACACCGCTGCCCGCACCCTGCACGATCTGCAGTGGACCGACCTTCCAGTGGCGATCGCCGGTTTGGTCGTCGCGGTGCTGGGCCTGGTCCTGTTACTGGCCGCGATCCTGCCCGGCGCGCTTACCGTCCTGCCCCTGAAAGCGAACGCGGACGACGTTGACGCGGGCGTGTGTCGACGCAGCTACCTCAGCACGCTGCGGGCCGCGGCATCCACAGTGGACGGTGTCGCCCACGCGAAGCTGAAGCTTCACCGCCGCACGGTGGCTGCCGTCGTGCGCACCGACCGCGCCAAGCCCGACGGCCTCGACGGTGCGGTCCGCAGCGCGCTGACCGAGCGGCTCGAGCAGATCCAGCCCGCCACGCCGCCGAAACTCAAGGTCGTCGTCAAGGCCCCGAGGAGCCGGTGATGCCCAGCCTCAACCGACCCGCCCGCCTCAACCGCAGCCTGCTCATACTGTTCGGCCTGCTCTTGATCGCCGTCGGCTCCCTCACCCTGGCCACGCATTTCCGCGCGCTGACCGTGATCGACCCCGACGCGCCACTCGTGCCCGGCACCGCCGCCCCGCCCACCTGGGCGTACTACGCCACCGTCGCTGGGGCGATCCTCGCCGGCCTGCTCGCGCTGCGATGGCTGCTCGCGCAGCTGGCCCACAAACCCAAATCCCGCACCTGGCGCCTGGAATCCGACCCTGACACCGGCCGCACCGAA
The DNA here is from genome assembly GCF_000739085.1 of Amycolatopsis methanolica 239. Taxonomy (NCBI): domain Bacteria; kingdom Bacillati; phylum Actinomycetota; class Actinomycetes; order Pseudonocardiales; family Pseudonocardiaceae; genus Amycolatopsis; species Amycolatopsis methanolica. The sequence continues at coordinate 4,810,525 of NZ_CP009110.1, read as the reverse complement.
CTGCCCGCCGCCGTCGCGGTCGCCCCGCTCACCGAGGAGATCCGCGGCTACCCCAGCGTGCACGACGCCCACGCGACACTCGCAGGCGAACGAGACAACGCCGCCCTCGCACTCGTCGTCACCGCTGAACAGGACACCAACATCACCGTCCTGCGCAAGGAAATCACCACAACCGCACTGCCCCGCCTGCGGCAGGCCCTCGACCTCGACAACCTGTCCACCACTCTCGAAGTTCGCTTCGCATCCGCCACCCCTACACGCTCGCTCCAGTGACAGAACCCGCTTATCTGTCACTCGTACAGAACCTCCGCCACGGAGGGAAACACCGCAAGCTGCGTGGCCGGACCGGGCCCCGCTCCAGGTTCCGCAGCATCCTGGCCCACCGCGACAGTCCGGACCGACGACCGAATCTATGAGGCGAGCGTGCGTGCCGCTCAGTGAACTGTCACGGGTTGGGGGCCGCTTCCTTGCGTGAGGATTGATGGTCACTATGTCGAAGCGTTACCCGCCTGAGGTTCGGGAGAAGGCCCTGCGTCTGGCTCTTGATCACCTGGAGGAGTAGGGGTCCGCCTATGCCGCTGCGCATGCGATCGGGCCGCGGGCGGATGTGCATCCGGAGACGTTGCGGGTGTGGATCGTGAAGGCGCTCAAGCAGCAGCCCCTGCGGGGCGGGCCGGGCGCGCGGGCCGCTGGTGAGCTGGCGGCGGCTGAGCGTGCCGAGTTGGACAGGTTGCGCAGGGAGAACCGTGAGCTCAAGCAGTCCAATGAGATCCTGAAGCTGGCCTCGGCTTTTTTCGCAATCCAGATCGCGCCCCGGACCTACCGCAAAGCCCGTCGACGGTCGCCATCAAGCCGGGACATCGCTGATGCGCGTGTGGAGAACGCCCTGCGTGGCGTGGCAGGCAAGCCTGAGGCGATGTACGGCGGCGGAAGATGACCCGCTGGCTGCGCCGCCAGGGACATGACGTGGCGTTGTGCACCCCTCGACCGGATCATGCGCCAACTCGGCCTCAACGGAGTGACCAGAGGCCGGGCACCGCGGACCACGATCCGCGCCGCGGACGGCGTGCGAGCCGGTAACCAGCTCAACAGGGACTTCACCGCCCAGGCCCCGAACCAGGCCTGGGTCGCCGACTTCACCTACGTCTCGACCTGGACCGGATGGGCCTACGTGGCGTTCGTGTTCGACGTGTACTCGCGCACCATCGTCGGCTGGACCGCGGCGAACACGAAAACCACCGCGCTGGTCTCCCAAGCGCTGAACATGGCGATCTGGCGACGTGATCACTACGGGCATCCGGTTGAGCCGGGCCTGATCCACCACAGCGATGCCGGTTCGCAATACACATCAGTCGCGTTCACCGAATCCCTTGCAGTGCAAGGACTCTCCGCGGCTATCGGCTCGGTGGGTGATGCCTACGACAACGCGCTCGCCGAGTCCATCATCGGACTGTTCAAAACCGAGGTCGTCAACCGGCACGGACCATTCAAAACCCTCGCCATGGTCGAATACGCGGTCATCGAATGGGTCGACTGGTACAACAACGCCCGCCTCCACTCCCGGCTGGGCTACCTCACCCCCGTCGAGTATGAACACGCCTACTACGCTCAACACCAGCCACGCCAACCGGCGATGGTCTGACACCGAAGCCGGTCCCCAACCCGTGACGGTTCACCCTTCGGAAATCCCGAAGTCCCGGGCGATCCGGGGCAACGGGGCCTCGCCCTTGCGGGCGACCGCGACCACGTCGCGGCGGAACTCCTCTGGATAAGGCTTCGGCATGACAGACATCCTTCCACCGCGAGGCAGATCCTCACAGGTCAGGAGTCGATTAAACCGGGTGCAGTCCCTCGCGAACACCTTTGTACTGTACGAAAAGTACACCGACGCCTCCGATTACGAAGAGCACCGGGCGACCGAGACCTCGCGGTCCTACGTCCTCGGCGAGGCCCTGCCCGAGCTGGCGGAGCGGAGTGTCGCCGACTTCGAGGTGCTTGACTGACTCGTTCGCATCACTCGTGACGCTGATTGATCAACAAATGCTGGATCCCAACCGTCCTTCCAGAGCTCCCGTCAAAAGATGAGGCGGGTCGATGCGTGGCCAGGCGATGTCAGCGTTGTTCGCAGTGGTAGAACAGCGTGACGTAGTGAGCCGGCGTGGCAGCATTGTCTGCCTCGGCCTGCGGCCAGGCGCTGTGTGCCCTTTCCTGACCGGCGATCAAGTCGACCTCAGCGGACTCCCGACCGACCGACGATCGGTGACGGCCGGTCTCGCAGGCCGCGCACGGCATCCCCGGTTACTTGCCAGTGGGGGTGTCGGGGTTCCATCGGGGATCGGTCAGGATCGCGCGGAACACCGAGGTCAGCTCCTGGCGGCGTGCGCTGCCCACGAGCGCTGCCGCGGAGATCTCCGACCAGACGACCTCGGCGCGGTCCGGAAGTGGCACACACGCCAAGCCCGCCAGGTCCAGCGGGATCAGTGTGTGACTGCGATGCCACACCCCCGCGTCGACATCGCCGCGCAGGACCGCGGCCGGCACATCCGGGAACCGGTGGCCGACGTAGGTGTAGCCGGCCGCACGTGGATAGGACGCCTCGGTCAGTGCGACGTGGTCGGGCGAGTCCCAGTCGATCGCCACCCGTTGCGGGACAACAGCCAGCTCAGCGGCCCTGCGGACCGAAACCAGCCTGCCCCGGCCGTAGTAGGTGCCCGGTGCCAGCTGCCGGACGTGGACGTCGCCCAGCCGGCGGGCGGCCGCCTCGAGCACACCCGCGGAAACGACCGCGACATCCGCCCGGTCGTCGGCGATGCTGTCCAGCCGGCGGGAACCGCCTCGCTGATGGCGGACGGTGTGGGGAATTCCAGCCACCGTCAGGTCGTCGGTCAGGGCCTCGGAGAGGAGTTCGACCTCCTCAGGACCTCCGGGCGGCAGCAGCAGGCGAACGGGGGGCAAGCCGGCCAGCGCCCACGCCCGGCCGAGATCGATCGACTCGACAGCGCGACCGCGCGCGCCGTGCGAGGTGGTGGTGACCGCTCCCTGCTCGGCCAGCGTGGCCATCGCGCGCTGGATCGTGCCCGCCGTGCCGCCCACCGTCCGGGCGTAGTGCGCGTTGGTCGGAAGCCGCTCGCCGACACCCAGTTGCAGCGCGTCGATCACGACGGCCCGGAGCACCCGCGGCAACGGGCGATCCGACGCGGCCGGGCGGATCCGGTCGTTCACCTGCCCACTCCCAACTGTCGATGGTCAGGAACTCTACTGGTACCCCGGGCTGGCTATTGCTCCAAAAATGGAGTATTACTGGGAGGTGCATGCCAGTTGTCGTCGATCGCCGGGAAGTAACGTGTCCGAGTCCGAGCTGCTCATCCGTCAACTCACCGCGGCCGTGGGGGCCGGGAAGGTCCTGACCGATCCCGCGGTCCTGTCGGCCACCAGTCATGACACCTGGCCGGTGTCGACCAAGTGGGCGCGCCAGGACCAGCATCCGTACCGGGGTGACGTGGTCATTCGGGCCGGCTCCGAGGCCGATGTCGTGGCGGTTCTCGAGGTCGCGGAGGAGACCGGGGTGCCGGTCACCACGCGGGGGCTCGGCTCGTCGGTGACCGGGCAGCCGCTGCCCACCCGTGGCGGGATCGTGCTCGACCTGTCCGGGCTGACGGGGCCGCACGAGGTCGACGAGGTCGACATGACGGTGACTGCGCCGGCCGGGATGAACGGTGGTGCGCTCGAGGACGCTCTCAACCAGGCCGGCTGGACGATGCGGTTCTCGCCGCAGTCGCTGTACCGGTCTTCGGTCGGCGGCTGGCTCGCCACTCTGGCCACCGGCCAGTTTTCGTCGCGCTACGGCGGGGTCGAGGACCTGGTCGTCGGCTACCGGGTGGTTCTCGCCGGGGGCGAGGTGGCCGAGTTGACCGCGTCACCGCGAGCGGCGATGGGGCCGGATCTGCGACGGGTGTTCCTGGGCTCGGAGGGGACCCTCGGTGTCATCACCCGCGTCACCCTGAAGATCGTCCCGCTACCCGCCGCCCAGCATCTGCAGACGTTCCTCGTCCCGGATGTGACGACCGGGCTGGCGATCATGCGTGAACAGGCCGCGCGGGGTCTGCGGCCGTCCCTGCTGCGGCTCTACGACGCCGACGAGGCACGGCACGCGATGGCCGATCCGGACTTCGATGGGACGGTGCTCTTTGTCGGCACCGAAGGTGAGCCCGAAGTGGCAGCGGCCGAGATGACGGTGCTGACGACGATGGCCACCGAACGAGGCGCGACCGAGCTCGGCCCGGAACCCGTGCAGGCCTGGCTGGACCGGCGATTCGACTTCTCCACGGTGGAGAAGCGCCTCGACACCCCCGGCGGCTTCGCCGAGACCATCGAGGTCGCCCACACCTGGCGGCATATCGAGGGCCTCTATGCCGCCATCCGCAAGGCGCTCGAGCCACTCGCGGACGAGGTGCTGGTGCACTTCTCGCACGTCTATCCGCAGGGCACGTCGATGTACGTGATCCTTCTCGGTCAGGTGGCCGACGACGCCGCGGCGAGCGCGCGGCTCGCCGAAATCTGGGCGACCACGATGCAGATCGGCCTCGACCACGGCGCCGAGCTTTCCCACCATCACGGTGGCGGCCTGGCCCGCTCTCCGTACTCGCGTCGCTCGCTGGGGGCGGCGCACGGGGTGCTGCGGCGGCTCAAGCACGCGCTTGACCCCGACGGGCTGCTCAACCCGGGCAAGCTCGGACTCTGACACCACAGGGGGCTCACCGATGAGCAACGACGACCGGCTGCTGGTCATCGACGAAGGCACCACCGGCACCCGCGCACTCGTTTTTGATGGCGCAGGCCGGCGCCTGAGTGCGTCCTACAGCGAGTTCACCCAGCATCATCCCGCGCCCGACCGGGTCGAGCACGATGCCGAGGAGATCTGGCAGCGCAGCCTCGAACGGATCGGCGAAGCACTCACCGAAGCCGGGACGGTTCCCGACGCCTTGGTCGCGGTGGGTATCACCAACCAGCGCGGTACGAGCCTGCTGTGGGACCGCGGCACCGGAAAGGCGATCACGCCGGCGATCGTGTGGCAGGATCTGCGCACCGCGGGCCTGGCCGCCCGGCTCGCGCCCGAGTGGGGACAGAAGGTCCAGGCCCGCACCGGCTGGACGCTCGCGCCGGTCTACTCGTGCCTGTCGCTGCACTGGTTGCTCGCCCACGACGCCGATCTGCGCGCCCGGGCCGAGGCCGGTGAACTGGCCTTCGGCACGATCGACTCGTGGTTGATCCACAAGCTCAGCGGCGGCGCCGCCCACGTGATCAGCGCCTCCAACGCCGTGGTGACCGGGTGCTACGACCTGCTGGCCGGCGAGTGGTACGGCGAGTGGCTCGACGCGCTCGAGATCCCGCGCGCCGTGTTGCCCGAGGTCGTCGACGACTCCGGGGTCATCGCGACCACCAGCGCCGAGGTGCTCGGTGCTGAGGTTCCGATCGCGGCCGCCGTCGCCGACCAGTCCGCCGCGCTCTTCGGCCAGGGCTGCCTGGAACCGGGCGAGGCCAAGACCACCCACGGCACCGGGACGTTCCTCGACCTCAATACCGGCACCACGCCGGTGATCTCCGAGCACGGCCTGTCGACCATCATCGCGTGGCGGCGGGAGGGCGTGACCACCTACGGGCTGGAGGGCTACGCGCCGGTCACCGGCGCGGCGGTGCAATGGCTGCGCGACGGTGCCGGACTGCTCCGGACCGCGGCCGAGACGCAGGAGCTCGCCGGCAGGGTCGCGGACAACGGCGGCGTCTACTTCGTCCCGGCGCTGACCGGGCTGGCCGCACCGTCCTGGGACTCCTCCGCGCGTGGCCTGCTGATCGGGATCTCGCCGGGGACGACGCGGGAGCACCTGGCCCGCGCCGCTCTGGAGGGGATCGTCTACTCCATCAAGGACTTCACCGACCTGATGGCCACCGAATCGGGTCGTCCGATCACCAGCCTGCGGGCCGACGGAGGAGCTTCGGCCAACGACTTCCTGCTGCAGTTCCAGGCCGACATGCTCGATGCGACCATCCACCGCCCGGCCGACGTCGAGGCGACGTCCATCGGCACCGCCTACCTCGCCGGGCTCGCCGTCGGAGTCTGGAAGACCCCGGAGGAGTGCTTCCGCGGGGTCACCGACGACGCCGTGTTCACCCCCGCCATGGACCCGGCCGTCCGCAAGGCGCATCACGAGGAATGGAGCCGGGCAGTCGAACGAGCGAGAGGATGGATCCGGTCGTGAAGCGTTTCGCCCCATCCGACCTACCCGCGCGGGCGGACGTCCTGATCATCGGAGGAGGTATCACGGGCGCGTCCGCCGCACGCGACGCCGCCCTGCGCGGACTGTCCACTGTGCTCGTCGAACGCGACGACTTTGCCTCGGGCACGTCCTCACGGTCGTCCAAACTCATCCACGGCGGCCTGCGCTACCTGCAGACATACCAGTTCAGGATGGTCCACGAGTCGGTCCACGAGCGCGAGGTCATGATGCGCATCGCCCCGCACCTGGCGGACCTGCGGCCCTTCCTCTACTTGCTCTACCGCGGATACCCCGAGGGCAAGGCATTGCTCAACCTGGGGCTGACGTTCTACGACGCCTTCTCGCGAGCTCCCTTGCGACGGTGGCACCGCATGCTCGGGCGCGATGCCGTACTACGCCGCGAGCCGCACCTGAACCCGGACGGTCTCACCGGGGGCGGGCTCTACCACGACGCCATGACCGACGACGCCCGTCTGGTCATCGACGTGCTGGAATCCGCCTGGCGCGCAGGAGCGTTGTTGGCCAACCACAGCGAGGCCACCGGCCTGGTACACGAACGCGGCCGCGTCGCCGGCGCCGAAGTCACGGATCGGATCACCGGTGAACAGACCGTGATACGGGCCCGTACCGTCGTCAACGCCGCGGGACCGTGGGTCGACCGCGTCCTCGGGCTCGAGCGCCCGGTGACCCAACCGACGCTGCGGCCGACCAAGGGAGTCCATCTTGTCCTGCGTACAGAGGACTTTCCTTTGCAAACCGCGGTTTTTCTGCGCTCACCGTCCGACAACCGTGTTGTCTGGCCCACTCCGACGGCCGACGGCCGCCACGTCTACATCGGAACCACCGACACCGACTTTCACGGCTCACCGTCCGATGTGGTCGCCGATGACCGGGACATCGACTACCTGCTCGAGGTCGCCAACCACACCCTTCCCGATGCCAACGTCGGTCCGGAGCACGTCGTCGCCACCTGGGCCGGGCTCCGCCCGATCGTCGCTCCAACGCCCGGCACCTCGAATTCCGACGCCTCCCGCGAGCACACCATCACCGAAGGACCCACCGGTCTCATCACCGTGGCCGGAGGAAAGCTCACCACGGCACGGATCATGGGGCGCCAGATCGTCGAGCACGCCATCGAGCAGCTGCGTCGCGACCACGGGATCCGTTCGGTACCCACGAGCACGACGGGAACCGTCCCGATCGCCGGCGGCGATCCCGCCGACCGATTCCGCGCCGAACGGGCGGTCGCGACGGCTCCCGGTGACCTCGCGCAGCGCTGGCTGCGCCGCTACGGCGGTAACGCCGGGCGCGTCGCCGCCGCCGGTACGCACGAACGCATCGCTGGTACGGACCTGACCGACGCTGAAATCCGCTACGCCGTCGACCACGAGATGGCCATGACGGTCGCTGACGTCCTGGTCCGGCGAACTGGGTCGTTCTTCTGGTCCGCCGACGGCGACGCCGCCGCGATCGACCGCGTCTCGGACGTCCTGGCCGAGGGGCGCCGATACCCGGACGACGTCCGGAAGGCGCAGCAGGCTGACTACAAGGACTGGGTCGCCCGCAACCGCGGCAGACGTACTTCGCCCTGACCTACGGCGTTTGACTCCACGACGCCTGAACGCGTGCGCGGAACGTTGGTGAGCCGGCCGAAGTTCGCCGGTCTGTCCAGATCCGCGTGCCAGCCCATGGCCCGTCCCGCCTCCGGAAGGCACGCGGACCGGCTGGCGTCGGTCTCGGCGGATGGGAAGGAACCGTCACAGCCCGCTACGGCCGGTGTGACCGCCGCTGGCGCACGGCCGGAAACGCAGCACGCCCGCCTCAGCAGCACACCCAGCGCGGGCAACCAGCCCAGGTCGACACCGGTCCGGGCCAGGCCGCCAGTGTTGCCCGGCGAACTGCGGATCGGCGCGACTACCTCGCCGGTGGTGGTGGCGCCGGTGGTCATCGGGGTCGTCGTGGCCGTGCTGTTCGTCCCGGGCGTGGTCACCGTGGTGCGCTCACCGGGTTGCCGTCCTGGTCCCGCCGAGCAGGTTGACCAGCACGGTTGCGTTTGCCGCGATGCCGTCGAACATGATGGTCTGCGCGTCGCCGGTGCTGCCGGCCAGGTCGAAGTTCACGTTGAACACCCGGAGCGCGGACGTGTCGGCGCTGGTGAAGGTGGTCTGATGGCTCGCGTTGGTCACCGTGCCGGTGGGCGGGCGACCGGTGCCGGAGTCGGTTGGGCGTAGCGATGGTGCCGCCGGCCATGCCGGCGTGCCGGACCACGCCACCGGGCGGCGAGTCGCCGACCGCGTCCAGTGTCTGTCCGGATGTGACGGTGACGTTGGCGCCGGTGGTCAGCCAGTCGGTGCCGTTCGCCAGGGCACCCGGGAACCGACTCCAGCAACGCCGATGTTGTACCCGGACCACCCGCCGGGTGCTGTGTTCTGGTCGACATTTCCCAGCACCACGATCCGGCCTTCGGCCTCGGCGGCCCCGTCGCGCACCCGGTGCCGCCGCCATACCCGCCCCCTCGCTCGGGCCGTCGCAACGGCCGGCCCTGGTCTCATTGTGGCCAGGATGCCGACACCGCCACGGAACCGCCTGGATCGTGCCCTGGTTGATGCACCGGGACTGGGAACGGCCGGCCCACCACGGCCGTCCAGTGTTCGGCGAACCGGCGCCAGCGCCGCCCGATCACGCCCATCCACTCCGGACGTGGCAGGACGCGCCGTGCCGCGGGGGCGGACACGGGTGGGTGGCCGGAGGCAACAGCGGCCATCCCCGCCGCGCCCATCGCGGGCAGGTGGGACTCTTCGACGAGGTCGACCGGACGGCAGAAAGCATCGGCGACGATCTGCGGAAAGGGATCTGAGGGACCGAAATGGCCAGTGAGGATGATGGGCGTGGACGGGGGGAGGTTCCCGGTCACACAGATTTCCATTACCAGCCGGGCTGCGAACACGACTCCCTCGACCACTCCCCAGGCGGCCGCCCGGGACTCCGTTCCCGGCACCAGGCCCTGCAACGCGGTCCTCGGGCGTTCCAGCCACAGTGGACCGCGCTCGGGCACTACGTGCGGGATGAACACGGGCGCGTCGACGATCTTGTCCGGCGTCGCGCGGCCGGCGTCCGCGGTCAACCGGGCAACCGCGTCGCCGCTGCGGCCGTGCCCGAGTAGCCGCGCACCCATCGCCAGGGCGTCACCACCGTTGATCGCCCCGTGCGTGAGCCAGCGGGAGGGCAGGACGTGCGAGCGGGTCAACGCCACCGGGAACGCGTCAGGGCTGGCGCTGCAGGTGGTGATCACGTGGGTGGTCCCGACCGTGTACAACGGCGGGCCGTTCTCCTCGAGGCCCAGGAAGTAGGCCGCTGCGGCGGTGTCGGCGGCGCCGACGACGACGGGCACACCGGCCGGGACGCCGAGCAATGCGGCAGCCGGGCCGGTGAGACGGCCCAGGACCTCGAGAGAGGGCTTCACCTCGGGTAGCAGGGACAGCGGGATGCCCATCCGTTCGGCCAGCCCGGGCAGCCAACGGTGGGAGCCGTCTGTGAGCGCCATCAGACCGAGGTAGGAGGCCTGGGTGGGATCCAGCGCCACTCGCCCGGTGAGCAGACGTCCGAGCCAGGTGCCCACCAGCCCCAGCGTGGTGCACTTCTCGGCCACGAGCGGGTTTTCCTTGGCGGCCACGGGCCACGCGAGCGCCATGGTCGTGGCGGGCTGTGGCCGGTTCGCCACCAGCTGGGCCTCGGCAGCGGTCCGCATCCGGACCGCACTCGAACATCGAGGTGGCAGAGCGGGGTGATCCCAGCCGATGCCCGGACCGATCGGCTCACCAGCGGCGTCCAGGAACAGCGCAACCGGCGAGTGCACAGCCGTGCCCACGGCTCTGACCTGCTCTGTGGCAGGACCGAGCGCTCGGCACGCCTCCGTGAGGCTGCGCAACCACGGGCCGGGATCGACCTCTCCGGTCCCGGCCCGGCGGGTGTCGCCGTGGGAGGCCTTGCTCCGGGCCGCTACCCGCCCGTTGCCGTCGACCAGGATCGCCTTCGTCGCTGAGGTGCCCAGGTCCACACCGAGGTACAGTCCGTCACTCATGCGCCGCTCCGTCTCATCGTCGAGCCGTCCTCAGCCGATACTCAGTCGAGCAATTTGGCTGCGGTCTCGGGGCGCTCTCCGCCGTGCACGACGGCGCGCAGGGCCGTCACCATCTTCGCGGGGTCCTCGGCACCCCAGATGTTGCGTCCGGTGGTGATTCCGTGCCCGCCGGCCTCGATCACCGATGCTGCCTGCTGCAACACCTGGAGCGGGCTGTCGGCCTTCGCGCCGCCCGCGGCGACGACGATGGCAGGCACGCCCTCGACGACTTTCGCGAACTCGGCGGTGGATCCCGTGTACCAGGTCTTGACGATGTCGGTTCCCATCTCGGCGGCAGCGCGCGCGGCGTACAGCACGGCCTCGGTGCTGCCCTTCTTGTCCGCGGGCCACAGCTCCCCGCTCGGGTAGGCATGGCACACCACCGGAAGGCCCACCTCGGCCGCTCGGGCCGTGATCGCGGCGAGCTCGGAAAATCCCTCGACCTGACTGCTGGAGCCCGCACTGATCCCGACGGCGACCGCATCGGCACCGAGCCGCAGGGCCTCGTCGACGGTGCCGACGGCCGCCTCACGCGTCAAATGGAAGTCCACGGAGAACGTGCTGGCCTTCATGATGAACGGAACGGGCGCCGGGTTGTGCGCCAGCAGGGCACCCGCCAGGCCCTTGAACATCGTGACGGCGTCCGGGCCGGCGGAAGCGATGGCAGCGTAGGTCGGCGCGATGTCGGCCAGTCGCGGCGCGACACCGCGGGGTACCGCCTGATCCAGGGCAACCGTGACCGTGCGGCCGGTCTCGCCGAAGAGCCGGCGCAGGCGAATTGCACGACCGAGCGCGGCCGTGGTGCCGTAAGGGGTGATCTGCAGCGCGTCGGACGGCAGGGTGCTCGGGATCTGGCGGGTGGAAGTGCCCACAACGGCGGTCATGGAGGTCTCCTCGTCTGTGTTGGGTCGGGCAGGTGCGGTTCAGCCCCAGGGCGCCACTCCGACACGGAGGTCGCGGCCGGAGGCGGCGAGGTGGAGCGCGTCGGTCACGGCGTCGATCGGGAGCTGGGTGCCTACGAGGTCCTCCACATGCAGGGCTCCGCTGCGGACCAGGCCCGCGACGGCCTGGAAGTCGCCCAGACGGGAGGAGGACGCGCCGACGAAGGTCCATTCGTTGTAGTGCACGTCGTTGGCCGGGATCTCCAGGTTGGTGCCCTCCCCGCTGAAACCGGCGAAGACGCTCACCCGCGCCCCGGGTGCGAGCACCCCGAGGTACGGGTGCACGGCGTCGGTGCGGCCGACGGCCATCACCAGGACGTCGACCCCCGCCCCCTCCGTCCAGTCCAGGATCCGGTCGGCCGCCCCGGGCCCGGGGGACAGGGCGAGGTCGGCCCCGGAAACCTCAGCGAGCGCGCGCCGTTCGCGAATCGGATCGACGGCCACGATCCGCTGCGCCCCGAGCTGGCGGGCGAGCCGGATGTGCATGAGTCCCAGCGGGCCACAACCGCTGACCAGCATGGTGGACGCGCCCTGCGCCGAGGCCAGCCGTTGGCCGTTGTACGCGCAGGCCAAGGGCTCGATGATGGCCGCCGCAGCGGGGGAGATGCCGTTGACGGCGACGACGTTACCGGCCCGGACGGCCGCGGCGGGAACCCGGACGAACTGGGAGAATCCGCCGGGCAACTGGTAGCCGAACGCGATCCGGTTGCGGCAGAGGTTGGGGTGTTCCCTGCTGCAGGCGACACAGTGCCCGCACGGCAACAACGGGTAGACGCAGACCAGGTCGCCGATCGACAGCCCGTCGGGCAGAGGCCCTGCGGAATCGGCGACGGTGGCCGAGAACTCGTGTCCCATCACCGTCGGATAGGTCACGTTGCGCTTCTTCCGGCCTTCGTAGATGCGTACGTCGGTACCGCAGACAAGCGCGCTTTCCACGCGTAGCAGCAGATCACCGTCGTCGAGCGCGGGGATGTCGGTCTCCACGACCTTGAGGTCGAGCGGTGCGTGCAGGACAGCCTGCTTCATGAGTTGTCTGGCTCCTGTCGAGTGTTGCGGGCGGCAGCAGGCCACCCCACCGGGAAGTGAGAACTGGGAACGGCGCTATCCGCCGACCTCGGTGGCCGCCGGGAGCGGGCACGTGACGACACGGAGCTGGGGGTTCGCCGCCGAGAACGACTCCACCAGGTCGGGATCGGCGCCGTCGTCGGTCACCAGCGTCCAGGGCCGCGTCATCGGCGACCAGTAGGACGGCCAGCCGGCGGTGAGCTTGGTCGAGTCGGCAACCACCACCACCGACCGTGCGTGGGCGGCCATCGTGCTCTTCAGAGCGCTCTGCTCCATGGTTCGGGAAGCGATTCCACGTCCCGGATCCACCGCGTCGCCGCCGAGGAAGGCGACGTCGGCGTACAGAGTTGCGACCATCTGCTCCGAGGCCGAACCGCTGATGGCCTGGTTGATGCGCCGGAGCCGTCCGCCCAGGACGACGATTTCGGTGTCCCCGTATTCGAGCAAGGTGGCCGTTGCGGCGATGCTGTTTGTGACGACAGTCAGGTGGGGGATGGTTCGCAAGACCCGGGCGAGCCGCTCCGTTGTACTCCCGGCGTCCAGCAGAACGACGGCTCCGGGCTCCACCCACTGTGCGGCGGTGCGCGCGATGGCGTCCTTCTGCGGGACATTGCTGAGTTCACGCTGCCGCACCGATTTCTCGGCGGGCGCCATCCCCAGAGCGGCACCACCGTAGGTGCGGGTGATCCGTCCTTCCTCACGCAACTGACCCAGGTCGCGGCGCACCGTCGCCGTGGAGACCCCCAACGTCGCTGCCAACTCGTCCACCGGCAACGAGCCGTCACCGCGCTGAACGAGCAGCTCGACGATGCGCTCACGCCGAACATGCGCGGGGAGCCGTTCGGGCTGGTTCATCATCCTCCTCGTGATCAGTTTGTGCACAAAGATGCTCGCATTGATCACACCGCGCCGTCAAGCTGGGCGCGTCAGCAACGACCTCAACCGCCCTGCTGATCGAACTGCTCAGAGATGTAGCACATCACTCATGCCTTCAAGTGCTTGACAGGAGTGACTGATCAGACTGAGCATGTCCCCGACGTTTTGTGGCACGAGCCACATCCTTGACGCAGATGTGTAGTGCGCAGATCAAGCACGCCGTCAGCCAGACTCAGCCCTAGGAGCACATTCATGGTCGAACCGAGCGTGCGAAAGCCGACGACGGCATCCGCACCCAGTACCGAGACCGGCGACGTCGAAGTCCCCGTGCGCCGGGCGTCCGGTGTCCGGACCAAAAAGCGGTGGGTGATAGCCGGCTTCTGTTTCGCCGGCCTCGCGATCAACTACGTCGATCGCTCTGCACTGTCGGTCGCCCTCCCCTTCATGACCGAGGACTTCCACCTCACCCCCGCCGAGCAGGGACTCATCCTGTCGGCCTTCTCCTGGACCTACGCCCTCCTGCAGCTCCCGGCGGGCGCCCTCATCGATCGGTTCGGAACGCGCGTCATGTTCGGCGCATCAGTCATGTTGTGGTCGGCGTTCACCTTGACCACCACGCTGGCCAGTGGATTCGCCTCCCTTCTCGGCTTCCGCCTCGGTCTGGGCGTCGGCGAATCAGGCGCCTACCCGTCCAGCGCCAAGGCCATCTCGCAGTGGTTCCCACGGCAGGAACGCGGCCGCGCCACGGCGTTCTACGACAGCGGGGCGAGAGTCGGTTCTGCCCTCGCGGTACCGGTTGTCGCGGCCATCACCGGGCTCTTCGGCTGGCAGGCCGTCTTCGTGATCATGGGAACGATCGGGATACTCTGGGCCGTCGGCTGGTGGGCCTACTACCGCAGCCCTGAGAAACACCCTGGTGTGAACGCGGCCGAGCTGAGCCACATCCAGGCCGGCAACGCCGCACCGAGTACCGCCGCCACAACCACCACCGTCCCGGCGGGCCGAGTTCGGGACCTCCTCCGGCACCGTACGGTCTGGGGCATGTTCGCCGGGTTCTCCTGCCTGAATTTCGTGGTCACCTTCTTCCTCACCTGGTTTCCCAGCTACCTCGTCGAGGAGCGCGGCTTCGACCTGCTCAAACTCGGCTTCTTCGGAGTCATCCCAGGCCTCACCGCGATCGTGGGATCGTGGGCGGGTGGTGCGGTAGGTGACGCACTGCTCGCCCGCGGCTGGTCACTCACCAGGACCCGCAAAACGTGCTTGGTTTCGGGAATGCTCACCAGCTCGGTCATCATGGCGGCCGTCCTGACCGAAGCGGCCTGGCTCGCGCTCGCCCTGCTCAGCCTGAGCTACTTCGCCAGCGCCTTCACCATGGTTTCGGTGTGGTGCCTGCCCGCCGATGTAGCACCGGAGCATCAGGTGGGTGTGCTCGGCGGAGGACAGAACTTCGTCGCCAACGTCGCCAGTGCCGTCAGCCCCATCGTCATCGGGGCGCTCGCCGGCGCGACGGGTTCGTTCGTGGCGCCGCTCATCCTGACCGGCGCAGTCGCGGTACTCGGAGCCCTGTCGTTCGGGCTGGTGATCCGACGGGTCGAGACGCTGCACACGAGCGGGACGTAACCCGGCACTTCCCGCCCGGCTGCGACCGAGCCCGGCGCTGCTCACGGATCCTCAACCAACCGTGAGCAGCGCCGGTGAGGTTGGTACCGTACCGTGTCGCAGCGGGATCGGGACGATGCGCACCTGATCAACGCCGCGTTCGGCGTTCACCACGACGACCCCACGTTCGGCTACGGGTTCATTGCCGACGAACTCCCGGCCCGGGGATCATCGCCAGCGACAAGCGGGTCGACCGCCCGTGCCGGGAGCAGCGGATCTGGAGCGTGTTCGCGAAGAATCGCGGCCTGACCCGCAAGACGGGACCACCGGTGCACGACGACCTCGTCACTCCTCGGTTCACCGCCACCGTGGCCGATCGGCGCCGGCGCACCGACGTCACCGAACAGCCCACCAGCGAAGGGAAACTCTTTCTCCAACCGCATCGACGGATACTCGGTCGACCAGCGAATGACCTCCGACCTCGCGAGCAACACCCTGAGCTACGCGATTTCCACTCGGAAACCGACGAGTCGGAGCCCGCGGCGCCAACGCCAAAACTTGATCGTGTTCTCGCTCGTCAGCTGTTCCTCGGCGAACCCGAGTAAGGAGGCTGTGCGGATGGCGTCACCACGGGTGTCAGCCACAATCTCCAGGTAGATGGGATGACGGGCCACTCGTCGATCCCCAAGCGGACGCCGTCAAGGCGGAAGCTGGTGCGGCGGTTCTCCTGGTGCGACTTGGGCGTGAATCCGAGGAGGCCGAGCAGTTCGTTGGTGTCGGCGAAGTCGCCGACGGTGACTTCGACTTCGTGTGTCCCGTCGATGGCGTCGCTGCGGATCTCCTTGACGCAGAGGGTGGTCTCGCTGCCGGTGTCGCGGAGCCGGATCCATTTCGATTGGTCGCCCGGCGTGATCTAGTAGATGTAGCGCCGCATGAGCCTGGTCTCGCCAACCTGCTGGCCGTCCGGTGGCCGCGAGCTCGGAGATCCGCCTCGACCCGCTCACTGGCGAGTGGGCCGCCACCGGCAGACCCGCACCTACAAACCGCCCGCCGGCCTGTGCCCGCTGTGCCCCAGCAAACCGGGCAAGCCCAGTGAGATCTCCGAGGCCGACTACGACGTGGTCGTGTTCGAGTACCGCTTCCCCGACCACGACGGGTTGTTCGCGAAGCTGAGCCCGTCCCGGGTGCGCATGGTCGTCGACGCGTGGGCCGACCGGACGGCGGCGCTGTCCGAAATCGACGGTCTGGAGCAGGTCTTCCCGTTCGAAAACCGCGGCGAGGAGATCGGTGTCATACTCCACCACCCGCCCGGTCAGATCTACGGCTACCCCTTCGTGACGCCGAAGACGCGCCGCATGCTCGACGTCGCCCGCGCCGGCGACGTGCTCGCCGCGGAGCGCGCGACGTTGGTCACGATCCCGTCCAACACCACGCGCGTCGCCCGTTCACGCAGCTCCCTCACCGCATTTTCCCGGTTGCGGAATCGTCTGCATTCTTCCTGGAACCAGAGCCCGCACAGACATCTCAGACTGCTCGACATTCTCCGCGCAGGCATTCGTCGAGAATCCGGTGGAATAGAGCCGAATCCGCGTGCTTCGCGAAGCGGACATTCGCCGGCTCGCCTCGGTTCCCGTGGAAGTCGACGGCAGTGCGTCCGTAGTTGTACGGGCTCACGGTGTCGACCTCGACGAAGGCGTCAGTGGTGTCAATGACTTTCGGGTCGATCGCATACGCGACGCACAACGCGTCATGCGGCGGTGCAGACGAGGCGGTCCCGATTGGGCCGGCAGACGCTTCGTAACCATCGATGTAGTACTCGGTCACAGCGGACACGAGGTCGCCGGCGAGTGTTCCCAGTGTTCGATAGCGGTGCAAGTCTTCCCTGCTGACGAGCACGTCGTGCGTCGCGTCGAGCGCGGCCATCGTCAGGCGCTTGATGCCCGCATTGAGAACGACGTTCGCTGCGACGGCGTCGGTGTAGATGTTGAACTCAGCGGACAGGGTTCGGTTCCCGAAGGTCGATGATCCGCCCATCAGGACGACCTCGTCGATCGAATCGAGGATGTCGGGTGCGACAGTGATCGCGGCGGCGATGTTGGTGAGCGGGGCGACTGGGATCAGCGTGACCTGCCTTGTTGTCTGGCGCAGAGTCTCGATGAGCCATTCCACGCCGTGCCAGCTTCGTGGTTGAAGCCCTGAGACGCCGACAGGCAGTGTGTTCTGATGGAATACGCCGTCCACCTCGTTCGCACCGTAGGCATAGGGCGTCGGAGCAAAGGGACGCGAGAGACCGGCGTGGACCTCGATGTCGCTCCTGCCGATCGCATTCAGCACCCGGAGGGTGTTGTCGGTGGCCTCTTCGAGTGAGAGGTTGCCGGCAACGGTTGTGCAACCAAGAAGCTCGATCGCGGGGTGTGTCGCGGCCATGGTGATGGCGACGGCGTCGTCGTTGCCGGTGTCGACATCGAGGATCACGGGACGGCGCATCATGCGGAGCCTTTCAAGGTCGGGTCCATGGGGGGGTGGGGACATGCTGGGCCATGTCTGCGCTCAAGTCCTGCTGTGCTCGCATCAGCAACCACGACTCGGGCCAGCGCCAGGTCGTCATGAGGAAGGTTGCTGGGCTCCGGAGTCCGACCAGACGGACACCTTGCGCAGCCGTTCCAAGGTGCGCCAGGTGTTTCGCTGACCGGCATTGAGGCGGACGATATCGCCTGGGCCGATCTCGATCCTCTCCTTCGTGTCCTCGAATGTCACTTCGGCGCGGCCCTCGAGAACGACGAAGATCTCATCGGCAGTGAGGCCGCCGATGAGGCCCGGCTCCGCCTCCCACACCCCGACGTTGACGCCGCCGACCATTCCGATGTGATGGGCCGCCGTGTGGATGGTTGTGCGGCTGTCTTCCAGGGACTCGTAGCCCTCTGCGTCGAGGTCGTAGTGGAATGCATTCCCGAGGTGTTGCGTCACCTTCTTGATCCTTTCGGTGTGTGAATCCAGTTGTCGCGGCTGTCACGCGAACTCTTCGTCGCTACGGGGTCTGCGAAGCTCCCAGCCGTGACATCCTCGACGGCTTTCGCCAGGGGCCGAGGCGCGCGCGGCGCCGATGAACAGGCGCCGGGGGTTGGTCGTCAGCAGATCGGCGGTCACACTGGCCGGCACCCCGTGACGCTCGAGCCGGGGGAGGAAGAGCCGGGGCACGTAGCCGACGCCGTTTCCGCCGTTCCGCGTCCACATGTTCTTGAGCGACAGGTCATGGCTGAGGAGGAGGCGGGAGGCGTGCCCAGCCTCGACGAGCCGCGCGATCGCCGTGGCCGTCTGGTCCGGCGAAGGCGACTGACCCTCGCCAGGAAAGTAGTTGGACATGCCGATCATGTCGAACTCGAGCCAGACACC
The DNA here is from genome assembly GCF_000739085.1 of Amycolatopsis methanolica 239. NCBI lineage: Bacteria > Bacillati > Actinomycetota > Actinomycetes > Pseudonocardiales > Pseudonocardiaceae > Amycolatopsis > Amycolatopsis methanolica. The sequence goes on along the minus strand of NZ_CP009110.1, from coordinate 4,792,256 downwards.
TCGATCAGCTACCTCGCGTTGGTAGACAACGTCCTCGCCAGATGGATCCATGTGACACAGGACGACTGCCTCGGGCGCAACGCCCTCTTCGCTCAGCACGATATCCAGTACCTCGAAGGCGCGGCGTTGCCATCCCGGCAGGTGGATGAGAAGCGGTACGCCCAGTGCCAATTGAGCCCGAGCAGCCGCGCGGAGCCGGACCCGTTCTGCGACGGTGAACTCGGGCGAGACGCCGATCTCTCCGATCACACCCGGCTTCACCCCCGTGTCGCCGACGCCGTCGGCAAACTCGGCGAGGATCTGCGCGTAGAGCTCGTCTGCTGTGGCCAGGGCGGTTCCGCTGTCGTGATACGGGTGCACGTACCAACCAGAACCCATGACGATGTTGAGGCCGGTTCGCTCCGAGATCTCGCGCAGCGCACGCGGGTTCCGGCCGATATCTCCGTTGGTGCAGTCAACGACCGTCTGTCCTCCCGCGTCGATGAACCACTGGAGTTCATCGACGACGGCCGCGGTGTCTTCCAGGCGTGCGTTGTCGAGGCAGCACGACGGATCCTCTGTGAGCAGCCAACAGATCGAGGGATCCACACGTCGGACAAAGGCACTGCGGTCAACTGCGCCCTGGGGTTCGCACAGGGGCTTGGTCCAGTCGCAGATGAGGTGCTCGTGCGTCAGCGTGGTTCCAAGCTCGTCGGCCGGCACGGGTCCCATAACAGTGTTGACCTGGACCTCGCTGGCAGAGGCTTCGTCCACAGCTGCAGTTCCCTCGTTGAAGTCGGCGCCGCTCCGCTGCGGCCCGCATCCTCGGATCGTATACTCGAATCGTTTCTGGTGACAGCCAACTGGGTGAGAACCGCCCATACGGCGGTCTCAGCGCCGCCTGACCTGCGAGCGGGGCGTTCCGACGTCTAGGGCGGCACCATGACGTGCTCCGTGCGCGGTCGACGCCGCCAGCGCCGGATCGGCGCGAGGCAGCTCGCGGCAGCCTGCGGCGTGCGGCTTGTGCCCGCCGACCTGATCGACCGGGAAGTGCCCGCAACACCACCTGCACCGGACAATTGGCCACGTCGTGGCGACGTGGCCGATCACCAGTGCCGGCGCATCGTCCACGCCCGTGTCGACGTCCCGGACCAGCGGCATCCCCGCCCCTCAGGCGCTGGTGGGGTGCCCTTCGCGTGCGACCGCACCGGCCCGCAGGTCGCACGCCGCGGCAACGGCCCCGTCCCACATCGGTTGACATCCTGCGGGCTGCGCACGCGCGGCGGATGGGTGGAACCTGCTGCGAACGCTTGTGCGCCAGCGTGGGGCCGGAGCGATGGAAACGCTTCCACCAGCGTCCTGGCCCGGCATCCTGCTTGGATAGCCAGATTTTAGCGACGTCTGGCCGTGCCGTTGACAGTCAAAGTCGAATCGTTAATACTTCCGTTCCAGAGATAAGCGCGGAGCCTGCAGTACGCGTGCCCAGCGAAGCCCTCGGCCGAGTTCGTGCGCCCGGGGCGGCACAGTCGGCCAGACCGAGCCGCAACCGTGGCGTCGTCTGCCCCTTGGTGCCAGAAGTGAGGATGGGAAGAGATGTCGGACTTCAAGGACCTGGTGCGTTCGGCTTGGGACGCAGCCTGGAACCAAGGTGACTCCGACGCCTTGGACGAGATCGTCCACGCCGACTACGAGTTGGAGAACGCCGGGCTGGGGCGAACCTCGGGGCTGGCCGAGCTCAAGCGCCAGGTTTGCGACATGCGGACTTCGATCCCGGACCTGCGAACGACGGTGGACAAGATCGTGGTGGACGGGGATGACTTCGCGCTTTTCTGGTCGGCAACCGGTACGTTCATGAACGCGTTCGGCGACGTCCCCCCGACGAGGCGTGCGCTCCACACCCGAGGCGCCGTTCAGGGAACCCTGCGCGATGGCCGGATCATCCGTGAGCGCGTGACGTGGGATCCGTCGGTGGACATGCTGTCCGACCTGGGAGTACCTGGCCTAGGGTCGGCGCTCGATGTACCTGCGTCGCCCAATGGCGCGGGCCAGGCGGTGGAGATGCCCAGCATCGAGGATCTCAAGGAGTTCAACCGGAAGTTCGTCACCGGTGTGACTGTGGTGACGACCATGGACTCCGCAGATCGACCCCGCGGACTAGCCGTGAGCGCTTACATGCCCATCTCGCTGGACCCGCCACTGGTGGCCTTGTGCGTGCAGAAGACATCCTCGACCTACCCGTCGCTCTTCGAATCCAAGCACCTCGGCATCAACATCATCGCCAACACACAGCGTGCGGTCATCGACAGATTCGCGTCCAAGTCGGACGACAAGTTCGCCGGACTCGACTGGCACGCCGGACCGGAGGGTTCCCCGCTGATCCGCGGGGCGGCCGCATCGATCGAGGCAGAGATCAAAGAACGCTTCCGCGCAAAAACTCATGTTCTGATCGTTGCGCAAGTCACCTACCTGGAGGTTTCCAGCTCGGATCCGATGGTCTACAAGGCTGGGAAGTTCTACGACGGCGCCACGCTGGAGGAGATCTAGCTGTGCTACTCACCGTGACCTGACAGGGCGACCCAGAATTCGGTTGACACTGGGGCCCGGGTGTTTTCAGGCCGTCGGTTGCGGACGTGTAAATGGTCTCGAACTCGACCGGGGTTTTAGTTTTCCCAGGGCGCGATCCAGCGCACGATCGGCGACCGCAGTTCCTTACGGGCGACTCCATGGGGCGTTGTCGCCGCGCAATCCGCCCCGGCCCGTGCATCCTCGCCGTATGGGTCGCGCGGTGCGCCGTCGCAGCGCGGCAACCGCAAGTGAGGCCTGCATGTGCGAGCCGATGGAGTAACCGGCGGTCTTGTTGGAGTGGCAGTCCTTGATCGCGCAGAGATCGAGTTTTCCTCGCTCTTCAGTTCTCCGTGATATCAGTGAGCCACTTGATAGCGGTGCGCAGCCGTGAAATCGTTGCGCACCGGGCCGGCGGGTGCCGACGGTCGGGCCTTGTGGGGAGGCCCTTCGTCCTGGCGCGCGCAGCGAGAAGATCTGTTGCGTCGAACAGACACGGCACGCCTGGTTGTCACCCTGATCGGGGTGCCGGCCACGGCCAGGTTCAATCCTCCCGGCAAATTTAACTCAGCCAAATATGCCGCCGCCGTGCGCAGCACCTCGTTCTCGCGTTCGAACCAGCCCCTGTGTGCGGGTGATGTTCGTGGCGCGCCGGTCGCGTCCGCCGCGGCCTGCAGTCGGCTGAGCGCCACGTCCCGCCACCCGCAATTCTTGTCAGACGGCCCTGGTCAGCGTTCGGAAAGCGGGCCTGTGGACTCCCGGATCTTCAGCGAGACCGGTGACGGAGGGGGAGGGGTCGGATCGGCGCCCTCGACCATGCCGAGCAGCAGCTTGGTGGCCTGAATCCCCATCTCCCGAGCGGGCTGCCGGACGGTGGTGAGAGCCGGGGTGAGGAGGGATGCGAACGGCAGGTCATCGAAGCCGACCACCGAGACGTCCTCGGGCACCCGCAGGCCAGCGCGGCGACAGTAGGACAAGGCCCCAATTGCCATGAGGTCGTTCGCGCAGATCAAAGCAGTCGGGCGATCTTTCGCCGGGCGGCTCAGGATCTCGGCCGCCAGCTGCTCGCCCGACGACATCCGGTAGTCTCCTGCGAGCACCGGGATGCCGTCGGGATCCAGTCCGGCCGCGGCGATGGCCTCGCGGTAGCCCGAGAGGCGCTGCTCGGCTGTCCAGAGTTCGAGCGGACCGCCGAGGATGGCTAGGCGCTCGTGCCCGAGCGAGGTGAGGTGGGCGGCGATCTCCCTCGCGCCCCGGCGGTTCTGCGAGACCACAGACGGCAGGTTGAATCCAGGGAGCTTTTCATCGACGAGGACCACAGGGCCGACCCGGGTCAACTCGACCAGAGCATCCATTCGCGTCTCTGATCCGGAGAGGTAGATGAGCCCGTCGAGGCGCTGACTGCGTAGCAGCCTGCTGTTCCAGGACTCGCCGCCACCGGTCGCCTCCGGTGTGCAGAACACCACCAGGACGTCTCTTTCGGACGCGGCTTGCTCCACTCCCTCGGCAATCAGCGCGAAGTACTGGTTCACAAGGTCTGGGACAACGAGACCTACTGTAGCCACGCTGTGTCGCTTGAGGTTGCGAGCAGACTCGTTGGGCGTGTAACCCAGCGCGCGGACAGCCTCCAGTACCCGTGCACGCCGATCGGCCGCCACGGGCCCGCTGTCGTTGACCACGTAACTCACCGTGCTGACCGCGACTCCTGCCCGCTCAGCAACGTCCTTCATCGTGGGCCTGCGCGTCGGCATGGCTCCCGAATTCCGGGCCAAGGTCACCCCCACGTGTCGTCTGCGGCACTTCGTTCACGTCGCGAACGGTAACCATAGCCGATGCCAGCTCAGCTCAGGGATAGAACGCTTTCCAGTACTCCTGCTGCAGCGCTGGCTTCGCCTGGCGCGCGGCGCCTGGATCCTTCGGTCTCTGTGCGTTCGCCGCTTCACGCGCTGGGTTCGGGTGGCGGCGGTTGCGGTGACCTGGGGTAGCACGCCGCGCCGGACTTGAGGGACGTGCCCAGCGACGGCCGCGCGGGGATCCGCGGTACGGGGTGATGGGGCGGAGGTCTCCAACATCCACGGCCACGGCATCTTCGAGCGCGATCGAGGGCTCGACCGCCGTCAGGTGCCCTTGGCCGGGCAGAGCAGGGCCTACCCTGGCCCCTTCCGGCCGATTGAAACTCACCGTTTACAGAGCCGAGCCACCGCTGCTACAGTCCCGTTGCTAGAAAGGTTTCTACCCGCTGGTTCGACGATCTGAACAGCGAGGCAGTGGTCGCAGACCGCATGCTTCGCCGTCATTGTAGAATCGTTAATGGTGTGCTGGCGACTGCTGGCGACTAGTCCAGTCGCGGTGCGACCGAGAGGAAGGACAAAGATGTCCCTGGGCGATCAGTTCGACAACATCATCGTCAACACCGACAACTACAAGCACTGCCACTACTCGCTGTACCCGCCAGGTACCGAGTACATCTCGTCCTACATCGAGTCTCGTGGCGGCCAGTTCCCCGTCACGATGTTCGTCGGCCTTCAAGCCTTCATCCGGGACTACCTCATGCGCCCCGTGACGGTTGAGGACGTCGATGAGGCCGAGTACCTCATGCGCGAGCAGGGGATGCACTTCAACCGTGACAACTGGATGAACCTCATCAACGATCACGGCGGCTACCTGCCCGTCGAGATCGAGGCGATCCCCGAGGGCACCGTGGTGCCCACCAACAACGTGCTCGTGCAGCTCATCAACACTGACCCGAAGTATTACTGGGTGACCAGTTTCTTCGAGACCGCCCTGCTGAGGGCGGTGTGGTATCCGACCACGATCGGCACACTGAGCTGGCTGTGCAAGCAGGTGATCCGCACCGCCCTGGAGCGCACTTCCGACAACCCGGGAGCGCTCCGGCACATGCTTCACGACTACGGCGCTCGGGGGGTCAGCTCGCAGCAGTCCGCCGCACTGGGTGGCATGGCGCACTTGGTGAACTTCAGCCAGAGCGACACCACCCCGGGCATCCTTGCCGCCAAGCGCTGGTACAACGCCGTGGCTCCGTCGAACTCCGGCCCCAACTCCGAACACGCCGGCTTCACCGCCTGGGGCCGGGCCTTCGAGGTCGACGCGATCCGAAACATGCTCGAGACCTACCGCGACTACGGCTTCGCGCTGGTCTTGACCGACACCTACGACCACGAGCACTGCGTCAAGAAGATCCTCGGCGGTGAACTGAAGGAACTGATCCGGAACTTCCCCGGCATGGTGGGCGCGCGCCCCGACTCCGGCGACGTCGTCCAGGTCACCTCCGACACCATCGAGTGGCTCATGGATGCCTTCGGCTACGAAGTCAACAGCAAGGGCTTCAAGATCCTCCCTCCGTTCATCCGGGTGGTACAGGGCGACGGCGTCACCGGCGAGAGCCTCCGGGAGATCTTCATTGAGATGGAGCGCCGCGGCCTGGCGGCCGACAACGCCGTCTTCGGCATGGGTGGCGGTCTCCTCCAGCACGTCAATCGCGACACCAACAACTTCGCACAGAAGGCAAACGCCGTTTGCGTCAACGGTGAGTGGCGCGACATCGCCAAGCAGCCCACCGGGGCGAGCTTCAAGAGGTCCAAGGCCGGGCGCCTTGCTCTCATCCTGGAGGACGGTGAGTACAAGACCGTACCGCGCGACTCCGTCAGCCCAGAGCAGAACCTGCTCAAGCCAGTCTTCCGCAACGGAAAGCTGCTGAAGAAGTGGGACTTCTCCGAAGTGATCGCTGCCAGTGAGGCGCCGGTGCCGCAGGAGTGGTACGGCGATTACATCGCGCCAATGCTTACCGAACCCGCACCGGCACCGGTCGGCGCGGCCGTCAACTGAAACACTCACCCGCGGGGCACTCATGAGGCAGTCCACGGCATCGTGGTCGTCCCGATGCCGTGGACTGCCGCGCCGAGCGCCCGGCTTAGCCCTACGGTCCCCTTGGATGTCAGCGAACAAGAGTTGAGGAAACGCGATGGCAATGAAGTTCTGGGTTACGGCGCCGTTTTTTTATCCGGACATGACCCGGTCCTGGTCCGAGGTTTTGGACAGCATGCTCAGGATCGTCGATGCCGCTGAGGAGTACGGCTTCGAGGGGATCACGATCAACGAGAACCAGTTCCAGAACTACGTAGCTAATCCCTCGGCGATGATGTTTGCGGCGGTCGCGGCTCAGCGGACCAAGCGGCTGCGGATCGTCCCCGGTGTGGTCGTCCTGCCGGCTTACAACCCGCTCCTGGTCGCTTCCGAGATGAGCATGCTGGATCATCTCGCGCCCGGTCGGATCGGCATCGGCGTGGCACGCGGTGGGAGCAGGTTCCAGCTCGATCGGCTCGGGGTGAAGCCTGAGAACCAGCGGGCAATGTACGAAGAAGGGCTGGAGATCGTCCGTCGTCTCTTCGCCGAGGATGACGTGTCGCATGACGGCCAGTTCTATTCGTTCCCGCCGACGACCCTGGTCCCCAAGCCGGTGACGAAGCCGCATCCGGAGATCTGGGTCGCATCGCAGAGCAACGACGGTGTCCGCCGGGTCGCCCAGCAGGGCCTGAACTTGATCACGGCGCCGAACTACGGCAACTTCGAGCCCTACGGCGACCTTGAGGAGCTCATCGGGAGTTACAACGACGAGATCGAAAAGACCGGGAATCCTCGCGGCGAGGTCATGGTGCTCCGCCACACCTGGGTCGGTCGTACCGAGGAAGAGGCGCTGGAGTACTTCGATGACGTCGTGAACGAGTACAACTACTACATGGCCCTGGTCAAGGGCCCCGGCACGGTCGATACGAAGGAAGAGCGGCTCGCTACTCGCGATGTCGGCGAGAGCCGTGACTACGTGCACCGCGGGAACATGACACCCGAGCAGCATTCCTTCTCCAAGGACAACCTGCTGGAGAAGTACGCCGACCCGGTGTTGACCACCCCCGACCGCATGATCGAGCGGTTCAAGTCGTACGAAAAGATCGGAGTGGACCACCTGGCGTGCCTTATCGCAGTTGGTCAGCCCACCGACGCGATCGTCAAGAACATGAAGATGATGGCTGAAGAGGTCTTTCCCGCGTTCGCGGACTAGCACCCCCGGGTGTCCAAGTGCGCCAGAGCGAGGCCGGCCGTGGCGTCCACCCGTCAACCGCCGTGAAGGCTCAGAATTCGATGCCCGCAGAGGAGAACAACAAGGTGATTTACGAGGTTCGTGAGTACCTCCCGGCGGCGGGTCGTTTCCAAGATGTCGTCGACCTGTTCACGTCAGTGGTGGTGCCGCTGTTCAGGAAACACGGGATGGAGATGACGCAGGTGGGTTGCACCACCATCGGTGACAACTCCTTCAACGAGCTCGTCTACACGATGCGGTTCGCCGACCTCGCTGAGCTGGAGCGCAAGTGGGGGACGTTCCTCGCGGACCCTGATTGGGCATCAGCACTGGCCAGCCGTGAGGAGAACGGTCCGCTGTACCAGGCCATCCGGCGGCGGGTGGTCGACTCCAAGCCGTTCGAGGGGGTTCTGGATCACGCTGTGTGACGAAGAGTCACCGGTCCTTGAGTCCAGTTCCTCGACCGCGGGCCCGCGCCCACTGCGGACTGGGCGCGATCCGATGAAGGGCCGGGTCGGCATTTGACGACAACCACGAGCTCTGCGGTAGCCGACCAGTTGGAGGCGAAGCATTTCCGATGACAACCAAGACGACCAGCGTGCCGATCTCGAAACCGGGGCAGTTCTACATTGACGGGCAGTGGGTCGATCCCTCGACGACTCACACGATCGAGGTGATCGAAGCGGCGACGGAGGAGTTGTTCTTCACTGTCGCCGCGGCCGAAGCGGCGGATGTCGCGAGGGCGGTGGGAGCGGCGCGGCGTGCCTTCGACGACGGCCCGTGGCCACGAATGCCGCCGAGCCGGCGGGCGGAGTTCCTGCGCGCCATCGCTCAGGCTGCAGCCCAGCGCTGCGATGACCTGGTCCAGTTGTGGCCCCGTGAGACGGGGGTCATCGCCCGTATAGCGCCGGCCGTCCTGGAGGAGGTCCCGGCGGCGTTCAACTACTACGCTGATCTCGCCGATCGGTATCCGTTCGAGCAGGAGGTGCCGACCAGCTCAGGCGAAGGCTTCGGGATGATCGTCGCCGAGCCCGTAGGCGTCGTGGGGGCGATCATTCCGTGGAACACTCCGATGCACCTGGCCGCCTGGAAACTGGCGCCCGCGCTGCTCGCCGGGTGCACGGTGATCGTCAAGGCGTCACCGGAGGCGCCGGGCGCTGCGTATGTCATCGCGGAGATCGCTGAACAGGTTGGCCTCCCTCCCGGTGTGGTGAACGTGCTCACGGCCGACAGGGAGGCCTCTGAAGCGTTGGTGACCGATCACCGCGTGGACAAGATCACCTTCACCGGGTCCACAGCGGTCGGGAAGAGGATCGCCGGGCTCATGGCGGAGCGCATCGGGCGGTACACCCTCGAGCTGGGAGGCAAATCGGCGGCGGTCGTCCTCGACGACATGGACATCGCCGAGGCGGCCGACAGCCTGACCGGGGGCGCGTGCTTTGTCTCCGGCCAGATCTGTGCGTCCCTCACCCGGATTATCGTGCCTCGCCATCGGCACGACGAGATGGTCGAGGCGCTCGCCGAGCGCTTCGCCCGGGTCAAGGTGGGGGACCCGTTCGACCCCAGCGTTCAGATGGGACCGCTGGCCTCTCGGCGACAGCGCGAGCGGGTTGAGGACTACGTCCGGATCGGCAAGGACGAAGGGGCTACCCTGGCGTTCGGTGGTAACCGCCCCAAGGACCTCGACCGGGGCTGGTTCATCGAGCCGACTGTCTTCGGGAATGTGGACAACTCCTCCCGCATCGCCCAAGAGGAGATCTTCGGGCCGGTGATCTCCGTCATCGCCGCTGCTGACGAGGAAGACGCGATCCGGATCGCCAACGATTCCGTGTTCGGTCTCAATGCTTCGGTGTTCACACACGACGCGGACCGTGCTCGCGAGGTGGCCAGGTGCCTGCGCGCAGGAACAGTGGGGCAGAACGGAAACCGGGCGGACTTCGGGATCGGCTTCGGTGGCTTCAAGCAGTCTGGTGTCGGCCGAGAGGGCGGCGTCGCCGGTCTTCTGCCGTACCTCGAAAACAAGACCGTAGTGCTCGATCAGAAGCCGCGGTTCTCCTCGTCCGAAGGGCAGCGCTGAAGGTGAACACATCCGCTGAGACGAGCGCGGCGGGATGCCTCCATGTCTTCGACATGGACGGCACCCTCCTGCGGAGCACCGCCACGATCGAGCTGGCTCGCCAGATGGGCCAGCTCGAGGCCGGGCAGGAAATCGAGAAGGCGTGGGGCGAGGGAACGATCTCCGACACCGACTTCTGGTTGAAGCTCCTCGACATCTGCAAGGACGCATCCCCTGCCGACTTCGACGACGCCTTTCGGAATTCGCCTTGGATGGACGGCGTCGCCGAAACCTTCGAGGACATTCGATCTCGCGGTGAGGACGTGATCGTGATCTCCCAGTCGCCGACGTTCTTCGTCCGCGGGCTGGAGGTTTGGGGCGCCAACGAGACCTACGGCTCGGCCGTTGAGTTGGGCAGTCCGCTCAAGAGCTCAGCCACGCTGTTGCCGGAGGCGAAGGTGGCAATCACCCAGTCGGCTCTCGCTGCTCGCAACCTGAGCCCCGATGAGTGCGTGGTCTACGGGGACTCATCCAGCGACGTGGCGCTGTTCACGACTTACCCGCACTCGGTCGCGGTGAACCCGACGCCCGTCTTGGCGCCCCTGGCCGCGAAGACCTACCTCGGGAGCGACATTCGCGAGGCGCACGCGATGGGCCGCCAGCTCATCGCCACATCAACCAGAAACCAGTTCGCGCAAGGGAGTTCAAGCTGATGAGCACGATCGGGTCGCCGGTCAGGGTTCTGTTCGTGGGGGAGTCGTGGGTGAAGCACACGATCCACATGAAGGGCTTCGACCAGTTCCACTCGACCGAGTACGAGGAGGGCGCGGGCTTTTTCCTCGGTTGCCTGGATGACGCCGGGTTCGATGTCACCTACGTCCGGGGCCATGAGATCACCTTGCGGTTCCCCCGCTCGCCGGAGGAGCTCGACGAGTTCGACGTAGTCGTCATCTCTGACATCGGATCCAACTCCTTCCTGCTGCCGGATGAAACGTTCTTGCGATCGGAGAGGTCGCCGAACCGGCTCGGTCTGGTTGCGGATTACGTCAAGCGAGGTGGCGGACTGGTCATGGTCGGGGGATATCTTTCCTTCACCGGGATCGATGGCAAGGGCCGCTTCGGCATGAGTCCGCTCGCCGACCCACTGCCCGTGGCCATGCTCCCGTACGACGACCGTGTCGAGAGGTCGGAGGGGGTCGAGGTGGAGGTCTGCCAGCCAGATCACCCGGTCCTGGGTGGTACGCCGACGGAGTGGCCCCACCTTCTCGGCTACAACAAACTCATCGCAAAGCCCGACGCCACGGTCGTGGCGCGGGTGGGTGAGGACCCGATGTTGGTCGTGGGCACGCACGGTGACGGCAGGACCGCCGCGTTTGCCTCCGATCTCGCCCCACACTGGGCACCTCAGGAGTTCCTGGACTGGCCGCACTACGGTGAGATGTGGACGGCGATGCTCTCGTGGACCGCACGGGCGCAGGAAGCACCGGTGCTCGCGGACAAGGTGTCGTGAGCTTGAGCGACGGTGCGCAGTCGGCCGGATCAGCCATGAGCGGGCGACTCCTCGTCGTCGGTGCGCTGAATGTCGACATGGTCGTCGCCGCCGACAGGCTTCCCGGACCAGGGGAGACCGTGGTGGGGACGAGCTTGCAGCGTCACGGCGGCGGGAAGGGCGGCAACTCCGCTGTCGCGGCGGCGCGCTCAGGTGCCGATGTCCGCTACGTCGGCGCCGTGGGGCCTGACGAATTCGGAGTGGCGGCTTTGACCGAGCTGCGTGCCGAAGGGGTCGACGTCGACGATGTGGTGATCAAGGAGGGGTCCACTACTGGAGCTGCGCTCATTGTCGTGGATCCCTCCGGGGAGAACCAGATCGCCGTGGCTGCCGGCGCAAATGCGGCGGTGAGCGCCCGGGATGTGAGGGCTGCGATCGACCGAGCGAGCGGGTGGCCAGGGTGTGTTCTGGTCAGTACGGAGATCTCTGTCACGGCAATCGCCACCGCAGTCGAGGCCGCGACCGCACAGGGGTGGCTGTGTGTGCTCAACCCGGCCCCTGTCGTCCCCGGAATCCAGGAGCTTCTCGAGTTCGCCCCGATCATCACCCCGAACCAGGGCGAGCTGCGAGACCTCTACCGTCTGCTTGGTGAGCCCGGAGACCCGCCGGTGGAGACAATGGCGGCCGCGGTGGCATCCCGCACGGGAGCGCCGGTGGTGGTCACGCTGGGCGCCGACGGCGTGCTGTTGTGTGGTGCGGACGGACTCAGCACCCGGATCCCGGCTGGGTCGGCACGTCGAGTGGTCGATACCACCGGCGCTGGGGACACCTTCAACGGTGTGTTTGCCGCCAGCTTGGCAGCGGGAACGGACGTCGCCGGCGCGGCGCGGCGTGGCGTGGCTGCTGCGGGGTTGTCGGTTGAGTCGGCGGGCGCGCGCACGGGCATGCCGAGTGCGGCAGCGATCGATGCCGTCTTGGTGACCGTCGAAAGCAATGCAGGCACGTGATGGTGGGCCAACCCGCAGCTTCTCCCCATTTTTTCTGACCGAAGTCGAAAGGTTTCTACGTCGTGAATCTGGCCACTGACAGGGAAAGGTCGGATGCGCCCTCAGGCATCCGTAGTCCGCACCGGCAGAGTGGTGAGCTCATGAACGCGTCGTTGCAGCCAAATTGGGGCAGGCGGCTGATGGTGTTCTCCGGCCGGTCCAACGCGCCATTGGCGGGTGCCATCGCCGAGCTTCTGCAGATCGAGCTTGGCAAGGTGACCCTGAAGACGTTCTCCAGTGGAGAGGTCTACAGCAGGTTCGAAGAATCAATCCGTGGAGCGGATGTCTTCATCGTTCAGCCGATGTGCGCGAACCCGGAGACGGGCGTCAATGCGAACGACTCGCTTCTGGAGCTCCTGGTGATGGTGGACGCCGCCGTCGGTGCGAGCGCACACCGCGTGATCGCTGTGACTCCGTGGTATGGCTACTCGCGGCAGGACAAGAAGTCGGCTCCGCGCGAGCCGATCTCGGCACGCATGGTGGCTCGTGCACTTGAGGCGACAGGTGTTGACCGTGTGCTGACGATGGACCTGCACGCCGGCCAGTTGCAGGGGTTCTTCGGCATCCCGGTCGATCACATGACGGCCGTGGGCATTCTCAGTGACTACTTCGCAGGCCTCGATGACGACCTGGTGATCGTCGCTCCGGACTCGGGCCGGGTGAAGCTCAACAAGCAGTTCGCCACCCAGATCGGGGCCGGCCTGGCCATCCTGGACAAGGAGCGGCCCCAGCAGCAGGTAGCCGAGATCACCACCGTCATCGGTGATGTCCGCGGGAAGACCGCCATCGTGATCGACGACATCATCGACACTGCGGGCACGCTGTGTGCGGCAGGAGAGGCGCTCAAGCACGCGGGTGCTCGACGAGTGCTCGCCGCGGCGACCCACGGGGTCTTCAGCGGGCCCGCGTATGAACGTCTTGCTGCGTCGGCTTTCGAGGAAGTCGTCGTCACCGACACGATCCCGCTCCGTGCGGGTGCCCCCGGCAAGATCAAGGTGCTTTCGTGCGCCCCGTTGCTGGCGGACTCGATCAGCAGTATCTTCACCGACGACTCCGTGAGCGCTGTTTTCGGCGGAAAGAACCACACCTTTTAGGGGATAGTAATGTCAGATCCAGCGCGCTTCCCGGCGTCGTGATGACTCCCGGCGACATCGCCATCGAAGGCGGCTTGGTGTGGACGGGACCGGGGCAGCATCACAGTGATGGACTCGTTCACATCCAAGCGGGCACGGTGGCCTACGCAGGGCCGCGGAAAGAGGGCAGGGTCCCCCCCGGGACTCCCCGGCTCGACGCTGCGGGTTGCACTGTCCTGCCCGGCCTGATCGATGCCCACGTCCACCTGACGACCAACTCCGATTACCACAACGTGATTGCGAGCGATGTCTTCCGCGGACAGGTGAGCAAGCGGGCCAAGCTGTTGCACGGCCTGCGCAACGCCCATCGGGCGCTCGCCGCCGGATTCACGACGCTGCGGGTGATGGGACACCGCGGCGCAGGAGAGACCGAGCTTCGCGATTTCATCGATGCGGGCTTGGCGGCCGGACCTCGTCTGGTGGTCGCTCCGTGGTGGATCACCATGACCAACGGTCACGGCGATCTGTTCTACCCTCCGTACACACCACGGGAACGGTGGGACACGGCAGATGGCATCGAGGAGTGCCGCAAGCTCGTGCGCCTCCAGGCCCGTGCTGGTGCGGACTTCATCAAGGTGATGGCCAGCGGTGGGATGTCGAAGGGCGAACAGCCGAGCTGGCCCAACTACAGCATCGCTGAGCTGGCCACCATCGTCGAGACTGCTCACGAGCTCGACCTACGGGTCGCAGCGCACGCACTGTCGGCCGAAGGCATCCGGCGCAGCCTCGCGGCAGGTGTCGACTCCATCGAGCACGGTTCGTATCTCGACGAGGAGATGGCGATCGAGATGGCCGAGCGCGGGACCTTCCTCGTCCCCACCATGTCCTTCAACGACTGGTGTCAACGGGAGGGGACGCTCCGAGGTCTGACCGCTCAAGGGGTGGCGGACCTCAGCGAAGCACACGACCGCACGCTGCAGGCGTTCAGCCTGGCACGCGAGGCCGGCGTCAACGTGGTGATGGGCACCGACTCCTCGGGCACGCTGTGCCCGTTCGGCGCGCACGCTCGCGAGCTCGAGCTGTACGTCCGCCACGGCATGTCCGCGGACGAAGCGATCACCACCGCGACGACGAACGCGGCGTCGCTGCTGGACCGCCCGGATCTTGGCTCCCTGCGGACCGGCGCCGTGGGCGATGTCGTCGTAGTCGAGGGAAACGTGCTCACCGACATCGGTCGGCTGTCCCGGCCCTCCAACATCAGGCACGTCGTGCGCGCCGGGCGCGAGCTCAGCGGGTATCTGCGAGCCGTGTCGGAGGCGCTCGACCTCCAGGAACCGGAGCACCCGACCCTGGCCGAGGGTTCCTGACCGGACGACCACCACAACTCACCGACAACGGTGCCCGCGAGACGGAGGTGCCGGCCAGCCCGGCACGGACGACCTGGCGCGTTGTAACCACGAAAGAAGGAGAAAGAGAGCAATGGCTCACATCGAAGCATCGTTCTTCAAGAGTCGTTTCGACGACGAGACGTTCAGCGCGAAGATGGTCGAGGCGCTGACGCAGGCAGTCGGCTCCGTCCTCGGGGAGGACGCGGCGAACGACACAGCCGTCGTCCTCCACGGTATCGAGCCCTCGCACTGGGGCTACCGCGGCAAGTTGCTGGGGTGACCGAGCAGCGACCCCGCTGACAGAGGGGCCGGCGACGGGTGCCGGCCGACGACATGCACGTCGGCCGGCACCGAGCCCTGTGGGCACGTCCGAGAGCTTCGACGGTGTCTCGCTCTTGTCTTCCACGGAAGCACGTTTCGTGAGCTGGTGATGTGAATGTCCTTGACGCCGTAAGCGGCCCCGTCCTGGGCCGCATTGCTTTCAGGAGCGTCGCGGCTGATGACTCGCTGTCCCGCTGATGCCGACTGACTGAAGGAGAACGCCGTGCACGGAACGGGCGCGGTCGAGGCGGCCATAGCCGATTTCGCCGCCGGGCGACCGGTGATCGTGGTCGACGATGAAGATCGCGAGAACGAGGGCGACCTGGTCTTCGCCGCCCAGTTCGCCACCGCCGAGCTGGTCGCTTTCACCGTCCGCCACACATCCGGATACATTTGCGTGTCGCTGACGGAGGAGGATGCGGACCGTCTCGACCTGCCGCCGATGGTCCACACCAACGAGGATCCGCGGGGGACGGCCTACGCGGTCACGGTCGACGCGAAGCACGGGATTTCGACTGGGATCTCGGCGAGCGACCGTGCGCGAACTATTCGCAGCCTGGCTGATCCGGCGTCCAGCAGCGACGACTTCAGCCGGCCCGGTCACGTCGTCCCGTTGCGCGCCAGACGCGGCGGGGTGTTGCGCCGGGCGGGGCACACCGAGGCGGCCGTCGACCTGGCGGTGCTCGCGGGTCTCGCCCCCGTAGCCGTGCTGTGCGAGATCACCAGTGAGGACAACCCGGTTGAGATGGCCCGCGGCCCAGAGCTGCGGCGCTTCGCGGAAGAACACGACCTGAGGATGATCTCGATCGCCGAGTTGATCGCCTATCGGTGGCGCGTCGAGAAGCTGGTCGAACGCGTTGCCTCGGCCCGTATCCCTTTGATGGCGGGACAGTTCACCGCGATCGGCTATTCGTCCCTCCACGACGAGCGTGCGCATATCGCATTCGTCTGCGGCGACTTGTCCGATGGTGAGGACGTACTTGTCCGCGTGCATTCCGAGTGCCTCACCGGTGACGTCTTCCGGTCGTTGCGCTGCGACTGCGCTCCCCACCTGGATGCCGCCCTGTCGGCCGTGGCGCGGGAGGGCCGAGGTGTCGTGCTGTACATGCGGGGCCATGAGGGACGGGGGAGAGGGCTGCTGCACAAGCTGCGGGCCTACCAGCTGCAGGAGCTGGGCGCGGACACCGCCGACGCCGATCTGGAGCTCGGCCTGCCCGCGGACTCCCGAGACTACGGCACCGGGGCACAGATTCTCAGCGACCTCGGGATCCGTTCTGTTCGCCTGCTGACCAACAATCTCGCCACACGCGTGGGGCTCGAAGCCTACGGACTGACGGTGCGCAGTCAGGTGCCGCTGCCGGTGCGGGCGGCCCCCGAGAACATCCGTTATCTGGGGGTCAAGCGGGATCGGGTGGGGCACGACCCGAAGCTGCTCCTCGACGATGGCAGAATCGCCCAGTGACCGGAGGGCTGCGTCGCCGGTGCCTCCGCCCTGGGCTCAATACTGCAACGGCACTAGGAACCAGGTGGAGCGTGTTCACTTCATCCTTGGCCTGGGGGGTTGATCATGTTCCCTCCGGTGTCGATGGGGTGATCCACGGTGGCTCTGCCCGTTGACGTCGCGCTGCGCACCGATCTGCGGGTGTGCCGCCGCCGGGGCTGGATCGGGTTGACCGGTATGAGCCGCCGGTCTGCGGTGTCTTCTGGACCATGTTGCGGCTGATGCCGTAGTAGCGGCACGTCGCGGCCACATTGCCGCTGACCTCCTCAGCATGACGAAGCACAGCAGCCAGACGCCGGTTCGCGCGCCTGACCAGGTCCTTCTCACTCCACACTCGCTCAGCCATGAGCTCCCTTCCTAGATCAGGAGCCCAGACTGTCAACAACCTCTGTCAGTTTTAGACCTAGCGGGCGGGCTGCGCGTACAAGCTCTTGCCACCGCAGACGTAGAGCACCTGACCAGTGATCGACCGACACATGGGTTCCGCGAAGAACCGGGCGGCCCAGGCGACGTCCCGCGGATCGCCCAGCGTTCCCATGGGCTGAGCCTGGAGCAGGCGTTCCATCACCTCGGGCGGCTCCGCCTGCAGCAGGGGGGTGTCGATCAGCCCCGGGGCCAGGCAGTTCACGGTGATGCCGTACTTCGCCAGCTCGATCGCCAGCGACCGGGTCGCCGAGACCACCGCTCCTTTGGACGAGGAGTAGGCGAGCTGCCCGAACCAACCGAGCCAGGCGCGCGAAGCGATGTTGATGATTCGCCCGGTGCGCCGGGCGACCATGCTGATCGCGGCGGCCTGCGAGCAGAGGAACACGCCAGTCTGGTTGATGGCGATCGTGCGCTGCCACTCCTCGTCGGAGATCCGGCGCACGCCCCGGTCGATGCTGATGCCGGCGTTGTTCACCAGGATGTCCACCGGTCCCAGCGTCGCCTCGGTCTCGTGGAAGAGGGCTTCCACCTTCGCCCGGTCGGCGACGTCGACCTGGATCCCCACCGCGGTGCCACCAGCGTGGGAGATACAGGTGGCGGCCTCTTCGGCACGGTCCTTCGCGATGTCGGCGATGACGACCTTGGCGCCGGCTGAGACGAACTCTTCGGCGATCGCGAACCCGATTCCGCTCGCGGCGCCGGTGACAACAGCGACCTGACCGTCAAGGCTCATGGTGGTGTCCTCCTTCATCGGGTCCACTTCAGACGGACAGACTGGAGAGCAGGCTCGCGCCACCGCAGCAGTGCAGGACCTGGCCGGTGATGTATCCGCTCCGGTCGTCGAGGAAGAATCCGACCGTGCGGGCGATGTCCTCCATCGTGACCGGTTCCGGTGTGAGAGCCGCGGGTTCCCGCAGGTGCGTGCCCACCGGGTCGCCCCCCTCACGGAGCGGACTGCCTTCCGGTGGCAGGGCCGACACCGCGTTGACGGTGATGCCGGCCTGCCCCAGCTGGAGGGCGAGGCTGCGCGTGGCGGAGACGAGCGCACCGGACGCCGCGGCGATGTGCGGCCGGTCTGGCCAGCCCAGGCCGTCGCGGCAAGTCACGGCGACGATCCTCGCGCCACCGTCCACACGAGCTCGCAACCGGGGACGGACCTGCTCGACCGCCTCGAAGAACTCGTCGACGACGGCTCTCTGTCGCACTGGCCGGTCCGAGGTGAACAGATCGGGTACATGGACCAGCCCGGTGACCGGCTTGTCCGCCAGGCCGGCGCTGATCTCCCACCCGGACGACTCCAGCCGGGCCGTGATCGCCGTTCGCACCGCCGTGTCCGGCCCGGCGACCAGGGCGACCGGCCGGTTCCTCGGTGTGTCGATCATCGTGGTCCTCCCGGTCAGGCCGTGGTCAGGATGTGCACCGCGCAGGCGCCGTTATCTACGCCGAAGATGCCGCCGCCGGTGACGTGGGTCAGCGCGACCTCGGCGCCCGGCACCTGGAGCTCGCCGGCCTGCCCGGTCAGCTGCCAGTACGCCTCACAGATCTGGGTGGTACCGGACGCCCCGACGGGGTGTCCGCGGGACAGCAGGCCACCGCTGGGGCTTACCGCCACCCGGCCGTTGCGGTCGAACTCCCCGGCAGCCACGGCCTTCGCCGCCTGTCCGCGGTCGGCGAGGCCAAGTGCCTCGGAGTGCAGCAGCTCCGCGATGCTGAACGCGTCATGCAGCTCGACCAGGTCGAGATCGGCCGGACCGAGACCGGCCATGTCATAGGCGGCCCGCGCAGTGCGCTCGGTGATGTCGGGCCATGTCATGTCGCGGTAGGACGTGTGGAACCGCCCGGACCGCACCGCGCTGGCTCGCATTCGAACCGCCGGGGTGCTCAACTCCTGGGCAACCTCCTTCGAGCACAGCAGTGCGGCCGCGGCGCCGTCGCTGTTCGGGCAGCAGTGCAGCAGGTGCAGCGGATCGGCGACCGGGCGGGACTGGGCCACGTCCTCGGCCGTGACCTCCTTCTGAAAGTGGGCCCGCGGGTTCGCCGCCCCGTTGCGCCGGTTCTTCATCGACACCCGGGTCAGGTCATCGGCGGTGGCGCCGAAGTCGTGGATATACCGCTGGGCACGCATGGCATAAGCCGCCGGCATGACCATGCCCTGGTCGATCTCGATGTCGGCGGTGGTCAGCGGCAAGGTGCCGCCGCCGAAGGCCGACAGGTTCTCCGCGCCGAACACGATGGCGGCGTCGGCGGTCCCGGCAGCCACCGCCTGCCAGCCGAGATGCACGGCGGAAGCACCGCTGGCGCAGGCGTTCTCCACGGTGTACACCGGTTGACCGGACACCCCGACGCGCTGCAGGACGCGCTGCGCCAGCAGCGAACCGCCGTAGACCGAGCCGCCGAAGCCGATGTCGATCCGCTCGGGTGGCACACCCGTCTGCGCGACCAGATCGCGCACCGCCCGGTAGCCGAGTTCCGCCGCGCTGAGCTCGCGGTACTTGCCGAACGGGTGAACGGCGGCCCCTGCCACGAAAACCGGCCTCATCGGGCACCTCCCTGGGTTTCGGCAACGAGGTAAGACGAGAATTCGCCGTCGGAGTCGGTTCCGATCGGGCCGACCCTCAGCGCTACGGGTGTCCCGGGTGCGAGTGCCTCGTCCGCGTCCACATGCGCCAGGACCCGTACGCCGCTCACGTCGACATAGGCCAGCACGTACGGGGGCTGGAAGGCCGGCGGGCCGATGCGCACCACCGTAGAGGCGTAGGCAACACCTTGGGTGGCGCTGAGGGTGTCCTCGACCTCGGTGGAGGCGCAGGACGAACACACGTCGCGTGGCGGGAACCAGGTGCTGTCGCAGCGGGCGCACCGGGTGATCTTCAGAGCCGTGCGGTCATCGTTGTCGCGGATCCATTGGCCGCCGACCATGCGGGGGCCGGTGTGTTCTGTCGTTGTCATTCCCGTTTCTCCTCAGCGGCCTCGGTATTCGGGGGTGCGCCGTTCGGCGAACGCGGTGCGGCCCTCGACGCGGTCATCGGTGTCGCGCAGCAGGCCCCACAGCAGCTGCTCGAGCTCGACCGACCTGCTCAACGGCAGATCGTCGGTGCGCAGAGCCAGGGTCTTGATGCTCTTGACCGCGAGCGGGCCGTTGGCCGCGATCCGGTTCGCGACCTGCAACGCGCGCTCGAGCAGTTCGCCGGCCGGCACGACCTCGCTGACCAGGCCGACCCGATGCGCTTCGGCCGCATCGATGCGGTCGCCGGTCAGGATCATCTTCATCGCCACCGCACGGGGCACGGCCCGTAGCAGTTTGGAGACACCACCCACCGCGGGCACGCTTGCCCACCGCGGTTCCGGCAGACCGAACGTGGCGTTCTCACTGGCGATGCGCAAGTCGCAGTCGAGTGCGATCTCGGTGCCGCCACCGAGGGCGTGGCCGTTGACCGCGGCGATGAGCGGCTTGTTGATCTTCAGGTCGCTGATGGTCATGGCCCGGACGTAGAGTCCTTCGTCGAGACTGCGCTCGTAGGCGTCGAAATAGGCCTCGGCGAAGGACGTGTCCGGGGGAAGCGTCTTCTTCAGGTCCGCGCCCGTGCAGAACGCGCGTTCGCCGGTCCCGGTCAGGATCGCCACGAGCAGCTCGGGGTCGTCACGGAACTCCCGCAGCCGGTCGTTGAGATCACGCATCGAGCCGGGATCCAGGGCGTTCAGCGCCTCGGGCCGGTCCATCCGGATGATCAGGATGCGTTCCCGGCGTTCGGTTTCGATGGCCATGGTCAGCCCACGACTCCTTCCCGGGCCAGTTCGGAATAGGTCTTGTCGTCCATGCCGAGCAGTCGGGTGCACACATCGTGGCTGTCCGCACCGAGCAGCGGCGCCGGGGCGCGCAACCGGCCCGAGGTGCGCGACATCCGGTAGGGGATGCCGTCGTAGACGCTCGGCCCCATCACAGGGTGGTCGAGCCACACCCAGTGCTCGCGCGCGGCGAGCTGTGGGTCATGGTTGAGCACCCCGTCCGCGTCGCGCACGGGCGCCGCGGGCACTCCCGCGCTCGTGAGGGCCGTGGCGAGGTCGTCAGCATCCCACGCCTTCGTCTCGGCGGCGATCAGCTCGTCGAGTTCGCGGCGCCGCTCACGACGGTCCAGGGCCTGGGCGAGGTCTCCGAGGGCGGCCCACGGTGGCGCATTCAGGACGGCGACCAGTGCGTGCCACTGGGCGTCGTCGAACACGCCGATGGCACACCAGGTGTCGTCGCCGCTGCACGGGTACACGCCGTGGGGCGCCGCGACCGGGTCGTCGTTGCCGCTCCGTTCGGGGTGTGCACCGGCTGCTCCCGCCACGATCGCGGGCCCGATCGCATTGACCGTGGATTCCAGCTGTGCCAGCTCGATGTACTCACCGCGTCCGGTGCGCCGCCTGTTGCGCAGCGCCGCCAGCACTGCGACCGCGGCGTGCAACGGGTTCGGTACGTGGTCCGGGTAGTTGGTTCCGGTGCCGACCGGTGGGCGGTCGCGATAGCCGGAGAGTCCGAGCAACCCCCCGGCTGCGGCGATCGTGAGCCCGTAACCGCGGAAGTCGCGGTACGGTCCCTCGGTGCCCTGCATGGGCATCTCGAGGTAGATGATGTCGGGCCGGATCGCGCGCACGGTTTCGTAGTCCAGCCCCAGCCGCTTCATGGTGCCCGGCGTGAAGTTGTTCGCGACGACGTCGCTACGCACGATAAGGTCCAGAGCGATCCGCCGCCCGGCCGGGTGCTTGAGGTCGAGACAGATGGAGCGCTTGCTGGAGTTGCGGTTCGCGAAGTACCCGCTGCGGTCCACGCCCGGCCGGCCATCCCGGAACGGAGCCATGGAGCGGATCGGGTCGGTGCGGGTGCGGGACTCGATCTTGATGACATCCGCGCCGTGGTCGGCCAGGGGTTTGGTGAGGAACGGGCCGGCGCCGACCCAGGTGAAATCGGCGACCCGGACACCTTCCAGCGGTAGTCCCGTCGTCATGCGGTGATCCCTTCGTCTGTACCGGAACGGTCCGGAGTGGACCGTGGGCCGACGCGCGAACCGGCGAACCGGTACGGCGGACCGGGGAAGACCAGGTCGCGGCCGTCCACGGTCACCTCACGGAAGAAGCCCCGCTCGGTCAGCTGTGGGTTGGCCAGCAGGTCCGCGGGCGTGGCCACCGGCGCGATGCTGATGCCGCGCCGCTGACCGTCCTCATAGAGCTCGTCCTTCGTCCGGTGGACTGCGAAGCGTTCGAACATTGACCGGAACTCGGTGGCGGCGTCGGGGCTGCGCCGCCAGGAACGCTCCCCCCAGCGCTCGTCGCGCAGTGCCTCCGCTTCGGTGATCCCGTTGTCCAGCAACCACTCCGTGATCGCGGACCACGCGAGGGGGCGGCCGCCGAGACCACCGACGAGGTAGATCCATCCGTCGGCACAACGAAACAGGCCGGTTCCCGCCTCCAGGGGCCCTGAACCGGCGCGGTTGCGCAGAACGCCTTCGAGGTCCAGGCACTGCACGGCGTTCTCCAGCGAGTGCGCCACGGCTTCCTGAGCGGAGAGGTCGACAACCTGTCCGCGACCGGTGGCTTCCAACGTGAGCAGCGCGAGCAGCGCCGCGACGGCGGCGTGGGCACCGGCGATGACCGTGGACTGCTCGCCCCACGGCCGGACGGGTTCCCGGTCCGGATCACCGGCCAGGGCAAGAAGGCCCCCGGCGGCCAGCAGTGTCAGATCACTGGCCGGACGGTCGGCGTACGGGCCGGTCAGGCCGTACGGGCTGACCGACACGTGCACCAGCCCGAGATGCCGCCGCACAACGTCCTCGGGGTGCAGGTCACGTGCTCGCAACGCGGCCGGTCCCTCACTCGTCAGCAGGATCTGCGCGGTCCCGAGGAGGTCTTCCAGGCCAGCGCGGCCAGCGGTCACGCGCGCCTTGCCGGCTTCGGTGAAGACGCCGGGGCGCGGGAGGCGATCACCGTCGAGGTCCACGCGAACGACATCGGCACCCAGGTCGCTGAGGAGCCGCCCCGTGTAAGCACCCAGCGACGTCGTGAGGTCCACGACGCGGACCCCGTCGAGCGGACCGCGCTCGACGTCTTCTTCGTGCATGATCACCACCATCCGGTCAGAACGAGCAGTGCCCAGGTCACGACCGGCGCGACGAGGACCAGGCCGAACCCCCACACCATGAGCCGGCGGTACACCGTCTGCTGCGCCTGGGCGGGTGAGTTGGCGACGACGAGTGCGCCGTTGGTCGAGAACGGGCTGGTGTCCACGACCGACGCGGAGATCGAGAGCGCGGCGACGAGCCCGATGGCGCCGACCTGTCCCGAAACGAGCAGCGGCACAGCGAGCGGGATGAGCGCGCCGAGGATGCCGGTCGTGGACGCGAAGGCCGACACGATCGCGCCGATGAAGCAGATGACGAGCGCCGCGAGGGCCGGCACGGACACCGACGCGATGCCCTCGCCGAGGTAGGAGACTGTTCCGTGGTCCTCGAGCAGGCCAACGTAGGTGATGATCCCGCAGATGAGGAGCACAACCCCCCAGCTGACCTGGTTGAGCGCCTCCTTGGCGCTGCCCGGCGCGAACAGGGACAGCACCACGGCGACCGACAGAGCCAGCAAGCCGATGTCGACGCCGAAGCCAAGCGCTCCGACAACGAGGACGAGGAGACCGAGCACAGTGAGGATACGATCGCGGTTCAGGGTGATCAACGAGGTCGCGATCTTCGTCCGGACGGCAACCCCGCCGCCATCGGTGCCCCCGGTGCCGGGATCGACAGTCGGCCTGGCCTCGCGACGCGCTTCCCGGAGGAGGCGGAGGCCGCCAAACACGAAGAACACCACGACCGCCAGGACCAGGTTGAAGATCGCGTTGCTGAGGAAGAGAACGGCCGGGCTGGCGGGGATCCCGCTCCGGTCGACGATCCCGTTGGTGATCACGCCGAGGACACCGAGCGGGGAGAAGTTCCCCGCGGCGGATCCGTGCACGACCATCAGGCCCATCAGCAGGGGACTGATGCCGTAGCGCACGGCCAGCGCCAGGGAGATCGGTGTGATGATCGCGACGGCGGCGGGACTGAGCGCGCCGAGCGCCACCAGTGCGCCGCTGAGCGCGAACATCACCCAGGGAATGGCCGCGACGTTGCCACGGACGGCGCGGACCGACCACTGCACCAGCCAGTCGACCGTGCCGTTGTTCTTGGCCATGGCGAACAGGAAGGTGACACCGACCAGGATCACGAACATGTCGGCCGGAAAGCCGCCGAGCACGTTCTTGGCGCTGTCGCCGAACACCCAGGTGCCGACGAGGAAGGTCGCGACGAGCGCGAGCGCGCCGAGGTTGATCGACCGGAGCGTGCCGATCAGGAAGATCACCGCGAGCACGAGTATCGAGACGAGGTGGGGGGACATTGAGACTCCTTGCCGTGACGCCGCTACACCGGGGCGACTGCCGGAAGTCAATTCGCGTTTGCGGTGCAGACTTCGCAAACTCGAAGTTAACGGCACAACCGATGCGGAGGCAAGACCTCTAGTTCGATTTAGCGAAGTTGACTTCGCTGATTCGAAGTAGTGCTGTCGCTAAGATCGTCGGCAGGCACACACGAGAGGCTGCGAGACGCGATGAACCCAGCCCGCCTGGACCGGGCGTTCAAGATCCTGGAGTACCTGGGGCACCACCAGGAGGGTGCCGCGCTCAAACGCATCTGCGAGGACCTCGAAGTCCCGATGAGCAGCGCCCACGACCTCATGCACGCACTGGTCCAGCTCGGCGCTGTGCGGCTGGCCGACCAGCGCACCTACCTGCTGGGGCCTCGGTCCCTGGTCCTCGCGCTCTCGATCGTCGATGCCGTGGACCTTCGCCAGGTCAGTCGCCCCTACCTGACCGATCTCTGCGAGGAGCTGAACGAGAACACCTATCTCGCCCTTCGCAGCGGGAACATCGTCACCTACGCCGACCGTTATGAAGCCGGGCAGACCCTCTCCGTCGTCATGAAGCTGGGCGGGGCCCGGCCCTTGCACGGGTCGAGCGTCGGCAAGCTGATCACCGCGTACAACCCTGACCTCGAAGAGCGTGTGCTCGGCTCCGCGGATCTTGAACGATTCACCCCGTTCACTCACGTCGACCGGGAGGTGCTGCGGCAGGAGTTCGCCGCGATCCGCACCCGTGCCTACAGCGTCAGCGACGGCGAGAGCGTCGAAGGCATCATCGGCCTGTCGACGCCCGTCTTCGACGCGACGGGCACGGTCGGCGCCGCGGTCCACGTCTCCGCACCTCGGGGCCGCCTCGCGCCGGAACGTCTGCCCGAGGTCCTCGCCGCGATGTCGCGTACCAGTGCGTCCATCTCGGCCCAGCTGGGTGCGCCCGCGGAGGTCATCGCGGCGAAGTCGCCGTCGGACGTGCTCGCGCTCGAACGCGAACGCCTCGGAAGCACCCCCGGTTCGTCGTAGGGGGTCAGTAACCGTCGAAGGCCCGTGAACCGATGCGTTCGAGGCGTTCGCGACCGCGTCGACGCTCACCCCGCCCGAGGTAGCCGCCCCCGACGAACGGCATCGCCCCGCCGATCGCGAGTCCCTCGACTCGCGTTGGCCTGCTGCTCCTTGCTCGGCAGTATCGCGGGAAGGGCCGAGATCACCTCACTGCCCGAACGGGTAGTGGTGTGGTGCCCGTATCAGGGCTCGATCTTTGTCTACATGGACACCTCGCTCCTTGGTTCACTCCGCTGTGCACACAGGCAATGAGGCTGGAGGCGATAGCGTGGCAGCGCAGCGGCAGGAACCCGAGGTGACGGTATACCGGGTGCCAGGGCTGACGGGGCCGGTGGAGATCGTGGTCGACCGCTGGGGGGTCCCGCACATCTATGCGGCCGACACCTACGACGCGTTTCGCGCGCAGGGGTTCAACGCGGCCCGGGACCGGTTGTGGCAGATCGACTTCTGGCGTCGCCGGGGCCTGGGGCGGCTTGCGGAGGTCTTCGGTGCCGAGCACGTCGAGCGAGACCGTGCGGCGCGGTTGTTCCTGTACCGCGGGGACATGCGCCGAGAGTGGCTCTCGTACGGCTCGGACACCAAGCGGGCCACGGTCGCGTTCGTGGAGGGCATCAACGCGTTCGTCGAGCTGACCCGGCGTGACCCGGAGCTGCTCCCGGTGGAGTTCCGGGAGCTGGGCTACGAGCCGGCGTTGTGGGAGCCCGAAGATGTCGCCCGGATCCGCAGCCACGGACTCTTCTACAACGTGCGGGACGAGGTAGCGCGCGCTCGTACTCTCCGGGATCTCCCGCACGAGGCCGAGGAGCTACGCCGCCGTCGTGAGCCGGATCGGGAGCTGACGATCCCGGAGGGACTCGATCTGGACCTCATCCCGGACGATGTGCTGGCGGTCTACGACCTGGCCACATCCGCACCGGTCTTCGGATCGCCTGCACCGCTCGCCCCCCAGGGCGACGTGCTTCCCGAGGGCAGCAACAACTGGGTGCTCGCCGGGGCGCGGACCCGCTCCGGGCGCCCCCTGCTGGCCAACGACCCGCACCGTGCCGCCGCGGCGATGCCGGGCCTGCGCTACATCGCGCACCTGTCCGCGCCGGGCTTCGACGTGATCGGGGGAGGGGAGCCCGCGCTACCCGGGATCTCGATCGGGCACAACGGCCGCATCGCGTTCGGCCTGACGATCTTCGCGATCGACCAAGAGGACCTGTATGTCTACGAGACCAATCCGGACGATCCGTACGCCTACCGATACCAGGACGGCTGGGAGCCGATGCGGCGGCTGACCGAGACCATCGCCGTGCGCGACGGCGAGCCGGTGGAGGTGGAACTGCTGTTCACCCGTCACGGACCGGTCATCCACCGGGATCCGGCGCGCCACACCGCGTTCGCGGTCCGGGCGGCCTGGCTGGAGCCGGGCATGGCACCGTACCTGGGCAGCATGGACTACATGCGGGCACGGAACCACGACGAGTTCCTGGCGGCGATGAACCGCTGGGGCGCACCGCCGGAGAACCAGGTCTACGCCGACACCGACGGCACGATCGCCTGGAAGACCGGTGGGCTGACGCCGATTCGCCCGAACTGGGACGGCACGCTTCCGGTGCCCGGCGACGGACGTTACGAGTGGGCGGGCTTCTACGACGCCGATCAGCTTCCCGGCTCCGTGAATCCGGAGCAGGGCTTCCTGGCGACCGCGAACGAGTGCAACCTGCCCACGGACTTCCCACCCGACCGGCACATCACCTACGACTGGTACGCGCCCTCCCGGCGCCACCGTCTCGACGAAGTGCTGGCCGACACCAACGACGCGACGCCGGAGAGCATGGTCGCATTGCAGGGCGACTACGTCAGTGTGCCCGCCCGGCGGATTGTGACCCGGCTCGCGGAGCTCGACGTGCCCGAGGACACCGACGGTCTCGCGCTGCTGCTGGGTTGGGACGGCGACCTCACGGCCGACTCGGCCGCGGCCGCGTTGTTCGAGGTCTGGTACCGGCGGCACCTGCGACCCGCACTGCTGGCCAAGGCGCTGGAGCCGCACGTCGGCGCCGAGGCCGCGGCGGACACGGCCCGCCGAATCTCCCCCGCCGAGGACCTGCTCGCCGACGCGCGGATCGACCTGGAACTGGTTGAGACAGCGGGCGATCGCTTGGGGCCCGACCCGGAGAAGATCCTGGTCGACACTGTAACGCGTACCCTGCCTGCCGCAGTGGCCGACCTCGCTGGGCTGCTCGGCCCGGACCGCGCCCAGTGGAGCTGGGGGCGCCTGCACGTCGCCACGGCGCGGCATCCGCTCGCGGCACTGCTGACCGGGGTGCCCGATGAACAGCTGGTCGCAGGCCCGGCCCCGCGTGGCGGCAGCGGCGACACCGTCGGCAACACCGCCTACGGGCCGAACTTCGTGCAGAGCGCCGGGGCGACCTTCCGTCTGGTCGTAGACGTCGGCGAGTGGGACTCGTCGCTCGCCATGAACGCGCCGGGCCAGTCCGGGCGGCTCGGCGATCCGCACGCGACAGACCTCTTCGAACCGTGGAGCCGGGACGAGGCCTTCCCGCTGCTCTACAACCGCGAGCGGATCGACGAGGTAGCCGAGCGGATCATCCGCCTCGACCCTTCCGCCTGACATACAACCGATTTCCAGAAAGGACACGACCCATGGGTCACCTGCAGTTGCCCCCCGGCAAGAAGATCGCCGTCAACCTGGGCACCGACTTCGACGCGCAGGCACTGTGGCTGGGTGGTTTCAACCGACCCAGCCCCTCGTTCATGTCGCGCAGCCAGTTCGGTGCCGAGGTCGGCGTGCCCCGCCTGCTCGAGCTGTACAAGCGCTTCGACATCACCACCACGTGGTTCACGCCGGGTCACTCGGTGGACACCTTCCCGGAGCAGTGCCGCAAGGTGCTCGAGGCCGGCCACGAGATCGGCCACCACGGCTACTACCACGAGATCCCGCCCGGGATCGACCGCGACACCGAGCGCAGGCTGGTCGACCTGGCCTTCGCCACGTACAAGAACGTGCTCGGTGTCCGTCCCACCGGCTACCGCTCGCCGTACTGGGACTACAGCGACAACACCCTCGACATCATCGAGGAGTCCGGGTTCCTCTACGACACCAGCCTGATGGCCAGGGATCTGACCCCGTACCACCCGCAGCGCTGGCAGGTCAACTGGGAGTCGGCCAACGTGGCCGGCACCGCCAGCTCCGTGATCGAGATCCCGGTCAACTGGTATCTCGACGACTTTCCGCCGCTGGCCTACACCGGTGTCTCCACCGGCATGCAGGACACCGAGACGATCTTCCGCCGGTGGCGCGACATCTTCGACTACGCCTACCAGCGGGTCGAGAACCCGGTCTTCGCCTCTTGTGTGCACCCGCAGATCATCGGCCAGGCCCACAACATGATCTGGTTCGAGCGGCTGATCGAGTACATCGCCGGGCACGACGGCGTCTGGTTCGCAACCTGTGAGGAGATCGCACGCGCTTGGGTCGACGATGAGGAGGACGAGCGCCTGATGGCGCTGCCCGACGTGCGCGGCGTCGAGCCCCCGCCCGCCGACTCCAGCTGGGCCCGGAGCTGACTTGCGCCTCGTTCGGCGCCTGACCCCGGCCGCCACCGCGGTCGGGGTCAGGCGCCGTCGTCGATCAGGTGCAGGTCCATGGCCAGCCGGACCAGCTCGGTGCGCCTGCTCAAGTTGTGGCGCCGCAGCATCGCGGTGACGTGGAACTTCACCGTGTGCGGGCTGATGCAGACCTCCTCGCCGATCCGGTGGTTGTCCAGTCCGCGGGCGATCAGCCGGACGATCTCCAGTTCGCGGTCGTTGAACGCGGGCTGGTTCCGACCCGCCGAGCGCTTCAGCAGTCCGCTGGCCAGCCGCGGGTCGAAGTAACTACCGGTCTCGGCCAGTTCGCGGATGACGCCGGGCAACCTGGAGGTGGTGGTCTCCTTCAGGACGTAGCCCGCCGCCCCCGCCTTGATCGCCTGTGCCAGCAATTCCGGGTTGCCGTACGCGCTGAACACCGCGATCTTCAATTCGGGGAACGCCAGCGACAGCGCCGCGCAGGTGTCGATGCTGTTTCCCGCGGCCAGCCGCATGTCCAGCAGCAGCACGTCCGGGCGCGCGGTGCCGACCAAGCGTTTCGCGTCGGTGGCCGAAGCAGCTGCCCCGGCGAACTCCAGGTCGTCCTCGCGGTCTGCCATCGCGCGCAGTCCGTCGTGCACTATCTCGTGGTCGTCGACGACGCAGAACCGGATCATCGGCCCTCCCCAGCCGGTACCGTGGCGCGGACCAGGAAGCCTTCCGCGCTGGGCGCGGGCAGGCGCTCGACCTTCCCGTGGACCCGATCGGCTGCGCGCTGCATCGCGAGCACGCCCAGGTGGGCGTGCTCGCGGCTCCCCGTGCCGGACGTGCAGGCCGGCCGTGCCCCGCCGCCCGCGTCGGTGACTGAGAGCACCCATTCTTCCGCGGTCACGTCGAGACGGACCTCGGCGGCGCTGCCGGCATGCAGGTCCACGTTCACCAACGCCTCCTGGCCGATGCGGATCAGCGCGTCGGCCACCGCGTCGGGAAGCACCGAGTCGGGGGTGCGCACGAGGAACCGGTGCCCGGCGTCGGGCCGCAGCGACGCCTCGGCTATCTCCTCCAGCACGTCGCCCGCAGTGCGCCGGGTCGACCCGCCAACCAGGAGGTCCAGCCGGCCCCGCAACGCCTCCATGCTGCGTTCGGCAGCGGCCGCGATCGTGGCCAGGCTCGCCTGGACATCGGGGGCACCGCTGAGATCGTCGCGCACCTGCTCGGCGGCGAACCCGATCTCCAGCAGGCCCCGCACGGCCGTGTCGTGCAGGTCGTAGGCGAGTCGCTCCTGCTCTTGGCGGCGCAGCACGTCACGCCGGTAGGCCTCGG
Organism: Amycolatopsis methanolica 239; assembly: GCF_000739085.1. Classification (NCBI taxonomy): domain Bacteria; kingdom Bacillati; phylum Actinomycetota; class Actinomycetes; order Pseudonocardiales; family Pseudonocardiaceae; genus Amycolatopsis; species Amycolatopsis methanolica. The sequence goes on along the minus strand of NZ_CP009110.1, from coordinate 4,761,943 downwards.
TGGCCCTTCGCTTGAGCCCCAGCGTGGCGTACGCGGCGAACTCGGCGAGCACCTCCTCGTCGGTCTCGCTGAACGGGTGCAACCTGCGGTCTCCCACGTAGAGCACGGCCTCGACCTGCTCGTCGACGATGATCGGCGTGGCCATCGCGGACACGATCCCTTCCCGTGCTGTCTCGGCCACCGGCGCGGCGTGCAACCGGGAGTCACAGGCGTAGTTCAAGGAGCGCACCGGCTGGCGCAGTGACCGGGCCAGCCCACCGAGACCCTGCCCGTCGCGGATCCGCAGGTGACGGAAGTCAGGGGTGCGGATACCGAGCGTTTGGTCGAACGTGAAGGTTTCGACGTCGAGCTCGGGCAGCGACAGGTACGCGACGTCGGAACCGAACAGGCGCTGGGCCGACATCAGCAGCGTGGTCAGCGTCTCGGCGACGTCAGTGCAACCGACCGCGGCGGCGGCCACTTCCTTCATGGCCCGCTGCAGGTCCCGGTTGATCTCCACGGCTCCCAGCCGCCGGCCCGACGAGACCGTTCTGCGCACGCTGCCGCCCAGCCTTCGGACCAGGTCGGTGGCGGTTCCGGGGAACGCTGGTGCCGCGCAGGTCCGCCCGACGATCACCAGGCCATCGCCATGCTGATCGGCCCACGGAACGACCAGCGCCGAGCGCAACAGCAGCTGACGGGGGCGCAGGGCGGAACTCAGCCGAAGGTCTGCGACCACCGAGGGACGGCGCCGGGGCGGGCACCCGCTGAGGTGGAACGGCTCGTTCGGCAGCGGCGGATCAGGATCTCCTGGGGCGTCCACGGCCAGCATCAGCAGCCGTGCGTCCGGAGTGCGCGGCCGGTAACCCACCAGTCCCACCGACGCACCGAGCACCGTGCGGATCTCGGCGAGCACGGGCTGCAGGGCCGCCCCGACGGAGCGGGAACTACCGGCGTCGAGGAGGTACTCGGTGCGGACTCCCACCGGCGGATGCGTCATGGCTGCTCCTTCCCGGACGATGTCCCCCCAGTAAAGCCGCGCCGAAGCCACGGGGAAACCGGTGGGCGGATCTTTCGCTTGCCCGGCAGCATCACACTGCCTGTTCGGGTAGTGCCCGGCCATGCGGAAAGCCGCATCTCCGGCCGTCCACTGTGTCCTTCCTCACCACGTGATCCGGCGCGGGGACCCTCGTCGTCGATGTGGTCGTCGGTTCCGGCGGTGTGGAACGCCGCGTGTCCGCCGCTTGACGGGACATCTACGCGATCAGCTCGCTGCCCGCGGGCGTGGCCGTCGACCGCCTCCTCAGCCGGTGTGGTGCCGGGGGGCCCGGCCCGAACGCAGGAAAGCCACGGCGCGCCGATCAGGCGGCGCTTCCAGTGGCCAGGGGCGACCGCAACGCCTCCGATGTCACCGCCCCGGCGCTCCTCGACAGCTCCACAGTGGACCTGGATGCCCACGAGCGCGCTCTGGCCGCTGGCCCACCACCCCTACCCGGAACCGAAGGGTGGCGCTCGCCGCGGCGCGGGCGTTGGCGGACCGCAGCCCGAGCCGAGGTCGACACGTGACTGTTCCTTCCCCCGGCGGCGAGCACGACTTCACCCCGTGTCGCCGGGCGTTCGCCGACGCGCTGCCGTGGCTGGTGTCCCGGCTGTCCGGGTGTGGCCTCACGCTGCCGGGAAGTGTTCGCCCGCGAACACCAGCAGGTAGGGGAGGGTCGCGCGGGCGGTGCGCCAGGTGTGCGTGAGGCCCGGTTCGACGTGCACCACCGCCTGCTGTCCGTCGGCCGCCAGCAACACCGCCACCGGGTCGTGGAACACCATGCCGCGGAGGTAGTCCCGCGAAGGTGTTCCGCGCGATCGCGGTGCTGTCACCGTGGAACTCCGCCCGCACGTCCCCGGGCGTGTCGTAGGGCAGCGTCAGCAACAGCACCCCGAACCCATCGGTGTGGTGCAGGCCGATGTTCAGCGCGGCGAACGCCCCGCCGGCCATACTACCCAGTGCGCGGGCGGCGCGATCGCGGATCATGCGGTACCGACCATCCACAGCGGACACCACAGGGCCGGACAGGAACGTCTCCAGTCGCGATCCCCTCCGGCACGTCCAGCGCCTCCCAGTCGCGTCGCGGCTGCCCAGCGGTGAGGTCGACGCTGACCACGACCATGGGCGGGATCGCGTGGTCCCGGTGAGCCCGTCGAGCGCGCCGGCCGCGTCGCCGGCGGTGAGCCAGTCCTGTGCCGACCCGAACGGATATCCATGCACGAGGTAGACCACCGGGTAGGTTTGATCCGGGTTCGCGTAACCCGGAGGCAGCGGCACGTACACGCGGCTGGAAGGGATGCCGTCGCCCGGGTCGGCGTGGTCGAACGAATCCTGCGACGGGGCATCGGCCGGAACGGCCCGGTCGTCACCGTCGTCCAGCAACCGGCCCACGGCGCGGCCGGGCGCTCCGCCGCGGCCGAGGAGCAGCGCGAGGTCATGCCCGGTGCGGGTGTACCCGACGTAGGTGTTGAGCCCGGTCAGGCCCGCCGCCAGCGCGCAGCACACCGCGGCGATCACGGCACGACGGCGCGCGCGGGGCCAGCGCACCGCGACCCAGGGCAGGACCAGTGCGGCGGCGGTGAACCCCGGCCAGATCAGCGGCGACTCCAGCGGCCCCTCGGCGCGGCAGTAGCCGGCCGCGTCGGCCAGGACCGTCACGTCCACCCGTTCGTCGCTGTCATGGCGCGGAGATCCGGTAGCCGACCCCGCGCAGCGTCTGGATCAGGTCGGGCCCGATCTTGCGTCGCAGGTATCCGATGTAGACCTCGACGATGTCCTCATCCCCGTCGTAGTGGGGGTCCCACACGTGGGCGAGGATCTCCCGCTTGCTCAGCGCCTCCCCGCGTGGCCGGAGCAGGAACTCCAGCAGCCCGAGCTCGCGCGCGGTCAATTCGATCTCCCGCCCCGGTGCACGGTTCGCGCAGCCGGATCCAGCCGCAGGTCGGCCAGGGTCAGCGCAGCGGGCCGTTCCGGCGCGCCGCGGCGCAGCAGGGCCCGTAGCCGGGCCAGCAGCACCACGTAGGAGAACGGCTTGGTCAGGTAGTCGTCGGCGCCGAGGTCGAACGCGTCGGCTTCGTCGTACTCGTCGTCCTTCGCGGTCAGCACCAGGACCGGTGTCCAGTTCTCGCTCCGCCGCAACCGCTTGAGCACCTCGTAGCCGGACATCCCGGGCAGTATGAGGTCCAGCACGCCGACGTCGAAGGGCTGCTCCCGTGCCAGCCACTTCCTGCCGGGCGACTCGCTGTTGTTCACCGCGGGACTGCTCTGCTCTGCCACCCCCGGCTCGGCGCTGCACCTGTCGCTGTCCTGGTGCTGGCAGCGGCGGTGGGCGGTGCTCTCCTCGGTGCATCCCGGGCATCGACACCTACCTGTTGCCGATCATCGCGGTGATCGTGCTGCCGCCCCTGATCCCGGTCGCGCGCGAAGTCCTGCGTGCGCGCCGTCAGCAGGAGGGACTCCGATGAGCCTGGGCTGTTTCGAAGCGATCGTCGTCGGTGCGTTCCAGGGCGTCACCGAGCTGTTCCCCGTGTCCCGCCTCGGTCACAGCAGTCGGTGCCGGAGTCGCCGTACTTGGCGTTCATCGTCGGACTGCACGTCGTCACCGCGGCCGCCCTGTTGCTCTTCTCCCGGCGTGACTGGGTGCGCATCATGGGCGGCTTCGTGAGTTCGGTCCGGTACCGCCGGGTGCGTACGCCGAACGGCTGGCGTGGCTGATGATCCTGGCCACGGTTCCGGTCGGCTTGTCCGGCCTGCTGCTTGAACATCTCCTCCGGACGGTGCTCGGCAAACCGGCTCCTGCCGCGGTTTTCCTCGCCGTCAACGGGCTCGTACTCGCCGTGGGCGAGCGGCTGCGCCGCCGTGTGGAAGAACCCACGCCGGTCCTGTCTGCCACCGACGGTCTGGTCCGCGATGAGGCGCCGCCCACCGCCGGGGAGGCCGATGACCGGCTCGCACGACTGCCGGGGCGGGCGGTGCTCATCGGGTCGGCACAGATCCTCGCGCTGTCACCCGGAATCAGTCGTTCCGGGGTCACGATGGTCGCCGGCCCGGTGCGCGGACTGGCGCACGAGGACGCCGCCCGGTTCTCGTTCCTACTGGCCACACCCGTGATCCTGGCCGCAGGCGCGTTGAAGATCCCGGACCTGACCGGGCCTCTCGCTGCCGGGGTGCACGGCCCGATCCTGGCCGGCAGCATCACCTCGTTCCTCAGTGTCCACCTGGCGGTGCGGTGCCTCACCCGGTACTTCCACACCCGCACGCTCAAGCCGTTCGCGATCTACTGCACGGTGTCGGGCGCAACGAGCCTTGTTCTGGCTGACCGCGCCCTGAACCTGTGACGACAGGGCCGTGATCAAACCCTGCGCTGGGTGCCCCGCCAGGACGCGTGCCGCGTGTTGCCGTTACCGGTAATGCTCGCCGCGATCACCGTGAGTACCTGCCGCACCGTGACCGGCGCGCGACGCTCGTCCGGGACCGTCGGCGCCCGGCAAGCGAGGCAAGGCGGATCACGGGGCCGGCGGTCTCCGCCAGGACTGCGATCACACGGTTTCCGAGGGCAGCTCGCCGAACCTGCGTTTGTAGTGTTCCGCGAACCGGCCGAGGTGGTGAAACCCCCAACGGTGGGCGATCTCGGTGATGGAGACACCCTGGGGGCGAGCCAAGAGCTCCTCGCGTACCCGGTCGAGGCGTACGCCGCGGATGTAGCCCGTCGGAGAGGTGCCGAACTCCTCGCGGAAGCCCATCTGGAGTGCTCGGACGCTGACACAGGCTTCGCGGGCGAGATCGGCTGCGGTGATCGGGTCGGCGGAATGCTCCTGGACGAACTCCATCGCGATGCGGACGTGTCTGCGGCTCGCCGTTTTGCCCCGGGCGAGGAGAAGATGCTGGTAGTCGTGCGGGATGACCAGCAGCATCTGGCTCAGGACATACGACTCCAGTTGGGCGCGCACAAGCGGGATTCCCGCCGTCCCGTCCGGGCGTGTCAGTTCGACCTGCAGGTGCCGCACGGCGGCGAGGAGGCTCTGCCCACGCTGGGAGCCGAGGTCGAAGCCGAGGTTGAAGCGGATCGGGGTTTCCACCGGCCGACCGATCAGGGAGGCGAGCTGGCCCTCCAGGCTGGCTCGGGGAACCTTGATCGCGTACTGCACCGCGTCGGGACTCCACCGCACGACGTAGGGGTCCTTGAAATTGCAGGCTACGCCGCCGGCGGCGCCCTCGGTCGCCACCGAAACCCCTCCCTGGCTGACCTGCGTCCTTCCCGTCAACGTGAGATTGACGTGGTAGCAGGACATCATCGGCGGGCAGTGGAGCTCGACGTCGGCGCCGTAGCGGAGGTGTCCGAGCGTGAGCCGCCGGGACTCGAGGTAGGACAGCTTGAAACTGAGCCGCCGGCTGTCGTGCGAGGTGAGCTCATGCGGTATGTACACCGAGGTGATGTGGTGGCGCGCCCCGGCCAGGTCGCGAGCCTCGCGAAGCGGCGGTACCGCCGTTGTCGTCTCTTCTGTCGTCATGCAGCGGACTCCGTCGTCCCCGTTCCGGTAACCGATCGCCGAGGCTACCACCGTGCTCTGCATGCCGACCTCTGTTCGCCTCGATCCGGTGGTGCTGTGGCTTGACGTTGCGTATTGCGGATAATCAACTTGCGCGTCGCGGACGCCGAGTCCGGATCCACCAGGGTTTGCGTTCGCGGGCACCGGGTCGTTCGCTCCGCGGATAGCCTCGCGGTTCTTCGGCACCGGATACTCCTGTCCATGACAGGGAGTGGTGGACCGTTGTCCGGGATCCGGGTGGTCGAAAGCGGTTCTCTGATCGCGGGACCTTTTTGCTCGCAATTGTTAGGAGACTTCGGAGCTGAGGTCATCAAGGTGGAGGATCCGCGGGGTGGCGATCCGATGCGGAAGTGGGGAAGTCAGCTTCCGCAAGGTGTTTCCTTGTCCTGGCCCATCATCGCCAGGAACAAGAAGTCCGTCACCTGCAACCTCCGGGAACCGGACGGCCAGGCAATCATGCGCCGGCTGGTGGCTCAGGCGGATGTTCTGGTGGAGAACTTCCGGCCGGGAACGTTGGAAAACTGGGGACTCGGCTACGATGAACTATCCACAATAAACCCAGGACTGGTCCTGGTGCGCGTGACGGGCTATGGCCAGACTGGCCCGTATTCACGGCGCGCGGGGTTCGGGTCCATCGGCGAGGCGATGGGTGGGGTCCGCCACGTCACCGGTGAACCTGACCGGGCGCCGAGCCGTACCGGGATCTCCCTGGGGGATTCTCTCGCCGGCACCTTCGCGGCCCTCGGCGCCGTGATGGCCTTGTTGGCACGGGAACGCACCGGACACGGACAGGTCGTCGATTCGGCGATATACGAAGCCGTGCTGGCGCTCATGGAGTCCTTGATACCGGAGTGGGAACTCGCCGGTTCGCGGCGTGAGCGCACCGGGTCGGTGCTTCCTGGCGTCGCACCCAGCAACGTGTACCCGACGCAGGACGGCGGCGAGGTGCTGATCGCGGCGAACAAGGACACGGTTTTCCACCGGTTGTGCGGCGTGATGGGCCGCGAGGATCTGCGGGAGGACGAGGATTACCGCACCCACCTCGCGCGTGGGCAGCGTCAGCAGGAGCTCGACCGGCTGGTGTCGGGGTGGACCCGCACGCTCAAGGCGGAGGACCTGCTGGCCAGGCTGCACGAGGCCGGGGTGCCGGCCGGACTGATCTACACGGCTGCCGACATGCTCGAAGACCCGCATTTCCAGGCCCGGCAGGCGATCGTGCGGTTGGTGCACGACAAGCTCGGCGAGTTCCCGATGCAGAACGTCGCTCCGCGACTGTCGGGAACGCCAGGCGCCGTTCGTTCGCTGGGGCCGGAACTCGGTCAGCACAACGACGAGGTCTACGGCGGGCTGCTCGGCGTGGGCGAGGCGCAGCGTGAACGTTGGGCCTCACGGGGAATCATCTGACGAAAGAGAAGGTCAAATGGGCAAGCTCGACAACAAGACTGTTGTCATCACCGGTGCCGCGGGCGGACAAGGACAGGCGGCCTGTCGTCTGTTCAGTGAGGAAGGCGCCCGGGTTCTTGGCACCGACCTCGACGAGGCGGTCGGCAGCGAATTTTCGAAGGAGCTGCGGGACAAGGGTTACGACTTCTCCTTTGTGGCGGCTGATCTGGCGACCACGGCCGGGTGTGAAAAGTTCGTCACGGAAGTGCGCCGCCGGTTCGATCAGGTGGACGTGCTCTACAACAACCACGGCATCATCCTCGGCAAGCCGCTGCTGGAGACGACCGAGGAAGAGTGGGACCGCGTCCATGACATCGACCTCAAGAGTGTTTTCCTGATCACCAAACAGATCGCGCCGCTGATGAAAGAGCACGGGGGATCGATCATCAACGTTTCCTCGGTCGGCGGGCTGGTGGCGTTCGCGAACATGGCCGCGTATGGAGCGGCCAAAGGGGGGCTCGCGATGTTCTCCAAGGCTGCCGCGGTGGATCTCGCCCCCTACGGGATCCGGGTCAACGCCATTTGCCCCGGTGTTGTGGACACCCAGATGCCCCGCAATTTCGTCAGCGGGCTCGAGGCGAAGGAGGAGATCTGGCAGGGGTTCGAAGAAGGTCACCTCGTCGGGCGGCTCGGTCGCGCGGAGGAAGTTGTTTCACTCGGTCTGTATCTCGCCAGCGACGACTCCACATTCATCACGGGCGCCGCGATCCCGGTCGACGGCGGCTGGTCGGTTCGGTGACGACTCACACAATCAAGGAAAGCGAAATGGGTGCAATGCAAAAAGCGGCAAGTGTCTCGACCATCACGGCGGAGTTCGCGCAGGAGCTCGTCAGTCACGCCGCCCGGGTCGCGACCGAGAACGGCAAGCCGATGGTGATCACGGTGTGCGACCGTGACGGGACCATGAAAGCCTTCCTGCGCATGGACGGCGCACCGCTGCTGTCGGTGCAGATCTCCCAGGACAAGGCTTACACGGCAGTCGCATTCGGTATTCCCACCGACCAGTGGCACGAGTTCATCAAGGACGACGAGCCGTTGAAGATCGGCATCCCGCACACGGCCCGACTGGTGACGTTCGGTGGTGGCTATCCCGTCGTCGTCGACGGCGAGATCATCGGCGGAATCGGCGCCAGTGGTGGGCATTACACCGACGACATGGCCGTGGCACGCGGTGCGCTGTCGGCTGCCGGCCTCGCGGACTGACCCGATCCCCGAAAGGAAACGTCGATGACGCAGAACACAGATTCGGAACTCGCGGACTACCGCCGCAAGCACGTTCCGCTGTACAACGACCAAAAGCTCAAGCTCGGGCTGTTCGGCACCAACTGCAGCGAGGGCTTGACCATGACCACGGCCGAGACGAGCTATGAAGCGACCTGGGAACACACCCTCAAGGTCGCGCAGCGGGCGGACGAGATCGGCATGGAGATCCTGGTCCCGGTTGCGAGGTGGAAGGGGTTCGGTGGATCGACGAATTTCAACGGCACGAACTTCGACACCTACACCTGGGCCGCGGGACTGGCCGCGAAGACCGAGAACATCATGGTTGCCTCGACCTCGCACCTGCCCACCGTGCACCCGCTGGTAGCGGCGAAGGCATCGGCGACGATCGATCACATCTCCGCGGGCCGGTTCGCACTGAACCTGGTAATGGGGTGGTTCACCCCGGAGATGGAGATGTTCGGCGCCGCGCAGCGCGAGCACGACGACCGCTATGAGTTCGGCACCGAGTGGATCGAGGTCGTGAAGCGGCTGTGGACCGAGGACGCGCCGTTCGACTTCGATGGCCGGTACGTCCACGTCAAGGGCGGGGTGTCCTTGCCGAAGCCGGTCCAAAATCCCCGTCCGGTGCTGTTGAACGCCGGTAATTCGCCGGCGGGTATCGACTTTTCGGCCAAGCACGTCGACTTCAACTTCGCCACGATCGACACGCTGGAGAACGCACGGGGCTACGCCAAGGCGGTCCGGGACCGGGCCCGCGGCGAATACCACCGTGATCTCGGCGTCATGACGTACGCGTTCGTCATCTGCCGTGACACGGAAGAGGAGGCACAGCAGGTCAAGCGGGCGATCCTCGAGGCAGGTGACTACGAAGGCGCGAAGAACCTGATGGCCGTGCTCGGTATGCAAAGCGCGTCGTTCTCCGAACAGATTCGCGTGTACCAGGAGCGCTTCATCCTCGGCTGGGGTGGTTACCCGATCATCGGCACTCCCGAGCAAGTGGTCGACGAGCTGCAGACCCTCTCCGACGTCGGCATGGATGGCGCCATCCTCGGCTTCCTGGACTACCACGAAGAGATGAAGTACTTCGACGACAACGTGATGCCCCTGCTGAGGCAGGCGGGCCTGCGCAAGTGAGCCGGTGCGGGGCGGTTACGGACATCAGTCCGCGACCGTATCGGCCTGACTGAAGGAAAGGAGGGGCCGGTCAGGATGGACGTCACCCTGTGCGAGGTCGGCCCTCGGGACGGGCTGCAGAACGAACCCGGCACGCTGGCGCCTGCCGTGCGCGCCGAACTCGTCGAGCGCCTGGCGGGCGCCGGCTGCCAGCGTATCGAAGCGGTGAGCTTCGTCAGTCCCAAGCGGGTGCCGCAGATGGCCGGTGCCGAAGAAGTGCTGACCGCGCTCAACCCGACGGCGGGGGTCACGTACGCCGGGCTGGTGCTCAACCGTCGAGGTTACGAGCGGTTGGCCGGTACCCCGTGCCAGGAGGTCCACTACGCGTTCTGCGTCAGTGAGACTTTCAACCAGCGCAACCAGGGGCGGACGGTCGAGCAGTCGCTCGAGGAGGCCGGTGGTGTCGTCGCTGCCGCGCATCGGGACGGCCGCCGGGTGAGCGTGACGCTCGCGACCTCGTTCGGGTGTCCCTTCGAGGGGCGGGCCGACCCGGGACGCGTGCTGTCACTCGCGGAGCAGGTGGTGGCCGCCGGAGCGGACGAGGTCGTTTTCGCCGACACCATCGGTGTCGGCGTTCCGCACCAGGTCCGCAGGCTCCTGCGGGACGGCGCCCACCTCGGTGTCCCGCTCGGGGTGCATCTGCACAACACCCGCAATACCGGGTACGTCAACGCGTTCGCCGCGCTGGAGAACGACGTGGCGGTGCTCGACGCTTCCGTCGGCGGGATCGGCGGATGCCCCTTCGCGCCGAACGCGACCGGCAACATCGCCACCGAGGATCTGCTCAACCTCCTCGTGGAGGAGGGGATCGATGTCGGGGTGGACATCGATTGCGTGATGCGCGTGGCCGAGTGGCTGGAGACGGTTCTCGGCCGCCGCCTGCCAGGACAGCTCGTCCGCGCCGGCCGGTTCCCCGGGCGGTGACCTGTGTCCGCCAACTACCCAGAACCCGGGGTGTCGCCGATGATCGAGTTGATGTCCGCTACCTCCGACGGGAAGGCACTGCGCCGGGCCTTCGGGTGCTTTCCCAGCGGGGTGACCGCGATCTGCGGCCTGCGTGACGGGCTCGCGGTCGGGATGGCGGCGAGTGCGTTCACCTCGGCTTCGCTCGATCCGCCGCTGGTCTCCCTGTGCGTGCAGAACTCGTCAACCACGTGGCCGAAACTGCGTGAGCTCGCCCGGCTCGGGATCAGCGTGCTCGCTGAAGATCACGCCGACGCGTGCCTGCAGCTCTCCGGCAAAGCCGAGGATCGGTTCGTCGGCATCGAGTGGAGCGCCTCCACCGAGGGGGCGGTGTTCATGGAGCACGCGACGGCGTGGCTCGACTGCTCGGTGGAGCGTGAAGTTCCCGCAGGTGATCACACCATGGTGATCCTGCGTATCCACCGGTTCCTGGCCGATCCGGCCGTGGCTCCGCTGGTCTTCCACGCCAGCCGGTTCCGGAGGCTGGTCGCGGTCGAGCCGGTGCCGCCGGCCGGGCAAGCATGACGGCCCCGGAAGTGGCGCGAGCGCTGACGGACATCGCGGCTGGACGCCCGGTCGTCGTCGTGGACGACGACCGGGCCGAGGGCGCCGTCGTCTTCGCGGCGGAGAAAGCGACTCCGGCACTGATGGCGTTCACGGTGCGCCACACCTGCGGCCTGGTCGCCGTGGCTCTGCCTGGCGCCGACTGCGACCGGCTCCAGCTGCGGCCGATGAACGGGGGTGACAGGGAAAGTCCCTACACCGTCACCGTCGACGCGAAGAACGGTGTGCACACGGGTATCTCGGCGGCGGATCGGGCGTATACCGCCAGGTTGCTCGCCTCCCCGGACACTGCCGCCGCCGACTTGAGCCGGCCGGGGCACCTGATGGGCCTGCGTGTGCACGGCGGTGGAGTTCTCCACCGGCCACAGCTCCCCGAAGCGGCGGTCGACCTCGCCCGCCTGGGCGGGTTGCGGCCTGCCGGTGTGCTGTGCGAACTCGTCAGCCCGCGCGATCCCACGCGGATGGCGCGGGCGAGCGAGCTTGCGGAGTTCACCGCCGAGCACGACCTCGCGCTGGTGTCGATCGCCGGCCTCGTCCGCCACCGCGTTCAGACAGAGCTGGTTCGTGGCGCCGTGACGCGACAACCGGTCGCACACAGCGAATTCCAGGCGACCAGTGTGCTCGAGGGGGCCGAGCATGTCGTCGTGGTGGACGAACGCGCCGGCGTACTCGTCCGTCTGCATCGCGAGTGCCCGGGCGCGATCGGCGGGGTGGGCCCGGAAGTAGAGCTGTATCTGCGCGTCCCGTGCGACGGGGACTGACCAGGCGTCACGGCTCCAGTCACCGCGTGGGCCCCACCACGCCCGGTGGCCACCCACCCGCCCAGGTGTGGCCGGATCGGTTCAGACCGCCGCCTCGAACGGCGGTCACGGAGCCGCAAGACCGGCCGCAGCCTTGCGGCATGGGTTATGCTCAATATGTCAATGGTGATTGACCTGTCAAGGAGGCGACTGTCCGTGGGCCCGGAGCTGGCGTTCGACGCGCTTGCCGATCCGGTGAGACGCGAGATCCTCGCCGTCCTGGCCGAACGCCATGAGTGCAGCGTGGGCGAGCTGGTCGAGCGGATCGACAGCGTCGGCCGCACCGGGGTGTCCAGTCACCTCCGCGTCCTGCGGGCGTCCGGACTGGTCACCGAGCGCAAGGAAGGCCGCTACCGCTACTACTCGGTCGATCCGACCGGGCCCGCCAGCGACGTCATCGAGATGCTGCACAACCTGTTCCAGGGTGCGCTCGCCGACGCCGGACGGGCCGCCAGCGAGGAAACCGCGCGAACGAGCGACGAGGCCCGTTCGGCCTGACCTGGAAGGCGTCGATGGGCGGACTTGTCCTGCGAGCCGAGGAGTGGACCGACGCCCCGCCCGCCGTGGCGTTCAGCCTGTTCGGAGCGGGCCAAGGCGCCGGGTGGGTCTTCGATGCGCTCTGTGACCACGTCGCCGTCGGCAGCGCGGTCACGATGCGCGCGCCGATCGCCGGTTCCGGTGGGGACGGGGTCGACATCATCGGCCGGATCACCACGGTCCGCCCGGACCGCGAGATCGAGATCGCGCACGACCAGCCGTGGCGTGGCCGCATCACGCTCCGGTTCACCGCGGACCGGGCGGGCACCAGGGTCCGGCTGTTCGCCGAACTCGACGAGTCCGGGCTCGAGTGGCTCCTGCGCCGCCGGGGCTATCCGACCGCACGGGGACGCTCGCCGAACCCGAGGCTGGGCCTGCTGACGACCAAATCCGGACCGGGCAGCCTCTTCGCGGCGGCGGTGGACAACCTGGCCCTGCTGGCGATCGAGGAGATCAACGCCGAGGGCGGCGTGCGCGGGCGTCCCGTGGAGCTGCTCGTCGGGGACGACGCCACGAATCCGGCCACCGGGGTCGCCGAAGCGCAGCGGCTGGTCGACGCGGGCTGCAAAACGATCATGGTTTCGACGACGTCCGCGACGTTCGCCGCGGTGGCGCGCGCTCTCGCCAGCGCCGACGTGCTCGTCGTGCAGACGCTGATGAACGAGGGCGGTGGCCGGGGGCGCCTGTGCCTGCAGCTCGGTGAGCGGCACGAGGACCAGCTCGCGGCGGGCGTGAAGCCGCTCATGCGCATGGCGGGCGGACGTCGCTGGTTCCTGGCGGGCAACGACTACTGCTGGCCGCGCAGCACGCACGCCGCGGCACGGCGGTTCCTGCCCCGCGCCGGCGCGCGGGTGGTCGGCGAACGCCTGGCGGAGTTCGGCACCCGCGACTACAGCCCGCTCATCGACGAGATCCGGTGCTCGGGCGCGGACATCATCCTGTCCACCTTCGTCGGCGCCGACTCCGCGGCGTTCGAGCGTCAGTGCCACGCGATGGGGCTGCGCGATCAGTGCCTCACCCTCGCCCCCGCGATGGACGAGTCGACGTTGCTGCGGATCGGTGAAACCGCCTCGCGCGGGCTGTTCGGCGTGTCCGGCTACATCGAGCAGCTCCCCACCGACGGCAACGCGGGCCTGCTCGCCCGGTACCGGGCCAAGTTCGGCCGCTGGGCGCCGCCGGTGTCGTCGTTGAGCGTGTCGGTGTTCGAAGCGATCCAGCTGTGGTGGTACGCGGTCCGCCGGGTCGGGGCGGGCGATCCGAAGCGCATCTCCGAGGCTATGCGCCCGGGGGTGTTCGAGCTGCCGCGCGGAACCGTCCGGCTCGGCGACGACGGCCGGGTCGACCAGCAGATCTATCTCACCGCGGCCAACGGTGCCGCGCTGGAGCTGGTCTCAGCTCCCTAATACGTCAGCATGTATTGACTCATTGACGTGTCTGTCTTAGCGTTGTGACGGGCCGCACGTTCGGGGCGGCCCCGAGCCCGCCAGGAGGCACCAGGTGACTGTCAGATCCACCGCACGCACGTCCCCCTGACCCCGGCGCGGTGGACCATCACCGTCGCCCGAGTTCTGTCCGTTGTGGATCTCGCGGGGTGCGAAAAAGCCGCCAGTCCTCGGAAAGAATTTTCCCCGCAGCAATCGCTGTCCTCCCGTTCGACCGTTCTGCCGCTCGAACCACCACTCCCGAGAAGAAGGTGCAGGTATGTCAGCGTTGTCTCCACCGGACCGCGCGAAACTGGCCGCTCTCAGCGACCACTTCGGTTTCGGCCTGTCCGCAGAAGAGATCGAGGAGTACGGACCTGCCGTCGCGGCGACGTTCGCCGCCCCGGAACGGGTCGAGGAACTCTACCGGCGAAGCGCTCCGCCGGTGCCCGAACGGGCGTGGCAGAAGCCGGATCCGGACCAGAACCCTTGTGAAGCCTGGTATGTGACGACGTCCATTTCGGAATCGACCGAGGGTCCGCTGGCCGGGCGCACCGTCGCGGTGAAGGACAACGTCGCGGTGGCCGGTGTGCCGATGATGAACGGGTCGCGGACCGTCGAGGGGTTCATCCCCCGCCAGGACGCCACCGTGGTGCGCCGGCTGCTCGGCGCCGGTGCGACCATCGCCGGGAAATCGGTCTGCGAGGACCTGTGTTTCTCCGGAGCGAGCTTCACGTCCCGGCCGCGCCCGGTGCGCAACCCCTGGGACACCACCCGCAACGCGGGCGGTTCGTCGAGCGGCAGCGGTGCGCTCGTCGCCGCGGGCGTGGTCGATCTCGCGCTGGGCGGGGACCAGGGCGGCTCGATCCGCATTCCGGGCGCGTTCTGCGGCATCGTCGGGCACAAGCCCACCCACGGGCTCGTGCCCTACACCGGTGCGTTCCCGATCGAACGCACCATCGACCACCTCGGTCCGATGACCCGCACCGTCGCCGATGCGGCGCTCATGCTGACCACGCTGGCCGGTGTGGACGGCATGGATCCGCGTCAACCGTCCCGTGTGGACACCGTCGACTACCGCGCCGCACTGGCGCAGCCCACGAAGGGCCTGCGGGTCGGGGTGGTCGCGGAAGGATTCGGCACGCCGGTGTCCGATCCCGCCGTCGACGCCGCGGTGCGCACCGCGATCGAGGTCCTCGCGACGGCCGGTTTCGTGGTCGGCGAGACCTCGGTTCCCTGGCACAACGACGCGATGCACGTCTGGAACGTGATCGCGACCGAGGGCGCCGCCTACCAGATGCTGGACGGCAACGCGTACGGCATGAACACCGAAGGCTTCTACGACCCGGAGCTGATCGCCCACTACGCCCGGCAGCGCATCGAGCGCGGCGCGGAACTGTCCCGCACCGTGAAGCTGGTCGGCCTCTCCGGCAGGTACACCTTCGAGGCCGGCGGTGGCAAGTACTACGCGATGGCCCGCAGGCTCGTGCCCGAACTGCGTGCGGCCTACGACGCCGCGCTCGACGAGTACGACGTCCTCGTCATGCCGACCCTGCCCTACACCGCGAGGGAGATCCCGCCCGAGGACGTCTCTCTGCGGGACTACCTGACGACCGCGCTGTCGATGGTCGGCAACACCGCGCCCTTCGACGTGACGGGCCACCCCGCGTGTTCGGTGCCGGCCGGACTCGTCGACGGTCTGCCCGCCGGTCTGATGATCATCGGCAAGCACTTCGACGACGCCACCGTGCTGCGGGTGGCGAACACCTACGAGGAGGCGGTCGGCGGGTTCCCCGCGCCACCGGTCGCCGCGACCACCGGGAGCAACGCATGAACGGAGTTTTCGACCTCGGCGGCACCGACGGCCTCGGCCCGGTCGTCGTCGAGGAGAACGAACCGGTCTTCCACGCCGAGTGGGAGAAGGCCGCGTTCGCCATGTTCGCCAGTTCCTTCCGCGCCGGCCTGTTCGGGGTCGACCAGTTCCGGCACGCCATCGAGCTGATGGACCCGGCCGAGTACCTGCTGTCGAACTACTACGAGCACTGGGCGCACGCCGTCCAGTACTACGCCGAGAAGCAGGGGCTGATCGACGCCGCCGAGCTGGCCGAGCGCACGCAGTACTACCTCGACAACCCGGACGCGCCGCTTCCCGAACGCGAGGACCCGGAGCTGCTGGAGTTCTGCGACCTGGCGGTGAAGCACGGTGCGCCGGCCAACCGCGAATCCGGGAAGGTCGCCGCGTTCAAGGTCGGCGACCTCGTCACCGTCGCCGACGACAGCCCGATCGGCCACACCCGCAAGGCCCGCTACGTGCGCGGCCGCACCGGGGTGATCACCGGAGCGCACGGGACCTTCATCTACCCCGACAGCGCGGGCAACGGGCACGGTGACGCCCCGGAACACCTCTACACGGTCCGCTTCACCGCGAAGGAACTCTGGGGCGAGGACGTCGCCGACCCCAACGGGGCCAGTTACTTCGATGTGTGGGAGCCGTACCTGACCCTCGCCGAGAACCAAGGAGCTCACTGACCATGGCTGCAACCGACACCTCACTGCGCACCGAGGCGGAGATCACCGCCCGGGTCAAGGCCCTCGAAGCCCTGCTGATCGAGAAGGGCGTGATGACGACCGCGGCCGTCGACCGGATGGCCGAGATCTACGAGAACGAGGTCGGCCCCCAGCTGGGCGCGAAGGTGGTCGCACGGGCGTGGACCGATCCGGAGTTCAAGGCCCGCCTCCTGGACGACGCGAGCGCCGCCTGCGCCGAGATGGGCATCGGCGGCCTGCAGGGCGAGGAGATGGTGGTCCTGGAGAACACCGAGAAGGTGCACAACATCATCGTGTGCACGCTCTGCTCGTGCTACCCGTGGCCGGTCCTCGGACTGCCGCCCAACTGGTACAAGATGCCGCAGTACCGCTCGCGGATCGTCCGGGACCCGCGTGGTGTGCTGGCGCAGGACTTCGGTTTCGTCATCCCGGACGACGTGGAGATCCGGGTCTGGGACTCCAGCTCCGAGCTCCGCTACTGGGTGATGCCCCGGCGCCCGGAAGGCACCGACGGCATGACCGCCGAGCAGCTGGAACCGCTGGTGACGCGCAACTCGATGATCGGCGTCGGCCCGGCCGCCGCCCCCGCGGCATGACCGGCACCGGGCCGGACGTCACGGACCTCGGTGACGCCCGGCGGCGCGTGGAAGAACTCGTGTGCGGGCTCCCCGGTGCCGGCGAGCAACCGTTCGACCAGCCCTGGGAACTGCGGGCCTTCGCCCTCGCCGTGGCGGCCTACCACGAGGGCCACTACGAGTGGAGCGAGTTCCAGCGGTCGCTCATCGAGTCGATCCGGCACTGGGAATCCGGTTCCGGCGGCGAGTCGTGGAGCTACTACGAGCACTGGCTCCGTGCGCTGGAGAGCGTGTTGTCCAGCAAGGGATTGCTGTCGGACAACGAGATCGACGAGGAGACCAGGACTGTCCTCGCCGTGCCGCGCAACGCGAACCACCACGAGGCACACCGGGAACCGGTGGCGGTCGCGGCTGCCCGGACGTCCTGACCAGGTGGGCTCGGGCCGGGCAGTGTCCCACCCGGCCCGGGCCCACCGACCCCTCGGGCGTTGGGGAACACCCCTGCCCGCGGACGGGCCCGCCCGCTGATCCGTTCTCGACCACTTGCATCGGAGGAGCACCGTGGAAGCACTGGCGACGACATTCGGCGCCTGGACGAGGTCCGAGCGGGCTCGCCTCGGCGGCATCGTCAGCGCGATCGTCACGCTGCACATCGCCGGATGGACCCTCTACCTGTGGCAGGCGAACGGCCTCGGCGCCGCAAGCGGCTTCGCCGGATCCGGGATCCTGGCTTACGCGCTGGGCATGCGTCACGCCTTCGATGCCGACCACATCGCCGCCATCGACGACACCACCCGGCTGATGCTGCTGCGCGGCAAGCGGCCGATGGGCGTGGGGTTCTTCTTCGCGCTCGGCCACAGCTCGGTGGTGCTGATCCTGGCCGTCGTCACCGCGCTGGCGTCGACCCAGTTGTCCCGCGACGGGCTGGAACAGGTCCGCTCGATCGGCGGTGTGGTGTCGGTCGTCGTCGCGATCACGTTCCTCTTCCTCGTCGGCGTGCTCAACATCGTGGTCCTGCGCGGTCTCGTCGGGCTCTGGCGGCAGTACCGCGCGGGCAGGCTCGACAACGGCGAGATCGACGTCCTGCTGATGAACCGGGGCCTGATGAACCGGGTGTTCGGCCGTCGTGCCCGCACGCTCATCCGGTCGTCGTGGCACATGGCGCCGGTCGGGTTCCTCTTCGGGCTCGGGCTCGAGACCGCCAGCGAGGTCACCCTGCTGGCGCTGTCGGCGTCGACGGCCGCCCAGGGCCAGGTGCCGTTCCTCGCCATGCTGTCACTGCCGCTGCTGTTCGCCGCCGGGATGTCCATGTTGGACACCGCCGACAGCCTGCTGATGTCGCGCGCGTACTCGTGGGCGCACAGCAGTCCCGGACGGCGCCTGTACTACAACGTCGCGACCACCGCGGCGACGGTGGTGATCGGCCTGTTCGTCGCGTCGGTGTACCTGGCGGGTGCGCTCACCGAGTACGTGCACGTGGACGTCTTCAGCGGCTACGCCGCGCTCGCTGACCACTTCGAATTCCTCGGGTACGGAATCGTCGTCATGTTCGTCGTCGCGTGGGTTTCCGCGGCGCTGCTCTGGAAGTTCCGCTACGCGGATCGGTGACGGACCGCCGGGGCCACGGTCAGGCCGGGGTCGCGGTCGTCAGCGCGAAGCCCGCGATGAGTTCGCGGATGGGCCGGTAGTAGCTGTACCGGACCGAGTAGGGTCCGGCGGCGCCGAGCGCGGCGTACGCGGCGATCCAGGTGCGGACCTCGTGCGAGGAGTTCCCGGCGATGCGGGTCATCTCGCCGGGGTCCCACGCATCGAACGGGCTCAGGTCGCCGGAGGCGAGGATTCGCAGCAGTTCGCGATCCCACTCGGGGGCCAGGTCCTGGATGGTCGCGGTGCCCGCGGCGAACTCGCGGGCTGCGCTGATGACGCGCTGCTGCCGGGCCTCCCGCGCTTCGGGCGTGAGCGGGCCGCCTTCGCCCATCAGCATCCGCCGCTGGTCGGCGGTGGCGTTCGACAGGCGCGGCACCGGGGGATCGTGGGACAGACCACCGGAGGCGATCAGCAGGACCTTCCGGTCCAGCGTCGCGAGGTGGCGTCCCGCGGCTTCGCCGAGCCTGCGGACCCGTGCCAGCGGGGTGAACGGTGGCGCCACCGAGTTCATGAAGATCGGCACGAACGGTTTGGCGGTGATGTCGCCGTAGACGATTTCCATGGGCTGCACGGCGCCGTGGTCGACCTGCATGTCGAGGGAGACGGCGAGGTCGACGCCCTCAGCGATGACCGCCTCGGCGATACCGCGTGCGATGTCCTCCGGGACGTTCAACGGCCCCGCCTGGCTGCCGTAGTCGCCGATGCTCTCCGCCGCGTACCCGATGCAGAACGGTGGCATCAGCCGGTAGAAGAACCCGTTGTAGTGGTCCGGGCCGAAGTTGACCACGACGTCGGGGTCGAAGTCGTGGACGAACGCGCGGGCCTGCGCGAAGGCCTCGGTCAGCTCGCCGGAGACGTCCGCCGGCAGGTCGACGTGGTCGAGCAGCGGGCTGTGGCTGGTGGCCAGGAGGGCCAGGGTCACGGCTGCTCACCGTCCCGCCCGAGCAGGAAGTCCAGGTGGATCCGGTTGAACGTGGCCGCGTCCTCGTACTGCGGCCAGTGCCCGCAGTTCTCGATCACCGCCAGGCGCGCGTTCGGGATCAGCGAGGCGATCCGCTCGCCTTCGTCCACCGGGCCGGAGGGGTCCTTGGTCGTCCAGATGACCAGCGCCTCGGCCTGGATCGCGCGCAGGTCGTCGTCGCTGAGCATGTTGCGCTTGCGGGTGTCGAGGTCCTGCAGCGCCATGTTCATCTCGCAGGCCTTGAGCCAGCCGGGCTGCTGGAAGATCGCCTGCCGCGTGCGGATGAGGTCGTCGGTGACCATGGCCGGATCAGCTGGCGAGGGTGCGCAGCCTGTGCCGGCGCACCGGCGGGGGCGCCCCGGTGGTCCTGCGGTGCGGCGACGTCGAACTCGACGGAACCCGCAGGCAGGCCAGCCGGGGCGGCGTGCTGCTCACGTTGACGCCCAAGGAATTCCTGGTGCTGGAGAGGCTGATGACCACGCCCGGCACGCCGGTGTCCCGGCAGGAGCTGATCGAGCACGCGTGGGACGAGATGGCCGACCCGGCGTCCAACGTGCTCGACGTGGTGGTCGCCCAGTTGCGCCGCAAGCTGCGAGAGCCGCGGGTGATCCACACGGTGCGCGGGACGGGGTACGTGATCAGCGGGTGACCGGCGTTGCTCCGCTGGGGTGTATTCCCCGCGGAGCACTTCCTGTCAAATTGACAAGAATGTAGTGTCCGAGGCGTGTCGTCCGAATCCTGGACTCCTCCGGCCGTGCTGGTCGCCGTCGATCTCGTGATCCTCACGCTGCGCGACTCCGCACTGAACGTGCTGCTGGTCGAGCGCGGAATCGATCCGTTTCGCGGAGCTCGCGCGCTGCCCGGCGGTTTTCTGAACAACGCGGGTGAGGACATCGTCGCCGCCGCGCGCCGTGAATTGGCGGAGGAGGCGAACCTCGACGCCGCCACGCTGCACCTCGAACAACTCGGCGCTTACGGCGAGCCCGGCCGTGATCCACGGGGGCGGGTGGTGTCGGTGGCCTATCTGGCGATTTCGCCCGGGCTGCCGGAACCGGTGGCGGGCACCGACGCGGCACGGGCCGCGTGGACCCCGGTCGACGAAGCGTTGTCGGACACGGCTCGGCTGGCTTTCGACCACCGGCGGATCTTGCTGGACGGGGTCGAACGTGCGCGAGCGAAACTCGAGAACACCTCGCTGGCGACGGCCTTCTGCGCGCCGACCTTCACGATCGCCGAACTGCAACGGGTGTACGAGGCGGTGTGGGGTGTCGCGTTGGACCCGCGGAACTTCTACCGCAAGGTGCAGGCGGTACCGGACTTCATCGTCCCTGCCGGAAACCAGAGAACGACGAAGGGTCGCCCGGCCCGCCTTTTCCGGGCTGGTTCGCGAACTGAACTGACTCCGCCGTTGACCAGACCGTGAGCTGAAACGAGAACTGGGGGTTCGATGACTGATGCCCTGGTAGTGGTGCTGACCGCGCTCAATTCCGAGTACGCCGCGGTACGACAACGGATCGTGAACCCGAAGTCGCATCGGCATGAGCGCGGGACCTTGTTCGAAGTCGGAACGATCGCCGGTTCCCGTTACCGGGCGGCTCTGGCCCTCACCGGCAAGGGCAACCACTCCGCGGCTGTGCTCGCCGAACGAGCCATCGACGAGTTCGCACCGGTGGCCGTGCTGTTCGTGGGAGTGGCCGGGGCGCTGTGGGACACGCCGCTGGGTGACATCGTGGTGGCCACTCACGTGTACGCCTACCACGGCGGGACCAGTGAGGACGACGGTCTCAAGGCCCGTCCCCGCGTGTGGGAAATCGATCACGGCGTCTACCAGCTTGCCGCCCGGGTCGCGCGGGAGCGCAGCTGGCTCGACTCCGCAGCCGCGGCGGATGCGGTGCCGGAGGTGCACTTCGGTCCGATCGCGGCAGGAGAGGTCGTCCACAACTCACGGAGATCGGCCGAGGCCGCGTGGGTGCGGCGCAACTACAACGACGCCATGGCGATCGAGATGGAAGCTGCCGGTGTCGCTCAGGCAGGACACCTCAGCGGATCCCCGGTCGCCATCGTCCGTGGCATCAGCGACCGGGCCGACGGAACGAAGACGACTGGCGACGACCGCGTGTGGCAGCCGCGTGCCGCACGCAACGCCGCGGCGTTCGCGATGCGCCTCGCTGAAGAACTGATTCGAGAACGGGAGCTTGCAGTGCGTGATCGAAAGAACGAAAACCGCGACCACAACGAAGGCGCCGGAAATCCCGCCCCGTCCGTCACGAACATCGCCTTCGGGCAAGTCGGGATCCAGACCGGTGCGCTGACCGGGAGCAATGTGTGGGTCGCGACGACGCCGCAGCCCGCCCCCCAGGCGGACCTCGTCGGCGAGCTGCGCAGGTTCCGCAAGGAGCTGAGGCAGCAACGTGATTCGGGCACCATCCCGGCGGAGGTCTACGAGGAGGCGCAACGAGCCCTCGACTCGGCCGACGATGCGGCCGAGGAGAGGACACCGGACCGCGCCGAGCGGGTCGTCCACGCGCTGGGCCGCGTGCGCCGCGCGGTCTCGGAGGTCGGTGAACTCGCCGCGAAGGTGACAGCTCTCATCGCGGCGGTGAAAGGGGTGTCATGAGTGAGCGGCTCCACAGCGTCACGAACATCGCCGGGCCGGGATCCTGGGTCGGCCTCCAAACCGAGTACATCCACAACTCGACCATCTACATCACGTCACCGGATGCGCCGCCGGAGGAGAAGTTCCGGGTCGGCCTCAACCATCTGCGCGCCGGGGCTCCCGCTCGGGCGCGTGAATGGATCGAGGACGCGATGGCCGAGGGGCTCGACGTCCCGGAGGTTCGCTACTACTGGGTCCTGTCGATGCTTAGCAAACGGTCGTACCGGGACCTTGCCCACGCCGAGCGAGAACGGCTGATGCGCCGCGTGTCGCTCGTCGACGACACTGAGGAGGAACATCGCTGGAGCCGGGCGTTGCGGGCGATCCGTGAACTGCTCGAATGCCTCGACGATCGCACGCGGGACCCCGGAGGGGCGCTGAAGCGCATCGGTGACCTGGAGCGCGGTCGGCGCGAAGAAATCCAAGACCACCTCGACCTCGTGCTCACCGGGGGGATCAAGGACAGCCTGTGGGCCGAGACGAAGCAGAGAGCGAAGAGAGATCAGTGTGGCAACGACCGGCAGGGCCGGGTCTGGGCCTACTTCCAGCCCGAGCCGGCGCCCCCACGCGCCCGGATGCCGGCACAGGAGGCGCTGAGCCAGCGGGAGCACATCCGGCTTTTCCTGGCGTCCATCGTGTTCGTCGTCACGATCTGCTACCTCGCGTGGCTGCTCATTGACCACGGCGCCATCCTGGCGTTGTCGGCCCACGCGGCCATGCTCATCGCCGGGGGTTTCGCAGCTCGCCACGGCTTCGAGTGGTGGTACCGCGTGACGCGGCTTCGGGAGAGGAACCGCGAGTTCGCCGCCACGGGACGGGTGAACCGCGCACGCGAGGGCGGATTCACCGAACAGGTCGACGCTGCGTTCGACTGGTACTTCCATCGCTACGCACCCCGTGACGCGGACCGTCGACAGTGGTTGTCCGAGACCGCCGGATTCCGGCGATCTCTGCGCGACGAAATCGCCGAGATCTACCGTGAGCAGAGAACGGGTGTCGACAAGATCAGGTGGTTAATCCGGTTCCTGGTCCGGCAGGTCGCACGGGGCTGGGAGCACGGCACCCTGTGGGAGTACCGGAAGCGGTACCGGGTCGCCGTGGACACGAAGGTGTGGTGCGGGGTTGCGCTCGGCGCGGCCGCGGCAACGTGTGCAGCTGTGGTGTGGACGGTGCTCAGAGCCGAACCGGTGGGCGCCGTGATCGCGTGCCTGCTCACCGCGGCGTCGGGTGCCGTGAGCATCCGTGGAGTGGCGAAGGTCCTGTTCGGACGGAGAAGGTTTCTTGAGGAACACCAGGAATCTCAGGACAAGTTGCAGGAACGGCAAGAGGAATACGAACGCTGGCGCAACAAGCTGGATCGCCTGCGTCCCAGTGACCACGAGATGGAGACGTGGTTGCGTTGTGACCGAACCCTTCTCTTGGCCTACGCGCTGGAACACTTCCGACTCAGGTGGAGCGACATCCTTGCCCACACGTTCATCCAGTCTCCGGCGGCCGGCTGCAAACGCGCCCGCGTCCCTTATGGACCGTCCCGTTACTCGCGGTACGACATCCGGTTATTCCTGATCACGCGCGACGGTGTCCGGGAGGTCGGGGCCGACCTCGACTTTGAGAACGTCACGAGGGACGAGCGCGAGCGCAACAACTTCCGGTTCGACGCGGTCTCCTCGGTGCACGTCGGGAAGGTCGGCTCTTATGGATACAAGCTGACACTGACCCTCATGAACGGGGATCCGCAGAAGATCGAGGTGACGGATCCGGGCGTCGCCGATTCCACGGGCGAGGGACCCGCGGAGTCCCCGGCCGCCCGCTCGGCGTTGAACCTCGATGCCGCGGGGTTCAGCCACGCACTGCACATCCTCGAAGGAATCGCGGCGGAGGGGAAGGAGTGGATCAACCGCGATCCGCACGCGATCGGGTGACCGGAATACCGCCGCGGTTGGCGTCGTTGACGGGGTTATGGACGTCGAGGCCAGGTTGAACGCCGAGCGTGCTGCGGTGCTGGAGCGCATCGCGGCGTTGTCGCGGCAGGTGGAGGGCATCGTGGAAGCCTCGGCGTGGTCTGCGAACGACGACGAGCACGACCCGGAGGGTGTGACGATCGCGTTCGAGCGGGCCCAGGTGCAGGACCTGTTGCGGCAGGCGCGCGCCGATCTGGACGAGGTGGACGCCGCGATGCGCCGGTTGCGCGAGGGCACCTACGGACGCTGCGAGCGGTGCGGAGCCGACATCGGCGAGGGCCGCCTGGACGCCCTCCTCGCCACCCGGACCTGCATCCGCTGCGCCGACGCGCGACGGCGCTGAGCGCAGCTCCATCGGCTCCCAGGGCCCGGCGCCGCGGGGGAGTGGGATTCCGCCACGCGAGGCGAGGTCGCGGCGACGGCGCTGACCTGGTGCGGGGCCTGCTCCGAGTACCGCGCCGCCCGCGCGATCCGCGCGGGCGGCTGTGAGCCGACGGTGACTGGCGCAGCCCCGCCGCTGTGACCACGCCGGGCGCGGCACGCGCACGGCGACCGCAGCCCCGTCGCGCCGACTCCGCTGCATGCCGTCCTCACCCGCCCCGCGGGGGAGTGGGACTCCGCCACGCGAGGCGAGGTCGCGGCGACGGCGCTGACCTGGAGCGGGGCCCCACCGAGTACCGCGGCGGCTCCCCGAGACGCGCCGCTGAGCCGAGCGTCGCCACCCGCTGCGGCCGCTGACCCGCGCCCGGACACGGCGCCACCTCCCGCGCCCAACGCTCGGCCCCATGCACCGCTTCACGCACCCCAACGCCCGGGCGCCACCCCAGCCACGGCACCGCCTCACCCGCGCCGCGTGGAGGCGCGCAGGTTCAGCACCGGCTCGATCACCAGCGCCTCCGCCGGCTCGTCCGCTCCGGACAGCCGCGCCAGCATCAGCTCCACCGCCCGCTCGGCGAGCAGCTCGTGGTTCAGGTCCATCGCCGTGATGGGCGGGCTCGCCGTGCGGGAGTGTTCGCTGTCGGTCAGGGACGCGATCATCAGCTCGTCTGGGACGTGCAGCCCGAGCTCTGCCGCGACGCCGGCCGCGGGTGCCGCGAAATCGCTCGTCGCCATCACGATCGCGTCCGGGCGGCGCCGTTCGCGCAGGCAGGCGCGCACCTCGCGCATCGCCTCCTCCGGGGTCAGGCCCTCGCTGAGCACCTCGACCCGCGTGCTCCGCCTGCGCCGCGCCGACCAGGCGAGGTAGGTCTCCCGGGTGCGCCGGTTCCACGCGTTGTCCTCCGTGCCGGTGAACAACGCGATCCGCCGCGCGCCCTGCTCGCGCAGGTGGTCCAGCAGCGCCGACACCACCTTGGGGTAGTCCAGCCGCACGGCCCACGGCAGCTCGGGCCGCTCCGGATCCTCCTCGACCGTCACCACCGGGATGCCGCGGCGCGTCAGCTCCGTGAGCACCGGGTCGTTGCCGTACGGGTGGGCGACGATGCAGCCGTCCATCGGCACCCGCGCCACCGACGGGTCGTCGATGTCGGGCACGTGGATCAGACCGGTCTTGCGCCGCAGCATCTCCGTCGCCACCGAGCCCACCAACCGGTTGAACGTCTCCGCCCGGTCCGGCGTCCCGGTGACCGCGTACCGCGGCCGCAGCACCAGCCCGACGATCCCGGACCGGCCGGTGCGCAGCGACCGCGCGCTCGGGTTCGGGTCGTACCCCAGCTCCCGCGCCGCGCGCAGCACGCGTTCCCGGGTGGCGCGCGAAATCGGGCGGCTGCCGGAGAAGGCGTGCGACACGGTGCTGATCGCGACGCCCGCCCGGTCGGCCACGTCCCGGATCGTGATCTTCGCGGCCGGTGTGCTCACCGTCCCAGTATCGCTCACGATCCGTCAGGCTCTTGACACCTCCGCGACCGGGCGCGTTTCATGTCCCGAATCATCAAATCGTTTTGACGAAGGCGGTGGAAGATGGTGTCTGTCCCGGGTAGGGTCGAGCCGGTCTCCGTCGGGGACGTGTGCGACCGCATGCGGCTGACCCGCGCCCACGTGGTGGCGGGCGCGGTCCTGTTCTTCACGTTCGTCATCGAGGCGTGGGAACAGGTCGGGCTCGTCTACGTGTCGACCGGCATCGCCGGCGACTTCGGTGTCGACAACACGCGGCTGGGCTGGGCGCTGTCGGCGGTGGCGTTCGGCATGGCGCCGGGCGCGCTGATCTGGGGCGCGATCATCGACCGTCTCGGCAGGCGGCGGGTCACCGTCCTGAGCCTGCTGATCTACGCCGCCCTCGCGCTGGCGGCCGGGTTGTCGCCGGAGTTCTGGCTGTTCCTGGGCCTGCGGTTCGCCTCAGGCGTCGCGTTCGGCGGGGTGTACTCGGTGACGTTCCCCTACTTCCTGGAACTGCTGCCCACGCGCTGGCGCGGCCAGGGCGCGGTCGCGCTGTCGATCGGGTTCCCGGTGGGCACGCTGTTGTGCATCCTGGTCAGCCAGACGCTCGGTGGCATCAGCTGGCGGGCGGTGGCGATCGTGGCCGCGCTGGCCGGGCTGTGGGCGCTCGCGGTGCTGCGCTGGGTGCCGGAATCGCCGTACTGGCTGGCCCGGCAGGACCGCCACGCCGACGCGGCGCGGGTGCTGCGCGGCCTCGGCGCCGACCTCGACGAGCGGACCCGGTTCCGCATCGACCACGAGGCCGGCGGCAACCGCCGCGGCTTGCGCGGCTTGCTCCGCGGCCGGGTGCGCCGCAACTTCTTCCTGCTGCTCCTTGTGTCGTTCACCTTCAGCTGGGGCTACTGGGGCCTGCAGACCTGGCTGCCGGTCCTGTTGGAGGGCCGTGGGATGAGCGTGTCGGGCGCGCTGTGGTTCGTCGCCGTGACGCAGCTGGTGTCGGTGCCCGGCTACCTGCTGGCCGCGTGGCTCACCCGCCGCCACGGCCGCAAACGCGTGTTCCTGTGGTTCGTGTTCGCCTCCGCGCTCGGCGGCGCGTTGTTCGGCATCGCCACGAACGCGGGCCAGATGTACGCGGGCAACCTCGTGCTGGCGTTCTTCTCGCTCGGCGCATGGGGCATCTGGAACACCTGGGCGGGCGAGGCGCTGCCGACGAGCCTGCGCGGTCTCGGCTACGCGTGGGTCACCTCGGCGATCCTGCTGGCCAACACCGTGTCCGTCCCGGTGATCGGGGCGCTGATGGACCACGACGTGCCGTCGTTCGCCGTCATCGGGTCGATCGTGGCGTTCCTGATCGTCGCGCTGCTGGCCGTGATCCCGCTGCCGGAAACCGAGGGCAAGGCGCTCGACTGAGTGGTTTTCCCCGCTACGACAAGGAGTTTCTCGCATGACCTACCGGGTCGCCATGGACATCGGCGGCACCTTCACCGACGTCGTCACCTACGACGAGACGACGCGGCAGCTGCGGGCCGGCAAGGTCCTCACCACCCCGGACGACCTGGCGCGCGGCGTGTTCGACGCGCTCGAGGGGTTCCGGCTGCCGTTCGCCGACATCGGGTTCTTCGTGCACGGCACCACGCAGGGCCTCAACGCGCTGCTGGAACGGCGCGGTGCGCGGGTGCTGATCCTCACCACGCGCGGGATCGGTGACGTCTACCAGATCGCTCGCGGCAACCGGAACCGGTTGTTCGACCTGCACTACCGCAAGCCCGAGCCGCTCGTGCCGCGCAACGCGGTGGCCGAGGTCGGCGGCAGGCTGAGCGCGCAGGGCGAGGAGCTGGAACCGCTGGACACCGACGCGGTGCGGCTGGTGGCCAAGCGGGTGCGCGCCGAGGGGTTCGACGCGGTCGCCGTGTGCTTCCTGTTCTCCTACCTCGATCCCCGTCACGAACGGCGCGCCGGGGAGATCCTGCGCGAGGAGCTGGGCGACGACGTGCTCGTCGTGCTCTCCTCCGAGGTCGCCCCGGAGTGGCGCGAGTACGAGCGCACCTCCACCGCTGTCATGGAGGCTTACACCGGCCCCGCCGTGCACCGCTACCTCGACCGGATCGAGTCGCGGTTCGCGGAGAAGGGCCTGTCGGTCCCGGTGCACGTCATGCAGTCCTCCGGCGGGCTGGTCAACGCGGGTTTCGCGCGCAGGCACCCGCTGCAGACCCTGCTGTCCGGCCCGGTCGGCGGCACGATGGGCGGGGTCGCCGCGAGCAGGCTGCTCGGCAGGCCGGACGTCATCTGCATCGACATGGGTGGCACGTCGTTCGACGTGTCCCTGGTGATGGACCACCGGCCCGACGTCACCCCGGACGGGGAAGCCGAGGGGTTCCCGCTGCTCATGCCGATGGTCAACCTGCACACCATCGGCGCGGGCGGCGGATCGCTCGCCTACGCCGAGGGCAACGGCCTGCGCGTCGGTCCCGAGTCGGCGGGCGCGGTGCCCGGTCCGGCTTGCTACGGCCGCGGCGGCACCCAGGCGACCGTCACCGACGCCAACTGCGTGCTGGGCCGGGTGGACCCGGAGTCGTTCGCGGGCGGCGGGATGCGGCTGGACACCGAGGCGGCGCACCGGGCGGTCGCCGAGCTCGCCGCCACGTTCGACATGGACCCGGTGGAGCTGGCGTCGGGGATCTGCGACGTGTCCAACGCGAAGATGGCGCAGGCGATCCGCACCCTCACCGTCGAGCACGGCCGGGAACCGGCCCAGTTCGCGCTGCTCGCCTTCGGCGGCGCGGGCCCGATGCACGCGGCGTTCATCGCCAAGGAGATCGGGGTGCGCGAGGTGGTGGTGCCGCGGTTCCCCGGCGCGTTCTCCGCGTGGGGCATGCTCGAGGCGGACGTGCGCCGTGACTTCTCCCGGCAGTTCTTCGCCACGAGCGCGACCTTGGACGTCACCGCGCTCGCCGCCGAACTGTCCGGTTTGGATGAACAGGCGTCGGCGGCGCTGGCCGAGCAGGGCATCCCGCCGGAGCGGCGCGAGATCACCCACGGCCTGGACATGCGTTACGAGAGCCAGGACTACACGCTGACCGTGCCGATCCTGCCCGGCGAGGACGTGACCGCGCCGGAGTTCCGCGCCGCCATCGAGGAGCGGTTCGCACAGGCGCACCACCAGCGCTACGGCCACGCCACGCCGGGCGCGCCGGTCCAGTTCGTCACGATCCGCACCACCGGGCGCGGCCGGGTGGACCGCACACCCGGTGAACCGCCGGAGGTGCGGGACGCGGGCGAGCCGACGGTGCGCGACGTGGTGTTCGACGGCGTCGCCGTGCCGACGCCGATCGTCGCGCGCTCGACGCTGGCGCCGGGCGCGGAGCTGACGGGCCCGGCGATCGTGCACGAGGAGACCTCGACCACCGTGGTGCCGCCGGGCGCGTCACTGCGGGTGGACGACCACGGTTTCCTGATCATCACCCTGGACACGGAGGAACAGGCATGACCCCGAGCCCGGTCACCACGGAGATCATCCGCTCGGCGCTCATCCAGGCCGCCGAGGACATGAACATGACCCTCATCCGGTCGTCGTACACGCCGACGATCTACGAGGGCAAGGACTGCGCGGTGGCGCTGCTCGACCGCGAGCACCGGGTGCTGGGCCAGTCCTCCGGCCTGCCGATCTTCCTCGGCAACCTGGAGGAGTGCACCCGCCACACCGAGGAGCGGTTCGGCGCGGACGTGTGGCAGCCCGGGGACGTGTGGGTGCTCAACGACTCCTACCTCGGCGGCACGCACCTCAACGACTGCACGGTGTACGCGCCGATCTTCGTCGACGGTGAGCTCGCCGGGTTCGCCGCGTCGCGGGCGCATTGGATCGACATGGGGTCCAAGGACCCGGGCGGGTCGATGGACTCCACGACGATCTACCAGGAGGGCCTGCGGATGGGCCCGACCCGGATCGTGGTCGGCGGCGAGGAGAACACAGACGTCGTGCGGCTGATCGAGACCAACGTGCGTTTCCCCTACGTCACGATCGGCGACATGCGCGCGCAGGTGGCGTGCGCGCGCATGGGTGTGCGGCGGCTGGGGGAGTTGTTCGCCCGGTTCGGGGCGGACACCATCGAGGCCGCGCGTGCGGAGATCTTCGAGCAGACCGAGCGCCTGGAGCGGGCGCGGATCGCCGCGATCCCGGACGGCACCTACGAGGCCACGGGCTGGCTGGACAACGACGCCATCGACCTCGGCACGCCGCTGAAGGTCACCGTGCGCGTCACCGTCGACGGCGAGGAGATGACGATCGACCTCACCGACTGCGCCGACCAGACCACCGGTCCGGTCAACTGTGGACGGTCGCAGGCCATCTCGGCCGCGCGCGTCGGGTACAAGCTGCTGATCTCACCGTCGATCAGCCTCAACGGCGGGTCGTTCGCACCGCTGGAGGTGAAGGTGCGCGACGGCTCGATGCTGGCGGCAAGGGAACCGGCGGCATGCCAGTACTACTACTCCAGCCTCGGTATGCTGATCGACCTGGTGGTCAAGGCGCTGGCCCCGGCGATGCCGGACGAGGTGGCCGCGGCCAGCTACGGCGATTCGATGATCGTCCAGTTCGCCGGCGACAACCCGCGCACCGGTGAGCCGTTCGTGACCCTGGAGGCGACCGTCGGCGGCTGGGGCGCGTGGCGCGGCGGCGACGGGGAGACCGCGTTGATCAACAACGTCAACGGCTCGCTGCGCGACCTGCCGATCGAGGTCGTCGAGACGCTGTACCCGGTGCGGGTGGACGAGTACCGGATCCGGCCGGACTCCGGCGGCGCGGGTCGCTGGCGCGGCGGCAACGGGGTGATCCGTCAGTACACAATGGAAGCCGACATGGATCTCTCGCTGTGGTGGGAGCGCTCGGTGACCCCGGCGTGGGGCGTGTTCGGCGGCGCGGCCGGTGCGCCCCCACGCGTGGTGCTCAACCCCGGCCGCGCGGACGAACGGGAGATGCTGAAGGTCAACAGCCTGCCCGTCCACCGCGGCGACGTCCTGCGATGCGAATCCGGAGGCGGCGGCGGTTACGGCGACCCGGCCGGCCGGGACCCGGCGGCCGTCGAAGCGGACCTCGCGCTGGAGCTGATCACCCGACGGCCCTGAGGTGTGGGCTTGCGTGCCCGGTGGGGTGCGGGGCTGCGCGGTGGCCGGCGTGGCGGCTGCCGTGGGGTGGTGCGGGGGGCGGGGTGGGCGATGGCAGCTGGTTGCCGCGTCCGCGCGGTGCCGCGCGGACGCGGCCCGGGGCGCGATACGCCGGGTGCGGCCCCGCCCCGCTCGGCGGCCCGGCCCCGGCTTGGCCCATGGCCGCTTCGCCCCGCGCGCTGGCCCTACCTACCGCGCTGCGCGGCACCCCGGCCCGCCTCGCCGTCGGCCCGAGCCGGTTTCGCCCGGGCGGCCCGGCCCGGTTCGCCGCCCTCGCGGTGGCCCGGCCTGGTCTCATCCGGGTTTGGCCCTGCCGGGCGCCCGGTACCCCTTCGCCCGGCGGTCCGGCGTCGTCTTGCCCAATGGCCCAGCCCTGCATGCGGCCCTGTCCGGCCTCGGCTCGTCTCGCCCCGTGCCACCCTTGCTTGGCGGCCCCGCCTGCGGCTCGCTTGGTGGCCTGGCTCCGCCTCGTCCCGCGACATGCCCACTCGGCGCTCCTCATCCGGCGCCCCGGCACCCCGCGTCCCCGCGAGGTCACAACCGCGCCAGCAGCGCCGCCGTCAGCCGGGCCCGCTCCACCAGGCTCGCGGTCACGATCTGCTCGTCCGGGGCGTGCGCGCCGCGGCCGACCGGGCCCAGGCCGTCCAGACTGGGGACGCCCAGCGAGCCTGTCAGGTTGGTGTCCGCGCCGCCCGCGGCCGGCCTGCCCCCGGCGGGCTGCCCCACCTCGGCGGCGGCCGCGCGTAGCACCTCCGCCAGGCCCGGATCCTCGCCAGTCCACACCGGACGGTTCGTCAGAATCGTGCTCCGCACGATGGTTCCTGCGCGCACCGGCTCCAGTTCGGACAGCGCGGCGAGCACCGAGCGCTCCGAACCGGCGTCGGCGAAGCGCAGGCCCACCTCGCACCACGCCTGCCCGGGAACGACGTTCGTCCGGCCGCCGCCGCCGATCGTGCCCACGTTGCACAGCACACCGGGATACCCGGCGACCAGCCCACGCAACGCCACCACCTGGTCGACCAGCTCCTCGATCGCCGACGCGCCGTCCTCGGGGGCGAGCGCGGCGTGCGATTCCCGGCCGGTCACCTCGATGCGTACCCGCGTGCTGCCGCGCCGCGCGGTCTTCAGCGCGCCGTCCGGGTGCGGGGGCTCGAACCCGAGCGCGGCGACCGCGTCCGCCGCCTCGCGTTCCAGCAGTGCCCGCGCCGTCGGGGAGCCGATCTCCTCGTCGGCCACCACGACCATCGTCACCGGCCGGTGCGGCACGTCGCGCAGCGACTCCACCGCGGTCTCGAACACCACGAGCCCGCCCTTCATGTCGTACACGCCGGGCCCGAACACCCGCCCGTCGCTCTCCCGCCACTCCAGCGCTCCGCGCGGCCACACCGTGTCGTGGTGTCCCAGGCACAGCACCGGGCGCTCGTCCTCGCGGCCGGCGGAGCCGGGGAAGCGCGCCACCAGATGCGCACCGCCCGGATGCGCCTCGCGCTCGACGGCCGCCCCCAGCTCGGTGTAGCGCTGCCCGATCTCGGCCAGCAAGCCGTCGAGCGCCGCGGCGTCACCGGTCGGGGTCTCGTGGCGGACGTAGTCGTGCAGGCGGTCGCGCATCTCGTCAGTGTTCACAGTTATGAAACGTATCTTGCGATCAAACTCTTGACAATGCGGGTTTGGACGCGAAGAGTGCCAACATACGTTTCGTAAGTTGGAGAGGTGATGGTGTGGCGTGCGTGCAGCGACCTGGGGTGCGGTCCGACGGGCTCGTGGTGCGGAACCTCGACTCCGCCGCACTGCAACTGCAGGCCGCCGCGCTCTACCGGCGCGTGTTCGCCTACGACGAGCCGGACGTCGGGCTGAGCCCGCCGCTGCTGGCCACGCTGCTGCGCAACGGCGGGTCGGCGATCGGGATCACCGGGCCCGGCGACGAGCTGCTGGCCTTCGCCTACGGCCTGCCCGCCTCCGATGACACCGGCGTCTACCACTACTCGCAGGCCGCCGTGGTGGCGCCGTCGAGCCAGGGACTGGGCCTGGGGCGGCTGCTCAAACACGCGCAGGCCGACGCGGTCCGCGCCGCGGGCATGCGGTTCATGCGCTGGTCCTACGACCCGCTGCTGTCCCGCAACGCGCACTTCAACCTCAGTGTCCTCGGCGCGGTGGGCCGCTGGTACGTCGACGACTACTTCTTCCGCCAGGGATCGGACCGGGTGATCGTCGAGTGGGACCTCACCGCGGCGGAGGCTCCGGCGACGCCACCGCAGCCGGATCGGGTGCCCGCCCCGGCGAGCTGGGGCCGGGCGTGGCGCGAGGGTGACCGGCGCTGGCTGCCCATCCCGGCCGATCCGGCCGCGGCCACACCCGCCCTGCGCAGCGCGGTGCGCGCGGGCTTCCACGAGTTCCTGGGCGAGGGCCTGGCCGCCGTCGCGTGCGTGCGGTGCACCGGCGACACTTCGGCGTACCTGTTCGCCGAACACCGGAGTGCCGCATGAGCCAGGACGACCGTTCCCTGTCCAGCCCGCGTCAGCGGTTCGACGCGCGCGTGCAGCGCCGCTCGGCCGCCGTGCTGCAGCGCCTCGTGGCCGATCAGGAGATCAAGTCGCTGGGCGCGGCCATGGAGTCGATCCTCGCCGACGGGTCGGTGCAGCGCGCGGCCGCGCTCGTGGTCAGCGCCCGGCGCCGGTTCGTGCTCGGCACCGGCAAGTCGTTCGCCTACGCCTGCCTGCTGGCCGCCGACCTGCAGGCCTCACTGTCCAACGTGACCCCGATCGACGGCAGGCTGGTGCAGGCCGTCGACGTGCTCACCGAGGTGCGCGCCACCGACGTGCTCGTGGTGTTCTCGCTGCGCCGGTACCGGCGGGACACGATCGCGATCGCGCGCGAGTTCGCCGCGAGCGGCGGCAACGTCGTCGTGGTCACCGACTCACCCGACGCGCCGCTGGCCGAGGTGGCCGACGCGCTGATCGTGGTGCGCACCGAGAGCGCGTCCTATTCGGACTCGCCCACTGCGGTCGCGGCCGTGGCGCACATCCTCGCCACGCTCACCACCGCCAGCGCGAAAGGCGCGCAACGCCGTCTGGGAGAGCGCGACCGGTTCTCCCGCTCCCTGTCGCTCTACGTCGAATCGGAGACCCCGTGAAGATCACCCACGTCACCCTGCACCGCGTGCGCCTGCCGCTGATCCACAGCTTCCAGACCAGCTCGCACCGCAAGAACCACCTCGAGCACATCCTCGTCGAGCTGACCGGCGACGACGGCGTCGCCGGCTGGGGCGAGATCGCCTGCCCGAGCGATCCGTTCTACGCGCCGGACACCGTCGAGACGAGCTGGCTGATCGCCACCCGCTACCTCGTGCCCGCGCTGCTGGACGAGGAGATCGCGCACCCCCGCGAGGTGCCCGCGCTGTTCCGCCGGGTGCGCGGTCACCGGTTCGCCGTGGCCGGGTTCGACGCGGCGGTGTGGGCGCTGTGGGCGCGCTCGCGCGGCATCCCGCTGGCGCAGGCGCTCGGCGGCACCAGGGCGACCGTGACGGCGGGGGTGTCGCTCGGCATCGAACCGACCATCGACGACCTGCTCGAACAGGTGTCGCGACAGGTCGAGGCCGGGTACCGGCGGGTCAAGCTCAAGATCGCCCCGGGCTGGGACCGCGAGCCGGTGGCGGCGGTGCGCGCGGCGTTCCCCGAGCTGACGCTGCAGGTCGACGCCAACGGCGCCTACCTGGACGAGCCCGCGCACCACGAGGCGCTGCGCGGCCTGGACCGGTACGGGCTCGCCATGATCGAGCAGCCGTTCGCGCCGCGCGCGCTGCTCGCCTCCGCGGCGCTGCAGGCCGCGACGGACACCGCGGTGTGCCTCGACGAGTCCATCGACACCCTGGACGACCTGCGCACCGCGATCGCCCTGAAGGCGGGGCGGATCCTCAACATCAAGGCGTCCCGGATGGGCGGGCTGACCCCGGCGGTGGCCGCGCACGACGTGGCGCGCGACGCGGGGTGGCCGGTGTGGTGCGGCGGGATGCACGAGTTCGGGGTGGGCCGCCTGGCGAACGTCGCGCTGTCCAGCCTGCCCGGGTTCACACTGCCCTCCGATGTGTCCGGTTCGGACAAGTACTATGCCCGTGATCTCGTGGTGCCGCCGGTGTCGGCCGACGCCGGTGTGGTCGCCGTGCCTGCCGGTCCCGGTCTCGGCGCGCGGGTCGACGAGGAGTTCGTCGCGGGATGCCGGACCGAGGTTTTCACCAGTTCCAACCCGGCCGCCGTCGCGGCCGCGGGATGACCGCGCAGGAAGAAGGGAAGTCCATGAACGAGGTCGACACCGCGGCGGAGGTGACCGCCCCGCCCGCTCGTGCGCGCCGGGAGGCGCGCACCGTCGTGCGGACCGTCATCGCCGTCGCCGGGCTGGTGCTCTCCGCCGCGCTCGGCCCCTTCGTGTCGGCACCGACCCTGTGGGGCTTGGTGCCGATCGTCCTGTACGCCGTGCTCGCGCTGCTCGGCATGGACATCATGGTCGCGACCGTGGCGGCGGTGCTGTCCGCGCTGCTGGTGATGATGCCGACGCCGGAGAACGCCGCGAAGCTGCTCGGCGAGTCACTCGGTGATCAGGTGACCATGATCGGCCTGGTCATCATGCTCGGCGCAGGCGTCGGCGAGATCCTGCGCGCAACAGGTGTGGCGGCGCGGATCGTGCGCGGGGTCATGCGCGTGATGGGAGAGCGCAGCCGCACCGCCGCGACGCTCGGCGTGATGCTGTCCTGCCTGATCCTCGTCGCGAGCCTCGGCACCCTCGCCGGTGCTCTGGCGATCGCCGCGCCGCTGCTGCTGCCGATCGTCGCGCGCCTCGGTTTCACCCGGTCCGCCACCGCCTCGATGATGTTCATCGGCGGGTGCGCCGGTCTCGCGCTGGCGCCGTTCGCCGGGTCGAACGTGGCCATCATGGACGCCGCGGAGGTCGGCTACCTGCAGTACCTGCTGTACGGCGCGGGCCCGCTCGCGGTGCTGTCGCTGGTGGCCGGGCTGCTGATCGTGCCGTGGATGCAGCGCCGCACCCGGGGCACCGACGACTTCTACGACCCGGAGGACCTCGGTGCCACCGACGACGGTGCCGCGATCCCGCGCAGCGGCCGCGCGACGCTCGCGTTCGGGCTGACCCTCGTCGCGAGCGTCGTGTACGCGATCATCAGCGGCGCGGGCACCGCGTTCCCGCTGGTCGCGCTGCCGGTGCTGGCGATCGTCACCGGCCTGGCGGGCGGGCTGAGCCCGGTCGCGATCGCCTCCCACGTCTACCGCGGCGCCGCCCGGCTGGTGGAGATCTTCCTGCTGTTCTGGCTGCTGGCGGTGCTGTTCGCGGGCATCGACGCGCTCGAACCGTTCCAGGTCATCCTGGACACCTGGGGCGGGTCGATGCAGGGCCTGTCACCGTTCCTGTTCGCGCTCGTCATCGCGCTGCTGGGCTGGGTCGGGGTGCCCGGCGCCACCGCGGCGCAGGTGGTGCTGCTGGACAAGGTGTTCGGGTCGCTGGCCGCCGCGGTCGGCATCGGCCCCGGCGCGTGGGTGATCGTGCTGCTGTTCGCGTCCAAAGCGGACACCTACGGTCCGTTCCCGAACGCCAACATGGTGGGCTCGATGAGCCTCGCCCGGTCGGTGAACCTGCGCAACATCATCATCACCGGGTTCCTCGTGCTCATCCCGGCGTGCGTGATGTACGCGATCATCCTGATGTTCGAGACCCGGTAGGAGAACCGCAGTGTCCGATTTCGACATCGTGATCCGCGGCGGCGACGTGCTCGACGGCACCGGCGCCGCCGCCCGGCGGGCCGACGTCGGTGTGCGCGACGGCCGGATCGCCGCGATCAGCGGCGAACGGCTCGACGGTGCCACCGTGGTGGACGCGGCAGGCCAGGTCGTCACGCCCGGGTTCATCGACCTGCACTCGCACGCCGATTTCACCCTCGCGCACGATCCGGGCGCGGTCACCCAGCTCGCGCAGGGCGTGACGACGCTGATCACCGGCAACTGCGGTCATTCGCCGTTCCCGATCGGCGACCTCGCGCTGCACCAGCGCACCAGCGCGTTCGACCCGGCGCGGCTGCGCTGGTCGTGGTCGGACGGTGCGGGGTTCGCCGCCGACC
Source organism: Amycolatopsis methanolica 239 (assembly GCF_000739085.1). NCBI lineage: Bacteria > Bacillati > Actinomycetota > Actinomycetes > Pseudonocardiales > Pseudonocardiaceae > Amycolatopsis > Amycolatopsis methanolica. The sequence continues at coordinate 4,724,750 of NZ_CP009110.1, read as the reverse complement.
TGGGCGAAGCCGCGCCCGCGGTGAACGTGGGCCTGCAGGTCGGGCACAACTCGGTGCGGCTGGCGGTGCTCGGCGCCGAGGACCGGGCGCCCACCGAGGACGAGCTGCACCGGATGTGCGAGCTGGTCCGCGCGGCCGCCGGGCAGGGCGCGGTGGGGTTCTCCACCGGGTTGATCTACACGCCGGGCCTGTTCGCGGCGCCGGAGGAGGTGCGGGCGCTGGTCGCGGCGGCGGCCTCGGCCGGGTTGTTGTACTCGACGCACCTGCGCAACGAGACCTCCGCCCTCGCGGATGCGGTGGCCGAGGCGATCGAGGCGGCTGAGGCCGGGGGAGCCCGGCTGGAGATCTCGCACCTGAAGGCGATGGGACCGGCCAACCACGGCGCCGTGCACGACGCGCTGGCCCTCATCGACGCCGCGCGTGCCCGCGGGGTGGACGTGATGGCCGATGTGTACCCCTACACCGCGTCGAGCACGGAGCTGGCGTCGCGGTTGCCGTCGTGGGCGGTGGACGGCGGCAAGGACGCGCTGGTGGCGCGGCTCGCCGATCCGGTGCTGCGCGGGAAGATGGCGGCGTCGTTGCGGGAGCGGTTCGGCCGGGACATCGACCCGGAGGGGGTGGTGCTGGGGGAGCTGCCACCGGGCCCCTACCGGGCGAGCACCGGTCTGTCCATCGCGGACATCGGCAGGGCGGAGGGCACCGACCCGGCCGAGGCGGCGCTGCGGGTGCTGGAGGCGCACGCGGCGCAGGTGATGATCGTCAACCACGCGATGGACGAGGACGACGTGATCGCCGTGCTGCGGCACCCGGCGGTCTCCGTGGCGAGCGACGGCTGGATCATGACCGAGACTGGCGAGGGCCGGCCGCATCCGCGTAGTTTCGGCACGTTCGCCCGGGTGCTGGCACGGTACGTGCGGGAGCGCGGGGTGCTGAGCCTGGAGCAGGCGGTGCACAAGATGACCGGGCTCCCGGCCGCGCGGCTCGGCTGGACCGACCGCGGCGTGCTGCGCGAGGGCGCGGTGGCCGACATCGCGGTGTTCGACCCCGACACCATCACCGACCACTCGACGTTCGAGGAGCCGTGGCGCCTGGCGACCGGGTGCTCGACGGTGCTCGTCGGCGGAACCCCCGCGCTGCTCCACGGCGAGGCGACGGGCGCCAGGACCGGAGTCGTGGTCGGCGCAAGCTGACCGGGCTGGTTCAAAGGCCCGGCAACGCGAGCCGCCCGCGACGGCGCCCACACCCCACCGGCTCCCCGGTCCCCAGCCCTGCTCGGCCGCTGAAACACTCGACAACCGGGGCGCCGAACCCAATGGGACTCACCCTCGCGACCATGACCGACGCCGTCCCGCTCGGCAGGCTGTGCTCCGAGGAGGACGTGGCGAACGGGGCGCTGTTCCTGCTGTCCGAGCGCGCCGCGTTCGTGAACGGGCAGACGCTGTTCGTCCACGCGGGACCGAGTGCGTTGACCCGGGTCCTCGCCGCGCGCGGCACCCGCGTTGAACTCGTCGAGGGTGGCCTGCAGCCGGTCGGCGGGCACCCCGATCTTCTCCGCGAGCGCGGCCACCGTGCGGGCCTTGTGCAGGAACCCGCTGCGCTTGAAGTAGGTCTGCGGGAACGGCCACGGCTTGGCGTAGCCGATGCCGTAGCGGCGCATCGCCTTCTGGTCAGCGATGATCCAGCCGTAGGTTCCGTCGCGGTCCTTGTCGTTGCGCAGCATCTCCACGCCGTAGTCGTGGTAGGACAGCGACTCGTTGGCGAACCGGACCCCCTCGCGGTCCACGGCGATCAGGCCGGGCAGGCCGAACGCGCGCAGGTGCGGGAACCAGCGCTTCTGGCCGCGCAGACCGCGGAACACCGTCACCGGGCCCCACGCGGCGGGCTGGTGCGGGCTGTCGTCGATGTGCCCGCCCAGTGGCTGGGTCAGCCGCAGCGAATCGCCGTGGTGGCCGATCGTGGGTGTGGTGTGGTTGGTGCCGTCCGGGTCGTGCGGGAAGTAGCGCTTGCGCAGCTCGGCGTTGCCGGAGAATCCGCCCGCGGCGATCACCACGCCGAGCCCGGCCCGCACCTCGCCGGAGTGCGCGCCGGAGATCCGCGCACCCGTCACCGCCCCCGAGGAGTCCCGAATCAGCTCGTCCGCGCTGGTCAAGGTCCACATGCGAATCCCGGCCTCGTCGGCGGCGGCGATCATCCGGGTCATCAGCGCGTTGCCGTTGGTGCGCAGGTAGGCGCGTTCCTCGGCAGCCTGCTCGAGTACTACGACTTCTTCATCTACGGCTCGGCGGCCGCGCTGGTCTTCGGCACCGCGTTCTTCCCCGCGGGTGATCCGGCCGTGGCGACCGTGTTGTCGCTCGCCACGTTCGGCGTGGCCTACCTGGCGCGCCCGCTGGGTGCGGTGGTGTTCGGGCACTTCGGTGACCGCGTCGGCCGCCGTGGCGTGCTGCTGGCGACCCTGCTGCTGATGGGCGCCAGCAGTCTGGCCATCGGACTGCTGCCCACCTACGAGTCGGTGGGCACGCTCGCGCCGGTGCTGCTGGTGATCTGCCGGCTCGTGCAGGGCCTGTCGGCCGGTGGCGAGGCGGCCGGGGCGAGCACGCTCACCCTGGAGTACGCGCCGCAGGGCCGCCGCGGGTTGTTCACCAGCTTCGCGATGTCCGGGTTCGCCGCGGGCATGGTGCTGGCCACCCTGGCGTTCCTGCCGGTCGCGGCTCTGCTGCGCGTGGTGTGTTGTTCGTTGTTCGCGGTGTTCCAGACGGTGTTCGCCGTGTTCGCGCTGGCGTTCGCCACGTCCGGGGAGGTGCAGCTCGACCGCTCGGCGATGCTGTGGGTGTCGGTGGTGTCCAACGCGGTGGCGATCGCGGCGATCCCGCTGTGGGCGGCGTTGTCCGACCGGATCGGGCGGCGCCCGGTGGGGGTGTTCGGGGCGCTGGCCTCGGCGGTGACGTTCCGGGCGTACCCGTGGTCGATCGGCACCGGGTCGCTGGGGCTGGTGTTCGACGCGCGGGTGCGCTACACCGGATTCGCGATCGGCACGCAGCTGGGGTTCCTGCTGGCCGGGTTCTCGCCGTCGATCGCGGCGGTGGTCACCGGCGGGCAGACCACGACATGGTGGCCGGTGGCCGTGTTCGCGGTGGTGTGCGGCGTGCTGTCCGCGGTGGAGGGCCTGACCGCGCGCGAGACGGCCCACACACCGGTGCTGGAACTGGGCCGGTAGCCGCCCGGTCAGGTGCACGCCGCGCCGACGGCCGGCTGAGCGCAGGCGCCTGCGATCCGGCGCCATGGACCACGATCTGCATCCGCCGGAGAAGCCGCCTGGTCACCCGGGTTCGCCCCGCGTGACCAGGGGGTGCGCGTCCGCGTCAGAACCCGATCGGCAGGCCCGCGTAGTTCTCCGCCAGTCCGGTCCGCGCCGCTTCGCTGGTGGCCACCCACCGCAGCTGGGACAGCTGTAGCTGCTGGTCGAACGGGTCCCCGGACTGGTGCAGCATCGTGGTCATCCACCACGAGAAGTGGGTGCACCGCCAGACCCGGCGCAGCGCGGTGTCGGAGTAGGCGTTGGCGAGCTTCGGGTTGTTCTCGCGCAGCAGGGCGGTCAGCGCGGGAGCCAGCAGCGCGACGTCGGCGACGGCCAGGTTGAGCCCCTTCGCGCCGGTCGGCGGCACGATGTGCGCGGCGTCGCCGGCGAGGAACAGGCGTCCGTGGCGCATGGGCTGCTGCACGAAGCTGCGCATCGGCAGCACCGACTTCTCGGTGATCGGGCCGGGGGTGAGGGTCCAGCCGTCCTGGCCGTGCCCGAGCCGCGTGGCCAGCGCCTCCCAGATCCGGTCGTCGGACCACTCGGCGACGTCCGTGCCGTTCGGGACCTGCAGGTACAGCCGCGAGACGGTGGCCGAGCGCATCGAGTGCATCGCGAAGCCGTCTGGGTGCCAGGCGTAGATCAGCTCGTCGGTCGAGGGCGCGACGTCGGCGAGCACACCCAGCCACGAGTACGGGTAGGTGCGCTCCCACGTGCGCTTCGCCGAATCCGGGACGGCCGCGCGGCACGGCCCGAACGACCCGTCGCACCCGACGATCACGTCCGCGTCGATCCGCTCGTGCGTGCCGTCCGGGCCGGTGAAGGTGACGTAGGGGTGGTCGGTGTCCAGGTCGTGCACCGCGGTGCCGGACACCTCGTAGCGGATCTCCTGCCCCGCGGCTTCCCGCGCCCGGCCGAGGTCCTTGGTCACCTCGGTCTGCCCGTAGACGGTGACGCTGCGCCCGACGAGGTCGACGAAGTCCAGGTGGTGCCGCTCGTGCGGCCACTGCAGGTAGATGCCGCGGTGCTCGTCGCCCTCGCGGGCGAGCCGCTCACCGAGCCCGGCCTCGTGCAGCAGGTCCACACTGGACTGTTCGAGGATTCCCGCGCGGATGCGGGCCTCGACGTACGCCCGCGAACGCGTCTCGACGATCACGGACTCGACGCCCGCGTTTCCGAGCAGGTGGGAGAGCAGAAGACCGGCCGGGCCTGCGCCGACGATGGCGACCTGGGTACGCATGACGGCAGTGTCCGGCTCCACGGCCGTTCGGACTAGCCGGTCTTCCATTGAATGGAAGTTCTCGGCGGTTCAGTCGCGGCGAAGCACGATCCGGCCGGCGACTCCGCCGCCGCTGAGCCGGTCCAGCGACTCCTGCACCGAGGCGGCGGTCAGGGGCGCTTCGACCACCGGGATGCGGGGCAGGGCGCCCCGGCGGGCGAGTTCCACGAGCGCGTTCAGCTCGGCGGGGGTGCCCACGAAACTGCCGCTGATCGTGATCATCTTCAGCGCCATCAGCGCGGTGGGCACGGTCAGTTCACCGCCGAAAAGTCCTACTTGGACCAGACGTCCGGCCTTGCGCAGTGCGTCGAAGGCAGCGGTCGCGGTGGCTCTGTTGTTGACGAAGTCGATCGCCGCCGCGACCGGACCTCCGCACGTCCCGATGATGGCCTGGCTCACCTCGCCGGTGGCGAGCACGGTCGCGGACGCACCCAGTCCCTTCGCGACCGACAGGTTGTCCTCCGACAGGTCCACCGCGCAGATCGACTCGTGCCCCAGTGCTTTGAGGGTGGCGATCGCGGTAAGCCCGACGCCGCCCGCGCCGATCACCACGATCGGGTCATCGGGCGGCAACGGCAGCACTTTGTGGACAGCGCTGAACGCCGTCAGCCCGGAACACGCCAAGGTGGCCGCCCAGCTGGGATCCAACCCCTCGATGTCCACCAGGTACTTTTCGTCGGGCACCAGGATGTGCTCGGCGTAGCCGCCGGGCCGCGCCACACCGAGGTTGCGGCCGTTCGCGCAGTGGTTGTCCGCTCCGTCGCGGCACCGCGCGCACTCGCCGCATCCGATCCACGGGTACACCAGGCGGAGATCGCCCGGACGGTGCGCGCTCACCCGCTCGCCGACCCGTACGACCGTGCCGACCACCTCGTGCCCCATCACCAGCGGGTAGGTCATCCCGCGCTCGGTGAGCCGCATTTTCCCGCGCGCGCCGAGATCGTAGAAACCCTGGCGCAGGTGGGTGTCGTTGTGACACACCCCGGACCGTTCCACCTTCAGCAGCACCTGCGTGCCGGCCGGGCTGGGCGTCGGCAGTTCCACGTCGGTGACGTCGGCGCCCTCTCCACTGACCGCGAATGCGTGCATGTCTTCCCACCTCACATCTCAATCGGACGAAAATCCTTGGTACCAGCGCGATGCGGGCGCGCCGGTGTCCCGATTCGGAACACGTCCGCCGGTGCGGCGATCGGTCATGCTCGCCGGCAACCACACGGAAGCGAGGAGCGCATGACCAGTTACCACACCACCAACCCGGCCACCGGCGAGCTCGTCAAGGAGTTCCCGGTCGCATCAGGCCAGGAAGTGCGCGAGGCCCCCCGACCGCGCCGACGAACTCGCCCGGATCATCACCCTGGAGATGGGCAAACCGATCACCCCGGCGAAGGGAGCGGTGGCGCTGGTCGCCGCCCATCTACGACCACTACGCCGAGCACGGTCCGGGTTTGCTGGCCGATGAGCCGTTGAACATCGCGGGCAGCGGGGAAGCGGTGCTGCGCACGGAGCCGATCGGGGTGCTCCTCGGGATCATGCCGTGGAACTTCCCCTACTACCAGGTGTCGCGGTTCGCGGCGCCGAACCTGGTGCTGGGCAACACAATTCTGCTCAAGCAAGCACGCAACTGCCCCCAAGGGGCGCTGGCGATCGAGGAGCTGTTCACCGAAGCCGGGGCGCCGGAGGGAATCTACCTGAACCTCTTCGCCGACAGCGAGCGGATCGCCGGGCTGATCGGCGATCTACGGGGGCAGGGTGTGTCGCTGACCGGGTCCGAGCGCGCCGGGTCCGCGGTCGCCGAGGTCACCGGACGCCACCTGAAGAAGTACGTGTTCGAACTCGGCGGTTCGGACCCGTTCGCCGTCCTCGACGACCACAACCTCGACACCACCGTCGCGCACGCGGTGCACAACCGGTTGTTCAACGGGGACCAGGCGTGCACGGCCTTGAAGCGGTTCATCGTGCACGCCGACGTGCACGACGCGTTCCTCGAGCGGTTCGTCCACGCGATGCGCGAGATCCGGCCTGGCGATCCCACCGACCCCGCCACTCGCCTGGGGCCGCTGGCCTCCGGTGAGGTGGTTGCGGACCTGACCGCACAGGTCGAGGACGCGCTCGCGCTCGGCGCCACGCTGCACACCGGTGGCGGCCGGGTGGCCGGCCCCGGCCACTACTTCGAGCCGACGGTCCTCACCGGGGTCACCCCGGCCATGCGCGCCCACTCGGAGGAACTGTTCGGCCCGGTCGCCGTGGTCCACCGGGTCGCGTCCGAGGCGGACGCCCTCGCTCTGGCCAACGAATCGCCGTTCGGGCTGGCCGCCTCGATCTACACCGCCGACGTCGAGCGGGCCCGGGCGTTGGCGACGCACCTGGAGTGCGGCATGGTGTGGATCAACAGCACCACCAGGAGCGCACCGGACCTGCCGTTCGGCGGGGTGAAGCGCTCCGGCGTCGGCCGCGAGCTGGGCGCGCTGGGCATCACCGAGTTCGCCAACAAGAAACTCGTGCGCATTCCGTGAACACGCGGGCGGTGGGGGCCCACACGCACCGGACGGCCCCCACCGCTCTCAGCCGATCCCGAACTCCCGCATCTTGCGGTAGAGCGTGTTGCGCCCGATGCCGAGCGCCTGCGCCGCGCGGCTGCGGTTGCCGCCCGCGGTCTGCAGCGCTTCGACGACGGCGGCGCGCTCGGCGGACTCCAGCTTGCTCAGTGCGCGACGGGGTGCGCACAGCTCGTCCGGCAGGTCGCCGGCCTCGACCCTACCGCCGTCGGCGCGCCGCGCCAGCTGGGCCACGGTGTTGCGCAGCTCGGCGAGGTTGCCCGGCCAGTGCCAGGCCATCAGGCTGTCCCACACCGGTGCGGAAAACCGGCTCGTCGACGCCGGTTCCGGGAGATCGGCCAGCATCGCGCGGACCAGCGACGGCAGGTGCTCCCGGCACTGGCCCAGCGCCGGGAGCCGCACTGTGGTCGCCACCTGCCGCACGAGCCCGACGACGTCGTCACCGGCAGCGTCGAGGTCGGCGGTGAGCGCCATCGGCACCTCCGCGGCGGCCAGCAGCCGCACTTGCTGCAACGGCGGTACGGGGTTGTACTGCACTCGGCGCAGGACGACTCCGCGACCGAGGGTGAGCGCCGTGCGCGCACGGTCGAACCAATCCCGCTCCAGGTGCGGTTCCACGACGAGCGGGTCCCGGGCGCCCTGCCGCCGCAGTACGCACAGCGCCGTGTGCAGCTTGCCGGTCCCGGCCGGGCCGGTCACCGCGATGTGCTCCTGGTGGCGGACGGCGGTCTCCAGCCTCCGGTTGACCTGCTCGTCGAAGTGCAGCACGTCGCCGAGCACCGCGGGAGTGACCGGGTGAACGGAGTCGGCGGGGCCGGCGCGGCGAGGGAGCAGGCGCACGCTGAACGCGGCCACCCCGTCGTCGGCCACCGGCTCGACGAGGGCCTCGTGTGGGCCGTCGGACAGGGGGACTTGCATCCTGCAGGGCCCCGTGGGTCGGTGTTGGCTGAGGAACCGCCACAGCAGCGGGTGCAGTTCCGGTCCGGTGTGGGCCAGTCCGGGCCGGTTGGCGAGCAGGGTCTCCTCGTCCACCACCAGCGCAGCGGTGCCCGCCCGTTCGACGGACAGGTACGCGTGCACGAGCCGGCGGCGCCGGTCCCCGGCCTCGTCCAGCAGGCGGGATTCGATCTGACGGCCGACGTCGCCCGCCATGACCGTCATCAGCGGGTGCACATCCCTGGTCGAACAGGCCAGCGAGAACGTGCCGACCACGCGACCGGTACACGGCTCGATGATGGGCGTGCCCGCGCAGGTGAGCTCCTCCAGCAGGGCGTTGTAGTGCTCCGGACCCCGCACCAGCACCGGACGGCGCTCGACCAGCACCGTGCCGATGCCGTTCGTGCCCACCGATTGCTCCGAGTAATCGAACCCCTCCGCGGCGCAGGCGCGGTCCATCACGTCGCGCTGACGGCGCACGTCGGCGTGCCGCACCACGATCCGGCCGGTCGCGTCGGAGAGCACCATCGCCACCGGAACGTCGGCGAGGCTGTCCTTGAGCCGTTCGAGCACCGGGCGGGCCGCGCGGAGCAGCGTCGAGCGGTTGTCCTCGGGTTCGCGGTAGTCGATCCCGTCGGGGAGGACCGGCACCTCCTCGCCGACGCAGCGCCGCCAGCTCCGCTCGATGTGCCGGGGCACGCCGGTACCGCCCGGCGGTGCCGCGAGAAGGCCGCCCTCGACGAGTGCCGCCCGGGTGCGGCGGATCCGGTCCAGCTCGGCCCGCGACAGCGCGGGCACGGGTGGCGGTTCGTGTCGACGCATCGTTGCCTCGTGGTCGTCCCGTGGTGTTGTGGCCACCGTAGTCGTTCACCCCGGGTACCCGTTGTGTTCCGTTCTGGAACACCGCGCGTCGTTCCACAACGGAACACCGGCCGTCCCCGCGTGCTCGCCACAGTGAGTCCCACGCCACAGCGGGCCGCTTCCCTGCCCGCGCACACATCGAGGAGGAATCAGATGACAACGGTGCCACTACCCGGTCGCCGGGTACCTCGGGCGCATCGGACGCACTGCGTGCGCTGTACGCGGACTGGGCGGAGATCATCGCCACCACGCCCGGCCTGACCACGCGGCTGTTCCGCAGCATCTTCGACGAGTGGCACCAGCCGACCCGGGAACCGGAGGATGTCACCTACCGCGAGGAGACCGTCGGCGGTGTGCCCGGAATCTGGGCATCGCCCGCCGGTGCCGACACCTCGCAGGTCCTGCTCGACACCCACGGTGGCGGCTTCGTCGTCGGGTCGGCGGCCAGCCACCGCAAGCTCGCGGCGCACGTCGCCAAGGCGCTCGGCGTCACCGCTTTCGTGCTCGACTACCGCCGCGCGCCCGGACACCCGCACCCCCGCAGGTCGAGGACGGGGTCGCGGTGTTCACCGGGCTGACCGAACGTGGGATCGACCCCGCGGACATCATTACGATCGGTGATTCCGCCGGCGGCAACCTCGCCATCGCCATCGCCATCCCGCTGGCGCTGCGCGAGCAGGGGCAGCCACTGCCGGGACGGGTGATCGCGTTCTCGCCGTGGCTGGACATGGAGAACTCCGGCGAGACGCTCGTGACCAACGCCGCGACGGATGCCTTGATCACGGCGCCGCTGCTGGAGGGCATGACCGCCGGTGTGCTGGCCGGGGGTCGGATCGACCCGGCGACGCCCCTGGCGAACCCGCTCTACGCCGACCTCACCGCATTCCCCCGGCTCTACGTCAACGCCGGGTCGGTGGAGTGCCTGGTGGACAACGCCACCCGCGTCGCGGAGAGGGCCGAGGCGGCCGGTGTCGACGGGACGTTGTCGATCGGCGAGGGCATGCAGCACGTCTTCCCCTTCCTGGCGGGCAACGCACCGGAAGCCGACGCGGAGATCGCCGCCATCGCCGCGTGGTACCGCGCGATCCGCACACCGATCCGACATCGACTCGATCCAAGGAGCACCCCTGAGCAACTTCCGCACCCCGGATGTCGACGCCATCCTCGTCGGAGCCGGTTTCGGTGGCATCTACATGCTGCACAAGTTTCGCAACGAACTCGCCCTGACGGTCATGGCGTTCGAGAAGGGCGACGGCGTCGGCGGCACCTGGTACTTTGTCCGACACCAGAGGGTTTCGTCTACCGGTACTCGTTCGACGAGGACCTGCTGCGCGAGTGGGACTGGTCGACGCGGTACCTGGAACAGCGGGACGTGCTGGCCTACCTGGAGCACGTGGTCGAGCGCTTCGACCTGGCACGCGACATCCAGCTGAACACCGGGGTCACCGGTGCGGTGTTCGACGAGTCCGATGAACTGTGGACGGTCACCACGTCCACTGGCGTGACACTGACCGCCCGGTACCTGGTCAACGCGCTCGGGCTGCTGGCGAAGAGCAACATCTCCGACATCGCCGGCCGGGACAGCGTCGCCGGCACCCTGGTGCACACCAACGCGTGGCCGAAGGACCTGGACATCGCGGGCAAACGGGTCGGCGTGATCGGCACCGGATCGACCGGGACGCAGTTCATCGTCGCCGCGGCGAAGACGGCCGGCTACCTCTCGGTCTTCCAGCGGTCGCCGCAGTACTGGGTGCCGTCTGGGAACGGCCCGATGGACAAGTCCGAAGTGGAGCCCATCATGGCGGACTTCGACAACGTGTGGGACCAGGTGCGCAACTCGGTGGTGGCCTTCGGGTTCGAGGAGAGCACGGTCGGGCATGAGCGTGTCCGAAGAGGAACGCCGCAGGGTGTTCCAGGATGCCTGGGACAAGGGCAACGGGTTCCGGTTCATGTTCGGCACGTTCTGCGACATCGCGACCAACCCGGAAGCCAATGCGGCCGCCGCGGCGTTCCTCCGCTCGAAGATCGCCGAGATCGTCGAGGACCCGGAGACCGCGCGCAAGCTCACGCCGACCGATCTCTACGCCAAGCGGCCGCTGTGCAACGAGGGGTACTACGAGAACCTACAACCGGGACAAAGTCGAGTTGGTCTCCATCAAGGAGAACCCGATCACCGAGATCACCCCGGCGGGGTCCGCACGGCCGACGGTATCGAGCACGAGCTGGACATCCTCGTATTTGCCACGGGCTTCGACGCCGTGGGGGGCAACTACCGGGCGATGGACCTGCGGGGCCGCGGGGGCAGGCACATCAACGAGCACTGGGCCGGCGGTCCGACCAGCTACCTCGGCGTGTCCCCGGCCGGTTTCCCGAACATGTTCATGATCCTCGGCCCGAACGGCCCCTTCACCAACCTGCCGCCGAGCATCGCGACCCAGGTCGACTGGATCGGCGAGCTGATCGCCACCGCCGAGCGGACCGGGGTGCGCACGGTGGAGCCGGCGCGCGAGGCGGAGGACCAGTGGACCGCCACGTGCGCCGAGATCGCCGACACCGGCTACGCCGGCTTCGAGCTCGCGCGGGCCGGTGAGACCGCCACCGTCTGACACCACCGGAGCCGGCGGGGGGCACGTCCGGGTGCCTCCACCGGCTCCGTTCCATGCGGTCAGCCGCCGGTCAGGGTGGTCATCGCCAGGTGCCGTGCCTCGGCGGCGATCAGTGGGCGCTCGTGCAGCCTGCCGAGGCGCACGAGGTCGTCGATCACCGTCAGGGCGGCGTGCACGCGGATGCGGGCCGCGCGCTCGTCCTCCTCCGGCCGCTGCGGGCGCAGCGCCGCGCTCCACTCGGACACGCGGGCGCGCAGCGCGGCCGTGATCCGGCGCTGCGCGTCGGGCGGCAGGTTCATCGTCTCCCACACGTAGATCCCGACCAGCTTGCGGTTTTGGAGGCAGAAATCGGTGTAGGTGCCCACCAATTCGGCCAGCGAGCGCTCACCGCGCGGTGAGTGTTCCTCGGCCAGCCGGTCGGTCGCACGGGTGAACGCGGCGAGCAGGATGTCGGTCTTCGTCGGGAAGTGGTGGTAGATGCTGGGGCCCGCGATCCCGATCGCCGCCCCGATGTCGTCGAGGCTGACACCGGTGAAACCGCGCTCGAAGAACAGGTCTATGGCCGTATCGAGCAGTTCGGTGCGGCGATCGGCGGGCTCGCGCGCGGCCGGCGCGGGCTCGGCCACCGGGCCCGGCTGTTCGCGGGGCAGATCCGCGTGCAGGATCGCGGTGGCCGCCGCGGACAGGGTGCCGACGACGAGCGAGCGCGGTGCCGACCTCGGCACCGAGGGGCTCGCCAACGCCGACGTGGCCGCGGTGACCAGCACACGCGCGTCGTCGCGGGCGAGTTCGGGGCGGCGCTCGACGAGGCGCCGCGCGAACTCGTCGACGACCCGGGTGAACCGCTCCTGGACACCCGCGCGCGCCTCGGGCTCGAGGAACCGCACCTCCCGCTGCAGCAACGCCCACAGGTAGCGGCGTTCCGCGGTGAGCTCCGCGACCGCGGCGACCACGGCCTCGAGCGGTTCGCCCTGGGTGCGCGCGAGGGTGTCCTCGGCCGCGTCGAGCACGATGCCGATGGCGCCGGCCAGCAGGCCCTGCTTGTTGCGGAAGTGCCGGTACAGTGCCGGAGCCGTGATCCCCGCGTCCGCGGCCACATCGGCCAGCGAGACGTGGTGGTAGCCGAGCTCCTGGAATCGCCGCGCGGCCAGTTCCGCGAGCTGAGCCCGTCGCTGCGCCGCCGTGCGGCGCACCGGTGCGGAAGTGGCGTTGTCGGCAGCCACGGTCGTCTCCCTCGCTCGTGCTCCTGCGTCCGGTCCGACAGTGTGCCAGGTGTGCGCCCGGTGATCACGGACCCCGGCCCGCCGAGTCTAGTGAACATACACTAGGCAGACGAAAGGCTGTCGCCTTCGAGTCCCAGTCAACATAATCTGCATGATGTTGCGTGACCCGTCGGGAAGATCATCACGCCGCAAGCAAGGCTCCCACCTGGTGTTTTGCCAGCCCTGGGTTCGGGTGGAGCCGTATTCGACCGCGCATGACAACCACCCTTGCGCGTAAGGATTCTTATGTTAGAGTTCGGCGCGGTGATGCGGGACACGTCGTGGTCCGGCACTCCGGACGGCGGAGCCGTCACCCTCAACGGACGATCAAGGAAGTCAACGATGACTACAGTCGGCCGCGCGAACCGTGTCGCGAAGACCGGGTTCGCGCGATGTGCAGATCACGGTGTCTTGCGGGTTGTCCCGGCCGGCCCCGGAGCGGCGCGGTGAGCGCCGCCCCGCAGATCGCGCGGCGCCAGGCCGATCCCGGCGGGGACTTCCTCCGGCCACCCAGCCGCGTGGACCGGCTGATCGCACCGCTCGGCGGGTTCTTCGCCATGGCGCTCGAGGCGTTCCGCGTGCTGCCCAAGCGCCCGCTGCAGTGGCGCGAGTTCATCCAGCAGACGTGGTTCATCGCGCGGGTGTCCATCGGACCCGCGATCTTCGTCGGCATCCCGCTGACCTGCCTGGTCACCTTCCAGTTCAACCAGGTGCTGCGCGAGGTCGGCGCGATCGACCTGAGCGGCTCGGGTGCCGCGCTCGCCACCGTGACCCAGATCGGGCCCGTGGTCGCTACGCTCGTCGTGGCCGGGGCGGGCGCCACCGCGATCTGCGCCGACCTCGGCGCGCGCAAGATCCGCGAGGAGATCGACGCGATGGAGGTGCTCGGCATCAACGTCGTGCACCGCCTGGTCGCCCCGCGCGTGCTCGCCTCGATGTTCGCCGCCGTCATGCTCAACGCCCTGATCATCCTCATCGGACTCGCCGGCGGGTACGTCTTCTCGGTGTACCTGCAGGGCGCGTCCCCGGCGCTGTACGTGGCGAACCTGAACCTGCTCATCGGCATACCCGACCTCGTGCAGAGCGAGGTCAAGGCGCTGGTGTTCGGCATGCTCGCCGGACTGGTCGGCTGCTACCGCGGCCTCACGGTCAAGGGCGGCCCGAAAGCGGTCGGCAACGCGGTGAACGAGACGGTCGTGTACTCGTTCATGGCGCTGTTCGTCGCGAACCTGTTCCTGACGGCACTGCCGTACAACCTCGGACTCGTCGGCAAGTAGCGCCACGGAGAGGACCAACCACGGTGAAAACCACTGAGGGATCCGTCGTGTCCAGGTTCCGGCACGCGGCGGGCGCGCCGGTGCGGCTGCTCGACGCACTCGGCGAACAGGGCACGTTCTACCTGCGCGTCTTCGCCTGGGTGTACCGGGCGATGTTCCGGTACAAAAAGGAACAGACACGGCTGCTGGCCGAGGTCGGGATGGGCAGCGGCGCGCTCGCGCTGATCGGCGGCGCCGTCGCGATCACCGGCTTCATGACGTTCTTCGTCGGCGCGAGTTCCGGTGTGCAGGGTTACCAGGCGCTGCGGCAGGTGGACCTGACCGCGCTGTCCGGGTTCGCCTCGGCGTTCATCAACACGCGCCTCGCCGCGCCGATCATCGCGGGCGCCGGGCTCGCCGCCACGGTCGGCACCGGCATCACCGCCCAGCTCGGTGCCATGCGCATCAACGAGGAGATCGACGCGCTCGAGGTGATGAGCGTGCCGTCGCTGCCGTACCTGGTGAGCACCCGCCTGCTCGCCGGGCTCGTCGCGGTGGTGCCGCTGTACGCGCTCGCGCTGATCCTCAGCTACGTCGGCTACCAGGCCGTGTCGGTGCTGTTCTACGGGGTGTCCTCCGGCGGCTACACCCACTACTTCTTCGCGTTCCTGCAGCCGGTGGACATCCTCTACTCGTTCCTGCAGGCGATCACCATGGCGGTCGTGGTGGTCCTCGTCCACTGCTACTACGGCTACAACGCGACGGGCGGGCCCGCGGGCGTCGGCGAGGCCGTCGGCCGCGCCGTGCGCACGTCGCTCATCGGCGTCACCACCGTCACGCTCCTGGTGGCACTGGCCGTCTACGGCAACCACGACACGTTGCGGATCGCGGGGTAGGGCACGGATGTCGAAGATCAACCTGGATTCACCGGTGACCAAACGGGTCTCCGGACTGGGCATGCTGGTGATCTTCACCGGAATCGTGGCGCTGGTGTGGGCCATGTTCACCGGTGCGTTCACCTCCACGCTGACCATCACGGTGCGGTCTGACCGGGCCGGTCTGCTGATGGCAGCCAAGGACCGGGTCAAGTACCACGGCGTCGTGGTGGGCACGGTGAAATCGGTGGAGCTGGCCGGTGACGCCGTGGACATCCTGATGGAGCTCGATCCCGCGCAGGCGTCGCTGATCCCGGCGAACGCCACCGCCGCGATCAACCCGGAGACGGCGTTCGGCAACAAGTTCATCGACCTCAAAGCGCCGGACGAGCCGTCGCCGAGCCGGTTGCACGAGGGGATCGTGCTGACGGCCGACCACGTCGGCACCGAGGTCAACACCGTCTTCGAGAACCTGATGAACGTCCTGACGGTGGCCAAGCCGGGCAAGGTGAACGAGACGCTGCACGCCATGGCTTCGACCCTGCAGGGCCGCGGCGACCAGCTCGGCAGGTTCCTCACCGGGGTCAACACCTACCTCGCCGAGTTCAACGGGAGCCTGCCGGACCTGCACGACGACCTGGTGCGCACCGCCGAGGTGAGCAATCTCTACGCCGACGTCGCGCCCGACTTCTTCCGCACGCTGGACAACGCGACGCGCATCGGCGCGACCATCGTCGACAAGCAGGAGGCGCTGCACGCGTTCCTGGTGCAGCTGGACCGGCTCGGCGCGTCCGGCACGGAGGTGTTCGGCCAGAACGGGCGCAACCTCATCGACACCCTCCGGCTGCTGGAGCCGACCAGCTCGCTGCTGCGCGAGTACTCACCCATGCTCACCTGCTTCCTGCAGGGCGAGGACAACGCGCGCAAGCTGCTCGAACCCGCGCTCGGCGGGCTCGGCCCGTTCGGTCTGCTGACCGTCAACTTCCTGCCGGGCAAGGAGCCCTACAAGTACCCCGACGACCTGCCGGAGATGAAGGCGTCGTCCGGACCGGACTGCCACGGGCTGCCCAACCTGGCCGGCACCCCGGTCCCCGCGCCGCAGATCGTGATCCCCGGAAACGGTTACGTCCCGCCCTCGGGCCCGGGCTCCGATTCGGTGCAGATCGGCAAGTCCCCGGTGGAGTTGTTCCTCGGCTCGCCGGCTCGTCCCCAAGGAGCGAAATGAAACGCTCATCCGCCGTCGCGGTGCGGGGTGACCTGGTCCGCGTCGCGATCTTCGCGATCGTCGGGCTCCTGGTCATCGCGTTGCTCGCGGTGCAGCTGTCCGGCACCCGGTTCTCCGGCGAGGAGGTCTACGGCGCGTCGTTCCACGACGTCAGCGGCCTGCGGCCGGGTGACGAGGTGCGTGTCGCGGGCGTGCGCGTCGGCGCGGTGGAGGACATCGCGTTCGCCGACGGGGTGCCGCGGGTGACGTTCACCGTCGACCGCTCGCTGCCGATGACCGACGACGTGCACGCCACCGTCCGGTACAAGAACCTGCTCGGCGACCGCTTCCTCGAACTGTCCGCGCAGGGCGGCGCGACCGGGCGGATGGCCCCTGGCGAGACGATCCCGGTGGCGCGGACGGCACCCGCCGCCGACCTCGACGCACTGCTCGGCGGCTTCCAGCCGCTGTTCCAGGGCCTGCAGCCGGACCAGGTGAACCAGCTGTCGCAGGAGCTGATCACGGTGCTGCAGGGGCAGGGCGGCACGGTGCAGGGCCTGCTCGGGCACATCGGGGAGCTGACCAACAGCCTGGCCGATCGCGATCAGGTCATCGGCGACCTCGTCACCAACCTCAACCAGGTGCTCGGCACGGTCGACCAGCACGACCAGGAGTTCGCGGTCGCGCTGACCCAGCTGTCCGACCTGATGAGCGGTCTGGCCGCCGACCGCCAGGCGCTCGGGTCGTCGCTGCAGGAGGTGGCCACGATGGCGGGCTCCTTCACCGACCTGCTGGAGCAGGCGCGCCCGCCGTTGCGCAGCGCCGTGGACGAGTTCGGCCGCACGATCGCGAACGTCAACGCGGGCAAGGACGAACTGGAGTTCAACCTGAACGAACTGGTGGACTTCTACACCCGCGGCAGCCGCATCGGGGCCTACGGCACCTTCACCAACGCCTACCTGTGCGGTTTGCAGATCAAACTGACCGGCCCGGACGGCAACACGATCTACACGCCGTGGATCGATTCCAACTCCGGCAGCGAGCGTTGCGGGGACGGCCAATGAAATCCTTCCGCGAGATGAACCCGACCAGGATCGGCGTCGCGAGCCTGATCGCCGTGGTGGCCGCCGTCGTCCTGCTGTTCAACATCACCGCCTTCCCGCAGCTCATCGGCGCGACCGTGTACCGGGCCGCGTTCGTCAACGCGGGCGGCCTGCAGAGCGGCGACTCCGTCCGGATCGGCGGTCTCGACGTGGGCAAGGTGCGCGACCTGGAGCTGGAGGGCGACAAGGTCGTGGTCACCTTCGAGGTCACCGACGACGACGCCCGGTTCGGCAAGGACAGCACCGTGTCGATCAAGACGGAGACGCTGCTCGGCCGCAAGTTCCTCGCCATCACCCCGATGGGCGGCGGCGAGGTCGACCCGGACACGGTCATCCCGGTGTCGCGCACCGAGGTGCCCTACGACCTCACGACCCAGCTGGGCGACCTGGCGATCACCACCGGGCGGATCGACAGCGCGCGGCTGGCCCAGGCGCTCGACTCGGTGTCCGGTGCGCTGGCCGGTTCGCCCCCGCAGATGCAGGAGGCGTTGCGGGGCCTGGGCAGGCTGTCGGAGACGATCTCGTCCCGGGACGGGCAGCTGCGGGAACTCCTCGGCCGCGCCGAGGGGGTGACCGGTGTGCTCGCCGACCGCAACCAGCAGCTGACGCGCCTCTTCGTGGACGGCAACGCGCTGCTGACGGAACTGGACAACCGGAAGCGGGCCATCCACGACCTGCTCGTCAACGTGTCGACCCTCGCCGACCAGCTGTCCGGCCTGGTCGCCGACAACGAGACGCAGCTGGCGCCCGCCCTCGCCGAGTTCAACAGCGTGCTCGAGATGCTGCGGCGCAACGAGGGCGTCATCGCGACCGCGCTCAACCAGCTCGGCCCGTACGCCACCCGGCTCGGCTCCGCCGTCTCGAGTGGACCGTTCTGGGACGCCTACGTGGCCAACCTGATCCCCGGCAACCTCATCCCGCTGCCCGAGCTGCCCGGGGGCGATGTCGTCAAGTCCGTTCTCGGAGGTGGCCGATGAGGCTGGTCCGGTGGAGCCGAGCGCGCGCGCTCGCCCCGAAACTGCTCACCACGGCGGTCGTGCTCGGCCTGGTCGCGGCCGGCGTGATGCTCTGGGTCACCGGCGGGCGGGTCACCGCAACCGCCGTGTTCCCCAGCGCGACGAGCCTGTACACCGGGGATGACGTCCGCATCCTCGGTCTCAAGGTCGGGCAGGTGGACGAGGTCGTGCCGGGGCCGGACGGGGTCCGCGTCCGGTTCCACTACGACGCCGAGCACCAGGTGCCGGCCGACGCGAAAGCCGTGATCGTGGCGCCCGCGCTGGTCGCGTCCCGGTACGTGGAGCTGACCCCCGCCTACACCGGCGGGCCGGTGCTGGCCGACGAGGCGACCATCCCGGTCGAGCGGACCGCGGTGCCGGTCGAGTTCGACCAGATCAAGGACGAGCTGAACAAGCTGGCCACCGCGCTGGGGCCGGACGGGGCGAACTCGTCCGGGGCGCTGACGCGGCTGCTGGACACCGGCGCGACCTACCAGGGGCAGGGCCAGACGTTCCACGACACGATCACGCAGGTCAACGAGGCCATCCGCACGCTGTCGGACGGCCGCGGCGACCTTTTCGGCACGGTCCGCAACCTCGCCGTGTTCGTCAGCGCGCTGCGGGCGAGCGACGAGCAGATCACGCAGTTCACGAGCAGGCTCGACACGGTTGCGGGCACGCTGAACGACAACGGTGACGAGTTCGCCGCCGCACTGACCAAACTGGACGGTGCGGCGACCCAGGTGCGGACCTTCCTCGAGAACAACCGTTCGCTGCTCGATTCGAGCACCGACCAGCTCACCGAGGTGCTCGGGGTGGTCGCGGGCGAGCGCGACGCGCTCGCACAGGCCCTGCACGTCGCGCCCACCGTGCTGGCCAATGCCTACAACATCTACGACCCGCTGGCCGGCTCGTTCACCGGTGCGCTGCAGTTCGCCAACCTGCAGAACCCGGCGCAGTTCGTGTGCTCCGGGATCGGTGCCGCGGCCGCGACGACGCCGGTGCAGGCCGGGCAGCTGTGCGAGCAGACGCTGGGCCCGCTGCTCAACCTCCTCCAGATGACCTACCCGCCGGTCGGGGCGAACCCGCTCGTGCGGCCCGGCACCCCCGGCAGCGGAACGGTGCGGCCGACGGGCCCGGGCACACCGGCAGGCCCCGGCGCGCCCGCACAGCCCGCCGCACCCGCACCCGCCAAGACACTCGGCGGACTGCTTGGCGTTCAGGAGACACCGTGATGCGAAAGATCCGTCCCGTACTGGCGCTGAGCGTGTCCGGCGTCCTCGCCCTCATCGGGTGCGACGTCGCCCCGGATGGCCTGGGCTCCGTGCCGTTGCCCGGCACGCAGGGGCGGGGCGAGGGCGCCTACACCGTCACGGTGCAGCTCGCCAACGCTTCGGACCTCTACCCGAACAGCCGGGTGATGATCGCGAACGTCGACGCGGGCGCGGTGACCGGTATCCGCCTCAACGGCTGGAACGCCGAGGCGACGGTGTCGCTCAACCCCGACGTGAACCTGCCCGCGAACGTGCAGGCGCGGGTCGGGCAGACCAGTCTGCTCGGCGCCAAGCACCTGGCCCTCGACCCGCCCGCGGACGAGCCGCCGCGGGGCAGGCTCGCCGACGGCGACACGATCCCGCTGTCGCGCAGCCGCAACTACCCGGACACCGAGGACGTCCTCGCCACCGTGTCCACGTTGCTCAACGGCGGCGGCCTGCAACAGGTCCAGACCATCACCGCGGAGCTCAACAACGCGCTGGGGGAGGGCAGGGACGAGCAGGTGCGGCAGACGTTGAACCGGCTCGACACGTTCGTCGGCACCCTCGCCAGGCAGAAGGACGACATCAACGCCGCGCTGGCGGGGCTGGACCGGCTGAGCGGTCAGGCCGCCGAGCACAACCAGGTGATCGAACAGGTCCTCACGCAGCTGCCCGCGGCGCTGCAGACCCTCAACGAGGAGCGCACCACCCTGATCCAGACGCTGAACAGCCTGAACACGCTGTCCGGCACCGCGACGAGCACGGTCGACGAGGTGCGCGGCACGCTGACGCGCAACCTCGAGAACCTGACCCCCGTGCTCAAGGGGCTCGCCGACGCCGGGCCCGCGCTCGTCGGGTCCACCGGTCTGCTCGCCACCGGCCTGTTCCCGCTCAAGACGAACCGCAACCTGTTCAAGGGCGACTACGCCAACCTGGCGATCATCCTGGACCTGACCGACACCGCCATCAGCAAGTACTACCTGTCCCTGCTGCAGGGAACCCCGCTCGGCGAGGTCGTTCCCGGGCTCGGCAACTCCTCCGGCAACCTGCTGACCCCGCCGGAGGGCGGCAAGTACGAGGGCGCGGGCGGCACGGGCCCGCTGCCCGCTCCGCCGCCGGAGGGACAGAACCCCTCGATCGCGGCCGGGGGCGTCAACTCGCTGCTGGAAACCCTGCTCGGCGGGCTCGGAGGTGGCCGGTGATCAGCCGTTTCGTCCGCATCCAGCTGGTGATCTTCGCGCTCGTGAGCGTCATCAGCATCGCGGTTGTCGTCGTCTTCTACGCGCAGGTGCCGAAACTGCTCGGGTTGGGGCAGCACACGCTCACGGTGAAACTCGCCGACGCGGCGGGCCTGTACGTCGGTTCGCGGGTCACCTACAACGGGGTCGAGATCGGCCGGGTCACCGCGGTCGAGGTCGAACCCGGCGGCGCCGATGCCAGCCTGTCGGTCAGCAGTGACATCGGCATCCCGTCCGACGTGCGTGCCGACGTGCACAGCGTGTCCGCCATCGGCGAGCAGTACATCGACCTCACACCCGGGGGGAGGCCCGGCGCCGGGGTGCTCGCCGACGGCGCGACGATCCCGGTCGAGCGCACCGGCGTCCCGACGCCGACCGGGGAGCTGCTGGACAACGTCAACCGACTCGTCGCGTCGATCCCGCCGGACAGCCTCGGCACGTCGCTCGGCGAACTGGCGGACGCCTTCCGCGGCACCGGGCCCGTCCTGCGCCAGGTGCTGGACCAGTCGGAAAGCCTGCTGGCCGCGGCGCAGGAGAACCTCGACCCCACGCAGCAGCTCCTCCGCGACGCAGGCCCGCTGCTGGACACGCAGATCGCCAGCAGCGAGCACATCCGGTCGCTGGTGTCGAGCCTGGCCGGGTTCACCGGGACCGTGCACGCCAACGACGCGCAGCTGCGATCCGTGATCGATCGCGGTATCCCGGCGGCCGCGCAGGTGGATGGTCTTTTCCAGGACCTCAGGCCGACGCTGCCGATCCTGCTGGCCAACCTGACCAGCGTGGAGCAGGTCCTCGTGACCTACAACCCGGCTTTGGAGTCGATCCTGGTCACCTACCCGGCGCTCACCACGGCGCTGATCTCGGCGACGGCCCCGCACCAGGACGACCAGTCGCTGGCGATCGACTTCCGCACCACGGCGCTGACCCCGCCGCCGTGCACGGTCGGCTTCCTGCCCCCGGAACAGCACCGTTCACCCGATGACCTGTCGA
This sequence comes from Amycolatopsis methanolica 239, assembly GCF_000739085.1. Taxonomy (NCBI): domain Bacteria; kingdom Bacillati; phylum Actinomycetota; class Actinomycetes; order Pseudonocardiales; family Pseudonocardiaceae; genus Amycolatopsis; species Amycolatopsis methanolica. The sequence continues at coordinate 4,703,039 of NZ_CP009110.1, read as the reverse complement.
GGGTGGCGACCCCGGACGACCTGTACTGCAAGCTGCCGCACGACAACCCGACCGACGTCCGCGGTGTGCGCAACATCCCGTGCCTCAACGCACCTGGTCGCCGCGCGGCGACCGTGCGGGAATGTGGCGGCGAAGGGTTTGAGCCCGTGCAGCAGAACAACCCGCCGTTCCCGTCGGGAAGCCTGCTCGGAAACCTGACCTCGGCGCTCTACAACCCGCAGACCGGATCGGGTGTCGCGGCCGACGGTCACCTGTTCGGCATCGGCGGCATCGGCACGACGGCCAAGACGAAGGAGGATCTGACGTGGCAACAGATGCTACTGGCACCACTGGGACGGTGACCGCCGTCGACGACGGCGAGACCGCCGTCCCGGATGAGGCCGCGGCGCGGCCGAGCCCGTCGCCCCGTCCCAGGGACGCCGAGCCGGACACTCCGGAATCCGCAGACACCACAGACACCGCCGGCACTGCCGGTGGGAACGACGGCCGCGCGCCGCGCTCGAAATTGCACGTGTTGCTGATCGCCGTGCTCCTCGTCGTGTGCGTGGCGCTGCTGGTGGCTGGCACGCTCGTGGGTCTCGCGGTGTGGCGCGGCCACCAGCAGGACCGCGACCGCGCCGCGGCCACGGAGGCGGCGCGCGCCGAGGTGGTGAACATCCTGACCATCGATCCGAACGCGATCGACGCGGGCGTGCAGCGCATCCTCGACGGCGCCACGGGCCCGTTCAAGGAAGATTTCGCCTCCCGCAAGGACGTGTTCTCCGCCGTGGTGAAAGAGCAGAACGTGACCTCCACCGGCGAGGTCAAGGCGATCGCCGTGGAGTCCGCATCGGACGGTTCGGCGAGCCTGCTGGTGGCCGCGACGTCGACGGTCACCAACGCAGAATCCGGCGGCCAGCCGCAGCCGCGGGACTACCGGATGCGGGTGCAGGTGCAGGAAGAGGCTGGCCAGTGGCTGGTCGCGCAAGTCGAGTTTGTGCCGTGACCGAAGGAGCGCCATCGATGACGACGGACACCATCGCCGGGGACACCGACGAGCTGACCACCCCGCACGAGGACACCGAACCGGGGGAGCGGACACCGGAACCCCGCCGCCGCCCGCTCCGGGCGCTGGTGCGCGTGCCGGCGCGGTGGGCGGGTGCCGCGGTGCGCGGTCCGCTGCGGCGGCCGGTGCTGACGCTGACCGTGCTCGCGGTGCTGGCGGTGCTCCTGGCGGCGGCGGTCACCGCGGGCACGGTGCTGCGACAGCGCCAGACCGCGGAGGAGGACGCACGGGGTGCCGCGACGGACGCGGCCCGCGCGGGCGTGACGACCATGCTGTCGTACCACTTCCAGACCTTCGACGACGACGTGGCGAAGGCGACTGGCCTGCTCACGGGTGACTTCAAGCAGCGGTACCAGGACCTGATGACCGGCACCGTGCGGGCCACCGCGATCGACCAGCAGACGGCGACGAACGCCAGCGTCGCGCGGGCCTCGGTGATCTCCGCGACGCCGGATGCGGCCGAAACCCTGTTGTTCGTCAACCAGACGACGACGAGCAAGAACCTGCAGGGCCCGCAGCTGACGGGCAGTCGCGTGCAGGTCTCGCTGATCCGGGACGGCGACCGCTGGCTGATCACCAACCTGACGCCGCTGTGACGTGACCGGCCGCGCTGCCCCGGTGAACCCGGGGCAGCGCGGCCGGTCAGTGCCGGTTAGTTCCAGGCGCGCGTGGGCTTCGACCGCTTGCCGCCCGCTCGCTGTGCGGCGCGCGCGAGCACCATGTCGACGTACTGGTCGAGCGACCACCGGAGGTCGTCGAGGTTGATCGGGGACTGCAGTTGCTGCATCCCCACCACGATGCTCAGCCCCAGGTTCGCGAGCTGGTCGGCCTGAGGATCGTCCGGCGAGACCAGCAGGACGGCCCGGCGGATCAGCCCGAGGCGCAGTTCGTCGACCTCCTGCTGGGTGGCCAGCACCATCGGATCGACCTTGCTCCACGCCCGTATCGCGGCTTCAGCCTCGTGCGGGACTGTCATCGCCAGCGCGGTGAGCTTGCGCAGGCGCTCACCCGGTTCGTCCACCTGCTCGGCGGCTTCGATGAGCTGCTTGGTGAGGTTCTGCCGCCAGGACTTCAGGAACTGAGCCGTGAAGTCCTTGAGGTTGCGGAAGTAGTTGTAGAACGACCCGGTGGTGACACCCATGGCCTTGCACAGCTTGACCACCTGCACGCCACGGAACCCCTCCGTGGACAGGATTTCGATCGCGCTGTCAAAGTACTCCTGGCGCGTGACTAACGTCGGCACCGCGGCTCCGATCGAAACTGCGGTGCCCCGGTGACACCGGCTCGTGGTCCTGACGGTTCCATAATACGCATTATCTCTGGCTGCAACAAGTGACGGTCTTGCTCGTCGCTCGGCAGGTCGTCGTTCGATCGAGCTAAGCAGTCCGGTGAACTCCGGAAGCTGCCGCGGGCGGAGCGCGCAGACCGGCGCCGGAAAAGTCTGTTGCACATAATAGCGTTTATGTTAGGCTGAGCGCCGCTGGTGAGCCCGATCACGGCACCAGCGGTTTTTCGTCCGACGATCCCCGCGGCTTGGCAACCGGTGCCCGTCGCGGTCGTCGACGGTGCGCCGGCGCACGTTCGTGCTTCTCGGTGCGCCGGAACAGTCCCCGGGAGGTACGAACAAGATGGACGTGCGTGGTCTGCGCTGCGTCGTGACGGGTGCGGCATCGGGTATCGGCGCGGAGGTCGCGCGCCGGCTTACCGACGGGGGCGCGGCGGTCACGGCCCTAGACCTCAAGGCGCCGGAGGTTCCGGTCGAGCGGTTCGTCGAGTGCGACCTGACCGATCCGGCGAGCATCGAGTCCGCTGTGGACGAGCTCGGTTCTGGCTGGAACGTGCTGTGCAACGTCGCCGGCGTGCCCGGCACCGCGCCCGCGGACGTGGTGATGAAGGTGAACTTCCTCGGGCAGCGGCACCTCACCGAGTTGTTCCTCGACCGGCTCGAGCGCGCTGGTTCGATCGTCTCGGTCGCCTCGATGGCGGGGTTCGGCTGGCCACAGCGCATCGAGCAGATCCGCGACCTGCTCGCCACGGACGGTTTCGACGAGGGTGTCGCCTGGCTGCGCGACAACCCGATACAGGGCAACGCGTACAACTTCTCCAAGGAAGTCGTCACCGTGTACGTGATGTCCATGGGGCTGGCGCTGGCCGAACGGGGCCTGCGCATCAACGCCGTGAGCCCCGGCCCGGTCCAGACGCCGATCCTCGGTGATTTCGAGGCGACCATGGGCAAGGAGAACCTGGACGGGGTCCGCGACCTCGTCGGGCGGCACGCGACCGCCGCCGACATCGCCCCGTCCGTGCTCTTCCTCGCCTCGCCGGTGTCCTCCTGGGTCAACGGCGTGAACCTGCCCGCCGACGGCGGGATCGGCGGTGCCGTGGTGTCCGGACTGGTTCCGGCACCGGAGATCTGACCGCCACCCAGTTTTTCCCCTAGACCGACGATCCACACAGGAGTGATCAGAATGGCCGGCTTCGCCACCGTCGACGAAGTGAACACCTACATCGGCGGCATCTTCGAACGGGCGCTGCAGGACGAGAACATCGGGCCCAAACTGGCTGCGACGGGCATGGTCCTGCGCATGAACTTCACCGACCCGGATTCCGCGGTCACCGTCGACCTCGTCGCCAAGAAGGTGCTCACCGGCGCGGAGGCGCTCGTCGACGCCGACGCCGAGCTGTCGATGTCCTCCGACACCGCCAACCGGTACTGGCAGGGCAAGGTCAGCCTGCCCCTCGCGCTGGCGAAGGGGAAGCTCAAGATCGGCGGATCGGCCGCGCAGCTGTTGAAGCTGGCCCCGATCACGAAGGACCTCTACCCGGTCTACGTCGACATGCTCACCGCGGACAACCGCACCGACCTCATCGTGTCCTGAGGAGATCCCCGATGACCGCCACAGTGCGAGAGTTCGACACGATCGACATTTCCGACATGGCGTTCTGGGCCCGGCCCCCGCACGAGCGGGAGCGGGTGTTCGCCCAGCTGCGGCGTGAGCGGCCGGTGTCCTGGCAGCGTCCCGTGTTCAGCCCACTCATGGGCGAGGTGAACGAGGCCGAGGCGGGTTACTGGGCCGTGGTCCGCAACGCCGACATCGTGACGGTGAGCAGGCACGCCGAGGTGTTCTCGTCCGCCACCGGCGGGGTGACTTTCGAGGACATGCCCTCGGAGATCCTCGAGATGGCCACGTCGATCCTGACGATGGACGCGCCGCGGCACGGCAAGGTGCGCCGTCTGATCAGCTCCACCTTCACGCCGAAGCGGCTCGCGCTCATCCAGGACCAGATCGCGAACCAAGCGCGGCGCATCGTCGACGCGATCGCGCCGCTCGGCGAGGTGGAGTTCGTCTCCGCCGTGTCGGCCCGGCTTCCGATGTGGACGATCTCGGAGATGATCGGCATCCCGGAGGAGAACCGGGACGAGGTCCACGAGGCGGCCAACCTGATGATCTCGTGGGACGACGAGGAGGTCACCGGCGGGCTCGACGCCCCCACGGCGATGCTCAACGGCATCGCCACGCTGCACGGGGTCTGCCAGGACGTGATCGAGGCGCGCCGGGCCAAGCCCGCCGACGACCTGCTCACCGCGCTCACCCAGGCCGAAGTGGACGGTGCGCGGCTGACCGACGACGAGATCCGCTCGTTCTTCGTGCTGTTGTGCGTCGCGGGCAACGACACGACGAAGCAGACGACCACGCACACGCTGCGCGCGCTGACCGAGTTCCCGGACCAGCGGCGGCTGCTGATGGAGGACTTCGACGGCCGCATCGACGGCGCCGTCGAGGAGTTCGTGCGGTGGGCGAGCCCGGTGATGACGTTCCGGCGCACCGCGCTGGAGCCGTTCGAGCTGGCCGGGCAGCGCATCGAGGCGGGCGACAAGGTCGTGATGTTCTACAGCTCAGGCAACCGGGACGAAGAGGCCTTCGACCGGCCCGGCACGTTCGACATCACCCGGGACAACCGGCGGCACGTCGCGTTCGGTGGCCGGGGACCGCACTACTGCCTGGGCAACCACCTGGCCAAGACGCAGCTGAAGCTGATCTTCTCCGAGCTGCTCACCCGGTTGCCCGACATCAGGGCCGACGGCGAGCCGGAGTACCTGACCAGCACGTTCATCAACGGGATCAAGTCGCAGCGCTGCGTGTTCACCCCCGAACGGTGAGCGCGGGCGCGGTGTTCGGCTGAACTGAGTTTGGCGCACAAGGAGGTGCGATGGGTGCTGAGGTGGTCATCGAGGGGCTGACGAAGTCCTTCGGGCGCCAGAACATCTGGCGCGATGTGAGCCTGACCCTCCCGCCCGGAGAGGTCAGCGCGCTGCTGGGTCCGTCGGGTACCGGTAAGTCGGTGTTCCTGAAGTCCATGATCGGGCTGCTCAAACCGGAGCGCGGGCGGTGCGTGGTCAACGGCGTCGACATCGTGACGTGCTCCGAGCGCAAGCTGTACGAGACGCGCAAGCTGTTCGGGGTGCTGTTCCAGGACGGTGCGTTGTTCGGGTCGATGACTCTGTTCGACAACGTGGCGTTCCCGCTTCGGGAGCACACGAAGAAGTCCGAGACCGAGATCCGCCGGATCGTGCTGGAAAAGCTGGATCTGACCGGTCTGGCGGGTGCGGAGAAGAAACTCCCCGGTGAGATTTCCGGTGGTATGCGCAAGCGCGCCGGTCTGGCGCGGGCGCTGGTGCTGGACCCGGAGATCATTCTGGTGGACGAGCCGGACTCGGGTCTTGACCCGGTGCGCACCACCTACATCTCGCAGCTGTTCATCGACGTCAACGCGCAGATCGACGCGACGTTCCTGATCGTCACGCACAACATCAACCTGGCCCGCACGGTGCCGGATAACCTGGGCATGCTGTTCCGCAAGGAGCTGGTCATGTTCGGGCCGCGCGAGGTGTTGCTGACCAGCGAGGAGCCGGTCGTCAAGCAGTTCCTGGGCGGGCGGATGGACGGCCCGATCGGCATGTCCGAGGAGAAGGACTCCGCCCAGATCGCGGCCGAGCGGGCCATGTTCGAGGCCGGTCACCACGCCGGCGGCGTGGAGGACGTCACCGGCATCCCGGCCCAGATGCAGCCGACGCCGGGCGTGCCGACGCGGCAGGGCGCGATCCGCCGCAAGGACCGGGTCATGAAGATCCTGCACACCCTGCCCCCGGCCGCCCAGGAGGGCATCATCGCCTCCCTCACCCCGGAGGAGCAGCGCCGCTACGGCGTCACCCCACGACGCTCCGTGGTCACCGTGGGCAGGCACACCACGTCCCCGGCGGAGGACACCGCCATCCTGCCCGCGCGGGGAGAACTCGGATGACCGACCGCGAGTCGTTCGCCGGCGTGTACCGGGCCCACCGGGCGGCGGTGTTCCAGTACCTGCACCACCGCACGAGGGACCGGGACCTGGCCGAGGACCTGACGAGTGAGACGTTCGCCCGCGCCCTGCGCGGCTACGGCAGCTACGTCGCCCGCGGCACACCGATCCGGGCGTGGCTGGTCACGATCGCACGCAACCTCCTGGCCGATGAGCTCAAGAGTGCGCGACACCGCTACCACGCCCCGCTGCCCGACTCGTTCGACGAGTTCCGGTGGACCTCCGGTTCGCCCGACCCCGCGGAGCTCGTGTGCCGGGAGGCGGTGCGTTCCTCGATGCGGCGCGTCGTGTCCCGGCTCAACGCCGAGCAGGCGCGGTGCATCACGATGCGCTACTTCGACGAGCGCACGGTCGCCGAGACCTCGGTGGCCATGCGGCGCAGCGCCGGTGCGGTGCGGGCGCTGCAGAACCGCGGGATCCACAGCCTCCGCGAGGTCCTGACCACGGGCGCGATCGCGTCCTGACACACCGGAGAGACAGTCATGTACCCAGGCACCCACGCACAGCGGACGCCGGACAAGCCGGCGGTGGTGATCGCGGAGTCCGGCGCGGTCCGGACCTACTGCGAACTGGACGACCGCTCGCTGCGGTTCGCCCGGCTGCTGCACGACGCGGGGCTGCGCCCCGGTGACGTGGTGGCGCTGCTTTCGGACAACCGGCTCGAATGCTTCGACGTCTACTGGGCGGCGATGCGGTCGGGGCTCTACGTCACCGCCGTGAACCGGCACCTGTCCGCCGACGAGGTCATCTACATCCTGCGGGACAGCGGCGCCAAGGCGCTCGTCGTGTCGGCGGGGCTGGCCGAGCTCGCGGAGGAGATCGGCAGGTACACGGACCAGGTCGCGGTCCGGCACGCGTTCGGCGGGCCGGTCGCGGGTTACGACTCGTTCGAGGCCGCGATCGCCGCGGCGGAGCCGTCGCTGCCCGCGCAGCCGAGCGGTGCGGCGATGCTGTACTCCTCGGGTACCACCGGCAAACCGAAGGGCGTGAAACCGCCGTTGCCGCCCCGCGCGATCGACGAGCCGGGCGACCCGATCGTCGGCATGCTGGGCGCGATGTACGGGATCACCAGCGACGACGTCTACCTCTCGCCCGCGCCGGTGTACCACGCGGCGCCGCTGCGCTGGTCCGGCGTGATGCACTCGCTCGGTGCGACCGTCGTGATGATGGAACGGTTCGACCCGGAAGGCTTCCTGGCCGCCGTCGAACGGTTCGGCGTGACCGCCACCCAGGTGGTGCCGACGATGTTCGTGCGGATGCTGAAGCTGCCCGAGCCGGTGCGGGAGAAGTACGCGGTGTCCACGCTGCGCCTGGTGGTGCACGCGGCGGCCCCGTGCCCGCCCGAGGTCAAGCGGAAGATGATCGAGTGGTGGGGCCCGATCGTCCACGAGTACTACGGGTCCACAGAGGGCAACGGCATCACGTTTATCGACACGCCGCAGTGGCTGGCCAAGCCCGGTTCGGTCGGGCGCAGCATGCTCGGCACGATCCACATCTGCGACGAGTCGGGAGACGAGGTCGAGGCCGGTCAGGACGGCCTGGTGTACTTCGAGCGCGACGAGCTGCCCTTCGAGTACCACAACGATCCGGAGAAGACCCGCTCGGCGCAGCACCCCCGGTACCCGACGTGGACCACGGTCGGCGACGTGGGACGGGTCGACGAGGACGGTTTCCTCTACCTGTCCGACCGCAAGGACTTCATGATCATCTCTGGTGGGGTGAACATCTACCCGCGCGAGGTCGAGGACACGCTGGCCTTGCACCCGCTGGTCGCCGACGTCGCGGTCATCGGGGTTCCCGACCCGGAGATGGGGGAGCGGGTCCAGGCGATCGTGCAGCCGGCGCAGGGCGTCCGGACCGGACCCGAGCTCGAACAGGAGCTGATCGGCTACGTCCGCGACAGGATCGCGCACTACAAGGCCCCCCGTGCGGTGACGTTCACCGCGGAGCTGCCGCGCACCCCGACTGGCAAGTTGCTCAAGCGGGTGCTCAAGGAACGGTTCACCACGGAAGGAGCGGCGCGATGAGCGTCGACGTGATCGAGACGAGCCCGGCGTCGGCCGTGGCGCGCCTGCGCGCCACGTTCGCGAGCGGCCGCACCCGTTCCGCGCGGTGGCGCATCGAGCAGCTGCGCGGGCTGGAACGCCTGCTCGCCGAGCGGGAGGACGAGATCCGCACGGCATTGGCCGCCGATCTCGGGCGGTCGAGCGCCGAGGCGTTCATCGGCGACATCGGGGCCACGAAAGCCGAGGTCGTCCACGCCCGCAAACGGTTGCGCCGGTGGATGCGACCGCGCCGCACCGGGCTGCCCCTGACCGCGCTGCCGGGACGGGGCTGGTTCCAGTACGAACCGCTGGGCGTGGTGCTGGTGATCGGTCCGTGGAACTACCCGTTCTACCTCACGATCGGCCCGATGGTCGGCGCGCTGGCCGCGGGCAACTGCGTCGTGGTCAAGCCGTCCGAGCACGCGCCGCGGTCGTCGGCGGCGTTGGCCGAGCTCCTGCCGCGCTATCTCGACCCGGAGGCCGTCGCGGTGCTGGAGGGGGACGCGGAGGTGACGCAGGACCTGCTCGCGCAGGGTCTGGACCACGCGTTCTTCACCGGGGGCACGGAGATCGGGCGGGAGGTGATGCGCGCGGCGGCGGCGCGGTTGACGCCGGTGACGCTCGAACTGGGCGGCAAGAGCCCGGTGATCGTCACCGCCGCGGCAGATCTGGAGGTCGCGGCGCGGCGGATCGCCTGGCTCAAACTGATGAACTCCGGGCAGACCTGCATCGCGCCGGATTACGTGCTCGTCGAGCGCGCGGTGCGCGACGAGTTTCTGGACCTGCTCGCCTCGACGATGCGGACGTTCCGCGCCGGGGACCACGAGTCGGGGATGCGGGTGGTCAACGAGCGCCAGTTCACCCGGCTGGCCGGGTTGCTCGGCACGTCGGGCGGCGAGGTCGTGATCGGTGGCGGCGCGGACCGCGCGGCCACGGCGATCCAGCCGACGGTCGTGGCCGACCCCGACCCGGATTCGGCCCTGATGGGCCAGGAGATCTTCGGGCCGATCCTGCCGGTGCTGACGGTGGACTCGCTGGACGAGGCGATCGCGTTCGTCAACGCCCGCCCGAAACCGCTGGCGGCCTACCTGTTCAGCCGTCGCCGCGGTGAGCACCGCGCGGTGCTCGACCGGACCAGTTCCGGTGGCGTGGTGATCAACCACCTCGCCTTCCACTGCATGTCCCCGCAGTTGCCGTTCGGCGGCGTCGGTGACAGCGGCATCGGCAGCTACCACGGCAGGTGGGGTTTCGAGACGTTCAGCCACCGCAAGGCGGTCGTGTCGAAACCGTCGCGCCCGGATCTGTCGCTGCTCTACCCGCCGTACACGGACAGCAAGATGCGGATCATCCGCCGGTTCTTCTGAGGCCGGCGGCCGGTTCACCGATTTTGTCAGCGCCGCTGAATGATCCCGGTCATGTCGGTGGCGATCGCTCGAGGAGGAACACTGTGGAGATCATCGTCGACAGGGCCAAGTGCACGAGTCTGGGAATCTGCGAATCCCTTGCTCCCGACGTCTTCGAGGTCGACGACAACGGCGAGCTCGTGCTGAAGGCGGCGACGGTCCCCGACGGGCTGCGCGACGACGTCGAGGCCGCGATCGCGGGGTGCCCCACCGAGGCGCTCCGGCTGCGCGACTGAAAGCCGGGGAAGCGACATGGGTGCATCGCCGGAACGGATCGTCGTCGTCGGCGCCTCGCTGGCGGGGCTGCGCGCCGTGGAGGCCGCCCGCAAGGCCGGGTTCGGCGGTCCGGTGACGCTGATCGGGGCGGAGGACCACCTGCCCTACGACCGGCCGCCGCTGTCCAAGGCGTACCTCGACGAGGGTGATCCCGTGACGCCGTGGTTCCGCACCGCGGACCACCTCACCGGGGAGCTGGGCATCGACCTCCGCCTGGGCACACCGGCGTCCGCTTTGGACACCGCGTCCCGGACGGTGGTGGTGGGCCGTGACGAGATCCCGTATGACGTGGCGGTGATCGCGACCGGGGCGCGTCCGCGGACGCTGCCCGGCGCCGACGGGCTCGCCGGCGTGCACACGTTGCGCACCCTCGACGACGCGCGTGCGGTGCGCGCGGCACTGGACGCCGGCGCGCGCACGGTCGTGGTAGGCGCTGGTTTCATCGGATCCGAGGTCGCCTCGGGTGCGCGCAAACGCGGGTTGCCGGTCACGGTGGTCGAGGCGATGCCCACGCCGCTGGTGCGCGCGGTGGGCGAGGCGATGGGACAGCGCTGTGCCGCCCTGCACCGCGCCAACGGCACGGACCTGCGCTGCGGTGTCGGCGTGGCGGGCTTCGAGGGCGACGGACGCGTCGAGCGGGTGCGCCTGTCCGACGGCACCGCGGTGGAGGCGGACCTGGTGGTGGTCGGTGTCGGCGCGCAACCGGCGACCGGGTGGCTGGCGGGCTCCGGCGTCACGCTCGACGACGGGGTGGTGTGCGACGCGACGCTGGCCACCGGCGGGCCCGGGGTGTACGCCGCCGGTGACGTGGCGCGCTGGCACAACCCCCTGTTCGACCGGCCGATGCGCCTCGAACACTGGACGAGCGCGGCGGAGCAGGGAGCCGCCGCGGTGCGCAACGCGCTCGACCCGTCCGCGGCCCGGCCGTACGAGACGGTGCCTTACTTCTGGTCGGACTGGTACGACACCCGCATCCAGTTCGTCGGCGTGCCCACGGCCGACGAGGTCGTGGTGGTCGAGGACGGCAGCGGTGCGGCCGGTGGCCGACAGGTGGCGCTGTACCGGGAGGGCGACCGCCTGGTGGGCGCACTGACGGTCAACGGGCAGTCGGTGATCATGAAGTACCGCGGCCTGATCATGCGCCGCACGTCGTGGGCCGACGCGCTCGACTTCGCGCGGGCCCGGCGCGAGGCGTGATCCGGCCGGTGCTCGTCACCCCTCGGTGACGAGCACCGCCTTGCCCAGCACCGTCCCGGCTTCCAGGTCGAGCAGTGCCTGCGCGCCCTCTGCCAGCGGAAAGCGGCGGGTGACGGGAGGACGCAGGCCGCGGGCGACGAACGCCTGGAGCGCCTGCGCCGTCTCGGCCAGCGCCTGGGGCCGGGTGCGCAGGAACTCGCCCCAGCCCGCGCCGACCACGCTGACGTTGCGCAGCAGGAGCCGGTTGACCTTCACCTGCGGGATGGCGCCGCCCGCGAACCCGAGCACGATCAACCGCCCCTCCGGGGCCAGCGCACGCACCGCGTCGTCGAACAGCGCACCGCCCACCGGGTCCACCACCACGTCGACACCGCGGCCGGAGGTGACCTCCCGCACGCGGTCGAGCCAGCCGTCGTGCAGCGGGACGATCCCGTCGGAGCCGAGCCCGCGCACGAACTCGTCGGCGCCGCGGCGGTGCACGCCGGCGATCACCCGCGCGCCGAGCGCCGTCGCCACCTGGACCGCGGCCGAACCGACGCCGCCCGCCGACCCGAGCACAAGCACCGTCTCACCGGCGGTGAGCCCGGCGCGCCGGTGCAGCGCGAAGTGGGCGGTCTGGTGGTTGGCCAGCAACGCCGCGCCCTCGGCGAAGTCCAGCTCGTCCGGAAGGCGCCACACCGCCCCGGGATCGACGGCGACGCGCTGCGCGTACGCGCCCAGTCCGACCACGGCCTGCACGCGGTCGCCCGCGCTGAACCCGCTGCCGTCCGGGGCGTGCACCACCAGCCCGGCCACTTCGGAACCGGGGACGAACGGTGGTTGCGCGCGGGCCTGGTAGCGGCCCTGCGTGAGCAGGAGGTCGGGGTAGCACACGCCCGCGGCGCGCACCTCGATCAGCACCTTCCCGTCGGACGGTGGTTCGTCCACGTCGTCGAAGCGGATCGCCGATGGGCCGTCGAGTCCGTGCACGACAAGGGCTTTCACGACGATCCACACTAGGGCCTGTTTCAATGCGCTGATCTGGGAAGGTCTTCGGCAGTGTGGGTGTCGCGGCGTGTCGTTGATCAAATAAGTGAGGTCTCCGGTAGATCGATCAGCGACTAAGAAGATCGAGAACACCGGAGACCTCGTGGCTAGCGTAGCGGCGGCGGGGCGAGCCGATCTGACCGACGCGCAGTGGGCGGTGCTGGAACCACTGCTGCCGGTCGGCCAGAAGCCGGGTCGCCCACCGAAGTGGACCAAGCGTCAACTCCTCGACGGAATTCGGTGGCGAGTGCGTGTGGGCTCTCCCTGGCGCGATGTCCCACCGGTGTATGGGTGCTGGCAGACGGTCTATGGGTTGTTCCGGCGCTGGCAGCGCGCGGGTGTGTGGGCGGTGATCCTGGCGGCCTTGCAGAGCAGGGCCGACGCCGCTGGGGTGATCACCTGGGACGTGAGCGTGGATAGCACGATCAACCGAGCGCATCAGCATGCGGCGGGCGCGCGGACCGAGAGTGAGGTGCAGAAGGAACCACCGGGTGGGGTGGGCGCGCCCGAACCCGCTGATCACGCATTGGGCCGGTCTCGGGGTGGATGGACCACCAAGCTGCATCTGGCGACTGAACAGGGGCAGAAACCGCTGTCGCTGCTGGTCACGGCGGGGCAGCGTGGGGACAGCCCGGAGTTCGAGGCGGTACTGGCCGGAATCCGGGTCGCCCGAATCGGCGGTGGACAAGCCCGGACCCGACCGGATCGGGTGCTGGCGGATAAGGCCTACAGTTCCCGCGCCAACCGGGCCCACCTGCGCAGGCGCGGGATCGCGTGCACCATCCCCCAGCCCGCTGATCAGATCCGGCATCGCCGCAACCGTGGACCAGACGGTGGCCGGCCACCAGCCTTCGACCCGCACACCTACAAACAGCGACACGCGGTCGAGTGCGGGATCAACCGCCTCAAACGTCACCGAGCCCTCGCCACCCGATACGACAAGCTCGCCGTCCGCTACGAAGCCACAATCCACATCGCCGCGATCAACGAGTGGCTACCTCGCTTATGAAACAGGCCCTAGGCGGGCGATCACGCGCGGGCAAGCGCTCCTACGTCCACTCCGGACGGCAGGAGCCCCCGGCGCGTGCCGGGGGCTCCCTGAGGCGTCAGCGGTTGCGCGACATCAGCGACAGCAGGTAGGCGCCGCCGACCTTGCCCTCGCGCGGCGGCAGCGCACCGAGCTGCCGCATCATGTCGGTGATCTCGTACTGGGCGAGGTAGCGCGACAGCAACCCGTCGGTGAACCCGAGGAAGATGTCGCAGCCGTGGGTGCTGAACCGCTTGCCGGGATCCAGCTGCGGCGGTCCGCTGCCCTCCTGCCGGAACAGCACCAGGGCGCGCCCGTCCGCGGGTGCGGTGAACAGCTGCACCTCCTCGAACCGGACGTCGGGCATCACGGCCCAGATCCGGTCGACGTAGGTGCGCATCGCGTCCCGGCCGTGGATCACCTCCGGCCAGAACACGGTGTCGTCCCATTCGATGCGCGGGTGCAGCAGCGCGAGCACCTGCTCGGTGTCGTGGGAGTTCCACGCCGTGAGCCAGTCGTCGGCGAACCGGCGGAGGAACGCGGGGTCGTGGGCATCAGTCATGATCGGCAGCTCCTGCGGTGGTGTGGGTGAACCGGGGTGTCCGCTTGGCGAGGAATGCGTGCACGCCCTCCTGCCCGTCGGGTGTCTCGATGAGCGCGGCGATGGAGCGGGCTTCGGCGTCGAGGTGCCCGGACAGCGGTTCGCTCACCGCCCGGCGCACCAGTCCGGCGGAGGCGGCCAGCGCACGACGCGGCCCGCGGGCCAGTGCCGTGGCCAGCCGGACGGCCTCCGCGCGCGCGGTCCCGGGTGCGACCGCGCGCGAGACGAGGCCGATGCGTTCGGCCTCGGTGCCCTCGACCTTCCGGTTGGTGAGGATCAGATCGCTCGCCCTGGCCGGGCCGAGCGCGCGGGTGAGCGCCCAGGACACCCCGCAGTCGGGCGACAGGCCCGTCGCGGTGTAGGCGACCACGAACCGCGCGGTGTGCTCGGCCAGCACCAGGTCGGCCGAGAGCGCGAACCCGATCCCGGCGCCTGCGCACGCTCCCTGCACCGAAGCGACCACCGGCACCGTGAGCGAGCGCAGGCCCAGCACGGCCTCGTGCGCGGTGCGGGCGAGTTCGGCCAGGAACTGCCCGGGCGCCTCGGCGTCGGCGAACGCCAACAGGTCGCCGCCGACGCTGAACTGCTCGCCGTGGCCGAACAGGACGGCGGCCCCGACGTCCGGGGTCGCCGCCACCTCGGCCACCGCGTCGCGGAGCGCGCGGGCCAGCGGGAGGTCGACGGCGTTGTTCCGCTCCGGGCGGGCCAGCCCGAGGAGCGCGACGCCGTCGGTCACCTCGAGCGTCACCGGTGGGGTCATCGTGTGCTCCTCACAGCCCGAGGTCCCGGCCGATGATCTCCTTCATGATCTCGGTCGTCCCGCCGTAGATGGTCTGGATGCGGGCGTCGGTGTAGGCGCGGCTGACCGGGTACTCGCGCATGTAGCCGTACCCGCCGTGCAGCTGCAGGCACCGGTCGGCGACGCGGACCTGCAGTTCGGTGCACCACCACTTCGCCTTCGCCGCCTGCACGGCGGTCAGCTCGCCGCGGGCGTGCAGCGCGACGCAGTGGTCCACGAACACGCGGGCGATGTCGACCTCGGTGTGCAGTTCGGCGAGGAGGAAACGGCTGTGCTGGAAGCTGCCGACCGGGGTGCCGAACGCGCGCCGCTGCGTGACGTAGTCCATCGTCCTGGCCAGCACACCCTCCGCGGAGGCCACCGCGGTGACCGCCAGCGAGAGTCGTTCCTGAGGCAGGTTGCGCATCAGCTGGAAGAAGCCCTGGCCTTCGTCACCGAGCCGGTTGGCCACCGGCACCCGGACGTCGGTGAAGTGCAGTTCGCTGGTGTCCTGACCGTGCAGGCCGAGCTTGTCCAGGTTGCGGCCGCGCTCGAAGCCCGGTGTGCCGCGTTCGACGACCAGCAGGGTCAGTCCCCGGTGCTTGTCGTCGGAGGTGCGCGCGGCCACCACGACGAGGTCGGCGTTCTGCCCGTTGGAGATGAACGTCTTGGACCCGTTGAGCACGTAGTGGTCGCCCTCGCGGACCGCGCGGGTCGCGATGCCCGCGAGGTCGCTGCCCGTCCCGGGTTCGGTCATCGCGATCGCGCCGACGAGCTCACCCGAGGTCATCCCGGGCAGCCACCGCGCCTTCTGCTCCTCGTCGGTCAGGTCGAGCAGGTAGGGACCGACGACGTCGTTCTGCAGGGCGATCGACAACCCGGCGGAGGCGAACCCGGACCGGCCGAACTCCTCGTCCACGACGGCGCTGAACCGCCAGTCGTCGATGCCGGGGCCGCCGTGCGCCTCGGGCGTGCCGAACATCAGCAGTCCCGCGGCGCCCGCCTTGGTGAACAGGGCGCGGTCGACGATGCCGCGCCGCTCCCACTCCTCGTCGTGCGGGGCGACCTCGGACTTGATGAACGAGCGCACGGTTTCGCGGAACAGCTCGTGGTCGGCGTCGTACACGCCGCGCGTGCCGGTCACAGTTCACCTCCGGGCAGGAACAGGTCCGGCTTGAGGTCGGATTCGGCGGCGTCGCCGTAGCGGTACCCGCTGAAGTCGGTGACGCCCTGCGCGCGCAGCACGTCGTCGTCGATGAAGCAGGTGCCGGTGCACTCCGCGGCGTCGCGGGCGAGGATGGCGTGCGCGGCGTCGGCCATGATCTCCGGGCGGCGCGACACCGCCATCGCCGCGTCACCGCCGACGATGTTCTGCACCGCGGCGGTCGCGATCGTCGTGCGCGGCCACAGGCAGTTCGCCGCGATCGGGCGCGGGTGTTCCTGCCCAGCCAGGCCCAGGGTCAGCATGGTCATGCCGTACTTGCTGATGGTGTAGGGCGCGTGCCGGTGCAGCCAGACGGGGTCCGGGTTCAGCGGCGGGGACAGCGTCAGCACGTGCGGGTTGTCCGATGCGTACAGGTGCGGCAGCGCGGCGCTGGTGAGCGCGAACGTGCCGCGCACGTTGATGTCGAGCATCAGGTCGTACCGCTTGAGCGACAGCTTGCCCAGGGGGGACAACGTGATCGCCGAGGCGTTGTTGACCACGACGTCGATGCCGCCGAACCGGGCCACCGCCTGCTCGACCGCGCGGGCCACGTCCTCTTCCCGGCGCACGTCGCCGACCACCGCGAGCCCCTTGCCACCGGCGGCCTGGATCTCCTCGACGGCGGTGTGCACGGTGCCGGGCAGCCGCGGGTCCGGTTCGGCGGTCTTGGCCAGCAGCACGACGTTCGCGCCGTCGCGCGCCGCGCGGGTAGCGATCGCCAGCCCGATGCCGCGGCTGCCGCCCGACATCAGGATGGTGCGCCCGGCCAGCGGTCGTGCCGTGTCCTGTGTGGTCACTGGTAGTCCTCTCCGTTCTCCGCCTTGCGGACGAGGGATTCCGGCGGGGTGAACCGGTCGCCGTAGCGCGCGGCCAGTTCGCGTGCCCTGGCGACGAAGCCGGGCAGGCCGCCCCGGTAGGAGTTGATGTACTGGATGACCCCGCCGGTCCAGGCGGGAAAGCCGATGCCGAGGATCGACCCGATGTTGGCGTCAGCGACGGAGCGCAGCACGTTCTCGTCGAAGCATCGCACGGTGTCCAGCGCTTCGGCGAACAGCATCCGCTCCTGCATGTCGATCAGCGGGATGTCGGTGTTCGTGCCGCCGAAGGCCGCGCGCAGGCCCGGCCACAGGCCCTGCTTGCGGCCGTCGGCGTAGTCGTAGAACCCAGCGCCGGCCGCGCGGCCCTTGCGGTCGTGCTCGTCGATCATCGCGTCGATCACCGCGGCCGCGGGGTGGACCGGTTTGTCGATGCCCGCCGCCCGGTGACCGGCGACGGTCTCCTCCCGGATCTTGCGCATGAGCGTCAGCGTCAGTTCGTCGACGAGCGCGAGCGCGCCGACCGGGTACCCGGCCTGGGTGGCCGCCTGCTCGACCGACGCGGCGGGCACGCCCTCACCGACCAGCGCGATGGCCTCGTTGACGAACTCCAGGATCACCCGGCTGGTGAAAAAGCCCCGGCTGTCGTTGACGACGATCGGGGTTTTGCCGATCTGGCGGGCGAAGTCGATCGCCTTGGCCAGCGCGGCGTCACCGGTCTTCTCGCCGACCACGATCTCGAGCAGCGCCATCTTGTCGACGGGGGAGAAGAAGTGCAGCCCGATGAAGTCCTCCGGTCGGTCGGCCCCCTCGGCGAGATCGGTGATCGGCAGGGTCGAGGTGTTGGAGCCCAGCAGCGCGTCCGGGGTCAGGTACTTCGCGGTCTCGGCGATGACGGTCTTCTTCAGCGCCGGGTCCTCGAACACGGCCTCGATGAGCAGGTCGGCGTCCTCGGCGTCGGCGGTGTCGGCGGTCGGCGTGATCCGGGCCAGGATCTCCTCCCGCCGCTGCGGTGTGGTGGTGCCCCGCGCCACGGCTTTGTCCAGGATCTTCGCGCTGTAGCCCTTGCCCCGTTCGGCCGCCTCGCGCGTCACGTCCTTGAGGACGACCTGCACGCCGGCTTTCGCCGCCACGTGGGCGATTCCGGCGCCCATCATGCCCGCGCCGAGGACGACCAGCTTCCGCGCGCGGTACTCGGGATACCCGTCCGGCCTGCCCGCGCCGCGGTTGATCGCCTGCATGTCGAAGAACATCGACTTGATGATGTTCGCCGAGATCCGGCCGCAGATCAGCTCGGCGCAGTACCGCGACTCGATCACCAGCGCATTGTCGAAGTCGACCTGCGCGCCCTCGACCGCGGCGGCGAGCACGTTGCGCGGGGCGGGCGCGGGGGAGCCGTTGGTCTGCTTGCGCAGCACCGCGGGCAGCGACGGCAGCACGGTGGCGAGTGCGGGACTCGACGGGGTGCCGCCCGGGATGCGGTGACCGGGGCGGTCCCACGGTTGCGCGGGTTCGGGGTTGGCCGCGATCCACGCGCGCGCCGCGGCCAGCAGTTCGTCCGGCGTGGCGGCGACGGCGTCGACGAGCCCCGTTTCCAGCGCCGCCGCGGGACGGAACTTCCGGCCGGTCAGCAGGATCTCCTGCAGCGCGGTGCGCAGCCCGAACATGCGCACCGTGCGGGTGGTGCCCCCGCCGCCGGGCAGCAGACCCAGCGTCACCTCGGGCAGGCCCACGGTCGCACCGGGCACGTCCAGCACGATGCGGTGGTGGCAGGCCAGCGCGATCTCGTAGCCGCCACCGAGCGCGGCGCCGTTGATCGCGGCGACAACCGGCCTGCCGAGGATCTCCAGCCGCCGCAGCGGCGCCTTGATCGCGTCCAGCAGGCCGGTGATCTCCTCGACCTGGTCCTCGGTGGCGCGCATCATCATGCCCAGGTCGCCACCGGCGAAGAAGGTCTTCTTCGCCGAGGTGACGATCACGCCGGTTATCGAGTCGCGTTCGGCGTACAGGTGGTCGACCAGTGCGGGCAGTTCCCGGCGGAACCGGTCGTTCATGGTGTTCGCGGACTGGTCCGGATCGTCCATCGTGACGGTGACGATGCCGTCGGCGCCGGTTTCCCAGCGGAACATCGGGTGGTCGTGGCTCATCGGGTTCTCCTCGGGTGCGGATCGGTCGGGGGTCACAGGCGCTCGACGAGCGTGGCCACGCCCATGCCGCCTCCGATGCAGAGCGTGACCACCGCGCGCCGGGCCTGACGCCGCTCCAGTTCGTCGAGTGCGGTGCCGACGAGCATCGCGCCGGTGGCGCCGAGCGGGTGGCCCATCGCGATGGCGCCGCCGTTGACGTTGACCTTGTCCATCGGGATGCCGAGGTCCTTGGCGTACTTGAGCGGGACCGCGGCGAAGGCCTCGTTGATCTCGAACAGGTCGATGTCCTCGATGGACAGTCCGGTGTGTGCGAGCAGCTTGCGCGTGGCCGGGATCGGCCCGGTCAGCATGATCGTGGAGTCGGCGCCGGAGGTCGCGGTCGCGACGATCCGGCCGCGCGGGGTGAGACCGTGCTCGACCCCGGCCCGCTCGTCGCCGATCAGCACGAGCGCGGCACCGTCGACGATGCCGGAGGAGTTGCCAGCGTGGTGGACGTGGTCGATGCGCTCGACCCAGTGGTAGCGCTGCAGCGCCACCGCGTCGAACCCACCCTGCTCGCCGAGCGCGGCGAAGGAGGGCTTGAGGCCGGCCAGTGACTCCGCGGTCGTGTCCGGCCGCATGTGCTCGTCGTGGTCGAGGACGGTCACGCCGTTGCGGTCGCGCACCGGGACGACCGATTTGGCGAAGTAGCCACCGGACCAGGCCTGCGCGGCGAGCCGCTGCGAGCGTTCGGCGTAGCCGTCGACGGTGTCGCGGGTGAAGCCCTCGATCGTGGCGATGAGGTCGGCGCTGACACCCTGCGGGACGAACGACGTCGCCAGGTTGGTCTCCGGGTCGTTCATCCACGCGCCGCCGTCGGCCCCCAGCGGCAGCCGCGACATCGATTCGACACCGCCCGCGATCACCAGGCGGTCCCAGCCGGAGCGGACCTTCTGCGCGGCGGTGTTGACGGCTTCCAGGCCGGATCCGCAGAACCGGTTCAGCTGGACCCCGGAGACGGTGTCGGGCAGGCCTGCGGCCATCGCGGCCGTGCGGGGCAGGACCGAGCCCTGGTCGCCGACCGGGGACACGATGCCCAGCACGAGGTCGTCGATCGCGGCCGGGTCGAGGTCCGGGTGGCGGGCGCGCAGTTCGCCGATGAGGCCGACGACGAGCGAGACCGGCTTGATCGTGTGCAGCGATCCGGTGCTCTTGCCGCGGCCACGGGGGGTGCGGATGGCGTCGTAGACGAACGCCTCCGGTATCGCGGGTGAGGTGGACATCGCGGGTTCCTTCCGGGCGTGAGCCGAGTACGGGGTTGACCGGGAGACTAAACTAGTTAATATTCACTAGGCAAGCCGCGCTGCGGAGACGGCCTCGGCTGAACGGAAGGAAGCAATCGTGACGAAGACGTCCGCCCACCGGTACCTGATCACGTCGGTCGAGGACGGGGTCGGCGTGATCCAGCTCAACCACCCGGAGAAGCGCAACGCGCTCGGGTGGGAGCTGCATCGCGAGATCATCGCGGCGCTCGACGGGTGGGCTGAGGACGACTGTGTGGCGGCCGTCCTGCTCGTCGGCAACGAGGACTACTTCTGCGCGGGCTGGGCGCTCGACGTCCTGGAGTCGGTTTCCGGGGACGAGCTGACCCGGTTCAACGACCTGGCCTGCAAGTTGATGACGACCGTCTACGACTATCGCAAACCCACCGTCGCGGCGGTCGCGGGCGTGGCGCCCGGGTACGGGATGGACCTGGCGAACATGTGCGACATCACCGTGGCCGCCGAGAACGCCGCGTTCGGTTCCACGCAGGTCAAGTACGGGATGAACGGCTTCTACCACGGCATGCTGCGCAAGGTCGGCGGCCAGCGCGCCCGCCGGATGCTGTTCACCGGCGACCCGATCGACGCCGCCGAGGCGCTGCGGGTCGGTCTCGTCGACGAGGTGGTGCCCGTCGGCACCGTGCGGGAGAGCGGGATGCGGCTGGCGCGGCACATCGCCGAGGCGGGTGCTGAGCTGACGACGGTGCTCAAGGAGGTCGCGCTGCGGGCGGGGAACATGGACCACATCGGCGCCACCGCCTACGAACTGCGCGTCACCGCCGACCTCATCCAGCGCGGCTTGTTCACTCGCAGGCTCTCCGACGGGCTCGCGGCCCTGCGGTCGGGCCGGAGCAAGGCCACGGAGCGCCTGGAGTCCTGACCGGCAAACCGTCGCCGGTGAGGCGGCGTTTCCGGTCAAGAAGCACCGGCGCCACGGGGCTTCCTTAGTGAATATTAACTAGGTAGCTTGGCGGGTGGCCGGGCGCGGACCCGGGCGGAGGAAGGAGCGCGTCGATGACGACGGTATCGGAAGTGCGGGCGCAGTACCGGCACGCCGGGTACCGGGCGACCGGTCTGTGGACAGCCGAGCGGATCGGCGACCTGCTGCCCGCGCGGGCGGCAAGCCACCCCGACCGCGAACTGTTCTGCTTCGAGGGCAGGCGCGTCACCTACGCCGAGTTCGACGGGTGGACCGCCGCGGTCGGCGCCGACCTCGTCCGGCGCGGCGTCCGCCCGCGTGACCGGGTGCTCGTGCAGCTGCCCAACTGCCTGGAGGCGCTGGTGCTGCAGGTGGCGGCGTTCCGCATCGGCGCGATCGACGTGCCGGTCGTGCCGATCTACCGCGAGCACGAGATGCGCCGGATCCTCGCCGACTGCCGCCCCGCGGCGATCGTGGTCAGCGCGGAGCTGGGTGCCCGCCGCCCTGCGGAGGAAACCGACGCGCTGCTCGGCGAGCTCGGGCTGCGTCCGGCGGTCAAGTACCTTGTGGGCGGCGCCCGCGAGGGGTGGGAGCCGGTCGCCGCGGAGCCGGTGTCCGGAGTGGAGCTGCCGGAATCGCTGCCCGCACATGAACCGGCCCTGTTGCTCTACACCTCCGGGACCACCTCGGCGCCCAAGGGTGCGCTGCTGTCCAGCCAGGCGTTGTTCGCGCACCTGCGGAACTTCCGCGAGGCTCTCGGAGCGGGCGAGCGCACCGTGACCCTCGCCGCGACGCCGCTGTCGCACCTCGGCGGTTTCGTCGCGGGCGTGGTGTTCCCCGCGTTCCTGGGTGGACGGTCGGTGATCACGCGCGGCTGGCAGCCGGACGAGGCGGTCGAGCTCATCGAGCGGGAGCGGGTGTCGCTCATGATGGGCGCCACCGTGTTCGTATCCGACCTGGTCGAACGCTACGAGCGCGGGGTCGCCCCCGGACACCGGTTGCCGACGTACGCTTGCGCCGGTGCGGCGATTCCGGGCGCGCTGGTCGATCGCGCGGCCGGGGTGGGGATCTCGGTGGTCCGCGCGTACGGCATGACCGAGACGGCGGGCGTGTGCGCGATCGCCGCGGCGGACGATCCGCTGGAGCGCAGGCGGGACTGGGACGGCAGGCTGCTCCCCGGACTGGAGATCCAGGCCATCGACGACGACCGCGCGGTGCTGCCGGTGGGCACCGTGGGCGAGCTGCGCATCCGCGGCCCGCAGCTGCTGTCCGGCTACACCGATCCCGCGCTCACCAAGGAGCAGATCGACGACGACGGCTGGTTCTACCCCGGCGACGTCGGCCTGGTGGACGAGCAGGGCTGGGTGCGCATGACCGGGCGCAGCAAGGACATCGTCAACCGCGGTGGGGAAAAGTTCTCCACAATGGACATCGAACTGGCTATCGCGTCTCACCCGGACGTCGAGTCGGTCGCGGTGACCGCCGTGCCCGACCCGAGGCTGGGGGAGGTGGCCGGCGCGTGGCTCGTGCTGCGGCCGGGGGTGATCTGGCCGGGCTCGCAACCGCTGATCGAGCACCTGGAACGGCAACGACTTGCCAAGCAGAAGATCCCGGTCGAATGGCACGTGGTGCGGGAGATCCCGCGCAGCGCCACCGGGAAGATCCAGAAGCACCGGCTCGCCGAACTCGGCGACCTCGCTTCGCAGTAACCGAAACACCATCGAAAGAGGACAGTGCACATGACGGGGTACGACAACATCGAGGCGAGCGTCAAGGACGGCGTCGGAACGATCACGTTCACGCGGCTGGACCGACGCAATGCCCTGAGCGTCGAGCTGATGACCGATCTGAGCGACCAGCTGGACGCCTGGGCCTACGACGACGAGGTCGCCGCCGTCGTGCTCACCGGCGGTGAGGACGTCTTCTGTGCGGGGCTCGACCTCGACCTGCAGTCGGGTTTCACCGAGGAGACGCGGGCCATCTACTCGGAGGCGTGCCTGCGCGCGTACGGGACGCTGCTGGACTACCGCAAGCCGACGATCGCGGCGGTCGGCGGGCCCGCGCTCGGCGGTGGGTGCGACATCGCGGTGTTCACCGACATCCGCATCGGCAGCGAGAACGCGATCTTCGGGTACCCGCAGATCAAGTTCGGCCTCACTCCGTACTTCTCGCCGCTGTGGCGCATCGTCGGGCTGAGCCAGGCGAAGCTGCTGACCTTCTCCGGTGACCGCATCGACGCCGCCGAGGCTCTGCGGATCGGGCTGATCGACCGGCTGGCGCCGGCGGGCGGGGTCGTCGAGCGGGCGACCGAGCTGGCCGCGTCGATCGCGGGCACCACGGCGAAGTCGGCCGTGAACAACAAGGAGATGGCCCGGACGTCTCCCGCGATGGACCCGATCAGCGCGCTGACCTACGAGACGCTGGCCTACCGCGAGGTGATCTGGCACCCGGACATCGTCGCCCGCATCAACGAGGCCTACAGCCGCATCAAGAAGAAGTAGCGGGCTCCGGATGACCGTGCCGGTCACCGACCGCGACGCGGAGTGCCACCGCGGGGTGGTGGAGCGCAGGCTTGGTGTGGTGGGATGCCGGGCCGGCGGGGGCGGGCGCCGCGCGATCCTGCGGATGCCGGATTATCCGGGACAGCGGATCGTCGCGCTCGCGGTGCTCGCCGACCACGTCATGGGCGAGGCGTTCTACCTGGCGGCGCCGCCGGGCCGGTGGGCGCTGACCACGGAGCTGGCGGTCGACGTCCTCGCCCCGCTGCCGTGGCCGGACCGGGAGGTGTCGGCCGCGGCGCGGATCCTGTGCTGCGACGCCCGCGGCGGGTTCGGCACGTGCGAGGTGACCGGCGGCGACGGGGCAGTCCTGGCCACGGCGAGCACCCGGCTGCAGTACGTCGCCGCCCGCGCGGGCGCCGGGCCTTTGCCGGATGCCGCCCCGCCGGACGCGGCCCTCGACGTCCGGGCCTGGGCCGACGACGGAACCGGCCGCGCCGAGCTGCGCCATCCGCAGCACTGGAGCAACAACTACGGAGTCCTGCACGGCGGGGTGTGGGCCGGGATCACCGAGCTGGCCGCCGCGGCCGTGTTCGCGCGCGACGGGCGGCTGCGCACGGCGCACCTGCACGTGCGCTACCTGCGCTCGGCCGAGCCCGGCGGACCGGTGCGCGCCGAGGCGCGCCCGGTCCACCTCGGACGGTCTTTCGGCGTGCTCGAGGTCGACGGCACCGACGGGACAGGGCAGCGATGCGTCACGGCGACGGTAACCGGCAGGCGGGACGGAGGAGTTGCGCCATGAGCGAGGAGATCCAGGTTTCCGGGACGGGTCCGGTCCGGCAGCTGCTGCTGAACCGGCCGGCGCGGCACAACGCGCAGACGCCTCGGATGTGGGCCGAGCTCGCCGCGGCGGGGCGTGCGTTGGGCGTGGATCCGGAGGTGCGCTGCGTCGTCGTCACCGGGGCGGGTGGCTCGTTCAGCTCCGGCATCGACCTGGACGAGATGCGTGAGCCCGCGGGGTTCCTGCGCTCCCTCGCCGCGCACCCGCCCGGCGACCCGGACCCGATGATGGCCGAGATCGCCGTCGCGCAGGAGGCGTTCCGCTGGATGGCCGGCGCGCCGTTCCTCGTCGTCGCCGCGGTCACCGGGGTGGCCTTCGGCGCCGGGTGCCAGCTCGCGCTGGCGTGCGACGTCCGGATCGTCGCGACCGACGCCCGCCTCGCGCTGCGGGAGGTGCGCTACGGGCTGATCCCGGACATGGGCGCGACCCATTCGTTGCCCCGGCTGGTCGGCAGGCAGCACGCGCTCGACCTGATCCTCTCCGGCCGGGAACTCTCCGGCGCGGAGGTGGTGGCGCGGGGCATCGCGTTGCACGACCACCCCGCGGCCGAGGTGCTCGACGCCGCGACCGCCTACGCGCACGAGCTCGCGCGGGTGCCGCGCGCGGGCATCGCGCACGTCAAAGCCGCCGTGGACGAGCCGGACCTCGACCGCAACCTGCGGATCGCCGGTCTCGGCCAGGCCGCCTGCGTCCGCCAGGCGTCCTGGCCGGAGTGAGCCCGCTACCGGCCCAGCGCCACGTCGAGGCAGTCGGCCGTGGTGGCGGGGTGGGTCGAGCCGGTCGTGAAGTCCCCCAGCCGCTCCAGGTCGGCGAGCACCGCCGCCGGGGTCAGGGTGCCCGCGTCGAACCGCACACCCGCCGCGCGTTCCCAGCGCAGCTCGGCGGCCCACCCGCCACCGGTCTCCAGCACGGCGCCGCCGCGGGCGCGGGGTGCGCGAGCGCCAGCACGAACGGGGACACCGACTCGGCGGGCAGGCCCGCACGCAGATCGTCGTCGAACACCCCGTCGGTCATGCCGGTGTGCGCCATGGGGGCGACCGCGTTCACACCGATGCCGAACCGCGCGCCCTCGATCGCCAGTGTCTTCGCCAGCGCGATGATCCCGGCTTTCGCCGCGGCGTAGTTCGCCTGGCCGAAGTTGCCGTGCATCCCCGCGCCGGATGTGGTGAGCACGATCCGCCCGTACCGCTGAGTGCACAGGTGGGGCCAGGCCGCTGCCGTGACGGCGTAGGCGCCACCGAGGTGCACGTCGACCACCTCGTGCCACTCGTCCGCGGTCATCCGGCCGAACGAGCGGTCCCGCACGGCGCCCGCGTTGACCACGAGTGCGTCGATCCGCCCGCCTTCCGCGAGCGCGCCGGCGACGATGGCCGCGCCGTCCCGCGCGTCGGCGACCACGGGCACGGCGTGTCCACCGCGGTGCCCGATCTCGGCGACCACCTCTCGCGCGGCGTCGGCGCGGCGCGCATGCACCACGACGAACGCCCCCGCCGCGGCGAAGTCGAGCGCGTACCGCCTGCCGAGTCCGCGGCCCGCTCCGGTGACGACGACCACCTGGTCCCGGAAGTCGGCGGTGGTGGGGGTTTCCGGCATGGCACCTCCGTGGTGAACAGTCCTAGTGAATATTAACTCGACAGGCTGCGGTCCGAGGGTGTGACGTTGCCCGAGCTGGACTGGGCGGAGCCGGGTGCTACACCGATGTCACGACCCACGCCGACGGCACCGCCACCGCGTTTTGCTACTGCGGATGGACCGAAGAACACGCCAGCCACGACGCCGCCGCAGCTGCCACCGACGCGCACCGCGACGCCACCGAATTCACCTACAGCTGAACCGCGCGCCCGCGCCACATCCCGGAAAGGGGGGCCACGCCGTGAGCCGCAAGCCGGCACCCCGCGAACCCCGGCGGTGCAGGTCATCGACCCGATGGCCGATTCCGCGCCGCTGCCGGAGATTACCGTCGACCACTTCATGGCAAACGGCTGCACGGTCATGTGCGTGGTCATTGACCCCGCCGACGCGCAACAACTGTTGTATGGCGCGGTTACCCGCCCCGACGGAACGCTCGCCGGAACCTACTACCCGGCCGATCGGGTGCGCGGTGAGCACTGGCGCATCGTGGCCGCCGACGGCACGCACTACAGCGCCGCCAGCGAATTCGACGCCGTCGAATGGCTGTCCACTACCGCCGCCACCCCGGCGGGCCCGACACGGGAACGGTGGAATCCCAACCATTGACCATCACCCGCCAGCAGTGGGACCGCGACGCGTTCGCGCCCTGTCCGTGTGGCAGCGGCGCCGACCTCAACTTCCATCGGCGGCACGCCGAATGGGGCGAAAACCTCTAGCCCGTGACCGCGACCGTCTGAAAGGGACACCCGATGAGCACGCCCGCCTCAACCTCCGCCCGGGGCGACACACCCGCCGCCCCCGGCGCGACAGCCCGGCTGCGCAACGGCGAATTGCGCCGCATGGTGGCCGAACACCTCGCCCGCAACCCCACCGCCGCGTTCACCCCGTCCACGATCGAACAGGCCCTGAAACGATCATCGGGCGCGGTGGGCAACGCGCTGGCGATGTTGGCCGCGCGCGGGCAAGCCGAGCAGGTCGCCACCAACCCGGTCTCCTACCGCGCGACCGGGAAAACCGCCGACGCCGCGAAAACCGTCACTATCACCCCGCGCACCACCACGACCACCGTTTCGACGCCTGCTCCCGCCGCGCTGGTGACCACCCCGGTCCGTTGCCCGAACGGGCAGATGTACCACCCGCGCAAACTGTCCGGGCTGTCCGATGTCACCGCGTTGCGGCGGTTGCGTGCCGCTGGGGTGTCCGCGCTCATGTACGGCCCACCCGGGACCGGAAAACGTCGGTGGTGGAGGCCGCGTTCGACGACCTGATCACGTGCAGGGCGACAGCGACACCGTCACCGACGACTTCGTGGGCTCCTACCCCCAAACCCCGGACGGGCGCTACGAATTCGCCTACGGCCCGCTGGTGACCGCGATGTGTGAGGGGCGGGCGCTGTTCATCGACGATGCCACCCTCATCCCGCCGACCGTGCTCGCCGTGGTATATCCCGCGATGGACGGACGCCGCCAGATCATCATCAAATCTCACCGCAACGAGGTGGTCGACGCCGCGTCCGGGTTCTACGTCGTGGCCGGACACAACCCCGGCGTGCACGGCGCGGTGCTCACCGACGCCCTCTCGTCGCGGTTCGCCACACCCACCACGGTCAACGGCTGGTACCTGTGGCGCCGCGCGCACGATGACCGGCTCCTCGCCGACCTTCGCGCCGAACTCGCCAGTGCACCCCGGAGCGTGCAGCGATGACCCGCGACGCACCGTCCCGGCGCGGCGATGTCCGCGACGCCGACAGCGGCCTCCCGCGCCTACTGACCACCAAGTGCGCGACCTGCATCTTCCGGCCCGGCAACCTGATGTTCCTCCCGCCCGGCTACCGTGACCCTGATGCTGCTGGTGGGCGCCGGGCTGGGAATCGTGTTCATGCCGAGGTCGGCCGGTCATCTCAAGGCCACGGGTGTGGCTCTGGTGGGTGTCCTACGTCCCGGAGACCGTACTGGCGATGGTGTCCCGCACCGACGACAACCCGGCCCGCATGGCATTGCTGGACCGCGTCACCGAGGAAAGTCGCGCACTGTCCTGACCGGTGCCGGGGCGTTCGCGGCGTCGAAGCCCCTGCGCGACCCCTGCGCACCGAGGGACCGGGCCGCCGCCGGTCGCGGGCTCGTGCTCGCCTCCCCGGGTGGCTACCTGCTCTCCGCACCAGTCACGGCAGCAGTTCGGTGTTCCAGTTTGCGCGCTGGATCGCCACGTCGAGCTCACGCAGTTCCACAGCCAACTGGTCGGCGCAGCTCGCCGACGGGCAGCACCGACAGCCGGCGCAGTTCAGGCCGTGGTTGCCGGTATTCGTTCCCGCCCGGCCGCGGGGTCGGCGGCCGTGGTGAGCACGTCGTGGTGGTGGAGCCGGAGCACGGCGCGCCGTCCTCCGACGGGGTCTCGCCCACCTGGTAGCGCGCGTTGGCGACGATGCACGCCCGCAGTCGCTCGATCCGCTTGGTGGTGTCCGAGCGCAGCGCCAGCGTCTCGGCCACCATCAAGATCACGACCGTACTCCACGGGCGGACCACGGTGGACTGTGGTGGGCGCCCGGACGGGCACCCACCACGCGTCGCCTCAGTTGAGGACCGGGCGGCCCAGCGGGAGCGGCTTGCCGCCCGTCGCGGCGGAGATGGCGCCTGCGAACAGGTAGACGCCCACCGCGGTGAAGGCGAACACCGCGTAGCCGCCCGCTGTGGTCGCCGCGGTGGAGTGCCCCACCGTGCCGTACAGCGCCAGCGCGAGCGCGAGGTCGACCAGCACGAACAGCAGCGTGAACGCGGCGGGCAGCCGCAGCGTCGTCAGCGTCAGCAGGACGATCGTGACCAGCCACGCGATCAGGAACAAGCCCTGTGTCGCCACGGCAGCGTCGCCGGAGATGCCGAACCAGTTGTGGATGAGGCCGAGCACCAGGACCGCGTAGCTGATCCAGAACCCGGCGAACACCCCGAACACGGCGGCGACGGCGTTCTCGCCGAGCGAGGCCGCCCAGAGGGCGGCGACGAGCTGCCCGACGCCCGTCGCGGGCAGGATGATCGCGATCGACGCGCCGACGGCGTCGGCCGGGACGTAACCGGTCAGCACCAGTCCGAGCGCGATCGCGCCGACGATGAAGGTGGGCACGCCGATCAGGGCCGGATCTCCCGCGGGCGCGGGCCGGGTGGGTGCTTCGGTGGCGACGGCAGTGGTCATCGTGTACTCCTCGTTGAGCTGCGACATGTCCTCGGGTGCGGCGCACCGCGCCGGTGAGCTACCCGCCCGCGGGCCACAGGATCGACAACTCGGGGTGGTCGTCGTCCAGCAGCCGGTGCGCCAACGCGATCGCCTCTTTCGGGTCGATCTGGTCGAAGGCGGGATCTCCCTCGGCGATGCGTTCGAAGACCTCCGCCAGCTCCTCCGCATCCGCGGGCGACAGGCTGGTGTCCTGACTGCACTGCACGTACCGCAGACGCAGGACCCCGGCGGCCTTCAGCATCAGGGAGCCGTAGGTGTTGTCCACCGACGACGCCCGACCGGATCGGGCACCTGCCTTCTGCGCGTCCATGAGATCTCCCTTCCACGATCGCCGTCGTCGGCGCGTTGGTCAGTGGGTGGCGTGGTGTTTGAGTTCGCGGGCTGCGGTGGCGGGGTCTGGGGCGTTGTAGATGGCTCCGCCTGCGACGGCGACGGTGGCGCCGGCGTCGCGGACGGCGGTGATGGTGTCGGCTTTGATGCCGCCGGCGATGGAGAAGGGCACGCCGGCTTCGCGTCCGTCGCGCAGCAGGGTGTCGATGGTGTAGCCGGGGCGGGCTTGTTCGTCCAGGCCGGCGTGGATTTCGACGAACGCGACTCCGAGCTTGGCGACCTCGCGGATGCGTTGTACCCGGTTGTCGGTGACGGTGATCATGTCGGCCACCACCTTCTTGCCGTACTTGCGGCCCGCCGCGACGGCGCCGCGGACGGTGTCGTCGTCGGCCGCGCCCATCACGGTGACCAGGTCGGCGCCGGCTTCGAAGGCCAGCGCGGCTTCCAGTTCGCCGGCGTCGGCGGTTTTGAGGTCGACGAACACCTGCTTGTCCGGGTGCGCGGCTTTGACCGCGGTCACCGCCGCGATCCCGGCCGATTTCACCAACGGGGTGCCCAATTCCAGAATGTCGACGTGCTCAGCCACCTGACGCGCCAACGTCAACGCCGCCGGCAGATCCAGCACGTCCAACGCCACCTGCAACTCCACGACACACTCCCTCACATCACGACAGGAAAAACCTTCTGGCCCACCACGATCACCCACCAGCCGAAACCACCACAACACCCCACCACATCCACAAACACAATCACCCCGATCACCACAACCAATAACCACGCCCCCCGGGACCTCGCTACGCTCGCACTGCCGGTACCTCGAGATCGTGCCCGTCCGCCCGGGGAAAACCGGCACGTCACCCGGCATCCCGGGCACGCGCGCGCCCGCGACCCGCTCGTGCGGGCATGGCCGCCGTTCGTCCGCGATCCCATCCCGGTCGTTCCCAATTGGTTGCCGGTCCCGGCCGGGGAAAGCGATGCTGTGGCACGACAGGTGGTTCCCATGGCCGAGGAGGGGAGGCGCGCGTGTTCATCCATTGTCTCGGCGCCGCGGCGGGCGGCGGATTCCCACAGTGGAATTGCGCGTGCGACGGGTGCCGCGTGGCGCGGGCGAAACCGGAAAAGGCCACTCCGCATGCGGGAATCGCGGTATCCGGCGACGGAACGAATTGGTTCCTGCTGAACGCGACGCCCGACGTCCACCACCAGATCGCGGCCGATCCCGCACTGCACCCCGGACCCGGAATCCGGCAGACGCCGGTTCGCGGTGTGCTGCTGACCGACGCGGAGTTCGACCACACCATCGGTCTGCTGATGCTGCGCGAGGGGTCTGCGCTGACCGTGTATGGCACCCGGCCGGTGCTCGACGCGCTCACCTCGTGCTTCCCGGTCCGGGGCCTGCTGTTCGACTACGCAGACCTGACCTGGTGCCCGCTGGACGCCGGAACCCCGCTGGACCTGGACGAGCGGGTGCGAGTGACCGCGTTTCCCACCGGCTCCAAACCACCGCGCTACACCGGGCGGGCGCGGGAGGACGACCCGTCCGCCGACTGGGAGGTCGGCTTCCGCCTGGAGGACACGGCCACCGGCGGCGTGGCGGTGTACGCGCCGACGCTGCCGCGCTGGGACGACGCGTTCGCCGCGCAGGTGGCCTCGGCCGACTGCGTGTTCGTCGACGGCACGTTCTGGACCGACGACGAGATGCCCGGCCAGGGGGCCGGGCATCGCACCGGGCGCTCCATGGGGCACATGCCCGTTGGCGGCGAGGACGGGTCCGCGCGCAAGCTGGCCGCCCTGCCCGCGCGGCACAAGATCTACACGCACATCAACAACACGAACCCGATCCTCGACGAGGAGTCCCCGCAGCGGCGTCTGCTCGCGTCCCTGGGGATCGACGTCGGCCGAGCCGGTCTGGAGGTGGAAGTATGACGACGTGGTCCGCGCGGGAGTTCGAGGCGCAACTGCGGTCGGTCGGTGAAAAGCGGTACCACCACCTGCATCCGTTCAACGAACGGATGCACGCGGGTGAACTCTCCGAGGAGGAGTTCCGCGGGTGGGTGCGCAACCGCTTCTACTACCAGGTGAACATCCCGGTGAAGGACGCGTTCATCCTCACCAAGCTCCGCCGGGAGGACCGTCGCCGCTGGATCCAGCGCATCATCGACCACGACGGCCGGACCGGGGACGAAGGCGGCATCGAGCGGTGGATCCGCCTCGGCGCGGCCGTCGGCCTGACCCGCGAGGAACTGTACGACGACGACACGGTGCTGCCGGGGGTGCGGTTCGCCGTGGATGCCTACGTCGACTTCTGCCGCCGCAAGCCATGGCTGGAGTCCGTGGCCTCGGCACTGACCGAACTGTTCGCCCCGGACCTGCTCAGCAGGCGGATCACCGACGTGCGCAAGCACTACCCGTGGATCGCGCCGGAGGGTCTGGAGTACTTCCGGGCGCGCCTGACCCAGCAGCCCAAGGACATCGCGCACCTGCTCGAACTGGTCCTCACCCACGCGCGGAGCAGGGAGCAACAGGACGCGTGCGTGCGCGCGCTCGAGTTCAAATGCGACGTCCTGTGGAGCCTCTTGGACGCCGTGCAGACCGCCTACAGCAAGAGTTCGTGATGGACGAGAACGATCTGATGGCCACCCCTCGGCTGGCGACGAAGGCGATGCTCAAGCACGACAGCGTGCGCGACGTGGAACTGCTCCTGCTGCCGGAGCGGGTCGTGCTCCTCAACAAGTCCGGTGCGGCGATCCTGGGGTTGTGCGACGGCAGCCGGACGGTGCGGGAGGTGGTCGTCCAGCTCGAAGCCGAGTTCGACGCCACCGACCTCGCCGGTGACGTGATGACCTTCCTGCGGGACGCCTCCGGGCGGGGATGGGTGGTGGTCTCGTGACCGCGGCGCCGCAGCCCTTCGGCCTGCTGGCCGAGGTCACGCACCAGTGCCCGCTGCACTGTGTCTACTGCTCCAACCCGCTGCAGCTGCGCGACCGGAATGACGAACTGTCCACCGGCGACTGGCTGCGGGTGTTAGACGAAGCGGCCGGCCTCGGTGTCGTGCAGGTCCACTTCTCCGGCGGGGAACCGCTCGTGCGTGCCGACCTGGAGACGCTGGTGGCCGAGTGCCGTCGGCTGGGGCTGTACACCAACCTCATCACCAGCGGGCTCGGGCTCACCGCCCGCCGCGCGGAATCACTCGTGTCGGCAGGCCTCAACAGTGCACAGCTGAGCATCCAGGGCGATGCCGCCGAGTCGACCGACCTGGTGGCGGCGAGCAAACGCTTCGACAAGAAGGAGGAAGCGGCGCGCATCATCCGCGGGTCCGGGCTGCCGCTCAACATGAACGTGGTGTTGCACCGGCTCAACCTGTCGCGTTTGGACGCCATCATCGACGTCTGCGTGGGGTGGGGCGCCGAGCGGCTGGAACTGGCGAACGCCCAGTACTACGGGTGGGCCCTGCGCAACCGCGAGGCGCTGATGCCGACCAAGGACCAGCTCGACGAGGCCGTCGAGGTTTACCGGCGGCGCAAGGCAGAGCTGGGACAGCGCGTGGAGCTACTGTGGATCCTGCCCGACTACTACGAGCCCTACCCCAAACCATGCATGGGCGGATGGGCGCGCACAGCGCTGACCGTGGCGCCGGACGGGGTCGTCTACCCGTGCCCGGTGGCCGCGGAGATCACCACGATGGAGTTCTCATCGGTGCACGACCACGACCTGGCGTGGATCTGGGCGGAGTCTCCCGCGTTCGAGGCGTTCCGTGGCACGGACTGGATGCCCGATCCGTGTCGCAGCTGCCCGCGCAAGGAGACCGACTTCGGCGGGTGCCGGTGCCAGGCCTTCGCGCTGACCGGCGATGCGGGGCGCACCGATCCGGTGTGCGTCCACTCCCCGGACCACCACCTGATCACCGACGCGCTCGCCCGCGCCAACCAGCGGGACGCCGCGGTCGACCACACGCTGGTGTACCGGCGGCCGACCGTCGCCGCGCGGGGGCTGTGACCGCATGACGGTCGAGCACCGCACCGCGGCGAAGAGGGCGCTGACGCGGGACGAGGCGGCGGTGCGGGCGGCGGAGGTCGGCGAGCTCCACTACACGTTCACGCTCGACCTGGCCCGCGGCGATCGGGAGTTCGCCACGAGCACTGTGGCCCGCTTCCATGTCCGCACCGGCGCCGCGCCCGTGTTCCTCGACTTCACCGGTGAGGTGGACGCCGTCGAGTGCGACGGCAGCCCGGTGCCGGGTTCGGCGCACGACGGGACGCGGGTGCGGCTCGATGTCGGTCCCGGGGCGCACACCGTCCGGGTCACCGGGCGCGCGCAGTACTCGCGCACGGGGGAGGGGCTGCACCGCTTCCGCGACCCGCTGGACGGGCGGGTGTACCTGCACACCAAGTTCGAGCCGTTCGCCGCGCACACCGTGTTCGCCTGCTTCGACCAGCCCGATCTGAAGGCGACGGTCGAGCTGACCGTGACCGCCGAGGACGGCTGGGTGGTGATCGCCAACGCCGAGCCCGCCGATCCGGATCCGCCGGCGGCCGGTGGGCGGCGCGTGTGGCGTTTCCGGCCCACCCCGCCGTTGCCGCCGTACCTGGTGGCGTTCGCGGCCGGGCCGTTCCGGCGCATCGGATCCCGGCACGGCCCGGTACCGATGGGGCTCTACGCACGGGATTCGCTGGCGGCCGAACTCACCGCCGACGCACCGGAGATCTTCGACGTGGTCGCGAAGGGACTCGACTTCTTCGCGTCGCTGTTCGGCGTGCCCTACCCGTTCGGCAAGTACGACCAGGTGTTCGCGCCCGAGTACGCGTTCGGCGGGATGGAACACCCCGGCTGCGTCACGCTCAACGAGCGGTTCCTGTTCCGCCACCGCGTCACCGCCGACACGCGGCGGCGGCGTGCCGAGGTGCTGCTGCACGAGATGGCGCACATGTGGTTCGGCGACTACGTGACGATGCGCTGGTGGGACGACCTGTGGCTCAACGAGTCCTTCGCCGAAGCGATGTCGGTGGCCGCGCAGGCTGAGGTGACGCCGTACGGCGACGGCTGGACCCCGTACGCGCACCACGCCCTGCCCGCGGCCCGGCACGCGGAGCGGCTGCCCACCAGCCACCCCATCCGGGCCGTCACCGGCGACACCGACGCCGCCCGCGTCAACTTCGGGCCCATCGTCTACAAGCGCGGTGCGGCCGTGCTGCACGACCTCGCCGAGCACCTCGGCTGGGTGACCTTCACCGCTGGTGTGCGCGCGTACCTGCGTGCCCACGCGTGGGGCAACGCCACCCTCGACGACTTTGTCGCGGCGCTGCGACGGGTCTCCGGCGCGGACGTGGACCGGTGGGTGGCCGAGTGGGTGCTGCGCCGCGGGATCAACACGGTCGAGGTGTCCCGCACCGGCAACGGAGCACGGGTGACGCAAACCGCCGACCGGGACGGCGGCCGCCGCCACCTCACCGTGCGCTGCGCGGGATTCGACGACCGCGACGGCGCGCTGGTCCTGCGCGACCAGGTCACCGTGCCACTCACCCCGGACCGGCCGGCGGCGTCGGAAATCCCGGCGGCGGATCTGCTGGTGCCCAACGCCGACGCGGTGTGCCACGTCGCCGTCCGGCTCGACCCGGAGTCGCGCCGCGCGGCGCTGCGGGCCCTGTCCACAGTGGAGGACGCACGCACGCGGGCGGTCGTGTGGGGCGCACTGTGGGACGACGTGCTCGACGCGCGGCTGGCCGCACGCGACTATGCCACGGCCGTCCTCACGCACGCGCAGGCCGAACCCGATGCCGGTGTGGTGGAAGCGCTCGGGCAGCGGGCCGTGCAGGCACTGCGGGAGTACGCGGACCCGGCGGACCGGGACGAGCTGCTCGCGGCGTGGGCGGACGGTGTGCGGGACCGGCTCGCGCGCGCGGCTCCCGGCAGCGACCAGCAGTTCGTGCTCGCCCGCGTCCTCGTCGATGCGTTGCCCGGCCACGACGACCTGCTCACCATGATCGCGCGGGGTAGGCCACCGTGGCCCGGCCTGCGCGTGGACCCCGGGCTGCGGTGGCGAGCGGTGCTGCGGCTCGCGGTGACCGGGCGTCTCGTCGACGAGCTCGTCGACGAGACGCTGGACGCCGACCCGGGCGACAGCGGGCGGCGCAACGCCCTGACGGCCAGGGCGGCGCGGCCCACCGTGCCCGCCAAGGAGGACGCGTGGGCGGAGTTGCTCGGTGACGGCCTCTCGCTCGCCGAGAAGAAGGCCGTCATGGCGGGATGGCGGCACCCGGAACAGGCCACGGTGCTGACCCCGTTCGCGTCCTGGTACCCGCGCACCCTGGTGAACCTGTGCCGCACCGCCCGGCCGGAATTCACGGTCGCCTTCGCCCGCGCGCTGTACCCGCGCTTCACCACGGCCGAGCAGCGCGTGCTGGCGGAGACCGACGAGCTCGTGCGTGAGGCGGCGCTCCCCGGTGCCGTGTGCAAGGCCGTCGCCGAGGAACGCGCCGAGCTCGTGCTCCTGCGCGCTGCGCGGGCGTGCGACGGCACGTCCGCTCTGTCCTGATCGGACACCCGTGGAGGGCGCAAGACCCCGGTGCCTCGCGCGAACCGGGGCCTTGCGCCTGCTGTGGTCCCCGACAGCGGGGAAGTCCGGCTCACCCAGGATCGCCGACCTCGCCTCGTGGCGGCAATACCGCCGTCACCGGTGACAGTGGATCGACGACGAACGGTGCTGTTGCGGCCGCGGAAGGAGACCCCGTGGGGTGATGCGGTGTTCGCACGAGGGAACTGTCCTGCCGGGACGCGGTGACGGCCGCAGGTGGCCCGGAAAGCGCCGCTGGTGCGCGTTCCCCGCGCGCTCGTCGCGGACCGATTGACCGTGGACCCGTGCGCCGGGCAGTCTCGGCGTACACCGCGAGCCGCAGGTGGAGCCCGCGGCTGCGTTCCCCGCCACAGAGTCGTTGCGAGAGGTGGAATCCGTGGTTCTTCCATCAAAGATGCCTCAGCTCGCCGATCTCGATCTGCTGCTGTCGGTCGAGACGTACGGCAGCGTGGGGAAAGCGGCCCAGGCGCACAACCTGTCCCAGCCCGCGGCCAGCATTCGCATCAGCGCGATGGAACGCCGTCTCGGTCTCAAGCTGCTCGAACGGTCGCCCGCCGGGTCGAAGCTGACCGAGGACGGCGAGATGCTGGCGAAGTACGCCCGCAACGTCATGCAGGCGGCGCGGGAGTTGCTGGAATTCGGCTCAGGCGCCCGGAAAGGCGAGGCGAACCGGCTGCGGGTCGCGGGCAGCCCGGCGATCTCGGAGCACCTCATCCCGGAGTGGCTGAACCTGTCCGGGTTCTCCTTCGGCGAGGCGCGCGTCGAGGTGCAGGCGGGCAGCGTGGAGACGCTGTACCGGCTCATCCGCGCGGGCCGCGTCGACCTCGCGTTCATCGACGGCTGGTACCAGGCCGGTGCCCGGGAGACCAGCAAGGTGCCCGACGACCTGGTCACCCGCTACATCTGCGACGACCGGCTGGCCGTCGTGGTTGGCTCGCGGCACCCGTGGGCCACCAGGTCGGCTCCGTTGACGGTGGACGAGCTCGCCGCTGCTCCGCTCGTGCTGCGCGAGCGCGGGTCGGGGATCCGGGAGTTCACCGACGAACTGCTGGCCGGTGCGCCCGCGCCGCGCAGCTACGTCGAATTCCCGTCCAGCGCGGCGATCAAGCAGGCGGTCGCGACCAGCAGGCGGGTGACCGTGCTCAACCTGTCGACGGTGCGGTCCGAACTCGCCGACGGCAGGTTGCACCTGGTGGCCGTCGACCAGGAACTGCCGGGCAAACCCATCCACGCCGTGTGGAGCGAGCGCCGGGGACTGCCGGCGTACGCGCGGGAGCTGGTGGAGATCGCAGCGTCGAAGGGCAGCCCGTTGCCGGTCGTGGTGCCGGGGCAGCAGGCCAGGGCCGTCATCCGCGACGCCGCGCACCACCACGAACCACCAGTGCAACGTTTAACGTCCCCCACCGGGTGACACACAGGAGGAACAGGACCACATGTCAGCTCTGAACAAGATCGCGCGCACGATGGTGTCCAACCGGCGCGGCATCCTCGCCGCGGACGAGAGCATCGGGACGATGTCCTCGCGGCTGGAGCAGGTCGGGGTCGAACCCACCGAGGAGAACCGCCGGGTGTACCGCGAGCTCATCGTCACCACCCCGCGGCTCGCGGATTCCATCAGCGGGGTCATCCTCGCCGACGAGACGTTCCGCCAGAAGCTGTCCGACGGCCGCACGTTCCCGCAGTACCTCGACGACATCGGCGTGCTCGCCGGGATCAAGGTCGACACCGGTGCGAAGCCGCTCGCGGGCGCGCCTGGCGAGAAGGTCACCGAGGGCCTGGACGGGCTGCGCGAGCGCGTCGCCGAGTACGTGCGCCTGGGCGCGACGTTCGCCAAGTGGCGCGCGGTGATCACGATCGGCGAGAACACGCCCACCGACCGCGCGGTGCGCGCGAACGTGCACGCGCTCGCCCGCTACGCCGGGCTGTGCCAGGAAGGCGGCCTGGTGCCGATCGTGGAGCCCGAGGTGCTCATGGACGGTGCCCACTCGTTGACGCGGTGCCGTGAGGTGACCACGTTCGTGCTGCAGGTGCTGTTCGCCGAGCTCGACGTCATGGAGGTGGAGCTGGACGGCATCGTCCTCAAGCCCAACATGGTGGTCGCCGGGGCGGACAGCCCCGAGCAGCCTTCGGTGGAGGAGGTCGCACGGGCCACAGTGGAGACGCTGCGGGCCACGGTGCCGGAGTCCGTGCCCGGTATCGCGTTCCTCTCCGGTGGCCAGCGCCCGGAGGTCGCGACGGCCCATCTCGGCGCGATGCAGAGCCTGGATCCGCTGCCGTGGGAGCTCACGTACTCGTTCGGGCGGGCGCTGGTCGGCCCGGCGCTGGAGACCTGGCGCGGTGACAACAGCAAGTGGACAGCGGCGCAGGACGCGCTGTCCGAGCGCGCCGTCGCCAACGCCGCCGCGCGGTGAGCGGGCGGGGTGGGTCGCCGATGAGTGTCCAGCCCGAGGGCGAGCCGGTGGCGGGCCCCGGTCACCGGCTCGCCTTCGAACTGCTGCGGGCCACCGAGGCCGGTGCGGTCGCGGCGGGCCGGTGGGTCGGTCACGGGGTTGCGCGCAGCGGTGGGATCGCCGCGGCGGAGGCGATGCGCGAGGTCCTGGCGGCGGCGCCGGCGCGCGGGACGGTCGTGGTGCGCGCGGGCGCACGCCGCGGTGTGCCTGTCCTGCTCGCCGGCGAGGACGTCGGCCACGGGGACGGTCCTGCGTGCGACGTCGCGGTGTCCGTGGCCGACGGTGCGTTGTCGACATCGCGGGACGTGCCGTACTCGCTGACGGCGGTCGCGGCCGCCGAGCGCGGCGCGCTGTTCGACCCGTCGCACGTCACGGCGATGGACAAGCTGGCGGTCGGGCCCGGCTGCGCCGAGGTCGTGGACCTCGACCGCCCGGTGCGGGACAACCTGCGCGCGGTCGCGGCGGCCACCGGCGTGCGCGTCGGCGATCTCGTCGTCGGGGTGCTGAGCCGGCCGCGGCACCGGGAGCTCGTGCGGGAGATCCGCAGCGCGGGCGCGCGAGTGCATGTGCTCGAGGGAGGCGACCTCGCGGGCGCGCTCGCGGTGGGGCTGCCGGACAGCCCGGTGGACGTCGTGATCGGCAGCGGGGGAGCGGCGGAGGGCGTCCTGGCCGCGGCGGCGCTGGCCTGCCTGGGTGGTGCGCTGCAGGTGCGGCCGCGGTACGAGCGGCGCGGCGCCGGCCCGGTGCTGCACACCAGCGACCTGGTGGGCGGGACGGACATCGTCTTCTGCGCGACGGGCGTGACCAGCAGCGGGGCGCTGCGGGGTGTCGCCCAGCGGGCGGGCCGCACCACCACCCGGTCGCTCGTGCTGTGCTCTTCGCCCGCCTCGGTGCGGATCGTGGAGTCCGACCACGGAGCCGCGGACCGGTACGACCACACGCGCCGCCGGTCGGCCTGACCGGGAGTCTCATGGTGACCGGCCTGCGCGGTGGTGACCGCGTGGGCGGGCGGCGCTGGTGCTGAGGTTGCCGGGTGTGGTTGCGGTGGTGGCGCGGGTGAGGCGGCGCGGTCGCGTGTGCGGCGCGCCGCCGGCCGGCTGTCCACCCGCCGGTGGTCACCGCGAGGGCCGCCGGTCGGCGCGACTCTCGCGGGAACACCACGGGATGCGAACCGCCACTGTCGCGCAGCGTCGGCGGGCGGCCGCCGGTGGCCGCCCGCCCGGTGCGGTCGTGACGGCGAGGGCGATTCGGTCGCGTGCGCGACACGCCGCCGCTCGGGGGCCGACCTCACGGTGGTCACCAGAGCGCCGCACGGGGCGGTGAACGTCGTGTGGTGGCCGCCCCGTAGGGCGGCCATCACCTCACCCGGTGGGCGCCGCCGGTAGCGCGGGCGGGTCGCCGGTGCGTTCGAACGCCGTCAGCTGGTCGATGCGCCGCTGGTGGCGCCCGCCCTCGAACTCCGTGCCGAGGAACGCGTCGACGATCCGCTCGGCCTCGTCGACGTCGTGCATCCGCGCTCCGATCGCTGCCAGCCGCGCGTCGTTGTGCCTGCGGGCCAGCCGCGCGGTCGTCACGCTCCACGTCAGCGCGGCGCGCGCACCGGGCACCTTGTTGGCGGCGATCTGCTCCCCGTTCCCGGAGCCGCCGAACACGAGACCCAGGCTGCCCTCGTCGGCCACGACGCGCCGCGCCGTCTCCACGCAGTACGGCGGGTAGTCGTCGTCCGGGTCGTACGCCGCGGGGCCGGCATCGGTCACCTCGTGGCCGAGCGCGGACAACCTGCGGGCGAAATGGTTCTTCAGTTCGAAACCGGCGTGGTCGGCGCCGAGATGAATCCGCATTCCGCCATGCTATTGCGGTATCGGCGCCGTGGCGGTTCCGGGCGTCATCGGAAAACGTGATGACGCCCGGCGTCCGCTCGGCCCGGCGACGCCGCGCACGGGGCCTTTCGACGTCGAGGCCCCGCAGGTCGGCGCACTCATTCCCACTCGTATGGCCCCGGGCACCGTTCGGCACCGGTTACCGACCACTGGTTCCACGCCGGTTGCGACCGGTGCGTTAACCCCACGATGCTCGTGTGTGAACGCGCCATTTCGCGGAAACTTCCGGCGAAATGTCGCGTTTCACCAATGCCCGGCCTTCGCCCGTTCGCCGGGTGGAGTCGAGAGGAGGAGGAACAGATGAAGTGGGAAACCCCGGAGTACACCGTCGTCGAGGTGTGCGCTGAGGCCAGCGGTTACTTCTACCGGGGCTGACAACCGGGTCTCGTCGCTCGCGGCCCCGGGTTCGCACCGGCCCGGTGACGGGACCACGTCAGCGGTGACGCGGGGCTCCTGGACCCGATGCGGTGTGCAGGGGCCCCGCTTCACGGTACCGCGGGGACGTCCGAGGTGATGAGCGCGGTGCCTCCGGCCGATTTTTTTTGGGGTGGTGCAGGTGAATCTTGAATTTCTCCCGTTGATCGCGCTGGCTTTCGGCCTCAGTCTGGACAACTTCCGCTCGTCGATCGCCATCGGCACGATCCCCTTCGGGTGGCGCCGGGCGTTCCAAGTCGCCCTGGTCTTCGGTGTCTGGGACGCGCTCAGTCCCCTGCTCGGCGGAGCGATCGGGCACGTCCTCGGGGATGCCCTCGGCGAGTGGGCCGAATACATCGGCATCGTCGCGCTGGGCCTGTACGGCATCTACTTCATCGTCAGCGCGATCCGCAACCCGGAGCCGGAGGACCTGGACCACCCGTGGGTCACGTTGTTCGGCATGCCGCTGTCGCTGAGCATCGACAACTTCGTCGCCGGCGCGGGACTCGGCATCGCCGGTTTCTCGATCATCGTCCCGATGCTGGCCTTCGGCGCGACGACGGTGGTGATGTCGTTCTCCGGCCTGTTCGTCGGGCGCATGGCCGCCAGGGTCATCCGGGTCCGTGCCGACATGTTCAGCGGCATCTCGCTGCTCGGCGCCGCGGTCCTGCTGCCACTGGTCTTCGAATGATCCCGGCGGGGCAGTACGCGGGAGGACACCCATGCCCGAGAATCCCGACACCCACGTCTACCGCACGTACGACAAGGTTCTGAGCGAGACGGGGCCCGCCCGGCGGCGGCGCGACCGGGGGGCCCGCGTCGCCGACTGGTGGCCGGACCGGGTGGACCTGGCGCCGTTGCGCCGCAACCCGGCAGGCGGGAACCCGCTGGGTCCGGATTTCGACTACGCCGCGGCGTTCGAATCGATCGACCTCGACGAGCTCGCGCGCGACGTCGACGAGGTCCTCACCACCTCGCAGGACTGGTGGCCCGCCGACTTCGGTCACTACGGCCCGCTCGTGCTGCGCATGGCCTGGCACTCGGCAGGCACCTACCGCGTGTTCGACGGGCGCGGTGGCGCCGCCGCCGGAATGCTGCGGTTCGCTCCGCTGAACAGCTGGCCGGACAACCGGAACCTGGACAAGGCCGTGCGGTTGCTGTGGCCGGTGAAGCAGAAGTACGGGCGCCGGATCTCCTGGGCCGACCTCATCGTGTTCGCGGGCAACCGGGCCCTGGAATCCATGGGGTTCACCACCTTCGGCTTCGGTGGTGGACGGGTCGACGTGTGGGAACCGGACGGCACATACTGGGGCCCGGAGCGCAAGTGGCTGGCCGAGGAACGCTACGCCGGCCTGCGCGAGCTCGACGAACCGCTCGCTGCCACCGCGATGGGCCTGATCTACGTGGATCCGCAGGGGCCCGCCACCAACCCCGATCCGGTGCTTTCGGCCCGCGACATCCGCGAGACGTTCCGGCGGATGGGGCTCGACGACGAGGAAACGGTGGCGCTCATCGGGGGCGG
Organism: Amycolatopsis methanolica 239; assembly: GCF_000739085.1. NCBI lineage: Bacteria > Bacillati > Actinomycetota > Actinomycetes > Pseudonocardiales > Pseudonocardiaceae > Amycolatopsis > Amycolatopsis methanolica. The sequence goes on along the minus strand of NZ_CP009110.1, from coordinate 4,660,531 downwards.
CCACACGTTCGGCAAGACGCACGGCCGCGCCGATCCGAACACCACCATCGGTCCCGAGCCGGAGGCGGCCCCGCTGACCGCGCAGGGCCTGGGCTGGATCGGCAGTTTCGGCACCGGCAAGGGGCCGGACACGGTCACCACCGGGCTGGAGGGGATGTGGACGCGCACGCCCGTCCGGTGGGACCACACGTTCTTCGAAACCCTGTACGCCTACGAGTGGGACGTCGAACTCAGCCCGGCCGGGTTGTGGCAGTGGATCCCGAGCGGCGGGGAGGGCGAGGACACGATCCCGGACCCCTACGACCCGGACGTCAAGCACCACCCGGTCATGCTCACCACCGACCTGGCCCTGCAGCAGGACCCGGAGTACGACAAGATCGCCCGGCGGTATCTAGAACACCCCGAGCAGTTCGAGGACGCGTTCGCGCGGGCGTGGTTCAAACTCACGCACATCGACATGGGCCCGCGCGAACGCTACCTGGGCGCGCTCGTGCCGGAGGAACGGCTGATCTGGCAGGACCCGGTGCCCGATGTCGACCACGAACTCGTGGACGACGCCGACGTCGCGGCGCTCAAGCGGGAGGTCCTCGCGTCGGGGCTCACGATCGCGGAGCTCGTGTCCACGGCGTGGGCGTCGGCGTCGACCTACCGCGACAGCGACAAGCGCGGCGGTGCCAACGGCGCGCGGATCCGGCTCCGCCCGCAGCGGGAGTGGCCGGTCAACGAACCCGAGCGGCTCGCCGCGGTGCTCGATGTGCTGGAGACGATCCAGCGGCGGTTCAACGAGAACCGGCGCGACGACACGCGGATCTCGCTGGCCGACCTCATCGTGCTCGCCGGGTGCGCCGCGGTGGAGCACGCCGCCGCGGCCGCGGGATGTGCCGTCGAGGTGCCGTTCCGGCCCGGCCGCACGGACGCCACCCAGGAGTGGACCGACGTCGAGTGGTTCGGCCACCTCGAACCCGTCGCGGACGGGTTCCGCAATTACCTCGGGCCGCGGTGCCCGGTGCCGCCCGAGCACCACCTGGTCGACCGGGCGAGCCTGCTGACCCTGACCGCGCCGGAGATGACCGTGCTGCTCGGCGGGCTGCGCGTGCTCGGTGCCACGCACCGGCGTTCGCTGCTGGGGGTGCTGACGTCCAGACCAGGGGTGCTGACGAACGACTTCTTCGTCAACCTGCTCGACATGGGCACGGAATGGGTGCCGAAGCCGGGCAGCGGCACCTGGACGGCCGTGTACGAGGGGCGTGACCGGGTGACCGGGGCGCCGCGGTGGACGGCGAGCAGGATCGACCTGCTGTTCGGCTCGCACTCGGAACTGAGAGCGCTGTCGGAGGTCCACGCGAGCGCCGAGCCGGACGCGTTTGTCCGGGATTTCGTTGCGGCGTGGGCGAAAGTCATGGAACTCGGGCGGTTCGACCGACGCTAGTCCGCTGTGGACCGTCGGCGTCTGACGAACGGTACCCAGTGGCGGGCCAACGGCGGACGGCAGCCCTCCGGTGGCGAGGGATGTCGGACCGGCGCCGCGCGAGGTAGCGTCAATTTCCGTTACAGGCCAACGAAGTTGGTTTCTCACAAGGAGGTGAATTCCGATGACGGCTCTCGAGGAACGCGAGGACCTGCTGGCCGAACTCAGCGGACAGAACAGGGCGACGATCGGCGCCGTGCTCGGTACCGGCACGATCGGGAAGGCGACCGAGCGTCCGGACGGGACGATGGAGGCGACCATCCGCATCCCTGAGGACGCGATGGCGTGGGAGCCTTCGATCCTGATCCTGCCGCACGGTGGCACGGTCGAACTGACGATCATCAACGACGACAAGAACACCCACGCGTGCCTGTTGCCCAGCAACGGTGACCGGCAGTTCATCGGTCTGCTGAACCACTCGAAGGGCCGCGCGACGCTGGAGCTGGACGGGCCCGGTTGCTACTGGTACGGCTCGCCCGCGGGCAACGACGAGGGCCGCGGACTCACCGCGGCGATCGTCGTCAAGGGCGAAGTGCCGCCGGAAGCCAAACTCGACCGACCCGCCCAGCCGCGGCCGTAGGGAGCGGAGGACCCCATGACCATCGAGTACGTCGACGCCGGTGAGGCGTTCAACCACAGCCGGCTGTCCAACATGCCGCACAGCGCGCCGGACGTGACCCGCGGCATCAACTACGAGCGGCTGCTGCGCGCCCGCAGCGAATCGCACAACTGGATCACCTACTACGGTGACTACGACGGCAAGCGGTACAGCCTGCTCGACCAGATCAACACCGAGAACGTCAAGAACCTGAAGGTCGCGTGGATTCACCAGGCCAGCGCGACCGGCCTGATCGCCTCCACCTCGACCTACGCGTTCGAGGCGTGCCCGCTGGTGGTCGACGGCGTCATGTTCGTCACCGGCTGGGACGGCTGGCTGTGGGCGCTCGACGCGACCACCGGCGAGCAGCTGTGGCGGTACAAGCACGCGATCCCGTTCGACGTCACGCTGTGCTGCGCGAACGTCAACCGCGGCTGCGCGGTGGCCAACGGCAAGGTCTACATGGTCACGCAGAACGCCCAGCTGGTGGCGCTCGACGCGACCAACGGCCGCAAGATCTGGCAGAAGACGATCGGTGACGTGCGGGCGGGGGAGAGCGCCTCGATCGCGCCGCTGGTCGTCAAGGACACCCTCATCACCGGTTCAGCCGGCGGCGAGTACGGCGTCCGCGGCCACATCGACTGCTGGGACCTGGAGACCGGTGAGCAGCGCTGGCGCACCTACACCGTGCCGAAGCCGGGCGAGCCGGGCTCGGAGACCTGGCCGGCCGACGGTGAGGCCTGGCAGCGCGGTGGTGGCAACCACTGGGTCACCGGCACCTACGACCCGGAGCTGAACCTCTACTACGCGGGCACCGGAAACCCGGCACCCGACTTCGACGGTGAGGTGCGTCCCGGCGACAACCTCTACACCGACAGCGTCGTCGCGCTCGACGTCGACACCGGCGAGATCAAGTGGCACTACCAGTTCACGCCCCACGACCTGTGGGACTACGACTCCACAATGGAGATGACGCTGTTCGAGCGGGACGGCAAGAAGCTGCTGGCCCACTTCGACAAGAACGGCTACATGTTTGTGCTGGACCGCACCAACGGTGAACTGCAGCACGTGACGCCGTTCGTCGACCGCATCGACTGGGGCGTGATCACGCGCGACGGCAAGGTCACGCCGCGCAAGTACCCGGACAAGGAAGGCGAGCCCTGCCATTTCTTCCCCGGGCCCGCGGGCGCGAAGGAGTGGACGCACGCGTCGTACAACCCGGAGCACGACCTGTTCTACGTCCCGGTCGCCGACGTGGGCGCCACCGCCACCCGGCGTCGCCGCGAGTTCAAGGAGGGCATGCCGTACTGGGGCGCCGCGGTGGAGGTCGACATCGACAACATGGCGGGCTCGGTGAGCGCGTTCGACTCGCACGGCGAGGAGAAGTGGCGCTACCGGCTCAACAATATGCCGATGGCGGCCTCCACACTGACCACCGCGGGCAACCTGGTGTTCGCGGGCACGCCGGAGGGCGAGTTCCTGGCGCTGCACGCGGAGACCGGTGAGAAGCTGTGGAGCTTCCAGTGCGGCAGCGGTCACCACAGCAGCCCGAGCACCTACGTCGTCGACGGCAAGCAGTACATCACGGTGCCGGTCGGCTGGGGTGGCTGGCTGGAGGGCATCGTGCCCGGCCTGTCCGGGCAGGGGCACGGTGCGGCGGTGGTCACGTTCTCGCTGTGACCGCGGCCTGATGCGCCTCGATCCGCCCGGTGACCGTGGTCCGGTCACCGGGCGGGTTCCTTTCCCCGCGACGAAGCACGAGGTGATGGGAATGAACCAGTCGTCGGCACCGCGCTGGGATGCGGAAGTCGGATCACGGCCGTGTCTGTACTGCGGTGAACGCTACGGCTCGGACGACCTCGCGCGGCACACCGAACCAGTGGACTGCGGCCCGTGCATCACGTGCGTGGGCAAGCCGGCGTGCTTCAGCTGCCGTCTCATGTACTGCGTGTGCGAGGTGCACCGGTACCGGGGCTGAGGAGCACGGGACGGTGCGGCGCGTCAGATCGCCAGAGCGCGCCGCACCGCCGGGGCGTTGCGGCGCGAGACCGGCACCATCGTCTTCTCCTCGTCGTCCATGACGAGGTACAGCTCGCCCTTGAACCGTCGCTCCACCTCGCGGATGCGGCTGAGGTTCACCACGTACTGCCGGTGCACCCGCAGGAATCCCGCGCCGCTCAGCTCGGACTCCAGCTTGTCCAGCCCGGGCGAGGCGGACCGCAGGCGCCCCTGATCGGTGGACAGCCACACGTCGTTGCCGTCGGACTGCGCGACGGCGACCTCGGGCAGTCGCAACAGGACCATGCGGTTGTCGCGCGTGGCGACCATCCGGTGCGGGTGTTCCGGACGGGGGCTTCCGGCGGCCGTTCGGGGCAACGGGTCGCCGTCGGAACGCCCGAACCACACGAGGTTGCCGATCAGGTGACCGGAGAGGAATACCGGCCGGAAGGTGATCGGGGTCGGCTCGTTGGCCAACCGGGTGAAGATCTGCGTCGACCCCGTCCACTCCGGGTTGCGCGCCGCTTGTTTCGCGGCGTACTTGGCCGCCTGGATGAACTCCGGCAATTCCGGTTTCCACCGCACCGCGGGCTCGGGCGCAGGCGTGGAACCCGGGATGCCGAGGAGCACGCCCGCCGTGTCGTCGGCGAGCACCACCCGCCCCGCGGGGTCCACAGCCGCCAGCGGCGTGGTGGAGCGCGACCGGGCGTGGTCGAAGGCGGCCATCAGTTCCACACCGTCGTCCTGCGCGCGCCTGCGCAGGATTCGTTGCGTCATCGTGGCGGCGTTGCCCAGCCACGTCCCGGTGGTGGCGGGGAGGTCGCTGCGCCAGCACGACACGTTGAGCACGGCGACCGGGTCCCTCGTCACCACGTCCCGCACGGCCACACCGGCGCACGTCCAGTCGTGGAAGGCGCGGCACCAGTGTTCCGGGCCGCGGATCAGCACCGGGGTGTAGGACATCAGTGCCGTGCCCATCCCGTTCGTGCCGGTTGTTCCTTCCGCCCAGCAGAACCACGGGGCGAGGTTGGCGTCGATGGCCGCGGCGCGCGTGGCCTGGTCGCCCCACTGCGCCAGGACCCGGCCGGTGGCGTCGGTGATGGTCACGATGCCGCCCGTCGTGCCGATCTCGTGCGTGAGCGCCGCGGCGCGGAACCCCAGTTCGGCGAACACGACGTCGTGCTCGAGCGCGTGGTCCACCTCGGCGACGGCCACCGGGGCGGCGGTGAGGCACGGGTCGACCCGGTACTGGTCGCGGCACCGGTGCCAGGAGATCGCGATCTCCGGCCGCACGCCGCGGAGGTCGTCCTCGCCCTGCACGAACCGCTCCCACGCGCTGTACACCGTGTCGTGACGTCGGCTGGGGGAGTCCGGTTCGAGCCGGCGCAGCTGTGCCATGAAAGACCGCCTTTGGTCTGGTGCCACTCGAAAGGACCGGCGAGGGCGCGGTGCCGTGACAACGCGCCTCGCGTGTCCCGCGCTCGCACGCTAGACTTCGCGGCCTTCCGGGGCAAGCGAGCTGGGATGATCGCACGCGTGGCACTGACGAACGGTCGTGCGGCGCACATCAACGGTAGCCATCCGCACATCAGCGGTCGGCCGGTGCTCGCGGCAGTCGTCCGGACCCCCCTGGTACCGCTCGATTACTGTTCGGTACACGGTGTTTTGCCGTTCTGCAAGGCGTTTCCGCGTCTTGAAATGGCGCGCGGTAGTAGGTTACTTTGTAACGACTGTCACAGCTGCGGAGTGTCAGGCGACAAGGAGGCCGCGATGACCGGATTGGTGCCGCCGCTGTCGATCGCTCCGAGCCCAGCCGAGCGACGGACGGGCAGGTCTTTGCTGGCGACCCCCTCGGCGAAGGAAATCGCGCGTGCCTGGGAGAACTTCGCCGCCGGCGAGGACATCGAGACGGGTGTCCGGCCCGAGATCCTGGCGTCATGGTACCGATGCCGCGATCGGTACGAAGTGGACCGTCGGCTCGACGTCGCACCGGGCGCCCCGGGAGACGACAACCAGCGCATCGACAACGACGTGGTGTTCACCGCGCTGGGCGGCATCGGTGCGCTGGCGGGACGCGAGGTGGAACGCGACGGCGCCGTCGTCACCGTGACCGACGGCGACGGCCGCGTGCTCGGCGCCTGGGGCGATCCGAGCGCGCAGCGGCGTGCCGAGCTGCACAACCTCGCCCCCTGGTCGTCGTGGTCGGAGCAGTGCACCGGCACGAACGGAATGGGAACCTCGCTCGAATTGTCCGGTCCGGTCACCGTGACGGGGCCGGAGCACTGGTGCGAGGCGTTCCACCAGTGGGCCTGCGCGGGGATCTCGATCCGCGACGTGGTGACCGGTGCGCCGGTCGCCTCGGTCAACATCTCCCGCTGGAACGCCATGCTGTCGGAGCTCGTGCCGTCGTGGCTTACCGAAGCCGTGTCCTGCGTCGGCCAAGAGATCTACCGCCGCGCCATCTACGAGGCGGACAAAGTGATCTCCCAGTTCAACAGGAAGTGCGCCCACAGCAGCGCCCCGTTCATGGCGATGGACCGCGGCGGGAACGTGATCGCGGCGAACAAGGCAGCGGTCACCCTGCTGCGCATGGGCGGCGAGACGCCCATCCTCACCGGCGCGAGCGAGCCGACCGAGCGCTGGACCCCGGACATCACCGGTTTCTCCGACGTGGTGCGGTGGGCCAACGAGTGCGCGCAGGAAAACCCGCAGTGGAGCGGCTACGCGGGACTGCCGGTCTGCCCGGAGGAAGAGGTCACCCCGTTGACGATGCGGCCGGTGATCGACGCCAACCACGTGGTCGGTCTGCTGTGCGCCTTCGGGGTGCAGGAGGGCGAGGCCTACGAGAGCGAAGGCCCGCAGGCGGCGGGTTTGTTGCCACAGCGCATCATCGGCATGCGCAACGACCGGCTGGTGCTGCTCGCGCCGTCGGAGATCCGCTACGCCGAGGCCGACCGCAACATCGTCTGGCTGGTCACCGAACGAGGCCGCATCCAGGCCGCGACAAGAGGACTGGACAACGTCGAGCGGTCACTGGTGCCACACGGGTTTCGCCGCGTGCACCGGCGTTTCCTGGTCAACCTCGCCCGCGTGGCCGAGCTGGAGCGGGGCATCAAGGGGGAGTTGTTCCTCATCATGAACTCCCGCGCCCACGAGTTCGTCCCGGTGTCCCGGCGCCACGCGCCGGAGCTGCGGCGGATGCTCGGGGTCTGAACGGCTCCGGGCCGCCCCCGGCGCCGGCGGGGCGTCACCCGCGCCGCCGCTCCACCTGGTTGCGCAGGTTCGCCACGGCGCGGGCCGGGTCCACGGCGGAGTAGACGGCCGAGCCCGCGACGAAGCAGTCGACGCCCGCCTCGGCGGCCTGCTCGATCGTGTCGGCATTGATGCCGCCGTCGATCTCCACCACCAGGTCGAGGTGACCGGTGTCGACCATCCTGCGCGCCGTGCGCACCTTGTCGAGCACCTCGGGGATGAACGCCTGCCCGCCGAAGCCGGGTTCCACCGACATCACCAGCAGGGTGTCGTAGTGCTTGAGGACCTCGGTCCACGGCTCCAGCGGGGTGCCGGGTTTGATCGCCAGTCCTGCCCTGGCTCCCGCCGCGCGGAGGTTCTTCGCGAGCATCACCGGATCGTCCGCGGCCTCGCCGTGCACGGTCACGTTGGCGGCGCCCGCTTCGGCGTAATCGATGGCCCACCGGTCGGGGTCGTCGATCATCAGGTGGCAGTCAAGCGGCAGCGCAGTGGCCGCGCGCACCGCCCGCACCACGGGCAACCCGATGGTCAGGTTCGGCACGAAATGCGCGTCCATGACGTCCACGTGCAGCCAGTCCGCCGTGCCCTCGACGACGGCGATCTCGTCGGCGAGCCGCGCGAAATCGGCGGACAGGATGGACGGTGCGATCAACGCGTTCCTCGGCATGGATTCCAGGCTAGATCGGTCCCGGGGGGCGTGGTTATTGGTTGTGGTGATCGGGGTGATTGTGTTTGTGGATGTGGTGGGGTGTTGTGGTGGTTTCGGCTGGTGGGTGATCGTGGTGGGCCAGAAGGTTTTTCCTGTCGTGATGTGAGGGAGTGTGTGTCGTGGAGTTGCAGGTGGCGTTGGACGTGCTGGATCTGCCGGCGGCGTTGACGTTGGCGCGTCAGGTGGCTGAGCACGTCGACATTCTGGAATTGGGCACCCCGTTGGTGAAATCGGCCGGGATCGCGGCGGTGACCGCGGTCAAAGCCGCGCACCCGGACAAGCAGGTGTTCGTCGACCTCAAAACCGCCGACGCCGGCGAACTGGAAGCCGCGCTGGCCTTCGAAGCCGGCGCCGACCTGGTCACCGTGATGGGCGCGGCCGACGACGACACCGTCCGCGGCGCCGTCGCGGCGGGCCGCAAGTACGGCAAGAAGGTGGTGGCCGACATGATCACCGTCACCGACAACCGGGTACAACGCATCCGCGAGGTCGCCAAGCTCGGAGTCGCGTTCGTCGAAATCCACGCCGGCCTGGACGAACAAGCCCGCCCCGGCTACACCATCGACACCCTGCTGCGCGACGGACGCGAAGCCGGCGTGCCCTTCTCCATCGCCGGCGGCATCAAAGCCGACACCATCACCGCCGTCCGCGACGCCGGCGCCACCGTCGCCGTCGCAGGCGGAGCCATCTACAACGCCCCAGACCCCGCCACCGCAGCCCGCGAACTCAAACACCACGCCACCCACTGACCAACCCGAAACCGGCCCGATACCTCCAGGAGTGCGCGTTCATGGCAGCACACGAAGCGATTTCCGCGGATCGCGCGATCGACTCGCCCGCCGATGTCGTCCGCCTCACCACTCCGCGGCTTCCCGACGACTGGACCGAGCTGGACCGGCGCGCGGTGGACACCGCCCGCGTCCTGGCCGCCGACGCGGTCGAGCGGTGCGGGAGCGGGCACCCCGGAACGGCCATGAGCCTGGCGCCCGTCGCGTACGCGTTGTTCCAGCGGGTCATGCGGCACGACCCGGGCGACCCGCACTGGGTCGGCCGCGACCGGTTCGTGCTCTCCGCGGGCCATTCCAGCCTCACCCTCTACATCCAGCTGTACCTCTCCGGCTACGGCCTGGAACTGGAGGACCTCAAGGCGCTGCGCACGTGGGGATCGCTCACCCCGGGACACCCCGAGTACGGGCACACCGACGGGGTGGAGACCACGACGGGTCCGCTGGGTCAGGGCTTGGCCAACGCCGTCGGGATGGCCATGGCCGCGCGGCGGGAACGTGGGCTGTTCGACCCGGACGCTGAGCCCGGCAAGAGCGTGTTCGACCACCACGTGTACGTGATCGCGTCCGACGGGGACATCGAGGAGGGCGTGACGGCCGAGGCGTCGTCCCTGGCGGGCACGCAACGGCTCGGGAACCTCACGGTGATCTACGACAGCAACGAGATCTCCATCGAGGACGACACGCGGATCGCGCTGTCGGAGGACACCGCGAAGCGGTACGAGGCCTACGGCTGGCACGTTCTCACCGTCGACGGCGGTGAGAACGTGGCGGGCTTTCTCGACGCGATCGAGCAGGCGAAGGCCGAGACCACCCGTCCCACGCTGATCGTGCTGCGAACCGTGATCGGATACCCCGCGCCCACCAAGATGAACACCGGCAAGGTGCACGGCGCGGCGCTGGGCGCCGACGAGCTCGCCGCGGTGAAACGCGCGCTCGGCATGGACCCGGCGCGCAGCTTCGACGTCGACGACGAGGTGTTGCACCATGCCAGGGGGGTGGCCGACCGCGCCCGGGCCGACCGGGAGAAGTGGCAGGTCGAGTTCGACGCGTGGGCGCGCGCCAACCCCGAGCGCAAGGCGCTGCTGGACCGGCTGTCCCGGCGCGAGCTGCCCGAGGGCTGGTCCGCGGGCCTGCCCACCTGGCAAACCGACCCGAAGGGCGTCGCCACCCGCAAGGCCTCCGCCGCCGTTCTCGCCGCGCTCGGACCGGTCCTGCCCGAGTTGTGGGGCGGATCGGCGGACCTGGCCGAGAGCAACAACACCACCATCGCGGGCGCCGACTCCTTCGGGCCCGCCGAGATCTCGACCAGGGCGTGGCGCGCGCAGCCCTACGGCCGCACGTTGCACTTCGGCATCCGCGAGCACGCGATGGGCTCCATCCTCAACGGCATCGCGCTGCACGGCGGAACGCGTCCCTACGGTGGCACGTTCCTCATCTTCAGCGACTACATGCGCCCGGCGGTCCGCCTCGCCGCGCTGATGCGGTTGCCCGTGATCTACGTGTGGACGCACGATTCGATCGGCCTCGGTGAGGACGGTCCGACCCACCAGCCCGTGGAACAGCTCGCGTCCCTGCGCGCCATTCCCGGGATGTCAGTGGTGCGGCCCGCCGACGCCAACGAGACCGCGCATGCGTGGAAGGCCGTGCTGGAGGACACCACCGGCCCGGCCGGGCTGGCGTTGAGCAGGCAGGACCTGCCGGTGCTGGAGGGCACCTCCGCCGAGGGGGTGGCCCGCGGCGGGTACGTGCTCGCCGAGGCGTCGTCGGGAGCACCCGAGGTGGTGCTCGTCGGCACCGGCTCGGAGGTGCAGCTCGCGGTCGCCGCGCGGGAGGTCCTCGAGGCCGACGGGGTGCCCACGCGGGTGGTGTCGATGCCGTGTGTGGAGTGGTTCGACCGGCAGGACCGCGCCTACCGGGAGCGGGTGCTGCCCCCGTCGGTGCGCGCGCGGGTGGTGGTCGAGGCGGGCACGGCGCAGCCGTGGCACCGGTTCGCCGGCGACGCCGGTGAGATCGTCTCGCTCGAGCGGTTCGGCGCCTCGGCCGATTTCCGGACGTTGTTCAGCCAATTCGGCATCACCACTGAGGCCGTCGTGGACGCGGCCCGGCGGAGCCTGCACTCCGTACGACAGGGGTGATGCCCTGCCCGCGCACGGCGGCGGTGAACGCCGTGCGCCCCGGCGGCCCCGGCGTGTGAGCCGGGGCCGCCGGCGTGTAAACGGCCGAATCGTGACGGGTGTTAAGGAATGGTATTCGTTCCGGTGACCACGGGATAGCGTTTCCCAATGCCGCGGAATCTTGCCGGTTTCCGCGCTAGTGGGCGATGCTCGAGTTCCATCAATTCTTTGGGTGTCTCCGGGTGGAGGAGGAGTTCGTTGACGAAATCATTGTCGCGGAAACTCGACGCCGATCATTTCCTCGACGCTACGCGCGCCGTTGTCGGTGAAGTGGACAAGGTGCGGGCGGGCGTGGATTCGCCGTCCTGGATCCGGGCGGCGGAGCTGCTGCTCGAGGCGCCGCACGTGTTCACAATCGGCACCGGGCGCAGCGGGCTCGCCCTGCAGATGGCCGCGATGCGGTTCATGCACCTGGGCCTGGCCACCCACGTCGTGGGCGAGACGACCGCTCCGGCGATCGGTGCGCGCGACGTCCTGGTGGCGGCCTCGGGCTCCGGCAAGACCGCGCGGGTGGTGCGCGCCGCGCAGACCGCTCGTGATCAGGGGGCCGACGTGATCGCGCTGACCACGGCCGCCGATTCGCCGCTGGCCAAGCTCGCGACCGAGGTGCTGATCGTCCCGGCCGCCGACAAGCAGGACTTCGACGGCAACACCTCCGTCCAGTACGCGGGCAGCCTGTTCGAACAGTCCGTGCTGCTGATCACCGATGCGCTGTTCCACACGCTCTGGAAGACCGGCGGGAGCCAGGCCCGCGAACTGTGGCGCCGCCACGCCAACCTCGAGTGACCGCCCCGTCCGTCCCCTCCGTACCCGACGAGGAGTTCCCCATGCAGCACGACGACGCCGCCACCACCGACATCCACACACTGGAGGCGGTGGCTCTGACCGCCACCCGCAGCGCGGCGGTGGCCAGCTACGCCTGGGTCGGCAGGCGCGACCAGAAGGCGGCCGACGCGGCCGCGACCGCGGCCATGCGCGCGGCGCTGGCCGACGCTCCCGGGCGGGGAACCGTCGTCATCGGCGAGGGGGAGAAGGACGACGCGCCGATGTTGTTCAACGGCGAGGTCGTCGGCACCGGGCGGGGGCCCGACTTCGATATCGCGGTCGACCCGCTGGAGGGAACCTCGTTCTGCGCCAGGGACCATCCCGGCGCGCTCGCCACGATCGCGTTCGGCGTGCGCGGCGCCTTCTGGTCGCCGGGGCCGGGGTTCTACATGGACAAGATTGTGGTGCCCGCGCCCGCGAAGGACGTCATCGACCTCGATGACCCGCCCGAGCGCACGCTGGAGAAGGTGGCCGGCGCGCTCGGCAAGCAGGTCCGCGAGCTCCGCGTCGTCATCATGGACAAGCCGCGGCACCAGGATCTGATCCGGCGGGTGGTGCGGGCCGGCGCGGCGGTGCAGGCACCGGCGGGTGGGGACGTCGGGGGGAGTCTCGCCGTGCTCCTGCCGACGCTGGACGTCGACCTGCTCCTCGGCGTCGGTGGCACCCCGGAGGGTGTGATGACCGCCGCGGCGGTGCGCGCGCTCGGTGGCGGCATGCTCGGCCGCCTCGCCCCGCAGCGCGCGGAGGAAGCGGACGCGATCCGCGCCGCGGGCCTGTCCCTCGACCGCGTCTACGACTGCGACGAACTGGTGTCCGGTGACGCGTTCTTCGTCGCCACCGGGGTCAGCGGCGGGCCGCTGCTCGGCAGGCCGCGGGAACGCGACGGCGTCACAATCGCCGAGTCGCTCCTGATCACCGACGGGCAGGTCCGCCACATCACCCACACCACGTTCGAGAAAGCGCGCGGCTGACCGCGCCGCCTCGATCCGGTTTTCGTTGACGTTCAAGGAGATTAGGTGACGCTGCACCTGGACGACCTCCGCGTTCGCCTGCTCGGCGAATGCCGTTACGATTCGCCGTTCGCCGAGGTGCTGTCGACGAAGCGAACCTCGCCGCACTACGTCGCGGAAGGCGACCGCGTCCTGCTCGAGGACACCGTGGCGATGCTCGCCGAGCACAGCCTGCCCTCGGTGCAGGCGCCGAGTTTCGAGGCTGCTGGGCCGCGGCGGAAGATCTACTTCGACCCGGCACGCGTGACGGCGGGCATCGTCACCTGCGGCGGGCTGTGCCCCGGCCTCAACAACGTCATCCGCGGACTGGTGCAGGAGCTGTCGGTGCACTACCGGGTCAAGCGGATCGTCGGGTTCCGCAACGGCCTGCAGGGGCTGACGGCCGCGCACCGCGACGACACCGTCGAACTGACCCCGGAGGTGGTGCGCGACATCCACAACCTCGGCGGCACCATCCTGGGCAGCTCCCGCGGCGGCCAGGATGCGGACGAGATGGTGGAGACCCTCGCGCTGCACGGCGTCGACGTCATGTTCGTCATCGGCGGCGACGGCGGGATGCGCGCGGCCACGTTCCTCAGCGGCGCGATCCGGGCGCGCGGTCTGGACATCGCGGTGATCGGTGTGCCGAAGACGATCGACAACGACCTGCCCTTCACCGATCAGTCGTTCGGGTTCCAGAGCGCGTTCGCGCGGGCCACCGACTTCATCTCCGCGGTGTCGGTGGAAGCCGCGGCGAGCCCGAACGGCGTGGGGATCGTGAAGCTGATGGGGCGGCACTCCGGTTTCATCGCCGCCTACGCCGCACTGGCGGCGAACTCCGCTGACGTCGTGCTGATCCCCGAGGTGCCGTTCGCGCTCGACGGCGACGACGGCCTGCTGGCCCACGTCGAACGCCTGGTGCGTGCCAAGGGTTTCGCGGTGGTCGTGGTGGCCGAGGGCGCCGGGCAGGATCTGTTCGACGCGCACGGTCTTCCGCAGCTCAACGGGCGCGGCACCGACGCCTCGGGCAACGTCAAGCTCGGCAACATCGGGGAACTGCTGCGGACGAGCATCGAGGCGCACCTGACGGCTGCGGGTCTGGCCCCCACGATGCGGTACATCGACCCCAGCTATGCGATCCGCAGCATCCCGGCGAACGCCTACGACAGCGTTTACTGCCTGCGGCTGGCGCACGCCGCGGTGCACGCGGCGATGGCAGGCCGCACCGAGGCGGCGGTGGCGCGCTGGCGGCGGCGGTTCGTGCACGTCCCCTTCTCCCTGATGACGCGCCGGCGCAACCAGGTCGACCCGGACGGGGACCTGTGGATGTCGGTGCTCGAAACCACCTGCCAGCCCGCGGAGTTCGGCGCGGTCGCCGCGCGGGAGAGGATTTCCAGCGGGTTCTGCTGATATTTTGGTGCGAACGCAGGTTGTCTCGCCGAAGGGGCTGAGCGTGATGTCCGGTTTTCTTGCTCCGTCCGCACGCTCGGGCAGCTGACGTGCGATCGCGAGACGAGCGCGCGTCCGAGTGGCGCATCCCCGGCCTGCGGCGGCTCACCGTGCGCGAGTGGTTCCGGCTGTGGCTGGCCGACGTCCGGCACAGCGCCGCCGCGCGCAACGTCTTGTGCGATCACGACGGCAGTTCGCCGCCATGCCCGGTATGCTGGGTCCGCTACTGGTGACCCCGACGCGAACCTTGCTGATCACCGGTGCGAGCAGCGGTTTGGGCCGCGCCTTCGCGCAGCGGGCGCTGGCCGCGGGCCACACGGTCGTCGGCACGGTGCGCAAGGACGACGACCTGGCCCGGTTCGAGGCCCTGGCGCCGACGCGCGCCCACGGGCGGCTCTTCGACGTGACCGACGACAAGGCGGTGTTCGACGTGGCCGGGTAACGCGGTGTCTTCGGAGTCGCCACCACCGTGTACGCGGTGCTGCCCCGGGATGCGGCAGCGCCGGTTGGAGCATCCTCCCGGTGAGCTCGATGGCCGTGCCTGGGGGCCTGCTACTGCGCCAGCAAGTACGCGGTGGGGGCCTGCTCGAAACCTGTCCAAAGAGGTCACGAGGGACTGCACCGAGTTCGGTTGGCTCAGGTGCTGCCACAGGATCACGCCGCCGTTGGCCGGGTCGAACACGTGCGCCCCGAGATGCCGGTCGGCCGCCAGACCGAGCAGCGCGGCGGTCAGGATCGGGAACGCGATCAGGGTCATCACGCTCGTCACCAGGACGTTCCAGGTGAAGATCGGCATCCGGAACATCGTCATGCCTGGCGCGCGCAGGCACACGATCGTGGTGACCATGTTGACCGCGCCGAGGATAGTGCCCAGACCGGACACCGTCAGCCCGGCGATCCACAGGTCGCCGCCCGCGCCGGGCGAGTAGATCGCGCCCGACGGCGGGGTGTAGGCGAACCAGCCGAAGTCGGCCGCACCGCCCGGGGTCAGGAAGCCGGAGACGGTGATGACGCCGCCGAACAGGAAGAGCCAGTAGGACAGCGCGTTGAGACGGGGGAACGCGACGTCCGGGGCGCCGATCTGCAGCGGCAGCACGAAGTTGGCGAACCCGAACAGGATCGGCGTCGCACCTCCGAGGCCGAGACGTCCAGGCCAGGCATCTGCTCGGCCCACAGCGCCACCGAGCGGCCGACGACATCACCATCCATGTCGTGAAGTAGTACCTCGTGTCTCTCCGGACACCCGCACGGCCCCTCGGGTAGATACTTCGCTCGCGAGCGAAATAACCTCGCCTTCGTGACTGCCTCCCCCTCGGCGCCCGCCCGGCCGGTCGCGCGCCGCTCCGCCAGGGGTTCGGTGCTGCTGCGGTTGTTGCGCACGACGGACCACAAGCAGATCGGCATCATGTACCTGGTCACGTCGTTCGCGTTCTTCATGGTGGGCGGCGCGATGGCGATGCTGATCCGCACCGAGCTGGCGCGCCCAGGGCAGCAGTTCCTGTCGCAGGAGCAGTACAATCAGCTGTTCACCATGCACGGCACGATCATGCTGCTGTACGCGACCCCGATCCTGCGGATCGCGCAGCACGTGGAGGGCGCGGAGAACGGCCGGCTGCGCCGCCGGCGCGGGCGGATGGTCGCCAACGTGGGCGACTTCGAGGTGCTGCGGGCGCTGCGCCGCATCGGGCCGCCATACGCGATGACGCCGTCCCAGTTGCGCGCGGAGATGCTGATCTCGTCCTCCGGCCTCACCGGACGGTTGCACCGGCTGGAGCGCGACGGCTGGATCATGCGCGAGCCTCGGCCGACGACCAGCGCAGCGTCCTGGTCACCCTGACCCCGGAGGCGGTGTCCGACCTGGACGACGACATCGCCGACCACTTCGCCTTCGAGGACGACCTGCTCGCGCCCCTGACGCGGCAGCAGCGCACCGAACTGGCCGGCCTGCTAACGCTGCTGCTCCGTCGATTCGAAGCGGGTTGAACCAGCTCGGCGCGAAGTCACCGCGGTACGAAATGATCCGCCGGCACCCCGCGGGGCAGGGCTTCACTCATCCCCGGTAGCGAGGGTCCAGGGCCCCGTCGGCCGGGGCCCAGCCGATTCTCCCGGCGTCCCACCCGGCGGTCAGGGGCACCCACCAGAAGAAGGTGACCTTCCGCTCGGTGAACAGCCACTTCCCGTCCTGGCGCACCAGCGAATCGGTGTAGCGGCCCGCGGCCACCTGGGCCTCGCCGTCGACCACGCAGGGCTGGTAGAGCCAGGTTTCCCCGGAGGCGGTGTCGCCGTCGACCGTCACCGTCTCGTTGGCGCTGAAGTGCCACCACGCGGTGAGCGGACCGCCCTGCAGGCCGGCGAAGAACGTCCGCAGTTCACTGCGCCCGCTGGCGGTGGACAGGCCGACGAACCGGCCCTCCTCGGTGAACAGGCCGGCGAGCTCGTCCCAGTGCCCGTCGTCCAGGTACTGGCAGTACCGCGCACGCAGCTGGCCGATCTCCTGGACGTCTTCGAGCCGCCGGATCCTGGCCTCCAGGTCACCCATGCGCGCCTCCCCGCTCTCCGCCTCAGTACGAACGATCGTTCAGACGATAGGCGGGAGCGGGCCGGTTGGCAAGGCGTGCCTGCGGTCAGTCGCGGGTTTCGAGCAGGGCGAGCGTGTACCGGGCGTGCTGCTCGGCGAGGGCCTTCCGGGAGAGGCGCCCGCCAGCGCGGTACCAGGTGGAGATCGCCGAGCACATCGACACGGTGTTCCGTGCGGCGCCGTCGGGGTAGGGGGTGGTGAACCGGCCCTGGGCGACGCCCTCGGCGATGATCTCCCCGAAGATGGCCTGGGTGCTGTCGCGGGCGCGGACGACCCGTTCCCGGTGCTCGCCGTGGAGGTAGCGGATCTCGCTGATGGCGACCAGTGCCGCCGTCTGGTGGTCCACGACGAACCCGACGTAGGCCTTGACCGCTTCCCGCATCCGGTCGGCCGGGTCGTCCCCGGCGGGCTGGACCGCGGTGCTGGTGCGGTTCAGCAGCTCGTCGTTGGCCCGCTGGAGCAGTTCGGCGAGCAGGTGCGACTTCGACGGGAAGTAGTTGTAGAGGTTGGACAGGCTGGTTCCGGCGCCGGCGGCCACATCGCGTGTCGAGGCGCCGTTGAAGCCCTTTTCGCCGAACGCGGCCAGGGCTGCGTTGAGGATCGCCGCCTTGGTGCCCCGGCCGGTTTCGGTGATCAGCGCGGCAGCAGCAGAACGACTGTTCATCCGGCGAGGTTACACGTTCTTGACGGAACTCGAAGCGACTGGTTCTCTGGAGTAAGAACGTTCGTTCAGGTCCGAGGAGGTGTGAGCATGGCGAGTGCGCACACGCCGCCGGCCCTCGGCTGGGACGGTCCCGCCGGCCGTGGGCCGCCGTGTCACCCGCGTTCGTGCCCCAGCTCGCCGCTGATCGCCTTCACGGTCTCGTGCAGCACGGGGACCACCTCCTCGCGCATCGTCGCGTGCACGGGGACGCGCGTGCCGTGGGACACGGTCACGCTCAACACCCGGCGTACCGGCACCCGCGCGATGTAGACGACTTCGTTGCCGTCCATCACCGCGAGGGTGGCCGACTCCCCGGTCCGCTCGGCCTGTCGCATCAGGTGTGGTTGAGCCAGTTCGGTGAGGGCGTGCGTCGCCGTCTAGTGCTGGCCGATGGACGGCACCCGCGGCGTCAACGTCCAGTGTGGACCGGACGCGGCCACGTAACCAAGTCGTTGCAAGGTCAACAGGACTCGGGTGCACGACCGGGCGGGACAGCCCGGGCCGTCGCGAGCTCGGCCACTGTCGGGTTCGGACGGTCGGCGTCGAACTCGGTGAGCACCGCAAGGCCGCGTTCCAGGCCCTGGATGTGGTTCTGACTCGTCTTCTCGTCGTCCATCGGCTCCATTTCCTCAGTTCTCTTGACAGTCCGCAGGAAGTGTCACAACCGGGGTCACGGTGGTCACCTGTGACGGCGACGGAAACCAGGTCCATCGCGGACGTCGCGGCGGCCGCCGGGATCCCCGCCCACACGGGCACGTCCATCGACGGTCCGGTCGGCACCGCGGCCTCGCTGCACCTGGCGTGCGCACTGCCCGCGGTGACCTGGGGGAGCGAGCTGTTCGGGCCCCTGCTGATGCGTGCCGAGCACCTCGCCACCCCGCTGCGCTACGAGGGGGGAGCTGCACCTGCCCGACGGGCCCGGCTTCGGGGTCGAGCTCGACCCGGACGCGGTGCGCGCGTTCTCCCGGAGGTGACCAGGCCGGCCGCGCTCGGCGTTGAGGCCCGCCCCTCGTCGGAAGAACGCGTGCTGTGGCGGGCTCGGCGAGGTGCCCGCCCGGTTCGGCCCGTCCTTGGTTACGGCGTGGCCGAGGCCGGCTTGCGCTGCGTCTCGACCCGCGTCCGGGCCTGCCCGAGGCGCGGAGACGTGCGCGGGGCGGCGCGAGCACTCGGCCGTCCGCACCACGTCGAGGGGGCGTTCCGGCCGGGCGGGCACGGGCAGGACCGAGCTCGTCGTCGCGTCCGGTCGCTACCGGGGGCGCCTCGACGGCCTGGGGCCGGTCCCGGTGTGGGGCAGCGGCGAGCATCGGGTGATCGTGCCCGTCGCGCCAGTGCGGCTGGGACCGGTCGGTGTCGACTACGTGGCCTGTCGTGGCCGATCCAGCGTCCACTGTCGACTCCGTCCGCGGTGCAGGCCGGCGCCGCCGGGGGTTGACCCAGGGCGGGCCGCCTGCTTGACTGGCCTGAACGGTCGTTCGTTCTGAACGGCCGTGGTGGACGATCGATGAGGAGGTCCCCCCGGTGTCTACGGACCGTGACGTGTCCCCGTCCGCCCGAGCCGATGCGGCTCACGGCGGTCTCGTGGTCGACGAGCGCAGGATGCGGAAGCTGGCCTTCGCCTCCATCGCGTCGACCGTGCTCGAGTGGTTCGACTTCCTGGTGTATTCGACGGCGGCGGCGTTGGTGTTCGGTCCGTTGTTCTTCCCCACGCTGGGCGGCGTGCAGGGCACGCTCGCGTCGTTCGCGACGCTGGCGGTGGGATTCGTCGCGCGGCCGCTCGGCGGGGTGCTCGCCGGGCACGTGGGGGACCGTTACGGACGGAAGGTCCCGCTGGTCGGCTCGATGCTGTTGATGGGTGTGGCGACGTTCGTGGTGGGATTGCTGCCGACCTACGACACCGCCGGGATGTGGGCGCCGGTCCTGCTCGTGGTCGCGCGGATCGTGCAGGGGCTGGGTGTCGGTGCGCAGTGGGGTGGTGCGGCGATGCTGCTGGTGGAGCACGCCCCGGTGGCGAAGCGCGGCTTCTACGGCTCGCTGGTCAACACCGGCACGATCCTCGGCGCGGTCCTCGGCAACGGGTTCTTCCTGGTGCTCACCGCGCTGGTGCCGGCGGGTTCGTTCGAGGCGTGGGGCTGGCGGATCCCGTTCCTGTCCGGGCTGCTGCTGGTGGTCGTCGGGATCTACGTCCAGCTCAAGATCGAGGAGAGTCCGGTGTTCACCGAGCTCCGTTACGCCTCCTCGGCGGCCGCGCAGCGGGCCGGGGTGCGCAAGGCCCCGGTCGGGCAGGCGATCCGCCTTTACTGGCGGCAGATCCTGCAGGCGATCGCGGCGTTCTTCGTGGTCAACGGAACCTTCTACATCTTCATCTCCGGGATTCTCGACTACGGGACGAAGACACTCGGGCTGGACCGCACGCCGATGCTGCTCGTGGTGATGCTCGCGGGGCTGACGCAGGTGGTGACCATCCCGGTGTTCGGCGCGTTGTCCGACCGGCTCGGGCGCAAGCGGATCTACCTCGCGGGTGCGGCGGCCATGGCGGTCGCGGGGTTCCCGATGTTCTGGCTGATCGACACCGGCAGCCTGCTGTGGCTGGGGGTCGCGCTGGTCATCGGGTTCACGATTCACGCGTCGATGTTCGGGTGCCAGACCGCGATGTACGCCGAGATGTTCCCGGCCGATGTCCGGCTCTCCGGAGCGTCACTGGGTTTCCAGGTGGCGTCCGTGCTGGCAGGCGGACTGGCGCCGATGATCACCACGGCCCTGGTCGCCGCCTCCGGCGGATCGTGGGCGGTGTCGCTGTACATCATCGCGATGGCCGTGGTGACCTTCGCCGGGGTGAGCACCATCAGGGAACGGTTCCAGCGCGACCTGTACGCGGTTTCGTCCGAGCGGGCGGACGGTGCGGCGTGATCGGCGGAGGTGGGATGTACTTCGAGGACTTCCGGGTCGGGCAGCGGTTCACGGCGGGACCGAGGGTGGTGACCGAGGAGGACCTGGCGCGGTTCACCGCCCTCAGCGGCGACGACCACCCCCTGCACACCAGCGTCGAGTACGCCCGGGGCACGTCGTTCGGGGAACCGGTCCTGCAGGGTTCCTTCGGTGCGGCGGTGGCGGCCGGCCTGTGGACCCGGCTGGGGCTGGTGAGCGCGTCGATCGTGGCGGCGACCGAGGAGAGCTGGACCTACCACCGGCCGATCAAGGTGGGGGACGAGCTCTCGCTCGCGGTGACGATCGTCCGCCTGCAGGACAGCCGCGGGGGCGGCCAGGGACTGGTGACCCGGTACAACGAGCTGCGCGACGGTGCCGGCACCGTGATCCAGTCGGGCACGGCCACCGCGCTCGTGCGGGCGGGCGACGGAGGGCCGCGACCCGTGAACCGGGACGTGGGCACGGTGGCATGGGGGAAAGCGCTTGCCGAGGGGCTGACGGCGAACGCGGCGTTCCTGTCCGCGGTGGCGTCCTGGGACGGCACCATCGGACTGCGCGGTGGTGAGCACGAAGTCCACCTGCGCATCTACCGGGGCCGGATCATCGACGTGACCCGCCGGTCGCCGCACGGCGCCACGTTCACCTTCGGTGCGCCCGACCGGATCTGGGCGGATCTGCTGACCGCGGAGGAGAGCCGGTTCGGTGCCCGGTTGATGACCGGGGAGTTCGCCTCCAGCGGTGATCCGTACGAATACCTCCGGCTGACCAAGGCCCTGGAGATCATCGTGGACGTCGCCCGCGAGCTCGCCCGGACCGAGCACACCGAGGTGGTCGCATGACGGTCCACACCGTGACCGCACACCACCTGGTGCTGCACGACCGCATCGGGTTCGTGCAGGACGCTACGCCGAGGGAGCCGAACGGAACCACGTTGGTGCTGGTACACACCGCAGGGCAGAGTGGTGTGCAGTGGCGGCACGCGCTGCGGTCGCTGAGCGAACTGGGATACCGCGTGCTCGTGCCCGATCTGCCGGGGCACGGGCATTCCGAGCCTGCGCCCGGGGGCGCGGTGCGGGACCTGCGCGAGTACGCGGACTGGCTCGTGCGGCTGCTGGAGGTCCTGGAGGTGACGCGGCCGGTGGTGGTCGGCTGCTCGATCGGCGGCAAGATCGCCCAGGACCTCGCGGCGCGGTACGGCGACCGGCTGGACGCGGCGGTGTCGATGTGCGCCGAGTCCGGACCGGGACGGGTCCAGCTGCATGCGCTGGAACGGGAACTGGAGGACAGCGCCGCCGCCGCGCGTGCCGATCGCACTCACCTGGGCACCCGCGCGGTCGTCGGCCGCCGGGTGGCCCGCGGGCGCGCCGAGCTGATCGCGCGCATGCACTGCCGGGAGGACCCGCTGGTGTCCACCAGCGACCTCATCGGGTGGGGCGCGCATGACGTGCGCCCGCTGCTGCCGCGCATCCCGTGCCCGATCACGTTCGTGGCCGGCGAGGACGACCTGTGGGTCGATGCGCGATCGGTGGCCGAGTCCGCCCGGCAGGCGCCGGACGGCCGGTTCGTGCTCCTGCCGGGATACGGGCACTACCCGATGGAGGAGATGGACGACTTCGCGAAGGTCCTGGACGGTTGGCTGGGTGAGATGAAGGAGGGACGACCGTGACCCCGCGTCTGCTCGATGTGTTCGCCGGACTCGCCGACGCCGAACCCGACGCCGTGGTGCTGTACGACGCCGACGCCGGCCGTTCTCCGGTGCGGCCGGTCAGCAGGCGGCAGTTGCGTGACCTGGCCGCCGGAATGGCCGAGGATCTGCGCGCGCACGGGATCGGCGCGGGGGACTGCGTCGGTGTCTGGCTGCCGAACTGGTCCCACGCCGTCGCCGCGCAGTTCGCCGCCCTGGCGGTGGGAGCGCACGTCATCGGGATCAACACCCGGTACAACGTCGACGAGGTCGCGCACGTCCTGCGCATGGCCCGGCCCCGGGCGGTGGTGATCGCCCACGACTTCATGAATCTCGACCTCGGCCGGGTCCTGCGCGCGGCGCGCGAGGCGGCGGCGACCGAGCCGCCGGTGTGCCTGGTGACCACCGCGCCCGGGGCCGCACCGGCGTCCCCCGACGAGGTGGCGGCCTACGACGTGGGCGGTGGGGCGTCGGCGTTCCCCCAGGCGTCCGGTGGTGGTGAGCTGCGGCCGTGCCCGGTTCCGGGCCTGGCCACGGCGTTCACCACCTCGGGCTCGACCGGCCGCCCGAAACTGGCCGCCCACGGCGAACCCGGCATGGCCGAGCACCTCGTCGCCGCCGGCGAGCGCATCGGCCTGGGCCCCGGGGACGTCATGCTGGGCGCCCTCCCGTTGTCCGGGGTCTTCGGGTTCGTCGCGGCGATGGCCGCGGTCTTCTCCGGCGCCGCGGTGGCCCTGGAGCCGGTGTTCGACGCCGAGGGCGTCCTTACCGACATGGTGCGCCACCGGGTCACCCACGTCATCGGCGCCGACGACCTCCTCGGCCGCATCGAGCGGGCCTGGCAGGACCACCCCGCGCCCCTGCCGTTGCGGTGGATCGGGATCGCGGACTTCGAGGGCCGGTCCCGCCAGCTGGCGGCCTGGGCGGAGCGGGAGTTCGGCACCACCGTCGCCGGCGTGTACGGCTCGTCGGAGCTGTTCGCGCTGACCGCGTTCTGGCCCCGGCGGTATCCGCCGGAGCTGCGGTGGTCCGGGGGCGGCCAGGTGGTCACGGAGGCGATCGAGGTCCGCGTGGCCGACCCGGTCACCGGGGAAACCGTGCCGGACGGCGCCGAGGGCGAGATGCAGTTCCGCGGTCCGAATGTCGTCGACGCCTACCTCGGTGATCCCGCGGTCGCCGGCGAGGTGTTCACCGAGGACGGCTGGTTCCGCAGCGGCGACCTCGGCCGGCTGGTCGCCCCGGGAACCGTGCAGTACCTCTGCCGGATCGGTGACGTGCTGCGGTTGCGGGGATTCCTGGTCGACCCGGCCGAGATCGAAACCCGGCTGGCGGCGCACCCCGCGGTCGCGATGGTCAAAGTCGTGGGCGTGCCCGGCGGCGACGGCGGCACCATCGCTGTGGCCTTCGTGGTGCCCTACGGCCCGTCCCGGCCCGGCGAAGACGAGCTCAAGCAGTGGTGCGCCCAGACCCTGGCCAAGTTCAAAGTGCCATCCCGGGTCCGCCTGATCGACGAAATGCCCACCACCTCCGGCACGAACGGAACCAAGATCCGCGCCGCCGCACTGCGCGAGCTGGCACTGCGAGAGGGAGTCTGACCATGAACCACGAGGTCGTCATCTGCCACCCCCTGCGCACCCCCGTCGGCCGCTACGGCGGCGCGTTCCGGACGCTGTCGGCGACCGAGCTCGCCGCGCAGACCCTGCGGCAGCTGATCGAGCGGACCGGCCTGCCGGTGGACCGGGTCGACGACGTGCGTCTCGGGCAGTGCTATCCCAGCGGGGAGAGCCCGGCGATCGGCCGGGTCGCCGCGCTCGACGCCGGCCTGCCGGTGACCGTGCCAGGCGCGCAGATCGACCGCCGCTGCGGATCCGGACTGCAAGCCGTCATCGACGCCACCATGAGCGTCGCCACCGGCGCCGCCGAGGTCGTCATCGCCGGGGGCGCCGAATCGATGAGCAACGTCGAGTTCTATACCGACGAGATCCGCTGGGGTGTCAAGGGCGACGGGCCCCGGCTGCACGACAGGCTCGCGCGGGCCCGGGTGACCGCCGGCGGGAAGGACCACCCGGTGCCGGGCGGGATGCTCGAGACGGCCGAGAACCTGCGGCGCGAGTACTCGATCTCCCGGCGGGAACAGGACGAGTGGGCGCTGCGCTCCCACGAGCGTGCGGTGAAGGCCGCCGCCGACGGCCGCTTCGCCGAGGAGATCCTGCCGGTCACCGTGCCCGGCCGTCGCGGTGCGCCCGCCACCCTCGTCGACACCGACGAGCACCCGAGGCCCGACGTCTCGCTCGACGCGCTGAGCGAACTGCGGCCGGTCATGGTGAACAGCGACCCGGAGGCGACCGTCACCGCGGGCAACGCCAGCGGCCAGAACGACGGCGCGGCCGCGTGCATCGTCACCACCCGGGACGCCGCGGCGGAGCTGGGTCTCACGCCGATCCTGCGCCTGGTCAGCTGGGCGGTGGCCGGGGTGCCGCCGCGCACCATGGGCCTCGGACCGGTACCGGCGGTCGCGAAGGCACTGGACCGCGCCGGCCTCGCACTGTCCGACATCGAACTGGTGGAGATCAACGAGGCGTTCGCCGCCCAGGTGATCGCCTGCTTCCGGGAATGGGACCTCACCGATCGCGACCTGGAGCGGGTCAACGTCAGTGGATCGGGTATCTCGCTTGGCCATCCGGTCGGTGCCACCGGCGCCCGGATCCTGGCCACGCTGGCTCACGAGATGCGCCGCCGCGGGGCGCGCTACGGCCTGGAGACGATGTGCATCGGCGGCGGCCAGGGACTCGCTGCCGTCCTGGAGCTGGTCGAATGACCGCTCCGCTGCGCGGGCTCCGGGTCGTGGAG
Organism: Amycolatopsis methanolica 239; assembly: GCF_000739085.1. Taxonomy (NCBI): domain Bacteria; kingdom Bacillati; phylum Actinomycetota; class Actinomycetes; order Pseudonocardiales; family Pseudonocardiaceae; genus Amycolatopsis; species Amycolatopsis methanolica. The sequence continues at coordinate 4,635,541 of NZ_CP009110.1, read as the reverse complement.
GCCACGAGTTTCGTCGCCGGTCCGCTGGCCGGCATGACGCTGGCGCAGATGGGGGCGCAGGTGCTGCGGCTGGACCCGGTCACCGGGCCGGTGGACGCGGGCCGGTGGCCGTTGAGCGGGACCGGCCGGAGCCTGTTCTGGGCCGGGATGAACAAGGGCGTGAAGTCCGTCGCCGTCGACTTCCGCGTGCCGGAAGGCCAGGAACTCGCGGCCGCGTTGATCACCGCCCCCGGCCCGCACGCCGGCTTGTTCGTCGACAACACGATCGGCCGGGATTTCCTGTCCCACAACCGGTTGCGCGCTCGCCGAGCCGACCTCGTGCACGTCCACATCCAGGGCTATCCCGACGGCCGGGCCGCCATGGACTACGCGGTCAACCCGCGCTACGGCGTGCCGGCGCTGACCGGTCCAGCCGATTCGCGCCGTCCGGTCAACCACGTCCTGCCTGCCTGGGACATCACCACCGGGCTGCTCGCGGTGTCCGGGCTGCTGGCCGGGTTGCACCGGCGGGCGGTGGACGGTGACGGGTGCCTGGTCGAGCTGGCCCTGGCCGATGTGGCCGCGGCGCACGTGGCGCATCTGGGCTGGTTCGCCGAGGTGGCCGAGGCCGGCCAGGACCGGCCCCGGCTCGGCAACCACCTGTTCGGCGCGTTCGGGGTGGATTTCGCGTGCGCCGACGGTCGCCGGGTGGTCGCGGTGGCGATCACCCGCGCCCAGTGGCGGGACCTGATGCGGATGACCGGGACGGAAGCGGTGTTCGTGGCCCTGTCTTCGGTGCACGGCACCGATTTCGACGTCGAGGGGGAGCGGTACCGGCACCGCGGCCTGATCGAGGCGGTGCTCGCACCGTGGTTCACCGCGCGCACCGTGGAAGAGGTGCTCGAGGCGGCGCGCGGCACCCGGGTGATGGCCGGCGAGTTCCGTTCGCCCTCGGAGGTCGTGGCGGCCTGGCGGCGGGGTGCGGAGTCACCGGTACTCACCGAGGTCGAGCAGGCCGGAGTAGGCCCGATGGTCACCGCCACCTCGCCGCTGCGCTGGAACTCGCGCTACCGCGAGGCCGAGCCGGCGCCGGAGTTCGGTGCGGACACGGAGTGGGCGCTGGCCGAGGTGCTGGGGATGTCCCGCCGGGAGATCGGGAGGCTCGCCGACAACGGGCTGATCAGGACGAGGAGAGATGAGAGCGATGGCGCGTGAACTGTGCCGGACCGAAGGGTTGACCGACGTCCAGGACGAGATCCTCAAGACCGTCCGCGCGTTCGTGGACGACCGGATCATCCCGGTCGCGACCGAACTGGAACACGCCGACGCCTACCCCGCCGAGATCGTCGAGGGGATGCGGGAACTGGGCCTGTTCGGGTTGACGATTCCCGAGGAGTACGGCGGGATCGGCGAGTCGCTGCTGACCTACGCGCTGGTGGCCGAGGAGATCGCCCGCGGCTGGATGAGCGTGTCGGGCATCATCAACACCCACTTCATCGTGGCTCACCTGCTCATGCACCACGGCACCGAGGAGCAGAAACGCCACTACCTGCCGAAGATGGCCACCGGCGAGATCCGCGGCGCGTTCTCCATGTCCGAGCCCGGCTGCGGCTCCGACGTGTCCGCCATCCGCACCCGCGCCACCCCGCACGACGGTCGGTACCTGATCAACGGCCAGAAGATGTGGCTGACGAACGGGGGATCGTCGACCCTGGTCGCCGTGCTGGTCAAAACCGGCGCCGGCGCCGGGCCTGCGCACCGGAACCTGACCACCTTCCTGGTGGACAAACCCGCCGGCTTCGGTGAGGTGGCGCCGGGCCTGACGGTTCCGGGCAGGATCGAGAAGATGGGTTACAAGGGCGTCGACACCACCGAACTCGTCTTCGACGACTACGGGATCGCCGCCTCGCAGATCCTCGGCGGCGAGCCCGGTCGCGGGTTCTACCAGATGATGGACGGCGTCGAGGTCGGGCGGGTCAACGTCGCGGCCCGCGGGTGCGGGGTGGCCTGGCGTGCGTTCGAACTCGGCGTCGCCTACGCGCAACAGCGGGAGACCTTCGGCCGGCCGATCGCCGATCACCAGGCGGTGCTCTTCCGCCTGGCCGAAATGGGCACCAAGGTCGAGGCGGCGCACCAGATGATGGTGCGGGCGGCGCGCAAGAAGGACTTCGGCGAGCGCAACGACCTGGAGGCCGGGATGGCGAAGTACCTGGCCTCGGAGTACTGCGCGCAGGTGGTGGAGGACTCCTTCCGCATCCACGGCGGTTACGGCTTCTCGAAGGAGTATGAGGTCGAACGGCTCTACCGCGAGGCGCCGATGCTCCTGATCGGGGAGGGCACCGCGGACATCCAGCGGATGATCATCGGGCGCCGGCTCCTGGAGGACTACAAGTTGCGGTGAGGTGAAGGGCCGCGCGGCGGAAGTGTCGGCTAGCCGCCTGCCGTGATCGAGCAGGCAGCTGTTGCTGAACGCACCGTCGCGCGCCCGGACCCAGGAAGTGATGGAGCTGAGCTGGGCGGTTCGCGCCAGCGGCTACCCGGGAGCCGTTCCGGGTCGGGCAGACGGCTCGAAGCGTTGCAGGAGGGTGGCGAGCAGATCGCCCGGGACTTCGGGATTTCCGAAGGGTGCCTGCATCGCTGGCTCAAGCAAGCCGACATCGACGATGGCGCCGCACCCGGGGTGTCCGGCAGGAATCCGCAGAATTGAGGGAAACGAAGAAGCGGATCCGGCAATTGGAGCAGGAAGCGGACGTGATGCGCCGCGCGGTCGCGTATCTCTCTCGGGATGTCAACCCAAAATAATCTACCCGCTGGTCCTCGACCTCGCCGCCGACGGAATACCCGTCGCGGTGACCTGCCGGGTTCTGGGCTTCTCCACTCAAGCCTTCTATCAATGGCGCAAGAATCCTGTGTCGCAGCGGGATTGGGACGATGCGCACCTGATCAACGCCGCGTACGGCATTCACCACGACGACCCCGCGTTCGGCTACCGGTTCATCGCCGACGAAGGCGGGCGACCCGGTTGTGGCCGGCGGTGATCCCCCGGGGCGGGAGTCTGTCTCGTAAGCAGCGGATCTGGAGCGTGTTCGCCAAGAATCGCGGCCCGACCCGCACAGCGGACCGCCGGCGCACGACGACCTCGCCACTCGCCGCTTCACCGCCACCGCGGCCGGCCAGCGCTGGCTCACCGACATCAGGGAACACCCACCAGTGAAGGGAAACTGTATCTCTGCGCCATCAAAGACGTCTTCTCCAACCACATCGTCGGATACTCGATCGACCAGCGAATGACTTACGACCTTGCGGTCAACACCCTGAGCCACGCGATTGTCACCCGGAAACCGACGGCGACAAACGTCCATTCCGACCGCGGCAGCCAATTCCGATCCCGAAAATACGTCGCCACACTCGCGGCACGGTTTACGCGGATCAATGGGCCGAGTCGGAGCCTGCGGCGACAACGCCGCGATGGAATCCTTTCTTCGCCCTACTCCAAAAAAGTGCTCGACCGGAAACGCGGGACAACCCGCGCTGAACTCCGACTCGCAATCGTCACCTGGATCGAACGCACCTACCACCGCCGACGCCACCAAGCCCCGACTCGGCGGCCTGCCACCTATCGAGTTTGAGAGCGTGTCTCACTTCAACTCGTCCAGCACGCCATGATCTTGCCCGCGCATCCCCCATGATCCAGCTGCTTAACCAGCGCCCACAACTCGTCGGGCACCAGCCCCCGCGACATCATTCCACCGGGCAAGACGCGTCCACAAGGTGGTGGAATGTCACGGGTGGACGATCGGGTGGTGTTCACCGCAATCGTGTTTGTGCTGACCAGCGGGTGTGCCTGGCGTCATCTGCCGCCCAGCTTCGGGTCACCGTACCGACGGTGCATCGCCGGTTCACCGAGTGGACCGAGGCCGGGCTGTGGTGGCAGCTGCACGAGGCAGTGCTGGACGAGCTGGGCGGCAAAGGCATGATCGATTGGTCGCGCGCAGTCCTGGACGGAGCATCCGTCAGGGCAAAAAAGGGCTCTGTTGATCTATGTGTGGGCCGGGTTTGACCTGGTAGAAGGGGCACGTCGTTGCTGGGTCTAGGTTTCTGAGCTGTCGAGGAACAGAAACGAACAGACGGAGAACGACGTGCCCTCTGCCAGGGTATGGTGTCGGCTGCTGGGTGTGCATCCCGCGGTTGTGGAATCAGTGGAGTTAGACGAGGCCGAGCAGGTACTGGTGGCCCGGGTACGGTTGCGGCGGCGGGATCGACACCGGTGCGGGGCGTGCTCTCGGCGGTGTCCGCGCTATGACGCTGGGCGGGGCCGGCGGCGGTGGCGTGCCCTGGATCTGGGCACCGTGCAGGCGTTTGTCGAGGCGGACGCGCCGCGGGTGCAGTGCCGCGAGCACGGTGTGGTGGTGGCCGCGGTGCCGTGGGCTCGCCATGGTGCCGGGCACACTCGCGCCTTCGATGACACCGTGGCGTGGCTGGCGACCCAGTCGTCGAGAACCTCGGTCCGGCAGCTGATGCGGGTCGCCTGGCCGACCGTCGGGGCAATCATCACCCGGGTCCGGGCCGATATCGACGCCCAGGTTGATCGGCTGGCCGGGCTGCGCCGGATCGGGATCGACGAGATCAGCTACAAGAAGAATCACCGGTATCTCACCGTGGTGGTCGATCACGACACCGGCAGACTGGTCTGGGCAGCGCCGGGCAACGACAAAGCCACGCTGGCCGCGTTCTTCGACGGGCGTTGTTCGGTGAGCATGTCGTAGCCGACGCCCAGCTGGTCGAGCACACCAGGCCGGAAGTTGTCCACGACCACGTCCGCGCTCGCCGCCAGGCGCACCGCCGCTGCCCCTCCGGGCTCTTCAGGTCGATGGTCACGCTCCGGGCACTGGGAGTGCGGGAATGGGCTCGGCCAAGATCGGCCTGCGCGGACCATCGGCACTCAAGACCGGCCAGAACGGCCCGCAACCGAGTGTCGCCCAGCAGGCCCACGACGCCCTCGACATGATATCGGGCATCCCGGCCCAGGTGAACACGCGGACACCATCAACTGCGGCTGGTCGGGCGTACGCTTGGTGAGGATCGTGTCCCGCCCGACTTCGGCGATTTCGAACCCCTGGACCGAGTAGGCGACGACCCGGTGCGCGCGATCGTAGAGCACTACCGAACCACCGGCGGTGAGGGTGATCGCGTCCGCGAACCGTAGACGGTACCGGGACTGATCTGATCCCGGGGACTCGGGGGACGGCCGCGGTCGCGGTCGGCGACGGCACCTACATGACGGCCAAGGCGGCCGCGGACGTGTCCGCGCCCGGCCCCGTGGCGTCGGCTCCGTCGACGAGCGGGCCGCTCCGCGCAGACCTTCGTCATCGGCGTGGTCGTCGGTTCCGGCGGTGTGGAACGGCCGCGTGTCCGCCGCGGGACAGGACATCTACGCGATCAGCACGCCGCGCGCGGTCGAGGCCGTCGACCGCCTCTTGATCGGGCGGACCAGGATCACGGGTGGGGTCCGCGGGCGCGGCGTCCGGACCACCACCTCCTGGCTGGCAGTCGTAGGCGACTGGAGTCGGCATGAACACCGCCGCTGGGACCGGCGTGGAGCGGACGGTGCCGACCCACGCCCGCGTGCCCCTCAGCCGGTGGTATGCCGGTAGAAGGGCTCCTTGATCGGCGCCAGCGGGGTGTTGCCGAGGATCAGGTCCGCCGCCTTCTCCGCGGTCATGATCACCGGCGCGTAGATGTTGCCGTTGGTGATGTAGGGCATCACCGAGGCGTCGACGACGCGCAGGCTCTCCGTCCCGTGCACCCGCATCGACCCAGGGTCCACAACGGACATGTCGTCGACGCCCATCTTCGCCGTGCAGGACGGGTGCAGCGCGGTCTCCGCGTCCTTCGCCACCCAGTCCAGGATCTGTTCGTCGGTCTCCACGCCGGGGCCGGGGGAGATCTCGCCGCCGTTGTAGCGGTCCAGCGCGGGCTGGTTGAGGATCTTGCGGGCCACCCGCACGGCCTCCACCCACTCGCGCCGGTCGTTCTCGGTGGACAGGTAGTTGAACCGCAGCGCCGGGTGCCGCCGCGGATCCGTGGACGTGATCTTCACGCTGCCGCGCGTGTCGGCGTACATCGGTCCCACGTGGACCTGGTAGCCGTGCCCACCGGCGGGCACCGAGCCGTCGTAGCGGATCGCGATCGGCAGGAAGTGGAACATCAGGTTCGGGTAGGCCACGGTGTCGTTGCTGCGCACGAAACCGCCGCCCTCGAAGTGGTTCGTGGCGCCCGGGCCGGACCGCAGGAACAACCACTGCGCGCCGATCAGCGGGCGCTTCCACGTCGCCAGGTGCGGCTGCATCGACACCGGTTCCTTGCAGGCGTACTGGATGTACACCTCGAGGTGGTCCTGCAGGTTCTCACCGACGCCGGGCAGGTCGTGGACCACGTCGATGCCGAGCCGGCGCAGCTCGGCCGCGTTGCCCACGCCCGACAGCTGCAGCAGTTGCGGCGTGTTGATCGCTCCGCCGCACAGCACGACCTCCTTGCCGTACACCTCGCGCGGCGCGCTCCGCCCGGTCGAGTACTCGACCCCGACGGCGCGGTTGCCGCGAAACAGGACCTGCGACACGAACGCGCGGGTCTGCACGGTCAGGTTCTTCCGGTGCCGCACCGGGTGCAGGTAGGCGCGGGCGGCGGAGAGCCTGCGGCCGCGGCGCACGTTCCGGTCGAAGGGTGCGAACCCCTCCTGCCGGTAGCCGTTCACGTCGTCCGTGCGCGGGTACCCGGCTTGTTCGGCGGCTTCGAAGAACGCCTGGAACAACGGGTTCGACGCCGGTCCGCGTTCCAGCTCCAGCGGGCCGTCGTGCCCGCGCCAGCGCCCGTCCGGTGGATCGGCGAGGCAGTTCTCCATGCGCTGGAAATAGGGCAGGCAGTGCGCGTAGTCCCAGCCGGACATCCCCGGGTCGGCGGCCCACCGTTCGTAGTCCATCGGGTTGCCCCGCTGGAAGATCATGCCATTGATGCTGCTCGACCCGCCGAGGATCTTGCCGCGCGCGTGGTAGATGCGCCGCCGGTTCATGAACGGCTCGGGTTCGCTGCGGTAGCCCCAGTCGTAGAAGCGGCTGCCGATCGGGAAGGTCAGCGCGGCGGGCATGTGCACGAACACGTCCCACTTGGCGTCCGGCCGGCCTGCCTCCAGCACCAGCACCTTCACCTTCGGGTCGGCCGAGAGCCGGTTGGCCAGCACGCACCCGGCCGAGCCGCCGCCGACGATGATGAAGTCGTAGTTCTCGGTGCTCACGTTCGTCCTCCTCAGGAAAGCTCGTCGACGAGCCGGTCGCCGCGGTCGGCCTGGTGTTCGGGGAGCGTGCCGAGGCGGCGGCAGCCGCGGAGCCGGAACCACGCCAGGCCGATCGCGGCGACGATCCCGATGAAGATCAGGGCCATCCAGCGCAGCACCCCGCCGCCGTAGATCTGCTCGCGCGGCCACGCCAGGTTCACGGACATCCCGGCGCCCCACAGCACGGCGACCATGTTGACCGGCAGTCCGAACCGGCCGAGCGAGAAGTGACCGCCCGCGTCGCGGCCCGACCACCCGCCGCGCACCCGCTTGACCAGCATCGGCACCGTCACCAGCAGGTAGGCCAGGTAGATCATCACCACCGCGACGCTGGTGACCGCGGTGAAGATCTGCGGCGTGCCGATGTTGACCAGCAGGATCGCCACCGCGACCGCGCCGATGAGGATCGCCGCGACCACCGGGGTGCCGGTCTTGGCGTTGATCCGGGCCAGCCGCACCCCGAACGGCAGGGCGTTGTCCCTGGCCATCGCGAACATCAGCCGGATCCCGGCGGTGTGCACGGCCAGCGCGCACACCGTGATGGCGACGACGATGCAGCACAGGAACACCTTGCCCAACGGCCCGCCGAGCACCTGCAGCACGATCAGCTGCAGCCCGCCCGACGACGTGCTCAGCCGCGGATCGGACAGGTCGGGCGCGGCCATGATGGCGAACAGCAGGATCAGCCCGCCGATCACGAACGACGCGATGACCGCGCGCAGGATCGCCACCGGCGCGGTGCGCCGCGGGTTGACGGTCTCCTCGCCCAGCGAACTCGCCGTGTCGAAGCCGTACATGACGTAGGCCGAGGCGATCGCGGCCACCAGGAACACGCCGGCGTAGCCACCGGTGTGCCCCTCGCCGAGCCCGTGCGTGTCGACGAAGACACCGGGACCGCGCACCACGTTCACCGCGAGGATGACGACCAGCAGGACCGCCGCGATCAGCTCGATGAACACGCCGATGCTGTTGATGCGTGCCATCAGCTTGACGCCGAAGGCGTTGACCACCGTGGTGAACAGGATCAGCACGGCGCCCCAGATCACCGCGGAGATCCCGAAGTCGTGTGCGCCGCCGCCGTCGCCGATCAGCTGGAAGCCGGACCACAGCTGTGGCAGCGTGACCTGGTAGGCCAGCACCACGCCGGCCAGGGTGACCACGGAGGCGGTGAACATCATCCAGCCGGCCAGCCACGACGTGGTGGGCCCGGCGAGTCTCTTCGACCAGTTGTAGACCGAACCGGCGACCGGGTAGCGGGCGGCCAGCTCGGCGAAGCACAGGGCCACGGCGATCTGCCCGGCGAAGACCATCGGCCAGGACCACCAGTAGGCCGGCCCGCCGGTGCCGAACCCGAAGTAGAACAGCTGGAACGTGCCGGTGAGGATGGAGATGTAGCTGACCCCGGCGGCGAAACTCGCGAACTTGCCGATGCTGCGGTCGAGGGACTGCCGGTACCCGAACTCGGACAGTCCGTGGTCGTTGCTGGTGCTCACGCGCGCCTCCTCTTCAGTACTGCGGCGTGGAGAGGGGAGTCCCGGTCAGCCCTTGAACCAGTGCTGCGGCCGGGGATCGATGTTGTGGTAGATGTGCTTGGTCTCGCGGTACTCGTGCAGGCCGGACGGGCCCAGTTCGCGGCCGATGCCGGACTTGCCGAAGCCGCCCCACTCCGCCTGGGGCAGGTACGGGTGGTAGTCGTTGATCCAGACCGTGCCGTGGCGCAGCGCCCCGGCCACGCGCTGGGCGCGGCCGGCGTCGGAGGTCCACACCGCGCCGGCGAGGCCGTAGTCGGTGTCGTTGGCCAGCTCGACGGCCTCCGCCTCGGTGGCGAACCGTTCCACCGTGACGACCGGGCCGAACACTTCCTCGCGCACCACGGCCATGTCGCGGGTGCAGTCGCCGAACACGGTCGGCCGGAGGAAGAAACCGTGGCGCAGCGCGGGATCTTCCGGCCGCGCGCCGCCGGCGTGCAGGGTGGCGCCCTCGGCGATCGCCCCGGCGATGTAGCCCTCGACCTTCGCGCGGTGCTGCGCGGAGATGAGCGGACCGCACTCGGTGCCGGGGTCGAGCCCGTTGCCCAGCCGGATCCGCTCGGCGCGCCGGGCGAGCTCGCCGACGAACCGGTCGTGGATCCCGTTCTGCACGATCAGCCGGGCGCCCGCCGAGCAGACCTGTCCGGAGTGGACGAACGCGGCGTTGAGGGCGTGGTCGACGGCGGTGTCGAAGTCGGCGTCGTCGAAGACCACGTTGGGGTTCTTGCCGCCGAGCTCCAGCGCCACCCGGCGGACGCCGCGCGCCGCGGCGGCCATGATCTTCTCGCCGGTCGCCAGCCCGCCGGTGAACGACACGAGGTCGACGCCGGGGTGCTCGACCATCGCCGCGCCGACCGCGCCAGGGCCGAGCAGCAGGTTGACCACGCCCGGCGGCACACCGGCCTCCTCGGCGAGCGCGACGAGCCGGATGGTGGTCAGCGGGGTGAGCTCGCTCGGTTTGAGCACCATCGTGTTCCCCGCGGCCAGCGCGGGGGCGATCTTCCAGGAGATCTGCAGCAGCGGGTAGTTCCACGGGGCGATCAACGCGCAGACGCCCACCGGCTCGTGCACGATCCGGCTGATCGCGGCCGGGTTGCCGGTGTCCACCACGCGCCCGGCTTCCTGCGCGATCGCCGCGGCGTAGTAGCGGAACACCGCGACCACATCGTCGACGTCGATGCGGCCCTCGGCGAGGGTCTTGCCGGTGTCGAGGGTTTCCGTGCGGGCGATGTCCTCGCGGTCGCGGACCAGCAGGTCGGCGATGCGGTGGAGCAGTTCGGCGCGTTCGCCCGCGGTGGTGCGGCGCCACGGTGAGCCGGGGCGGAACGCCGCTCGCGCGGCGGTGACGGCCCGGTCGACGTCCTCGGGCGCGGCGAGGGCGACCGTCTGGATGACCGAGGCGTCGTAGGGGTTGCGGACGTCGGTGCGGGACCCGTCGCGCCCCTCGGTCCAGTTCCCGTCGATGTACAGGTCCTTCATGAGCCCTTTCCGATGCGGTAGCGGGCAACGCCGGCGCGGGGAATGTGATGCGCGGCACGTCAGTGCGTACATTTGTACATGAGAGTGAGTACGGATGTCCATACTCGTCGGCTACGATCGTGTTAACCGGGTGTCTTCGCAGGTGAGGGGTGTGCGCGGTGGTGTCTGGGCAGACGGCCGGATCGCGCCGGCAGCGTCCCAACGATCCCGGACGGCGCACGAAGATCGCGCGCGCCGCCATCGACGTGGTGGCGGAGCGGGGGATCGACGGGCTGACGCACCGGGCGGTCGCCGCGGCCGCGGGGGTGCCGCTGGGCTCGACCACGTACCACTTCCGGACGCTGGACGACCTGCTCGAGGTCGCGCTGAGCCAGGCGGCCGAGGACAACGTCCGCCGCCTGCGGGAGTGGGAGCGCGGCGTGCCGCCGGACGCGGACTTCGCGGCCGCGCTGGCGGAGCTGGTGATGCGGTACGTGCGTGACGAGGGCCCGCACACGGTGGTCGAGTACGACCTCTACGTGGCGGCCATGCACCGGCCCCGGCTGCGGCCGGTGAGCGCGGCGTGGGACGACGCGCTGGTCGAGCTGTTCGGCTCCCGGACGGACGCGCTGACCGGGCGCCTGCTCGCGGGGCTGTTCTGCGGTTTGCTGATGCAGTTGGCGATCGCGGACGGCACACCGTCCCCTTCGGACATCGAGGCGCTGTTCCGCCGCGCGATCGCCGGTCCTGCCTCCTGAGTCGTTACCGGCCCGCGACCGGTTCCGGAGCGGTGGCGCGCAGCTCGCGGCGCCAGCGGCCGAACACCTTCGGCTGGTTCATCGCGAACACCGCCACCGGGCGGTCGCCCCGCCGGAACACGGCGGTGAACCGGCGCGCCGCCGGGTCGCCGTCGACGACTTCCATCCGGTCGCCGTCGCGGCGGTGGCCCGCGAACTGCAGGCGCGCCCCGTACTGATCCGACCAGAAGTAGGGCGCGCGCGGGCCGGGCAGCTGCTCGTGTCCGAGCAGGGTCGCCGCGGCGGTGGCCGGTTGCTCCAGCGCGTTGGTCCAGTGTTCGAGCCGGATCTCGGCGTCGGCGAACGGGTTGTGCGACACCGCGCAGTCGCCGACCGCCACCACGGACGGGATGCCGGTCGCGCACCGCGCGTCCGTGCGCACGCCCCGCTCCGCGTCCAAACCGGACCCGGCCAGCCACTCGGTGTTCGGCACCGCGCCGACGCCCACCACCACGACGTCGGCAGGCAGTTCGCGGCCGTCGGTCAGGTGCACCGACCGCACCCGTTTCGCGCCGGTCAGCCCGGCCACGCCGACGCCGGTGATCAGCTCGACCCCGTGCTCGCCGTGCAACGCCGCGCACACGCCGCCCAGCTCGGCGCCGAGCGGCCCGGCGAGCGGCACGGCCTGCTGTTCGACCACCGTGACCGCCAGGCCGAGCCCGCGCGCGGTCGAGGCCACTTCGGCGCCGATGAACCCGGCTCCGATCACCACCAGCCGCGCGCCCGGGACGAGCTCCGCCCGTAGCGCGATCGCGTCGTCCAGGGTGCGCAGCGTGTGCACACCCGCCGGCGTCGAGCCCGGCAGGCGGCGGGCCCGTGCACCGGTCGCCAGGACGACGCCGTCGCAGGTGATCCGCTTGCCCGAGTCGAGCACGATCGTCCGCAGCGCCGGGTCCAGGGCCACGGCCCGTGCGCCCAGGCACCAGTCCGCGTCCAGGTCCTCGTCGTCGCTCTCCAGCGCCAGGTCGGCCGCGGACATCGTGCCGGCGAGGAACTCCTTCGACAGCGGCGGCCGGTCGTAGGGCCGGTGCGGCTCGTCGCCGACGACGACCACCCGCCCGTCGAAGCCGGCCTCCCGCAGCGCGCGTGCCGTGGACAGGCCGGCCAGCGACGCGCCGGCGATGGCGATCACGCGCATCAGACCCCCATCCGCTGCGGCGCGTTGACGTTGACGTAGATCTGCCCGTCGACCACGACGACCTCGTGCGTGCGCACCGGCTTCTTCGCCGGGGGCCCGCTCGGCATGCCGGTGCGCAGGTCGAAGCAGGCGGCGTGCAGGGGGCACTCCACCGCGCAGCCGTCCAGCCAGCCGTCGGCCAGCGAGGCGTCCTGGTGGGTGCAGGTGTCGTCGATCGCGTACAGCGTGCCGTCGACGTTGAACACCGCGATCGGCACCTCGGCTTCGATGCGGACGGCTTCGCCGACGGGGAGGTCCTGGAGAGCGCAGACGGAAATCATGAGGCGGCTCCGTTGTGTAATGCACAACTACACGTGCTATCCGCAACAGAGTGCGGCAGTGCGGGGGGAGCGGTCAAGGCCTGGAAGTGGGAAATTGTGTCATGTGAGTAGAGTTGCGGTATGCGGAACAACGAGCGCTCTACGAACGGGTCCGCGAGTCAGGTCCAGTCGGTGGACCGGGCGATCGCCATCCTGGACATCCTGGCCAGACGGGGCGAGGCCGGCGTCACCGAGATCGCCCAGGAACTGGACGTGCACAAGTCGACGGCGTTCCGCCTGGTCGGCGCGCTCGAGGCGTGGCAGCTGGTGGAACAGGTCAGCGAGCGCGGCAAGTACCGCCTCGGGTTCGGCATCGTGCGCCTTGCCGGGGCCACCACGGCCCGGCTCGACCTGTCGCGGGAGAGCCGCGCGGTGTGCGAGCGGCTCGCCGCGGAACTCGACGAGACCGTGAACGTCGCCGTGGTGGACCAGGATCAGGCGACCAACATCATGCAGGTCTACGGCTCGGCGGCGGTGACCGCGCGGAACTGGATTGGCCAGCGCACCCCGCTGCACGCCACGTCCAGTGGCAAGGTCCTGCTGGCCTGGGCAGGCGACGACGACCGGGAAGCCGCGCTGGCCGAGCTGCCCGCGTTCACACCGAACACCCGCACCGACCGGGGCAAGCTCGCCGAGGAGCTGGAGCAGGTCCGCGAGCGCGGCTGGGCGTGCACCGTGGAGGAGCTGGAGGTCGGGCTCAACGCGGTGGCCGCCCCGATCCGCGCCGCGAACGGGGACGTGATCGCGGCGCTGTCGGTCTCCGGGCCGGCGTACCGGATGGAGCCATCGTCCTATCCGGACATCGCGGAGAAGATCGTCGCCGGGGCCGAGGAGATCAGCTTCCGCGTCGGCTACCTCGGGCCCCGGTAGCGGACCACCTGGCCGCCCGCGCGCACATTCGCGGCCCGGCCGGTCCGCGGGGCCGGGGGATGACCACGTGCCAGCGGAGTGCTCGGGGCAGCGCAGTGCCTCGGCATCGCGGCCTTGGCGTTTGGGGATCCGCGGGAAGGGTGTCCATAGTGCACGGGCCGGCCGGTTGGCGGGGGCTCCGGCTGCGCGGCGCGCGCTCTGCAGCGGGCGACGGTCCGCGTGCAGCAACTGGCCCGAGGTCGTCGCGGGTCAGGGGAAGACCACGGTGCTGTTGCCGTTGAGCAGCACGCGGCGTTCGCAGTGCCAGCGGACCGCTCGGGACAGCGCCAGCGCCTCCGCGTCGCGGCCTACCGTTTGCAGTGCGCGTGGGTCGTAGGTGTGGTCGATGCGGATGACCTCCTGCTCGATGATCGGGCCCTCGTCCAGGTCGGGCGTCACGTAATGCGCCGTCGCGCCGACGAGCTTCACTCCCCGGTCGTAGGCCTGGTGGTAGGGCTTCGCGCCCTTGAACCCGGGCAGGAACGAGTGGTGGATGTTGATCGCCCGGCCGTGCAGCGCCTTGCACAGCTGGTCGGACAGCACCTGCATGTACCGGGCGAGCACCACCAGCTCCGCCTCGAACTCCTCCACCACCTCCAGCAGCCGCGCCTCCGCCTGGGGCTTGGTCTCCGGGGTCACCGGGATGTGGAGGAACGGCAACCCGGCCGCCTCCGCCATCGGGCGAAGATCGTCGTGATTGGACACCACCGCGACGATGTCCGCGCCCAGGCTGCCCGCGCGCCAGCGGAAGATGAGGTCGTTGAGGCAGTGGCCCTGCTTGGACACCATCACCAGGACGCGGGCGTTGCGGTCCGGGTGGAACGCATACGACATGGCGAAATCCGCGGCGACCGGCTCGAAGCCGCGGGACAGCTCGCCGAGGTCCACCTCGGCGTCCGTGGTGACCTTGGTGCGCAGGAAAAGCCGCTTGCGCACCGGGTCGTCGAACTGCTGGTACTCCTCGATGTCGCCGCCGTGCTCGACGAGGTAGGCGCTGACGGCGTGGACGATCCCGGTCCGGTTCGGGCAGTCCAGGGTGAGCGTGAACGAGCGCGTCATCGGTTGTCTCCTCAGCATTCCACGATGTTGAGAGCCAGCCCGCCGCGGGCGGTCTCCTTGTACTTGTCCTTCATGTCGGCGCCGGTCTCGCGCATCGTCTTGATGGCCTTGTCCAGCGACACGTGGTGGCGGCCGTCCCCGCGCACCGCCATCCGGGCGGCGGTGATCGCCTTGACCGAGGCGATCGCGTTGCGCTCGATGCACGGGATCTGCACGAGCCCGCCCACCGGATCGCAGGTCAGGCCGAGGTTGTGCTCGATGCCGATCTCGGCCGCGTTCTCCACCTGCTCCGGGGTCCCGCCGATGATCTCCGCGAGACCGGCCGCGGCCATCGAGCACGCGGACCCGACCTCGCCCTGGCACCCGACCTCGGCGCCGGAGATCGAGGCGTTCTCCTTGAACAGCGACCCGATCGCCCCGGCGGTGAGCAGGAACCGCACGGCCGCGTCGTCGTCGAAGGCGGGCAGGAACTTCTCCGCGTAGTGCAGCACCGCGGGCACGATCCCGGCCGCGCCGTTGGTGGGCGCGGTGACCACCCGGCCGCCCGCCGCGTTCTCCTCGTTCACCGCGAGGGCGAACAGGGTGACCCACTCCATCGCGTGCAACGCGTCCGGCTCACCCGAGTCGCGTTCCAGCCGCTCCCGCAGGTCGTTGGCGCGGCGGCGCACCTTCAGCCCGCCCGGCAGCACACCGCCGGTGTGTGTGCCGCGGTGCACGCACTCGCGCATCACCGACCAGATCCGCAGCAGCCCGGCGCGGATCTCCGCCTCGCCCCGCCAGGACAACTCGTTGGCCAGCATCAGATCGCTGATGCGCAGGCCCGTTTCGCGCGTGCGGGCCAGCAGCCCGTCAGCGGTGGTGAACGGGTAGCGCACGGGGGTGGGGTCGGGCACCAGCGCCCGGCGGCCGGTCTCGTCCTGGTCGAGCACGAACCCGCCGCCGACCGAGTAGTACTCGCGCCGGTCGAGGACCTCGCCGCCGTCGCCGAAGGCCGTGAACACCATCCCGTTGCTGTGGAAGTCCAGCCGCTTCCGGCGGTGCAGCACGATGTCCTCGTCGACGGAGAAGGCGATCCGGTGCTTGCCGAGCAGTGAGATCGCGCCGTCCGCCCGGGCCGCGGTCACCGCGGGCTCGGCGGCGACCGGGTCGACCAGGTGCGGCTGCTCCCCGGACAGCCCCAGCACGACCGCCTTGACGCTGCCGTGCCCGTGCCCGGTCGCGCCCAGCGAGCCGAACAGCTCGCAGCGCAGCCCCGCCGTGCGCGGCAGGAGACCGGTGTCCGCCAGGCGGGAGGCGAACAGGTACGCGGCTCGCATCGGGCCGACCGTGTGCGAACTGGACGGACCGATGCCGACCTTGAAGAGGTCGAAGACGGAGACCGTCATGGTCCCTCCTGATGTAGGGTTGATATACCAGAGTGACGGATCGTGGTTTTCAGTGGATAGGATGGCGTTCGTGACCGTTCGACAGCAGGAACTCGAGGGGCCGCCGGTCTCGCTGGCCGAGCGCGCCTACACGGCGATTCAGGACCAGCTGATCATGCTGGACATCCCGCCGATGGCGCCGATCGACGACAGCGCGTTGTCCGCGTCGCTCGGGCTCGGCCGCACCCCGGTGCGGGAGGCGCTCAAACGCCTGGAGGTCGACCGGCTCGTCGTGTCCTACCCGCGGCGCGGCACGTTCGCCACCGGCGTCGACATCACCGACCTGGCCTACATCTCCGAGATCCGGGTCCAGCTCGAACCGCTCGCCGCCCGGCGCGCCGCCGAGACCGCCGGACCAGGCGTGAAGTCCGAGCTCGCCGAGCTCGCCGACGAGGTCGCCGACCTGGACGTGCGGTCGCTCGAACGCACCGAGCTGATGCGCTGCGACCTGCGGGTGCACCGCGCGATCTACCGCGCGGCCGGCAACCCGCACCTGGAGGACACGCTGGTCCGCTACGACAACCTGGCGACCCGCATCTTCTGCCTGTTCCTCGACCGGATGCCGCACTTCGACCGGCACGTCGGCGAGCACACCGCCCTGCTGCGGGCGATCGCCGACGGCGACGCGGACACCGCGGCCGAGCTGGCCCTCGTGCACGTCACCGGCTTCGAGAAGGCGATCCGCGCGATCATCTGACCGGTTCACGGCAGCGCCTCCAGGACCGCGAGGCCGTCGCGCGTGGCGGCGACGTCGTGCACCCGCACGATCTTCGCGCCGCGCTGCGCGGCCAGGACCGCGGCGGTCACCGACGCGACCGTGCGCTGCCCGACCGGACGACTGGTGACCTGACCGAGCATCGTCTTGCGGGACAGCCCGACCATGACCGGCACGCCCAGCGACCGGAACGCGGGCAGCGCGCCGAGCAGGGCGAGGTTGTGCTCCAGCGTCTTGCCGAAGCCGAACCCCGGATCGACGATCACGTGCTCCGCCGGGATACCGGCCGCCAGGCAGGAATCGATGCGGGCCCGCAGGAAGTCCCGCACCTCGGCCACCACGTCGGTGTAGCGCGGATCGCGCTGCATCAGATGCGGTGGCCGCAGCATGTGCGTCAGGCACACCGGCACCCCGAGCTCGGCTGCGGCCTGCAGAGCGCCGGGATGCCGCAGCGCGCGCACGTCGTTGATCATCGCGGCCCCGGCGTCCACCGCGGCGCGCATCACTTCGGGACGGGACGTGTCGACCGAGATCGGCACGTCCACCACGCGGGCCAGCCGGGCGATCACCGGCACCACCCGGTCCAGCTCCTCGGCCGGCGCAGGCGGACGCGCGCCGGGCCGGGTGGACTCGCCGCCCACGTCGAGCAGGTCGGCTCCCTCGGCCGCCAGCCGTTCGCCGTGCTCGACCGCGGCTGCGTGGGAGTGGAAGAGGCCGCCGTCGGAGAACGAATCCGGCGTGACGTTGACGATGCCGCACACCAGGGTGCGTGGCTCGGGCAGCAGCTTCGGCACCGGTGTGCGGACGGCGAGGGGGTTCCCGGTACTGGTCATGACTGTCCTAACGGGACGCGGCGGCGATGGTGTGCCGCAGCAGCAGCGCGGTGGTCACCGGGCCGACCCCGCCCGGCACCGGCGTCAGCGCCGCGACGCGGCCGGTGAGCGACCGCGCGTCGGCATCGCCGGCGAGACCGCCGTCCGTGGTGGGGTTGGTGCCCACGTCGACGACCACCGCGTGCGGGGCGACGTGCTCGGCGGTGATCAGCCCGGCCCTGCCGACGGCCACCACGAGGACGTCGGCCTCCCGCGTGCAGGCGGCGAGGTCCGCGGTGTGGCGGTGGCAGATCGTCACGGTCGCGTTCCGGGCCAGCAGCAGCTGCGCCGCGGGCTTGCCGACCACGGTGGAGCGCCCCACCACCACCGCGCGTCGCCCGGCCAGGGGCACCGCGTAGTGGTCGAGCAGCGCCAGCACCGCCGCGGCCGTCGCCGGCGGGTGCGCGGGCAGGCCGGCGGTGAGACGGCCGAGCGACAGCGGATTGGCGCCGTCGATGTCCTTGGCCGGGTCTATGGCGGTGGCCAGCTCCTCCAGCCGGGCGCCGCCGGGCAGCGGGGTCTGCAGGATGATCCCGTGCACCGCCGGATCGGCGCTCAGCCGCGCCAGCTCGGCGGTGATCCCGGCCGGGGTGGCGGCCGCGCCGAGGTCCACCACATCGCACCGCACCCCGCTGCGGGCTGCGGTCTTCGCGATCGAGCGCACGTACCAGGCGCTGGACTCGTCGTCGGTGGCGACCACGACGGCCAGGCGGGGGTGCACGCCCCGCTCGGACAGAGCCGCGGCCTCGGCCGAGACCTTGGCCCGGATCTGCCGGCCCAGCTCGGTTCCACTGAGGATGGCCGTCATCGCGTGATCTGCTTCCGTACGGCGGTGGTCACGTCGTCGGCGCGGGCGATCGCCTGGTCCACCGTGGCGATCGCCGCGGTCAGCTCGTCGCGGGCCGGGCCCTCGCCGATGCCGGACAGGTTGATCTCGACGTTCACCCTGGCCGTGGACAGCGCCGCCCGCGCTGCGTCGGCCGCCGCGGCGACGTCGCTGATCACGTTGCGGTTGCCGATCGGCTGGAGCCGTTCGGTGAGGTTGACGATCTGCTTGGCGACCGCGATGACGCGGGCCGGCACCCGCCCGGCCTCCACCAGGGCCGCACCGATCGCCCGCGACCGGGCCACCTTCTCGCGCTCGGTGGATTTCGGCAGCGCGTAGGCGCGGGTGACGGCCTGGAACGCGGCCGCGTCCTTTTCGGCCAGCGCCAGGGCGAGGGCGCGCAGATCGTCGGCGTTGGCCCGGATCTGCGCGATCGCGTCGGCGTCCTGCCGGTACTTCTCGCCGTCGCTGTACCGGGCCACCATCGCGACCAGCGCCGCGCCCTGGGCGGCGTGCAGCGCGGCGGTGGCGCCGCCGCCCGGGGCGGGCACCCGGGCGGCGAGCGCGTCGAGGAACGCTTCGAGGGTGAGTGTGCGCATCGGTGTCCGTCCTCAGCGCCGGATGCGCAGCATCTCGGGGTCGACCAGCGGCTCGGCGGCCACGGTGGCGCGCACCCGGCGGCCGAAGTAGCCGATCTCGACCGCCGTGCCGGGCGTCGCGCCGGCGGGCAGCCACGCGTAGGCGATCGGCACACCCAGGGTGTGCGCGAACGCGGCCGAGGTGACGTACCCGGCGGGGTCGCCGTCGAGGAACACCGGCTCGGAGCCGAGCACCACGCTGCGGCCGTCGTCGATCGTCAGGCACGACAGCCGGCGCGTCACGGTCTCGTCGGTGACCCCGGCGATCGCGTCGCGCCCGACGAAGTCGCCCTTCTGCTTGCGCACCGCGAACCCGAGCCCGGCCTCGTACGGGTTGTGCTCGGTGGTCATGTCCGCGCCCCACGACCGGTAGCCCTTCTCCAGCCGCAGGCTGTTGAACGCGGCGCGGCCCGCGGCCACCACCCCGAGCGGGCGGCCCGCCTCGAACAACACGTCCCACAACCGCTGCCCGTACTCGGCGCTGGTGTAGATCTCCCAGCCGAGTTCGCCCACATAGGACAGTCGCATCGCGGTGACCGGGATCCCCGCGATGTGCGCGGGCATGCAGCGGAAGTACTTCAGCGCCTCGTGCGAGAAGTCGTCGCGGCTGAGCGGCTGCACCAGATCGCGGGCCAGCGGCCCCCACACACCGATGCAGCAGGTGCCGCCGGTGATGTCGCGGACCTGCACGTCACCGCCGGCTTCGGACCGGAAGTAGGCCAGGTCGAGGTTGCCGTTCGCGCCGACCTGGAAGCGGTCCTCGCCCAGCCGGGCCACCGTCAGGTCGCTGCGGATCCCGCCGGCTTCGTCCAGCGCGAGCGTGTAGGTCACCGAGCCGACCGACTTGTCCATCTTGCCGGTGGTGAGCCGGTCCAGGAACGCCAGCGTGCCCGGCCCGGACACCTCCAGGCGCTTGAGCGGCGTCATGTCGTAGAGGGCGACCGCGGTGCGGGTCCTCCACGCCTCGGCCGCGGCGATCGGGGAGTGGAACATCGCCGACCACGCGTCCCGCGACGGCGGCTGCCACTCCGGCGGCAGGTCCTTGACCAGGTGCGCGTTGGCCTCGTACCAGTGCGGCCGCTCCCAGCCGTGCGCCTCCAGGAAGAACGCGCCCAGCTCCTTCTGCCGCGCGTGGAACGGGCTCACCCGCAGGTCCCGCGGCGACAGCTTCGGCTGCAGCGGGTGCACCACGTCGTAGATTTCCACGAAGTTGCGCTGCGCGGTCTCGTCGACGTAGGCCTCGGTGGTCTCGATCTCGTCGAACCGGTGCACGTCGCAGCCGTGCAGGGCGATCTCGCTGCGGCCGTCGACCAGCAGCTGCGCGACCGAGCGCGCCACGCCGGAGGAGTGCGTCACCCAGACCGCCTCGGCGATCCAGAACCCGGCGACGTCGGGCGACTCGCCGATCAGCGGGCCGCCGTCCGGGGTGAACGAGAAGATCCCGTTGAACCCGGTCTCGATCTTCGCCGACCGCAGCGACGGCAGCAGCTGCCTGCTGTGCTCCCACGAGGGCGCGAAGTCCTCCTCGGTGAACGGCAGCATCGACGGCATCGCCGCCTCGGTCAGGTCGTCGTCGGAGACCTCGGGCAGGTCGGACAGGCGCACCGGCATCGGGCGGTGCGCGTAGGAGCCGATGCCGAGGCAGTCCACGTGCTCGCGGTAGTACAGGTCGCGGTCCTGGTGCCGCAGGATCGGCAGCCCGGCCTCGGTCAGCTCGTCGTTGCGCCCCACCAGGTCCGCGACCTGGCCGGTGCGCACGTACTGGTGCGCCAGCGGCAGCAGCGGCACCCGCATGCCGACCATTTCGCCGATCGCCTGGCCCCAGAACCCGGCGCAGGAGACCACGATGTCAGCGGGGAAGTCGCCCGCCGTGGTGCGCACGCCGGTGACCCGTCCGCCGGTGTGGGAGATGCCGGTGACCCGGACGCTGCCGTGGAACTCGGCGCCCCGGGATTCGGCGCGCCGCCGCAGGGCCACCACGGCGCGGGCGGCCTTCGCGAGCCCGTCGGTCGGGGTGTGGAACCCGCCGAGGATCTGCTCGGGGTCGAGCAGCGGGTGCAGCCGCACGCACTCCTCGGGGCCGACGACCTCCCCGGGCACCCCCCAGGAGGTGGCCCAGCCCTGCTTGCGGTGCAGGTCGGCCAGGCGCTCCGGGGTGGTGGCGACCTCCAGGCCGCCGACCTGGTTGAAGCACCAGGCGCCGTCGACGTCGAGGCTCGACAGCTTGTTGACGGTGTAGGTGGCGAACTCGGTCATCGTCTTGGACGGGTTCGTCTGGTACACCAG
The DNA here is from genome assembly GCF_000739085.1 of Amycolatopsis methanolica 239. NCBI lineage: Bacteria > Bacillati > Actinomycetota > Actinomycetes > Pseudonocardiales > Pseudonocardiaceae > Amycolatopsis > Amycolatopsis methanolica. The sequence goes on along the minus strand of NZ_CP009110.1, from coordinate 4,614,222 downwards.
GCCCGGCGCGTGCGAGGTCGAGCCGCCGGTGAGCGGGAGCGGACCCTGGTCCAGGACCGTGATCCGGGTCCATCCGCGCGCGGTCAGCTCGTCGGCCAGGTTCGCGCCGACGATGCCGGCGCCGATGATGACAACCCGGGGTGTGGTGCTCATCGTGGTCTCCTGTCTGTGGTCTATGAGGTGGCCCCGGCGGGCTGGAACTCCAGCGCCGCGTCGAGGAGCCAGTCGGCGAGGTATCCGGCGAACGAGGGCCGCACGAACACGCGGAAGTCCTCGCCGGCGCCGAGCGCGAGCAGCAGCACCGGGGCCTGTCCGAGCGTCGTCTGCGCGGCGCTTCCGGCGGGGAACGCCAGCGGGTGCAGGTCGAGCGAGCAGCCAGTGGCGAGGACGTCCCGTGCGTGCCGTCCGCTGACGCGGATTCCGGTGCGCTGCGCGGAAACGTCGGTCGCCGCCCCGCCACGCGGCCGCACCGCCGCGCCCAGCCGCGCTTCCAGCTCGTGCCCTTGTGCGGCGGTGCTGGTGACAAGCCACTCGTCGGGGCCGAGCCAGACGATCTGCCCGTCCGCGGTGCGGACCCAGGTGTTGGCCTCGGTGGGCAGGGGGGTGCCGAGCACGTCGGCCGGTGGTGTCACGCGCAGGTCCACCGCGGCCACCGGCGGCTCGGCCTCCAGGTTCAGGCCGGTCGCGTTGCGCGAGGCGGCGGCCAGCGACGGGATCCACTGCTGCAGCGGGTGCGTGGGGTAGAGGCGGGGGTCAGCCATCGCGGCGGGCTCCTTCCGGGTCGACCAGCACGATCCCGCCGATCTCGGCGGGCACCAGGGCGCCGTCGACCGGGACGTGCACGGTGTCGCCGATGCGCGACTGCCCGCCCTTGACGAGGGCCAGCGCGAACGGGCGGCCCAGCTCGGCGCTGTGGTAGCTGGAGGTGACGTGGCCGAGCATCGGCACCGGCGGCGGGGGCAGGGTGCCGTCCGGGCGGAACTCCACGACCTGTGAGCCCTCCGGCAGCTTGGTCCGGGCATCGGCGGGCAGGAGCGACACCAGCTGCTTGCGCTCCGGGTTGGTGTTCTCCGGGCGGGAGAACGAGCGCTTGCCGACGAAGTCCCGCTTCTTCTTCGACACCGCCCAGCCCAGGCCGAGGTCGTGCGGGCTGACGGTGCCGTCGGTGTCCTGCCCGACGATCGGGTAGCCCTTCTCCGCACGCAGGACGTGCATGGTTTCCGTGCCGTACGGGGTGATGTTCCAGCGCGCGCCGGCCGACAGCAGGCGCAGCCACATCGCCCTGGCGTACCAGGAGTTCACGTTGACCTCGAAGGCCAGCTCGCCGGAGAACGAGATGCGGGCGATGCGCACCGGGACGCCGTCGGCTTCGGTGTCCTGCCAGGACATGAACGGGAACGCCTCGTTGGACACGTCCAGATGCGGGAAGGCCGCGGCGATCACGTCGCGGGAGCGCGGCCCGACCACCGGGAACACCGACCACTGCTCGGTCACCGAAGTCAGGTGCACGCGCAGGTCCGGCCACTCGGTCTGCAGCCACTCCTCCATCCAGTCCAGCACGCGCGCCGCGCCGCCGGTGGTGGTGACGACCAGGAACCGGTCTTCGGCCAGGCGCAGCACGGTGCCGTCGTCGAACACCATGCCGTCGTTGCCGCACATGACGCCGTAGCGCACGCGCCCGACCTTGAGCGTGCTCATCATGTTGGTGTAGAGCCGGTCCAGCAGTTCGGCGGCGTCCGGGCCCTGCACGTCGATCTTGCCCAGGGTGGAGCCGTCCAGGATGCCGACCCCGCCGCGGACCGCGGCGCACTCGCGCAGCACGGCGGCGTCCATGTTCTCGTGCGGCGCCGGGTAGTAGCGGGCGCGCTTCCACTGCCCGACGTCCTCGAACACCGCGCCGGCCGCGACGTGCCAGCTGTGCAGCGAGGTGATCCGCTCGGGGTCGAACAGCTTCCCGCGCTCGCGCCCGGCCAGGGCGGCGAACGCCACCGGGGTGTAGGGCGGGCGGAACGTCGTGGTGCCGGTGTCCTCGACCGGTTTCCCGAGCAGCTCGGCGACGATGCCGGAGGCGATCACCCCGGACGTCTTGCCCTGGTCGTGCGCGGTGCCGATCGTGGTGTAGCGCTTGATGTGCTCGACCGACCGCAGCCCGGCGCCCACCGCCCTCTCGATGTCGGCTACCGTCGCGTCGCGCTGGATGTCCACGAACTGGCGGGCCGGGTCGCCCTCGGTGCGCCACAGCACCAGCGGCGGCGTGATCTGCGGCTCCGCGGGCGTAGCGGGGGCGTCGTCCCCGGCGCCGTCGCGCAGGCAGCCGGCGAGGTCGAACGTTCCGTTCGCGGCGCCGATCACCGACACCCCGGGAACCGGCTCGGCCGGGCGGAACGCGCCCAGGGCCGGGTCGTACCGCAACGCGCCGCGGACGTGACTGAACAGGTGCGCGGCGGGGTTCCAGCCACCGGAGGTCAGCAGCAGGTCGCACGGCAGCGGCTCGGCCTTGCCCGCGGTGACCGTGTCCACGCCGGTGATCCGGTCCTCGCCGGTGGTGCCGGCGACGGCGCTGCCCGGGCGCACGGCGATCGACCGTTCCCGGCACAGCGCGGCCCAGTGCTCCGGCGCGTTCGGGCGGGCGTCGAGGACGGTGACTCGCGCTCCGGCGTGCTCCAGGTCGAGCGCGGCGGCGTAGGCGGAGTCGTTGGTGGTGAACACGACGACCTCGCGCCCGGCGAGCACGCCGTAGCGGTGCAGGTAGTCCCGTGCCGCGGAAGCGAGCATGATGCCCGGCCGGTCGTTGTCGGCGAACACCACCGGCCGCTCGTGCGCGCCGGTCGCGACCACGACGTGCCGGGCGCGGATCCGGTGCACCCGCTGGCGCGAGACGTTGCGCGGCGCCGCGGTGCCCAGGTGGTCGGTGCGCCGTTCCAGCGCCAGCACGAACCCGTCGTCGTACTGCCCGAACGCCGTGGTGCGTTGCAGGTGCAGCACCTCCGGGGCGGCGGCCAGCTCGGCCACCACCTCGGCGACGAACTCCCGCGACGGCCGTCCGTCGATCACCTCGGCGCCGGTCAGTGAACCGCCCGCGTCGGCGCGGTCGTCGACGAGCACGACCCGTTCCCCGCGCCGCGCCGCGGACCGCGCGGCCAGCAACCCGGCCGGGCCCGCCCCGACGACGAGCGTGTCGCAATGCGTGTGCTTGCGGTCGTAGCGGGCGGTGTCGGCCACCTCCGCGAGCCGTCCCTGCCCGGCCACCCCGCGCGCCACGAGCCCGTCGGTCAGCTCCACGGTCGCGGCGAGCAGCATCGGCTCCGGGAACGGCTCCTCGATTTGCACCAGCCCGGTCGGGTCCTCCACCCACGCCGCGCCGATCCCGCGCGGGCGGCCGAACTTCACGCTCGTGCCCACCCCGTGCACGCCGTGCGCGAGCAGTGCCGACGCCAGTGTGTCGCCCGGGTGGCCGGTGTAGGCGACCCCGTCGAAGGTGAACCCGACGGTGCGGGTGCGGTCGATCCGGCCGTAGCCCTTGATGCGGCTCATGACGCCACCTCCGGTGCGGATTGCCCCATCGGGTACACGGCCAGAAACTCGTAGGTCCGGGTGTCGCGGACCGCGTTGAACCAGCGCCGGCAGCCTGCGGCGTGGCTCCAGCGTTCGGCGAACGGGCCCTTGGGGTTGTCGCGGAAGAAGACGAAGTGCGCCCACTCCTCGTCGGACAACGCGGCAGGGTCGTCCGGGTAGGCGAGGTGGGCCTGGCCGCCGTAGTGGAACTCCACTTCCTCGCGCGGCCCGCACCACGGGCAGGTGATGAGTTGCATGCGTGGCTCCTAGTGGGCGACGGCGGCGGCGCCGTGCTCGTCGACGAGCGCGCCGGTGACGAAGCGGTCCAGGCCGAACGGCTCGACGAACGGGTGCGGCTCGCCGTTGGCGACGGTGTCGGCCAGGCACCAGCCCAGACCCGGGGTGGCCTTGAAACCGCCGGTGCCCCAGCCGCAGTTGAGGTAGACGTTGTCGTAGGGCGTGCGGCCGACGATCGGCGAGGCGTCCGGCGTGACGTCGACGATCCCAGCCCAGGTGCGCAGCAGGTGCGCCCGGGCGAACACGGGGAACAGCTCCACCGCGGCAGCCATCTGCCGCTCGATGATGTGGAAGGCGCCGCGCTGGCCGTACCCGTTGTAGGAGTCCACGCCCGCGCCCATCACCAGTTCGCCCTTGTGCGCCTGGGACACGTAGACGTGCACGGCGTTGGACATCACGATCGTCGGGTGCACCGGTTCCAGCAGCTCGGACACCAGGGCCTGCAACGGGTGCGACTGCAGCGGCGCCCGCACGCCCAGCTGGTCCAGCAGCACCGAGGTGTGCCCGGCCGCGCACAGGGCGACGGTGCCGCAGCCGATGTCGCCGCGGCTGGTCCGCACCCTGGTCACCCGGTCACCGTCCACAGTGAACCCGGTGACCTCGCAGTCCTGGATCAGGTCGATCCCGGCCTCGTCGGCCCGGCGGGCGAAACCCCAGGCGACGTAGTCGTGCTTGGCGATGCCCGCGCGCGGCTGGTAGGTCGCGCCCAGTACCGGGTACCGGAGGTCGCCGGAGACGTTGACGATCGGGCAGATCTTGGCGACCTCGTCGGGGGAGAGCCATTCGGCGTCGATGCCGTTGAGCTTGTTGGCCTCCACCCGGCGCACGCTGTCGCGGACGTCCTGCTCGGTGTGCGCCAGGTTCAGCACGCCGCGCTGGGAGAACAGGATCGGGTAACCCAGGTCGTCCTCAAGACCCTCCCACAGCTTCAGGGCGTGCTCGTAGATCGCCGCGGAGGCGTCCCACAGGTAGTTCGAGCGGATCAGCGTGGTGTTGCGGGCCATGTTCCCGCCGGCCAGCCAGCCACGCTCCAGCACGGCGACGTCGGTGATGCCGTGGTTGCGCGCCAGGTAGTGCGCGGTGGCCAGGCCGTGCCCGCCGCCGCCGACGATCACGACGTCGTAGCTGCGCTTCGGTTCTGGGTTACGCCACAGGAAGTCCGGGTGGTCGGGCAGGTGCGCGCCAGGGGGCTGGGGGGTGGTCATGCAGTCAGCTCCGGGTAGAGGGGGTGGCGGGCGGTGAGGTCGGCGACGCGGGCGGAGAGCTTGTCCAGGTCGGCGGCGGAGGCGTCCGGGCGCAGCGCCAGCGCGGCGATGTCGGCGACCTCGGCGAAGTCGTCGGGGCCGAACCCGCGGGCGGCCAGCGCGGGCGTGCCGAACCGCAGGCCCGAGCTGATCATCGGCGGACGCGGGTCGAACGGGACGGCGTTGCGGTTGACGGTGATGCCGACCTCGTGCAGCCGGTCCTCGGCCTGCTTGCCGTCCAATTCGGACTCCCGGAGGTCGGCCAGCACCAGGTGCACGTCGGTGCCGCCGGTCAGCACCCCGATCCCGGTCTCGCGCAGGAACCGGTCGGCGAGGATCTTCGCGCCCTGCAGCGTGCGTTCCTGGCGCTCCCGGAACTCCGGCTCGGCGGCCAGCTTGAACGCCACCGCCTTGCCCGCGATGACGTGCTCCAGCGGCCCGCCCTGCTGGCCGGGGAACACGCTGTTGTTCAGCTTCTTCGCCAGCGACCGCTCGGCCAGGATCACGCCGCCGCGCGGCCCGCCGAGCGTCTTGTGCGTGGTCGAGGTGACGACATGCGCGTGCGGCACGGGGGAGGGGTGCAGGCCCGCCGCGACCAGTCCGGCGAAGTGCGCCATGTCGACCATCAGGTACGCGCCCACCTCGTCGGCGATCCGGCGGAACGCGGCGAAGTCCAGGTGCCGCGGATAGGCCGACCAGCCGGCGACGATCAGCTTCGGCCTGCGCTCCCGGGCCAGCCGCTCGACCTCCTCCATGTCGACGCGGTGGTCCTCGGCGCGCACGTGGTAGGCGGCCACGTTGTAGAGGCGGCCGGAGAAGTTGAGCTTCATCCCGTGCGTCAGGTGCCCGCCGTGCGCGAGGTCCAGGCCCAGGATCGTGTCGCCGGGCTCCAGCAGCGCGGCCATGGCGGCGGCGTTGGCCTGGGCGCCGGAGTGCGGCTGCACGTTGGCGTACTCGGCGCCGAAGAGCGCCTTGAGCCGGTCGATGGCGAGCGTCTCGATCTCGTCGACGTGTTCGCAGCCCCCGTAGTAGCGGCGGCCGGCGTAGCCCTCGGCGTACTTGTTGGTCAGCACCGACCCCTGCGCCTGCATCACCGCCAGCGGCGCGAAGTTCTCGCTCGCGATCATCTCCAGGGTGTCCCGCTGGCGGCCGAGCTCACGCCCTATCGCCGCGTGCACCTCCGGATCGGTCTGGAGCAGGGAACGCCCGAGCACGCGCTGGGGGCTGAGTGCGCCAGCGCGGCCGATGGCCACCGACATGCTGCCTCCCGGTCTCTTACCTCTGTTCGCCGACTGATATATCAACTGGCCGTCACGCTACGGCTCGGCGTCCGGCGGGGTCAAGAGCCGATTCCGGCGAACCTTTGTTACCCGTGAGTCCCTTGTGTCGCAGGGATTCCACCCCTCGTGTTGCCGGCAGGAAAACTCCGCGCCCCCCCGGTTCAGGTCTTGACAGAGCCGGTGCGCAGGCCGCACTGTGGTCCGCGTCGCAGTTGCACATCACGCAGGTGTTGCGGAAGAGGCAACAACCAGTCCCCGGTCACTCACACCACCACGGAGCGTTCGTTGACCGAGAACACCACCACGGCACCGTCCACCGACCAGTCCGGGCTTCCGTCGAGCCTGATCCCCACGCTAGGCGGGATCACCTACACCGACGAGACGATCTTCGCGCTGGAGCAGGAGAAGATATTCGAGCAGATGTGGTTCTGCGCGGTCCGCGGCGCGGACCTGCCACAACCCGGCGACTTCCGCACCGTGCGGATCGGCCGCGAGAGCGTGTTGGTGACCCGCTCGCGGGACGGCGCACTGCGGGCCTTCCTCAACATCTGCCGCCACCGCGGCGCACGCCTGTGCGTGGAAGAGAGCGGCACGGTCAAGCGGAACTTCCAGTGCCCCTACCACGCGTGGACCTACGGCCTGGACGGCAAGCTCGTCGCGGCGCCGAACCTGACCTCGATGCCGGATATCGACCGCACCGAATACGGCCTCAAGCCGGTGCACCTGCGGGAGTGGCTCGGCTACGCGTGGCTGTGCCTGGCCGAGGAGCCGCCCTCGTTCGAGGAGACAGTGCAGGCGGACGTGGCGGGCCGGCTCGGGCAGCTGGACGCGATCGGCAACTACGGCATCGACGAGCTGGCCCTGGGCAGGCGGATCACCTACGACGTCAAGGCCAACTGGAAGCTCATCATCGAGAACTTCATGGAGTGCTACCACTGCGCGACGATCCACCCCGAGCTGACCGAGGTGCTGCCGGAGTTCGCCGACGGTTACGCCGCGCAGTACTACGTGGGCCACGGCGCGGAGTTCGGCGAGGACGTCAGCGGGTTCACGGTGGACGGCAGCGCCGGGTTCGACCGGCTCGGCGGGGTGGACGAGCACCAGGACCGCCGCTACTACGCGATCACCGTGCGACCGCAGGTGTTCGTCAACCTCGTGCCCGACCACGTGATCATCCACCGGATGTTCCCGATGGCGGTCGACCGCACGATCGTCGAATGCGATTGGCTGTACGCCCGCGAAGTGGTGGAGTCCGGCCGCGACGTGTCACATTCGGTCGAGCTGTTCCACCGCGTGAACCAGCAGGACTTCGACGCCTGCGAACGCTGCCAGCCCGCGATGTCCTCCCGTGCCTACGCCCGCGGCGGGGTCCTGGTGCCCTCCGAACACCACATCGGCGAATTCCACCAGTGGGTCGAGCGGACACTGGCCGGCGGGCGGTGACGCGGTGACCATCTCGCAGAGCGCAGGGGGGCAACCGGACAACCAACTCGAGAAAGAGGCGGTGAGCGTCGTGCCCAGTACGGAAGCATCGACCCGGAAACCCACGGAACCCAGAGCGCGCGGCGGGATGGATCGCGTGGTGTTCGTCGTCGCGGCGGTGGTCGCGGCGGCGTTCCTGGCCTGGGGCGTGTTCGCCACCGACAGCCTCTCCAGCGTGTCCGCGGCGGTGCTGGACTGGCTGATCCGGAACACCGGCTGGGCGTTCCTGCTCGCCGCGACCGGGTTCGTCCTGTTCGCGATCTGGCTGGCGTTCAGCCGGTACGGCAAGATCCCGCTCGGCCACGACGGCGAGCGGCCGGAGTTCCGCACGGTGTCGTGGATCGCGATGATGTTCAGCGCCGGCATGGGCATCGGGCTCATGTTCTACGGGGTCGCCGAACCGTTGTCGCACTTCGTCGAGCCGCCACCGGGCACGGTCGCGGGCACCACCGACGCGGCGGTGGAGACCGCGATGGCGACCTCGCTGTTCCACTGGGCCATCCACCCGTGGTCGATGTACGCGGTGGTCGGGCTCGCCATCGCCTACGGCACCTTCCGTCGCGGCCGCAAACAGCTGATCAGCTCGGCGTTCGCGCCGCTGTTCGGCGAGCGGGTGAGCGAGGGGCCGCTGGGCAGGCTCATCGACATCCTGGCGATCTTCGCGACGCTGTTCGGGTCCGCCGCGTCGCTCGGGCTGGGCGCGCTGCAGATCGGCAGCGGGCTCGTGCAGCGGGGCTGGCTGTCGGACAACCCGGGCACCGGCCTGCTCATCGGCGTGATCGCGGTGCTGACGGTGGCGTTCGTCGCCTCCGCGGTGTCCGGGGTGGCGAAGGGCATCCAGTGGCTGTCCAACATCAACATGGTGCTTGCCGCCGTGCTCGCGGTGTTCGTCTTCGTGGTCGGGCCGACGATCTTCATCCTCAACCTGGTGCCCTCGACGATCGGCGACTACTTCCGCGAGATGGGCGAGATGATCTCGCGGTCGGGCGCTTCCGGCGGCGACAACATGGAGAGCTGGCTGTCCTCGTGGACGATCTTCTACTGGGCGTGGTGGATCTCGTGGACGCCGTTCGTGGGCATGTTCATCGCGCGGATCAGCCGCGGCCGCACGATCAAGCAGTTCGTGGTCGGCGTGATCCTCGTTCCGTCCGTGGTGAGCCTGGTGTGGTTCAGCATCATGGGGGGTACGGCGATCACGCTCCAGCGGAGTGGGACGGATCTGGCGAGCGCGGGCAGCGCGCAGTCGCAGATGTTCGGCCTGCTCGACCAGTTCCCGCTGGCGGCCGTGGTGAGCGTGCTGGTGATGGTGCTGGTGGCGATCTTCTTCGTTTCCGGCGCGGACGCCGCGTCGCTGGTGATGGGGTCGATGTCGCAACGCGGCGCGATCGAGCCGAAGCGCTGGCTGGTGGTGTTCTGGGGCGTGGCGACCGGTGGGGTGGCCGCGGTGATGCTGCTGGTCGGCGGTGGTGGCGACGAGGCGCTCACCGGGCTGCAGAACCTGACGATCATCGCCGCGGCGCCGTTCGCGCTGGTCATGGTGGTGCTGTGCGTGGCGCTGGCGAAGGACCTCCGCAGCGACCCGATGATCCGGCGGGAGCAGAAGAGCGCGGAGATCGTGGAGCAGGCGGTGCTGACCGGAAACCGCCACTACGACGGCGACTTCTGCCTGCAGGTGGCGCCCACCGGCGAAGGCGCGCCGAGCGGGAACGGCCGCGTGCCGGCGGAGAAGGCGGAGTGAGAACCGGGCGCCCGCTGGGGCGGGCGCCCGGTTCAGTCGTTCGCCGGCTCCAGGGAGAGGTTCCAGAACCGCGCGTACCGGCCGCCGTCCAGGAAGACGACGCGGTCGGCGCTTCGGACGGTGGGGTGCGCCACCGTCGTCACCGTGCCGCCCGCCCTCAGCCGTTCGATTCCCGGGGTTGTGGCGCACGGGTGGTCGCCAGGGGACTGGCGCAGGACGGCGGCCCCGGGCCGGTACACCGGAACCCGGGGCCGCCGCGGGGCGATCAGGGGATGTAGACCCCGTTGAACCACTGCCGCTCGCGTCGGCGGAGTAGACGTCGACGTTGAAGTTGTAGTTCCCGTGCCCGCCTTCCCACAGGTAGCCCGGCAGGCCGGAGGCCGCGTTGGCGTCGCAGATGATGTCGTCCGTGCAGAGCGTCAGGGTGGGGATGTCGCCGAAGAAGTCGTCCGCTCCGGCGAGTGGCGCGCCGACCACCGGGGCGACCAGCGTGCGCCGCGGCGCCGGCGTTGCCCGGGCCGGCCGCCCGCTTCGGGTCGGCGATCAGCACGGCGTTCACGTTGTCGATCGTCGGCCAGTTCTCGGTCACCCACGTGTGCACCACAGCGGCGCCGAGCGAGAACCCGACGGCCTTCACGTGCTGTCCAGGGCAGGCGTTGCGCTGGTCGCGGATCAGCCGGTTCAGCTCGTCGACGCCCTGCCGCGCGTTGATGGCGACCGGGATCGCCGGGTAGCCGACGCGCTGGCTGATGTCGCCCTGCCAGTACGGGTCGTCGGAGTCGTTGTCGCCGGTCCCGCCGACGTCGATGGTGGAGGTCCGCAGGTACGCCGCCGCCGCGACCGCCAGTCCGGTCAGCAGTGCCGCGATCTTCTTCATCGAACCCTCCCGGTTCGTGTGGACGAAATCCCGGCGAACGGTAGGGGCGGGCGATGAAAGATCGGTGAAACCGCAGTTCACCGCGGCGCGGGGCCTCCTGCCCGCCGCGGTCCTGCTGCCCGCGGTGGAGGTGCGGCGTACCGGATCGTGAACTGGTTTGATGGTCACGGACATCGTCTCGATCTGGGGGATCCGTTGCCGAAGGTCAGTGTGATCACGGCTGTCCACGACGGGGGACACCACTTCCTGCGGGAGGCCTACACCTCGCTGCGCGACCAGGAACTGCCGCCCGGCTGGGAGTGGGAGTGGTGCCTGCAGGAGGACGGCGACAGCGGCGTGGTGGACTGCCTGCCGCCCGATGAGCGCGTCTTGCCCGGTTCGGGGCTGCCCGGCCGGGCCGCGGTCGCGCGCACGATGGCGCTGGCGCGGGCGACCGGCTCGGTGGTGCGCACGCTGGACGCGGACGACGTGCTGCTGCCCGGCGCACTGGCCAGGGACATCGAGGCGCTGGGCCGGGTGGCGTGGTGCACCTCGGCGTGCGTCGATCTGCTGCCGGACGGCTCGACGCGGCCCGGCCCCTACGACCCGCCGGCAGGCCCGGTCCCGCCGGGCCGGTTCTACGCCGAGCAGCTCGACGACCGCCTGTCCGTGCATGCCAACACGTCGCGGCGTACACGGACCTGGTGCGCGCCCTGGGCGGCTGGCCGGCCCTGACCGGCGCGGAGACCGTCGGGCTGCTGCTGGCCGCCGAGGCGGTGGTGGCGGGGGAGTTCATCGCCGAGCCGGGCGTGCTCTACCGCAAGCACGATGCCCAGACCACGGCCGACGACCGCTACTGGGACAAGGCCGAAGCCGCGGCGCGCCTGGAAAGCGTCCTGGCCCGCGCCGACGCGCTACGCCGCTCCGGCTGGCACTGGCAGTCCCGTTAGGACGGTCCGGAACCGCTCAGCCACTTGCCGACCCGGCCCAGGCCCGCCACGTCTTGCCCGCCTCGAACATGGTGCGCACGGCGCCGTGCAGGCTCCCCATGAACCGCCCACCGGCGAGTGACGAACCCGGTGGCCGCCGCGCACGCGGCGGACGTCCGGCGCGTCGGCGGCCGCTGGGCCCCGGGTCTTCCCTGGGCCGCATCACGCTCGCCGCGACCGGCGACGGCCGCCGGGGCGTCACCGACGAGACGGCAGGCCTGTGCGCCGCGGCCAAGGGCGACGTCCCGCCACCACCTGCTACCGCGACTGGCTCTGGTCCCACTGACGTGATCCGCGGCACCAGGGCCCGGGAAGAAAGGGGCGCCTCATCGTCGGCGGCGGGTTCTCCTGGGTCGAGGGCTCGCGCCCCACGGAGCCGTACGTGCACCACACGGCACTTCCAGCACCGGCGGATCGTCGTCACCGGGCTGCCCGCGTGGCTCATGCACCGCGGCTACCACGTGCGCGCGGAGCAGGCCCGCGCGTCGCTCAGAGGCGCTCGTCGCGCATCACTTCCAGGTTGTGGAACACCGGGTCGCCCTCGCAGAGGGCCATCATCTCCTTCGCGAACCGGTCCGTCTCCGGCAGGGACGAGTTGCGCATGGCGTCCTCATAGGACGGGAACTCGACGAACTCCATGTAGGTGCCGGGGCGTTCCCGGTCGCTCATCAGCACCGCGTGCGTGGCGGTCCGCTTGCCCTGCGTCTCCGCCAGCCAGCGGTCCATCATGTCGTTCATCTGTTCCGGGTGCTCGGTCTTGTACTCGATAACCTGTACGAAAGTCATTTCCCGCTCCTTTTCAGCCCCGGGAGAGGTCATGGTCCGCCCCTGCCGCGCGGCGGTCAACACCTAGACGTCGTAGGTGAGCGCGAATTCGTACGGGTGCGGCCGCAGCCGGAGCGGGTCGATCTCCGTTTCGCGCTTGAAATCGATCCACGTCTCGATCACGTCCTCGGTGAACACGCCGCCCGCGAGGAGGAACTCGTGATCGGATTCGAGCCGGTCGATCACCGCCTCCAGCGACGCGGGCACCTGCGCCACGTCCCGCGCCTCCTCGGGCGGCAGCTCGTACAGGTCCTTGTCGATCGGCGATGGCGGCTCCAGCTTGTTGCGCACCCCGTCCAGCCCCGCCATCAGCATCGCGGAGAACGCCAGGTACGGGTTGCCCGAGGAGTCCGGGCAGCGGAACTCGATCCGCTTGGCCTTCGGCGACGAGCCGGTCACCGGGATCCGCACGCACGCCGACCGGTTCCGCTGCGAGTACACCAGGTTGATCGGCGCCTCGAAGCCCGGCACCAGCCGGTGGTAGGAGTTCGCCGTCGGGTTGGTGAACGCGAGCAGGCTCGGCGCGTGGTGCAGGATCCCGCCGACGTAGTGCCGCGCCAGGTCGGACAGCCCGCCGTAACCGGCCTCGTCGTAGAACAGCGGGCCGTTCTCGTCCCACAGCGACTGGTGGCAGTGCATGCCTGAGCCGTTGTCGTTGTACAGCGGCTTCGGCATGAAAGTAACCGTCTTGCCCTGCTCCCACGCCGTGTTCTTCACGACGTACTTGAACAGCTGCAGGTCGTCGGCCGCGTGCAGCAGCGTGTTGAACCGGTAGTTGATCTCGGCCTGGCCGCCGCTGCCGACCTCGTGGTGGGCCTTCTCCACCTCGATCCCGACGCCGGCCAGGTTGCGCACCATCTGGTCGCGCAGGTCGGCGAAGTGGTCGCGCGGCGACACCGGGAAGTAGCCCGCCTTGAACGGGGTCTTGTAGCCGAGGTTGCCGTGTTCCTCGTCGCGGCCGGTGTTCCACCAGCCCTCCACCGAGTCGACCTCGTAGAACGCGGTGTTCTCCACGTTGCCGAACCGCACCGAGTCGAAGATGTAGAACTCCGCCTCCGGGCCGAAGAACGCGCGGTCGGCGATGGTCGACTCGCTGATGTACTCCTCGGCCTTGCGGGCGATGTTGCGCGGGTCGCGGCTGTAGGACTCGCGGGTGAACGGGTCGTGCACGAAGAAGTTCATCAACAGCGTCTTCTCCGCGCGGAACGGGTCGACGCGCGCCGTGTAGGGGTCGGGCAGCAGCAGCATGTCCGACTCGTGGATCGACTGGAACCCGCGTACGGACGAGCCGTCGAAGGCGATCCCGTACTCGAAGGCGTCGGCGTCGAACGCCGCGGCGGGCACGGTGAAGTGCTGCATGATGCCGGGCAGGTCGCAGAACCGGACGTCGACGAACTCCACGTTCTCGTCGGCGAGGTAGCGCAGGACTTCGTCTGCGTTGGCGAACATGGCGGGCTCCTTTGCCGTCGCGGCCGTGGAGTCCCAGAGTCCTCGCGTCGGGGGTTCAATGGAAGGATGCGGGACGGCACCATCGAGACCGCGACGTGGAACCCGGCCACCGGTTGCGATCGGGTCAGCCCCGGATGCGACAACTGCTACGCGATGACCTTCGCGCGGCGGCTGCAGGCCATGGGCAGCCCCGCCTACACCCGCGACGGCGACCCCCGCACCAGCGGACCGGGTTTCGCCCTCACCCTGCACCCCGGGCGGCTGGCGGTCCCGTCGCGCTGGCGAGCGCCCCGGCTGGTGTTCACCGGCTCGATGACCGACCTGTTCCACCCCCGCGTGCCCGAGGACTTCCTCGCCGACGTGCTCGACGCGATGGCGCGCGCCCCGCAGCACACGTACTTCGCGCTCACCAAACGGCCGGCGCGGATGGCGGCCGTGCTGGCGCGGCTCGCGCCGGAGCCGCTGCCGCACGTGTGGTGGGGCGTGACGATCGAGAGCAACGACCAGGCCGGGCGCGCCGACCGGCTCCGCGAAACCCCGGCCGCGGTGCGGTTCCTGTCCCTGCAACCGCTGCTCGGCCCGCTGCCGGACCTGGATCTGACGGGGCTCGACTGGGTCTACGCCGGCGGCGAGTCGGGGCCGCACGCGCGCCCGATGGCGGCCGAGTGGGTCCGGCCGGTGCGGGACCGGTGCGTGGCGGCGGGGATCCCGTTCCTGTTCAAGCAGTGGGGCGGCCGGACCCGCAACGCCGGCGGGCGGCTCCTCGACGGGCGCACCTGGGACGAGATGCCGGGAGGCTGGACACCCGGCGGCCGGCGCGCCAGGGTGTCGCCATGACTTCGACGAGCGTTTCCGGGTTCGTGCGCGCGCCGCGCCGGGAGGTCTACCGCGCTCTGGTCGACGGCGAGGCGATCGCGACGTGGCGGGTGCCGGACCGGATGACGGCCAGGGTGCACGAGTTCGACGCCCGCGAGGGCGGGCGGTTCCGGGTGTCGCTGGTCTACGACGACCCCGGCCGCGAGGGCAAGTCCGGCGGTGCCGCCGACACCTACACCGGCCACTTCGCGGTGCTCGAGCCGGGGCGGCGGGTCGTCGAGGTGATCGAGTTCGACAGCGCCGACCCGGCTTCCCAGGGCACGATGACCATGACGACCACCCTCGCCGACGCCGAGGGCGGCACGAAGGTGGTCATCCGGCACGACGGGGTGCCGGCCTCGGTCGCCCCGGAGGACAACGAGACCGGAACCCGGATGGCGCTGGCCAAGCTGGCCGCGTTCGTCGAACGCTGAGGTCAGACGACGTACTGCGCGAAGGACTTGCGCACCTTGTTCACCTTCGGCAGCGCGACCGCGAGGCAGTAGCCCTGGCCGGGGTTCTTGGCGAAGAAGTCCTGGTGGTACTCCTCGGCGCGGTAGAACTCGCCCAGCGGCTCCAGGGTGGTCACGATCTGGCCGTCCCACCAGTCGCCGGCGCGCTTGATGGCCGCTTCGAACTCGGCGCGCTGCGTGTCGTCGGCGTAGAACATCGCCGAGCGGTACTGGGTGCCGACGTCGGCGCCCTGGCGGTTCAGCTGCCGCGGGTCGTGCAGGGTGAAGAACACGTCGAGGATGACCTCGGCCGGGATGACCGTCTCGTCGAACGTCACCGCGACGGCCTCCGCGTGCCCGGTCCGCCCGGTGCACACCTGCTCGTACGACGGCTGGGCCGTGTCGCCGCCGGTGTAGCCGGACACCACGTCCTGCACCCCGCGCATCGTCCGGTAGACCGCGTCAAGGCACCAGAAGCACCCGCCGGCCAGCACGAACGTCCGCATCTCGCATCACCTCTCACCCAGTAGTCCGGCTTGCACCGGGTCAACCCCGCGTGCCGGTCCAGTATTCCGCGCCACGTCCCTTGTGGACTCCTCAGGCCGGGGTGACGCGGAAGACCGGCCACCCGATCTCGGTCCGCCACGCCGCCGGGGCGGAGGTGTCGCGTGGACCGCTGAGGTAGACCTCGCGCACCGGGCCGGTCACGGCGAGCGCGTGCTCCACCACCCAGCGGCCGAGTTCGCCGTAGGTGACGTCGATCGTGTCGTGGTCGCCCGGGTGGGTGGCGACCGCGAGTTCCGCGGCGGGCAGCGTCACCGGCCGCACCCGACCGGTGGGCGTGGGTGGTTCGGTGACCGGCAGGTGGACCAGCATGCGGCCGCGGCCGTGGGTGAACAGCTCGTTGCCGTACAGGCCGCCGGGCGGGCCGGCCGGGTCGGCCACCACCGCGTCCAGCTCGGCCATCGCGCCCGCGTACCAGGCGAGCACGTCCGCCTCCGCGACGGTCCCCCGACCGCGGCGACGGTCGTGGCCGGTGTCCGGCGCAGCTCGACCGCCAGTTCGCCGGGCTCGGGGGTGAGCAGCCTGCGCAGCGACGTGACCGCCGCGCGGGTGCGTTCCAGCTGGTCCTCCAGCCGCCGCAGGTGCTCGCCGACCAGCAGGGCCCTGGCTTCCGGGGCGGGGCTGCCCAGGATGCGGCGCACCTCGGACAGTGGCACGTCGAGCTCGCGCAGCCGGTGAATCACCTGCGCGGCCGGGATCTGCGCCGCGTCGTAGTAGCGGTAGCCGGTGGCCGGGTCGACGCGGGCGGGTTCGAGCAGTCCGGCGTCGTGGTAGCGGCGCAGCGTGCGGATGCTCAGGTGGGTCAGCTTCGCGAACTCGCCGATGGCCAGCACCAGCGGATTCTGCACCCTCTCCCGGGGGGAGGGTCGAGCGCTTGACCCTCTCGCGCGGGCACGCCGGAGTGTGCGGGGCATGAACGAATCCCTGGAGGGGCGGCGCGCCCTGGTGACCGGCGGCGGGCGGGGCACCCGCGCGGCCGTCGTCGCCCGCCTGCGTGCTGCCGGTGCTGATGTCCTGGCCACCGCCCGCACCCGCCCGGAACACGCCGACGGCCCGTTCGTCACGGCTGACGTCACGGCGCCCGGCGGGGTCGACACGGTGGTGCGGGAGGTGCGTGACCGGTTCGGGGCGCTGGACATCCTGGTGCACACGGTGGGCGGGTCGTCCGCGCCGGGCGGCGGGTTCGCGGCGCTGACCGACCGGCACTGGCAGGACGAGCTCGACCTGAACCTGCTGGCCGCCGTGCGCCTGGACCGGGCGCGGCGCTGCTGCCGGACGTGGCGGCGGGCGGGGGCGGTCGTGCACGTGTCGTCCATCCAGCGGCCGCTGCCGCTGTTCGAGGCGACGCTCGGATACGCGGCCGCGAAGGCCGCGCTCACCACGTACAGCAAGGGGCTGGCGACGGAGCTGGCGCCGCGCGGGGTGCGGGTGAACGTGGTCTCCCCCGGGCGCGATCCGCACCTCCGCGGCGGATGCCCTGGTCGCGCGCCTGGCCGAGGCGGACGGCGTCGACGAGCGGGCCGCGTGGGACCGGCTGATGGCCGCGCTCGGCGGCATCCCGATGGGCAGGCCCGCGCTGCCGGAGGAGGTGGCGGAGCTGGTGGCGTTCCTGGTGTCCGACCGGGCGGCCGCCATCACGGGCGCGGAACACACGATCGACGGCGGCACGGTGCCGACCGTCTGAGGAGGAACGATGGCCGAACTGCCACCGGCGATCCGCGACTACTTGGCTGGTCCGAGCGCCGCGGGCTTCACCCCTGATGCCGTGGTCACCGACGACGGCCGGACCTACCGGGGGCGAGACGAGATCGACGGGTGGCTACGCCGCGCGGCCACGGAATACCAGTACACGGCCACGCTGATGGGGGTTTCCCCCGCGGCGGGCGAGTGGACGGTGACGCAGCACCTGACCGGGGAGTTCCCTGGTGGGGAGGTGGACCTGAGCTACCGGTTCCGGCTGCGCGGGGAGCGGATCGCTGTGCTGACGATCGCTCCCTGAGCCTTCGGGGCTGGCGTCCTGGGCGCTGAGGTTCACACGCCCGGCCTGTGCGGCCGGCGCCAGGCCTGGCGCCGGCCGCACAGGCCGCTGGGCCTGCGGCGCCACTCTGCGGTCGGGATTCACCGGTGGGCTCGCGGGTCTGCGGTCGAGGGCTGGCCCGGTGGCCGATCGCCCGGGCGCTCAGCCGCTCGATGCGGCCGGGCGCGCTCGGGCCTGGCAATCGCCGGTGGGATCATGGTCAGCGGTCGAGCACCAGCCCCGGCAACCGGTCGCCCAGGTGGTCGCCCGCGTCGGGTGCGGAGGGTCAGCGTTCGGCCGTTCGCGTCGACCTCCACCAGGCCCTCCGTGCGCAGCCGGGTCAGGATCGCATGCCCGAGGGCGCCTCCCAGGTGCGGGCGGCGCAACGTGCGGTCCAGGCAGCTCGTCGCCGTCTTGCGGCGGCCCGCCGTCAGGGAGTCCGCGTCGATGCCCAGAATCCTCCTGATCGCGGTCGAGGGTCTGTCGATGGCCGCGTTCGTGTTCGCCCACCACGTCGCGGTATTCCTGGCCGTCGCGGTCGTCAACACGGCCGCCGACCGCGCCACCGCCGGGGTCCGCACCGCCTACGTCGCGCAGCTGGCCGACGAGGGGACCCGGGTGGCGCACCTGGCCCGGCAGCGGGTCGCCAGTCACCTCGGCTACACCGTCGGCGCGGGGGCCGGCGCGGTTTGTCTCACGCTGGGCAGTCCGGCCGCGTTCCACGTCCTGATTGCGGTCAACGCGGTCACCTCACTGGCGTACGCCGCGCTGCTCACCCGTTTTCCGGTGGTGCGGCCGGTCGCGCGGGCGCGCAGGCCGCGCGACCGTGCTCGCCGACCCCGCGTTCCTCGCCGTCGTCTCGACGACCGGCCTGCTTTCGCTGTGCTGGGGCCTGGTTTCGACCGCGCTTCCGCTGTGGCTGGTCCGCGACACGCACCTGCCCGCTGGGCTGGCGGGCGTGGTCGTCATCGTCAACTCGCTCGGCGTCGCGCTCCTGCAGGTCGTCGCGAGCCGCGGCTGCACCGGCCCGCGCCGCGGCGCCGCGCGGGCGGTCTGGTCGGGCGCCGCCCTCGCGCTGGCCTGCCTGCTGTTCGCCGCGACGGGTGGCGGCAGCGGCGCCATCGCCGTCGGCCTGGTGTTGCTCGCCGCGGCCGCCCACCTGGCCGGCGAGCTGTGGTTCATCGCCGCGAAGTGGGCGCTCACGCTCGACCTGACCCCGCCCGGCGCGACCGGCCGCTACCAGGGCCTGGCCGCCACGCACGTGGGGCCGCCCCGGCTGGTTCGTGCTCGCAGCGGTGTTCCTCGCCGCCGGGCTGGGCACGGCCCCGGCGGCTCGCTGGGCGGTCCGCACCCGGATGGAAACCGGTTCTCGTGCTGCGTGAACAGCGCGCAGACCAGCAAGCTTGTCCCAGATGAGAACATGTTCTAGTTTTGGGGTGTGGAGAGCGATCTGGGCCTGGCCGGTGCCGTGGTCCTGGTGACCGGGGGTGTCCGTGGCGTGGGCCGCGGCATCACGCGGGTGTTCCAGGACTGCGGCGCGCACGTGGTGACCTGCGCCAGGCGCGAGCCCGAGGAACCGGCAGGCGACTTCATCGCGTGCGATGTGCGGGATCCGGAGCAGGTGTCGGCGTTGATCGGCCGGATCGTGGACGAGCGTGGTCGTCTGGATGTGGTGGTGAACAACGCGGGTGGCAGTCCGTTGGCCTCCGCTGCGGAGGCGTCGCCGCGGTTTCACGACAAGATCGTGCAGTTGAACCTGTTGGCGCCGTTGCTGGTGGCGCAGCAGGCGAACGCGGTGATGCAGCGCCAGGACGGTGTCGGGTCGATCGTAATGATCTCCAGCGTGTCCGCCACGCGCCCCTCGCCCGGGACGGCCGCCTATGGGGCGGCCAAGGCCGGGCTGGACAACTTGACGGCGAGTTTGGCGGTGGAGTGGGCGCCGAAGGTGCGGGTCAACGCGCTGGATGTGGGTTTGGTGCGTACGGAGCAGGCGCATCTGCATTACGGCAGTGACGTGGCGGCGGTGGGCAAGACGGTGCCGTTGGGGCGGCTGGCGGAGCCGGAGGAGGTTGGGCGGTGTGCGGCGTTTTTGGCTTCGCCGCTGGCTTCGTATGTGTCGGGTGCGACGTTGAAGGTGCATGGCGGTGGTGAGGTGCCCGCGTTCCAGGCGGCCGCGGATGTCGATCGGGAGGGTTCATGACTGTGTGCCAGGACCGGGTGGTGATCGTGACCGGCGCGGGGCGCGGGATCGGGCGGGCGCATGCGCTGGCGTTCGCGGCGGAGGGTGCGCGGGTGGTGGTCAACGACGTCGGTGTGGCCCTGGATGGTTCCGCGGCCGGGGACGGTCCGGCCGCCCAGGTGGTGGCGGAGATCGAGGCGGCGGGCGGCAAAGCGGTCGCCAACACCGATGACGTGGCGGATTGGGCCGGGGCGCGGAACCTGATCGGCACCGCCGTTGAGCACTTCGGCCGCCTGGACGTGCTGGTGAACAACGCCGGTTTCGTGCGCGATCGGATGCTGGTCAACCTGGGTGAGGTGGAGTGGGACGCGGTGATCCGCGTGCACCTCAAGGGCCACTTCGCGCCGTTGCGGCATGCGGCGGAGTACTGGCGCGGTGAGGCGAAGGCCGGCCGGATGCCGAGCGCACGGGTGATCAACACCAGTTCCGGCGCCGGTCTGCTGGGCAGTGTCGGCCAGTCGAACTATTCGGCCGCGAAAGCAGGCATCGCCGGATTGACGGTCGTGGCTGCCGCGGAGCTGGCCCGCTACGGCGTGACGGTGAACGCGATCGCGCCCTCGGCCCGGACGCGGATGACCGAGGGTGTGTTCGCGGAGACGATGGCCCGGCCGGATGAGGGGTTTGATGCGATGGCGCCGGAGAACGTCTCGCCGTTGGTGGTGTGGCTGGGGAGCGTGGAGTCCGCGGGTGTGACGGGCCGGGTGTTCGAGGTGGAGGGCGGGAAGGTGTCGCTGGCGAAGGCGTGGCGGCATGGCCCGTCGGTCGACAAGGGCGCCCGGTGGGAGCCGTCGGAGCTGGGGCCGGTGGTGCAGAAGTTGATCGCCGAGGCGCCCGCGCCTGAACCCGTGTATGGAGCGTCCTGATGCCGGTTCTGACCAAACGCGACAGTCACGTCGAGACGATCACGGTGGATTTCCCGCCGGTGAACGCGTTGCCGGTGCATGGCTGGTTCGACCTCGCTGCCGTTGTGCGGGCCGCGGGGGAGGATCCGGATGTGCGCGTGGTGGTGCTGCGGGCGGAGGGTCGCGGGTTCAACGCCGGGGTGGATATCAAGGAGATCCAGCGCACCGCCGGGTACGAGGCACTCGTGGGCGCGAACAAGGGTTGCTATGCGGCTTTTGGTGCGGTGTATGACTGTGCGGTGCCGGTGGTGGCGGCGGTGCACGGGTTCTGTCTGGGCGGCGGGATCGGCCTGGTCGGGAACGCGGACGTGATCGTCGCGTCGGAGGATGCGACGTTCGGGGTGCCGGAGGTGGAGCGGGGTGCGCTGGGCGCGGCGACGCACTTGGCGCGGTTGGTGCCGCAGCATTTGATGCGCACGTTGTATTTCACGGCGCGGCAGATCAGTGCGGCGGAGTTGCATCGGCATGGCTCGGTGTATCGGGTGGTGCCGCGGGCGGAGCTGGACGAGGCGGCGCTGGCGGTGGCGCGGGACATCGCCGCGAAGGATCCGCGGGTGATCCGGGCGGCGAAGGAGGCGTTGAACGGTATCGACACCCAGCACGTGCACCGCAGTTACCGGTTCGAGCAGGGGTTCACCTTCGAACTGAACCTGCTGGGTGCCTCGGATGAGGCCCGGGAGGAGTTTCTCAATGGCCGATAAGCGCATGACCGCCGATGACGTGGCGGCGGAGGTCCGGGACGGCATGACGATCGGCATCGGCGGCTGGGGATCGCGCCGTAAGCCGATGGCGCTGGTGCGAGCATTGCTGCGGACTCCCGTGAAGGACCTGACCGTGGTGTCCTACGGCGGGCCCGACGTGGGGTTGTTGTACGCGGCGGGGAAGGTGCGGCGGGTGGTGTTCGGGTTCGTCACGCTGGACTCGATCCCGTTCGACCCGTGGTTCGGCCGCGCCCGGGAGACCGGGGCGATCGAGGTGACCGAATACGACGAGGGCATGTTCGCGGCGGCGCTCTCGGCGGCGGCGCAGCGGTTGCCGTTCCTGCCGCTGCGGGCGGGGCTGGGCTCCGAGGTGATGCGGGTCAATCCCGGTCTGCGCACCGTGCGCTCGCCCTATGCCGGTGGAGAAGAATTGGTGGCCGTGCCCGCGCAGGAGCTCGATGTGGCGCTGGTGCATTTGAACCGCGCCGACGCCCGCGGGAATGCGCAGTACCTCGGCCCGGATCCCTACTTCGACGACGTGTTCTGCCTGGCCGCGAAGAAGCGGTTCGTCTCCGTGGAGAAGGTGGTGGAGACGGCCGAGTTGACTGGGCCGGTGCAGTCGTTGCTGCTCAACCGCGGCTGCGTGGACGGGGTGGTGGAGGCGCCGCGCGGCGCGCACTTCACCACCGCGGTGCCCGATTACGGCCGGGACGAACGCTTCCAGAAGCACTACGTGGCCTGCGCGAAAGACCTGGACGCCTGGCCCGGGTTCGTAGACCGGTTCCTGTCCGGCGACGAGCGGCAGTATTTGTCCGAGGTGGATCGATTCGAGGCGGCGGCATGAGCGCGACCAGGGCCGAGATCGCCGTGGTGGCGGTGGCCGAACTGTTCCGCGGCGACGGCGAGATCGTGGCCAGCCCGATGGGTTACATCCCGTCACTGGGCGCGAAACTCGCCCGGCTGACCTTCGAACCCGACCTGCTGCTCTCCGACGGCGAGGCGTATCTGATCGATGTCGAGGGCACTGTGGAGGGGTGGCAGCCGTTCCGCAAGATGCTGGACACGATCGTCCCGCACGGACGGCGGCACGTGGTGATGGGCGCCAACCAGATCGACAAGTTCGGCAACCAGAACATCTCCGCCATCGGCGACCACGCCCGCCCGGCCAAGCAGCTGCTCGGGGTGCGGGGCGCGCCGGGCAACACCGCCAACCACCGCACCAGCTACTGGGTGCCCCGCCACAGCCCCCGCGTGTTCGTCGAATCCGTGGACATCGTGTCCGGCGTGGGCTACGACAACGCCGCCAAGGCCGGACTGAAGTACCACGACGTGCACCGGGTGGTGACCAACCTCGGCGTGTTCGACTTCGCCACCCCCGACCACTCCATGCGCGCCGTCTCACTGCACCCCGGCGTCACCCCCGAAGAGGTCGCGGCGGCAAGCGGTTTCGACATCGACCTGTCCTCGGCAGGCGTGAGCCGCGAGCCCACTGACGAGGAGCTGCGGCTGATCCGCGATCTGGACCCGAAGGGCTTGCGGGACAAGGAAGTCCCGTCATGACCATGGACACCGCGCTGACCCGCCTGGTCGGGGTGCGGCACCCGGTCGTGCAGACCGGGATGGGCTGGGTCGCGGGGCCGCGGCTGGTGTCGGCCACCGCCGAAGCCGGCGGGTTGGGCATCCTCGCGTCGGCCACGATGACCTACCTCGAACTCGAAGCCGCCATCACGGAGGTCAAGCAGCGCACCGACCAGCCCTTCGGGGTGAACCTCCGCGCGGACGCGGGAGACGCGGGGGACCGGGTGGACCTGCTGATCCGGGAGGGCGTGCGGGTCGCCTCCTTCGCGCTCGCGCCGCGCCAGGAGATGATCGCCAAACTCCGCGATCACGGCATCGTGGTGATCCCCTCCATCGGCGCGGCCCGGCACGCCGAAAAAGTCGCCGCCTGGGGCGCCGATGCGGTCATCGTGCAGGGTGGCGAGGGCGGCGGCCACACCGGGGGAGTCGCTACCACCCTCCTGTTGCCCTCGGTTCTCGACGCGGTGGACATCCCCGTCGTCGCGGCGGGCGGGTTCTTCGACGGCCGCGGACTCGCCGCCGCACTCGCCTACGGCGCGGCCGGGGTCGCGATGGGGACACGGTTCCTGCTGAGCAAGGAAAGCACCGTGCCGGAGGAGGTCAAGCGGGTCTACCTCGCCCAGGGCCTGGCGGGCACGGTGGTGACGCGGCGCGTCGACGGCCTGCCGCACCGCGTATTGCGCACCGAGCTGGTCGAGAAACTGGAAGACACCGGCCGGGTTCGGGGCACACTGCAGGCGGCCCGCAACGCCCTGCGCTTCCGCAAGCTCACCGGCCTCTCACTGCCCGCCATGATCCGCGAAGGCCTCGCGATGAAACACGGCAACGAGATGACCTGGAGCCAGATCATCATGGCCGCCAACACCCCGATGCTCCTGCGCGCCGGCCTGGCCGAAGGCCGCACCGACGCGGGCGTCCTCGCCTCCGGCCAAGTCGTCGGCATGATCGACGACCTGCCAACGGTGGCCGACATCGTGGCGGGAACCGTGCACCAGGCAGAGGAGATCCTCCAGCGGCTGGGTGGTTGAGGGGAGGGCGGCGCGTCCAGGGAAGGGTGCGGTGCCCGGCGGCCCGAGTCGGGCTGCCCGCCCCGCTCCGCCGGGGGTGCCCGCCCGCCGCGCCGGGGCTGAACGTGCGGTCCACGGCGGCGCGCCCCTCGGCTGGGCTCCTGGGCGAGCCGTCCAACGCTGCGCCGGTTTCCCGCTCGGTCACAACCTTTCGGTGATCGTGACGTTGGCGGTGCCGCCGCCTTCGCACATGGTTTGCAGGCCGTAGCGGCCGTTGCGGCGTTCCAGTTCGTGCAGGAGGGTGGCCAGCAGTTTGGTGCCGGTGGCGCCGATGGGGTGGCCGAGGGCGATGCCGCCGCCGTTGACGTTGACTCGGTCGGGGTTGGCGCCGGTTTCGTCGAGCCAGGCCAGGACGACGCTGGCGAAGGCTTCGTTGACCTCGAAGAGGTCGATGTCGTCCACCGTGAGGCCGGCCTTGCGGAGGGCGTGGGCGGTGGCGGGGATGGGGCCGATGAGCATCCACACCGGGTCGGCCGCCCGGACGGAGATGTGGTGGATGCGGGCGCGTGGGGTGAGTCCGTGTTCCTGGACGAACGCTTCGGAGGCGATCAGCGCCGCGCTGGCGCCGTCGGAGATCTGGCTCGCCACGGCGGCCGTCAAACGGGAGCCTTCGGAGAGTGGCTTGAGTCCCTGCATGCGTTCGAGGCTGGTGTCGCGGCGCGGGCCCTCGTCCACCGAGAAGCCGTCGACCGGGGCGATCTCTGCGGTGAATCGGCCGGTGTCGATGGCGGCGAGGGCGCGCTGGTGGCTGCGCAGTGCGTAGGCTTCCATGGCTTCGCGAGTGATGTCCCAGTGTTCGGCGATCATGTCGGCGCTGCGGAACTGGGACACCTCGGCGCTGCCGTAGCGTTCCTGCCAGCCCTTGGAGCCGGAGAACGGGTCGTCGAAGCCGTACTCCCGCCCGGCGAGCATGGCGGCGCTGATGGGGATGCGGCTCATGTTCTGCACCCCGCCGGCCACCACCAGGTCCTGCGTCCCGGACAGCACCGCCTGCGCGGCGAAGTGCACGGCCTGCTGGCTCGACCCGCACTGCCGGTCCACGGTCACCCCGGGCACGTGGTCCGGGTAGCCGGCGGCCAGCCACGCGGTGCGGGCGATGTTGCCGGATTGCGGGCCGAGGGTGTCGGTGCAGCCGAGGATGACGTCGTCGACCAGGTCCGGGTCCACCCCGGCCCGCGACACGACCGCCCGGATGATGTGCGCGGCCAGGTCGGCGGGGTGCCACCCGGACAGGGCGCCGCCGCGGCGGCCGACGGGGGTGCGCACGGCGTCGAGGAGAAAGGCTTCAGGCACAACGGCTCCCTAGGGGTGCTGGCTGGACACGGAGACGACCTCGCCGGTCAGATACGAGGCGTAGTCGCTGGCGAGGAACACCATCACATTGGCCACCTCCCACGGCTCCGCCGCCCGCCCGAACGCCTCCCGTCCCTCCAGTTCCCGCAGCAATTCATCGCTGGTCACTTTGGCGAGGAACGGGTGCATCGCCAGACTCGGTGCCACGGCGTTGATCCGCACCCCGTGCTCGGCGGCGTCCAGCGCGGAACACCGGGTGAGGGCCATGACTCCGGCCTTGGCGGCGGCGTAGTGGGCTTGCCCGGCTTGCGCCCGCCATCCGATCACCGACGCGTTGTTGACGATCGCCCCGCCGCCGCCCTGCGCCACGAACTGCCGCAGCACCGCCCGGGTGCAGCGAAAGGTGCCGGTCAACGTGATGTCGAGAACGCGCGACCATTCCTCGTCGGTCATCTCCAGCACCGACCGGGTGCCGCCCAGACCGGCATTGTTGATCATCACATCGATCCGGCCGAACTGCCGCACCGCGCCCGCGACCAACCCCTGAACCTGCGATTCGTCAGTGACGTCGCAGGTGATCGCGTGGACCTTGCCCAGCTCCGCCAGCTCGGCGGCCTTCTCGGCGAGGCGGCGTTCGTGCCAGTCGCTGATCACCACGCTCGCGCCCTCTTCCAGGCAGCGTTTCGCGACCGCGGAGCCGATGCCGGTGCCCGCGGCGGCGGTGACCACCACGACTTTGTCCTCCAGCAGGTGGCGTCCGGGTGGGTAGGCGGGGATCACCGGGCCTCCTTGGGCAGGCCGAGCACCCGCTCGGCGATGATGTTGCGTTCGATCTCGTCCGAGCCGCCGTAGATGGTGTCGGCCCGGGTGAACAGGAACAGCCGTTGCCACTCGTCCAGCTCGCCGTCAGCGACCAGCGACCGCGCGCCCCGCGCCCGCACCGCCAGCTCGCCGAGCCCGCGGTGCCACTGCGCCCACATCAGCTTGCCGACCGCGACCTGCGGCCCCGCCGCCTGCCCCAGCGTCCGCAACGCGTGCGCCCGCAGCACCCGCAGGCCTATCCGGGCGCGCTCCAGATCGGCGCGCAGCAGCGGGTCCTCCCACGTGCCCAGCCGCTTGGCCTCCGCCTCGATACCGTCCAGTTCGCGGCGGAACCCGATCTGCTGCCCGAGCGTGGACACCCCGCGTTCGAAGCCGAGGGTGGCCATCGCGATCCGCCACCCCTCACCCGGGCCACCCACCACCATCGCCGCGGGGGTGCGGGCGTCGTCGAAGAACACTTCGTTGAACTCCGAGGTCCCGGTCAGCTGCTGGATCGGCCGCACCGTCACCCCGTCCTGCCGCAACGGCACCAGCAGATAGGACAACCCGCGGTGCCGCTGCGACCCCCGCTCGGTGCGGGCCAGCACGAAACACCAGTCCGCCACGTGCGCCAGCGACGTCCAGATCTTCTGCCCGTTGACCACCCACTCGCCGTCCCGCAACTCCGCCGAGGTGGACACCGCCGCCAGATCCGACCCGGCCCCGGGCTCGGAATAGCCCTGACACCACAGCTCCTCCACCGCCACGATCTTCGGCAGGAACCGCGCGCGCTGCTCCGGCGTGCCGAACGCGATCAACGTCGGCCCCAGCAACTGCTCCCCGATGTGGTTCACCCGCGCCGGCGCCCCCGAGGCCGCGTACTCCTCGTGGAAGGCCACCTGCTCCTCCAGCGACAACCCGCGCCCGCCGAACTCCACCGGCCAGCCCACACACGTCCACCCCGCCGCCGCCAGGCGCCGCTCCCACGCCAGCCGCAGGTCGAACGCCTCGTGCTCCCGCCCCGGCCCGCCCAGCCCACGCAACGCCGCGAACTCACCGGTCAGGTTGTCCGCCAGCCACTCCGCGACCTCGCGGCGGAACCGCGTCAGCTCCAACGCACGCCTCCTTGCTGCCCAGCCCACCGGGCACCTAGGGTAATGAGAACACGTTCTAGTTTCCCGGTCCAGGGGAGGGTGCGGTGGGGCAGACCACGATCCCGGCCGTCGTCCGTGACGCCGCGGCGAAGTTCGGCTCGTCGGAGGTGCTGGTCGACGGCGGTGTCCGGCTCGATTTCCGGCAACTCCTGGAACGTGTTCAAGCCGTCGCCGGGGCGTTCGCGGCGCGCGGGGTCCTGCCCGGCGACCGGGTCGCGATCAACCTGCCGAACACGCACCACTGGGTCCTGTCCGCGCTCGGCGCGCTGTACGCGGGCGCGGTCCTGGTGCCGGTCAACACGCGGTTCACCGCCGCGGAGACAGTGGACCTGCTGGTCCGCAGCCGCGCCAAGGCGCTCGTCGTCGCGGCGGACTTCCTCGGCACCGACCGGTTCGCCGCGATCAAGGCGACCGGCGCCGCGCTGCCCGGCCTCGGCACCGTCGTCCGCGTCCCGCTCGAACAACCGCACAGCCCCGTCGAGGGCACCCTAGGCTGGGACGAGTTCCTCGCCGAACGCGTGCCCGCGGCCGACGTCGAGGCACGCGCGGATGCCGTCCAGCCCGGCGACGTCAGCGACATCCTGTTCACCTCGGGCACCACCGGCCGTTCGAAGGGCGTGTTGTCCTCCCACCGCCAGGTGGTCGACGTGGCGGCGGCGTGGGCGGAGTGCGGCAGGGTCACCGCCGACGACCGGTACTTGGTGATCAACCCGTTCTTCCACAGCTTCGGCTACAAGGCCGGGATCGTGGTCGCCCTGCTGACCGGGGCCACGCTCGTGCCGCAGGCGGTGTTCGACGTGCGGGCCACCCTGGCGACGATCCGCCGCGAGCGGATCTCCGTGCTGCCCGGCGCGCCGACGATCTTCCAGGCATTGCTCCAGGAAGCGGACCGCGGCGACACCTCGTCGCTGCGCCTCGCGGTCACCGGCGCGGCCACCGTGCCCGCCTCGCTGGTCCGGCGCATGCGGGCCGAGCTGGGGTTCGACACCGTGTTGACCGCCTACGGGCTGACCGAGGCGGTCGTGGTGACGATGTGCCGCCCCGGCGACGACGCGGAGCTGGTCGCGCGCACGTCCGGCCGGGCCACCGCCGGCTTCGAGGTTGAGGTCCGCGGTTCCGAGGTCGTCGTCCGTGGGCCCAACGTGATGTTCGGCTACCTCGACGACCCGGAGGCGACCGCGCAGGCGATCGACGAGCAGGGCTGGCTGCACACCGGTGACGTCGGCGAACTCGACGACGCGGGCTACCTCACCCTCACCGGAAGGCTCAAGGACATGTACATCTGCGGCGGGTTCAACGTCTACCCGGCGGAGGTCGAGCACGTCCTGACCGAACTGGACGGCGTGCGCGACGTCGCCGTCGTCGGAGTGCCGGACGAGCGCTTGGGCGAGGTCGGCAAGGCGTTCGTCGTCGGCGCCGGGCTGACGACCGAGCAGGTGATCGGGTTCTGCCGGGAGCGGCTGGCCAACTACAAGGTCCCGCGGCTCGTCGAATTCGTGGACGAGCTGCCCCGCAACGCTTCCGGCAAGGTGCTGAAGCGGCAGCTGAGGTGAGGAGCACGCATGAGTGAGGACGTCGTCCGCTATGAGCGCCGGGGCGCGGTGGCGGTGGTGACGATGAATCGCCCGGAGTACCGCAACGCGCAGAACTCGGCGATGACTTACGCGCTGGATGCCGCGTTCACCCGGGCGGTGGACGATGCCGAGGTGAAGGTGATCGTGCTGGCGGGGGAGGGCAAGCACTTCTCGGCCGGCCACGACATCGGCACGCCGGGCCGGGATGTGGACCAGAGTTTCGAGCGGCGGGCGGTGGTGTGGTGGGACCACACGACGCGGGAGGGTGGGGATCAGCGGTTCGCCCGGGAGTCGGAGGTGTATCTGGGGATGTGCCGCCGGTGGCGGGAGATCCCGAAACCGATGATCGCTTCGGTGCAGGGGGCGTGTATCGCGGGCGGGCTGATGCTGGCCTGGGTCTGCGATGTGATCGTGGCTTCCGACGACGCGTTCTTCGCCGATCCGGTGGTGCGGATGGGGATTCCGGGCGTGGAGTACTTCGCGCATCCGTGGGTGCTGGGTCCGAGGGCGGCGAAGGAGGTCCTGTTCACCGGGGAGCGGTTCGGCGTGCGGCAGGCCAAGGAGTGGGGCATGGTCAACCGGGTGGTGCCGCGCGCCGAGCTCGAAGCGCGGACTGTTGAGCTGGCGGAGACGATCGCGCGGATGCCGCAGTTCGGGCTGGCGCTGGCGAAGAAGGCGGTCAACCAGGCCGAGGACCTGATGGGACTGCGGTCCGGGATGGACTCGGTGTTCGGGCTGCACCACTTCGCGCATGCCCACAACGCCGAAACCTCCACCGATTCCCTCGGTGGGCAGGACGCGCGCTCGATGCGGGACGGGGCGCAGCGCTGATGGACCTCGACATCGATGCCGAGTCGGTGGCGTTCCGGGACGAGGTGCGGGAGTGGCTGGCGGCGCATGTGCCCACGCTCCCGTCGATGGACACCGCGGAAGGGTTCGCGGCGCACCGGGAGTGGGAGGCGCAGCTGGCGGACGCGCGGTTGTCGGTGGTGTCCTGGCCGCGCGAGTACGGCGGGCGGGACGCGTCACTGTTGCAGTGGGTGCTGTTCGAGGAGGAGTACTACGCCGCGCGCGCACCCGGGCGGGTCAGCCAGAACGGGATCTTCATGCTGGGGCCGACGCTGTTCGCGCATGGGACCCAGGAGCAGCGGGACCGGATCCTGCCGGCCATGGCCCGGGGTGAGCAGGTGTGGGCGCAGGCCTGGTCCGAACCCGAAGCCGGCAGCGACATCGCCGCGTTGCGCAGCAGCGCGGTGCGCACCGAGGGCGGGTGGCTGCTGTCCGGGCAGAAAACCTGGTCCTCCCGCGCGGCCTTCGCCGACCGCGCGTTCGGGTTGTTCCGCACCGACCCGGGCGAGCGGCGGCACCGCGGGCTGACGTATTTAATGTTCGACCTGCGCGCCGAGGGTGTGACGGTGCGGCCGATCCCGCAGCTGGACGGGGAGCCGGGGTTCGCCGAGATCTTTCTGGACAACGTGTTCGTGCCCGATGCGGACGTGATCGGCGAACCGGGCCAGGGGTGGCGGGTCGCGATGACCACCGCCAACAACGAGCGCGGCCTGTCGCTGCGCAGTCCCGGCCGCTTCCTCGCCGCCGCGAACCGGCTCGTGGACCTGTGGCGCTCGGCTGGGGAACCGGCCGCCTCGCGGGACCGGGTGGCTGACGCGTGGATCGGGGCGCGCGCCTACCAGCTCTACACCTTCGGCACCGTCTCCCGGCTGGCCGAGGGCGGCGAGCTCGGACCGGAATCCAGCGTCAACAAGCTGTTCTGGTCCCACCTCGACCTCGGCTTGCACGACACCGCGCTCGACATCCTCGGCCCGCACGCCGAAACCGACCGGGCGTGGGTGGAGGGCTACCTGTTCTCCCTCGCCGGCCCGATCTACGGCGGCACCGACCAGATCCAGCGCAACACCATCGCCGAACGACTCCTGGGACTGCCGAAGGAGGCCCGCCGATGAGGTTCGCGCTCTCCGCCGAACACCGGGACTTCGCCACCAGCTTGCACGCCTACCTCGCCGGAGCCGACACCCCCGGCGCCGCCCGCGCCTGGGCGCACGGGCGGCACGAACCCGGCCTCAAGGTTCTGCGCGGCCTCGCTGAACTGGGC
The DNA here is from genome assembly GCF_000739085.1 of Amycolatopsis methanolica 239. NCBI lineage: Bacteria > Bacillati > Actinomycetota > Actinomycetes > Pseudonocardiales > Pseudonocardiaceae > Amycolatopsis > Amycolatopsis methanolica. Next base: position 4,583,200 of record NZ_CP009110.1, on the reverse strand, counting down.
GTGCCCGCCCTGCTGATCGACGAAGCCCACGGCGGGCTCGGCGCCGGTCCGGTCGACCTGGTGGTGGCCTTCGAAGCCCTGGGCTACCATGCCGTCCCCGGACCGCTGGTGGAAACCGCCGCGGTCGCGCCCGCCGCGCTGACCGGGGCGGCGGCGGAGCGGTGGCTGCCGTCTCTGGCCGCCGGGGAGGCGTTCGCGACGGTACCGGTGCCGCTTGCGCTGGACGCCGACATCGCCGCCGTCGTCGTAGGTGCCGAGGTCGTGGGCCAGCCCGAGCTGGTCCGATCAATCGACCCCACCCGGCGGCTCTTCCGAGTCGACGCACCCCCGCTGACCGGCGGCAGGGCCTTCGACCTGGGGGTTCTCGCCGTGGCCGCGCAGCTGCTCGGCGCCGGGCGATGGCTGCTGGACGCCGCGGTCGCCTACGCGAAGCAACGCAGCCAGTACGATCGGCTGATCGGCGAGTACCAGGCGATCAGGCACCTGCTCGCCGACGTCGTGACCCACCTCGAACTCGCCCGGCCCCTGGTGCACGCCGCCGCCGTCACCGCCAGCCCACAGGACATCTCCGCCGCCAAGGTCAAGGCGGGCGACGCCGCCTACCTCGCCGCCCGCACCGCCCTGCAGGTCCACGGCGCCATCGGCTACACCGCCGGACACGACCTCGGCCTGCGGCTGACCAAAGTCCGGGCACTGGCCGGCGCCTGGGGTGACAGCGGGTTCCACCGCGAGCGGGTGCTGGCGCGATGAGCCACGTCGATCCGATGTGGACGGAGGAGGCGCGGGCGCTGCGCGAGTCGGTGCGGACGTTGCTGGCCCGCCGGTCCGGGCCGGAGGCGGTGCGTGCCGCGATGGCCGCACCCCTCGGCTACGACGACGAGCTGTGGTCGACGCTGTGCGAGCAGATCGGCGTCGCGGCGCTGGCGATCCCGGAGGAGTACGGGGGCGCGGGCGCCGGACTGGCCGAGGTGTGCGTGGTGCTGGAGGAGCTGGGCCGCACCCTCACCCCGGCCCCCATGCTCGGCTCGGCAGTGCTGTGCGGGCAGGCCCTGCTGCTGACCGGGAACGACGAGGCGTGCCGGCGGCTGCTGCCCGGCATCGCGGCGGGCAGCAGCCTGGCCGCGCTGGCGTGGTCCGATGAGGACGGACGCTGGTCGCCGGCGTGCGAGTTCCGGGACGGGCGCGTCGACGGCCGGGCGCACTACGTCCTCGACGGCGACCACGCCGACGTCCTGCTGGTGGTGGCCCGGACCCCGGACGGCCCCGGCCTGTTCGAGGTCGCACCGGCCGACGCCCGGCGGGCAGCAGTGACGACCCTCGACCCGACGCGCCGTCTCGCGGTGGTGACGGTGTCGAACGCCCCCGCGCGGCGGCTGGACACCGGCGGGTTCGACACCGAGCGGCTGCGCTGGGCCGCGGCCATGGCGCTGGCCGCCGAGCAGACCGGCGCCGCGGCCAGGGCGCTGGAGCTGACCGTCGAGTACACCAAGCAGCGGCGCCAGTTCGGCAGGCCCATCGGCGGCTTCCAGGCGCTCAAGCACCGGATGGCCGACGTGCACGTCCAGGTCGAGGCGGCCCGCTCGGCGTTGTACGGCGCCTTGACCGGGGACGACTTCGAGCTGGACGCGGCGACCGCGAAAACCGTGTGCTCGGCGGCGCTGCGGCACGCCGCGGCGGAGATGATCCAGCTGCACGGGGGGGTCGCGATCACCTGGGAGCACGACGCGCACCTGTACTTCAAGCGCGCCCACGGCAGCTCGCTGTTGTTCGGTTAGGACACCGGGTGCGGCTCCGGCGGCTCGAAGGTCGCCAGCATCTGCTCCAGCGCCGCCTGGTCCGGGCCGACGAACGGGTCCGCGCCGGGAGCCAGGGACACCCGGTCGAGGAACTCCGCCGCGCGCCCTGGCGCCGGGGGCAGGTGGGTGCTCAGGACGACCGCGGGGTCGAACGTCCGCAGCGGCGCCATCGACGCGAGGTAGCGGTCCCCGTCGACGTTGTGCACCCACGGGCTGTCCACGGCGGCCCACAACAGCTGGCCGGCGTGCAGCGCGTCGGCTGGGGCGTTCGCGACGTCCCCGCACGTGGCGAGTTCCGCGGTCGGCATCGGGGCGCCGAAGCAGTCCGAGCTGAAGCACACCCCGTTGCTGTGGTCGAAGAAGCCGACCGTCGCCGGGTTGTCGAACAGCGGCGGTCGGAAGCCGGTCAGCCGCCTGTCGCGCGCGTCCAGGGACTGGCCGGGGTTGAGCAGGTGCACGCGGTCGATGGGCAGCGGCCGCTCGGTCGACATGATGCCCATCGCGAGGTAGGTGGTGACCAGGCGGGCGCGCGGAGCCAGTTCGAGCAGGTCGAACAGGGCGCCCGTGTGGTCGCGGTCCGGGTGGGTGAGCCAGATCCACCGCACGTCGGCAGGGTCGATCACCGCCCCGAGCGCGTCCAGGAAGCCGCGTCCGGGCAGGCTCAGCCCGGTGTCGACGACGATCGGCTCGGCGCCGTGCACGACGAACGCGTTGACGGGGAGGAAGCCGATGCCGGGCACCTCGAGTTGGTCGCTCAGGACGCTCACGTCGCGCCCGATCCTGTTGATCTCCATGGCATCCGCCCTTCCTGAGCTGGTGCCGGACACGGTAGGCCCGCCAGGCGCCGGCGCGATTGGGCCGAAATACCCGTTTCAGGAAATCGCGGTGCTCGGTCACGAACGGTCGCTTGCGCTGCCGCCGATGTGTGTTACCTTGGGTAACCGTAAACCGAAGTAACAGGCAGTCGGGAGGGTGCCATGACCAGCGTCGGCGCACAGGAGCACTCGGACACTGCGCAGCCTGACCACCGGTCGGTCGCGCAGCGGTTGCTCGACTCGTCCGAGACGTTGTCCTACGACCCCGTCAAGGAGGTCGACTGGGACACCCCGCTGGACACGAGCTACCACGGCGCGAGCCCGGAGTGGAGCACCCTGTACGGGACCGCGTACTGGAACGAGATGACCCCCGAGCAGCAGCGCGAGCTGACCCGCCAGGAGGCGGCGTCGGTGGCGAGCACCGGCATCTGGTTCGAGATGATCCTGCAGCAGATGGTGCTGCGCGACTTCTACGCCAAGGACCCGACCGACCCGGCGTTCCAGTGGGCGCTCACCGAGATCGCCGACGAGTGCCGCCACTCGATCATGTTCGCGCGCGGCGCGGCGAAGCTGCGGGCCCCGGCCTACCGCCCGCGCCGCCTCGCCGTCGAGCTGGGCCGGTTGTTCAAGACGACCGCCCGTGGCGAGGCGGCCTACGCGGCGATCCTGGTCGCCGAAGAGGTCCTCGACGTCATGCAGCGCGACTGGATGCGTGACGAGCGCGTGGTGCCGTTCGTGCGCACCATCAACAACATCCACGTCGTCGAGGAGTCGCGGCACATGAAGTTCGCCCGCGAGGAGACCCGCGAGCGGCTGAAGAAGACCGGGCCGCTGGGCCGCCAGTACAACGCGCTCGTCGTGTCCATCGCCGCGTACTTCATCGTCAGCAGCATGTGGAACCCCCAGGTGTATGCGAACGCCGGCCTCGACACCAAGCGGGCGCTGCGCGAGGCGAAGGCCAACGAGCACCACAAGTCGATGCTGCGGTCGAGCTGCGCCGGGCTGATGGAGTTCCTGGACTCGGCAGGCCTGCTGACCAAGGCCGCGACGGTCTTCTACAAGCGCGCGAACCTCCTCTAGTCATGGCCTTCGCGATCACCCAGACCTGCTGCAACGACGCGTCGTGCGTCGCGGTGTGCCCGGTCAACTGCATCCACCCGACGCCGGACGAGCCGGACTTCGGCACCACCGAGATGCTCTACATCGACCCGCGCAGCTGCATCGACTGCGGCGCGTGCGCCGACGCCTGCCCGGTCGACGCGATCTTCCCGGTGGACGCGCTGGCCGAGTCGATGCGGCCCTACGCCGGGATCAACGCGGAGTTCTGCGCCGACCGCGAGCCGGCCGTGGCCGACCCCGCGCCGAACTTCCACGCGTGGGGCCCGCCGGTGTTCAGCCGCACCATCCCGGCCGACTTCCCGGCGCTGGACGTCGCCGTGGTCGGCACCGGCCCGGCCGGCATGTACGCGGTCGAGGACCTGTTGCTGCACACCAGTTCCCGGGTCACGCTGATCGACCGGCTGCCGGTCGCGGGCGGGCTGGTGCGGTACGGGGTCGCGCCGGACCACCCGTCCACCAAGAAGATCGGGGAGACGTTCGCGCGGTACCACCACCACCCACGGCTGCGGATGCGGCTGGGCGTCGAGGTGGGCCGGGACGTCACGGTGGACGAGCTGGCGCGCCGCCACGACGCGGTCATCTACGCGGTCGGCGCGTCCTCGGCGCGGCGGCTGGGGATCGCGGGCGAGGACCTGGACGGCAGCGTGGCGGCGACGACGGTGGTGGCCTGGTACAACGGCCACCCGGACGTGCCCGCGGACGCGGTCGACCTGTCGGCGGAACGGCTCGTCGTGGTCGGGACGGGCAACGTCGCGCTGGATGTGGCGCGGATCCTGACCACCGACCCGCGCTCGCTGGCCGGCACTGCGATCGCCCCGGCCGCGCTGGAAACGCTGAAGTCCAGCCGCGTGCGGGAGGTCGTGCTGCTCGGCCGCCGCGGTCCGGAGGCTGCCGCGTACACCACGCCGGAGCTGCTGGCGCTGACCCAGCACGAGGACATCGATCTGGTCGTCGACGCGCACGACCCGCGCATCACCGAGGCGATCGACACGTCGCCGCGGGCCGCCCTGCTGCGCGACTGCAAGCAGGAGACGGTCGACTGGACGGCGCCGCCCCAGCCCGGCAAGCGGCGCATCGTGCTGCGGTTCCACTCCGCGCCGGAGGAGATCCTCGGCGCCTCGCGGGTGCGCGGGATCCGGGTGAGCGGGGACGTCGAGATCCCGGCGGGCGGCGTCGTGCGTGCCGTCGGCTACCGCGGCGCGCCACTGCCCGGGCTGCCGTTCGACGAGGACAGCGGCACGATCCCCAACGACGGCGGCCGCGTGACGCCGGGGACGTACGTGGTGGGCTGGATCAAGCGCGGGCCGTCCGGCGGGATCGGGGCCAACAAGGCGTGCGCCGAGGAGACGGTCGGCCGCCTGCTGGAGGACGCGATCGCCGGACGGTTGCGCACGACGCGCCGCAAGCCGGGCCTGGTGGCGCGCTTGGCACGCCGCGCCTGAGCCGTTCGCGGTCGGCTGGCAGTCCGGTGGCTGCCGCGGTGCGGTACGGGTGTCGGGTGCCCGTGCGGGTGCCGGCGCCGAAAAATCCGTGCGGCGGTGGCCGGCGCGTCGTGCTGCCGCGGCGCCGCCTGGCGGTCCCGCCAGCCTGGCTCTTCGGGGCGCGTTGATGGCTCTCGTGCCGACCCGCCGGAAGGACACGAAGCACCGGGTCAGGGCCGCGCCAGCCGGTTCCGTAGCACGCCCAGCACGGGGCGGCCGCCGGTGAAGCACCAGATCGCGATCACCGGGTCGCAGATCGCGCAGCCGAGCGACGAGTGCTCCGCGAACGGCACGATCGGCTCGCCGCGCAGGTGGTGCACCACGTCCCACGCGGTGTGCATCAGCCAGCCGATTCCGATGAACGTCCACGACTCCAGGCCGCGGTAGGCGACGTAGGTGGCGGCCGCGGTGAAGGCGAACTCCCAGATCCCGAGCCCGCCCCCGCTCAGGTAGGCGGCGCCGGCACCGGCGACGAACACCGCGTTGAACCGGCGGCGGTGCGCCTCCGGGACGAAGGAGTTGACCACGACGTAGGCGGCGCCGATGAGCAGCGCGATGACGATCACGGCACCCGAAACTAGGCCGTCCCACCCCCGCGCAGTAGTGGCTGGAGTGCCACGTTCCGACGGATTCTCGCCAGCTCTGATTCGACAAGCTTCTAATTCGATATCCATCGAGGTAGTGTGTGGGCATGCGTGAGGACGTGCGGGAACAGGTTCGGGAGCGCTACGCCGCGGCAGCGCTGTCGGTGACTGGCGGGTGCTGCGGCGAGTCGTGTGGCTGCGGGTACGACGACGCCGACCGGGCGGCGCTCCCGGCGGACGCGGTCCGGACGAGCCTCGGCTGTGACAACCCCCTCGCGGTGGCGGACCTCCGCGCGGGCGAGACCGTGCTGGACCTGGGGTCCGGCGGCGGGATCGACGTGCTGCTGTCCGCCAGGCGGGTGGGGCCGTCCGGCCGGGTGATCGGGCTCGACATGACCGACGAGATGCTCGCGCTGGCCACCGCCAACGCGGCGCGCGCCGGCGCGGCCAACGTCGAGTTCCGCAAGGGGCACATCGAGTCCGTCCCGCTGCCCGCGGACAGCGTCGACGTCGTCATCTCCAACTGCGTGGTCAACCTGTCCGTCGACAAGCCCGCGGTGTTCGCCGAGGTGTTCCGCGTGCTTCGGCCCGGCGGGCGGATCGGCATCAGCGATGTCGTCGCCGAGGACCACCTGACGCCCGCCGAGCGCGCCGGACGCGGCTCCTACACGGAGTGCATCGCCGGGGCGCTCACCTTCGCCGGGTACCGGGCGGGCCTCGCCGCGGCCGTCGCCACCGGCATCGAGGTGACGCCGAGCCACCCGGTCGCCGTCGGCATGCACTCGGCGATCGTGCGGGCCGCCAAACCGGTCAGCCGAGACGTTCCGTGAGGCGGATGCGCACGGTGTCGCCGGCGTCCTTGCCGATCGCCCGGCGCACGTCGGCCTTCACCGGCAGCTTGTGCGTGCCGTCGCCCAGCGCCATGAACGAGCTGCGGAACGGGTGGCCGTCGATGGTGCCGCGGATCTTCACCAGCCCGCGCGTGCCGAAGTACTCGGCCGATCCGGGCATCACGACGTAGGTCCAGCCGCCCTTCGCCTCGCTCTTCAGCAGGGTCGCCTCGAACTCCTTGTCCAGTGCCGGCATGACGTCCTCCTCGGGTGCGCTGCCATTGTCACCCGGAACGTCGAGGCCGCCGCCCGCTTCTCGACACGTGCCGGCCGCCAGGGGCGCTCAGCGTCCCGCGACCCGCGCCCAGCCCCCGACCAGCGTCGGGGGCCGGAAGGCCGCCCCGCTGTGCACCTGGTCCTCGAAGATGCGGTGCCCGAGCGTGTCGATACCGACCTCCTCCGGCGTGGCCGGCCCGGTGCGCGCCAGCACCGGCAGCAGGGTCCGGATGACGCCCGCCGCCATCCGGCTGCCGGTCGGGTCGCCCGGCGGCCAGTACGCCCGCAGCCCCAGCACCGTCGCGCCGGTCAGGCCAGCGTCCGCGAACACCGTGCCCAGCCGCGCGCCCAGGCTCGGGTCGAGGCCGGACCGGGCGAACGCCGCCATGATCCAGTGCGTCAGCCGCTCGCTCAGCGGCGTGGCGGGCAGCAGCCCGGCGACGCTCATCTCGTACTCCATCGACACCACGACGCCGCCCGGCCGCGCGTATCCGGCGAACTTCCGCAGCACCGCGGCCGGATCCGGCGTGTACAGCAGCACCAGCCGCCCGACCACCGCGTCCACCTGGCCGGTCAGCCGCATCTCGTGCAGGTCGTCGTGCACGAACGAGACGTTGCGCAGCCCCTGGGCCTCGCACCGGCTCGCCGCCCAGCGCAGCGCCTTCGACGACTGGTCGATCCCGACGACGGACCCGGACGGCCCGACCAGCCGGGACAGCTCGCACCCGCATGCCGGGCTCGATCCCGGCCAGCGCCAGGATCGCCCCGCGTCGCGGGCGCCAGCGCGGCGGCCTGGTCCTCCAGGCGGCGCAGCTCGTCGGGTTCGTTGCCGAGCAGGTACGGGGGGCTCGGTGGTGGTCATGGCGTCCTCCCTGCCAGTTGGTCCGCCCAGGGTGACCCCCGCGAGGGGCTGGCGGCTTGGCGGAATCGTGGGGATGATGTGGAGATTCCGTGGCGAGGGGGCCGTGGTGTATGAGTTCGAGGACTGCGAGGTCGACTCCCAGCGGTTCGAGCTGCGCCGCAGCGGGGAGCCGGTCCACGTCGAGCCGCAGGTGTTCGCCCTGCTGACGCACCTGATCCGGCACCGCGACCCCAGCCGCGTCAAGGCGCTGCGCCGCGCGATCGGCGACAGCGGTGAGCGGCAGCGCATCGTCGCGACCGTGCACGGCGTCGGGTACCGCTTCGTCGCCGAGGTCCGGGAGAACGGCGGCGTTCCGCCCGCGCACCCGCGTGCAGCAACAGATCCGCTACTGCCGCTCGCCGAACGGCGTCCGCGTCGCCTACGGGTTGTCCGGGTGCGGGCCGCCGCTGGTGAAGGCGGCCAACTGGCTGACCCACCTCGACCTGGAGTGGACGAGCCCGATCTGGGCGCACTGGCTCGACGGCCTCGCCCGGCGGCACACCCTGGTGCGTTACGACGAGCGCGGCTGCGGACTGTCCGACTGGGACATCGGCGGGTTCCGGTTCGACGACTGGGTCGACGACCTGGAGCTGCTCGTCGACGGGGTGGGGCTGGACCGGTTCCCGCTGCTCGGCATCTCGCAGGGCGGCGTGGTCGCGATCGCCTACGCCGTGCGGCACCCGGAGCGCGTGTCCCGGCTCGTGCTCGCCGGCGCCTGCAGCCGCGGCCGGTTCGCCCGCGCCGCCGCCCCGGAGGAGAAGGAGGAGGCCCAACTCGACCTCGTCCTGGGCCGGATCGGCTGGCAGCGCGCCACCACCTCCAACGACAACGTGGTGCGCTTCCTGGACGTCTTCGCCCACATCGACGTGTCCGCGATCGTGCCGTCGGTGCACTGCCCGACGCTGATCCTGCACTCCCGCGGCGACCTGCGCGTGCCGAAGGCGCAGGCCCAGGAGCTGGCCGCGCTGACCCGGACAGCAGGCTGTGGCCGGAATTCCTCGACGAACTGGACGCCTTCCTCGGCAGTTGACAACGCGGTGTGCAACAGCGGCGACTGGGGACGTGCGGCGCAACCCGGTGACCACCACGGCCGAGGGGCAACCTCTGTCCAAACCGGACGGTCGCAGGGCGCTCGCGCGGATCCGTGTGGAAAGCGCTTTCCATACAGGTCTGGGGTCCGCTGACCCGGCCCCGCCCCCTCCGGGTTCGAGCCTGCTCGCGGTCGAGTGCGCACCTTCGCCGAGACGGTCCGGTGGGACCACCTGTTCGGGGAGTCCCGCGGCGGCGCCACCTGCGGAATCGGCGCGAATCGGTGGGGATGGGCGGTTCCCCGCCGCGGCTTCGCGGGGACCGCTAGTATTCGCGCTATCCCCGTTGATCTCCGCAGGCGGAAAGCAGGCAGGAATGGCGAAGTCCCGGTTCGAGCAGTTCCCGATGGAAGGCGTCGACCTGGACCACCCGAACGTGGCCCGGGTGTACGACTACTACCTCGGCGGTAAGGCCAACTACGCGGTCGACCGCGTGTTCGCGGAAAAGGCGCTGGAGCGGTTCCCGTTCGTGCGCCCCGCCGCGAAGTCGAACCGGCTGTTCCTGCACCGGGCCGTGCGGTACCTGGTCAAGCAGGGTGTCCGGCAGTTCATCGACATCGGTTCGGGCGTGCCCACGATGGGCAGCACCCACCAGGTCGCCGACGAGCTGGACACCACCACGCGCGTGGTCTACATCGACAACGAGCCGGTGGCCGTCGCGCACTCGCAGATGCTGCTGGAGAAGGAGGGCGACCTCGGGCGGCACGTGGTGATCCAGGCTGACCTGCGCGACCCGGACCTGCTGTGGAACAAGATCGCCGACAAGGGCGTCATCGACTTCTCGCAGCCGGTCGCGCTGATGCTGATCGCGGTCCTGCACGTCACCCAGCCGGGCCCGGACGGCACGGACATCGGCCCGGCCGCGGTGGCGCGCTACCGGGAGCTGCTCGCGCCCGGCTCGTACCTGGTGCTCTCGCACGGCACGGCCGACGGGGTGCCGGAGAGCCGCGCCAGGGAGATGGCCGAGTTCGGCAAGATGTACGACGCCACGGCGACGCCGGTGATCTGGCGGCCGCGCCGGGAGATCGAAACGCTGTTCGGCGACCTGGAGATGGTGGAGCCCGGCGCGACCTGGACGCCACTCTGGCACCCGGAGGAGAACGGCGAAAGCGCGCCGCAGATCGAGTTCGACGAGCCCAACGACTCGGTGGTGTGGGCCGGGGTCGGCCGGAAGGTCTGACCCGCCCCGCCGCGTCCGGGTGCCCGCCCTGGGGCCTCGGGGTGCCAACGCGGTCGCCGGCTGGGGGCGGCGGGGTTCCTCCCGTCAGGATTCGGCCGGGCGTTCCACCGCCGGGGTGGGGGTCAGGTGCGCGGCACCACTCGGCGGCCGGCTCGTGCGCGGCGTCTTCCTCAGCCGCCGCCAGTGGTCACCGGCGATGCTCCCGCGCCGTCCGGCAGGGTGCGCCGCCTCGTCCCGGCCACTGCCAGCGCGATCGTCAGCGCGCCGCTGACCAGAAGGAACGCGGGGCCGCCGCCGTAGCGGTCGCCGCCCGGCCCGGCCAGCGCGGAGCCCGCCGCGCTGCCGATCTGGCCCAGCGTCGTCAGCCACCCGTACAGCTCGCCGCTGCGGTCCTCACCGATGGTCGCCACGAGCTGGTCGTGCACCGCGAGCCACGGCGCCAGCGCCAGCCCGAACACGGCGATCACGACGCCCATCACCGCGATGCTGCCCGGCACTGCCAGCGGAGACGCTTGCGGCCCAGGCGATTCACGATCCGCCCGGCCACGGTCGCGGTGAGACCGATGACGAGCGCGGGCACGGTCAGCAGGACCGGAGTGAGCGCCGCGGCGCCGGGGGTGCCGGCGAACGCCTGCTGGATGCTCGGCAGCACGGGCGCGAGCAGCACCGAGCCCAGCACGGCAGGCAGCTGGCGAACAGGAGGACGAGAGCCTGGGCGCGCCCGGCGGGCCGCCCGGTGGCGGGGTCGAGGGCGATGCCGGCGGTGGGGCTGGGGGTGTTGTCGGCGGTGGGGCCGGGCGAGGAGGGCAGGACACGGTCCGGCGCGGGCTTTTCCGGGGGACTCGCGTGCCGGTCTCTGCTGACCGGCATCACTGTCGTGGAAGTCTCGGTGCTGCCCGGCCGGAGGGGAAATCACTTGTGCTGAGGGGCGCTATCAGTGGCGCCGATGATCGCGACGGGCAGGTGCAGCCGCCGCGCGGTTGGCTTGCGAGCGGTGGTGCGCCGGTCGGCGTGAGTGGTGGTGCCGTGGGTGCGGCGGGAGGCCGATGGTGCCCACCGGCTCGGGGTGGCGGCCGGAGTCCGCGGCCCGGGCGCGGCTGCCACCGCAGCGTGGACCATTCTCGCCCGAGGAGCGCTGCCCACCGCGTGCGGCTGCCGGTGCTGGAGGCCGCCGCCTGGTGCGGCGAGCCGAGTGCGGCTGCTGCCGCCATAGGGCACCGCCGCCCGGTGCCGCGAACCGCGCGCAGCCGCCGCCCCAGGGCGGCCCGGTCTCGTCGCAAGACCACTCACCACGTGCGGCGCTGGAGCGTGCGGGACGGCGGCTCCTCGTACCGTGCCCGGTATGCGGCCGCGAACCGGCCCAGGTGGGTGAATCCCCAGCGGCTCGCGACGTGCGTGACGGTCGTCCGGGACGGGTCCGTGTCCAGCAGGTCCTGGTGCGCCCGGTCCAGGCGCACGTTCTGCAGATACGCCATCGGAGTCATCCCGGTCTCCGCGCGGAACCCGTTGGTCAGCGCGCGCCGACACCGACACCGCGGCGGCGAGCCGCCCGGTGGTCCACTCCCGGTCCGGGTAGGCCTGCACCAGGTCCACCGCGCAGCGCACGGCCGACCGGCCGGGCGAGGCGGCCCCGGTGGTCAGCTGGTCGCTGTAGTTGTGCGGCTGCCCGGTCAGCAGCGCGTCGAACACGATCTGCTCCAGTCGGCGCGCCGCGAGCGGATGGCTCAGCAGTTCGCTCTCCTGCCGCGCGGCCCGGGTCAGCAGCATGAGCGCCTCGACCCACGTCCGGGCCGGGCCGCGGCTCAGGTCCATCCGCGCGGCGAAGGCCAGCCGCGGGCCGACGTCGTGGCCGAGCAGCTGCCGCAGTTCGCGCTCGACCTCCCGCCCGTCGAGCATCACGCACAGCTGCTCTGTCCCCGGCGCCCAGTCCAGCTCCGCAGGCGCCTCCGGCGCGAACACCGTCGCCATGCCGGGCTCGCTGACCACCGCCGGCCCGTCGCCGGAGTGGTACCGCGCCCGACCCGCCAGCGGGAGCACGACGTGGTAGTGCGCGTTCGGCGGGCACCGCACCCGGATCCGCGGCCCGAAGCTGATCAACCCGATCGTCAGCGCGGTGTGCGCCGTCGCGTCCAGCCGCATCGCCAGTTCGCCCCGCTCCGGCAGCAGTTCGAGGGGAAGGTACAGCCGGGTGAGCGTGTCTCGCGCCTCGTCCGGATCGCTGGTGGTGAAGGTGACGTGTCCGTTGCCCACGGCGGACCTCCTTGCCGGCACCACCCACCAGTGTGCCCCGTGCCGCAAGCGGATGGAATTCGTGCCGGAAACGGATAGCCGTGTCCGCGCGCCCGGGTTTCGATCGACGGCGTGGCGGTGGTCTTCGAGCGGCGGCAGGAGGGCGCCGGACGGGCCGGTGATCGGCGCGGTCGAGGACAAGGTCGAGCTGGTCGCGGGCGGGCAGGCGATCGCCACCGTGCCGGCAAGCGCCGGACTGACGGGCCTGCGCCCGGACCTCACCACCGTCCCGCTGGAGGACGTCGAACCGAGCCACGTCGTGCTCGCCACCCGCGCGGACGACCGGAGCCGTCTCGTCGCCGCGTTCCGCAGGATCGCGCAGGCTCAGCTCGCCGGCGCGTGAACGTGCATCACGCGGGCCAGCCGAGTTCCGGCCCGAGCTTGGTCGCGATGTCGGTCAGGATCTGCACGTAGTCGGCGTGCTCGAAGGTGAACGGCAGCGCGAAGGCGACCTCGTCGACCTCCCGGAACGCGGCGTGCGCGTGCAGCCGTTCGGCGATCTCGGCGGACGTGCCCACCAGGTCCGGGGCGAACATCATCCGCGCCGGGCCCTGCGGAGCGGTGGTCCGCGGCGTGCGCTTGGCGGCGTACTCGGCGTACTTCGCGCGCTGTCCGGCGGTGGCCGAGTCGGTCGGGATGACGACCAGGCCCTGCGACACGCGGGCGCCGTCGCCGTCCGGGTGGTGGGCGCGGAAGGTCCGGATGTGGGAGAGCTGGATCTCGGCGAAGTCCTCCGACTCCTCGGCCTTGACGACGCTGCTGGTCAGCAGGTTCATCCCGTTCTCGCCCGCCCAGCGCGCCGAGCCGAGGCTGCCCGCGCCGTACCAGAGGCGCCGGCCGAGGCCGGGGGAGTGCGGCTGGACGCGGTCGGAGAAGACCTCGAAGCCCTCGGTGCCGCGGAAATCGGTGACGGGCTCGCCGCGGACCGCGTCCAAGAGACGGCGGACGCGCTGGTGGCTGAAGTCCTCGGCGTCCGCGGTGTCGGGGTAGAGCGCGTCCTTGACCTGGTCCCAGTGCATCGGCGGGCCGACCGACAGGCCGGGGTTGAGGCGGCCGCCGGAGAGGATGTCGATGGTGGCGAGATCCTCGGCGAGGCGGAGCGGGTTCTCCCAGCCCATCGGGATGACCGCGGTGCCCAGCTCGATGCGCCGCGTGCGCTGCGAGGCGGCCGCGAGGACCGCGACCGGCGAGGAGATGCCGAACTGCAGGTGCCGGTGCCGCACCCAGGCGCTGTCGAAGCCGAGCTGCTCGCCCAGCTCGATGATGTCCAGCGTGCTCTCGTGGCCGGCGCGCGGGTCGGCCTCCTCGAACAGGCCGATGGTGAGGAAGCCCAGCTTCCGCAGCGGTCGTGACACGCGTCCTCCCGGGGTCCGTGATCACGATTCTGGCACCGGGCCCCGGGCGGACGGCGGTCGTCCCACATGCCGGAGCTAGCCCGCGGCGAGCAGCTTCTCGGCCACCGGCGCGTACGCGCCCAGCTCGTCGTGCAGATCGGGCGCCGGAAGCACCTCCGGCTCCGGCGTGCCCGCCGCCTCACCGGCCAGCGCGCGGCGCACGAAGGCGGCCACCACCCGCGGCGCGGGCGCCACCTGGCCGCCCAGGTAGGCCAGCACCAGCAGGTCCTCGCCGCAGCGGGCCTCCACCGCCAGTGACCAGCCGTAGCGCTCGTCCCACAGCAGGGCCACGTCGCGGTCCGGGAACGCGGGCACGTGCCCGTCGATCGCGAGATAGGCGCTCAGCGGCGCGTCCAGTTGCACGAAAGAGCCGTGCCCGCTCAGGCCGAGTTCCTCCTCGACCAGTCCGATGTACCGGCGCAGGCCCCGCGCCGGCCTGCTCTGCGGGTCGAGACCCGGGTTCGGGAACACCTGCTCTCACCTCCCGAAAATATCTATAGTCAAGACTGGAGATTGAGTCAATCAAGCAGAGCAGATACACTCTTCAAGTGGCTGTAGACAAGCTGGATGACGAGGACTACCCCGCCTGGACGATGGGGCAGGCGGCGGACGCGCTGGACGTGCAGCCTGCGTTCCTGCGCAGCCTCGACGCCGCCGAAGTCGTCCAGGCGCACCGCTCGTCCGGCGGCCACCGCCGCTACTCGCGCCGCCAGCTGCGGCTGGCCGCGCGGGTCCGCGAGCTGTTCGACGACGGGATGACCCTGGCGGCCGCGGAGCGGATCGTCCGGCTGGAGGACGAGCTGGCCGCCTCGCGCGCCGAGAACGCGGATCTGCGGCGCAGGCTGGGCGAGCAGGCCGAGTCCACGGAGACCGAACGGGAGGATTGAGGATGGCGCTGGAGAACGTCTGGATCCGCACCCCAGGCGACGGGCTGGTCCGGGCCGATCAGGTCATCGGGATCTCCAACCACCGCACGCCGTCCCTGTCCGGCAAGCCGGGGCGCTGGCTGCTGACGGTGGCGCTGCCGGTGCCGACGGGCAGCGGGAGCGCCGACGGGTGGGGGCTGACGAACCTGCACCGCACGCTGGTGCAGACCGACCAGGAGGTGGCCGGCGCGCCGGACCGCCTGGCGCGGCTGCTGGCCCAGCTGGCGGCGGTGGACACCGCGGGGATCATCACGGCCGTCCCGTGCGGCCCCGACCGCAGCGACGTGCGGTTCGAGTTCAGCCGGTTCGACGCGGAGATCCGGCCCGCCGCGGAGCCGCAGGCGCAGCCGGAGGTGGCCGAGGTGGTCGGCGTCTGAGCCGGCTGTTGATCTGCCGCCGGTGGGCGGGGAAAGCCGCGGCGGTGGCATCTGGACCGGCGCAGGAAGCGCCGCCCCCACGGCGGCTGTCAGCAACTCCACTGGCGCGGCGGTGCTGAGCCGGAGGTTCTTGGCGTGAGGCTGCCGCGGGACTGGGCGGTTGGTCCGCGGCGGCTCCCAGTATCTGCACTGACGCGCGCCGCGTCGGTGCCGGAATTGGCGGCATGGAGCCACCGCCCGTCGGGGGGTAGGTCCAGCGGATGGCCAGGAAGGCGTGCCCCGCTGGCGCAGCGTGGCTGCCGCGAGCGGGCGGTCCGGCGCCCGCCGCTGGGTGCGCGTCAACCCGCGTCCGTGAGCGCCTCCTCCATCGTGCTGTAGACGTTCAGGAACTCCAGCAGGTCCGTGAACGCCATGACCCGCCGCACCGCTGTTCCCGCCACCACCCGCAACTCCGCGGGCGCGGCCTCGCGGTGCGTGCCCGCCAGCAGACCCAGCCCGCTGGAGCTGATGAACCGCAGTTCCGACAGGTCAAGCACCAGCAGGCGCGGCCGATCCACGAGCGCGAGCCTGATCAGCCCGCGCAGCTTGGGCAGCGTCGCGACGTCCAGTTCGCCCGTCGCGGTGAGCACGACGTCCCGTCCCCGGTGCTCGGCCGACACCGTCATGGCGTGCGCGGGCGGGGGTTCCGCCTGCGGGCGGTCGCTGGGTGCTGCCATTCGCCCATCATGCATAAGAATCCGCGATCCGGCAGCAGCCATTTACACCGCCCTGCGATCGGCGCGCGACCGCGTTTGCCGCGTGATCAACGGGGTAACTCCACCCGCCATTCGTGCGAGCCGGGGCCGACGTCGCCGATTTCCTTGCCAGGCAGGTGAATCCGCGCGCGCGTGCCCGGCGGCACGATGACCGCCGACCGCATCCGCTCACCGTCCACCTGCCGCGCGCTGCGGATCACGCCATAGGGGCGCTGGTGCTGTTCGGTGTGAACATCAAGGCGCCGCTGGCCTACCTCGGTGATCGAGTGACCGCGTCAAGACGGCGGGCGGCCCCAGTCCGACTGCAGCGCCGCGCGCAGGGCGTGCACCGGATCGCGTCCGATCCGGCGCGCCAGCGTGGTTTCCGCCTTGCGCAGGATCCCGACCGCCGTCCGGTGCGCGCGCTCGCCCTCCGCGGTGCGCCGCACCAGCCGCTGCCGCCCCGACGAAGGGTCCGGCGCCTGTTCGAGCAGCCCGAGCCGGGTCAGCGCCTGGACGGCCTGGTGCGCCGTCTGCCGGGTCACGCCCATCCGGCGGGCCAGTTCGGACACCGTCGTGCCGTCCGGGTCGAGCACCGCGAAGAGCCCGACCTGGGTGGCCGACACCGGCGCCGCGCCCGCCCGCGCCAGCCCGGCGATCAGGGCCTCGTCGAACCACCGCCGTGCCGCGCCGAGCAGCTGGGCCAGTGTGGGTTCTGGTTGCACAGCAGGAGGATATCTGTCAGTCTACCTGACAGTGCGACCGACGCGGAGACATCATGACGGCAGAGTTCGCCACCCCCTACCGGCGCGCCTCGCGCATCCCCGCAGAGCCCGGCAAGCCGTACTTCATTGAGAAGGGCGAGGGCGATCGGGTCCACCTGCACCCCGACACCTACGAGGTGTTCTACGTGACGGCAGGCGCGGTGCGGCTGTTCGTCGAGGACACCGAGGGCGGCCAGCAGGAGAAGCTGCTCACCCCGGGCGACTTCGGGTTCGTGCCGAAGAACTGCCCGCACGCCTACCGGATGGAACGGCACCACAGCATGATCGCCGGCGTGGCCGCGGGCCCCGGCGGGACGTTCGAGCGGTTCTTCGAGAACCTCGGCGTGCCCGCCGAGGAAATGGGGCTGCTGAAGGTGCCCGCCGTGCCGGAGCCGCACAAGTTCGCCGTCGTGCCACAGCGGTACGACGCGGTTCCTGCCGGAGCACCGCTGGCACACCACGCCCTGAGGCGCATGTACCGTGGGCCCACCCGCCACCGCGCCCGGGTGGTCGTCCGGTCCACGAGGTGATGCATGAGCCTGCCCGTCGCCGCCGTCGTCGGCCTTCTCGAAGCCGCCGAGCAGGACACCGACGTCACGCCGCTGCTGGACGGCCTCGATGCCGCCGACGCCGAGCGGATCACCTCCGGCATCCGGCGCCTGCGCGCGACTTCCGACCGCCTCCGCCGCCGCGGGCAGGAGCTCGCCGCCCTGTTCTCCTCCGCCAGGGAGCTGGCCGAGCTGCGCGACGTCGACGAGCTGCTGGCCCGGCTGGTGGAACGGGCGCACGACCTCGTCGGCACCGACGTCACCTACCTGTCGGAGTTCGACGTCGGCAGCCGGGAACTGCGGGTGCGCACCACGCTCGGCACGGTCGCGCCGTCGTTCCCCGGCCTGCGCGTGCCGCCGGGGATGGGCCTGGCGAGCCAGGTGGTCGAAAGCCGCCGCCCGTGCTGGACCGCGCGGTACGACGCGATGACCCAGGCGCCGCACGACGACCGGATCGACGAGACCGTCGCCGCGGAGGGCCTCGTCTCGCTGCTCGGGGTCCCGCTGCTGGCCGGGGACGAGGTCATCGGGGTGCTGTTCGCCGCCAACCGCGTCGAGCACGCGTTCTCCCCGGAGGAGATCTCGCTGCTGTCGGCGTTCGCCGACCACGCGGCCGTCGTGTTGCAGACCGCCCGGCTGCTGGCCCGCGCCAACGCCGCCGCTGAGGAAACCCGCCGCGCCTACGGTGAGCTGGCCCGGCACGTGGAGGCGATGGAACGCGCGAGCGAGGTGCACGGCGACCTCACCGCGCTGGTCCTCCAGGGCGGCGACGCGACCGAGGTGGCCGGGGCGCTCGGCCGTGCGCTGCGCTGCCGCGTCACGCTGCTCGACACCGGGCACCTGGACGGCGGCGTGCGGGCGGCCGTCGAACAGAGCCGGCGCAGCGGGCGGTGCGTCCCGGCGGGCGAGGGGACGTTCGCGGTCGCCGTCGTGGCCGGGCCGACGCTGCTCGGCGCGCTGCTGCTGGAGCAGGGGGCCGTCGAGTTCGGGCCCGTCGAGTTCCGCACCGCCGAGCGCGCCGCGCAGATCACCGCGCTGCTCAGCCTCAAGCAGGACGCCCTGGCCGAGGCGGAGCAGCGCGTGCGCGGGGACCTGCTCGCCGACCTGCTCTCGGCCGACGCGGATCGCCGCGCAGGCGCCGCCGCGCGGGCCCGCGCCCGCGGGATCCAGTTGGCGGCCCTGCGTTCGCTCGTGGTCGTCGCGGTCCCCGCCGACCTGCGTCGCCAGGCGGCCCGCGCCCTGCGCGGCACGGGCGAGCTGATCGGCGAGCACGCGGAGCACGTCGTCGTCCTGACCGTGGGCGCGGACCCCGCCGCCGCGGCGCGGGCCGTGCACACGGCCGTCGCGCGGTCACTGGCCGCCCCGGTGCTGGCCGTGGGTGCCGTCGCCGCGGACGACCTGCGCGAACCCGTGGAGCAGGCCGCCGCCTGCGTGCGGGTCCTGCCCGCGCTCGGCCTGTCCGACGCGGCCGTCACCACCGACGAGTACCTGCCCTACACGGCGCTGTTCGGGCCCGGCGAGGAGCGCGTCGCCGCGTTCGTGCGCCGGGTCCTCGGACCGGTCCTGGACTGGGACGCCGAGCACGCCGGCACCCTGCTGCCCACCCTCGCCGCCTACCTGGACAACCGGATGAGCCCGGTCGCCACCGGCCGCGCCCTGCACGTGCACAAGAACACCGTGCTGCAGCGGCTGGAACGCGCCGGCGAGCTGCTGGGGGAGGGCTGGCAGGAGCCCGACCGGCTGTTCCGGCTCACCGTCGCCGTCCGGCTCGCCCGCCTTGCTGAACGCCCATAGCCGGGCCGCACGGAGTGGACGCTCGGTCCATTCCGGCTGCGCGGACGCGGAGCTAGCGTCCTGGGTCGTCACGCAGCCGCACGGAAGTGGAAGGGGCGCTATGGCGCGCACCAGTCGTATCCAGGGACTCCGGGACCTCCCCGTCGAGGCCCGGCGCAAGGCCGCCGCCGAGGCGGCCGCGCTCGACCCGGCGCGGATCGCGGCGTTCGACCCCACGCGGGGGCTCGACGAGAGCGCGGCCGACCACATGATCGAGAACGTCGTCGGCATCCTCGGCGTGCCGCTCGGGGTGGCGACGAACTTCGTGGTCAACGGCGCCGAGATGCTGGTGCCGATGGCCACCGAGGAGGCCTCGGTGGTGGCCGCCGCGAGCAACGCCGCGAAGATCGCCCGCGTGCATGGCGGGTTCACCACGTCTTCGACCGCGCCGGTCATGCAGGCGCAGGTGCAGATCGTCGGCGTCAACGACCCCGAGGCCGGTCGTGTCCGCCTGCTGGAGGCCCGCGACGAGCTGATCGAACTGGCCAACGCGCAGGACGAGAAGCTGGTCGAGTTCGGCGGCGGCGTCCGGGACGTCGCGGTGCGGCTGGTGCACTCCCGCGTCGGCACCTACGTGGTGGCGCACCTGCAGGTCGACGTCCGCGACGCGATGGGCGCCAACGCCGTGAACACCATGGCCGAGGCGGTCGCCGCACGCGCCGGGGAGATCGCCGGCGGCCGTCCGCTGCTGCGGATCCTGACCAACAAGGCCGATCTGCGGCTGTCCCGGGCCCGCGCGGTGTTCGACGCCGACACCCTCGGCGGACCCGCGGTGGTGGACGATATCGTGCACGCCGCCGCGCTCGCCGAGGCCGACCCGTACCGCGCCGCGACCCACAACAAGGGGATCATGAACGGCATCAGCGCGGTCGTGCTCGCCACCGGCAACGACACCCGCGCGGTCGAGGCGGGCGCCCACTCGCACGCGGTATCCGATTCCGGGCGGTACACGTCGTTGTCCCGCTTCGAAAAGGACGCCGACGGCAACGTGGTGGGCACGCTGGAACTGCCGATGCCGGTCGGGCTCGTCGGCGGCGCCACCCGGGTGCACCCGGTAGCGCAGGCCGCGGTCGCCCTGCTCGGCGTGCGGACCGCCGCCCAGCTGGCGGAGATCATCACCGCGGTCGGTCTCGCCCAGAACTTCGCCGCGGTGCGGGCGCTGGCCACCGAGGGCATCCAGCGCGGGCACATGTCGCTGCACGCCCGCAACATCGCCACCACCGTGGGCGCGACGGCCGCGGAGGTGCCCGCGGTGGTCGCGCGGCTGGTCGCCGACCGCAAGGTCCGCGCCGACCACGCCGAGAAGATCCTCGCCGAGCTGCGGGGGAAGAGCCGGTCATGACCGTCGACCGCCTGCCCGGGCTGCCGTCCGCGGTGACGATTTGCGAGGTGGGCCCGCGCGACGGGCTGCAGAACGAGTCCGCGCTCGTGCCTGCCGCGGTGAAGGTCGAGCTGGTGGAACGGCTCGCCGACGCTGGGCACACCGTCATCGAGACGACCAGCCTGGTCCGGCCGGACCGGGTGCCGCAGCTGGCGGACGCCGAGGAGGTCCTGCGCCGCCTCGACCGCCGTCCCGGCGTGCGGTACCCGGTGCTGGTGCCCAACCAGCGCGGCCTGGCGCGGGCGCTGGACTTCGGCGTCACCGACATCGCGGTGTTCGCCTCGGCCACCGAAGGCTTCGCCAGGGCCAACCTCAACCGGTCCGTCGGCGAGTCGCTGGAGTTGTTCGCGCCAGTCGTGGCCCGCGCTCGGGAGGCCGGGCTGAACGTGCGCGGATACCTGTCGATGTGCTGGGGCGACCCGTGGCAGGGCGAAGTCTCGCTGCGCCAGGTGATCGCGATCGCCACCCGGCTGTTCAACCTGGGCTGCACCGAACTGAGCCTCGGCGACACGATCGGCGTCGCCACGCCCGGCCGCGTCGTCGCGCTGCTCGACGGGCTCGTCGCCGCGGACGTCCCGCTCGGGCGGATCGCGGTGCACTTCCACGACACGTACGGGCAGGCGCTCGCGAACACCCTCGCCGCCCTGCAGCGCGGCGTCACCACCGTCGACGCGTCGGCGGGCGGCCTCGGCGGCTGCCCGTTCGCCAAGAGCGCCACCGGCAACCTCGCCACCGAGGACCTGCTGTGGCAGCTCGACGGGCTCGGCATCCACACCGGTGTCGACTTGACCAAACTCGCCGAAACCAGCGCCTGGCTCGCCGGGCACCTGGGACGGCCCAGCCCGTCCCGCACCCTGCGCGCCCTCACCGGCGCCTGACCCAACGGAGAAAGCCTTGGCACTCAACGACGAGAAGCCCTACGTCGTCGTCTGGAACGACGCCGTCGACCTGCGGCACCTGGCCGCGTCCATCGTGATCTGCGTGGCCGCCGGCCTGCCGGTCTTCCTCGGCGCGAAGGCGCTGTTCGGGGCACTGGTGGACACGCCGTCGCTGGCCGGCGGCTACGCGCTGCTGGCCGGCCTGGCCGCGTGCGTGCTCGCCGCCGCCGTGTGCGCCCGGCTGTTCCGTCCGAAGCGGACGTTCGGCGCCGAGCAGGCCGCGGACCGGGAGGCCGCCATCGCCGAACTGGAGCGCATGGGCGGCACCGCCGAGGCCTTCGCCGACCTGGCGCCGCGCGTGCGGGCCGAAATGGCCGAGCTCGGCCTGGTCCGGGAGACCGCCCAGGAGGTGCGGGCATGACCCCGGACCTGCTGTGGGCCCTGGGCATGGGCCTGCTCGGCGCGGTCGTCTTCGCGGCGATCGGACTGGTCTCCGGCACCGACGAGACCTCCACCCTCGCGCCGGTCACGCTGCTCGTCGTGCTCCTCGGAGTCCCGCCGGCCGGGGTGCTGACGTTCTTCATCGCCGGAGCCGTCAGCAAGCACATGACCCACGCGATTCCCACCACGCTGCTGGGCATCCCGGGCGACACGACCGCGGTGCCGCTGCTCGACGACGCCACCGCGCTGCGCCGCCTCGGCGCCCCGCACATCGCGCTGCGCAAGGCACTGGCGGGCGGGCTCGTCGCCGCCCTGATCGCGGTTCCGGTCGCGGTCGGCGTCGCGTCCCTGCTCGCCCCGCTGGCCGGTCCGATCAAGACGGTGGCGCCGTTCGTGTTCGGCGCCGCCGCGATCTTCGTCGGCTACTTCTCGCCGGGCCGGTGGGCTAGCGTCGCCGCGATCGTGCCGTTCGCGCTGCTGGTGACCGGGCTCAACACGGTCGCCACCGACCAGCTCGACAAGAGCCTGTCGATCAGCTTCTTCCTCGGCATCGCGATCGGTCCGCTCGTGGTGGACCTGCTGATCGCGTCGTCCCGCAGCGGGCGGCGCACCTTGGAGCGCACCGGGCCGCGCCCGTTCTGGCTCGCGCCGGACGGCGGCACCGGACGGCGGTGGATCCCCAACCCGCTGCGGATCCTGGACCGCAGGCAAGCGGCGGCGACGGCCGCCGCGGCCGGGGTCACCTCGACCACGTTCATGCTCAGCCCGGTCGCCGCGACCGTGCTCGCCGGCGAGATCACCGGCTCGCGGATCAAGCACCCGTACCGCAGGCTGACCACGCTGATGGCGGTCAAGAACGGCACCACGGAGTCGACCTACCTGGCCGAGACGCTCATCCCGCTCGTCGCCTTCGGCCTGCCGCTGAGCCCGGTCGCCGCGGGGCCCGCGGCCGCGTTGTTCAACGCGCCGCCGGTGTACACGGTCAAGGGTGCGGACGGGGGCGTGCACAACCTGCACACCCTGCTCAGCTCGTGGCAGTTCCTGGTGTTCAGCCTGCTCGGCGTCGTCATCGCCGGGCTGGTCGTGTACCCGTTCGCGATGCGCTACGCGCGGGCCGCCAGCGGCTGGGTCGCGCGGCGGATCAGCCACGAGGCGCTGATCGGCGCGTTCGTCGCGCTGATCGCCGTGGTGGCCTGGTACGAGGGCGGGCCGCTCGCGCTCGCGGTGAGCCTGACGGTCGGCGCGGTCGGCGGACTGGCGAACCGGATGCTCGGCATGACCTCCGGCGTGCAGTTCATGGCCTACTACGTCGCCGTGCTGCTGGTGCCGATCGTGCTCGGCTGAGACGTGAAATGCCCCGCCGCAGGGGCGGCGGGGCTCAGGAAGAGATCGCGGATGTTCCGGGCGTCGTCCCTCCTTTCGTCGCGGACCAACGGTTTTTCACGAGCGCGGAGGCGAGCGCTGGCGTCGCCAGAGCTGGGAGGTCCGTGCGGCGCGGGCCGGACGACCGGCCGGTTCGGGGAGCGGCATCCGGGGCGGTTCCGGCCGCTTGCGCGAGGTTTCGCCGAAGTTGGCGTCGATGATCGCGGTGAACTCGTCCCGCAGCCAGTCCGGGTCGTCGCACACCAGGTCGGCGAACCCGAGCTGCTCCAGCACGTCCGGCATCGCGAATCACTCCCGGGGGAGGTCCTGCGTCCACACCGCTGACAGTGATATATGTAGGTCGCACTGTAGATTCAGTCAAGTCCCCGATTCAGGTTTGCGCTGGAGCGCGCTCCAGCACCTAGCGTCGGCGCCATGACCACGGCACAGCACCCCATCGGATCCGGCTTCGGCGCGTCGACCACCGCCGCGGAGGTCCTGCGCGGGATCGACCTGTCCGGCAGGCTCGCGATCGTCACCGGCGGCTATTCCGGCCTCGGCCTGGAGACCACCCGCGCGCTGGCCGGCGCGGGCGCGCACGTCGTCGTCCCGGCCCGGCGGCCGGACGCGGCCAAGGCGGCGCTGGGCGACCTGGCCGAGGTCGACGAGCTGGACCTGGGCGACCTGGACAGCGTGCGGGACTTCGCCGGGCGGTTCACCTCGTCCGGGCGCCGCATCGACACCGTGATCAACAGCGCCGCGATCATGGCCTGCCCGGAAACACGCGTCGGCCCCGGCTGGGAGGCCCAGTTCGCGACCAACCACCTCGGCCACTTCGCGCTGGTGAACCGCCTGTGGCCGGCGATCGCGCCGGGCGCGCGGATCGTGTCGGTGTCCTCGCGCGGCCACCACTTCTCCGGCATCCGCTGGGACGACATGTGGTTCGAGCGCGGTTACGACAAGTGGCAGGCCGGTGCACCCGGGGCAGCATCCTGACCCCGCTGCAGCGGCACATCCCGCTGGCGGAGCAGATCGCGAACGGCTGGGTCGACGAGAACGGCACCCCGGTCGCCGACTGGTTCAAGACCCCCGAGCAGGGCGCGGCGACGCAGGTGTGGGCCGCGACGTCGCCGCGGCTGGCCGGGATGGGCGGCGTGTACTGCGAGGACTGCGACATCGCCGAGCCGGCCTCGGGTGAGCCGCTCGCGTCCGGCCCGGGCCGCCCGGCGATGTTCCTCGGCGTCCGCGACTACGCCACCGACCGGGAGCAGGCCGCGCGGCTGTGGGCGATGTCCGCGGAGCTGACCGGGGTGAACGCGTTCGCGTAGGTGGAACCCGGGGCCCGGCCGCCCGTCGAGGGCCGGGCCCCGGAAGCTTCACGACAGGTGGTGCACCTCCTGCAGCCCGTACACCGGCGTCGGGATGCCCTCGTACCGGGCCTTCAGCTGCAGCGCCAGGTACAGCGAGTAGTGCCGGGACTGGTGCAGGTTCCCGCCGTGGAACCACAACCCCGGCTGCTGGGTCGGCTTCCACATGTTCCGCTGCTCGCCCTCCCACGGGCCGGGGTCCTTCGTCGTCCCCGAGCCGAGGCCCCAGCACTTGCCGACCCGGTCGGCCATCTCCTGCCCGGCGATGTCGGCGACCCACCCGTTCATCGACCCGTACCCGGTCGCGTACACCACCAGGTCGGCCTCCAGTTCGGTGCCGTCGGCGAGCACCACGGCGTCGCGCGTCAGGTGGTCGACCTGGCCGCGTACCAGTTTGATGTCGCCGTTCGCGACGAGCTCGGAGGCGCCGACGTCGATGTAGTAGCCGGAGCCGCGCCGCAGGTACTTCATGAACAGGCCGGACCCGTCGTCGCCCCAGTCGTGCAGGAAACCGGCCTTCTCCAGGCGGTCGTAGAAGTCCGCGTCGCGCTGCTTGATCTGCTGGTACACCGGGATCTGGAACTGGTGCATGATCCGGTAGGGCAGCGACGCGAACACCATGTCGGCCTTGTCGGTGGTCATCCCGTTCGCCACCGCGCGCTCGGAGTACAGGTCGCCGAGACCGATCTCCATCAGCGAATCCGACTTCACCACGTGGGTGGAGGACCGCTGCACCATCGTGACGTCCGCGCCGTGCTCCCACAGCGCCGCGCAGATGTCGTGCGCCGAGTTGTTCGAGCCGATCACCACGGCCTTCTTGCCCGCGTAGGCGTCCGGGCCCGGGTGCTGCGAAGAGTGGTGCTGGTCGCCCTCGAAGACATCCATCCCGGGGAACGACGGGATGTTCGGCTTGCCCGACATGCCGGTGGCGAACACGAGCTGTTTCGGCGTCAGCACGACTGTTTCACCCGCGCGGTCGACGGTGACCGTCCACTGTGCCGTGTCCTCGTCGTAGGAGGCGGACTTCACCTCCGACCGAGTCCAGTACGGCACGTCCATCACGCGGGTGTACATCTCCAGCCAGTCCGCGATCTTGTCCTTCGGCGCGAACACCGGCCAGTTCTCCGGGAACGGCAGGTAGGGCAGGTGGTCGTACCAGACCGGGTCGTGCAGGCACAGGCTCTTGTAGCGCTTGCGCCACTGGTCGCCGGGACGTTCGTGGCGGTCCACGACCAGCGCCGGCACCCCGAGCTGCCGCAGCCGCGCGCCGAGCGCGATGCCACCCTGCCCGCCGCCGATCACCACCACGTAGGGCTGGCGCTCGTACCCGAGCTCCTTCTTCTCCAGCTCGCGCTCCTCGGCCCACACCCGGCGTCCCCGGATGACGCCGTGCCGCACCCCCTTCGGGCGGCGTTCGCGTTGCGGTTCCTCGAAGCCCTTCAGCTCGCGGAGGCTGGTCAGGAACGTCCAGGCGCCTTCGTCGGTGAGCCGGAGGTGGCCCTTGCCGCGGCCGGTGGCGGTCTCGAATTCCAGCCACGCCTCGACGACCCCGTCGGCCTCGGTCGGGGTCTCGGTGGTGCGGAAACCGGACGGATCCGTGCCGTCCAGGCAGGCGGACAGCATGTCGGCGACGCCTTCGCGGCCTTCGACGGTCTTGATGTTCCAGGTGAACGCCACCAGGTCGCGCCAGAAGCTTTCGACCGCGAACATGCCCGCCGCCGCCTCGACGTCGCGGGCGGCCAGCGCGGCCTCGAACCGCTCCAGCCAAGCGTCGACGCGCGCCTGCGGCGACCGCGCCGGCGCCTCCCGGTCGATTGTCTGTGTCATCGCCACTCCTCCTCGCCGTTGGGGATGTAACACCGATCACAGCGTGGCGGTCGGGTGGCCGGCAACGGTTGCAGCGAATTGCACGCCTTGGCGAGCGCGTGAGCGGCACCTATGCTCGATCGTCGACGCAGTGGTGCGGAGGTGGACCGTGAGCGTGCCCGGCGCAGTCCCGCCTGGCTGCAGCCTGCCCGCCTACGCCCGCGACCTGGTCCGCATGCACGACGCCGTGATCGCGGGCGGCCGTCCGCCGCTGCGGCCGCGTGACGTGGTGTCCCGGTCCTGGGAACGGGTCCTCGGGCTCGGGCTGAAGGCCGACGGGCTCAACACCCGGGACTGGCTGAGCGAGGACGAGCTGGCCAGGAGGCGGGAGAACTCGCCGCTGCGGGACGCGGTCGGCGACCTCAAGCAGGTGCTCGGCGGGATGCCGCACGTGCTGCTGGTCGTCACCGACGCCGACGGCGTCATCCTGTGGCGCGAAGGCACGTCCCGCGTCCGTCGCCATGCCGACGACCTCGGGTTCTTCGAGGGTGCGGAGTGGACGGAGGAACGCGTCGGCACCAACGCGATCGGCACCGCGCTCGCCGAGGCAGCCCCGGTCGAGCTGCTCGCGGGCGAGCACTTCGAGCAGAACCAGCACCCGTGGTACTGCACGGCGTCGCCGGTGCACGATCCGCGCACCGGCGACCTGCTCGGGGTGATCGACGTGAGCGGCCCCGCGCTGACGCTCCACCCGGCCATCGGGGCGCTGGTGGAGACCGGCCGCAGGCTCGCCGAGGCGCAGATCTGGCGCTGGCACCAGCGGCGCCTCGACCGGTTGCGGCAGGTGGGCGAACCGCTGCTGGCCACCGGGCCCGCGCTGCTGGTCGACGACCACGGCTGGGTCGCGGCAGGCGCCGGAGTGTCGGTGGGCGACCGCATCGCGGCGCCGTCCGCGGGCGAGCCGATCGCGGTGCCCGGGCTCGGCGCGTGCCTGCCCGAGCGGCTGGCCGAGGGCTGGCTGATCCGTCCGGCCGGACCCGACCGGCGGGTGACGCTCGACCTCGACCTCACGCACACCCCGCTGCTGACGCTGCAGGGCGGCGACACCGGCTGGCGGCGCAAGGTGACCCGCCGCCACGCGGAAATCCTCGTGCTGCTGCACCGCGCCGGGCAGGCCGGGCTGTCGGCGGAGGCGCTCAGCCGCGCGTTGTACGGCGACGCCGAGCACATCGTCACGGTGCGTGCGGAGGTTTCGCGCCTGCGCCGGCTGCTGGGCGCGCTGGTGGACACGCGCCCATACCGGCTGGCCGAGGGCGTGCGCATGACGGTGCGCTGAGACCGATTCCTTTCCGGCCGCCCGCGAGTCGGTACCGGTATGACACTGCCCGAAACCGTCCGCCGCCTCGTCGGCGCACCGCACTTCGCGATCGTCTCGACCAGCAATTCCGACGGCCGTCCCCAGTCCTCGGTCGTCTTCGTCAAGTGCGAGGACGACGGCACGATCGTGTTCAGCACGCTTCGCGGCCGCCGCAAGACCCGCGACCTGGTGCGCGATTCGCGGCTCAGCCTGCTCGTGGTGTCCCGGGTGACCGGCCACTACGCGGAGGTGCGCGGCCGCGTGGAGATCACCGCCGATCCGGGGAAGGAGCTGCCGGTGGTGATGTACCAGCTGTACATGGGCGGGCAGGAGCCGCCGCCGGAGCCGGACGCGGACCGCGTGGTCGTGCGGATCTTCCCGGAGCACGTGAACCTCTTCCCACCGGCGAAGGTGGGGCAGAGTGCTTGACGTGGGAACCACCGAGGACGGCTTCGCCCGCGTGGCGGAGCCGTTCCGCGCCGAATTGCTGGCGCACTGCTACCGGATGCTCGGCTCGCTCGACGACGCCGAGGACCTGGTGCAGGAGACGTATCTGCGCGCGTGGCGGTCGTTCGGCGCGTTCGAGGGGCGGGCGTCGGTGCGCACCTGGCTGTACCGGATCGCGACGAACGTGTGCCTGACGGCGTTGCGGGGCCGCGGGCGGCGGGTGCTGCCGTCCGGGCTGGCGCCGCCGTCGGACGATCCGGCCGCGGCGCCCGGTGAGGCGGCCGGCGGTGGCGTGGCTCCAGCCGATCCCGGTGGACCCCGCGGCGGCGGCCGAATCGCGGGAGGGGGTGCGGCTGGCGCTGATCGCGAGCCTGCAGTGCTGCCACCGCGGCAGCGGGCGGTGCTGATCCTGTGGGATGTGCTGGCCTTCCCGGCCGCCGAGGTCGCCGGGATGCTCGGCCTGACGGTCGCGGCGGTGAAGAGCGCGCTGCAACGGGCCCGGGCGAGCCTGGCGGAGGTGGCCGCGCCGGAGGAGCCGGCGGAGCCGTCCGCGCCCGAGGCGCGTGCGCTGCTGGAGCAGTACATGGCGGCGTTCGAGAAGTCCGATGTCGCGCTGCTGGAACGCGCGCTGCGCCAGGACGCCGCGCTGGAGGTGGTCGGGTCGCCGACGTGGTTCGCCGGCCGCCGCACCTGCCTGCCGTTCCTCGAGAGCCCCGCGATGATCGGCAAGCCGGGCGAGTGGCGCATGCTGCCGACGACGGCGAACGACCAGCCGGCCGCGGTGACGTACCGCCTCACCGGCGGCGCGCACCGCGCATACGGCCTCGCGGTCCTCACGGGGACCGCCACGGGCATCGCGAAGATCACCGTCTTCGGCGAGCCGTCCCTGGTGCGGCGGTTCGGCTTCCCGGATGTCCTCCCACCGCGGGCCCGTTCGTCGGCACACTGAAACCCCCGGTGAAGGAGGACGGCATGCACACGGTCACCTCGGCGGACGGGACGCCCATCGCCTACGAGCGGGACGGCAGCGGGCCGCTCGTCGTGTTCCTCGGCGGCGCCTTCAACGACCGGACGGCGTGCGCGCCCGTCGCGGAGGTGCTGCGCGACCGGTACACCGTCGTGTGCGTCGACCGGCGCGGGCGCGGGGACAGCGGCGACGTCATTCCGCCGCACCAGGCCGCGACCTACCGGGTCGAGCGCGAGGTCGAGGACCTGAACGCCGTGCTCGCGGCCGAGGGCGGGCCGACCGCGGTGTTCGGCTTCTCCTCAGGTGGCATCCTCGCGCTGCACGCCGCGGCCGCCGGGGCGGCGATCACCCGCGTCGCGCTCTACGAGCCGCCGTTCGCGCTCGGCGGTCTGGCCGGCTCGGCCCGCGACCTGGCGGGGAAGCTCGCCGCGCTGATCGGCGACGGCAGGCGCGGTGACGCGGTCGCGACGATGCAGATCGAGGGCATCGGGCTGCCGCCGGAGACGGTCGAGCAGATCCGGCGCTCACCGATGTGGCCGCAGCTGGAGGCCGTCGCGCAGAGCCTGGTGTACGACGCCACGCTCACGGCCGCGCCGAACCTTCCCACCGCGGCCATGCGTGCTCTCGATCTGGACGTCCTCGTCCTCAGCGGCAGCGAGACTTGGCCCGGCCTGCGCGAAGCCGCCCGGGCGCTGCCCGCGTACCTCGGCCGGGCGAGGTACGCCGAGGTCCCCGGCGGCGCCGGGCACGGCATCCCCGCCGAGGCGACGGCGAAGGTGCTCGACGAGTTCCTCGGCGGAAAATAGCGGGCACCGCCGCGGCGTGCCGCGCTACCGTCCGGACATGGAGGACGGTCACTTCGGTGAGGACGTCGCCGCGACGTACGACCAGTCGGAGGGGCCGGAGTTCGAGCCGGCCGTGGTGGCGGCGACGGTCGGGTTCCTCGCCGGTCTCGCCGGCGACGGCGCGGCCCTCGAACTCGGCATCGGCACCGGCCGGATCGCGCTGCCGCTCGCCGCGCGTGGCGTGTCGGTGCACGGCATCGACCTCTCCCGCGCGATGGTGGCCCGCCTGCGCGCGAAGCCGGGTGGCGACGCGGTCGGCGTGACGATCGGTGACTTCGCGACAACTCGGGTGCCGGGCGAGTTTTCGGTGGCCTACCTGGTCTTCAACACGATCATGAACCTGACCACCCAGGCGGAACAGGTCGCGTGCTTCCGCAACGCCGCCGCGCACCTCCGGCCGGGCGGGTGCTTCGTGATCGAGGTCGGGGTGCCCGCGCTGCGGCAGCTCCCACACGGCCAGACCGTCGTGCCGTTCCACGGCGGCGCGACGAACTGGGCCTACGACGTGTACGACGTGGCCACGCAGGCGATGAGCTCCAATTACGTCGACGTCACCGGCGGCCGCGGCGCGTTCCGGTCGATCCCGTTCCGCTACGTCTGGCCGTCGGAGCTCGACCTGATGGCCGAGATGGCCGGGATGCGCCTGCGGGAGCGGTGGTCGGACTGGGCGCGCGAGCCGTTCACCGGGGAGCCGCAAGCACGTCTCGGTCTGGCAGAAGCCCTGAATTCACTCGCCGCGCATCGAGCGGCGGATCTCCTCCAGCTTGTCGCGCGCGGCGCGGTCCCGGTCGGCCAGCTTCTCGTCGAACGCGGACGCCTCCGTGGTCTCCCCGGCCAGCTCGGTCGAGCCGAGGGCTGTCGCGTAGCGGTTCTCGATGCGGTCGCGCACGAAGTCGAAGCTCGGCACGCCGGATTCGGTGTAGTCGCCCTCGGGCGTGGTTTCGTCGGGCATGGCGCCCCCTCTCTCGTCCCTGCCCATTGTGCTCCTCAGTAGACGAGCTGGTTCGCGATCTGCGCCGCGGAGTGCCGCAGCATCGTCGTCAGCTCCAGCTCACGCGGCGAAACGCCGGCGGCCGGATCGGGGTTGAACCGGAACAGGGGACCGGTGAGCGCGAGGCTGCACAGCACGCGGCCGGTGGCGCGCGGGATCGGCACCGCGAGCGCGGCCAGGCCCTCCTCGGACTCGCCGGTGTTGCGTCCGAAGCCCTCCGCCCGCACGCCCGCAAGCTCCCGCCGGAGTGCGGTGCGGGTGTGCAGGCCGGCGTCGGTCGCGCCGGTCAGTTCCTCGTCCGGGTACAGCTCGGCCAGCTGGTCGTCGGTGAGTTCGGCGAGCAGCACCTTGCCCGCGGCGGACACGTGCGCCGGCATGCTCAGGCCGACCCGGCTCGCGACGCGCATCAGCAGCGGCGATTCGACGGCGGCGA
Source organism: Amycolatopsis methanolica 239 (assembly GCF_000739085.1). Classification (NCBI taxonomy): domain Bacteria; kingdom Bacillati; phylum Actinomycetota; class Actinomycetes; order Pseudonocardiales; family Pseudonocardiaceae; genus Amycolatopsis; species Amycolatopsis methanolica. Next base: position 4,551,990 of record NZ_CP009110.1, on the reverse strand, counting down.
CGAACTTCACCCGCGCGCCGGCCAGCACCGAGATGTGCACGGTCTCCCGCGATTCGTCGCGCAGCTGCTGCATGAGCGGGTACGCGACCTCCAGGCAGTGCTCGACCGCCTGCGTCTCGCTGGACATGGTCATCGACGGGCCGATGCGGTAGCGGCGGCCGCCGTGGGTCTGCTCGGCGAAGCCGTGGTGCTGCAAGGTGGTCAGCAGGCGGTGCGCCGTGGACGGGCCGACGCCGAGGTGCCGCGCCGCGTCCGTCACCCCGACGTCCTCCTGGGCGCGGAGCAACAGCACCAGGCGCAATGCGTTCGAGACGGACTGCAATGTTGGTGAATTTTCCCCCATGGAGGAACGTTACCACGGTTATTCCGCGTTCCGTACGCTGTCTACTGTGGACTCCTGAGGGGGGTCCGGAACGTGGCGGCCGGAAATTGTCGGTGGTGCCGGTTAGCCTTCGCGCATGCTGGATCATCTCGGAGTTCAGGTGGCCGACGTCGAGGCTTCCGCCGCCCTGTATCAGCGCGTGTTCGGGCCGATCGGGTTACGGGAGGCGATGCGTTTTCCCGCGGGCGACAGTGTGGTGGTGGGGATGGCCGGGCCGGACGGCAATCCCGACTTCTGGCTGAGTTCCGCGGGCGGCGCGGAAACCCGCGAGTTGCACGTGGCCTTCCGAGCGCCCGGCAGGGACGCGGTGGACGCCGTGCACGCCGCGGCCGTCGAGGCGGGTGTCGAGGTGCTGCACGCGCCCCGCGAGTGGCCCGAGTACCACCCGGGTTACTACGCGGTGTTCCTGCGCGACCCCGATGGGCACAACGTGGAGGCGGTGCACCACGGCTGACAGCAAACGAGCAGCACGAGGGAGGAGAGAATCATGAAGCCGCACGTGTAGTGCCTGAGCGCGCTGCACCACCGTGGTGCGGGGATCGCCGCGATCCTGCGACCGGTGGTACAGCCGGAAACCGTGCCGCCTGGAACCCACGCGCAGCCGGAATGGTCAGGGCTCGGAGGCGCGCGGCCGGGAAACGCCGCGCTGTCGATCACAGCCAGTCCTGCCGTGGGATGTGCGGGGCCGGACAGTGCTGGACCGCGGGTGATGGCTGTGGCGGAGTGCGGGCGGCCGGACAGTACCGGGTGGCGGCTCGTGATGCGTGCCGTGGTGGAACGCGGGTGGCCGGGAAGCGCCGGATCGCGGGTCCTAGTGCTCTGGCGCGTCCACTGTGGACATCGTGGACGCGCTCGGGATCGAGGCCGTCTTGGCGAAGGCTGGCGTGCGGAGCAGGGGACAGCAGGCGGCTCACCTCATGGGGCTAGTGAAATCCGCAGATTGAGATATGCTGTTCGGCTAGTGAAACATGCCGAAGTCGAGGTCTCGAGGAGACGGCGCCGGCGGTGGCGAGCACCGCGACCGGACGCCGTCGCATTCCCCCCCCCGGTACCTGGTTCTCAGCCTGATCTTCATCATCACCGCGATCAACTACGCCGACCGCAGCAGCCTGTCGATCACCGGCAGCAGCATCTCGGCCGAGCTCCGCTTCAGCACGGTCCAGCTCGGCTACATCTTCTCCGCCTTCAGCTGGGCCTACGTGCTCGGCCAGCTGCCCGGCGGCGTGCTGCTGGACCGCTTCGGCGCCCGCCGCATCTACGCGCTCAGCCTCGCGCTGTGGACGGTCGTGACCGCCGCGATCAGCCTGGTCGGCCTGATCACCACGCCGGTGCTGGTCGCGGTCACCATCGTGTTCGCGCTCCGGCTGCTGCTGGGCGTGTTCGAATCGCCGGCGTTCCCGGTGAACGCGCGCGTAGCGAACACCTGGTTCCCGACCGCCGAACGCGGACGGGCCACCGCGGTGTTCAACTCCGCGCAGTACTTCGCGACCGCGTTGTTCGCCCCGGTCATGGGGTGGATCACGCACGAGCTCGGCTGGCGCTGGGTGTTCGTCATGCTCGGCGTGCTCGGGCTGACGCTCGCCGTGGGGTGGTCGCGCTGGATGGACTCGCCGCGCCACCACCGCCGCGTGACCCCGGCCGAACTGGACACCATGACCACCGGCGGCGCGCTGGTCGACCTCGACGAAGCGTGCACCCGGGCCGAACAACGCGTCCCGCTGGACCGGCGCACGATCGCGAAGATCTTCTCGACGCGGCCGCTGTGGGGTGTCTACATCTCGCGGTACGCGGTCAACGCGCTCACCTACTTCTTCATCACGTGGTTCCCGGTCTACCTGGTCGAGGGGCGCGGGTTGGCGTTGCTGGAGGTGGGGTTCGTGGCCGCGCTGCCCGCGCTGTGCGGGTTCGCCGGCGGCCTGGCGGGCGGGTTCGTCTCGGATGCCCTGCTGCGCCGCGGGGCCTCGCTCACCGCGGCGCGCAAGATCCCGTCCGTGACCGGGATGGCGCTGGCCACCAGCTTCGCGCTGTGCAGCCTGACCGACAGCAGCGCGCTGATCGTCGCGATCATGACGCTGGCGTTCTTCGGCAAGGGCCTCGGCGCCCTCGGGTGGGCGATCACCACCGACATCGCGCCGCCGCAGGCGACCAGCTTCGTCGGATCCACGATGAACGCCTTCGGCAACGCGGCGGGCATCGTGACGCCCATCGTCATCGGCTACACCGTGCAGGCGACCGGTTCCTTCGACACCGCACTGTGGTTCGTCGCCGCGCACGGTGTCCTCGCCCTCATCGGGTTCGCCGTGATGGGCAAGATCAAGCGCATCGAGTTCGACACCAGGGAGAAGACCGCATGAGCGCCACCCTTGACCGCATCAGCCGGGTCCGGATCTCGTCCGTGACGCTGCCGCTGGCGACCCCGATCAGCGACGCGAAGGTCCTTACCGAGAACGGTCTGGAGGGCGTCGGGTTCGGCACTCGAAGCGGGCGGGGCGGCCCCGGCGGCGCCGGCGACGAGCACGCCGCCACGCAGCACAGCAGAACGGGCAACACGAACCGGAATCCCCCATGCGGCGCAGGTTACCGCTCGAACGCGGCCACCGGTCCGGCGAGCCCCGCCTTGACGCCGCGGCTCAGCTCGTCGCCCAGCACCTCCTCCTGGCCGTTCTCCACGGCGTCCAGGACCTGCCGCGCGAGGTCCTCCGGCGCCACCTTCGGGCCGTCGACGTGCGCGGCCATGTCGGTGTCCATGTACCCGACGTGCACCCCGACCACCAGCGTGCCCTGCCGGCGCAGCGCCCAGCGGGCGGAGTTGGTGAACGACCATGCCGCCGCCTTCGCCGCGCTGTAGTCGGCCGTCACCGGCGGCGCCAGCCACGACAGCACCGACAGCACGTTGACCAGCGCGCCCCCGCCGTTGCGGCCGAGGATCGGCGCGAAGGCACGGGAGACGTTGACCGGGCCGAAGAAGTTGGTCTCCAGCACCGTCCGGGCCGCGTCCAGGTCCGGCGCGGTCAGCAGCGAGCCGTTGCTACCGACACCCGCGTTGTTGATCACCAACGTCGTGTCGGCCGCCAGCTCCGCCGCCGCGGCGACCGACGCGGGGTCGGTGACGTCGAGCCGGACCGGCGTCAGCCGCGGATCGGTGATGCTCCGGGTTGCGGGCCGCGGCGTAGACGGTCTTCGCGCCGCGGTCGAGGAGAGCGGTGGCGAGCACGCGGCCGAGTCCGCTGTTGGCGCCCGTCACGAGCGCGATCGAACCGGCGATTTCCATTGTCCTCAAATCCTTTCGATGATGGTCGCGTTGGCCGTGCCGCCGGCTTCGCACATGGTCTGCAGGCCGAAGCGGCCGCCGGTGCGCTCCAGCACCCCGAGCAGGGTGGTGGCCAGCCGCGCGCCGCTCGCGCCCAGCGGGTGCCCGATCGCGATCGCGCCGCCGTCGACGTTGACCTTCGCCGGATCCGCGCCGGTCTCGGCGAGCCAGGCGAGCACGACCGAGGAGAACGCCTCGTTGACCTCGAACGCGTCGATGTCCGAAAGGGACAGTCCGGCCCGCGCGAGCACCTTGGCGGTGGCGGGGATGATCCCGGTCAGCATGTAGACCGGGTCGTCGCCGGTGACCGTCGCGGTGTGGATCCGGGCCCGCGGCCGCCACCCGCGCTGCCGCGCGATCTCGCTGGTGGTGAGCACGAGCGCGGCCGCGCCGTCGTTGACCGGGCTGGAGTTGCCCGCGGTCACCTTCCAGTCGATCTCGCCGAACCGCCCGGTCCAGTGCTCGTGCGCGAACGCCGGGCGCAACCCGGCCAGCACCTCCAGGCTGGTCCCGGGCCGGATCGTCTCGTCGACGTCCAGCTGCGTGACCGTGCCGTCGGCGGCGGTGACCTTCAACGGCGCGACCTGGCCGGCGAAGTGCCCGTCGCGCCACGCGGCGGCCGCCCGCTGGTGGCTGGTCACCGCGAACTCGTCCAGCTGCGTGCGGGACAGGTTCCACTTGCGGGCGATCAGGTCGGCCGCCACGCCCTGCGGGATGAGCCCGCCGGGGTAGCGCTTCTCGACCGAGGGGCCCCGCACGTCGGCGCGCACGCCGTCGACGTTGGCCGAGCTGCCGATCGGCACGTGGCTCATCGACTCGACACCGGAGGCGACGACGATGTCGTAGGCGCCCGCGACGATCCCCTGCGCGGCGAAGCTGAGCGCCTGCTGGCTGCTGCCGCACTGGCGATCGACGGTGACGCCGGCGACCGAATCGGGGAAGCCCGCGGCCAGCGCCGCGAACCGGGTGGTGTTCCCGCTCTGCTCGCCGACCTGCCCGACGGCGCCGCCGATCACGTCGTCGATCTCGGACGGGTCGAGACCGGGCACGCGTTCCACCGCGCTGCGCAGCACGTGGGCGTGCAGCTCGACGGGGTGCACCGCGGCGTAGGCGCCGGTCGGCTTGCCCTTGGCGACGGGGGTGCGGACGGCCTCGACGATGACGGCGTCCCTCATGGTGTGCTCCCTTCTGCGGACCGATCGGTCCCGGACCGGTCGGTCCGAGCATGCGCCGCTGATCACAGGCCTGTCAACGGCGGTCGGACCGATCGGTCCGTTATCCTCGGCGCATGGCGCGCACGGCAGCACCGGGAACTCGCGAGCGGATCCTCGACGTGGCGACCGCGCTCTTCTACACCGAGGGGATCCGCGCGGTCGGGATGAGCCGGATCATCGGCGAGGTCGGCTGCGGGAAGAACCTGCTCTACGGGCACTTCCCCAGCAAGACCGACCTGGTCGCGGCCTACCTGGACCGGTTCCGCGAGTGGCGCGACCGAGCCGAAACCGCGGCGCTGCGCGAGGCGGGCGACGATCCGGCCGACCGGCTGGTGGCGCTGGTCGAGGAGATCGCCGGTCGGCTACGGCGGCCGGACTTCCGCGGCTGCCCGTTCCGCAACCTGCTCACCGAGTTCCCTGGCGGTGACGACCAGCCGGAGCGGATGGCGCGGGAGTACCTGGAGCAGACGCGCGAGCTGGTCGGCCGTCTGGCGCGGGAGACCGGCGTGGCCGACGCGGAGGGCCTGGCGGACCGGGTGTGGCTGATCATCGACGGGCTGTACGCGAGCGGGTTCCGGGAGCGGGCCGCGGACATCGCGCCGGAGATGGTGCGGGAGGCCATCGCCGCGGCCAGGTGAGGGCCGGAAGTCCCCGCCGCCGGTGACCATGGACCGCAGCCGCGGCGACCACGCGCGCCTAGCGTCGGTTCCGGCCCGACCTGGTGGAGGAACTGATGGACAGCAACGCGATCGTCGTCGGCGTGGACGGTTCCGACGAGGCGGACCGGGCGCTGCGCTGGGCGGCGGGCACGGCCGCGCGGCGCCGCGAGCCACTGCACATCGTGCACGGGTTCGCCCCGATGGCCGGCTTCTACGGTGCCGGGCTGCCGGTGCTGCGCGAGGCCTACGAAGCGTTCGTGCAGGCGGCCGACGACCTGCTCGCCGCCGCGGAGCGGACCGCGCGGGAGGCCGGCGGGCCCGGGTTGACGATCACCGCGGGGAAGCTGCACGAAGCCGGGCCGGTCGCGTTGATCGAGGCCTCGCGCACGGCCCGCACGGTGGTGCTGGGCTGTTCCGGCACCGGCGGCTTCACCGGGATGATGGTCGGCTCGACGACCGTCGAGGTCGCCGCGCACGCCCGCTGCCCGGTGGTCGTGGTCCGCGGCCGGGACGAGGCGACGGGCCCCGTGGTGGCCGGCGTCGACGGCAGCGCCACCAGCGAGCGCGCGCTCGCGACAGCGTTCGAGGAGGCGTCCTGGCGGGGCGTGCCGCTGGTGGCTGTGCACGTCTGGGCCGACGCCGACGTCGCGGGACCTCCGGGCACGGTGCCGTTCCTGGTCGACTGGTCCGAGATCGAGCAGGACGCGCAGCGGCTGCTCGCCGAGCAGCTGGCGGGGTGGCAGGAGAAGTACCCGGACGTGGTCGTAGAGCGGGTCGTCGCGCGGGACCGGCCGCGGCACCAGCTGCTGAGCTGGAGTGAGCGGGCGCAGCTGGTCGTGGTCGGCAGCCGTGGCCGGGGCGGCTTCCGCGGCCTGCTGCTGGGCTCGACGAGCCAAGCCCTCATCCACCACGCGCACTGCCCGGTGATGATCGTGCGCCCGGAAGCCGTATAACGAATTATCTCCGGCGGCTTAGGAGCGCGTCGTCCGGACCGTCGAGGTCGGGCCGATGACGATCGGCGGCCTGGTGTCCTCAGTGGACGGGGTGTAGGTGCTCAGCGGCGGGCGGGGGTGCGGTTCCATCGCCCGCCGCCGGGCCACCTCGTCGCTGTCGGTTTCGCGGGTGGCTGCCGTCGAGTGCGTGCGGCTCGTCGTGGTGCGGGTGCGCGTGGTGCTCACGGTGCTCACCTCGGACGGCGCCGGGGTGACCTCCACGACGGGCGCGACCACAGCGGTCGGCGGCGGGGCGGCGCTCGTCGCGGCCGGGCGCGCCTCGGCTGGTGCGGGCGGCGTGGGGGCCGGGGACGCGAGCGAAACCGTCACGATCCCGGCGGCGCCGGTGGCGAGCGTGAGGACGGCGAGCGCCGGGCGCGGCCAGGATCTGGGGGACATCGAACCTCTTCCGGGTGATCGGGAGGAAACGTATCACCCGGACGGGGGTTCAGCCCGCGGACACCAGGTTCGCCAGCCGGTCCAGCGACTCGTCCAGCCGCCGCTCGACGTCGTCGGCGGCGCTGCCGCCGTGGGCGGCCAGCTGGTCGCCGTGGAAGGACAGGTGCAGCGTGGCGTAGCTGGAGCCGCCCTCGGCCGAGGACACCTGCAGCCAGCCGCTGTAGTCGGCGCTGCCGCGGCGGCCCCACTCCAGCCGCAGTTGCTCGCGGCGCGCGCCCAGCACGCCGGGCGCCTCGTACTCGCCTGCCGGGTCGTGCACGTCGACGTCCACGCCCTCGGGTTCGGCCGGGTGGACGGTGATCACGCCGGGCAGCCACTCGTCGAGCCGGTTCACGTCGGCGGCCACGGTGAACACCCGCTCCGCCGGGGCCGGCATGGCGCGTTCGCGTTCGAACTCGGTCATGCCCGGCGGGCTACCCGCCGCGGCCGCGTGTACACCCAGCGGCCGTCCACCCGGGTGAACTCGCTGTCCTCGTGCAGCGAGCCGGGTCCGTCCGGGGTGCGGTAGTGGGCGCGGAACTCCACGGTGCCGTCGGTGTGGAACGGGCTGCCGCCGGTGGTGGCCAGCACCTCCAGGCGCGTCCAGCGCTGGTCCGGGTCGAGCCGGATCGTGGCCGGGCGGGTGTCCGGGTGCCAGCTGGCGAGCAGGTACCCGACGTCGCCGACGGCGAACGCGCTGAACCGCGCGCGCATCAGCCGTTCCGCGGTCGGCGCCGCGGACTCGCCGCGGTGCAGCGGCGCGCAGCAGTTCTCGTACGTCTCACCCGACCCGCAGGGACACCTCATGCCCCCGATTGTCCCGGCCGGGTCCGGCTTGACTGAGCCGCCCGTTCCTTGCTATCCCTATATCAGAACTACTGATATAGGGAGCGATGGATGAACACGGCGGCCGGCAACGGGCGGGTCCGGACGGAACCGTGGGGCGACACGGTTCTGGTCGAGTTCGACGAAGGCATCGCCTGGGTCACGCTCAACCGGCCGGACAAGCGCAACGCCATGAACCCCACCCTGAACGACGAGATGGTGCGGGTGCTGGACCACCTGGAGGGCGACGACCGCTGCCGGGTGCTGGTGCTCACCGGCGCGGGTGAGTCGTTCTCCGCGGGCATGGACCTCAAGGAGTACTTCCGCGAGGTCGACGCCACCGGCAGCACCGCGGTGCAGATCAAGGTGCGGCGGGCCAGCGCGGAGTGGCAGTGGAAGCGGCTGGCGAACTGGAGCAAGCCGACGATCGCGATGGTCAACGGCTGGTGCTTCGGCGGCGCGTTCACCCCGCTGGTGGCCTGCGACCTGGCCTTCGCCGACGAGGACGCGCAGTTCGGGCTGTCCGAGGTCAACTGGGGCATCCCGCCGGGCGGCGTGGTCAGCCGGGCGCTGGCGGCGACCGTGCCGCAGCGCGACGCGCTGTACTACATCATGACCGGCGAGCCCTTCGACGGCCGCCGCGCGGCGGAGATGCGGCTGGTCAACGAGGCGCTGCCGGCCGACCGGCTGCGGGAGCGCACCCGCGAGGTGGCGCTGAAGCTCTCCTCGATGAACCAGGTGGTCCTGCACGCCGCGAAGACCGGGTACAAGATCGCCCAGGAGATGCCCTGGGAGCAGGCCGAGGACTACCTCTACGCCAAGCTCGACCAGTCGCAGTTCGCCGACAAGGCAGGCGCCCGCGCCAAGGGGCTGACCCAGTTCCTCGACCAGAAGTCCTACCGGCCCGGCCTGAGCGCCTTCGACCCGGAGAAGTAGTGCGCACCAGGGCCTGGGCTCGTGGCCGGTGCGCCGCGCCAGGATGAGCCCGCACGCGACAGCCGTCCGGCACGGCGGGACGGCGCTGACCTACGCCGAGCTGTCCCGCCGCGTCGCGCGGCTCGCCCACGGGCTCCGGGCCGCCGGGGTCCGCCCCGGCGACCCGGGTGGCCTACCTCGGGCCGAACCACCCGGCCTACCTGGAGACCCTGTTCGCGTGCGGGCAGGCCGGCGCGGTGTTCGTGCCGCTGAACTTCCGGCTGGGCGTCCCGGAACTAAACCACGCGCTGGCCGACTCCAGCGCGTCGGTCCTGATCCACACGCCGGAGCACGCGGAGACGGTCGCGGCGCTCGCCGGGGACCGCCTGCTGCGGGTGCCCGCGGGCGAACTGAAGGCCGCGGACGACGAGCCGCTCGACCTGCCCGTCGGCCTCGACGACGTGTGCCTGCTGATGTACACCTCGGGCAGCACCGGGCGCCCCCAAGGGCGCGATGCTCACTCACGGCAACCTCACCTGGAACTGCGTCAACGTCCTGGTGGAGACCGATCTGGCGAGCAGCGAGCGGGCCCTGGTCGCCGCGCCGCTGTTCCACCCCGCCGCGCTCGGCATGGTGTGCCTGCCCACCCTGCTCAAGGGCGGCACCCTGATCCTGCACTCCGCGTTCGACCCCGGCGCCGTGCTGTCCGCGCTGGAAGAGGAGCGGGTCACGCTGGTGTTCGGCGTGCCGACGATGTACCAGGCGATCGCCGCGCACCCGCGGTGGCACAGCGCCGACCTGTCCAGCCTGCGGACCCTGCTGTGCGGCGGCGCGCCGGTGCCCGCCGACCTCGCCGGCCGATACCTCGACCGTGGGCTCGCGTTCGTGCGGGGCTACGGGATGACCGAGGCCGCGCCGGGCGTGCTGGTCCTGGACCGCGCGCACGCCGCGGAGAAGATCGGCTCCGCCGGGGTGCCGTCGTTCTTCACCGACGTGCGGGTGGCAGGGCCCGTCCGGCGAGCCGGTGCCGCCGGGGGAGAAGGGCGAGATCGTCGTCAGCGCGCCCAACGTGATGAGGGCTACTGGGGCAGGCCGGAGGCGACGGCCGAGGTGCTGCGCGACGGGTGGTTCCACTCCGGCGATGTGGCCACTGTGGACGGTGACGGGTACTTCCACGTCGTCGACCGGCTCAAGGACATGATCATCTCCGGCGGGGAGAACATCTACCCGGCCGAGGTGGAGAACGAGCTGTACGGCTACCCGGGGGTGGAGGCGTGCGCCGTGATCGGCGTGCCGGACCCGCGCTGGGGCGAGGTGGGCAAGGCGGTCGTCGTGCCCGCCGCGGGGAGCCGCATCGACGGCGGTGAACTGCTGGCCTGGCTGCGCACCCGCCTTGCCGGGTACAAGGTGCCCAAGTCGGTCGAGTTCACCGACCGGCTGCCCACGACCGGCGCCGGCAAGATCCTCAAGGGCGAGGTCCGCCGCCGTTTCGGGTGCCCTCGGGGACCGGCGCGGCCTGCTGCTCTCCGACCTCGACGAGGGGGTCACCGACGACACAGCCGCGCTGGTGCTCACCGTGCCCGGCTGAGCGCGTCTTCCGGGCCATCGAGGCCATCGTGACACTCCGCTGATCAGGTGAACATTGTTCTAGACGGGTGGTCGCCGCCGGCATCCCGCCGAACGGCCGTTCCCGCGTTGCTCCTGCTCGTCTACTGTGGACGGTGTGGTACAAAGTGACGTGGATCGCACCCGGTAAGCGTTTTCCCAGGTTGGGCCGGGTGGGCTTGTTTGCCGTGGCGGCGGTTGCGCGCGGGCCGATCGCGAAAACCGTGCCGTGGCAGCGAACCAGGAGGACAGCGGCGGGTGGTGACTGACCGTGCGGCCAAGATCACTCCTCCAGCGGTACGTCTTGCCGGAAAGATGACGTTATGTTGGACGACGGTCTGTCCCCCGCCTAGTCGAGCAGTTGCTCGCCAGACCGTCGGAGTGAGTGTGAACGTCGCCCCTGTGACCCTATTCGACCATGCCCGGAGACAGCTCGGAGAACTCTGCAGGGTGGCAGGCTTTCCCGATGGCGGCCGCGATGCCGTCGACGTGCTGCGGGAACTCCTCGGCGCGGCGGGCCGCCGCCCGCTGACCGAGCCGCCGCTGTGGCCCTCGGACGTCGCGGACGACGCGACCCCGGTGGAGTTCTCCGTCGCATTCGACGAGAGCGGCGACCGCGCGGTGCGGATCCTCGGCGAGACCATAGCCGAAAACCCCGGCCCCGCGGCGAACATCGAGGCGGCGAAGCGCTTTCTCGCCCACATGGCGCAATGGTTCGACCTTCGGCTGGACCGGTTCGCCGCGGTCGAGGACCTGTTCCTCGTCGACCGGCCACAGGGCAAGTTCACGTTGTGGTTCTCGGTGATCCTGCGGCCCGGCCGGGCGCCGGCGCTGAAGGTCTACTTCAACCCGCTGGTGCGCGGGCAGGGGGCGGCGCGCGGGCTCGTCGCGGAAGGGCTGCGGCGCCTCGGGTTGAGCGACGCGTACGACACGGTCGCCGAGCACGCGCTCCTGCGCGGTTCCGCCGACCAGTTCTCGTTCTTCGCGCTCGACCTCGACGACGGGCCGCTGTCCAGGGTCAAGCTGTACATCTCGCACGACTCGGCGGACTCGGGCACGGTGGAACGAGCGGCCGGAGCGGTCGAGGGCGTGGACCCGTTGCTGGTGCGCGATTTCCTGACCACCGCGGGCGGCGGCCCCGGCCCGTACGCCGGGCGGCCGCTGATCTCCAGTTACTCCTTCGTGGAGGCCGACGCGGGCCGTCCCGGCAACTACAGCCTCTACCTGCCGATCCGTGACTACGTCCCGGACGACGCCGTGGCGCGTGAGCACGTGCTCGCCCACTTCGCGCGGTCCGGGTTGCCGGGCGCGGAGCTGGACCGGGCGATCGCCGCGGTGACCGGCCGCCCCGCGGCGGCCGGTGTGGGGCTCATCGCGCACGTCTCCCTGCGTCTCGGCCGGTTCGGGTCGGGAACGACGGTATATCTTTCGTCCGAGGCCTACGCCGTGCAGGCGCCCCGCGGGCGGGTCAGCGCCTCGGCCACGTTCTGAACTGGGAGGAAGAAGCCAGCATGAAGTCGTTCCCGCCGTACCGGGTGCAGGTTGTCAAGGCGATACCGATCACGACCCGGGAGGAGCGGGAGGAAGCGCTCGCCCGCGCCGGCTACAACATGTTCGATCTGCCTGCGAACATGGTGACGATCGACCTGCTGACCGACTCCGGCACGGGTGCGGTGTCCGCCGCGCAGGAGGCCGGCGCCGCGGCGGCGGACCGTTCGTACGCCGGTTCGGACTCGTGGTTCCGGTTCAAGTCGGCGCTGGAGGACCTGACCTCGTTCCCGCACCTGTTCCCGGTGCACCAGGGCCGGGCGGCGGAGCGGATCCTGTTCTCCACCGCGTTGAAGCCGGGGCAGATCTCGCTGTCCAACACGCACTTCGACACCACGCGGGCGAACGTGGAGCTGGCCGGCGCCGAAGCGCGGGACCTGCCTTGCCCGGAAGCGGCCGACCTGGACAGCCGGGATCCGTTCAAGGGCAACATCGACCTCGGCGCGCTCGAGGAGACGCTGTCCGGCCCGGACGGTTCGCGGGTCGGGCAGGTGCTGATCACGATCACCAACAACGGCGGCGGCGGGCAGCCGGTGTCGATGGCGAACCTGAAGGCCGTGCGCGCGTTGTGTGACCGGTTCGGGGTCCCGTTCTTCCTCGACGCGGCGCGGTTCGCGGAGAACTCGTGGCTGATCATCCAGCGGGAGAACGGTTACGTCGGCAAGACGCCGAAGGAGGTCGCGCAGGAGACGTTCGCGCTCGCCGACGGTTTCGTCGCGAGCCTGAAGAAGGACGCGATCTCGCCGATGGGCGCGGCGATCGGCGTGCGGGACGAGCAGCTGGCCAAGCAGTGCGAGGCGATCCTCATCGCCACCGAGGGTTTCCGCACGTACGGCGGCCTGGGCGGGCACGACCTGGAGCGCGTCGCGCAGGGCCTGCAGGAGGTCGTGGACCCGGACTACCTGCGCAACCGGGCCGAGGAGACCGCGCACTTCGCCCGGCTGATCAACGAGGCCGGGGTGGACATCGTGCAGCCCGCCGGGGTGCACGGCCTGTACCTGAACGCCGGGCGGCTGCTGCAGCACATGCCGCCGCACGGCTTCCCCGGACACGCGCTGGCGTGCGAACTGTACCTGGCGGGCGGCATCCGGTGCGCCGAACTGGGTTCGCTGTACCTGGGCACCTTCGACGACGAGCACAACCTGATCTCCCCGGCGCCGTTCGAGTTGGTGCGGCTGGCTATTCCGCGGCGGACGTACACGCTGGCGCACCTGGAGTACGTGGCCGATGTGCTCGCCTCGATCGCGAAGAACCCGGAGTCGGTGCCGGAGTACCGGGTCACGCATGCGCCGCAGTTGTTGCGGCACTTCAATCTGAAGCTGCGGCAGGTTCCTCGCACGGTTTCGTAGGCGCTACGCGCGTATCTCGGGCGCTGGCTTCGCTTCGCCACGCCCTGATTTGAGCCGCGCGATTTTTCAGAACTGGGCTAACGAAAGACAGCGCCAAAAGAAAGGGCCACCCCGTCACCGAAGAACGGGGTGGCCCTTCCTATCCCGGGCGAAGGCTCAGGCGCGAGCCAGCTCCGACTCGGCGGGCAGCCGGCTCATCGCGTACCGCACCAACCGGATCAGCGCCAGCTTGCTCGATTCCCGCGAACGGGCGTCGAAGAACATCACCGGCACTCCGGGAGCGATGGCGAGCGCCTTGCGGATCTCGTCCTCTTCGTAGTCGTCCGAGTCCTCGAAGCAGTTGACCGCCACGATGAACGGGATCTTGCGGCGCTCGAAGAAGTCGATCGCCGCGAAGCTGGAGTCCAGGCGTCGCGTGTCGACCAGCACCACGGTGCCGATGGCGCCGAGCGCGAGCTCGTCCCACATGAACCAGAACCGGTCCTGCCCCGGCGTGCCGAACAGGTACAGCACCGTCTGCGGGGAGATGGTGATGCGGCCGAAGTCCAGCGCGACCGTGGTGGTGGTCTTGCGTTCCACCCCGGTGAGGTCGTCGACGCCCGTGCTGGCCTCCGTCATCACCTCCTCGGTGGACAGCGGGACGATCTCGCTCACCGACGCGACCATGGTGGTCTTGCCGGCGCCGAAGCCGCCCGCGATGACGATCTTGACGGGCGTCGGGATGACGCCCCCTTCTTCAGAGCTTGTTGAGGCCATCGAGCACCGCCTGGAGTAGTTCGCGATCGGGGGCCTTGGCCGGCTGCGACGGCGAACGGACGATCACGGCGCCCCGTTCGATCAGATCGCTGCACAACACCTTGACCACGGCGAGAGGGACCTTGACGTACACGGCAATTTCAGCGACCGACAACGGCCGCTGGCACAACTCGAGGATCGTCAGGTGCTCCGGAGTCAACCCGATCGGGTCGTGGTTGCCCCGGATGGCCATCACCTGCGTCGCCACGTCGAGCTTGATGTCGACGGACGGGATCCTGCCCCGTGTGATGGCGTACGGCCGGATCAGCGGCCCGGCCGCTTCGTCGTACCACTGGTCGTCCGCCATCAGTTGTGCTCCGGAACGAACCTCGCGGCATCCCGGGGAGCCGACGTCATGTAGTCACCGACGCGCTTGACGAGGCGGCTCATCTCGTAGGCGATCATCTCGACGTCGACCGTCTCCTCGGCGAGGATCGCCAGGCACGCGCCCTGACCCGCCGCGCAGACGAAGAGGTAACCCTCGGCCATTTCGATGAGGGTCTGCAGCACCGGCCCGCGCTGGAAGTGCTTGCTGGCGCCCTTGGCGAGGCTCTGCAGGCTGGACGCGATCGCCGACAGCTGGTCGGAGTCGTCCTTCGACAGGTTCGCGGACTTGCCCATGAGCAGCCCGTCGGCCGAGAGGACCACGGCGTGCTGCGCCCCGACGACGCGGTCGACCATGTCGTCGAGCAGCCAGTTCAGGTCGACCTTGGAGTTCTCGTTCTCGTTCATCGATGAGGTTCGACTTCCCTCTCAGTCAATGGTGGCCCGGGGGTCTTCCGGTGCGTCTGCGTCGCGCCCGCGGCGGGTTCCCTTGTGGAACGCCGAGAGCGTGTTGCGGGTCCGACCGGAGAACTCGTGGTAATCGGTGGCGTCCGACTCCGGGTCGTCGCGGAGCTGGGCGACGAGGTTCTGCTGCGGCTCGCGCTGCGGCAACGGCGCCCGGGGCCGCTTGGGGCGCGGCGAGGGCGTCGGCGCCGGCGCGGGCTCCGGCTCGAACACCGAGATCGTCTGGACACCGGTGGTCTCGCTCGCCGTCTCCGGTTCCGGTTCCGCGTGCCGTCCCGAGGGGAGCTCCGCCGGGACCCGCCGAGCGGGCTCGGCGGCGCCGTTGTTCTCGTGTCGTCCCATACCGTTCGTCCCGGCCGGCCGGCCGGTCTCCTCCTGCTCGTACGAGTCGGTCCCGGTGGTGGCCGGGGCGCCGCGGAACTCCGGATCGGCGTTCTCGGCGACCTGGTCCCCGTTGGCGAGCAGTGCCGACGGGATCAGGATCGTGGCGCGGGTGCCACCGTAGCGCGAGGAGTCGAACATGACCTTCAGGCCGAGCCGGGCCGCCAGCCGCGCGACCACGAAAAGTCCCAGGCTGGAGTCGGCTTTCAGGGCCATCGCGTCGAACTCGGGCGGTTCCGACATCATCCGGTTGGCCCATTCCCGGACGTCGTCCTTCATGCCGAGACCCTGGTCGGCCACGTCCACCACGACGCCGCGCGCGACGAGGGTGGAGGTCATGTGGACCTGCGACCCGGGCGGGGAGAAGGTGGTGGCGTTGTCGACCAGCTCCGCGACCAGGTGGATGGTGTCGGCGACCGCGGACCCGATGATCGCGACCTGCGGGACGTTCTCCACCTCGACCCGCGAGTAGTGCTCGGTCTCGGACACCGCGGCGCGCAGCACGTCCATCAGCCACACCGGCTTGCGCCAGCGGCGGCCCGGCTGCTTGCCGCCGAGGATGATCAGGTTCTCGGTGGTGCGGCGGGCGCGGGTGGCCAGGTGGTCGAGCTGGAACAGGCCCTTGAGCTGCTCCGGGTTCTCCTCGCGGCTCTCCATCCGGTCCAGGATCTGCAGCTGGCGGTGCACCAGGCCCTGGTTGCGGTGGGCGATGCCGAGGAACACGTTGTTGACACCGCTGCGGGCCTTGGCCTCACTGGCCGCCGCCTGGACGGCGGTCAGCTGCGCGATGTTGAACGCCTCGGCCACCTGGCCGATCTCGTCCTTGCCGTGGTCCAGGCGGGGCAGCTCGGCGGTGACGTCGACCGGCTCGCCCTCCTTGAGCCGGTTCACGATGCTCGGCAGGCGGGTGCGGGCCAGTTCCAGCGAGTCGTTGCGCAGGCGCTCCAGGCGCGTCATCAGGGTCCGGTCGACGAGCGTGCGGGACACCCGGACCGCGACCCAGATCGACGCGATCGCCGCGAGCAGGGCGACGACACTGCCGATGATCACGGTCCACAGGTTGACGTTGCCCTTGTCCAGCGCGGCGCCGGAGGCCAGCTGCGACTGCTCGACGGTCAGGCTGATCAGCTGCCCCGACACCTCGGTGGTGAGGTCGCGCCAGTCGTTCTCCCGCACGGTCAGCCCGCCGACGTTCTCGCGGAACACACCCGGGCCGTGCGTGATGATCGAGTTCTCCGCGGCGGTGAGGCGCTGCCACTGCTCGCTCGAGGTCAGGTCGCGGTAGCGCTGCCCCGCCTCGGGGGCCATGTAGCTCGCGATCTTCGCCAGCTGGTTGCGGTAGCTGCCGACGAGCTGGGCGAACTGCAGGTGGTCGGCCGGGGCGAACTGGCCGGAGGCGAACGCACTGGAAGCCAGCGACGCGGCACGCGACATCTGGTCGGAGGCGCGGAAGATGTCCACCGACGTCATACCGCCCTGGGTCGACTCGGCGTCGGGCACCAGGCGGGCCTGCGAGTCGAACAGGTCGGTCGAGACGTCCAGCAGGCGGTTGTAGAAGTCGTTGACCTGCTCCTTGGAGATCGTGCGCAGGTTGATCTCCGCGCGGATCACCGGGAGCTGGTCGAGGCTCGCCTCCATCTGGTTCATCCGCTGCCCGATCTCGTCCGGCACGAGGCTCTTCACCTCGCCGAGGGCGGACCGGAGGCTGGTCAGCGACCTGTCGATGGACTGCTGCTGCGCCTGCAGGTCACGCAGGCCGACCTGGGGGCGTTCCAGGTAGACCAGCGACAGCTGGCGTTCCTGCTGGACGGCGCCGAGCGCGGTGACGGCGGGGATCGACACGTCCTGCACGGAGGAGGCCACCGTGCGGACGTAGATCGCGTCCACCAAGAAGTACCCGGAACCCGCGATCCACATCACGAGGAGCGCGATACTCGGGATCAGGACGGTGCCGGTCAGGCGCTTTCGGATTGACTTGTGGTGGCCTTCGCCTGACTTGTCATCTGTGTTTTTCACGACGCTCCACGAAATCCTGGGGACCGGGACGAAGACGGCGACGTCACGACAGAGTCGTATGCAACCACCCCTGTCAAGCAGGGGTTGTCGACAAGTGTCCTCCCGGCGGCTCGGGAGTCATTCTCACTCTGAGTCACAGTCGCCGATCACTCGATAGATGCTCTGGTCGAGGTGAAATCATGTCGTACCGCGATCACTCCCGAGCCGCGACCCCCCGGTTACTGTGCGCAAACCCCGTTCCTGCCGGTTGTGGCGACGCGCGGGCTCCCGAAAGCGCTTTCCTCCGCGGGGGAGGTACCGGGCGGTATCCTCACCCGTCCGGAGAATGGCGTGGGTGTGCGTCCTGATCGCAAGAAGCAGCTCGTCGATGCCGCCGAGCGGCTGCTGATCACCGAAGGCGCGGCGGCGGTGACGACACGCAGGCTGGCCGCGGAGGGCCGGACTGAACCAGGTGCTGGTGCACTACCACTTCGGCTCGATGGCCGACGTGCTCGTGGCCGTGCTGGACCGGGTCGGCGACCAGTACGCGGCGGGGGGCGCGGCCGCGTTCGCGGGCGAGGAGCCGCTGGTGGCACGCTGGCGGCGGCACCGGGACCTGCTGATCGGGGACGCGCGGGCGCGCGGCTGGCCCAAGATCTCGCTCGAGCTGTGCACGCTGGCGCTGAACCAGCCCGTGTTGCGGGAGCGACTGGGCGCCCCGGCTGGACGCACTGCGGTCGACCTTCGCGGACGCCGTCCGCGGCGAGGCCGCCCGCCGGGACGTGCCGCTGAGCGAGGACGAGGTGTGCGCCGCGGCGACCCTGTGGGGCACCGCGGTCGAGGGGCTGTTCGTGGAGCAGCTCCTCGGGTACGAGCGGGGACACCGGGAGCTGCTGGCCTTCCTGGAGGCCCGGCTGACAGCCGTCTTCGGCGACGCCGGGGATTGAGGCTCCGCCGTGCGCTTTCTTCTGGCCAGCCGGCCCGCTGCCCAGTCAGCCGCGCCTGCCGCCAGCCGCTGGCCGCCTCCGGGCGGCGGGCGGGGGCCGTAGCCGGCGGACCAGCCGCCGCGACACGGCCGGCTGGCGCCCGCCGGCGGCCACCCCCGCCTGGCCGCTGCCGCCCGGCAGGGGCGGCGACGCGCCGCAACCCGGCGGGCGCAACCCGACGGCCGCCCGACCGCCGCCCGGCGACGCGGCCGCCCGCGTGACGGCCGCCCACGTGACGGCCGCCCACGCGACGGCCGCCCATGCGACGGCCGTCGGCCGCGGCCCGCGCGGGTCAGGCGCCGAGAGCCGGGTCCGTCCGGCTCAGCCGTCCGGTCTCCACGTGCCCCGCCAGCTGCCGGGTCAGGCCGGGGGCGCTCACGGTCACGTCGTACCAGCCGTCGGTCGTCCGGACCAGGTGGGTGACCGCCGTGCCGGGGCGCAGGCGGTAGTCCACCCCGCGGTGGCCGTAGCCGCTCGTCACCGCCACCCCCAGCGCGTGTGGCCCGGGTTCGTCAGCACCAGCTGCAGATCCTCGCCGACCGGCCGCGCGGTGACCTCGGCCCCGCTGCCCGCGAACCGCCGGTAGAAGCCGTTCGGGCCGTGCACGACGACCTCCGACGACGTCGGCCACTCGTCGCTCAGCCGCTGCCCGGCGCCGACCGTGTAGCCGCGCGGGCCCGCCGCCGACGTCACGTGGAAGTGCGCGCCGACCGGGCCGCGGCTGGCGAACGTCAGCCGCAGCGCGCCGTCGCGCACCTGGCCGTCCACCGTCAGGTCGTAGGGCAGCGGCAGGGCCGGGCGCTGACCGCGTTCCTGCCGCGGCAACGCCGGATCGGCCGGGGGAGCGGGCACGTAGTCCGGGTGCCGCTCGCGGTCGGGCGGGTAGTAGCCGTCCGTCCCGGGCAGGCCCGGCACCGCGGCGTCCGTGCGGGAGAAGTCGAACGCCGCGGTCAGGTCGCCGCAGATCGCCCGGCGCCACGGCGAGATGTTCGGCTCGTGCACCCCGAACCGCCGCTCCAGGAACCGCACGATCGAGGTGTGATCGAACACCTGCGAGCACACCCGGCCACCCTTGCTCCACGGCGACACCACCAGCATCGGCACCCGCTGGCCCAGCCCGTACGGCTGACCGTCCAGCAGCTCGCCGGTGAGGTCCACAGCGGACCGGTCCGGGTACGGTGGCACCACGTGGTCGAAGAACCCGTCGTTCTCGTCGTAGGTGATGAACAGCGCCGTCCGGCTCCACACCTCCGGGTTCGCGGTGAGCGCGTCGAGGACCCGCGCGATGTACCAGGCGCCGTAGTTCGCCGGCCGGTTCGGGTGCTCGGTGAACGCCTCCGGCGCGACGATCCACGACACCGCGGGCAGCCGGCCCGCCTTCACATCGGCGGTGAGGATGTCGAAGAACCCCCCGCCCTTCGCGGCGTTGGTGCCGGTGCGCGCCTTCTCGTACAACGGGTCGCCCGGTTCGGCGTTGCGGTAGTTGTCGAAGTACAGCAACGAGTTGTCGCCGTAGTTGCCGCGGTAGGCGTCGCTGATCCAGCCCCAGCTGTGCCCGGCGTCGAGGCCGTCGCCGACGGCCAGGCGCAGCATCCGCGGCCCGAGCGCGCCGACCCAGATCCCCGGACGGCCCGGCGGGGGAGCGGGTTCGGCGCCGTCCAGGCCGTAGTGCTTGCCGGGCAGGTGGACCTGTCCGCCGGGTGTCCACAGTGCACGGATCACGGCGATCGCCTCGCCGAGCGCGGCAACCGCTTCCGCGGGCGCGCGCCACGGCCCGCCCTCGGCCGCTATCGCGTCCCAGAACGCCCGGGCGCCCAGCGCCAGGTCGACCCGGCCGCCGCTGAGCGTGCCCAGGCTCGCGACGGCTCGGGCCAGCATCGCGGGCGGGCGCAGCGGCAGGTTGGCGACGTTGGGGAACACCCGCACCCGCTCGGTCGGCGCGGCGATCACCGACAGCGTCGTCCACGCCTCGGTGAACTCGGGCCGGTACGGGTGGTCCGGCACGCTCACCAGGTCCAGCCCCGCGCGGTCGGCGACCCGCGCGAGGTGCAGCGCCAGTTCCGGCCGCCGGTGGCCGGGGTGAGGACCGCGCCGAAGAGCAGGTCGTGCCCGTAGCGTTCATCGAGCGCCACCGCATGCGGCGCCGGGGCTGGCACCAGCCGTCTCGGGCCGGCGAGCGCGACCAGCGCCGCCACGCCCATCGCGATCGCGGACAGCACGAACGCCGTGGTGTAGCCGGATTCCACCGGGAACCGGGTGCCCTCGACGACCTCGGTGGTGACCATGGTCGACGCGATCTGCGCGCCGAAGGTGCCGCCGATGGTGCGCATGATCGTGTTGATGCCGGTAGCCTCCCCGGTCTGCCGTGGGTCGACCGCGCCGACGACGAGACTGGCGAGCGAGGCGAAGGCGAACCCGACGTCGATGCCGAGGATCCCGTTGCCGAGGTAGATCGGCCACGGCTCGCCGTGCGCGACGGCGAACAGCACGAACCCGGCCGCGCCGATCACGCACGGCAGCACCAGCGGGAGCTTGAACCCGGCCTTCGTGCCGATGCGCCCGGCGAGCGGGCTGGCGAACAGCATGGTCACGGCCATCGGGATGATGAACAACCCGGCCTCGGTGACCGACGCGCCGAACCCGTACCCGGCCTGCGGCGGCGTCTCGACGAGCAGCGGCACCAGCGTGAACGCGCCGTACATGCCGAAGCCGATGATCAGCGCGATGACGTTGGACGTCAGCACCGCGGGGCGGCCGAGCAGTTCGATGTCGATCAACGGCTGGGCCAGGCGCTTTTCCACCAGAGCGAAGACGACCAGCAGGACCACGGCGGCCGCGAACAGCCCGATGATCGCCGCGGAGCCCCAGCCCCACACCCGGCCCTCGCTGATCGCCAGCAGCAGCGCGACCAGGCCGCCGGTGAGCAGCGGCGCGCCCGCCCAGTCGACGCGGCCCGGCGAGCGCACCGGCGACTCGCGCACGAACGCGGCGACGGCGACGATGCCGGCGACGATCACCGCGAACATCAGCCAGAAGATCCACTCCCAGCTCAGCACGTCCACGATCACGCCCGGGAACACCAGCCCGACGCCGAACCCGATGCCGAAGGTCGAGCTGATCCAGCCGATCGCGACCGGCACCCGTTCGCGGGAAAACTCGTCGCGCACGATGCCGAAGGCCAGCGGGAAGGTCGCCGCGCCGACACCCTGGATCGCGCGGGCCGCGATCAGCACGCCGATCGACGGGGCGAGCGCCGTGAGTAGGGTGCCGACCGCGGACACCGCGACGCATGCGAGCAGCACGCGGCGCTTGCCGAACATGTCACCGAGGCGGCTGAGCAGCCCGGTGGCGACCGACGCGGTGAGCAGGAAGGCGCTGAGCACCCAGGAGACGGTGGTGGTGGAGGTGCCGAACTCGGCCTGCAGCGTCGGCAGGGCGGGCACCGGCATGGTCTGCAGCAACGAGAACGACAGCACCGCGATCAGCAGCGCGGCGAAGGGTGCGGAAGTTCATGTGATGACGTAATGGTTACACAACGACATGATTACGTCCAGAAGGTAGGATCGGCCGCATGGACGACCGCGAGACGCGCCCGCCGACCCTGCTCGCCCTGCCCTCGTACCTGGCAGGCCACGTCGCGCGGATCGGGCACCGCGGGCTGGTCGCCGCACTGGCCGAGCACGACCTGCGGCTGCCGCATTTCGCCGTGCTGACGGGGTTGTCGGACTTCGGGCCGCTGGCGCAGCACGCGCTCGCCGACCGGCTCGGCCTCAACCGCAGCCACCTCGTCGGCTACCTGGACCTGCTGGAACGACGCGGTTTCGTCCGCCGCGAACGCGATCCCGCCGACCGGCGGCGTCAGCGCGCCGCCCTGACCGAGTCTGGCCGGGAGCTGGTGCGCCGCCTGCGGGAGGTGGCGCACCGCTCGCAGGAGGAGTCGCTCGGCGTGCTGTCCACAGAGGAACGCCGGACGCTGGTGGAGCTGATGCGCCGGGTCGTGGTGGCGGACGACGCGGCCTCGAAGGAAGTGACCGCCTAGCGGCGGGACGGCCAGCCGAAGCTGTCCGCTGTGGACTCCTCGGGGCCACTCGCGCGGCCCCTCAAGCCAGCCCTCAGTGCCGGGACAGCCAGCCGAAGCTGTCCCCAGTGGCGCCGCTCGGCGCGTACTCCAGGCCCACCCAGCCGTCGTACCCGGTGGCGGCCAAGCGGTCCAGCCACGCGGTCACCCCGAGCGTGCCGGTGCCCGGCTCATGCCGTCCCGGCGTGTCGGCCACCTGAACGTGCCCGGTGCGCTCCAACAGCGGCGGCGTGAGCAGCGCGTCCAGGTCGTCGCCGTTGCTGCCCAGGTGGTAGACGTCCGTCAGCAGCGCGATGTTGTCCGCCCCCACCTCGTCTGCGAGCGCCAGCGCGTCGGCGGCCCGCAGCAGCGGGTAGTCCGGCGCGCCGCTGAGTGGTTCCAGCAGCACCG
The DNA here is from genome assembly GCF_000739085.1 of Amycolatopsis methanolica 239. Classification (NCBI taxonomy): domain Bacteria; kingdom Bacillati; phylum Actinomycetota; class Actinomycetes; order Pseudonocardiales; family Pseudonocardiaceae; genus Amycolatopsis; species Amycolatopsis methanolica. The sequence goes on along the minus strand of NZ_CP009110.1, from coordinate 4,529,339 downwards.
TGCCCGGAAGCCGGCCGGCGGCGAACGCGAGGTTGTCCAGCAGCACGTCCCGCGAAGCGCCGGTCCGGTTGCCGGGCAGCACGTTGAACCGCGAACACCCGAGCCGCTCCGCGATCCCGGCCGCGACGTCCACCCCGTCGCGGAACTCGGCCGTCCGCGAGGCGAATCCGGCCAGCCCCCGCTCGCCCGCGGCGAGATCGCCGTGCGGCACGTTCAGCGACACCAGCTCGACCCCGGCGTCGGCGATGGACGTGACGAACCGGTCGACCTCGCTGTCCCCGGGCACGCCGTCGAACGGCCACCACGACTCCACACCCGCGAACCCGGCCTCCGCCGCCGCGGCCGGACGGCGCTCCGGCGCCAGCTCGGTGAACAGGATCGAGGTGTTGACGTCGTACCGCATGAGGTCATCCTCGCAGACGCGCCCGCAACTCCAGCTTCGCGATCTTGCCCGTCGCGCCCTTCGGCAGCTCATCGACGATCCGCACCCGCCGCGGGTACTTGTACGCGGCGATGCGTTCCTTGGCCCACGCCACGATCTCGGCCGGCTCGGCGTTCGCGCCCGGCTTGAGCGAGACCACCGCGACGACCTCCTCGCCGAGCCGCTCGTCCGGCTCGCCGATCACCGCCGCCTCGCCGACCGCCGGGTGCCGGTACAGCAACTCCTCCACCTCGCGCGGGTAGACGTTGAACCCGCCGCGGATGATCAGGTCCTTCTTGCGGTCCACGATGAACACGAACCCGTCGGAATCGACGTAGCCGAGGTCGCCGGTGTGGAACCAGCCGCCGCGGAACGCCTCCGCGGTCTCCTGCGGCCGCTTGTAGTAACCCTTCGTGATGTTGTGCCCGCGCAGCACGATCTCGCCCACCTGCCCGGACGGCAGCGGGCGGTCCTGATCGTCGACGATCCGCAGTTCCACGCCCCAGATCGGCTTGCCGATCGACAGGATCTTGCGGTTGTCCGCGCCCGGGTTGACCGTCGTGGTCGACGCCGACTCGGACAGCCCGTACCCCTCCAGGACCGGAATCCCGTACTTCTCCTCGAAGCGGCGCAGCACCTCCTCCGGGATCGCCGCGCCGCCGGAGCTGCCGATCCGCAGGCTGCTGGTGTCGTAGCCGGTGGTGTCGGCGTAGGCCAGCGCGTGGTACATCGTGGGCACGCCGGCCATGATCGTGACCCGGTCCCGCTGGATCGCCTCCAGCACCGCGGGCACCTCGAAGCGCGGCACCACCGAGATCGTGCGCCCGTGCCGGGCCGAGGCGTTGAGGATGCTCGACAGGCCGTAGACGTGAAAGAACGGCAGCACAGCCAGCGCGACGTCCTCGGGTTCCGCGCCGAACCGCTCGCCGCCCAGCGTGCAGGTCATGTAGAGCTGGAAGTGGGACAGCTCGGCGCCCTTGGGGCGGCCGGTGGTGCCGCTGGTGTAGAGCAGCACGGCCGTGTCGTCCGCCGCGCCCGGGAAGATGTCGCCGTCGTCCGCGGGCTCCAGCAGCGCCGGGAAGGACAGTGTCCCCTCCGGCCAGGCGTCGGCGTCCAGGTCGCCGACGACCACCGCGCGGACGTCTGGGACCTCCTTGAGCGCCGTGGTGACCTCGGCCGCGCCCCCGGCGTGGGCGATGATCATGCGCGCGTCGGAGTCGTCCAGGTGGTAGGCGATCTCGGCGGCCTTGAGCAGCGGGTTGAGCGGGACCATCGTCAGGCCCGCCTTGAGGATGCCGAAGTAGGCGATCACGAACTCGGGCACGTTGGCGAGCTGCACGGCGACCTTGTCCCCGGGCCGCAGCCCGGCCTCGCGCAGGGCGACGGCGACCCGGCCGGAGCGCTCGTCGACCTCGGCGTAGGTCATCGCACCCGACGGGAAGCGCAGGAAGTCCTTGCCCGGCGTGGCCGTCGCGGACTCCCGCAGCATGATCGCCAGGTTGAAGCTCATCGGCTTCCCACCTTCCGAACGTCGTTCTGTCCGGCGTGCCGGGATTCCACCGGTCACTCCGGATAGCCTGCGGGTCGGTGGTCAGACCCGGCAGAATCCCGTTCGGTTTTGCGGCGACGTCGACCCGTCAGCCAGTGAACCGCGCGGCCGGTCCGGTGGTCAAGTCCCCGGTGCGTCGTCGAGGTCGCCGGGGCGGATGCGGTAGACCTGCAGGCGCAGGTCGTAGTACTTGGTGGTCTCGCCGACCCACTGCATGCCGAGCCGTTTCGCCGTCGCGATCGCCCGAACGTTGTTCGGTCGCGCGACGGCGAACAGCTCGTCGGTGTCCTGGGTGAAGGCCCACCGGATCAAGGCCTGGCTGCCCTCGGTGGCGTAGCCGTTCCCCCACGCGTCGGGGTGCAGCTGCCAGCTGAGCTCGAGGTCCTCCTCGTAGGGCGGCAGCAGGCGGATGGCCAGGCCGCCGATGACCTGGCCGTTCTCCCGGCGTTCCATGGCCCAGCGGCCGCGCGGCGGCGGCAGGTTCGGCTGGGCCTCGTGCCAGGCCTGCAGCACCGCGCGCATCGCGGCGACATCGCCGACCCGGTCCATCACCGGCGTCAGCCAGTGTGTGACCTCTTCCGAACCGTAGATCGCGAAGGCGGCGTCGGCGTCGTCAGCCGTCCAGTCACGGATGACCAGCCGGTCGGTGATCAGGGGCGACTCCATGTGTAAACGCTACGTGAAGTGCGGCCGGTACGGCAGCCACGAGTGGCAGATGCGCCCAGAGGGCGGTACGGTCCCCGTCGCCGCTGCGGCCCCACAGGGCCGCGCAGGTGGTCAGGACGTGCAGGCCGGTGCCGAAGCCGCTGTCCGGGGACGGCAGCTCGACGCCGGGCGCGGACAGCGAGATCCGCAGCCAGCCGGATTCGGTGCCCTCGCGCACGAGCCGGATCGTGGCGGGCAGGCAGCCCTGTTCGTAGGCCGTGCTGGCCAGGGCGTCGATGACGAGCAGCGCGTCGGTGACCGTCTCCACCGTGCAGCCGTCGAGGAAGGTCGCGGCCGACTCCCGCAGGGTGCGTATGTCGGTGGGGTGGTTCAGGACCCGTTGCAGGGCATCGTCGATCCAGAAGTCGGTCACGCGGGCTCCCTCCGCTGTCTGCTCAACGGTCGAGTGAGGCTACCCGGGCAAGTGTCGCTGAAACCGCGGAAGTTGTGATCGCGGTCTCAGTCTGCCAGCCAGATTACGCGCCCTGGGTGTGGTGGCGCAGCAGCCGGGACAACAGGCCGGTCAGCTGCTCCCGCTCCGGGCCGCTCAGTGGGGCGAGCAGGTCGTCCTGGATGCGCACGATCTGCTTGTCGAGGCGCTTGAGCTGCCTGCGGCCCGCCGCGGTGATCGTGATGACGTTGCGCCTGCGGTCAGCCGGGTCCGGCTCGCGGCTGACCAGGCCGCGGTCGGCCAGTTCGTTGATGGTCGCCACCAGGTCGGAGAGGTGGATCGCGCTGCGGCGGCCCAGTGTGGCCTGGCTCGCCGGCCCGGACTCCTCCAGCGCGGCCAGCAGGCGGTAGTGGTAGCCGCGGGCGCCGGCCTCGGACAGGCCCTCGGTGACGAGCCGGTGCGCGTGGTGCGCGGTCTGCGTGAGCAGCCAGCTGGGGAGGGCACGCAGGCGTTCGGGGGCGGTGGTCTCCATGATCGGGAGTCTAACTCAAACGTTCGCTCGCCGAATCATTTGAAGCACTAACGTTTGGTGGTCTAACGTTCTGGGCGGTGACCGAGAAACGTTTCCGCATCGACATCCCGCAGTGCGCCCTCGACGACCTCGCCGCCCGCCTGGACCGCGTCCGCTGGCCCGACGAGCTGCCCGGCGCGGGCTGGGATTACGGCATCCCGCTCGCCCGGGTCCGCGAGCTGGCGGGCCGCCGGCGCGACGGCTACGACTGGCGCGCCCAGGAGGCAGTGTTGAACTCGTTCCCGCAGTTCACCGACGAAATCGACGGGCAGACCGTGCACTACCTGCACGTGCGGTCGTCGTTGACGGACGCCCTGCCGCTGGTCGTGACGCACGGCTGGCCCGGTTCGGTCGTCGAGTTCCTGGACGTGATCGGGCGCCTGTCGCGCGTGGTACGAGCGGTACGGCGCCCGGGGCGGCGATTTCGGCTCGGTGATCTCGCAGCAGCTCGCGGTCGCCGCGCCGGACCAGGTGGTGGGTGTGCACCTGAACTACCTGCCGCCGCTGCCGCCCGCCGGCGGGATCGCCGGACTGTCCGAAGAGGATCAACGCAGGCTCGCCCACACGAAGGCGTACGCCGCGAACCGGGCTGGCTATCAGGTCCTGCACATGACCACGCCGCAGACGATCGCGTACGCCCTGACCGATTCCCCGGCCGGGCAGCTGGCGTGGACAGCCGAACGGTTCGCGAAGTGGACCGACCCGCAGTCGCGCATCCCGGACGACCGCCTGCTCACGGACGTGATGCTGTACTGGCTGACCGGCACCGCGGGTTCGGCCGCGCGCCTGGCGAGGGAGAGCACGTACGTCGCCCAGGCCGGCCGCCCCTGTCCGGCGCCGGTCGGGGTTGCGGTCTTCGCGCACGACATCACCCTGTCGGTGCGCGCGGTCGCCGAACAGCGGTTCGACATCCGCCACTGGAGCGAGTTCGACAGAGGCGGCCACTTCGCGGCGATGGAGGTGCCCGACCTGTTCGTCGAGGACGTGTGCAAGTTCTTCAGCACGCTGGCCTGAGGCGCGGGACCGCGGGCGCCCTGCGGAGCGTCTTCCGGCAGCTCTTGCCCTCAGCCGTGGCGACTGGCGGCCCTCGCGCGCAGCAGCAGGAGGTGCGGGTCGGTGTGTGTCCTACGGGCTGCTTGCCCGAGCCTGAGCCACGGACCACGCGGGAGACTGGCGGCGGAGGCCGGGTGTGTCTCCGACGGGGCAGACGGCCGTCGCTCCGCCAGAATCTTCTGGGCTTTCCCTGTCCCGGGTGCTTCTGCCATGTTGCATCCAGGAGCGGAGAGGGGACCCGATGCCGGAGGCCGAGATCCTGTCGCCGGGGGAGTTGCGCGCGCTCGGCGCGTGGATGGACCGTCAAGGGCTGCCTGGTGGGCCCGTCGAGGACCTCGCGCCGATCGCCGGTGGCACTCAGAACCTGATGCTGTCGTTCCGCCGTGGCGGCCGGGCCTACGTCCTGCGCAGCGGTCCCCGGCACCGGCGGGCGCGCAGCAATGACGTGCTGCGCCGGGAGATGCGGGTGCTCGCCGCGCTGTCGGGCACCCCGGTGCCGCACCCAGAGCTGATCGCGGCCTGCCCGGAGGAGACCGTCCTGCCCGGCGCGGTCTTCTACCTCATGGAGCCGGTGGACGGGTACAACGCGACCGTCGAACTGCCCGAGCCGCACGCCACCCGTCCGGAGCTGAGGCACGAGATGGGCCTGGCGATGGGCGACGCGCTGGCGGCGCTGAGCGCGGTCGACCACGAGCGGGCCGGCCTGTCGGACTTCGGCCGCCCACACGGGTTCCTCGAACGCCAGGTGCCGCGATGGCTCGCGGAGCTCGATTCCTACGCGGGCCAGGACGGTTACCCCGGGCCGGACCTGCCGGGCGTGGAGGCGGTCGCCGACTGGCTCGCGCAGCGCGTGCCCCAGCGGTGGACGCCGGGCATCCTCCACGGCGACTACCACCTCGCGAACGTCCTGTTCGACCGCCGGGGCGCCACGGTCGCGGCCATCGTGGACTGGGAGATGAGCACGATCGGCGACCCGCTCCTCGACCTCGGCTGGCTGCTGGCCACGTGGCCCGGCACCCGCCCGATGCTCGGATGGACCGGTCTCGCCACGGCCGGCGACCTCGCCACCGAGGAGGAGATCGTGGCCCGCTACGCCGCCCGCTCCGGACGGAACACCTCGGGAATCGCCTGGTACGCGGTGCTCGCGTGCTTCAAGCTGGGCATCGTGCTGGAAGGCACGCACGCGCGCGCCTGCGCCGGCAAGGCGCCACGCGCCATCGGAGACCGCCTCCACACCGCGGCGGTCGCGTTGTTCGAGCAGGCACTGGACCGCATCGCACGTTCGTGAGTGGTCGAGCTGCCCGGTGCGGCCAGGGCGTCGCCGCCTGCGGCCGACTGGGCTGCGTGGTGGTGAGTGCTGCGCCAGGATGGCCTACCCAGGGCGGTTTGCGCGTGGTGGCGAGCTCGCGCGGCCGGAACGGGTGGCCTCCGTGGCCTGCGGTCGACCGGTCTGTGCGGTGGCCGCTGGGGCCGGCCGCGGTCGAGGGCTGCTCGCGCGGGATCGTTAGGTTTTCTCGGCGGCAGGCGGGCCGTGATCCGTCGCGGCGGCTCGCGCAAGGGTGTGGGTCCGCACCGAGCTGGATTTGACCGCGTGCTGAATCTCCTGGGTGGCCGGTCTCCTGGGGCTGGCCTGAGGCGTCGCGGGTGGTTCGGCGGCAGCGGATCAGCCGTCGCGGGCGGTGGTCAGGGCACCACTGTCACCGGCCACAGGCCGGACCGCACGAGGCGGTTCGCCACCGAGCCGACGATCCGGTGGCCCCGGCTCTCCGATGCGCCCACCACGACGAGGTCGGCGTGCAGCTCGACCGCCGTACGGCGGAGTTCCGTGAAGGCGTCGCCGCGGCGGACGATGAACGTGATGGGCAGGCCGGCCTCGTCGGCCAGGTCGCGGATCGGTCGGCGCATCTCGTCGATCGTCGCTTCGTAGGCCTGCTCCTGGGCCGCCGCGAGGTAGCCGCTTGCCATGCCAGTCCACGCCGTCGGCGCCAGCACGTACACCAGCACCAGCCGCGACCGCTGCCGCCGCGCCAGCCCGGCCGCGTAGGCGCCCGCCCTGGACGCGCTGGGGGAGCCGTCGACACCGGCGAGGACCACGTGCGGCCCGTCGGTGCCCCGCTCGAACGGTCCCGGCGACCACGCCGGGCCGTATTCCTCCACCAGTTGTCCCCGCTCGGCACCCACGGCACGCATTATCTGGCACCGGCCGCTCCGGGTGCGGGCGCCCGGCACGGCTTTGGTACGAATGACGTCTACGCCGACAGGAGGAACCAAGTCGTGGGTAACGGGCCCGACCCCGTGCGGGCGGCCGACGTGGCGATGGCGGCCGCCCGGTTCGCCGGGGTCATGCAGCCGACGCCACTGCACCGCAACGAACGGCTTTCGCTGCAGCACGGCGTGGACGTCTGGCTCAAGCGCGAGGACCTGTCCGCCGTCCGCTCCTACAAAGGCCGTGGCGCCTACAACCTGGTGAGCCAGCTCTCACTGGAGGAACGCGCCCGCGGCGTCGTGTGCGCGAGCGCCGGCAACCACGGCCAGGGTGTGGCGTTCGCCTCAGCCGCCCTCGGGGTCCTCGCCCGCGTCTACCTGCCGCGTACCACCCCACGGCAGAAACGGGACCGCGTTGCCCGGCTGGGCGGTGAGCACGTGCAGATCGTGATGCACGGCGACACCTACGACGACGCTGCCGCCGCCGCGCAGGAGTACGCGGCGAGCACCGGCACGACGATGATCCCCGCGTTCGACGATCCGCGCACGATCGCCGGGCAGGGCACCGTCGTCAAGGAGGCCATCGAGCAGCTCGGCCGCGCCCCCGACGCCGTGATCGTGCCGGTCGGCGGCGGTGGCCTGCTCGCCGGAACCCTCGCCTGGCTCCGCGAGACCCACCCCGAGGTGCGGGTGATCGGCGCCGAGCCGCAGGGCGCGGCCAGCATGGCTCTCGCACTCGAGCACGGCGCCCCCGTCGCCATGGAAACCATCGACCCGTTCGTCGACGGCGCCGCCGTCCGGCTCGTCGGGCAGCACACCTACGCCCTTGCCGCCGAGCGCCGGCCCGGCATGATCGCCGTGCCCGAGGGCAAGATCTGCGTCGAGATGCTCGACCTCTACCAGTCCGACGGCATCATCGCCGAGCCCGCCGGCGCGCTGTCACCGGCCGCGCTCGGGCTGGACCTCGACCTGGAGCCGGGCTCGACCGTGCTGTGCATCGTTTCCGGTGGCAACAACGACGTCAGCCGCTACGCCGAGATCGTCGAGCGAGCCCTGATCTTCGAGGGGCGCAAGCACTACTTCCTCGTCGAGTTCCCGCAGGAGCCCGGCGCGCTCCGCCGTTTCCTCGACGATGTGCTCGGCCCCGACGACGACATCACGCTCTTCGAATACGTCAAGCGCAACAACCGCGAGACCGGCCCGGCTCTGGTCGGGATCGAGCTGGGCTCGCCGGACAACCTCGAACCGATGATGAAGCGGATGGCGGCCGGCCCGCACCGCATCGAGCGCGTCCCGCCGGACAGCCCCCTGTTCACGTTCCTGGTGTGACCGGCATCGGGATCGCCTTCTCGGCCGCGCGGCTCACCTCCTCCCAGTCCGCCCAGCCGTCCAGGCGCTGCCGCGTGAGGTCGTGCGCCAGGTCGTAGACCATGCTGCCGAGCAGCAGGCGCAACGGCGGATCCTCGCTGTCCGCGAGTTTCAGCAGCGCCTCGGCGGCGAGCGCGGGATCGCTGTCCACCGAACCCTCACTCCACTGCCGCTCCATCTCCTGCCGTAGCGGCGCGTAGTCGTCGACCGGCGAGGCCATCGCGGGTGCGGTGAAGAGGTCGGTCCAATAGCCGCCGGGCTGCACGATGCTGACCTTGACGCCGAACGAGGCCGCCTCCCGGGCCAGCGCCTCGCTCATGCCCTCCAGGGCGAACTTGCTCGCGCTGTAGAGACCCGTCATCGGGAACCCGCCCAGCGCGGCGATGCTCGAAATCTGCAGGATGCGCCCGGACCGGCGGCGCCGCATCACCGGTAGCACAGCCTGGCTCACCCAGAGCGCGCCGAAGAAGTTCGCCTCCATCGCGGCACTGGCCTCGTCCTCGGTGAACTCGTCGACCATGCCCATGGACAGGGTGCCTGCGTTGTTGACCACGACGTCGAGGTGGCCGAAGCGGTCGACGGCCTGCTCGACGGCCCGGAACACGTCCTCGCGCCGGGTGACGTCGAGCTGGACGGGCAGCAGCCGGTCGGTCGCCTCGGTGGTGATGGTGCGGGAGCCCGCGACCACCCGGTCACCCCGATCGAGGGCGGCTTCGGTGAAGGCGCGGCCGAGGCCGCGGCTCGCACCGGTGATGAACCAGACGCGGGAAGGGAGGTGGTGGTCATCTGGGCTCCTTTCGTTGTGAGACGAACCGTAGCGTCTCGGGCTGGCAGGTGTCAAGACGGACCGTCTCGTCTTGGTCTGTGGTAGTGTTGGGACGTGCCAGATGCGAGTCGTCGCAACGAGAGCTCGCGGCAGGCGATCCTGGCTGCCGCGTTCGAATTGGTGGGTGAAGTCGGGTACGCGAAGCTGAGCATCGAAGGGATCGCCGCGCGGGCGGGCGTCGGGAAGCAGACGATCTACCGCTGGTGGCCCTCGAAGGGGGCGGTGCTGCTGGACGCGTTCCTGATGCTGTCCGAAGGGGACGGTGGCGGGCTGCCCGACACCGGTGACCTGGAGGCGGATCTGAAGACGGTGCTGCGCGCGACGGTCAAGGAGCTGACCGACGAGCGCTTCGACCTCACGATGCGTGCGCTCAGCTCGGAGATCATGCACGATCCGGAGCTGGCGCGGATGTACGCCGAGCGGCTCGACGAACCGGTGCGGGAGCTGAAGAAGCAGCGGCTGCGCAAGGCGGTGGAAGCCGGGCAGCTGTCCGATGTGGACCTGGACGTGGCGGTGGACGTGATCTGGGGGCCGGTGACGGTGCGGTGGATGCAGCGCGGGCCGCTCACGGTGGAGTTCGCGGATCAGGTGGTGGAGACGGCGTTGTCCGGGCTGCGGCCCTGACGGGCGGGGGTTTGGGGAACGCCGTGCGGTGGTGACAGTCGCTTTGGGGGCTGGGTGCGAGGGGAGTTGGCTGTAGGTGTCGCGTCGGGTGGGGGAGTCGGCGTTGTGCCAGTTGCCTTGATGCGGTTGGGGGGAAGGGAAGTTAGTGAGCGGGTAGGGGCAAGGTTATCGGGGTTGTGACACTGGCACAGCGGGGTTGCTGGGGTGAGATTGCGGAGGCGTCGGCGGGGCGGCGCGGCGAAGTCCGTTCGCGGGCCCCGGGGTGGCCCGCGAATGGGAGCACCTCAATTCTTCGCTGCCACAGCCTGTTCGAAGAAGTCGGCCAGTTGCCGTCCGTAGGACTCCAGGTCCAGGGCCGGGTTCTCGGCGTAGGCCTGGATCGCGCCGTCGATGCTCTGCGCGATCGTGCGGGCCGCGACCTCGGCCGAGAACTCGCCGAAGGCGCCCTCCCGCTGCCCCTGGGTCAGCATCCGCTCGATGCGGCCCGTCCGGAAACCGCTCAGCAGCGGGCCCGCCACCGGCCAGCCGTCCGGGTCGTCCGCGTTCGCGGCCACCTCACGCAGCACCCGCACGCACTCGGGGTGGTCGCGGGCGAACATGACCTCCGTTTCGATCAACGCGCGCAGCATCGCGGCCCGGTCCGTCGTGTCGCCGGCCCGCTCCTCCAGGTACCTGTCCCGGATGCTCATCGCCGTCGTCACCACCGCCTGCATCAGCCCCGCCTTCGTGCCGAAGTGGTAGCCGATCAACCGCGTGCTGCTCAGCCCCGCACGTTCCTTGATGCGGGCGAACGACGTCCGGCGGTACCCCAGCTCCGAGATCGTCGCCAGGGTCGCCGCGATGATCTGCGAACGGCGCGCCTCCTCGGCCGGGCTCAGGCCCAGGTCCGGCCGCACCTCCTTGATTACCCGCATGAGTAAAAAGTTACTCGCCTGAGTAATTGGCGGCAAGCGGATTACTTCAGCAGCGTGTCGACCAGCTCGGTGGTCCAGCCGGGATCCGCCGGTTGACCTGCGAAGATCGCCCGGTAGTACAGCGGCCCGAGCAGGACGTCCGCAGCGTGCGCGGTCTCCGGCGCGGTCCCGCCGCGGGAACGTTCGCGATCGAGGATCGCCGTCAGCTGGGCATGCCGGTCCGCGGTGCACGCGCAGCCGCCATCCGGGCTCGAACCGATCGCGGCCCGCATGATCGCCAGCACGTCCGGGTCGGCCAGGTCGGTCGCCACGTCCGACGCCCACCGCCGCAGGTCCTCGCGCAGCGAGCCGGTGTCCGGCACGACGATGTCGCCGCTGAACCGGCTGCTCGCCACGTCCGCCATCAACTCGGCGACCGACCCCCACCGCCGGTACAGCGTGGTCGGGTGCACGCCCGCGCGTGTCGCGATCAACGGCAGCGTCAGCGCCTCGGCGGGGTTCTCGGCCAGGAACTCCACGACGGCGCGGTGCACGGCGGCACGCACTCGCGCGGACCGGCCGCCGGGACGGGTTGTGCTGGTGGTGGCGGACATGAAGAAATTATCGCATCGATCGTTGCGTTTGCGCTATGGTCGTCCTAACGCATCGATCTTTGCTTTTCTGAGGAGTGCTGATGTCGAGTTCCCCCGCCGTCGCCGTCGCGGCCCGTCCGAGAGCCCGGCTGCCGCACCCGGTGGCGTTCACGGCGGTCGCGGTGATCTTCGTGCTGTTCATGGCCGCTTCCAGCGTCCCGTCCCCGCTCTACGTCGTCTACCAGCAGGAATGGGGCTTCTCGTCGATGACGCTCACCGTGATCTTCGCGGTGTACGTCCTGGGGTTGATCGCGTCGCTGCTGGTCGTCGGCGCACTGTCCGACCACGTCGGGCGGCGGCCGGTGCTGGCCGCGGCGATCGTCGGGGAAGCCGTCTCGCTCGTGCTGTTCCTGGTCGCCGGGGACGTCTCCGCGCTGTTCGCGGCGCGCGTCGTGCAGGGCGTCGCCACCGGGGCGGCCATGTCTGTGCTCGGCGCGACGCTGGTCGACCTCAACCCGCCGCACGCGCCCGGCCGTGCCGGTGTGTTCAGCAGCGTCGCCCCGACGAGCGGGCTCGCCCTCGGCGCCCTGGGCTGCGGCGCGCTCGTCCAGTTCGCGCCCGCCCCCACGCACCTCGTCTACGCGCTCCTGCTCGCCGGAATGGTCGTCGCGCTGCTGCTGACCGCCGGCCTGCCCGAGACCTCGGCCCGCCGCCCCGGCGCGCTGGCCTCGCTCACCCCGCGGCTCGGCGTCCCGGCGCGGCTGCGGCCCGACCTGTTCGCGCTGGTGCCGATCCTGGTCTCCAGCTGGGCCCTCGGCGGCCTCTACCTGTCGCTCGGGCCGTCGGTGGCGGCCGGGTTGTTCGGGATGTCCAACCACCTCGTCGGCGGGCTCGTCGTGACCCTGCTGTGCGGAACGGGCGCGCTGACCTCGCTGGTGCTGCGCACGGCCCCGGTCGGCGCGGTGCTGCAGGCCGGCGCCGCGTTGCTGGCGATCGGCATGGGCATCACCCTCGCGGGCGTGCTGGCGGACATTCTCGCGCTCGCCGCCGCCGGGACGGTCGTGTCCGGGGTCGGGTTCGGGGCGTCGGCGCTGGCGAGCTTCGGCACGCTCGCGCGGCTCGCCGCGCCGGCCGAACGGGGCGAGTTGTTCGCGGTGGTCTACGTCGTGGCCTACCTGGCGTTCAGCATCCCGGCGGTGATCGCGGGCTTCGCGGCGGCTTCGGCCGGGTTGCGGCCGACCGCGATCGTCTACGGGTTCGCCGTCGGCGGGCTGGCCGTGCTCGCGGTGATCGTCCAGTCGGTGCGCGCCGCGCGGAGGTGATCGAGCGCGGTCAGGGATCGACCAGCTCGAACTCCAGCCTGCGCACCGCGTCGTACTCACGGTCTTCCCGTGCGGCGCTCTCGAAGATGTCGACGATCGTCGCGAAGGTCGCCTCGCCGAGTGCAGCGCCGCTCGTGGACGCGTGCAGCCACCGGACCCGCACCGGTCGCTCGACGTCCCGGCTGAGGCGGTCCCAGAGGGCGTCGAAGTTGCGCCCGTAGTACGGGCCGAAGTCGAGCAACTCGGACGCCTGCTGGTGGAACGAGGCGAGGTCGGTGATCCGGCGGCCGTCCAGCTCGGCGATCTTCATCGATTCCACCCGTGCATTGTTGCGCGATCCGGACCAGGGGGTTATCTTCACTCCAGTGATACCCCCTAGGGGTATTGGACGGAGGGAATGACATGGACCACTCGGCGCACCAGCACGCGGAGCACGCCGGGCACCGGCCGCCTGCCACCTGGGCCGCCGCGGCGCAGGCCACCCTGCACTGCCTCACCGGCTGCGCCATCGGCGAGGTGCTCGGCATGGTCATCGGCACCGCGCTCGGGCTGCACGGCGTCGCCACCGTCGCGCTCGCCGTCGCGCTCGCGTTCGTCTTCGGGTACGCGCTCACCATGCGCGGCGTGCTCAAGGCGGGCGTGCCCTTCCGGGCCGCGCTGAAGGTCGCACTCGCCGCCGACACCGTCTCGATCGCGGTGATGGAGATCCTGGACAACCTCGTCATGGTCACGGTGCCGGGCGCCATGGACGCCGGCCTCGGCGACGGGCTGTTCTGGGGCGCGTTGGCGTTCTCGCTGGTCGTGGCGTTCGTGCTGACCACACCGGTGAACAAGTGGATGATCGGGCGCGGCAAGGGGCACGCGGTCGTCCACCAGTACCACCACTGACCGCGCCGGGCGGCCCTGTCGGCCGCCCGGCCGTTTGTGTTGTCCTGATCCGCGAGCGGTCGGAAGATCGACCGCGGCCCGGCCGGGGACGGCTGCCCGGTGCGTCGCGGCCCCGACGGACCTGGCGGGTGACGGGCCACGAGCAGGCCCGAGCGGTGCTGCGCAGCGGCGGAACCGTGCAGGCCGGCAGCGGCATCGAGACGGTCGACAAGCTGCCGGCGCGGTTCCGCCGTCCCGTGCCTACCGCGACGGCCCGGAACACCGCGAACACAGCCGCCAGACGGCCCGCTTCTGCACGCCCCGCCGCGTCAGCGAGCACTGCCGCGACCTGATGGCGCGCATCGCCGACGAGCAACTGGCGCGGCTGACCCGGAGCGGCCGAGCCGAACTGCCGGACCTGGCCTTCGGTCTCGCGATCGGCGTCGCCGCCGAGGTCGTCGGCCTCACCGAGAGCAGGCCGGGCATCCAGCGCCGGCTGGACCGGTTCTTCCCCGAGGAGTTCGGGCGGCCGGGGTTCACCAGGCGCCGCAACCGCCGCGACGACCTCATCTCCCACCTGCTCGACGAGGGCTGCTCGGCGGGCGTCGCGATCCTGGAGACCGATGTCTTCCTCAGCCGCTTGTTCGCGCTGCCCGGCCTGCGCATGGTGAGCCCGCCGCGGGTCACGGTGAAAGCCGAGATCGACAGCTACCAATTGCGGAATCTGGTCGTGGCGGTCGTCACATCGGACTAGCATCCGCGCTCGTGGCGGACACCGACATCTCCTTCCGGGCCGACCGGATCGACCCGGCCGTGGTCGCGCGGCAGGCCGAGATCCTCGACCAGCAGGCCGCGACGCCGGGCGTGCGGCGGTTGCGTGCGTGGGCGCACGAGGCCCTGGCCGTCCGGCCGGGCGAGCGCGCGCTGGAAATCGGCTGCGGCACCGGCTCCGAGGTGCAGGTGCTCGCGGCCGCGGTGGGGCCGGACGGCGAGGTCGTCGGGCTCGACCCGAACGAAGCCATGCTCGCGCTCGCTCGGGAGCGGGCCGCTGGATCGTCCGCACGCTTCGTGCCCGGCGACGTCTCCGCGTTGCCCTTCGCGGACGCGACCTTCGACGCTGTGCTGTGCGAGCGTGTCTTCCAGCACTTGACCGACCCGGCCGCCGCGGTCGCCGAGATCGTGCGGGTCCTGCGCCCCGGCGGGCGGGTGGCGCTGATCGACACCGACTGGGCCACCGGCATCATCCACCCCGGCGACCCGGAGACGGCGCGGGCCGTGCTGGCCGGCATGCTCTCGCAGACCGCCGAACCGGCCGCCGGGCGCAAGCTCGCGGGCTGGCTCAGCGCGGCCGGGCTGACGATCGCGGACCGCGGCTCACAGGCCCTGATCTCCGACCACGAGCCGGTCCGCGACACGCTGCTGCCGATGATGGTCGAGCACGCTGTCGGCAACGGCGTCGTCACCGGCGAACAGGGCGAACGGCTGCTCGCCGAGCTCGCCGACGGCGCCGCGCGCGGGGACTTCCACCTGTCCGTGACGATGTTCGGCGTGCTCGCTCAGCGTCCCTGAACCTCCCGCCAGGCGGCGAGGATCGCGGCCACGCTGCGGTCGACGTCGGCCTCCGTGGTGCGCCAGTTCGACACCGAGACGCGCATCAGCCGCCTGCCCCGCCAGACCGTGCCGCCCATCCAGCACTCGCCGGACCGCTGCACCGCCTCCAGCACCTGCGGCGTGTGGTCCCCGAAGCCGACGAGGACCTGGTTGAGGACGACGTCGTTGACCACCTCGGCCCCCGCTTCGGACAGCCGCGCGGCGAACCGGCGCGCGAGGGCGCAGGACCGCTCGACGAGTTCCGCGACGCCCGCGCGGCCTAGTTGCCGCAGCGCCGCCCACGTGGTGAAGCCGCGGGCACGGCGCGAGGAGTCCGGCACGAAGTCGCCGGGGGAACGCAGTGTTTCCGGCCGGTCGCCGACGAGGTAGGCGGCGGTGTAGGAGGTCGCGGCCGCGTGCGCGGCGGGGTGCGCGCAGAACGCGTAGCCGCTGTCGTAGGGGACGTTGAGCCACTTGTGGCCGTCGGTCGCCCAGGAATCTGCCTCCGCCACGCCTTCGGTGAGGTGCCGCAACCGCGGGCTCGCCGCCGCCCACAACCCGAACGCGCCGTCGACGTGCACCCACGCCCCGCGCGCGTGGGCAGCCGCGATCGCGGTGCGGAAGTCGTCGAACGCGCCGGTGTTGACCTCGCCGGCCTGCAGGCACACGATCGTCGGCGCATCCGATGTGGACAGTGCGCCGGCCAGCGCCGCGACGTCGATCGAACCGGACGGGGCGGTCGGCACCTCGGCGAGCGCGTCCGTGCCGAAGCCGAGCAGGCGCAGGGCCCGGTCGATCGTCGCGTGCCGTCCGCTGCCCGCGACGATCCGCACCCGCGGCGCGCCGTGCAGGCCCAGCCGCTCGACGTCCCAGCCGTGGCGCTCCAGCACCGCGTGCCGGGCGGCGGCCAGGCCCACCGTGTTGCCGCCCTGTGCGCCGGTGACGAACCCGAACGACGCGGTGGGCGGCAGGCCGAGCAGGTCCTTCAGCCACCCGCCCGCGACCTCCTCGACGAGCGCGGCGGCCGGTGAGGTGAGCGCGTTGAAGCCGTTCTGGTCCCACGCCGTGGTGAGCACGTCGGCCGCCGCCGCGGCCTCCAGCGAACCGCCGGTGACGAACCCGAAGTACCGCGGCCCGGCGCTCGCCACCAGCGCGGGCTCCACGGCCTCGCGCAACTGGTCGAGCACGGCCGCGGGGTCGGCGGGCCCGTCGGGCAGCTCACCGAGCGCGGCGCGGACCGCGCCGGGGTCCAGGTCGCGGGGGAACACCGCGCGCTCGTCCAGCCCGGCGCGAAAGTCCCGGCCCAGCTCCGCGGCGCGGAGGAACAGTGCCGCGGCGCGGGGGAGGAGGTCGTCGGCCACGCGACGATCGTAGTTTCACCCCGTGCCGGCGCGGAGCAGGCTGAGCACGCCGTCGCGCGGACCGGTGGTGGTCCAGGTGCCCGAGTCCGCCGTCCAGGTCATGCCGTCGAACGTGACGCCGTCCAGGCCGAAGCGCGTGGCGTTGGCGACGAGCCATGTGGCGAACGCCCAGCCCTCGGCCGCCGGGTGCGGTCCGCTCAGCACCGCGGTGCCCAGCTCGGCCCTGGCGACCGCCACGATGTCCGCCTCCGGCGCGCCGGGGGAGAGGTTCGTACAGGTCAGCGCGCCCGGCTTGGCCCCGGTCAGCGCCCCCGCCGTCGCCGCGGCCTCCGTCTCCCACTGCGCGTAGGCCTCCGGGAACGCCGACCGCTGCACCAGCTGCGCTGCCTGCGTCACCGTCAGGTCTGCCCACCCGGGCTGGTCCCGCAGCCGCTCGTAGAACGCCGTCGCCGCGTACACCGGGTCGGTGACCTGTTCGTAGTCGCCCCACCCCTGGCTGGGCCGCTGCTGGAACAAGCCGGCCGAATCGCGGTCGCCGCCGGGCAGGTTCCGCAGCCGCGACTCCTGGATCGCGGTGGCCAGCGCGACCGTGACCGCGTGGTCCGGCATGCCGAGGCGACGACCGACGGCGGCGATCGTGGCCGCGTTGCGGGCCTGCTCGACCGTCAGGTCGAAGGACGAGCCGTCGGCCATGACCACCGTGCACGCCGGCTTCGGCGCGGGCCGCCCGGTGAGCGCGATCCACGCGACGACCCCGCCGGCCACCACCACGGCGAGGACGAGGGCCAGGAGCGCCCCGCGACTGCTCCGCATGCTCCCCTCCTCCCGGACCTCTCGCCAGTTCAGACGCGCGAGACCGCCGCTGGTTCGTCGTACCCGCTCGCAAGACCCCGGAAAACGGTGTCCGCGTTACCCACAAGAGGTGCGAAACCGGGTGCGATACCGTTCGGTGCCGAACCTCCACCGCGCACGAAGGATTTGATCATGGGAGAGAGCTCCCCGAAGGTCACGGTCGTCGTCCCGACCTACAACGAGCGGGACAACCTGCCCAAGCTCGTCGGCCAGCTGACCGGCCTCGGGCTGCCCGGCCTGCACGTGCTCGTGGTGGACGACAACTCGCCGGACGGCACCGGCGACGTGGCCGACAAGCTGGCGACCGAGCACCCGGACCACATCGGCGTGCTGCACCGGACCGAAAAGGACGGTCTCGGCCGCGCCTACGTCGCCGGCATCACCCGCGCGCTCGACGAGGGCGCGGACATCGTGATCCAGATGGACGCCGACCTGTCGCACCCGGTCGAGGCCGTGCCGCGGATGATCGACGAGCTGGCCGCCTCGGACGCCGCCGTGGTGCTCGGATCCCGTTACGTGGCAGGCGGTTCGCTCGCGGGTGAGTGGGGCTGGCACCGCAAGGCGCTGTCGGCGTGGGCGAACTTCTACGTCAACGCCATCCTGCGGCTGCACGTCAAGGACGCGACCGCTGGGTTCAAGGCGTGGCGCGCGGAGACGTTGCGCCGCATCGACATCGCCACGATCCGCAGCAACGGGTACGCGTTCCAGGTCGAGATGAACTACCGCACCGTGAAGCAGGGGATGCGGATCGCCGAGATCCCGATCCGGTTCGAGGAGCGCGCCGACGGGGTGTCGAAGATGAGCCTCGCTGTGCAGCTGGAGTCCGCGCTGATGCCGTGGAAGCTGCTGTTCGGTCGTAAGCTCGGCTAAACGAAACTTCACAATCTTTCACTTGTCCTGACGTGTCCGCGGTCGCACGCTGGTGGCGTGATCAAGACGTGGGGGCGGATGGGCGTGCTCGCCCTGCTGTGGGGTTCGGCGTTCCTGTGGATCAAGCTCGCGCTGCGCGGGTTCACGCCGATCGAAGTCGCGGTGCTGCGGAGCGTGCTCGGCGCCGCTGTGCTCTTCGTCCTCGCGCGGATCGCAGGGCAGCGGACGCCTCGCGGGCGGGCGATGTGGGGGCGGCTGGCGGTCGCCGCGTTCTTCTGCAACGCGGTGCCGTTCGCGTTGTTCAGCATCGGTGAGCAGACCGTCGACTCCGGCATCGCCGGGGTGCTCAACGCGACGACTCCACTGTGGTCACTGCTCATCGGGCTGGTGGTGGGCACCGAACGCGGGATCCACCCGGCGCGGCCCGGCGGGCTGCTGCTCGGGTTCGCCGGGGTGCTGTTGATCTTCGCGCCGTGGCAGCGGGCCGGGCTGTTCGGATGGGGAGCGCTGGCGCTGGTGGCCGCGGCGACGAGCTACGCTATCGCCTTCGCTTACATGGCAAGGATACTGGCCGGGACGGGCGGCCCGGTCGGGATCTCGGCGGCGCAGCTGGCGGTCGCGTCCGGTCTGGCCTCGCTCGCGCTGCCCCTGGAGGGCGCCCGGCCGGCGTTCGACGGCTTGGCGGTGCTCGCCGTGGTCCTGCTCGGCGTGTTCGGCACCGGGTTCACCTTCTACCTCAACTACCGGCTCATCGAGGACGAGGGCCCGACCGGCGCGGCCGTCGTCGGGTACCTGCTGCCGGTAGTGTCGGTGGTGCTCGGCGCCGTCGTCCTCGGCGAGCCGGTGACGCCGCGGGTCGTGGCCGGGATGCTGGTCGTGCTGGCCGGGGTCGGCCTGACGCGCACGAAGCCGCGGCGCGTACGGGCGGCGACGTAGGCGCAGGTCGCGCTCTGCGCCGGATGCCCCGGGACGTCCGGTTTCGCGACAGTCGACGGCATGAGACTCACAGCTGGAGGACGGAAGGCGTGGCTGGCGGCGCACATCGTGTCGGCCGGCGCGTGGATCGGGATCGACGTGGTGCTGGCGGTGCTGGTGTTCACCGCGATGCTGACGGACGATCCGGCGCTCGCCGCGGTGTGCTACCAGGCGCTGCGGCTGTTCGCGGTGTGGCCGCTGCTGGTCGCCGGGCTGGTGTGCCTGGGCAGCGGCGTGATGCTCGGGCTGGGCAGCCGGTACGGGCTGGTTCGGTACTGGTGGGTGGCGATCAAGCTGGTGCTCAACCTCGCCATGGTGACGCTGGCGGTGGTGTCGCTGCGCCCAGGCGTCGGCGAAGCCGCGGCGTACGGCGAGTCGCTGCTGGCTGGACTGCCCGGGACGGCGCCGGACCTGGTGTTCCCGCCGATCGTGTCACCGGCCTGCCTGCTGGCGGCGGTGCTGTTGTCGATCTACAAGCCCGGTGGGCGGATCCGCCGGACCGGTCCGGCGGCGGCTGATCGAAAAGCAGCGAAACCGTCGGTCATCGGTGGTATGAAGGCGAAGTGACCGACGATGCCTTCGCCGACCTCGACGCCTACGTCCGCCTTCCGCGGCTGTCGGGGCTGGTGCTCTCCCCGGACGGCCGCCGACTCGTCGTCGGCGTGGCGACGCCCGACATGAAGAAGAACCGCTACACCACGGCGCTGTGGGAGGTGGACCCGGCAGGCGAGCGCCCGGCGCGGCGGCTTACCCGCAGCACCGAGGGCGAGTCCGGTGCGGCCTTCACCCCGTCCGGCGACCTGCTGTTCGTTTCGGCCCGGCCGGACGCCGCGGCCGAGAGCGAGGACGGCCCCAAGAGCGCGCTGTGGCTGCAGCCCGCTTCCGGCGGGGACGCCCGCGTGATCGCGGCGCCGGCAGGCGGCGTCCGCGCGGTCGCCGTGGCGGCGGAGGCCGGCACGGTGCTGGCCGGGGCGCCGATGATGCCCTCGGCCACCAGCGCTGAGCACGACGCCGAGCTCCGCAAGGCCCGCAAGGACGCCGGGGTGTCGGCGATCCTGCACGAGGAGTACCCCATCCGCTTCTGGGACCACGACCTCGGCCCCGACCGCACCCGGCTGGTCGTCGCCGACGGGGTGCCGGCGGGGGAGGAGCGGCTCGAGCTGCGTGACCTCACCGGGCACGCGGGGCGCGCGCTGACCGACGAGGCCGCGTGGGACGTCTCGCCGGACGGGCGCACCGTCGTCACCACCTGGACGGTTCCCGAAGCGGGCGGTTCGCAGCGGCCCACGGTCGTCGCGATCGACGTCGCCACCGGCGAGCGCCGCGTGCTGGCCGACGACCCGGACCACGAGTACGAGTCGCCGCGGATCTCGCCGGACGGCACGCAGGTCGCGGTCGCCGTCTACCGCCGCTCGACCCCGCACGAGCCGGGCGACTACTGGCTCGCGCTGGTCCCGCTCGCCGGCGGCGAACTCCGGCCGCTGACCCGGAGCTGGGACCGGTGGCCGCACTCGGCGCGGTGGCTGCCGGACGGCTCGGCGCTCGTCGTCGGCGCCGACGACCAGGGCAGGGCGGCCGCTGTGGAAGGTCGACGCCGCCACCGGCGAGGTCACCCGGCTGACCGCCGACGACGGCGCCTACAGCGACCCGCGGATCTCGCCGGACGGGCAGTGGGTCTATGCGCTGCGCTCCGCGGTCGACCACCCGCCTGCCCCGGTGCGGATCGCCCTCGACGGCGGCGCGATCGAGCCGCTGCCCGGGCCCGCCGAGGCCCTCGGCCTGGACGCCGAGATCCCCGGACGGCTCGACGAGGTCACCGCCACCGCCGAGGACGGCACGCCGCTGCGGGCGTGGCTCGCGCTCCCGAAGGACGCCGGCGCCGGCTCGCCGGCGCCGCTGCTGCTGTGGATCCACGGCGGCCCGCTCGGATCGTGGAACGCCTGGCAGTGGCGGTGGAACCCGTGGCTCGCCGTGGCACAGGGCTACGCCGTGCTGCTGCCCGACCCGGCGATCTCCACCGGCTACGGGTACGACTTCATCAAGCGCGGCTGGGGGGCGTGGGGCGCGGCGCCGTTCACCGACCTGATGGCGCTCACCGACGCCGCGGAGCAGCACTCGGGGGTCGACGAGACCCGCACGGCGGCGATGGGCGGATCGTTCGGCGGCTACATGGCCAACTGGGTCGCCGGGCACACCGACCGGTTCAAGGCGATCGTCACCCACGCCTCGCTGTGGGCGCTGGACCAGTTCGGGCCGACGACCGACGCGACCTACTACTGGCAGCGCGAGCTCACCCCCGAGATGGCGGAGGCGAACTCGCCGCACCGCTTCGCCGACGAGATCACCACGCCGATGCTCGTCATCCACGGCGACAAGGACTACCGCGTCCCGATCGGCGAGGGGCTGCGGCTGTGGTGGGACCTGGTGTCCCGCTCGGCCGCCGAGGACGGCTCGACACCGCACAAGTTCCTCTACTTCCCGGACGAGAACCACTGGATCCTGACCCCGCACCACGCGAAGCTCTGGTACGCCACGGTGTTCGCGTTTCTCGCGCAGCACGTGCTGGGCAAGGACTGGGAGCGGCCGGACCTGCTCGGCTGACGGTTACACGCCGCCGGAGCGGGAAAGTCCTCCCTCGTCATCGTCACCGGCGAGGGAGGACCTGAGGCCACCAGCACGGGCGACGCCGCGGGCCGCGAACTGGCTCGCGGGGGCGGGGTCACGCACGTGGTGCGCCGCGAGGACGGCGAGATCGCGGAGCGGCGCGAGTATGGCCGGTGAGGCGAGGCTTGCTCTTGCGTGGCGAAATGGTGCGCTGCTCGGGTAGCGCCGCGGCTCAGTGTGAAATCCGCAAATCGTGCAGCCACTGTCGAAGGTAATTCGCGTCAGGACCACTCGGACGAGTGGCCGGGACAGTGCGTCGTGGGCGGCGAATGGCTAGGTTTCTCGTCTCGTTCGAAGAATCATTTTCCGATGAAGGGGAAACTCAGTGTCGCGCACACTTCGTGCTGGTGTCATCGGTCTCGCGGCCGTCTCGGCGGTTCTGTCCGGGGCGGGCGCCGCCTCCGCGGGCGGGGTCTCCGCCCCGCAGCTCAAGGCCGTCGGCATGACGCTCAACGGCCTCGCGGGCAAGGCCGGCACCCCGGGCGTGCTGGAGCCCGTCACGGGCAAGCAGAGCGCCCTTTCCCCGCTCACCGGCGGCAACCCACTGCGGCAGCTGACCGGCAAGCTGCCGATCGGCTGACCGGCAGGCCGGGCGCGTCGCGGAATGCCGTGGCGCGCCCGACCGCCTCAGCGCAGCCGCCGGCCCGCACCCTCAGCGCCGCCGCTTCTGCGCCCCGCGGGCGGGCTGCCTCAGGGCCGCCGCTTCTACGCCGCGGCCCGCTGCCTTAGCGCTGCCGATCCGCCGCTTCGGCGCCGCCGTCCAGCGCCTCACTGCCGCCGCTTCCGCCCCGCGGCCTGCTGTCGTTGCATCGCTGCCTCAGCGCGGCCGCTGCTGCGCCGCCGGCTCGCCGCTTCAGCGCGCTACCTCAGCACCGCCGGCCGCCGCCTCTGCGTGCCGCCTCAGCGCTTCAGCGATTCGAGCAGCTTCCTCGCCACCACGGCCAGCTTCGTGTTCGTCCGCTGGGACTCCTCGACCAGCCGGCCGAACGCCTCGTCCGCGCTGCACCCGTGGATCGCCATCAGCACGCCCTTCGCCTGGTCGATCTCGGCCCGGGAGGTCAGCGCTGTCTCCAGCTGGGCGATCTTGCGCTGCGTCGCGGCCCAGCGGCGGGCGTTGGCGAACGCCTCGCAGGCGGCCGTGGTGAACAGGCGCATCACCTGCTCGTCGTAGTCGTCGAAGGCCCGCGCGGTGAAGCTGTACAGGTCCAGCCCGCCCACGACCTCGTCCTCGCCATCCACCTCGCCGGGCAGCAGCACCGGCACCGACAAATACGTGTTGACACCGGCCGCCTTCGCCGAGGCGGTGAACTCCGGCCACTCCTCCTCGTGCTCGCCGACGATCGCGTGCACCGGATGCCGCCGAGTCGACGCCTCGACGCACGGGCCTCGGCGCGTCTTGTACTGGCACTCGTCGATCCCGACGATGCCCTCGTCGGTGGCCGCGAGGGTGTACAGGTGACCGTCCTCGGCGATCGCGGTGATCGTCGCGGAGTCGGCGTCGGGCAGCGTCGCCACGGCGCTCTCGGCGATCCCCCGCGCGACCTCCTCCAGCGGCTGGGTCGCCGCCTGACCGCGCAGGTCCTCCAGCGCGGCTGCGACGTGGTCGAGGCGGACGAGCGGATCTGCGCGGCTCTCGGTCATGCCCGGCGAGTACCCGGGGCCGCGGGCGCGTAACCGGGCGCCTTCCGCAGCCAGATGTTCCCGCCCGGGTTGCGCGCCATGTCCGGGACGGCCGCCGCCAGCAGCTCGCGGTGCCGCACCCACAGGTACTGCTGGAACCAGCGGACCTCGAAACGCGGGTTGTAGGCCAGGAACGCGCGCAGCAGGTACACCTCGTGCCAGGCGCGGTCCTCGGTCACCCACTCCAGCGGGTACTCGAACGGGAAGAACACGTCGTGCACGTGGATCCACACCCCATCGGCGAGGCGGGGCAGCACGTCGAAGAAGAGGTGGTTGACGTCGGAGCCCGCCTTGACCATGTGAGTGGAGTCGATGAACAGCACGTCACCGGCCTCCAGGGCGAGGAACGTCTCCAGCGGCACGTCCTGCACCGGCTGCTCACGAACGGTCACGTGCTGTTCGTCGCCGGGGCGCAGCAGCGACCGCAGCAGCTCCGGGTGGGTTCGACGAACGTCAGGCGCCGCGGGCGCAGGTGGCGCAACATCCCGTGCAGGACGAGCGCGTCGGACCAGGAGTACTCCGGGTTGCCGAAGAAGTAGCGGTACTCGGGCGACCGGTGTTCCGGGAACGGGTGGTCCTTCAGCGGTTCGGTGAGGACGGGCAGCAGCGCGAGCTGGTCGTCCTCGCGCAGGTCGAGACCGACGGGGTCGGCGGCGGTGTCGAACAGCGCGCCGGCGCGGGCGAGGACCTGCGCGGGGTCCGGCTGCGGCGAGTAGAAGTGCCCCGGCGGCACCCAGGTGCGGTAGGTGGCGGCGAGCTGGTCCCGTTCGGCCTCCGCCGCGGCGCACCGGGCGAGGAGGTCTTCGTGCGTCCGCCGCGAGACCGCGTATCGCCTGGCCAGGCCGCGCAAGCGGGTACCGATCAAGGACATCGCCGCAGTTTAGACCTCCGCGGCGCCTACCCTGGTGGGGTGTTCGTGAAGATCTGCGGCCTGCGCACCGAGGCCGACGTCGACTGCGCGGTGACCGCCGGGGCCGACGCCGTCGGGTTCGTCCTGACGCCGAGCCCCCGTCAGGTGACCGTGGAGGAGGCCACCCGCCTGGTGGCCGCCGTGCCCCCGGAGGTCCTCAGCGTGGGCGTGTTCCTGGGGATGCCCGTCGCCGACGTCCGGGACATCGCCGTCAAGACCGGGCTGGGCGCCGTCCAGTTGCACGGCGACGGCTACACGGCGGGCGACTTCGCCGAACTCGCCGGCCTGGGGGTGCGGCTGGTGCGGGCCACCTCCACCGCTGGTGAGCGGGTCGAGGTCGGCGCGTTCGGCGAGGAGATGCTCATCCTCGACTCGCCGCGGGCCGGGTCGGGGGAGCAGTGGGGCTGGTCGGCGCTGCGCGGCCAGACCGGGCGGTGGCTGCTGGCGGGCGGACTGCGGCCGGGCAACGTGGCGGAGGCGATCGGGACCGTGCGGCCGTGGGGCGTCGACGTCTCCAGCGGGGTGGAATCCACCCGCGGCACGAAGGATCATGGGCTGATCCGGGAATTCCTCGCCGCCGCGCGTCCCTGATCGCGGGTCCCGTTCGTCGGTGTGGTGAGAACACGACCGGCGAGGAGGACTGCGATGCAGTACATGCTGTTGATCTGCGGAGGCCCGGAGGCCGCCGAGCACGCCGAGGACGGCTGCGGCGGCTGGAGCGAGGAGATGGCCGAGCGGGGCGTCCTGCGTGGCGGGGCAGGGTTGCGGCCGCCGCACGAGGCGACCACGGTGCGGGTGCGGTCGGACGAGGTGCTGCTGTCCGACGGCCCGTTCGCCGAGACGCGTGAGCAGGTCGGCGGGTTCTGCCTCATCGAGTGCGCCGACCTGGACGAGGCGGTCGAGATCGCGTCGAAGCACCCGGCGGCCACCTACGGGTCCATCGAGGTCCGCCCGATCTGGCAGCCATGACCGACGTCCAGACCGCCCTCGTCCGCGCGTTCCGCGACGAGTGGGGGCAGGTGGTCGCGACCCTGATCCGGCTCACCGGCGACTGGGACCTCGCCGAGGAGTGCGCGCAGGACGCGTTCACCCAGGCAGTCGGGGCGTGGGCCCGGGACGGCGTGCCGCGCCGCCCCGGGGCCTGGCTCACCACCACCGCCCGCAACCGCGCTCTGGACCGGCTGCGCCGGGACGCGGTCGGGGCGGCCAAGCTGCGGGAGGTCGCCGCGATGCCCGAACCCGAACACTTCGAAGACGACAGCGGCGTGCCAGACGACCGGCTGCGCCTGATGTTCACCTGCTGCCACCCCGCGCTGTCGATGGACGCGCAGGTGGCGCTGACCCTGCGCACCCTCGCTGGGCTGACGCCCGCCGAGATCGCGCGGGCGCTGCTGGTCGCCGGGCCCGCGTTGCGGAAACGGCTGGTGCGAGCGAAGCAGAAGATCCGGCACGCCGGCATCCCGTACCGGGTGCCGCCCGCGCACCTGCTGCCCGAGCGGACGCCTGCTGTGCTGGCGGTCCTGTACCTGCTGTTCAACGAGGGCTACTCGGCGACGGCGGGCGCGGACCTGCTGCGCCGCGAGCTGTCGGCGGAGGCGATTCGGCTGGCGCGGGTGCTGCACGAGCTGATGCCGGACGAGCCGGAGGCCACCGGGCTGCTCGCGCTCCTGCTGCTGCAGGACTCGCGTCGGGATTCGCGGGTCGACGAGCGCGGGGACCTGGTGCTGCTGGCCGACCAGGACCGCGACCGGTGGGACCACGCCCAGATCGCCGAAGGCGTGGCGCTGCTGGAGGGCGCCCTGCGGCGCGGGGCGCCCGGCCCGTACCAGGTGCAGGCGGCGATCGCGGCGTGCCACGGGAAGGCGGCGCGGGCGGCAGACACGGACTGGCCGCAGATCGCCGCGCTGTACGGGAAGCTGGCGGCGATGACCCGGTCGCCGGTGGTGGAGCTGAACCGGGCGGTGGCGGTGGGGATGGCGGAGGGGCCGGCCGAGGGGTTGCGCCTGCTGTCCGATGTGGACCTGCCGGGGTACCACCTGGTGCCCGCCACGCGCGCGGAGTTCCTCCGCCGACTGGGCCGGCGCGCCGAGGCGGCCGCGGAGTACCGGGAGGCGCTGCGGCTCGTCACGACGGATGCCGAGCGCCGCTTCCTGACGCGGCGCCTGGCGGAGGTGGGGTAGCCGGTCGCGGGTGGTGGTGGGCCGAGCTGGGGCGGCCGGTGCGGTGCCGTGCTTGGGGGAGGGGCCGGTGCGGTGCCGTGCTTGGGGGGAGGGGCCGGTGCCGGTGGGGGTGCGGCGGCGGGCTTTGCGGGGGTGGCGGGTGCTGCGGCACGTGGGGGAGCTGGCCGGGGTGGGCGGTGCCGGGTGCCGTGGGGTTGGTGGTGGTGCGCCGAGGCTGCCCCACCGGCGGTAGCCGGGCGGCGTGTGGGGGTGGCTGGACGGGGGTGCGGTTCGCGGGGCTGGTGGCCGGGTTCGGCGCTGCGCGGAGGTACGGCGCGGTGGGGTGGCGGTGGTCTTTCAGGGAGCGCCCGGCGGCTCGAGGGTGAGCTGGCCGGGGTGGGCGGCGCCGGTGCGGGGCAGGCGGTGGCGGCTGGTGGGCGGAGTTGGGGTGCGGCTGGGCTGGCGGCGCCCTTCCATTGAGCGGCTGGTGCGGCTCCAGGGTGGCCTGGCTGGGCGGCGGCGCCCGTGCGCTGCGTGGGCGGAGGTGCCGGTGGCGGCAGGTACGGCGCGGTGGGTGGCGGTGCCCTGCCAGCGACCGCCGGTGCGGCCCGCGCGTGGGCTGGCGGCACCGGTGCGGGGCAGGGGGTGGCGGTGGCCCAGGCAGCGGTGCGCCTCCCCAGGTGAGCGCGTCCCGCGGAGCAAGGGGCGGCCGGTGCGCCCCCGGAAGGCACCGGCCGCCCCGGGTCAGCTGCTGACCCGCACCCGTCGCGCCGGGGAGGGCGCGCCGCCGGCCGCGGAGGTGTACAGCCACGCGAACAGGACCCACATGCCGCCGAACACCAGGCCTACCACCACGTACGCCACGGTCCACAGCACCAGCGGCGTGTCCGTCTTGCGTTCGCGCTGCAGGAACTCGATCTCCGACATGAACGGGCGCGGGCCGGACGTCGCGGAGATCTCCCCGGCGTTCGCGGCCGGGTCGGCGGGTGCGTAGATCGGCGCGATCGCCATCACCGCGCGCCGTAGTGCACGCGGATGCCGGTCTTCCACTGCCCGAACACCGGCAGCGGCTGCGTCGTGCGGTACGTGCCCTCCGCCGTCCGCTGCAGCGGTGCGCTGTAGAAATCCCCGCCCTGCCACGAGAAACCGTTGAGCCACACCGGATCCGACACCAGGTCCGCCCGATTGATCGTCACCGTCGCGGTCACCCACCGCGGCTGCCCGCCACCGTGCGGGTTCGAGATCGGCAAGCTCTCACCCGTGTCGGTGAGCTGGATGTTCGCCAGCAGGCCCGCGGGCGGGTCGGCGGGCGGGATCACCGCCGCCGACAGCACGACCGCCAGCAGCGCGCCGACGAGCCCGCCCAGGTGCCGCGTCCGGAACCGCACCGCGGGATCGCCCGACGGCGCCGGGTCCGACGGGCGCCGCGCGGCCACCGCCTCGACCCGCTGGTACTGCCACACCCCGATCAGCGCGCCCGCCACCGACGCGGCCGCGCCCCACAGCACGAAGGTGTCCATGTGGGACAGTGGCCACGGGTCCGGCATCAGCCACTGCGAGAACGCCCACTCGCCGAACATGCCGAACACCCCGCTCGCCAGCCCGGCCGCCACGGCGAAGGCGTACCCCTGCCGCCCGCGCAGCAGGACCGCCACCACCTCGATCACCAGAGCCTCGGCCGCGTACGGCAGCAGCAGGGCCACGTGCAGGTCGTTGACCAGCGGCAGCACCGCGAACACCGCCCTGGTCACCAGCACCACGGCCACCACCAGCAGCGCCCCGCCCGGCCCGCCGGCCAGGCGCCCGTAGACCAGCGTCCAGCTGCCGATCAGCCCGACCAGCACCACCTGGGCGAGCATCGGGAACTGCGGCACCCCGAGGTCGAACTCCATCAGGAACGCCGACGCGCCCATCAGCCAGGCCCCCGCGAGCAACGGCCCGAGCAGCCGCACCACCGGCCCGGTCGCGCCGACCTGCCGCGCCTCGCCGAGCAGCAGCTGCAGACCGATCACCACGCCGACGCCGCCGCCGATCATCAGCACGTGCGTCGGCCCCCACTCGGTGACGTCCTGGCCGAACAAGCGGTGCCACACGTCGTCCAGCGGGAACCCGGCGATGCCGACCAGGCCGGTCGCCATCATCTGGATGCTACCCATCGGCGCGCGCCAGTGCGGCCCGATCGGGAACGTGCGCACCGGCAGCTTCCCCTTCGCCAGCGCGGCGCTGAGCACCCCGCTGGCGAAGATGCCCATCAGTCCGAAGTAGATCGGGTAGTGCGACGGGTTGGCCAGCGGGCCCTCGTCGCGGCCGAGTTCCATGTGGATCGGCACGTCCCAGTACACGCCGATCAACGCGGCCATCCCGGACAGGAACGCGACGAACATCGGCAGCGCCGCCCACCGGGGCAGCCCGCTCAGCCCGGCCGACCAGTCCGCCAGCCTGCCGACCACCGTGGTGCGGCCGGCGCGCTCCCGGACGACGAACACGGCGAGCGGCAGGAAGATCACGAAGAACATCAGGCCCGCGATGACGATCTGGCCGAGCGCGGCCCCGCCCGCGGGCGGGCTGGACTCCTGGGCGACGAGCACGGTGGACCTTCCTCGATGAAGCCGGGCATGCGTGCTACCCGAAGTAACTGTTACCGTTGGTCACATACTTTACGGGTTCCCGGACGCGACGGGCAAGCCGGGCGGAGGAAGGACGGGGAATGCGCAGGTTCGTCGTGCCGGTCCTGGCGATGCTGTTGGTGACCACGGGTTGCGGGAGCACGGCGCCGCAGCAGCAGCCGGGCGCCGCGCCGGAGGTGGCGGTGTTCACCGTGACCGGCGGCAAACGGACGTCCGGGCCGGACCGGGTCGAGGTCGCGGCCGGCCGGACCGTGACCATCGAGGTCACCACCGACGCCCCGGACGAGCTGCACGTGCACGGCTACGACCGCACGGCCGACGTGGTGGCCGGGCAGTCCGCCTCGGTCACCTTCACCGCGGACATCCCCGGGTTGTTCGAGGTCGAGCTGCACAACAGCGGGGCCGCGCTGACCGAGCTCCGGGTGACGGCGTGATCCTCGCCCACGGTCTCGGCGGGCGCTCCGACCTGCCGGTCCCGCTGTGGCTCGCGCTCTACGCCGGCGCGGCCGCGGTGCTGGTGTCGTTCTTCGCGCTCACCGCGCTGTGGAAACGGCCGAAGCTGCGTGGCGCGGAAGCCGGGCGCGCCTGGCCGACGGCGCTCGAGCGGATCGCCGACGCCCGCGTCACGCGGATCGCGCTGCGCCTGCTCGGGCTGGCGCTGTTCGCGGTGTTCCTGGTGTTCGCCTGGACGGGCGAGGACGATTCGGCGCGGAACCCGGCAGGGGCCTGGTTCTACGTGTGGTTCTGGGTCGGGCTCGTCCCGCTTTCAGTGCTGTGCGGCCCGGTCTGGCGGCTGGTCAATCCACTGCGGACACTCACCGCGATCTGCCCCGGCCGTCTGCCGCCGCCGCGGTGGGGGTTCTTCCCGGCCATCGCGGGCCTGGTCGCGTTCCTGTGGCTGGAACTGGTGTACCCGCACTCCGACTCGCCGCGGGCGATCGCGGTGTTCGTCACCGCCTACGCGGTCGTGCACGTCGTGGCGGGTGCGGTGTTCGGGCCGCGCTGGTTCGACCGCGGCGACGGGTTCGAGGCCTACTCGGTGCTGATCGCCGCGCTGTCCCCGTGGGGCCGCCGCGCGGACGGCCGCCTGGTGCTGCGCAACCCGCTGGACGGCCTGCGCACCCTCGAACGCGAGCGCGGCCTGACCCCGTTCGTGCTGGTGGTGCTGGGCTCCACGGCGTTCGACGGGCTGACCCGGTTGCCGGTCTGGGGCGAGGCGACCCGCGACGGAAATCCCGTTCTCCTCGGCACCGCGGGCCTGGCGGTGGCGATCGGGCTCACCGCGCTGGCCTACGCCGGCGCGATCCGCCTGACCCGGCCGTATCTGCGGCGCTCGGTCACCGGCCCCTACGACGCCTTCGCGCCGTCGCTGGTGCCGATCATGGTCGGGTACACCGTCGCGCACTACTTCTCGTTCGCAGTGTTCGAGGGGCAGCGCGGGTTCGGCGGCGGCGTGGACTACATGGTGGTCTCCCCGGCGGCGATCGCGTTAACGCAGCTCGCCGGGATCGTGGCCGGGCACGTGCTGGCGGTGACCTCGACGCACGACCGCGCGCTCGGCGTGCTGCGGAGCGGTTATGCGAAGGTGGGGCAGTACCCGATGCTCGCCGTGATGGTCTGCTACACGGCGGTGGGCATCGCACTGGTCTCGGGAGCGTGAATGCGTGAGCGGATGATCCTGGCCCACCAGGGCGGGTGGGACGAGACCCTGATCATCGTGGGGCCCATCGCGATCATCGTGGTGCTCATCGTGGTCGCCCGCCGCCAGGCCCCTCCACCGGAGGAGCCCGACGAGGACGACGCGCCGTCAGCGGAGCAGACGGGCGATGAGGCCGGTGACGACGAGCCAGAAGACCGCCGCCACACCGTAGTTGACCAGCACGTTGAGCTGCCCGTTGGCGATGGGGAAGAGCCCGGGGAAGAACAGCGCAAGCGGCTGGGCGATCGAATCGACGAAACGGTAGAAGGCGTTCGCCGTGTTGGCGCCGGCCAGGACCAAGACGATGTAGATCGCCTCGACGAGCGCGAACAGCGCCCCGATCCCGGTGACCACTCGCACGGCGGTGCCGCGTCCACGGTAAATTCCCGTTCTGGCCATGCGAAGGAGTAGCCCCCTTCGTGAATTTCAAACCCGATCGGGTGATGCGGGTCAGCGTTTCTCGTTCGGGATGATGACCCACAGCACCAGGTAGACCAGGAACTGCGGGCCCGGGAGCAGGCAGGACAGCACGAACAGCAGGCGCATCGTGCGGGGCTTCCACCCGAGGCGGTAGGCCAGGCCCGCGCACACCCCGGCGATCACGCGATTGTGCCGGGACCTCGTCAGTGTGGTCGTTGTCGTCGTCATGTCTCCACGATGCCCGCGTCCGCGGCCGCGCGCATCGGTGGAAACCCCCGAATCGTCCCTGGGTTCAGCCCCAGTGTCCGGTGCGGGCAAGTCGGCGAAGTCGCGCGGCGGACGGCCCAGCACGCGCCGCACGCCGTCGGTCACCGGTTCGTTGCGGCCGTCCAGCACCTCGCTCGGCGGCCGCGCGAACTCCGGCCCCACATCGGCCGCGACGAGGCCGGCGCGAACTCCGCGGCGCTCACCGGCAGGTACCGCACCGGACGGCCGAGCGCGGCCGAGATCTCCGCCGCGGCCTCGGCGAACGTGAGCAGCCGCGGACCGGTGATCTCGTGCACCAGCCCAGCGTGCCCGTCCTCGGTCAGCGCCTTCGTCGCCACGTCCGCGATGTCGTCGGTGTCGATGAACGGCTCCGACACCTCGCCCGCCGGGAACGCGTTTCTGCGTGACGAAGCTCGCCCGCACCACCGTCCACTCCGGACCGGTGTCGTGGATCACCTTCTCGCCGCACCGCGCGCCTACCTCACCGGCTCGCGCTCGCCGCGGACCTGCGTCGCGACCCGGACATCACGCTCGCGGCCGCCGCGTCGGCTACTCGAGCCCGCTCGCGCTCAGCGTCGCCTTCAAACGAGCTCACGGCGTGAGCCCGCAGCGGCACCGGCCGGGAGCGGCTGCTCATCCGGGGTGACGTCCTCCCCGGCGGGCTCCGGCGGCGCCTGCGCCATCAACACGGCGCAGACCGGCACCGCCAGCGCGATCGCGGCCAGCACGAACACGGGGAACAGGAACGAGAACACCTCGGCGCCGGACGGGTCGGGCGCGCTGACGTCGACCTGCACCCGGACCGCCGCCATGCCGGTGTAGTGCATGCCGGTGACCGCCGCGCCCATGACGAGTCCGGCGAGCAGCCGCCACTGCAGCTTGTCCAGCGCGGCGGTGAACCACAGCGCCGCCGTAGCCGCGACCACCGCGATCACGATCGACAGCGCGACCAGGCCGCCCTGGTAGCCGATCGTGCCCTTGATCTGCACCGCCCACATGCCGGTGTAGTGCATGAGGTTCACCGCGAGCCCGGTGATCAGCCCGGCCGCCAGCAGCCGCCACCACCGGAACCGCTCGCGCACACCGAACACCAGCAACCCGGCGAACACCGACAGGACGGCCAGCACCGCGGACAGGATCGTGCGCGGGATGTCGTAGCGCACCGGCAACCCGGGCGTGGCGAACCCGAGCATCGCGATAAAGTGCATGACCCAGATGCCGACGCCGCCGATCGACACGGCGGCCAGCGCCAGCCACGCGATCCGCGCCCGCTGGCTGACCGCGGTGCGGGCCTGGAGCGTGCACGCCAGGCCGAGCGCGCAGCCCGCCACCGAAGTGAGGTAGGCGAGCACCATCACCCAGGCGCCCATTTCGAAGTGGTGAACGTGATCCATTGCAGACTCCTCGTTCAACGGCGCAGGCGCGCCCGCATCCGGCCGATGGCGTGCTCGCTCGTCGTGATCAGCGTCTGCTTCGTCGACTCCATCGAGCGAGCGTCGCAGCTGACGATCGGGACCCCGGGCGCGACGGAAAGCGCTTCCCGCACGTCGTCGACCGAGTGCCGCCGCGAGCCGGGGAACTGGTTTAGCGCCACCACGAACGGCAGGCGGCGGGTCTCGAAGAAGTCGATCGCGGGGAAGCAGTCCGCCAGACGCCGCGTGTCCACCAGCACCACCGCGCCGATCGCGCCGCGCACCAGGTCGTCCCACATGAACCAGAACCGGTGCTGGCCCGGCGTGCCGAACAGGTACAGCACCAGGTCCTGCGCGAGCGTGATGCGGCCGAAGTCCATGGCCACCGTCGTCGCCGCCTTGCCGGGGATCCCGCCGACCTCGTCGACGCCGACCGACGCCTCGGTCATCGCCGCTTCCGTCCGCAGCGGGATGATCTCCGAGATCGACCCGACGAACGTCGTCTTGCCGACGCCGAACCCGCCGGCCACCACGAGCTTGGCCGAGGTGATGCGGTTCCGCGTCTCAGAGCGTGCGTAGTCCACTCAGGACCCTTTCCAGGAGGTCGTGGCGTTCGTCCCAGGTGGCGTTGTCGCCGAGGGTGTCCCGCACGGTCACCAGCCCGGCGCCCAGCAGGTCGCTCACGATCACCTTCGCCACACCGAGCGGGATGTTCAGGTGCGCCGCGATCTCGGCGACCGAGCGCGGCCGCAGGCACAGCTGCGTCACCACCGATGGCGCGCTCGCGCGGTTGTAGGGCAGGGTCTGGCCTTCGGTCGTGGTCTGCACCAGCGCTTCGATGGCCAGCTCGACCGCGGGCTGCGTGCGGCCCTCGGTCCAGGCGTACGGGCGAGCCAGGGACGGCGAGCGGGAGTTCGGCCTGCGGTCCCCGAAGCTGTCGGGCTCACTCACGGCCTTGCCCGGTACGCGACCTGGCGCGCCGGCGTCTCGACCATGCGGCCGACGCGGTCGACCAGGAGCGTCATCTCGTACCCGACCAGCCCGATGTCGCAACCCGGGCTCGCGAGCACGACGAGGTTCGAGCCGTCCCCGACGCTCATCAGCAGCAGGAACCCGTCTTCCATCTCGATCACCGACTGCACGACGCGGCCGGCGGTGAACAGCTCCGCCGTGCCCACGGCGAGGCTCGCGAGCCCCGACGCGATCGCCGAGAGCTGGTCGGCCCGGTCCTTGGGCAGGCTCTCGTTCGCCGCGACCAGCAGGCCGTCCGCGGACACCAGCGCGGCGTGCGCGACCCCGGCCACCTCCTGGGTGAACGCCGACACCAGCCAGCCCGGGCCGTGCTCTTCGGTCATCGTGGTTCCGCCTTCCCCTGTGGTGCCTGCCCGTTGCCGTTTCCCGTGCGGGCCCGGGCGGCGCGCATTCCGTTGTAGTGCCTGGCCAGGTTGTTCCGGACCGCGTTCGGGTCGCGGAAACCGGCCGGATCGGGTGCCGCGGCCTGCCGCGGCATCGCCGCGCCCGGCGCGAGCTGCGCGCCGGGACGGCGCGTCGGCAGCCCGGCGCTGGTGACCTGCACGGCGACCGGCTGCTCGGTCGCGATCTCCGCGGCGCGCCAGCTGTCGTCGGCCGGGCTGCTGAAGTCCGGCTCCGGCTGCGTGGCGAACCACCCGGACACCACTCCGTCGAAGATCGGGGTGCGCACGGGCGTGGCGGCCGGCCGGGCCCGCGCGGGCACCGGCTCGCGGCGCACGGGCGCCGGGTCGGTCGCGGCGAGGCCGTCGGCGAGCACCAGCGCGCCCGGGACGTGCACGCTGGCCGTGATGCCGCCGTGCTTCGCGCCCGGGTGCGTCGGCCGCAGGCGCACCGTGACCCCGAGCGGCGCGGCCAGCCGCCCCACCACGAACAGGCCCATCCGCCGGGTGGTCTCCGGGCTGACCGTGTCACCCGAGGCCAGCCGCTGGTTGGCCGAGGCCAGGTCGTCCGGCTGCATGCCCAGCCCGCTGTCGACCACCTCGACGAGCAGCCCGCCGTCGGCGCCGCGGTCGGCGGTGAGCAGCACCTTGTGCTCGGGCGGGGAGAACCGGATCGCGTTCTCCAGCAGCTCGGCGAGGATGTGCACGACGTCGCTGGCGGCGTGCGAGCGCAGCGCGCCGTTGGGGGCGTTGACGATGGTGACCCGCCGGTAGTCCGTCACCTCGGAGGTCGCTGCGCGCAGCAGCTCGGCGGTGGAGACCGGGCCGTGGTCCCGCCTTGCCGGGCTGCCGCCCGCGAGGACTTGGAGGTTCTCGCCGTTGCGGCGCAGGCGGGTCGCCATGTGGTCCAGGCGGAACAGCTCCTCCAGGCGCTGCGGGTTGCGCTCGTCGGCTTCCAGGTCCTCGATGAGGGTGAGCTGCTGCTCGACCAGCGACTGGTTGCGGCGGGCCAGCGTCATGAACATCTCGCTGACCTGGCGGCGCAGCTCCGCCTGGTCGGCGGCCAGTCGCACGGCCTGCCGGTGCATGTCGCCGAAGGCCTGCGCCAGCTGCCCGATCTCCTCGTCGCCGTCCACCGGGACCGGCTCGATCGACTCCCAGGACACCGATTCGCCCGCCCGGACCTTCTCGATCGTCTCCGGCAGCTCGCGGCGCGCGGCGGCCAGCGCGGCCGCGTGCAGGCGGCGCACCGGCGTCACCAGCGAGCGCGCGACGAGCAACGCGATCGCCAGTGCTCCTAGCAGTGCGCCCAGCACGAGCGCGGTGTCGCGCAGGGCGCTGGAGCGGGCCTCGTTGGTGCGCTCGCCGACGGTGGCCGCCAGATCGCGCACCTGCCCCGCCAGCAGGTCGGACAGCGCCGCCGATTCGGTCGACAGCGCGGTGAGCAGGCCGGGCAGCCTGCTCCCGTTGCCGGTCGTGAGCGCGTCCAGCAGGACGGCCTGGCGGTTGCTGTTGCTGCCCGTGATGGACCGGAACCGCCCGAGCACATTCTGCGGCAGGCCGCGCTCGACCTGGCTCGCCAGCACGCCTTCCTCGGCGGCCGCGCGGGCGGCCGCGGCCAGCAGCGTGTCGTTGACCGGGCCGGTGCCCGATGCGCGGATCAGCGCCTCCTCGACCGCGCGGGTGGTGCGCAGCTGCATCAGCGCGCCCGCGGTCGCCGCCGTGGTGTCCATCGCGGAGCTGTCCGCCGCGGCGATGGACTCTGGCAGGATCCGGCTCAGGTCCACCGCGATGTCGTGGTAGCCGACGGTCATCGCCACCGTCGCCGAACCGGTCGCGGCGCCGGCCATCCGCAGTCCGGCGAGCCGCCCGAGCGCGGTGTCCAGCGTCCGCGCGGTGTCCGTGGGCAGCTGCGCGAACTCGGCCTGCTTCTGCACGGCGGTGGTCTTCGCGTCGACGGTGGAGATCTGCCTGCCCAGTTCGCTGCTGCCGGGCGAGGCGACGGCCAGCACCATCTCGTCCTCGACGAGCGCGGTGAGGTCCAGGGTCGACTGCAGCGCGGGCAGCTGGTCACGCACCGCGCTGAGCTTGCTCGCCTCGGCGAGCTCGGCCCGCACCCGCGCCCCGGCCAGCGCCAGCGCGACCACCACCGGCAGCAACAGCACGACCGAGATTTTCGTGCGCAGGCTCCAGCCGCGCGGATGCCATGCCCCAGAGCCGGAGCCCGCTGTATCCATTTCTTCGTTGCCCGCCCGATTCGTGTCCATGCCCCGTTCCGCGCGGGATCGCGGCGAAAGCGGAACGCGGTGATTGGCTTCCCCAGGTGATCGGTGTCAGGAGAAAACCGCAGCCGGGCGACGTTGTCAACCCTGCGCGTCGTACCTGGTGAACGATGTTCGGCCAAATGTCGCAACGGCCCCTCTGCTGTGGTCGGCGAACTGTTCCCGGGTGGTCACCGAGAGTCCCCCGGTTAATGGCGGGTGAATGGGCAATGCGTCGACGTGGGTAAAACGACCCGCGCTGCCGGGGAAAACCGAATTCCGGTATTGGTCGGTGAAACATTTTCCGGCGGCGCGGAATCCACATGCGACCACCGTTTCCGCGCCGTCTAGGCTGCACCGGTGACGACGAGACCGGTGGCCGCCCGACCGTGACGCGCCTGCTCCTGCTCCTCGCCGTCGTCCTGGCCGCCTGCGCGGCGCCCGCGCCCGCCCCGCCGGACGTCGTGTCCCTCGCCGCCGGGCAGGTCCGTGGCACGGTGGACGGCGGCCACCGGTTGTTCGAAGGCATCCCCTACGCCACCGCGGCGCGCTGGCAGCCACCCGCGCCCGCTCCCGTGTGGACCGGTGTGCGGGACGCCACCACGCCGGGCCCGCGGTGCCCCCAGCCTGGTGCGGCGGGCAGCGAGGACTGCCTGTTCCTGAACGTGACCACGCCGAAAGCCGCCGTCGGGCCGCTCCCGGTGCTGGTCTGGATCCACGGCGGCGCGTTCGTCGGCGGCAACGGCGACTCCTACGACGCGCGGGACCTGGCCGGGCGCGGGCTGGTGGTCGTCACCGTCAACTACCGGCTCGGCGCGCTCGGCTGGCTCGCGCACCCGGCGCTCGCGCACGACGGCGGCACCGGCAACTTCGGCCTGCTCGACCAGCAGGCGGCGCTGCGGTGGGTGCGGGACAACATCGCCGCGTTCGGCGGCGACCCGGCGCGGGTCACCCTCGCCGGCGAGTCCGCCGGGGCGATGTCGGTGTGCGACCACCTGGTCTCGCCGGGCTCGGCCGGGCTCTTCCACGCCGCGATCGTCCAAAGCGGACCGTGCCAGGCAAACGCACCGGCCACTGTGGCGGAAACGGCGAGCACGGCGTACGCGGCGGGACTCGGCTGCGCGGATCCGGCCACCGCCGCCGCGTGCCTGCGTGCCCTGCCGCCGTCCCGGCTGCTCACCCCGCCGCGCTACTACGACCTCGCCGGGGTCCCGGTCGCGGGCCCGGTGACCGGCGGCGGCGCGCTGCCCGTCAACCCGGTCGACGCGATGCGCGACGGCGCCGCGGCGAAGGTGCCGGTGCTCGTCGGCGTGACGCGGGACGAGTTCACCCTGTTCCTGGCGCAGCAGTACGCGGCGACCGGGCAGACGGTCACCGCCGACGGCTATCCGGCCGCGCTGGCGCGCGTGTTAGGGGCGGACGCCGCGGCCGTGGCCGCCGAGTACCCGCTCGCGGCCCACGGCGGCTCGGCCCCGCGCGCGCTGGCGGCGGCGCTCACCGACGCCGCGTTCGCGTGCCCGGCACGGGACATGGCGGGAGCGCTGTCCCGCACGGGCCCGGTCTACGCCTACGAGTTCGGCGACTTGCGGGCCCCGGTCCCGGACACGCTGTCGCGCACGCCGTTCCCGCTCGGCGCCGCGCACAGCCTGGAGCTGTCCTACCTGTTCGGCGGCGACGCGCCGTTCGACGACGGGCAGCGGCGGTTGTCGGCGCGGATGGTGGCCGACTGGGCGTCGTTCGTGCGCACCGGCGCGCCCGGCCCGGACTGGCCGCGCTACGACCCGGCGCACGAGCAGGTGCGCGCGCTCGCGCCGGACGGCCCTCGCACGATCGGTGACTTCGCCGCGGCGCACCACTGCGGGTTCTGGCGGGGCCGCTAGGTTCTGTTTCTTCAGCGGCGGAAGCCGCTTGCGGTGGGTCGTCCACGGCACCGCCGCGGGGTTTGAACGGGCGGAGCCGCGCGGAGCGTGTCCGTTGAGGGTGGTGGTGGGTGACGCAGATGGAGGCCGTCACGCGCAGCGTGTCCGTTGAGGGTGGTGGTGGGTGACGGGTGGGCGGGTTCCTGGCGAGGACAGCGCCGACGGGTGGTCGGCCTGCCGCGCGCAGCGCGACCGTGAGGGGTGGTAGCAGGCTGGCGGGAGGGGCCGCTGCCCGCACCGCCACGCAAGCCACTTCCGAAACACGCGCTAGGTTCGCCGTCATGCGGTTCGGGGTTTTCGTCCTCGCCGGACGGTTTCCGGGGCAGGACGACGGGGAGGTGCTCGCGCGGTCGCTGGACGTCGTCGAGCGCGCGGAGGCGGCGGGGTTCGACGACGCGTGGGTCGCCGAGCACCACTTCATGTCCTACGGGGTGTGCCCGTCGGCGGTGACGTTCGCCGCGCACGCGCTGGGCCGGACGCGGCGGATCACGGTGGGGACGGCGGTGAGCGTGCTGTCGAGCGCGCACCCCGTCGCGCTGGCCGAGCAGGCCGCGATGCTGGACCGGGTGTCCGGCGGGCGGTTCCGGCTCGGCGTCGGTCGCGGCGGGCCGTGGGTGGACCTCGAAGTCTTCGGCACCGGGCTGGACCGGTACGAGCGAGGGTTCGCCGAGGGGCTGGACCTGCTGGCGCAAGCGCTTTCCTCGGCCACGGTGGGCGCCGCGGGCGAGTTCTTCGCGTTTCGCGACGTGCCGCTGGTGCCGCGGCCGGTGTCGCTGCCGCCGGTGACCGTGGCGTGCACGTCGCGGGAGACGGTGGAGCTGGCGGCGGCGCGCGGACTGCCGATGCTGCTGGGGATGCACATCGGCGACGAGGAGAAGGCCGCGATGGTGGCGCACTACGGGAAGGCGGCAGCCGCGGCCGGGCAGGACCCCTCGGCGCCGCACGTGTCGGCGGTGCTGGCGCACGTGGGCGACTCCCGCGCGGCCGCGGAGGCCGAGCTCCGCGCGTCGATGCCGGGCTGGCTGCGGGAGGGGCTCGCCGGGTACGTGCCGGTGGACGGCCGCCCGTACCGCCCGCGCGACGCGGCGGAGTACACGGAGCTGCTGTGCCGGCTGCACCCGGTCGGCAGCCCACGCGCGTGCGCCGACCGGCTGGCCGCGGCGGCGGAGCGGACGGGCATCGCGCACACGATCCTGTTCGTCGAGGGCGCCGGCGCGCGGGAGCGGGTGCTGGCGAACGTGACGCGGCTCGGCGCGGAGGTCCTGCCGCTGCTCCGCTGAGCCCGCCGGCAACGGAAAATGGGCCCGTTCCCCGATGGACAGGGGGAGCGGGCCCGTTTCCGTCAGTGCTGCCCGTGGTCGGACAGGTGCGCGCCGCCGCCGTCTTCGGGCTAGACGAGGTCGTGGGTGGTGAGGATCGTCGGCAGCCCCCGGTGCGCGTCCAGGACGCCCTTCGTCCAGGCGATCCCCGCGTCCGAGACGCGCCAGTCCAGCGCGAGCAGCAGCCACTGCCGTCCGGCGGCGCGGAAGATGTGGAAGCTGTTGTATCCGTCGGGCGAGGAACCCTGGTAGGTGACCGAGTGGGCGAAACGGCGCGGGCCGAACGTCCGCAGGTAGGGCGTGTCGCCGCGCTGGTCGTCGCCGGAGACGTCGTGGTTGCCGCCGAGGACGCTGTAGGGCATGCGGCCGTCGATCGTGCGGAAGACGTCGTCGGCGAGGCGCATCTCGGTCGCCGTGTCGTGCTCGGTGACGTCGCCGAGGTGCGCGAGGAAGACGATGCCGTCCTCCCGGCGCCGGTCGATGACGTGGCGGAAGGTCGCCCGGACCGGCTCGGGGTCGGAGCCGCCCTCGTCGAAGAGGTATTGGCCGTCGGGCACGACCGCGAGGGTGAAGCGCGGGCTCTCGGCGTCGGCCGGACCGCCCGCCGCCTCGGCGGCCTGAGCGGGCTGCGCGCCGAGCACGGCCGCCGCCGCGACGGGGGTGCCCACCGCGGCCTGCAGCAGGGCCCGGCGAGCGAGACCGGGGAAGGGGTTGTGTCGGATACACCGCCTCCTGGGCTGAAAAGTCGCGCCCAGCCTGGTGATCAGGTCTGACGTCCCGATGTCCCCTCGTGGAACGATCCCCACCCGTGCGATGAACCTTCCCGCACCCACGCGAACCCCTGCCCCGAAGTTCCCGCGCCACCTGCCCACTCGCCCCACGCTCACGGGCGCGAGTCCCACGTTGGCGGGCGCGAGTCCCACGTTGGCGGGCGCGAGTTCCGCGCTCACGCCCGCGAGTGTCGCTTTCGGGTTCCTGAGCCACCACGCCGGCGGCCGTGGGCGGGCACCCCGGGCGCGTCCCAGACGCGGAGGCCCCGCCCGCAAGGGCGGGTTGCTCGCTGGCGCCCGGACCGGCGCCCAACCCCGGCGCCGGTCCGGCGCTCAGCTGTCCGTGCCGCGGCCGGTCTTCTCCTGCAGCCGGTCGATGAGCTGCGACGCCTCGGCCTTGGTCAGGTCCGCCGGCAGCTCCTCACCGGCCTCGCGAGCCAGTGTCTGCAGGTACGAGCGCTGCGGGCCGGTCATCTGCTCCTCACCCGTCGTCCAGTCCTGCGGGTCCTTCTCCGGGTTCTGCGGTCCGGTCACCCCTGCCTCTTACCCCGGAGAAGGACCGATCATGCCTCGGCGCGGATTTCGTTCAGGTAGTTGTAGATGGTGTAGCGGGTGACCTCCAGTTCACCGGCGAGGAAGTCCACCGCGTCCTTGATGAGGAAGAACCCCGCCTCGTCGAGTTCCCGCACCACCGCGGCCTTGTGCTTCTTCTTCATCAGCCCCACCGGGATCCCCGCCTGCGCGACCGCCCGGTCGACCAGGAACCGCTGCAGGCTGTCCACGTCCGGCGGGAAGCTTTCGGCCCGCATCTCGCTCGCCGGCCCCTGCGTCACCTCGCTGTTCACGCACAGGCAGCCGATCGCCACGCCGTCCGGATCGCGCAGGAAGATCGTTGACGAGCGGATCGGCCTGCCGTCCGGGCCGTGGGTCTCGTAGTTGGTCAGGTCGTGCGTCGTGCCGCGGCGGACCAGCCCGAGCAGCAGGTCCGTCATTGGCCCGCCGGGTTCGCGGCCGGTGATCCCGCCCGCGATGGCGACGATCGAGTCGGGCAGCTTGGACAGGTCGTGCAGCACGACCTCGTTGCCGGGGCCGAGCATCGCGGCCAGCCCGCTCACCGCCGGGACCAGCGCGGACAGCACCGAGTCTGTGGCGGCCGCGGACGGCACCCGGCTGGCGGGCAGCGGGCGGGACAGATGCTCCAGCGCGGTGCGGACGGCCTCGACGGCCGACACCGGCGTGGACGCGTGTGGGGACAGCCGCACGTGTTCGGTGCGCACGGTCGCCGCGATGCCCTCCGCGGCCAGCACCGCCCCGACCCGTTCCGCCGGGTGTCCGGGCAGGCTGAACGCGAGGATCCCGGCGCGCCGGTCGGTCGCCGATACGATCTCCGCGCCGAGCGAGCGCAGCATCTCCTCCAGTTCGCCCACGCGCTCGGCGATGCGCGACTCGATGGCCGCGACCCCGGCCTCCTCGACCAGCTCCAGCGCCGCGGCGAAGGCGCCCGACGTCACGGGGCTCAGGTTGCTCACCGACCACGACGCCGCGAACTCCGCCGGCGGGTGGATCTCGTCGTCGAACAGCCCGGCGTCGTGCGCGCCGGTCCAGCCCGACAGCACCGGCCGCATCCGCTCCAGCGCCCGGTCCGACAGCACCGCGAACCCGGTGCCCCAGCCTGCGCGCAGCCACTTCTGGCCGCCGACGACCAGCACGTCCGCCGCGTCCCACGGCGCGTCGACCACCCCGAAGCCCTGGATGCCGTCGACCACGAGCAGCCGGTCGCCCACGGTTTCGCGCAGCGCGGCGAGGTCCGCGCGGTAGCCGGTGCGGAAGTCGACCGCGCTGACCGACACCACCGCCGTGTCCGGGCCCAGTTCCGTCGCGACGACCTCCGGGGTCACGTGGCGGCAGCGTATCCGCCGCAGCGTGATCCGCCCGGCCTCCTCGGCCCGCGCCCACGGGTAGGTGTTGGCCGGGAACTCCGCGGCCGACACCAGCACCTCGCCCGCCGGGGCGTTGAACGCGGCCTGGAACAGGCCCTGGCTGGTGTGGGGCAGCAGGACGACGTGGTCGGTGTCGGTGCCGCACAACCGCGCCACGGCCGCCTTCGCGCGGATCTCCTGCCGCATCAGGTCGTCCACTGTGGACGGACCGGCCTTGCCCGAAGCGTGCAGCAGGCGCGCGGTGGTGTCCACGACGGCGTGCGAGGGCGGGCCGTAGCGGGCGAAGTCCAGGTAGCCGGCGGGCTCGTCGAACTGGAGCAGGTAGCTGGGCGAGATCCTGGCCATCAGAGGATGCGCGCCAGGAACTGACGGGTGCGCCTGTGCTCCGGCGCGCCCAGGACCTGCGCGGGTGGCCCGGTCTCCACGACCGCGCCGTCGGCCATGAAGACGACCTCGTCGGCCACCTCCCGCGCGAACCCCATTTCGTGTGTCACGACGACCATTGTCATCCCTTCGGCCGCGAGCGAGGTCATCACCTCCAGGACCTCGCCGACCAGTTCCGGGTCCAGCGCCGAGGTCGGCTCGTCGAACAGCATCAGCTTCGGTTTCATGGCCAGCGCCCGCGCGATCGCGACGCGCTGCTGCTGGCCGCCGGAGAGCTGGTCGGGGTGGGCGTCGGCGCGGTGCGCGAGGCCGACCCGGTCCAGCAGGCCCAGCGCGGTGCGACGGGCCTCGGCGGGGGACACCCCACGCACCCGGACCGGGCCCTCGGTGACGTTCTGCAGCACGGTGCGGTGCGCGAACAGGTTGAACCGCTGGAACACCATGCCGATGTAGCGCGGACCGCTGGTCGCCCGCGAACGCGCGTTCCAGGTAGTGCTGGCCGACGCTGGCGACGGTGACCACGACCATGTACCAGATCGCGGCCGCCAGCAGCGTCTCCATGACCAGCAAGTTGTTGGACGAGATGTTGTTGGCCGCGTGGATCAGCTCGGTCACGCCGATCACCGACGCCATCGAGGTGCCCTTGAGCATGTTGATGAAGTCGTTGCCGGTCGGCGGGATGATCACCCGCATCGCCTGCGGTAGCACGATCCGCCGCAGCGTCATGGCCGGGGTCATGCCGATCGACTTCGCCGCCTCGGTCTGCCCGCGGTCGACGCTGTTCAGGCCGGCGCGCACGA
This sequence comes from Amycolatopsis methanolica 239, assembly GCF_000739085.1. Taxonomy (NCBI): domain Bacteria; kingdom Bacillati; phylum Actinomycetota; class Actinomycetes; order Pseudonocardiales; family Pseudonocardiaceae; genus Amycolatopsis; species Amycolatopsis methanolica. The sequence goes on along the minus strand of NZ_CP009110.1, from coordinate 4,485,660 downwards.
TCTCGGCCATGTAGGCGCTTTCGTTGAGCGCGAGGCCGAGCAGCGCGGCGACGAACGCGCTGACGACGACGTTGGTCGGCTCGTGCACCAGGTAGCCGCCGCCGAACGGCAGCGGGATCGAGACGAACTCGAACACCAGCGCCAGGTTGAACCAGATCAGGATCTGCAGCAGCACCGGCAGTCCGCGGAACAGCCAGATGTAGACCGCGGCGACGACACGCGCGACCGGGTTGGCCGACCGGCGCATCAGCGCGATCACCACGCCGATGACGATCGCCACGGTCTGCGCGATCACCGCGAGCAGGACGGTGTTGAGCAGGCCGGCCAGCATCACGTGGTACCACAGGAACTCCGGCACCGTGTCGTACTGGATCTGCGCCTGCGCGAGCACCACGCCGAGCCCGGCGAGCAGGGCGACGATGACTACCGCCGACACCCAGCGACCCCAGTGCCGCAGGCGCACGATGGGCAGTTCGGCCTGCGGCGCCCGGGTGGTCAGGTCAGCTTCCGGCATTGACGGTCACCTTCGTGATCGCGCCCTGCTTGACGCCCCACGCGTCGAGGATCCGGCCGTACGTGCCGTCGTCGACGAGCGCCCTCAGTGCGGCGGCGACGGCGTCGCGCAGCTGCGGGTTGGCCTTGTTGACGCCGATGCCGTACGGCCCGCCGTTGATCGGCTCGCCCGGCACCACCTCGAAGAACTCACCGCCGCCCGCGTTCTTGCTGACGTAGGCGGCGGTCGGCAGGTCGTTGAGGATGGCCGCGACGCGGCCGGTGCGCAGCTGGTTCTGGTTCTGCGAGTCGCTGTCGGTGGCCGTCGTGGTGACCTCCGGCTTGCCGGCCTGGACGCACTTGGCGCTCTGCTCGGCGGCGAAGGTCTGGTGGCTGGTGCCCTGCACGACCGCGACGGTGTTGCCGCACAGCGAGTCCGGGCCGGTGATGCCGTCCGGGTTGCCCTTGCGGACCATGATCGTGATGCCGGAGGTGAAGTAATCCACGAAATCGATCTGCTGCTGGCGGGCCTGCGTGTCGTTCATCCCGGCCATCGTCAGGTCGAGGCGCCCGGACTGCAGGCTGGTGATCAGCGAGCCGAAGGCCATGTCGGTGTGCTGGACGGTCAGGCCCAGCTTGGCCGCGACGGCCTTGGCGATGTCCACCTCGAACCCGACGGGCGTCTTGCCGTCGGCGGAGTAGAAGTTGTTCGGCGCGGACTGCATGTTCGAGCCGATGTTGAGCTTGCCTGCCTGGGCGACCGGAGCAGGCAGGCCCGCGGCGAGCTGCGGGTCCTTGGTGACGCCCTGCAGGATCGCCGCGGTGTCCGGCACGCCCGATCCGGTGGTGGCGGCGTCCCCGGCGCCGTCGGACCCGCCACCGCAGGCTGCCGTGAGCAGCAGGCAGCCGACTACCAGCGCGCCCCAGCGCGTCACCCGTGACCTCGCAGACATCGCATCTCCTCACCCGATCGAACGATGAGCAGGGACGCTACAACTGCGTGTTGAAGGCGTCAACTGTGAGTTGAAATCCGTGGGTCAGGTGGCCGGGAAGTCGAACTGGTACCCCTGCGCGACGAGCCACGGCAGCAACTCGGCGAGGGCGGCGACGGTCTGCCGCCGCTGGCCGCCGCCGTCGTGGAGCAGGATCACCGCGCCGGGGTGCACGGCCTGCCGCACCGTCGCCACGATCGCGGGCGAGCCCGGAAGCGTCCAATCGCGCGAATCGACCGACCAGCCCAAAGGTGCCATCCCTTCGCGGGAAGCGATCGCGATGATCGTTTCCGACCAGTTGCCACCGGGCGCGCGGAAATAGGGAACCGGAACGTCGCCGTCGGCCGCGAGCCGCAGATCCGCCAGCGCTCCGGTGATGTCCGCGGAAATGCGCGCCTCGTTGCGTTTCGCGAGTTCTTCGTCGTGGCTGACCGTGTGGTCGCACAGGCGCATTCCCCGCCGCACGACCAATTCCACCAGTTCCGGGTGGCGGCGCACCTGCGCGCCGACCATGCAGAAGGTGGCCACGGCGCCGTGCTGGGTGAGCAGGTCGAGGATCTGCGGTGTGTAGGCGGGATCGGGGCCGTCGTCGAAGGTCAGCGCCACGAACCGGCCGGGTCGGGCGGTCGTCCGGACGGGCGGGCCGGGCGCGGGCGGCGGGGTGGAGGTGGCGCGGACCGGTTGTCCGGGTTCGGGCTGGGATGCGACGGGACTGCCTTCGGCGCCGGACCAGGACAGCGAAATGATCAGTGAGATCGTCACGAGCACCACGGAGATCAGGACGGCCCAGCGGTAGCAGTACGGCGGGCGCAGCACCTGATAACGCATGGGCACCTCCACGAATCGCGGCGTCGCCCGCGCACCATAGAGTGAAAAGTGCCTCGATCGGGGGAATTCCGGGCGTGTCCGAAAAGGCGGATCAGTAGAAGTGTCGTAGTTGCGGCCAGAGTTCCGACCACGGCCGGGTGAGCACGCCGCAGACGGTGACGACGGTGCCCTGTTCGTCGTTGTCGAGGCCGAGCCCGTTGTCGTGTTCGGCGGCGACGCGGCAGTCGTGGACGCCGGCCATGGTGGTCGCGCCGACCAGGACGACCGGGCCGGTGTGGCTGTCCGGCGGCGGGCCCCAGTCGGCGAAGGACATGTGGCCGGAATAGGGCTGCGGCAGCCCGAGGTCCGGGCCGTAGCGCTCGATGGCCCCGGCCTGGCCGTAGTTGCGCGTCAGGATCACCGCCGTGGCCCGCTGCGGCTCCGGGGTCTGCTGCCAGACCCCGGCTACCGTCGCGGTGAACTCCGGCCAGCCGACCTGCTCGCCCTCTTCCTTGTTCATCGCCAGCACCGGGTTCAGCCCGCCCGGCGGCAGCACCGGCAGCGCCACGACGAGCGACATCGCGGCCCCGAGCACCACGAGGGCGCAGGCCAGGGCACGCCGGGCCGCGCGCCGTCCGCAGGCGAGCCAGCGCACGGTGGGTTCGGCGCCCGCGGCCATCAGCAGCACCAGCAGCGGGATCGAGTAGTACGGCTTGCCGCCGAGGACCAGCAGTTCCACGCACACCACGTAGTAGGCCACGACGAGCGCGCGGGCCCAGCGCAGCCGCGGGTCGCGCCGAGAGCCGCACCATCCCGGCGATCCACGCTGGCACCAGCACCGGCGACAGGTAGACCAGTTGGAGCGGGACGAACAGGATGCGGTTCTCGGCGCCGTCGTCCTCGCTGATGCCGCCCGCGACGGTGAGCAGCGGCCAGCCGTGCGTGGCCTGCCACCACACGACCGGCGCGGCGAGCACCGCGGCGACGAGGATGCCCGCGGGGAGCCACGCGCTGCGGAACACGTGCCGCGGCCCGGTCACGAGCACGGCTACCCCGACCGCGGAGAGGAGCAGCAGGACCAGCCACTTGTTGGCCAGGCCCACCCCGGCGACCGCGCCGATCGCGAGCCACCACCGGCCGTCGCCCGTGCGCAGCAGCCGTAGCGCCAACAGCCCGATCGCCACCCACGCCAGCAGGTCGAAAGTCGCGGTGCCGAGCATGTGGCCGACGACGAGGACGAACGAGGACAGCGCCGCCGCGCCCGACGCGAGGGTCTGGGCGCTGCGCCCGCCGCTCACCTCGCGGGCGGCGAGCGCGACGAGGAGGACGGCGGCGAGCGCCGCGACCGTGGCCAGCGCGCGGACACCGGCCGGGCTGTCGCCGTACATGGCGGTTCCGGCCCTGGCGAGCAACGGTGTGACCGGCGGCTGGCCGACATATCCCCAGGCGAGCCGCTTCCCCGCGGCGAGGAAGTGCAGCTCGTCGCGGTGGAACCCGTACCGCCCGGACAACAGGCTGAGCACGAGGGCCTGCACCACGAGCACGACGCCCACTGGCCCGGCGGCGAATTGGGGGGGCGGCCCGCGCCGCGGTTCCCGTCACGTGGTGACCCACGTGGGTGCGGTGGGGCCGGGTTGTGGGGCGGTGCGGGGTGGAGGCGCGGCGGTGCGGGGTGGCTTCGCAGTGGTGTGGGGTGGCGGCGCGGGGGTGCGGGGTGGTCGTGCGGCGGTGCGGAGCGGGCGCGCGGTCGTGCGGGGTGGAGGCGCGGTGGTGCCGCCCCCTTCAGGGGAGTGCGCGGCGGGTAGCCGCCGGGTGGGATGTTTGACAGCGGCCGGTCCGGAACACCGGCCGGCACGGCCGAGCTGTCCGGCACGGCCGAGCTGTCCGGCACGGCCGAGCTGTCCGGCACGGCCGAGCTGTCCGGCACGGCCGAGCTGTCCGGCACGGCCGAGCTGTCCGGCACGGACGAACTGTCCGGCACGGCCAACCTTCCGCTGCGGTGACCGCGAACCGGGAGCGCTCCCATCGCGCTGCGGAACCTGCTCGATTTCTCGGTCATGCCGCACTCCCCGCCCCGGGCGGGCACGCGCCCGCAAGCCCCCGCGGTGGCCCCCCCGCCCGGGGCGGCGCAAGGCTCCAAACGGTCGCACCTGCCGCTCCGTCCGCTGTGAACACCCGGGCACACTCGCCGCCCCCACCAACGCTTGGGCACATTCCGCCGCCCCACCACCAGTGCGCGGGCACACCCACCGCTCCACGGACACCGGGCGTGCCCCTCCATTACCACCGACGCCATGCCCTCCGTGTCACCGCGACCACGGGCGTTTCCTGTCGCTCCACCCCCGGACCATGCCCCTCCGCCACCACCCGGGCACGTGTCCTGATAGGACGGTCACTGATCGGGCAACAGGGGCACCGTCGGGTCGTCGTCGCGGCCGAGGAGCATCGCCCGGGTCACCGCTTTCGACCCGTAGCGGTCGCGCACCTGGTCCAGCGCGGCGTCGAGTGCGTCGGGCTGGTGTTCGCCGAAGGGCAGCTCCAGTTGCAGCGGCGTGTCGTCGTCCAGGTTGGACAGTGCGAGGCCGATCAGCGTGATCCCCTGCTCGCGGATCATCGGCATCGCCGCGGCCAGCAGACCCCGCGCGGTGGCCAGGATGTCCTCGGTGTGCGCCGTCGGGTGCGGCACCGTCTGCGACCGCGTCGCGCGGGTGTAGTCGGCGAAGCGCATCCGCAGCACCACCGTCCGGCACACCCGGTGCGCGGTCCGCAGCCGCCGCGCCAGCCGGTCCGTCAGCGCCGCCAGCATCTCGTCCAGCTCATCCGGCGACCGCGCCCGCCGCCCTAACGCCCGCTGCGCCCCGATCGACCGCCGCCGCCGTCCGACGACCACCGGGCGCGGATCCCGGTTGTGCGCCAGCGCGAACAGGTGCCGCCCGCCGGCCCGCCCCAGCAGCGCCACCAGTTCCGCCTCGCCCCGCTCGGCGACCTGCCCCACCGTCCGTATCCCGCGCGCGTGCAGCTTCTCCGCCGTCACCTTCCCCACGCCCCACAACCGCTCGACCGGCAGCGGGTGCAGGAACTCCAGCTCGCGGTCGTGCGGCACGACCAGCAGCCCGTCCGGTTTCGCCACCCCGCTGGCGACCTTCGCGAGGAACTTCGTGCGCGCCACCCCGACCGTGATCGGCAGCCCGACCCGCTCCGCGACCGCCCGGCGCAGATCGGCCGCGATCCGGCTGGGTGTGCCGGAAATCCTGGCCAGTCCGCCGACGTCGAGGAACGCCTCGTCGATCGAGAGCCCTTCCACCAGCGGCGTAGTGTCCTCGAACACCGCGAACACCGCCTTGCTCGCCGCGCTGTAGGCCGCCATCCGCGGCGGCACCACCACCGCCGCCGGGCACAGCCGCAGTGCCTGCGCGCACCCCATCGCGGTGCGCACCCCGCGCGCCTTGGCCTCGTAGCTCGCCGCGAGCACCACCCCGCCGCCGACGATGACCGGCCGCCCGCGCAGCGACGGGGCGTCACGCTGCTCGACCGACGCGTAGAACGCGTCCAGGTCGGCGTGCAGGATCGGGCCCTCGTTCGTCACGAACACATGTTCGCACTCACCCCCGACAATTTCCCGGTCCGCGGGGAAGGCCGTCCGCATGACCGAGACCGATCCGAAGGACGATCTGCACCACTACCTCCTGCAGGCGCGCGAGGTGATGCTCTGGAAGCTCGAGGGCCTCTCCGAGTACGACCTGCGCCGCCCGATGACGCCGACCGGAACCAACCTGCTCGGTCTGGTCAAGCACCTCGTCGGCTGCGAACTCGGGTACTTCGGCGCCACCTTCGGACGCCCGTTCGGCCGCGAACTGCCCTGGCTCACCGTCGACGCGCCCGACGCCGACATGTGGGCGCGCGCGGACGAGTCCAGCGCGGAGATCGTCGCGCTACCGCCAGGCCTGGGCGCACGCCGACGCCACCATCGGTGCGCTCGCGCTGGACGCCGTCGGGCACATCCCGGGCCGGGAGCCCGTCACCCTGCACCGGGTCCTCGTGCACATGATCGCCGAGACGTCCCGCCACGCCGGGCACGCGGACATCATCCGCGAACTCGTCGACGGCGCCGCCGGGATGCGCCGCGACACCGGCAACCTGCCGGACGCCGACGCGCAGTGGTGGGCGGACTACCGGGAGCGCCTGGAGCGGGTCGCGCGCGAATCCTTGCCTTGACGTCACCGGCAACCTTTACGCTCGATCACATGCGAATCGGGGAGCTGGCGCAGCGGGCCGGGACGACCACGCGCGCGCTGCGGTTCTACGAGTCACAGGGGCTGCTGTCCGCGCGGCGCGCGGCCAACGGCTACCGCGAGTACGGCGAGGACGACTTCCGGCTCGTCCGCGAGATCCAGACGCTCCAGGCGGTCGGGTTCAGCCTCGACGACACCCGGCCGTTCGTGGAGTGCCTGCGGGCGGGCCACGAGACCGGGGACTCGTGCGCCGACTCGATCGAGGTGTACGAGCGCAAGCTCGCCGAGGTCGAGGCCTGCCTGGACCGGTTGCAGGCCGTGCGCGACGGCCTGCGCGCCAAGCTCACCGAAGCGCTCGACCGAGAGCCCGGCCCGTGCCGGGTCACCACATCCTTCGAGGAGTCCCGATGACCACCACCGCCGCCGCCGTGCTCGCCGTGACCGACGAGACCTTCGAGGCGGAGGTGCTGCGCCACGACGGGCCCGTGCTGATCGATTTCTGGGCGCAGTGGTGCCCGCCGTGCCACATGATCGCGCCGGTGCTCGCCGAGATCGCCGCCGAGCGCGCAGGCGATCTGACCATCCGCGAGATCAACTCCGACGAGAACCCCCGCACCGCGCGTGACCTGCAGGTGATGTCGCTGCCAACGCTGGTGCTGTTCCGCGACGGCGAGCGGGTGGCGCAGTGGGTGGGTGCGCGGCCCAAGGCCCGGTTGCTCGCCGAACTCGACGCGGCACTGAACCCGTAACCCGCGCGTTCGTCCTGGGCGGCGTCGGGATCGCGGCGTTCCCCGACGAGCCGGTGTGCCATCAGTTGCCGCACCGGCACCACTTCCACGACAAGTCCACTCCGGACGCCGGGCTGGTGCCCGACGGGCTGTTCGGCTGGTTCGCCACCGTACTCGGCCTGGGCGTGGACGCCGTCGAGATACCGGCGTCAGTCCCGCAGGCGCGCGCGGGCGACCAGCGTCGACACCCCGGTCACGGCGGCCCTCCCGGCGCCGCGCACGCTCGAGGCGAGCACGGTCGCCCAGTCGAAGTAGTCCCGCCACAACACGATCCGGCCGTCGCGCACCTCGAACGTGCCGCACACCCAGAACCGCGTGTCCCAGGACCCGACGCGCAGCACGTCGGTCCGCTCGGTGAGCACGATCGGGCCGTCGGCCGCGATGTGGTGCACGCGCGCCTCGAAGCCGATGTGGTAGCGGCTGAGCAGGCGCAGCTGCTTCTCCACGGCCGCGACGCCACGCGCCGGGGGCAGCGGGACGTTCTGGTACACCACCTCCGGGGCGGCGAAGCTCAGCGCGCCTTCCACGTCGTCGCGTTCGAGGGCCGTCAGGAACGAGGTGACCGTGCTCTTCGGGTCCGGCATGGCCCCAGGCTAACGGTCAGAAGGGACGATCACCGGCGATCGCGACGCGCTCCGCGATCCGCGGGTGCGGGTGGTAGTCGTTGACCGCGTAGTGCTGCGTCGCGCGGTTGTCCCAGAACGCGACCGTGTCCGGGCGCCAGGAGAACCGCACCTGGTACTCCGGCACGTGCGCCTGCGCGAACAGCAACCGCAGCAGGCGGTCGCTCTCCGCGCGGTCCATGCCGACGATGTGCGTGGTGAAGGCCTGGTTGACGAACAGCGTCTTCCGCCCGGTCTCCGGGTGCACGCGCACGACCGGGTGCTCGACCGGCGGGAAGCGGTCCTGCCAGCGCGCCAGCAGGTCGTGGTCGGCGAAGCGGGCGAAGCCGGGCACGAAGTCGTGCACCGCGCGCAGGCCGTCGATCCGTTCGCGGACGTCGGCAGGCAGGTTGTCGTAGGCCGCGGCCATGTCGGCCCACAGCGTGTCCCCGCCCAGCGGCGGCACCTCGACCAGTCGCAGGACCGAGCCGAGCGCGGGCTCCGGGCGCCAGGTGGTGTCGGCGTGCCAGATGTTCTCGAAACCCGGCATCCCCGCGCCGCGCGCGAACCGGGTGACCTCGTCGGAGTCGCCGGCAGGCAGGAACGGGTTGGTCTCCAGCGGGCCCCAGTTGCGCGCGAACGCCCGCTGCTGCTCCGGGGTGATGCGCTGGTCGCGGAAGAACAGCACCTTCCACTCCAGCAGCGCGCGGTTCAGCTCGTCGCGCAGCCGCGGGGTGAGGGGCCTGCTGAGGTCCACGCCGGTGATCTCGGCGCCGATCACCCGTCCCAGCGGGCGCGAGGTGAACATCTCGTACTCGCGCGAGTGTGCATCTTCGTGAAGTCGCGAGAGGAGCCGCGGACCCTCCAGGATGCCGTCCGCGGGGACCTCGGCGGAGCGCAGGGCGCGGACGCGTTCGGGCAGCTCGACGGACATTTTCACGGACCTCCCGCAGCGATCGTGGACGAGCTCCGATCGTCGCGGCGGACGGCCGCGAGCGGCAAGGTGCGTCCAGTATGTGGTCCCCTCGTGCGGGAAAGTTCTGACCCCGGAACGTTTCCAGGCCGTAGTGTTTGCGGCGTGAGCCTGCCCATCCTCATGACCGTCGACGACGACCCGGCCGTGTCCCGGTCGGTCGCCCGCGACCTCCGCCGTCGTTACGGCCAGGACTACCGCGTCGTGCGCGCCGCCTCCGGCGCGGACGCGCTCGAGGCCCTGCGCGAGATCAAGCTGCGCGGGGACGCCGTCGCGGCCATCCTCGCCGACTACCGCATGCCGCAGATGGACGGCATCACCTTCCTGGAGCAGGCGATGGACCTGTTCCCGTACGCGCGGCGCGCCCTGCTGACCGCCTACGCCGACACGGACGCGGCGATCCAGGCGATCAACGTCGTCGATGTCGACCACTACCTCCTCAAGCCGTGGGACCCGCCGGAGGAGAAGCTGTACCCGGTGGTCGACGCGCTGGTGGACGCGTGGCGCGCGGCCGGCGACCGGCCGGTCGATGAGACGAAGGTGATCGGGCACCGCTGGTCCTCGCCGTCCTACAAGGTGCGGGACTTCCTCGCCCGCAACTCGGTGCCCTACCGGTGGTACTCCGTGGAGGAACCGGAGGCCTGCCGCCTGCTCGAAGCCGCGGGCTGCGCCGCCGACGACATCCCGGTGCTGATCACCGCGGACGGGACGGTGCTGCGCAAACCGGACGGCGAGCAGATCGCCGACGCCGTCGGGTTGTCGACGCGGCCCGCCTCGGAGTTCTACGACCTGGTCGTGATCGGCGGCGGCCCGGCCGGGCTCGGCGCGGCCGTCTATGGCGCATCGGAAGGGCTGCGCACGGTCCTGGTCGAGCGCCGCGCGACCGGCGGGCAGGCCGGGCAGAGCTCGCGGATCGAGAACTACCTCGGCTTCCCGGACGGGGTGTCCGGGGCGCAGCTGACCGACCGGGCCCGCCGCCAGGCCCAGAAGTTCGGCGCGGAGGTGCTGACCGCGCGGGACGTGACCGGTCTGGAGGCCCGCGGCTCGGCGCGGGTGGTGCGGTTCGGCGACGGCAGCGAGATCGCGGCGCACGCCGTCGTTCTCGCCACCGGCGTGTCGTACCGGGCGCTGGAGGCCGAGGGCGTGGCCGAGCTGACCGGCCGCGGCGTGTTCTACGGCTCGGCTGCCACCGAGGCGCCCGAGTGCGCGGGCGAGCACGTCTACATCGTCGGCGGCGCCAACTCCGCGGGGCAGGCCGCGGTGTTCTTCTCCCGCTACGCCAAGGAGGTCTCGATCCTGGTGCGTGGGCCGTCGCTGCAGGCGTCCATGTCGCACTACCTCATCGAGCAGATCGAGGCGATCGACAACATCCACGTCCGCACCCGCACCACCGTGGTGCGCGCGCACGGCACCGGCCACCTCGAAGAGCTGACCCTGTGCGACGAGGAGCAGGGCATCACCGAGACGGTGCCGACCGGGCACCTGTTCGTGTTCATCGGCGCGGCGCCACGCACCGAGTGGCTGGGTGACGACGTGCTGCGCGACGAGCACGGTTTCGTGTGCACGGGCCCGGACCTGATGGTCGACGGCAAGCGACCGCCGGGGTGGGTGCTCGACCGGGACCCGCACCACCTGGAGTCGTCCATTCCCGGTGTGTTCGTGGCCGGGGACGTCCGCTCGCAGTCGGTCAAGCGCGTCGCCTCGGCGGTCGGCGAGGGCGCGATGGCCGTGTCGCTCGTGCACCGCTACCTGGAGGCACGATGAGCGAGCCGCAGCTGACCCGCGAGTTCCTACGGGAGTTGTTCCTGTTCACCGATCTCTCGGACGCCCAGCTCGACTGGATCCTCGGCCACGCCAAGCTCGAGCAGTACGCCGCGGACACCGCGATCATCAACGAGGGTGACCCGGCGACCTGCTTCTACGTGCTGCTGTCCGGCGCGCTGCGGATGACGCGGCTGGTGGGCGGCAGCGAGGTGGAGACCGTCCGGTCCGACCAGCGCGGCGCCTACTGCGGGGCGACGCAGTTCTTCTACGGGCAACAGCAGCAGCGCTACGGCGCCTCGGTGTACGCGGTCACCGACCTGGTGTTCCTGACGTTGCCTGCGAAGGAGTTCGCCGACGAGTTCCGCAGCTGGTTCCCGATGGCCACGCACCTGCTGGAGGGTTCGTACCTGGGCTGGCGCAACACCGACGCGCTGATCGGGCAGCGGCGGCGGCTGCTCGCGCTCGGCGAGATGTCGGCGGGGCTGACCCACGAGCTGAACAACCCGGCGGCCGCGGCGGTGCGCGCCACCGCGGCGCTGCGCGAGCGGGTTGCCGGGATGCGGCACAAGCTGGCGATACTGGCGAAGCGGGACATCGAGCCCGATCTGCTGGAGCTGCTGCTCGACGTGCAGGAGCGGCTGGTGAAGCAGGTGGCCGACGCGCCTCCGCTGACCGCGATGCAGCAGGCCGACCGCGAGGACGAGATCGGCGACTGGCTCGAAGAACGCGACATCGAGCAGGGCTGGGACCTGGCCCCGATCTTCGTCGCGGCCGGCCTGTCCGCGGAAAGCCTCGACCACGTCCTGGAGTCGGTCGGCGACGGCCTGCTGGACGGCGCCCTGCGGTGGCTGGCGTACGCGCTGGAGACCGAGATGCTGATGGGGGAGATCGAGGACTCGACGACTCGCATTTCGGCGCTGGTCGGTGCGGCGAAGCAGTACTCGCAGATGGACCGGGCGCCGCACCAGTGGATCGACGTGCACGACGGTCTGGATTCGACGCTGGTGATGCTGGCGGGCAAGATGGGAACCGGGGTCAAGGTCGTCAAGGAGTACGACCGTTCGCTGCCGACGGTGCCGGCGTACGCGGGCGAGCTGAACCAGGTGTGGACGAACATCATCGACAACGCGGTCAGCGCCATGGACGGCACGGGCACGCTGACGCTGCGCACCAGCCGCGACGGCGACCGGGTGGTGGTCGAGATCGGCGACACCGGCCCTGGCATCTCGGCGGAGACCAAGCAGCGGATCTTCGAGCCGTTCTTCACGACGAAGCCCGTGGGGGAGGGCACGGGCCTCGGGTTGGACATCTCGTGGCGCATCGTGGTGGACCGCCACCGAGGCGACCTGCGAGTCGAGTCCGAACCGGGCAACACCCGTTTCCGGGTCTACCTCCCGACGACGGAACAAGCCTCCGAGTGACGGTGAGTCGCTCTGCCCCAGCGGCGGAGCGGCACCCCGTCCGGGGGGACAGGCCGGCCCAACGGCCCCCACATCTGAACGAGGGTGCCGCGCGGGCGGCACCACCCCACGGCACCCCGCGCCTGCCCGACTTCGATCGCGCAAGCGAACGGGGCGGTCAGCGCACGTGCCCCGTCGCGCCACCGGGCACCGGGCCCGATCGGCCTGTGTATCTGGTGCTGCTTTCCACCGGCGCCCACGGCTAGCGGGCCTGCGCGGTTTCCCTCCGCAGCCGCACCGGGGTGGGCGGCACCGGCCAGCGCATTCGCACCGTCGTGCCCTCCGGGCCTGGCGCGATCTCCGCCCGGTCGGACAGCGCGTGGATCAGCGGCAGCCCCCGGCCGTGCAGGGGGCCGGGGTCCGCGGCGGGCGGCTGCCACCGCCCCTGGTCGCTCACCGTGACGTCCACCGCGTTGCCGCGCAGCTCAGCGGACAGCTCCAGCGGGCCATCGGCGCGGGCGGGGTACGCGTGGGTCACCACGTTGATCATGGCCTCGTAGGCCGCGAGCGCCATCGCATCGGTGGTGGCGTCGGGCAGTTCCACGGCGTTCGCCCACTGGGTGAGGACGTGCCTCAAAGTCGTCGCGTTGCGCGAGCGCGCCGTCACCAGTCGGTGGAGGCGTTGGTCTCCGGCGTGCATCGAAGTCCCCTCGGCGTGTTTCTCGTCGGCCGGGGGTTACCCCCCGTGCACGGTTTACACACCTGCTGTTCCCCCGATTCGGGGTCACCTCGTGGTGAGCTCCGCCCAGACGATCTTGCCGTTGGGCGTGGTGCGGGTGCCCCATCTCGCCGCGGCCGCGGCGATCAACCGCATCCCATCGTGTTCGATTCCGCCGGTAGCGAGGATGTGCGGCAGCGTCCCGGTGCGGTCGGCGACGTCCACCGTCAGCCGCGTGCCGTTGTGGAACGGGCGCAGCGTCAGCGGCGCCGAAGCGTGCCGCATGGCGTTCGTCACCAGCTCGGTGGCAACCTGCACCGCGCGGTCGGCCACTTCCGCGAGCCCCCACCGCGCCATCCGCCCGGCCACGAACGCTCGTCCACTGTGTACAGCGGCACCTCCGGGACCAGCGCCATCGACGCGACCCGCCGGTCCGCGCCCCGGTGCTCGACGTACAGCAGGGCGACGTCGTCGTCGTGCCTGCCGCCGGTCAGCCGCCCGATCAGCTCGTCGCACGCCGCGCCCAGGTCACCGTCCCGAGGCAGCGCCGTCAGCTCCGCCAGCAGCGCGTCGATGCCCGCGCCGAGCTCTCGCGCCCGGCTCTCCACCAGCCCGTCGGTGTATAGCGAGCCGCATCCCGGGCGGGAACGGCGTCTGCTCCTGCGGGTACTGCTCCCCGACGCCCAGCGGCATGCCCAGCGCCTCCGCGATCTGCCGGATCGACCCGTCGGCCGCGATCAGCACCGCGGGCAGGTGACCGGCGTTGGCGTAGGTGAGGGTGTCGTCGATCGGGTCGTGCACCGCGTACAGGCACGTGATGAACTTGGCGCCCGGCGTGGTCCGCGCCAGCTGGGACACGTTGTGCAGCACGTAGGACGGCGGCAGGTCCAGCAGCGCGCATGACCGGATCGCGGTGCGCATCTGACCCATCACCGCCGCCGCGGGCACGCCGCGCCCCACGACGTCGCCGATCACGAACGCCGTCCGCCCGCCAGGCAGCTCGATCACGTCGAACCAGTCCCCACCGACCTCGGCCCCGGCCGACGCGGGCAGGTAACGCGACACGATCCGCAGGCCGGGGATCTCCGGCACCACGTGCAGCATGCTGCGCGCCAGCTCGGTCGCCATCGACCGGTGCCGGGCGAACATCCGCGCGTTGTCCAGCGCGATCGCGGTGTAGCCGGCGATCCCGGCCGCCGCCTGCTCGTGCCGCGCGGTGAACCGCCCCGGCTCGGGGGTGGGCGAAGAAGAACCCGCCGAGCACCTCGCGCGTGGTCGGCGTGATCACCGGGACGGCCAGGTAGCTGCGCACCGGCAGGTGCCCCTCCGGCATGCCGTGGTGCGGCTCGTTGTGCCCGTAGCGCGGGTCCTCGGTGATGTCGTCGCTGCGGACGATTCCGCTGCCGTTGAACGTGGGCGCGAAAACCGCCGTGTTGCGCGGCATCGGGCACCCGTCGAAGGTTTCCTTCGGAACCCCGGACAGCGTGCAGATCGTGTAGGACTCGCCGAACTCGTCGATCAGGTTGTAGAAGAACGCCCCGAACCCCGCGCCGGTGCCGCGCGTGGCCGCGTCCGTGGCGTCCTGGACGAGGGTGTCGATGTCGAGCTGCGCGGTCAGCCGCTGCCCGATCGCTTGCAGCGAGTCGCCGAGCTCGACCTTGGCGCCCGCCCGGTCCACCGCGCCCTCCACCCGCGAGGTGCGCTCCATCAGCTCGGCGTAGTCCCGGAGCGCCTCCGCGCGGTCCTCGGCCGGACCGTGCGCCAGCAGCCCGGCGCGGACGCTCACGGCTATCGAGCGGGTTGTCGCCGCCGGCAGCGCGGCCGAGGACGGCAGCACGAGCCAGAACGCGCGGCCCCCGGTCAGCGGCCCGCCGAACGCCAGCGCGCCGCACAACGGGACCACTGGAAAGCGCTCGCCCGCCGGGGCGGCGGCCGGCGCGCCACCGGTTCGCGGCTCTCCGGCCGCCGCGCCGAGCACCGGCGGACCGCCTTCGTCCACTGTGTACAGCTCGGCTGACATCGGCCGTCCCGCGAGGGCGAACCCGTCCCGCAGCCGCCGGACGAGGGCCCGTGCGGCGGCGGTGAAATCGCGGCGCTGGCCCTGCCGTGGGAACCGGGCGGGGACGCCGGCTGGGCGGAGGGCGGGCCGCTCGATTACGGCCGGCCGCCCGGGCTGGCCTTCCACGTGGTGGAGGACCGTCGCCTGACGACGCACTTCCGGTTCTGCCCGTAGCGTCCCTCGGGAGGGGTGAGCACGGCGCTCGGGGAGACTCGCCGCTGGACGGCGGGCACTCTGCGGGGGCCGCGCGTGGCGGTGGGGGCAGCGAGCGTGTCGCGCCGCCCGAGGGTGAACACGGCGATGGGGCAGCCGCGGAGGCGCCGAACACGGCGCCGGGGGGCAGCGCGCCACACGGCCCCGCGCGGCGATGCCGCCCCGCCCGCGGCCGCACTGCCGCGTGCCCGCCGCGATGCTGTGCCGCGACAGCGCGCCACACCGCGCCGCGCGGCGATGCCGCCCCGCCTGCCGCGATGGTTTGTCGTTGCTGTGCGCCGCGCCGCCCCGTGCCGCCGTGCCACGATTCCGCGCCGGGACAGCGCGCCGCCGGGGTGCCGCGTTGCCGCGCCGCGTTGCCGCGCCGCGACAGCGGGCCGCGCCGAGGCAGCGCGTCCCGCCGCGACGTGGCGCATCCTCCTGGCGTCAGCCCTTCAGCTCCAGGAACTCCCAGTGCGCGTCGGGGGCCAGGCCGGCCATCCAGCGGCCGCAGTTCTGCAGCACGACCGGCCCCGAAGTGATGTGCTGCGTCCCCGCGTGGAGGTCCCTGAAGAAGCGCTGCAGGTCGCCCCTTCGCAGCGCCGCCGTGGCCGCCCACTTGAACACCGTCTGGCCCGCCGCGTGCACCGACCACGTCGTGTTGTTCAGCATCAGCCGGGTCAACGTCTCCTGCTCCGTGGTCAGCAGCGACCCACCGTCCAGGGTTGCCTCGTTGGCCTCCCACACCTCCATCGCCCACGCCCGCGCCGAGCGCACCGCGGCCTCCGCCTGCGCGCACTCCGCGTGGAACTGCCCGGTGTCGACCGACGCGCCCGGCGCCCCGGACTTCCGCGCGGCCAGCGCCCGCATCTCGTCGAGCATCCGGCGCCCCACCCCGAGCGCCCAGCCGGTGTGGCACACGCCGGCCATGTTCGCCAGGCCCATCCGGTAGATCGCGCCACCGTGCCGTGCCGCCATCGTGGTGATCTCGTAGACGTGCGTGTCCGGCACGAACACGTCCTCGCACGAGTAGTCGATGCTGCTGGTCGCCTTCAGGCCCAGCACGTCCCAGTTGTCGACGAGCGTCGCCTGCTCCTTGGGGAACGTGAAGATCAGCGCCTGCCCGGTCTCCTCGCACAGCGCCGCGGTGTGGATGTGGGTGGCCATCGAGATCCCGGACGCGAAACTCCACTGCCCGTTGATCACGTACCCGCCGTCGACCCGCCGCGCGGCGCCCAGCCGCGTGCCCTGCCCCGCCATCAGCGCATACCGGTTGCCGGCCACGTCCGGGAACAGCTCCGCCGCGGCCTCGTCACCGAGGTAGGCGGCCGTGGTGCCGGTGACCATCTGCAGCGCCATGAACGACCACCCGGCCGAGGCGTCCGAGTAGGAGATCTTCGCGATCGTCTCGATGACCTGGCGCGGCGAGAACTCGTACCCGCCCAGGTCGCGCGGGATGCCGATCTTCAGCGCGCCCGTCTCGTGCAGCACCTGCGTGACCTCGTCGGTGAGCCGCCCCAGTTCCTCGCCCTTCTCGGCGTTCGCGGTGAGCACCGGCGCGGCCTCGTCCAGGCGCGCCATCAACCCGTCGAACTCGTCGCTGACGTGCAGGCTCATGCGTCCGTCCCCTCCAGTCCGCGGATCCAGTCGATGACCGGCCGCACCGTCTCGTCGGAATTGGCTTCGAAGATCAGCCCGTGCCCGTTGCCCTTGACGCCATGGTCGGGCAGGTGCAGCCGCGCCGCGTCGGCGCCCGCGTCCCGAAGGAAGTCCACGACCTGCGGCGCGAAATCCGCGAACGCCGACGCGCCACCGGTCACGACCACGACGGGTTTGCCCGCCAGCGCGGGGATCCGCATCCCCTCGCGCACCTCGGCCGGGTCGGAAACCGGCGGGTCGTAGGCGATCGGCGCCGAGGTCAGCCCCCAGTCCAGCGAACCCATCCCGGGGATCTCGGCGAAGGCCGGTCCGACCGGTTCGACCGCCACGATCGCCACCACCGCATCGGGCCGCGCGTCCGCCGCGAGCCACCCGACCGGACCGCCCGCGGAGTGGGTCACCAGCACCGCGGGACCGGTGAGGTCCAGCAACCGGCCCAGCCGGTCGGCGTCCATCCGCTGCGACTCCGCGAGATCGGCGGGCAGCGGGCCAATCGGGCACAGCAGCTGGTCGACCTCCGCCTCGCCGTAGGTCCACTGGACCTGCTCGCCGCGCCGCTCCTCGGGCAGGAACAACGCCCGCGCCGCCTCGTAGGGGAACGGCGCGCCCATCGCCGCCACGACGTCCGGGTGGTACGGCGAGCGCCCGTGGCCGCACCGGTCCACCACGTACACGGCGAAGCCGGCCTCCACGAAGCGCGTCGCCCAGCCGGGCCGCCCGTCCGGGGTGCCGGTCCAGTCGGTGCCCTGCCCGCCGCCGCCGTGCACCAGCACCAGCGGGTACGGCCGGGTCACCACCGGCGGCGCCTCCCACTGCACGAACATCGGCGCCCGCTGCACGGTCACGCCGCCGGCTGCCACCCGCTCGCCCGGGATCCAGAACTGCCCGCGCCGCGCGGTGATCTCGTGGCCGCCGGTCACATGTGGTGCGGCCACGTCAGATCTCGATCGGCTCGAGCCGGGCGAAGATCTCCTCGCGGCGGTGCTCGAACTGCTCGGGCAGCTGGAACCGCGTGCCCAGCTCCTTCGGCGACTCGTCGCACGTCCAGCCGCCTTCGGGGTGCGTCACGGCCAGCTCGAACAACGCGCCGCCGGGGGTGCGCACGTACACGCTCTTGAAGTACTTGCGGTCCTTCAGTTCGGAGATGTCGGTGTAGCCGCGGCCTTCGATGTCGAACTTGACCTCGTCCTGGTTGCGCAGGTTGGCGACGTTCCACGCGAAGTGGTGGTAGGTGCCGGCGCCGTAGCCCCACGTGCCCTGGTCGTCGGTGCGGTTGACCGTCAGCTCGAGGTGGTTGCCGTACTTGGCGTTACCGATCTGCAGCGCGGCGCGGTCGCCCTCCTCGGCGAGACGGCCCTGGGAGAAGAACGATTCCTCGGCGAACTCGACCATCCGGTCCGGCGTCGCGACGTGGACGCCCACGCCGTGGATGCCGTGGATCGCGCACTCCGGCGGCACGCCGTAGCCGGTGTGCCCGGCACGGTCGTCACCGGTGTTGCCGACGAAGACGTATTCGATGCCGGACGGGTGCCGGAACGCCAGCCGCCGCTGCCCGAACACCTCGACGTTGTCGACCGCGACGTCGTGCTCGGTCAGGCGCCGGTGCCAGAAGTCCAGCGAATCGTGCGGCACCGACAGCAGCACCTCGCGCGCCTGGTTCGTGCCGCGTTTGCCGAAGAACCCGGCCTGCGCCCACGGGAACGTGGTGACCACGCTGCTGGGGTCGCCCGCGGCGTTGGAGTAGTAGAGGTGGTAGATCGGCAGCGAGCCGTCGAACAGCACGGTGCGCTTGATCAGGCGCATACCCAGCACCTTGACGTGGAAGTCCACGTCCTCCTGTGCGCCCGCGACGGACAACGTGACGTGGTGGGAACCTTCGACGAACGCCATGAAACGCCTCCACACTGAGGTTTTCCGCGGTGGTGTCGCAACGGTAGATTCGGCGGACGGCGCCCGTCATGAACGACGAGCGCACACCGCTGTCGAATGCGCGCACAACCGGTGGGGATGACGATGACGTCACTCGCGGACGTGGTGGCCGTGGCGCCCCCGGCCTCCGGGCCGAAGGTCGAGTTCGGCTCGTGGACGCACCAGGTGGAGCGCAGCGTGCTGCGGTTCCACTTCGACTGCGAGCGCCCGCGCGCGTTCGCCGGCGTCGTCAGCAACCGCCCGCTCGCCGACGTCAACTTCGTCGACATGGAGAGCGGGCGCCACGCCGCCTACCGCGACGCGGCCACGATTACGCCGGATGAACAGGACTTCTACGTGATGACCCTGCAGCTGTCCGGGCAGTTGCGCCTGGCCCAGGACGGGCGGATCGCGGTCCTGAAGCCGGGCCACTACGCCATCTACGACTCCGCGAAACCGGCCACGATCGTCTCCAGCGACGACTACCGCAGCACCTGCATCCGGTTCCCCAAGCGGTACCTGCCCGCGCCGCCGCCCGGGATCACCGCGACCGCCTTCGAGTGCGAGCCGGGCCTGCCGTCGACGGTGTGGGGGATGCTGCTCAGCCTCAACCGGAACGTGGAGTCACTGGGCCCGCACGGCCCGCGCGCGGTGCGCACGGTGATGGACCTGGTTACCGTGATGCTGCACGGCGCCCGCTTGCTGCCCGGACGGCGCGAGGTGCTGCTGGAGCAGGTGCGCGAGTGGACCGACGCGCATCTGGGCGACCCGGACCTGGGCCCGAACGCGGTCGCCGCCGCGCACTACATCTCGCCCCGGCACCTGCACAACCTGTTCGCGGGCACCGGGTTCACCGTTTCGTCCTGGATCCGCACTCGCCGCGTCGAGGGCTGCCGCCGCGACCTGGCCGACCCGCGGCTGGCCGCGACGCCGGTCGCCGCGATCGCCGCGCGCTGGGGGTTCAAGGGCGCGTCCCACTTCGGCCAGGTCTTCAAGCGCGAGATGGGCCGCACCCCCGCGGAGTTCCGCGCGGAGTCGCTGGCGGATCTGCGCTAGTGCGATGTAGGCCGGGGCACCAGCCGGACCGGGACGTGCTGTGGCGCACGCGCGGTGGCACCACGTTCCCGTGCAGTGCGCCGTCCGCGGACCAGTGCAGGAACTCCTCTTCCCACGGCCGGTTTTCCAGGTCGCGGCGCTCCGCGAGCTCGATCTGCGTGGCAGTGAACTCCCGTAGCCCGGCGAGGACTCGGCTGAGCTTTCCCACACCTGGAGCGTGCTCCAGCCGGACCGGCGGCACGAGTGGCAGAACCGTACGTGTTCGGCAAGATCCTGCCAACACCTTCTTTCGCGGGACGAACCCGAGGGTGACTTCCGTCGCTCCAGGAGGCATGATCGCGAAGTATCCGTAGTGGGAGGCCAGTTTTGAGCATCGTCGGCACCAGGGTGGTCCGCATCGAGGACCAGCAGCTGATCACGCAGGGTGGGACCTACGTCGAGGATCTACGGGTGGAGGCGCTGACCGGCGCGGTGCACGCGATGTTCGTGCGCAGCCCGATCGCGCACGCCCGCATCGCCTCGATCGACACGTCGGCCGCGCTGGAGGCGCCCGGCGTCGTCGCGGTCTACACGGCCGCCGACATCGATCTCGCCCCGCACAAGGCGGGCCCGGTCGTCGAACCGTGGCTCGCCGACGGCGTGGTCCGCTACGTCGGTGAGCCCGTCGCGCTCGTGCTCACCGAGGAGCGCTACCAGCTCGCGGACGCCGCCGAACTCGTCGACATCGACTACGACCCGCTGGACGTGGTGGCGAGCATCGACAGCGCGCTCAGCGATGAGACCGTGCTGTTCGAAGACCAGGGCACGAACGTACTGCAGACCACCGGCGGCGAGTTCGACGACAAGTCTTTCGACGACTGCGAGGTCGTCGTCACGCAGACGATCCTCAACCAGCGCGTCGCCCCGGCGCCGCTGGAGGTGCGCGGCGCGGCCTGCGCGTGGGGCGAGGACGGCCGCCTGACGCTGTGGCTGTCCACGCAGAACGCGCAGATCTCCCGGTCCACCGTGGCGAAGGGGCTCGGCGTCGAGTCGAAGGACGTCCGTGTCATCACGCCGGACGTCGGCGGCGGGTTCGGCGCGAAGATCGGCTCCGACCCGGAGGCGGTCGTGCTCGGCTGGGCGTCGAAGCGGTCCGGGCGGCCGGTCCGCTGGGTGGAGACCCGCAGCGAGAACCTGGTTTCGATGACGCACGGCCGCGCCCAGCAGAACAGGGTCACCATCGGCGGCCGCCGCGACGGCACCGTGCTCGCGTTCCGGCTGGAGGTCGTGCAGGACGCGGGCGCCTACCCGCGCACGATGTTCCTGCCGACGCTCACCGAGCTGATGGGCACCGGCGTCTACCACTTCCCGAAGGTGGAGACGAGCAGCCGGGCCGTCGTCACCAACACGACGCCGATCGCGGCCTACCGGGGCGCCGGCCGTCCCGAGGCGACCGCCGCGATCGAGCGCGCGATGGACCTGTTCGCCGCCGAGATCGGCATGGACCCGGCCGAGGTCCGGCGGGTCAACTTCATCCGGCCGGAGGAGTTCCCGTACTCCTCGCCGACCGGCGCCACCTACGACACCGGCGAGTACGCCAAGGCGCTGGACAAGGTCCTGGAGGCCGGCGGGTACGCGGACCTGCGCGCCGAGCAGGCGCGCCGCCGCGAGGCCGGCGACCCGGTGGCGCTCGGGCTCGGCATCGCCGCCTACGTCGAGATCACCGGCGGCGACTCCGGGGGCGAGAGCGGGCGACTGCTGATCAACCCGGACGGCTCGGTCACCGCCTACACCGGATCCTCGCCGCACGGCCAGGGCCTGGACACCACGCTGACCATGCTGCTGTCCGACCAGCTCGGCGTCCCGATGGACAAGATCACCATCCGGCACGGCGACACCGACGAGGTGCCCAAGGCGATCGGCACGTTCGGGTCGCGGTCGCTCCAGCTGGGCGGTTCCGCCCTGCGTCAGGCCGCCGACCAGGTCATCGAGCAGGCCCGCGCGCTGGCCGCGGACCGGCTGGAGGCCTCGCCGGACGACATAGAGCTGTCCGAAGGCGCCTTCCAGGTGCGCGGCGCGCCCACCAGCGGCTCGGTGACCTGGGCGCAGCTGGCCGAACAGGCGGAGCTGACCGCGGACGTGTGGTTCGGCGACGGAGCCCCGACGTTCCCGTTCGGCGCGCACCTGGCCGTCGTCGAGGTCGACACGCTCACCGGGAAGGTCGAGCTGAAGCGGATCATCGCGTGCGACGACGCGGGCCCGATCGTCAACCCGCTCGCCTTCCAGGGCCAGCGGCACGGCGGGCTCGGCCAGGGCGCCGCGCAGGCGCTGCTGGAGGTCATGAACTACGACGCCGACGGCAACCCGACCACGGCCACCCTGGCGGACTACTCGTTCATCACGGCGACCGAGCTGCCCGACTTCGAGCTGGTCGACTCCGAGACCCCGACGACGCGGAACCTGCTTGGCGTCAAGGGGATCGGCGAGGCGGCGACCATCGGCTCGACCCCCGCGGTGCACAACGCGGTCGTCGACGCGCTGTCCCACCTGGGCGTGCGTCATCTCGACATGCCCACCACCCCGCTGCGGGTCTGGCAGGCTCTCACCGACGCGAGGAAGGCGAACTGAAGTGAAGGTCTCGATCGAGATCAACGGCACGACGGTCTCCGAGGAGGTCGAGGACCGCACCCTGCTGGTCCACTTCGTGCGGGAGCAGGCCGGGCTGACGGCGACGAACATCGGCTGCGATACCACGTCCTGCGGCGCGTGCACGGTGCTGCTCGACGGTGAGTCCGTGAAGTCGTGCACGGTCCTGGCGGCGCAGGCCGACGGGCACTCGGTCACCACGCTGGAAGGCCTGCACGGCGAGGACGGCGACCTTCACCCGGTGCAGCGCGCGTTCCGCGAGGAGCACGGCCTGCAGTGCGGGTTCTGCACGCCCGGGATGATCATGGCGTCGGTGTCGCTGCTGGACCACAACCCGAAGCCGACGCGCCAGGAGGTGCGCGCGGGGCTGGAGGGGAACCTGTGCCGCTGCACGGGTTACCACAACATCGTCAACGCGGTGATGAATGCGTCCGGGCAGGAGGTCCAGCGGTGATCCCGGCCCAGTTCACCTACCGGCGGGTGTCCTCTGTGGACGAGGCGCTGGCCGCGGTCGCCGAGCACGGTGACGACGCCAAGCTGCTGGCCGGCGGGCAGTCCCTGCTGCCGCTGATGAAACTGCGCTTCGCCGCGCCCGAGGTGGTCATCGACATCGGCCCGCTCGACGAGCTGCGGTACGTGCGGGCCGAGGGCGGCGAGATCGCGATCGGCGCCATGTCGCGTTACCACGACCTGCACCGCGACCCGGTGCTGGCCGAGCACGCGCCGCTGCTCGCGCACGTCGCGGGCGAGGTGGGGGACCAGCAGGTGCGCCACCGCGGCACGATCGGCGGCTCGCTGGTCCACGCCGACCCGGCCGCCGACCTGCCCGCGGCGGTCCTCGCCGTGGACGGGGTGCTGGTCGCGCGCGGCCCGGACGGCGAGCGGCGCATCCC
This sequence comes from Amycolatopsis methanolica 239, assembly GCF_000739085.1. NCBI lineage: Bacteria > Bacillati > Actinomycetota > Actinomycetes > Pseudonocardiales > Pseudonocardiaceae > Amycolatopsis > Amycolatopsis methanolica. The sequence goes on along the minus strand of NZ_CP009110.1, from coordinate 4,462,500 downwards.
GGCGGCCGAGTTCTTCCAGGGGCCGTTCGAGACGCCGCTCGCGCCGGAGGAACTGCTGACCGAGGTGCGGATCCCGGCCCAGGGCGGCGCCGGGTGGGGGTTCGAGAAGTTCACACGGCGGTCGATCGACTGGGCGATTGTCGGGGTCGTCGTCGCCGGGAGCGCCGTGTCGTTGATCAACATGGGCGGCACCCCGATGCGTGCTTCGGCGACCGAGGCGGCACTGGCCGACGGCGCTTCGGCCGCCGAGGCCGCCGCGCTGGCCGCGGAGGGCACCTCCCCGGCCGACGAGGCCCACGCGACGGCCGAGTACCGGCAGCACCTCGCGCGGGTGCTGACCGAGCGGGCGCTGGTCTCCGCGGGACGTTGAGCCGAAGGGCGGGCCGGGTGGCCCGCCCTCACGGCTAGTTCTCCACGAGCACGATGCCGTCGTCGTCGGCGTAGAGCATGTCGCCGGGGTGGAAGGTGATCCCGCCGAAGCCGACCGGCACGTCGACCGCGCCGTTGCCCGCCTTGCTGCTCTTGCGCGGGTTGGTGCCCAGCGCCTTGATGCCGATCGGCAGCCCGGCGAGCACCGCGCTGTCCCGCACCGCGCCGTTGATCACCAGGCCGGCCCAGCCGTTCTCCACCGCCGAGCCGGCGATGAGGTCGCCGGTCAGCGCGGTGTGCAGCGAGCCGCGCCCGTCGACCACCAGCACCGCGCCCTCGCCCGGTGTCGCGAGCAACTGCTTGACCAGGCCGTTGTCCTGGTAGCACGAGACGGTCCGGACCTGGCCGGAGAACGCCCGCCGCCCGCCGAACTGGCGGAACTGCGTGTCGCACACCCGGAGCTTGTCGCCGTGCTCGTCGACCAGGTCGGCGGTGGAGAAGGTCACTCGGATCGCCTTTCGTCGTGGTGGGCCTGCCGGATGGAGTCCAGCAGACCGGGGAACCGCGCGCTGACCTCGTCCCGGCGCAGCCGCACGAAACTGCCGTTGCCGGCGTCCCGCTGGTGGATGAGCCCGGCCTGCCGCAGCACCCGCCAGTGATGGGTACGGGTCGACTTGGCGACCGGCAGGTCGAACGAGGTGCACGCGTGCTCGCCGTCCGGCCGGTCCAGCAGGTCGACCACCACCCCGCGCCGGTGCGGGTCGGCCAGCGCCGACAGCACGGTGCCGAGATCGAGGTCCATCGCGTCCCCTTGTCGTAGGTACGAAGGTGATAGTACCTTGCCCGGCATGCTCATGGTCTTCGACATCAACGAAACGCTGCTCGACCTCGCGCCGCTGGACGACGTCCTCGGCGGCGCGGAGGTCCGCACGCGGTGGTTCGACCTGCTCATCCACACCGCGCTGGTGGTCACCGCGAGCGGCCGGTACCAGGACTTCGCGCAGCTCGCCGGCGCCTGCGCCCGGACCGTCGCCCCGGAGGCGGACCTCCCGCGGCTCGCGGCGGCGCTGCGATCCCTGCCGCCGCACCCGGATGTGGAGCCCGCGCTGGCCGATCTCCGCGACCAGGGGCACCGGCTGGTGGCGCTGGGCAACTCGCCGCAGGCGGTGATCGAGGCGCAACTCGGGGACCTCGGTTTCGACGCGATCTACTCGGCCGAGTCGGCGGGCGCGCTCAAGCCGTCCCCGGCGGCCTACGCGCTGGTCGAACATGCCGGCGAGCCGCCGGTGATGATCGCCGCGCACGATTGGGACATCGCCGGCGCGCAGGCCGCGGGGATGCGCACGGCCTTCGTCACCCGCGACGGCCGCCTCCCGCTCCCCGCCCACCCGAGTCCGGATTGGACGGTGACGGATCTCGCCGAGTGGGCCCGCAGCCTGCGCACCACAAGCTGACCCGCGAGTCCGGCATCTTCGCACGCAGGTGCTGCGTTCCCACCGCGAACGCTCCCCGCTGAATGCAGAACTCACGACGCTGAACGTGGAACTCGGCGTGCTGAGCGTGGGACTCGCGTCAGTGCACAGGTGTCACGATTCCGTACTCGTGGATCTTGCGGTAGATCGTCGCGCGGGAGATGCCCAGCAGTTGTGCCGCGCGGGCCTTGTTGCCGCCCGCGTCCTCCAGGCTGCGCACGATCGCGTCGCGCTCCACGGCCTCGAAACGGTTCAGAGGGCGGCGCGCGATGGTGTGGTACTCGGCCGGCAGGTCGGTCGGACGGATGGTGCCCGTGCGGCGTCGCTGGGTGATCTCCCGCAGCACCTCGTGCAGCTGCGCCGTGTTGCCCGGCCACGACGCCCGCATCAGCAGGTGCATCGCCTCCGGCGAGCAGGTCACCTGACCGCCGTGCGACAGCTTGCTGAGGAACAGCGGCACCAGCTCGGCCAGGTCCTCCACGTGCCGCCGCAGCGACGGCACCCCGACCGTGCGCGGGAAGAACGCCAGCAGCTCCGCCAGCCGCGGGCTGCTCTCGGCCTCCGGCGTCAGCGTCAGCGCCACCCACGGCCCGTCCGGCCGCGGCACCTGCCGCAGCACGGCGACCAGCGCACGCACGTCCTCGTCGCCCAGCCGGTCGGCGTGCCGGATCACCAGCGTGTCCACCGGGTCGTCGAGCAGCTCGTGCCGCACGTCCGCGGCCCAGCCCGGTCCCGCCTCGGCCGCGTCGAGCGTGTGCAGCCGCCCGGCCGGGTTGCGCCGCCGGTGCACGCCCTGCGCCAGCGTGTGCTTCCCGCCCCCGGGCTCGCCGGCCAGCACCAGCCATTCGCCGCTGGTGAAGCTGCGGTCGACGGCGTGGCAGCTGCGCGACCACGTCGGCGCCGACCCGGCCACGCCGGGCAGGAACATCGGCACGGCGGGCAGCACGACGCCCGCGCCCCCGTCGTCGGTGTCGACGAGCTGCACCGACAGCACCCCGCCGGCGATCTCGCCGGTCCGCTCGCCCGCCACGCGGCGGCAGTACATGCGCACCTTGCCGCCGCTGGACAGCACGACCGTGTCGGTGGCGCGCCGGGCCGCGGCCAGCGCCTGCTTGGCGTGCCCGAGCACGAGCGACTGGTCGGCCGGGTCGAGGAGCTGGCGGGCGGCGTCGTTCATCATCACCACGTCGTCGTTGAACGCGATCACGATCCCGGTGGTGCGACGGCAGGCCTGCAGGTAGGTCTGGAACAGCACCAGCTCGCGCATGGTGCTGTGGGTGAGCAGCGCCTGGCGGATCTGCTCGGCGGTCGATCTGGCGAGCGCGACGAGCAGCCCGCCGGCGTCCTTGCGCCAGCAGGTCAGGTCGACGGCGCCGATCGTCTTGCCGGAGATCGGGTGCTGGATCGGCACGCCCGCGCATGCCAGGTTCTCCAGGTTCTCCGCGTAGTGCTCGTGCCCGAACACCTGCGTCGGCCGCCCGTCGGCGAGCGCGGTGCCGATCCCGTTGGTGCCGACGAACCTCTCGCCGTAGCTGAACCCGGGCGCCAGTTCGACGCTCTGCAGGTGGCGGTGCAGGTCGTGGTCGCCGGTGCGCTGGGTGAGCACGACCCCGGACTGGTCAGTGAGGATCATGCTGATCGGCTGGCCCTCGAGCTGGTCGCCGAGCCGTTCGAGCACCGGTTGCGCGCCGCGGATCAGCGGCGTGTCGAGGTCCTGGTCGCCGCTGTAGGGCAGGTCGATGCGGTCGGCAGGCACCTGGAACTCGCGGGAGCGCCACCAGGACGCGAGGATCGCTTCGCGGACCTGCCCAGGCTCGACCGCTTCGGCGGTGAGGAACCGCAAACGGGTGCGCGCCAGCGTGACGTCGTCGAGCACCGCGCTGCCCCGGTCGTGGTCCACCCTGACCTCCTGCCGCTGCCCCGAACAGGGTAGTCGAACACCGCCGTTGTGTCCCGTGTCACAAGGTAACCTCCGCGCCGGGCGCACCGTGTCTCAAATTGAGACACGCCCCCGTCCGGGGCGGGCGTGGGATGGGTCCATGCCCGAGGAAACGTACAACCCGTGGACGGTCGTGAACGTCGTGTTCCACCACCTCGTCGACCAGGGTCTGCATCCCACCTTCGGGGACGGGCACCCGGGGGACCCGGCGGCGGAACTGTTGCGCACCCTCGGTATCACGCCGGAGGCGGAGGGCGACGTCCGGCAGAAGACGGCGGTGCAGGACCACCTCGCCGAGCTGCGCCGATCCGTGTTCGGCGAACCTGAACCGCCTGTCTCATATTGAGACCCGCACGCGTGCTCGCGCGGCCTCCAATTGACGGTGTAGGACTTGTGCCCACCTAGGAGTGATCATGAGCCGCCAAAGTGTGGCGAGAGCCCATCAGAAGATCCAGGAACTGTCCTGGGAACCGGCCTACCACGAGCCGGTGTCGCAGTACGGAACGGACTACACGTTCCGCAAGGCGAAGAAGAAGGATCCGCTCAAGCAGGTCCTGCGGTCCTATTTCCCGATGCAGGAGGAAAAGGACCACCGCGTGTACGGCGCCGAGGACGGCGCGATCCGCGGCAACATGTTCCGCCAGGTCCAGGAACGCTGGCTGGAGTGGCAGAAGTTGTTCCTGAGCATCATCCCGCTGCCGGAGATCTCGGCGGCGCGCGCGATGCCGCTGCTGTTCCGCACCGTGCCGAACCCTGAGCTGCACAACGGCCAGGCGATCCAGATGATCGACGAGGTCCGGCACTCGACGATCCAGCAGAACCTCAAGCGCCTGTACATGAACAACTACATCGACCCGGCGGGCTTCAACTCGAGCCTGCGCAACTTCCACAACGACTACTGCGGCACGATCGGCCGCCAGTTCGCGGAAGGCTTCATCACCGGTGACGCCATCACCGCGGCGAGCATCTACCTGACGATCGTCGCCGAGACCGCGTTCACCAACACGCTGTTCGTGGCCATGCCGGCGGAGGCCGCGGCCAACGGCGACTACCTGCTGCCGACGGTCTTCCACTCGGTGCAGTCCGACGAATCCCGGCACATCAGCAACGGTTACGCCACGCTGCTGATGGCGCTGTCCGACGAAAGCAACCACCAGCTGCTCGAACGCGACCTGCGCTACGCGTGGTGGAACAACCACGCCGTGGTCGACGCCGCGATCGGCACGTTCATCGAATACGGCACCAAGGACCGTCGCAAGGACCGCGAGTCCTACGCCGAGATGTGGCGCCGCTGGATCTACGACGACTACTACCGCAGCTACCTCGTGCCCCTGGAGAAGTACGGCCTGGTCATCCCGCACGACCTGATCGAGGAGGCCTGGAACCGCATCTGGAACAAGGGCTACGTGCACGAGGTCGCGCAGTTCTTCGCCACCGGGTGGCTCGCCAACTACTGGCGCATCGACCCGATGACCGACGAGGACTTCGAGTGGTTCGAGCACAAGTACCCCGGCTGGTACGACAAGTACGGGAAGTGGTGGGAGAACTACAACCGGCTGTCGGTGCCGAACGGGCACCACCCGATCGTCGCCGAGGACGTCGACTACGTGTACCCGCACCGGTGCTGGACGTGCATGGTGCCGTGCCTCATCCGTGAGGACACCGTGATCGACAAGGTCGACGGGCAGTGGCGCACCTACTGCTCGGAGCCGTGCCGCTGGACCGACGCGGAAGCGTTCCGCCCGGTCTACCAGGGCAGGCAGACGCCGAACATGGGCCAGCTGGTCGGCGCCCGCGAGTGGGAGACCCTCTACCACGGCTGGAACTGGGCCGACGTCGTCTCCGACATGGGCTTCGTGCGCGACGACGGCAAGACGATGGTCGCGCAGCCGCACCTGAACCTCGACCCGAAGAAGATGTGGACGCTGGACCACCTGCGGCGCATGCCGGAGGTGCAGAGCCCCAACGTGCTGCTCAACCAGATGACCGACGACGAGCGGTCGGCCTTCATCGCCGACTACAACCGCCAGGGACCGGCCGGGCGGCCGGCGCCGGCGAACTGACGCGCACCGCGGGCCCCGGGCGAACCGGGGCCCGCGTGCCGGGACACGAAGGGGTGTCGATGGGCGACAAGCACGTGGTGCGCTTCGAGCCGGTGGGGATCGAGATCGAGGTCGACGAGGACCAGACCGTACTCCGGGCCGCCGCCGAGCAGGGCGTGATGCTCATGCACGGCTGCAAGGAGGGGCAGTGCGCCTCGTGCAAGTCGTTCATCCTCGACGGCGACGACGTGGAGCTCGAAAGGTACTCCACGTTCGCGCTGCCGGACTTCGAGAAGGAGGAAGGGTTCACGCTGCTGTGCCGGGCGCACGCGTACGAGGACCTGACCATCGAACTGCTCAACTACGACGAGGAGATGATCCACTCCGGACTGCCGATCCAGACCGCGGTGGCCGAGGTCGTGGCCAACGAGCCGGTCACGCACGACATGCGCCACCTCGTGCTCAAGCTGGTCGAACCGGCCGCGCTGAAGTACTTTCCCGGCCAGTACCTGGACTTCGCGGTGCCCGGCACGGACGAGACGCGCTCGTTCTCGATGGCCGGCCTGCCGACCGACGGGCACCTCGAGTTCGTGGTCAAGATCTACCCCGGCGGCCTGTTCTCGCAGTTCCTGGACACCGGTGTCGCGGTCGGTGACCGGCTGGAGGTGACCGGGCCGTTCGGGGTGTTCACCCTGCGGGACGCGCCCGGCGCGCCACTGGTGTTCGTCGGCGGCGGGGCGGGCATGGCGCCCATCCTGTCGCTGCTGCGGTCGATGGCCGCCCGCGGCGGCGAGGTGGCCGCACGCCGGACCACGTTCTACTACGGCGCCCGCCGCAAGCAGGACCTCTGCTTCGAGGCGGAGCTCCACGGGCTGGAGCAGGCCCTGCCCGCGTTCACCTACGTGCCCGCGCTGTCCGAGCCCGGCGACGACGACTGGGACGGCGAGACCGGGCTGATCACCGACGTCGTTCGCCGCCACGAGACGGACCTCGCGGGCGCGGACGCCTACGTGTGCGGGCCGCCGCCGATGGTCGAGGCGGCCCTGGAACTGCTGCCCGCGCTCGGGGTCGCGGACAAGCGGATCTTCTACGACAAGTTCACCACCACCGGCGACGAGTGAAGGAACAAGCCCATGACAGCGACGCAGGAACGCAGCGTGCCCAAGCCCGTCTTCACCGACGCCGAAGCGGGCGCCAAGGTCTTCCCGGACTCCGGGGCGCGCCGGTTCAACTACTTCAACCCGGCCAAGCGCAAGCAGAGCCACTACGAGGACGTCACCGTCGAGGTGCAACCCGACCCGCGGCACTACCTGTCCCAGGGCTGGTTGTACGCCTTCGCCGACGGCCGTGGCGGCTACCCGCTCGAATGGACCGTGCTCAAGGCGTGGGGCTCGGACCGGCCGGTGCCGGAACGCGGGCCGGGCTCGGGCGGCAAGGGCTACGACTGGCCCGCGCTGGGCTGGCACGAGTTCCGCGACCCGAACGAGGAGTGGGAGCTCACGCTCTACCGCTACAACGCCAACGTGGTGCGCCAGCTCAACCAGAACGTCGAGGCGGCCCGCCAATCGCACGCCTTCGACCAGTGGAACCGCAACTGGACCCAATTCGTGGCGCAGCACGTCGGGGCGTGGATGCACGTCGACCACGGGCTGGGCCTGTACCTGTTCGCCAACGCCAACCGGCGCGCCCCGACGAACATGCACAACAACGCGATCTCGGTCAACAGCATGCACAAGATCCGGGCGGCGCAGGACCTGGCGCTGTACAACCTCACCCTCACCGAGGAGATCGAGGGCTTCGACGGCACGGCGCACCTGGCGACGTGGAACGACGACCCGGCCTGGCAGGGCGTGCGGGAGGTCGCCGAGCAGCTGACCGCGATCGACGACTGGTGCGAGGCGGTCTTCGCCGCCAACATCGTGTTCGAGCCGCTGGTCGGGGAGCTGTTCCGCAGCAACCTCGTGCAGCAGGCGGCGCCGGCCAACGGCGACTTCGTGACCCCGACCCTCATCGGGGCCGAGGAGTACGACTACGCCGAACGCGACCTGCGCTACACCCGCGTCATGTTCGAGCTGCTCGTCGACGACCGCGAGTTCGCCGAGCACAACACGAAGATCATGCAGGACTGGCTGAGCACCTGGGTTCCGCGCTGCATCGGCGCCGCCAGGACGCTGCAGCCGCTGTGGTCGCAGCCCGACGCCAAACCGTCCCGCTTCGAGGACGGACTCGACCGCGTGAAGAGCCGCTTCAGCGGCATCCTGTCCGACCTGCGTCTGCAAGCACCGAAGGAGCTGGCCCAGTGACAACCCAAGTGCGCGCCGAGAGCCCGTTCAAGTCCGACAACACCGCGACCAACATGTGCGGCTTCACCTTGATGAACAACCAGGTCGGCGTGATCGTGGCCGAGGTGATGGGCGCCAAGGACAACGTGCAGATCACCCATCTGCCGTCGATGATCCGCGTGGACGCCCGCAACCGGATGGACGTGGTCTACAGCGAGATCGACGAGGCCGCGGGCGAGGAGGAGGGCTGGTTCAACTCCGCCGAGTTCGAGGAGAGCATGTCCACCCACTACGGCCGGATGGTGCACCTGGACGATCGGACGATCATGTTCGCCAACCCGGAGGACGCGGCCGAGTACCTCGACTTCGACCTCAAACCGATCCGCTGACGCCGACCACCACAACGGAGTGAGGGCAGGAGAATGTACGAAAAGGACGGCGAGAAGTACTTCGTGGTCGACGGGCACACCCACTTCTGGGACGCGAGCCCGGAGAACTGGGTCGAGGGGCAGGAGGAGTACGCCAAGGGCTGGATCGAGTGCTTCCACGCCTACCAGGGCCTGGGCCCGGCGGACACGCACTGGCCGATCGACCGGTTCCAGAAGTACTCCGAGGAACTGATGATGCACGACCTGTTCGAGGCCGGGCACGTGGACGTCGCGATCTTCCAGCCGACGAACCTGCGGCAGTGGTACAAGAACGGCTTCAACACCACCGAGGTCGACGCGGCGCTGGCCGAGAAGCACCCGGGCAAGTTCCTCGTCAACACCTACTTCGACCCGCGGGAGGGCGACGCGGGCATGAAGGCGTTCGAGGAACGGGTCAAGCGCTACGGCTGCAAGGGTGTCAAGCTCTACACCGCCGAGTGGCTGGGCGACTCCCGCGGCTGGAGCCTGAAGGACCCGGAGGCGTTCCGTTACCTGGAGAGGTGCGAGGAGCTGGGCGTCAAGAACATCCACGTGCACAAGGGCCCGACGATCTGGCCGCTGGACAAGGACGCGTTCGACATGTCCGATGTGGACCGTGCCTCGACCAGCTTCCAGGGGCTCAACTTCATCGTCGAGCACGTCGGCCTGCCGCGCATCGAGGACTTCTGCTTCATGGCCACGCAGGAGCGCAACGTCTACGCCGGCCTCGCGGTCGTCGTCGGCGGGCTCATGCACGCCCGGCCGAAGTTCTTCGCGAAGGTGATGGGCGAGCTGATGTTCTGGCTCGGCGAGGACAAGCTGATCTTCGGCGCCGACTACGCGATCTGGGAGCCGAAGTGGCAGGTCGAGGGCTTCGTCGACTGGCAGATGCCCGCCGACGAGGAGCTGTCCGACTTCGCGCCGCTGACGGTGGAGCAGAAGAAGAAGATCCTCGGACTGAACGCCGCCCGGCTCTACGACGTCGACGTGCCCGCGGAGCTCCGGCTCGAGGCGCCGAAGGTGGTCGAGCCCGTCGGCGTGCCGAACCCGTGACCGCCCTCGAGGAGGTCCGCGCGTGCCACGCCGCGGTGTGGCACGCGCTGGGCACCGTCCGTGATCCCGAGCTGGACGAGCCGCTCACCGATCTCGGGTTCGTCGCGCGGTGCGAGGTGGACGGCGGCCGGGCGGCGGTGGAGCTTCGGTTGCCGACCTACTTCTGCGCGCCGAACTTCGCGTTCCTGATGGTCGCCGACGCCTACGACGCCGTGTCCGCGGTGCCCGGCGTCCGGAGCGTCGAGGTGCGCCTGGTCGACCACTTCGCGGCCGAGGTGATCAACCGGGGCGTCGCGGCGCGGGCGGGGTTCGTGGCGTCGTTCGCGGGCGAGGCGGTGAACGAGCTGGACGAGCTGCGAGCCACGTTCGTCCGGAAGGCGGTGCTCGCCGGCACCGACCGGGTCTGCCGGGCGCTGCGCAGGTCCGGTGTGGATGGTGAGCGGCTGGCGCGGATGACGCTGGGCGAGGTGCCCCCGAGCCAGGACCGGGAACGGCTGCGGGCCAGGCGCCGGGAACTCGGGCTGCCGTGCGGGGACGGCGACCCGCTGCTCGTCGACCCGGAGACCGGCGAGGCGGTGCCGCCGGCGGACGCCGCGCGGCACCTGGGATTCGCGCGGCTGACGCGGGCCGGCCAGGAGGCCAACTCCGGGGTCTGCCGGGACATGCTGCGCGTGCGGTACCCGCACATCGGAGAACAGGAGGGTGCACGATGAAAGCGGTGCGGCTGCACGCCTACCACCAGCAGCCGGTGATCGAGGACGTTCCGGAGCCGCAGGCCAAGGAGCCCTTCGACGTTGTGGTGAAGATCGGCGGCGCGGGTGTGTGCCGGACCGATCTGCACATCATCGAGGAGCAGTGGGCGGAGAAGTCCGGTGTCACGCTGCCTTACACGATCGGGCACGAGAACGCGGGCTGGGTGCACGAGATCGGGCGGGGCGTGACCAACGTGGCGGTCGGTGACACCGTGATCCTGCACCCGACGCCGACGTGCGGGCTGTGCCACGCCTGCCGCGCGGGCAACGACATGCACTGCGAGAACTCGGTCTTCCCCGGTATCGACTCCGACGGCGGGATGGCCGAGTACCTGCTCACCTCCGCGCGGGCGTGCATCAAGCTCGACCCCAGCACGCAGCCCGCGGACGTCGCGGCGCTCGCCGACGCCGGCATCACCGCCTACCACGCGGTGCGCAAGGCGGTGCCGCGGCTGTACCCGGGCACGGTGTGCGTCGTCAACGGCGCCGGCGGGCTGGGGCACATCGGCATCCAGTCGCTGCGCGCGCTGACCGCGGCCACCGTGGTGGTCGTCGACCGCAACGCCGAAGCGCTCGAGCTCGCGGCCGAGCTCGGCGCGGACCACACGGTGCAGGCCGACGGCAAGCAGGTCGACGCGGTGCTGGACCTGACCGGCGGCAACGGCGCCGAGGTCGTGCTCGACTTCGTCGCCGAGCAGGGCGCCCAGCAGGACGCCTTCGCGATGACCCGGCGCGACGGCTCGCACTTCGTCATCGGCTACGGCAGCAACATCGACATCCCGACGATCGACATCATCTCCACCGAGCGCAACGTGATCGGCAACCTGGTCGGCACCTACAACGACCTGGTGGAGCTGATGGTGCTGGCGCAGGCCGGGAAGGTCACGCTGCACACGAAGAAGTACCCGCTGGACGCGGCACTCGACGCGCTGGCCGATCTGGACGCCGGCCGCGTGCGGGGCCGGGCGATCCTCACCCCCTGACCACTCGCAGCGGAGGAGTGACGAAACGATGGCGAAGGAACTGCGGTTCGGCGCGGACGCCCGGGACCTGCTGCTGTCCGGTGTGGACAAGCTGGCCGAGGCGGTGAAGTCCACGCTGGGGCCCAAGGGGCGCAACGTGATCATCGAGAAGATCACCGGTTCGCCGGTGGTCACCAACGACGGCGTCACCATCGCCCGGGAGATCCACCTGAAGAACCAGTTCGAGAACATGGGCGCGCAGCTGGTCAAGGAAGCCGCGATCAAGACCAACGACGTGGTGGGCGACGGGACCACCACGGCGACGGTGCTCGCCCAGGCCATCGTGCGGGAGGGCATGGCGGCGATCGCGCGTGGCGGCAACCCGGTGCTGGTCAAGCGCGGCATCGACCACGCCGTCGGCCGTCTCGTCGAGCACCTGGAGAAGGTCGCGCACCCGGTGGTCACCGAGCACGACTACGCCCGGGTCGCGGCCATCTCCGCCAACGACGACGACGCGGTCGGCGCGGTCATCGCGAAGGCGCTGCACACCGTCGGCGACACCGGAGTGGTCACCGTCGAGGAGGCCCCGCGGATCGGGATGACCGTCGACTTCGTGGAGGGTTTCGAGTTCGACAACGGCTATCTTTCGCCGTACCTGGTCACCGACCCCGGGCGGCTGGAGGCGGTGCTCGACGACCCCTACATCCTCCTGTGCAGCGAGAAGATCACCAAGGTGCAGCAGCTGATGCCGTTGCTGGACAAGGTGATGCGCGCGCCGCGGCCCCTGGTGGTGATCGCCGAGACGGTCGAGGGCACCGCGCTGAGCATGCTCGTGCACAACCACGTCAACGGCACTTTCCAGGCCTGCGCGATCCGGGCGCCCGGCTTCGGCGACCGGCGGCTGCACAAGCTGGAGGACCTCGCCGCGGTCGTCGGGGGCGCGGTGCTGTCCCGGCATGCCGGGTTCACGCTGGAGACGATGACGCTGGACCACCTCGGGCGGGCCAGGCAGGTGCGGGTGACCGAGAACAAGACCACCATCGTCGGCGGGGCGGGGTCCGCCGACGACGTCGAGTTCCGCGTCACCCAGCTGCGGGCGGAGCTGGAGCGCGCCCAGTTCGGGGTGGACGAGGACGTCCTGACCGAGCGCATCGGCGCGCTGACCGGGAAGGTCGCGATGATCCACGTCGGCGCGGCCACCCCGGCCGAGCTGAAGGAGTTGCAGCACCGGGTCGAGGACGCGTTGTCCGCGACCAGGGCGGCGATGGCGGAGGGCATCGTCGCCGGTGGCGGGGCGGCGTTGCTGCACGCCGAGAAGGTGCTGGCCGACACCAGCCTGTCCGGTGACTACGCCACCGGGGCGGAGATCGTGCGGCGGGCGCTGGCCGAACCGGCGCGGCTGATCGCGGCCAACGCCGGCTACCCGGCCGACGAGGTGGTGGCGCGCACGCGCGACCTCGGTCAGGACGAGGGCTTCGACGCGTTGCTCGACCGCTACGGCAACATGATCGAGATGGGGATCATCGATCCCCTCCGGGTGTGCCGCTCGGCGCTGCAGAACGGCGCCTCGGTGGCCGGGCTGCTGCTCACGACCAACTCGCTGGTCGCCGAGGAGCAGACCCCGTGGGGCGGCAGCCCCGCGCTGATGACCGAGTTCGGTCCGCTGGACGAGGGGCTGCACCAGCCCTCGCCCGATTCCTCTACGCCGCAGTCGCTCGGGATGGGCCCGTCAGTGGGCTGATCCCGTGCCCGTGAGGTGGAACGTCATGTCAGAGACAACGCAAAGCACCAACGTCCATCCGGAATCCGTTCCCCACGTCCAGGACCTGCGGGCGATCGTCGAAGCTCCCGGTCACCCGGCCAGCGTCGTGGTCGGCGCGGGCGGAGATCCGCTGATCCTGGCCCTGCCGATCTTCGCGGTCGGGTCCCTGGCACTGGGCATCGCGCTGACCGGGGTGATGCTCCCGCTGGCCGCGCTCGGCGCGGTGCTGCCCATCGTGCTCTTCGCGACCGGCGTCGGGCTGATCATCTCCACGGTGTGGGCGGTGCTGCTGGGGCAGACGATGGTCGCCGGCATCACCGGAACGTTCGGCGGGTTCTGGCTGAGTCTGGGCGGGTTGCTGCTCGGCCTGACGCACAACTGGTTCGGGCTGCGGCCCGAGGTGGCGGTCCAGACGCAGGAGATGTTCTTCATCTGCTGGGCGTGCCTGTTCGTGTTCCTCCTGGTGCCGTGCCTGCGGTTGCCTGCGGTCTACCCGCTGATCGTCGGGCTCGTGGTGGCCGCGCTGGCACTGGGCGCGACGGCGCTGCACGTGGGCGACGCGTCCCTGTTCAAGTTCTCCGGGTACGTGGTCCTGGCGTTCGCCGCGCTGGGGTTCTACGCCTTCGTCAACGTCGGGCTCACCGCGATGGGAGCCCGCAAACCCTTCCCGCCGCTGGGCAGGCCGCTGCTGTCCTGACGGTGGTCGCGAGCGTGCGCCGGGAGCCGGCCGCGACTCCCGGCACACGCGCCCATCAGGCTCCGGGCAGCGGCACCCGCAGGCTGGACGTCCCGGTGAGGTCCAGCCACGCCGCGTCCGGGCCGCGCACCAGCTTCAGCACCACGGCGTCGCAGCCGGCGCAGCGGGCCACCAGGCCCGGCGCGTGCCGGTAGACGCGCAGCGACGCGACCGCGTCGACGCGGCCGCAGGCCACGCAGCGGGTCGTGGCGGCGGTGATGTCCACGGCGAAGATCTCGCCGGCCGGGCCGGCCAGGACGTTGCCGTCTTCGAAGGGCTCGCTCATGTCAGCTCCCGCTGGGCCCGAAGCGTTCGGTCTTGACGCGCCGCGGGGCGTGGCCGAGCGCGACGAGTATGTTGGCCACCGCCTCGACGAACCCGGTGGGCCCGCACACGAAGCACTGCGGCGCGAACTCCGCGGGCCAGCCGGCGTTGTTGACGTCGGCCACCCCGATCCGGTGCGGCTCGCCCGGCCAGTCCGCCGGGCCCTTGCGCGAGTAGACGAACGTGACGTCCAGCCCGGCCTCCGGGCGGCGCAACTCGCCTGCGTAGTACACGTCCTCCGGGGTGCGTACCGAGTACAGCAGCTTGAACGGCGTCCTGCTGCCCGCCTGGCGCCGGGCGCGGACCATCGCCATCAGCGGCACGATCCCGGCGCCGCCCGCGACCAGCAGCACCGGATCGCGTGACGCCGGCCGCCACACGAACCAGCCGCCTACCGGGCCGCGCAGCTCGACGGGGTCGCCGGGCGCGAACACCTCGGTCAGGAACGGCGACACCTCGCCGCCGGGCACCCGCTGCACGGTGATCTCGACGCGCTCGCCGTCTGCGGGCGCGGCGATCGAGTACGTGCGCGTGGTGCTGTAGCCGTCCTCGGCGGTGAGCCGGACGTCGACGTGCTGCCCGGCCAGATGCCCTGGCCAGCCGGGCACGTCCAGCACGAGCGTGCGCGCGGTGGGCGTCTCGTCGCGGACCTCGGCGAGCCGTCCCACTCGCCACGCCAGTTTGCCCTGGACCACGTCAGTCCCCCTGGTAGCGCTGCTCGCGCCACGGGTCGCCGTAGCTGTGGTAGCCTGCGGCCTCCCAGAAGCCCAGGTCGTCGTCCAGCATCAGCCGCAGGCCCTTGACCCACTTCGCCGACTTCCAGAAGTACAGGTGCGGCACCAGCAGCCGGGCCGGGCCGCCGTGCTCGGCGGGCAGGTCCTCGCCCTCGAACTCGTAGGCGATCCACGCCTGGCCGTCGAGCAGGTCCTCCAGCGGCAGGTTGGTCGTGTACCCGCCGTGGGATTCGGCCATCACGTAGTCGGCGGCGGTGTCCACGTCCGCCAGCAGGGTGTCCAGCGAGACGCCGCGCCAGCTGGTGCCGAACTTCGACCACCGCGTCACGCAGTGGATGTCCACCGTCGGCGTCTCCGACGGCAGCGTCTTGAGGTCCGCCCACGTCCACTCGTGCTTCTGCCCGGTCTCGGTGGTGACCGTGAAGCGCCAGTTCTCCAGCCGCACCCGGGGCGCCGGCCCGGCGGAGAGGACGGGGAAGTCCTCCACCAGGTACTGCCCCGGCGGCAGCTTGTCGTCCGCCGACCGCGCCCGGCCCTGGAACCCGGGTGTCACAATCCCCATCCGCTTCCCCTTCCTCGTCCCGCGAGTCTATGCCGTGCTTTACTAGAACGTGTTCTAGTAATCGGAGACGGGAGGCTGTCGTGCGGTTCGGGGTCGTGCTGTTCACCAGTGACCGCGGGATCACGCCGGCCGCGGCGGCGAAGGCGGCCGAAGACGCCGGGTTCGACTCGTTCGCGGTGCCGGAGCACACGCACATCCCGGTCCGGCGGGAGGCGGCGCACCCGGGCACCGGCACCGCCGAGCTGCCCGACGACCGGTACCTGCGCACCCTGGACCCGTGGGTCGCGCTCGCCACGGCGGCCTCGGTGACAACGCGGATCACCCTGTCGACCGCGGTCGCGCTGCCCGCCGAGCACGACCCGATCACCCTGGCCAAGACGATCGCCTCGCTCGACCACCTGTCCGGCGGCCGGGTCGTGCTCGGCGCCGGGTTCGGGTGGAACGTCGACGAGCTGACCGACCACGGCGTCCCGGCAGGGCAGCGGCGCGCGGTGGTGCGCGAGTACCTGGAGGCGATGCGGGCGCTGTGGACCGACGAGGAGGCCGCCTACGAGGGCGCCCACGTCCGGTTCGGTCCCTCGTGGGCATGGCCGAAGCCGGCCGGCGACGTGCCGGTGGTGATCGGCGCGGGCGGCACCGAGCGGACGTTCGCCTGGATCGCGCGCTCCGCCGACGGCTGGCTGACCACGCCCAGGGACCACGAGCTGGACGACAAGGTGCGGCTGCTGCGCAAGATCTGGCAGGACGCGGGCCGGGCGGGCGAGCCGCGGGTGGTCGCGCTGGCCGGGCGGCCGGACGCGGAGGTGCTCGCGCACTGGCGGTCGCTCGGGGTCACCGAGGTGCTGTTCGGACTGCCGGACCGGGACGCCGATCAGGTCGCGGCCTACATCGCGAAGCTGGGGGAGCGGCTGCGGCTGGGCTGATCAGGCGCGGGACCGGTAGGCCCGCATCTTGTGCCGCGCCCCGCAGATGTCCATGCTGCACCAGACGCTGTTGCCGGCTGGGGAGCGGTCGTAGAACAGCCACCGGCACTCCGGCGCGCGGCACGGCTTCAGCCGCCGTGCACGGCCGGTCACCTCGGCGCGGAACAGCACGTCGAGCAGCCGCGCGATGAGGCCGTCAACGCCCTCGCCCGCCGGGGCCAGCGCGGGGCCCGGCCAGCGCGGACCGCCGACCGTCGCGGCCGCGAACTCGTTCAGCTCGGCGGCGACGTCCACGCCGTCCAGGTGGTCGCGCAGCGTCTCGCGGAACCGGGCCAGCCGCGCCAGATCCCGCTCGTCCAGCGTCAGCTCACCCAGTTCGTGCTCGGCCAGCCAACTGCGGGCCGACCAGGGCGTGCCGAAGTGATCCTCGCCGTGGAGGAAGCGCGCCGAGTTGCCGAACACCTCGAGCGGACGCAGATCGTCCGGCGCGGCGGGGCGCGAGTAGGCCATACCGGCAGGTTACCTACCCCGCCAGCCGCCCCACCGCCACGAACACGCAGACCGCCAGCACCAGCAGGTTGAGGGCGCTCGTGCGGTACTCGCCCAGCTTCGCGTGGCTGATCGCCGCCCCGGTCATCACGACGGCGAGCCCGATCGCGGCGGCCGGGGTGAGCACGGGCGCGATGCCGGTCGCCCCGGGCAGGACCAGCCCGAGCACCGCGGCCAGTTCCGCGGCGGCGACCACCCGGATGACGGGCAGCGGGAAGAACACCACCCCGGTCTGGCCGGTGTCGAGCATCCGCTGCTTCGACTGGGTGGACTTGAGCGATCCGGACACCAGGAACAGCGCCGCGAGCAGCCCCTGGCAGATCCACAACACGACGTTCACCTGACACGCCTCCTTTCGTCTCACCCACCGGACGAGGCGGCGCGGGCTAACGTGACCGCATGGCGAACGAGGACGAGGCACGCGACTGGAACGGCGACACCGGCCGCTATTGGGCCGGCCACGCCGAGCACTACGACGCGATGCTCGCGCACCTGACCCCGCACCTCCTCGACGCCGCCCGCATCGAGCCGGGCGAGCGGGTCCTCGACATCGGCTGCGGCTGCGGCACCACGACGCTGCTCGCGGCCGGGCGGGGCGCGGCCGTCCTCGGCGCGGACCTGTCCGGCCCGATGCTCGCCGTGGCGCGGGAGCGCGCCGCCGGGCTCGACGGGGTGCGGTTCGAGCAGGCCGACGTGCAGGTCCACGACTTCGGCGCGGGCTCGTTCGACGTCGCGCTCAGCCGGTTCGGCGTGATGTTCTTCGACGACCCGCTCGCCGCCTTCACCAACGTCACGCGGGCGCTGCGGCCGGGCGGGCGGCTGGCGTTCCTGTGCTGGCAGGACCTGCGCGAGAACGAGCACCGGGTGCTGGCGCTGGACGCGATCGCCCCGCACGTCGACACGACCGGCGCCGCCCCGCCCGGCCCCGGACCGTTCTCGTTCGCCCGGCCGGGCTACCTGCGCGAGCTGCTGACCGGTGCGGGGCTGACCGGCATCGCCGTGGACGAGGTCCGGGCGCCGGTCCGGCTCGGCGCCGACGCGGCGGCAGCGGCCGACTTCCTGCGCCACGGCGCGATGCTGCGGGCGATCTTCGAGCGCTACCCGGCGGAGACGGTCGAGCGGGCGGTCGCCGCGCTGACCGAGGCGCTCGTCCCGCACGAGACGCCCGACGGTGTGCTGCTCGGCGCGGCCACCTGGCTTGTCACCGCGCGCCGGCCCTGACGGCGGCGGAGTCCCTTCTGGACACCGCACTCTGACTCCACAGTGGAGGAGTGGGGTTCGTCTCGTGAGCCGGGAAAACGTTTGCTCTTGCGGTAAATTGCGGTAACGTGCCCGCTGATCCGCCGCTCACCCTCGGCCCGTGGCAACTGCTGTTCCTCGTGGTGGCCGGTGTCGGGGCGGGGCTGACGGGGTCGATCGCCGGGCTCGCCTCGCTGGTGTCCTATCCGGCGCTGCTGGCGATCGGTGTGCCGCCGGTCACCGCGAACGTGACCAACACCGTCGCGTTGATGGGCAACACGGTCGGCTCGGCGGCCGGTTCGCGTCCCGAGTTGCGCGGGCAGCGCGCCCGGTTGCTGCGGTTGTGCGCGATCACCGCGGTCGGCGGCGCGGCGGGCAGCGCGTTGCTGCTGCTCACCCCCGAGGACACGTTCGCCTACATCGTCCCGTTCCTCATCGGCGGCGCGTCGGTGCTGTTGCTGTTCTCCCCGCGGCTGGCCGAACGCGCCGGCCGCGGCGACGGCGGGCTCACCGCGGGCACTGCGACGGGCGCGTTCCTGGTCGCGATCTACGGCGGGTACTTCGGCGCGGCGGCCGGGGTGATCATGCTGGCGCTGCTGTCCGCCGCCTGGGCGCAGCCGCTGGCCAGGACGAACGCGGCGAAGAACATCGTGACCGGCGCGGCCAACCTGGTGGCCGCCGTGGTGTTCGCGTTCACCGGCTCGGTGCTCTGGCCCGCGGCGGCGGCCCTGTGCCTCGGTCTGGTCGCCGGCTCCTTCGTGGGCCCCGCGGTGGTCCGCCGCCTGCCCGCGGCCCCGCTCCGGGTGGCGATCGCGCTGGCGGGCATGGGCCTGGCCGTGACACTGGCCTGGCAGGCCTGGAGCTAGAAGTGCTACCTTCGCAGGCGGTGCCGAGGGGCGCTGCGACGGGCCCGGCCCGCCACGCTCGGCACCGTCTCCTGCAGCAAGGGCGCCTTCTCACCCGAGGAGGCGCAGATGCTCGTCGGACACCTCGCCGCGATCTTCCGCTACCCCGTCAAGTCCATGGCCGCGCAACCGCTGGACGAGGCCGCCGTCTCCTGGCACGGCCTCGACGGTGACCGGCGCTGGGCGTTCGTCCGGCCGGGCCAGGAGTCGAACGGCTTCCCCTGGCTCACCATCCGCAGGCGCAACGACCTCGTCCGCTACCAGGTCGTCGGCGAGTCCCAGGTTCGCACCCCGGACGGCAGGCTGCACGACGTCACCGATCCCGCGCTCGCCGCGGAACTGGGCGCCGCGCGCGTCCAGAAACTGGACCGTGGCACGTTCGACAGCGCGCCGTTGTCCCTGATCACCACCCGCAGCGCCGGTGCCGAGCCGCTGCGCTTCCGCCCCAACCTCCTCTGATCGACACCGACGTGCCCGAGGAGGACTGGATCGGCCGCACGCTCCGCATCGGCACCACCCGCATCCGGGTCGACCGCCGCGACCGGCGCTGCGTCGTCGTCAACGTCGATCCGCGCACCGGCCGTCGCGCACCGGCCGTCCTGCGCCGCATCGGCCGCGAGCACGACACGTGCCTCGGCGCCTACGGGGCCACTGTGGAACCGGGCACGGTCGGGGCCGGGGACGGGGTCGTCGTGCTAGCGTGAGCGCGCCAGTCGTGCCCCGCGAGGGGCCAGGGAATCCGGTGCGAATCCGGAACTGACGCGCAGCGGTGAGCGGCGACGGGCGGGACAACGGCCACTGGACCACGCGGTCCGGGAAGGCGTTCCGCCCGGACGACCCCGAGTCCGAAGACCTGCTGGCACCCCCGCCACGGGGGAGACCGCCGGACCGGGCTCCGCGCATGAGCCCTCGACGCTAGGGGCCGCTGTGCGCCGATCGATGACCTTCTCGCTGCTCGCCGCCGTGCTGACGCTGACGGGGTGTGCGAGCGCCACCCCCTCCGGAGACACCGCCGCCGTGGCCGTCGACAACTGCGGCCACCAGGTCCGCGTGGCGGAACCGCCGCGGCGGGCGGTCGCGCTCAACCAGGGCGCGGCGGAGATCATGCTGTCCCTCGGCCTGGCCGACCGCATGGCAGGCACCGCCACCTGGACCGATCCCGTGCTGCCGCACCTGGCCGCGGACAACGCGAAGGTGCCCCGGCTCGCCGAGAACTACCCGTCGTTCGAGACCGTGCTCGCCGCCGAGCCGGACTTCGTCGCCGCCTCGTTCGGCGCCATCCTCGGCAAGGGCGGCGTCGCGACCCGCGAGCAGTTCGAGCAGCTCGGGGTGCCCGCCTACCTGTCGCCGACCGAGTGCGCCAAGGACACCAGCGGCGGCGGCGACGGCACGCGCACCGAGACTCTGACCATGGACGCCGTCTACACCGAGATCCGGGACCTCGCGCGGATCTTCGGCGTCGAGGACCGCGGCGAGCAGCTGGTGACCAGCCTGCAGGAACGGATGCGCGCGGTCGCGGGCGCCGGCGCGAACGCCCGGCTGATGTTCTGGTTCGCCAACTCCGAAGCCCCCTACCTGGCGGGTTGCTGCGGCGCGCCCGGCATCATCACGACGACCGTGGGCGCCCGCAACGTCTTCGACGACACGCGCGAGGAGTGGCCGCAGATCAACTGGGAGACGGTCGCCGAACGCGACCCGGACGTGATCGTCCTCGGCGACCTGACCCGCCGTTCGCAGACCGCGGAGAACGCCGCCGCCAAGATCGCGTTCCTGGAGTCGCACCCGGTGACCCGCGACCTGGCTGCCGTGCGGAACAAGCGGTACGTGCTGTTGTCCGGGCAGGCGATGAATCCGACACTGCGTACCGTGGACGGCGCCGAGCAGGTCGCCGCGGCGCTGCGCGGGTTCGGGTTCGCCAGGTGACGCGCACCGCGCGAGTCCTGCCGCTGTGCGCCGGTGGTCTCGCGCTGCTCGTGGTGTCGGTGGCCGTCGCGGTGACGATCGGCCCGGCCGGGATCAGCGTCGGCGATGTCTACGCGACCGTCCTGGCCCACCTCGGCTTCGGGGAGCCGGTGCTCTCGCCGGTGCGCGACGGAATCGTGTGGCACCTGCGGATCCCGCGCGCCCTGCTGGCCGCCGTGTGCGGGGCGGGCCTGGCGGTGTGCGGGGCGGTCATGCAGTCGCTGCTGCGCAACCCGCTCGCCGACCCGTTCGTGCTCGGGGTGTCCTCGGGCGCGTCGACCGGTGCCGTGCTGGTCGTGGTGCTCGGCGTCGGCGGGGGAGTGGTGTCGTTGTCCGCGGGGGCGTTCGCCGGGGCGGTGCTGTCGTTCGGGCTCGTGCTGTTGCTCAGCCAGACGCTGGGCGGCACCACCGAGCGCGTCGTGCTGTCCGGGGTCGCGGCGATGCAGCTGTTCTCCGCGCTGACGTCGTTCGTCGTGTTGACGGCCGGGGACGCGGAAACGACGCGGGGCGTGTTGTTCTGGCTGCTCGGGTCGTTCAGCAGCGCGTCGTGGTCCGGGGTCGGCGTGTGTGCCGCGGTGCTGGTCGTCGCGTTGCTGGTGTGCTTCGGCCACGCCCGCACGCTCGACGTGCTCGCCTACGGCCAGGACCTCGCCGCGGCGCTCGGGGTCGCGCTGACGCGGACCCGGATCGTGCTGATGTGCGTCACCGCGCTGCTGACGGCCGCGCTGGTGAGTGCCTGCGGGGCGGTCGGGTTCGTCGGGCTGGTGCTCCCGCACGCGGCCCGCGCGCTGGTCGGCCCTGGCCACGGACGCCTGCTGCCGGTGACCGCCGTGGCCGGCGCGGTGTTCCTGGTGTGGGTCGACACGCTGGCGCGCACGGTGCTCGACCCGCAGGAGGTGCCGGTCGGCGTGGTCACGTCGATCATCGGCGTGCCCGCGTTCGTGGCCGTGCTGTACCGCAGCCGTCCACAATGGACGCGGCGAGCGGCCGCCTAACGAATTGCGTCGCGGCCGGCGTCGGTGAGCTTGGCGGGGATGCGAGAGCCGTTGCCGGGGACGCGGCGGACCAGGCCGGCGTGGATCAGCAGTCGCGCGCCGAACTGGTCGCAGCAGGAGAGTCCGTCGACGTACACGTGCGGCTCGCTGCTCGCGGTCAGTTCCACGCGACCGTCGGCAACCGCTTTCAGGAATTCGACGTCGCGGTGGCTGAGGGTGGACGCGGTCATCGCTGGCACCTTTCCGAGAACGGTGTGGTGCGCCACAGAATAGAGGATCGTTGAACAATCGAGCAACCGGGTTGACGGATCGTTCAACAATCGCTAGCGTTGCGGAGCATGCGACCCAGCTCACAGGATACCCGGCAGACCCTCATCGGCGGCGACCCGGACGACATCTCCTGGATTCCCTGAAATTGTTGAAGACCTGCCAGTAACACGCCCTGCTTTCGCCTCGATTCACTGATAAGGCCCGCGCGGAGGGTGGGCGCGACACCTCCGGCACCGCCGTCTTGCCCGCGCTCGAACTCCCCCTCGGAGCGTTGTGGCAGGCGAGTGGCCCCCGAGTGCGGACTCCCAACTGCCCCGCGCTCGGGGGCCCCTATTCGTACACCACGTAGACCGGTTCCGGCTGCAGCCCGACCACCTGCTCGGGCCTCATCAGCGGTTGCCCGCCGCGGGTGTCCTCCTGGTAGAAGAGCTTGAACCCCGCCTTGACGTGCGGCGGCTTGCGCTTCATCACCTGGTCCCAGGTGGCCTTCTTCGCCTCGGCGCTGCCGATGCCGTCCACCACGTTGATCACCGCGACCCCGTTGTGCCGCTTCAGCCCGGCGATGTCCCGCACGACCGTCACCGCCACCTGGTGGTACACCATGATCTTCTCCGGCAGCCGGTGCCGCGCCACCAGCGAAGCGAGGTAGGCGGCCACTCCGTCGAGCTCCTCGCCGGTCGTCACACCGAACTCCTCGCCCGGCACGACGCCCGGTTCCACCGCCCACTCCGGGTCCAGTGCGACACCGACGTCCGGCTCGGTCAGCCAGTGCTCGAACGCCTTCACCTCGGGCAGGAAGTCCGCGCGCCCCGGCTGGATGTTGAGCAGCAGCTGCCCGTCCAGCGCCCGCGCCGCGTCGAGGTAGCGCTGGATCGTGCTGTCGTTCGCCCGGCTGCGGTACATGCCGTCCGGGCCCGGCGTCGGGTTCACTGTCGTCGCGATCAGCTCGACCACCGGGACCACCGGCCGGGTCCGCGGGTAGGTGCCGATCAGCTCGCGCAGTCGCGCGGAGGCCTCCTGCAGATCACCGGTCATCCGCCCCAGCGCCGGGCTGCCCGGCGCGCCGCAGTAGCTGACCAGCAGGTGGTCCTCGACCACGCTGTGCGCGGCGACCTGCGCCGGGAACCCGCGCAACCCCGCGGCGGGCGCGTCCAGCGGCGCCGGCCGCCCGGAAAGCGCCTGCCTGGAAAAGAAACCCTCACCACCGCCGCTGCAGGCGGCGCTCGCCGCGCCCGCCAGGGTCGCGGTGAGGAAGGCCCGCCTGCCGACCGTGCTCCCCGCCATGACCACGGGATGCCCTGGTCTCGACCACTTACACACCGCAGCGGGAAAATCACTCCCCGCGAGACGGCTTCGTTACCATCAGCCGGGCAGCAGCTCGGTCACCAGCTGGGTGAGCTGACGCAGGTTGCGGCACTCGTGCATCGGGACCACGCGGGCGTACCGCAGCGCGGCGGAATCGCCCGTGCCCCAAGCTGATCGCGCCTCCGGGTTGAGCCAGTGGACGTGCTTGGCCTTGTCCGCGATCCGGCGCACCGCGTCGAGGTTCGGGTCGCCGCCGTTGGTGCGGCCGTCGCCGAGGATCAGGACCGACGTGCGCGGCCCGACGGCGTCCGGCCACCCGTCCACGAAGCTCGCCAGCGAACCGCCGTAGTCGCTGCTCATGCCCCAGCGGGTGAGCTTCGCCTGCGTGAGGATGCGCCGCGCGAGCCCCTCCGGGTCCGCCGCGCCCGCGGTGACCAGGCCGGTGATCTCGTCGGTCAGCTCGACGAACGCGAACGTGCGGATCTTGCTGAACTGGTCCGACAGCGCCTGCACCAGCAGCAGCGTGAACTGCGCGAACCCGGCCACCGACCCGGACATGTCGCACAGCAGCACCAGTTCCGGGCGGCCGGGACGACGGTCGCGCATCGCGGGCCGCATCGGCACCCCGCCGGTGGCCAGCGACCGCCGCAGCGTGCGGCGCAGGTCGATCTGCCCGCGCCGGGCGCGGCGCCGCCGGGTCGCCAGCCGGGTGGCGAGCTTTCGCGACAATGGCTGGATGGTGCGGCGCAGCTCGGCGAGCTGGGCGCGGGTGGCGTTGGTGAAGCTGACCAGGTCGGTTTGCGGCGGCACCGCGTACTGCGCGATCCGCTCGCGCCCGCGCAGCTCGGCCGTGCGGCGGCGGGCCTCGGCCTGCACCGCCTCCCGGTAGGCGCCGATCCGGGACCGCGCCTCGCTGCGGGCGACCGCGTCGCCGAACGCGCTGCCGTCCGTGCGGATCGCGGCGAGCACCCGGTTCAGCAGCGCGTCCGGCCGCACCCGGTCCAGCGCCTGGTAGGCCGACCAGCCGCGCATCCCGTTCGCCCCGCCGCCGCCGGACCCGCCGTCGCCGAACGAGCCGTACCGGCCGAACTGGTCGACCGCGGCCGAAGCCAGAGCCCGCAGGCGTTCGCCGTTGCCGTCGGCGAGCGCGGCGACCAGCGCCTCCCGCAGCTCCGCCGCGTCCACGGGCGCCTCCCCGGCCGTCTCCGCGGCGCCGACCGCGACCGGGAAGTACAGGTCGAACAACGCGTCGAAGGTGCCCCGCTGCCCCGAGCGGCGCAGCACGGTCGCCGCCAGCGCCGCCCGCAGCTGCTCGCGGTCGGCCAGCCCGAGCACGTCCACCGCGGCGGCCGCGTCGACCGTTTCGCCGGGCCCGACCGGGATGCCGTGCTCGCGCAGCGAGCCGACGAACTCGACCAGCCGCCGCGGCAGCGCCGGGGAGGTCATGACAGCAGCGAGTCGAGCCGCAGCTCGGCCGCGGCCTTCCGGTGGTCGCTCTGGTACTTCAGGATCACGCCGAGGCTCGTCTCGACCACCTGCTCGTCGAGCGTGTCGGCGCCCAGCGCGAGCAGGGTGCGCGCCCAGTCGACGGTCTCGGCGATCGAGGGCGCCTTGCGCAGTTCCATCGTCCGCAGCGCGGCGACCACCCGCACCACCGAGTCCGCCAGGCGCGCGTCCAGCCCGGGAACCTTGAGGGTGACGATGTCGCGCTCCAGCTCCGGCGTGGGGAAGTCCAGGTGCAGGAACAGGCAGCGCCGCTTGAGCGCCTCCGACAGCTCACGCGTCGCGTTCGAGGTGAGCAGCACGAACGGGCGGCGCTGCGCGGTGATCGTGCCCAGCTCCGGCACGGTCACCTGGAAGTCGCCGAGGACCTCCAGCAGCAGGCCCTCCATCTCGACGTCGGCCTTGTCGGTCTCGTCGATCAGCAGGACCGTAGGGTCCGGGTTGCGGATCGCCTTGAGCAGCGGGCGGGGGAGCAGGAACTCCTCGCTGAACACCTCGTCGCGCGCCTGTTCCCAGCCCTCTTCGCGGCCGGCGGTGATGCGCAGCAGCTGCTTGGCGTGGTTCCACTCGTAGAGCGCGCGGGCCTCGTCGATGCCCTCGTAGCACTGCAAGCGCACCAGCTCGCTGCCTGTGGCGTGCGCCAGCGCCCGCGCCAGCTCGGTCTTGCCGACCCCGGCCGGGCCCTCGACCAGCAGCGGCTTGCCGAGGCGGTCGGCGAGGAAGACGGTGGTGGCGACGGCGGTGGACGCCAGGTAGCCCGCGCCGGCCAGGCGCTCGACGACCTCGTCGACCGAGCCGAACAACGGCTCCTGCATCGGCCCTCCCTGGGTTGGTGCGCAAGCCACCCATTCTGGGCCCTCGGGACCTGATATCGGCGCTGTCGTGCCCAATCTCACGCCGCGGAGCGGGTGACGGCCGCCAGCGCCGCGCGCAGCCCGGAGACGTCCCCGGTCACCGGCAGCTGGTCGGCAGGCCCGCGCCCCCACAGCCACAGGTACACGTCCTCCGGCGCGCCGGACACCCGCCCGTCGGCGCTCCCCGCGGATTCCGGTCGCACCACGGGATTCCCGGTGCCCGACGGCATCCGAACCGTCCACACGTGACCGGCGCACCGCACCTCGAACACCTCGCCCGAGGCGTCCACCGAGACCGTCTCCTCGGGCGCGGGCCGGTTGCCCTCTGCCAGCCACACGGTCAGCACCTCGTCCACCCCGTCGGCCGCCAGCGCCGGATCCACCACCGGCGGCAGGCCCAGCGCCTGCTCCAGGTCGACCCGGTGCACGGTGAACTCGTGGGCCATCCGGCGGCGCCAGAACCCGTAGGTGCGGTCGGCGGGGAACCAGGTCTGGCAGGGAAAGCTCGGCGGGCGGCTGGCGAGGCTGCGGAACAGCCCGTCGGCCGCGGCGCGGAACCAGCCCAGCACGTCCTGCCCCGCGGGCGGTTCCCGTTCCCAGCCCAGCGGCAGGGTCTGGCTGTCCACCCAGTCGGTCACGCGGTGCGCGACCCCGCCGAGGTGGCGGACCAGCGCGCCTGCCGTCCACCCCGGACACGCGGGCACCGGAAGGTCCGGATCGGCCGGTGTGGCGAGGACCCCGATGCCGTGGATCTCGGCGCGCAGGGTGTCGAGGAGAAACGGCTGGTCGGGTTTCGTCATGACCCGCCGAACATACCGGGTGGGTGATCGTCGTGGGGGCCGGATCGGTTCCGAAGTGGACATCCCGGCCTGTCCTGTCACAAGGGCTTTCGGTCCAGCCGCATGCGCACCTGGATCGTCGTGCCGTGCGGCGCGCGATGGGTGCGGACCAGGTCGGCCAGGTCGTTGACGAGCAGCAGGCCGCGCCCGGACAGCTGATCGCGTACGGGCGGGCGGCGTCCGGCGAGTGGGTCGGTCAGCCGCCCGCCGTCGGTGGCGGAGCAGACCAGTTCCGCGCCCTCGCGCCACAGGCTCAGCTCGCACGGGGTGCCTGCGTGCAGCAGGCTGTTCGTCGCCAGCTCGGTGACGATCAGCTTGAGGTCCTCGGTGCGTGCCTCGCCCAGCCCGAACTCCAGCGCGTACGCGGCGACGGACCGGCGCGCGACGGACAGGTGGTCCGGCACCTGGACGCGGAAGGTCACCGCGCCCGCGGGCGGTTTCAGCTCGTCGTTGTACCGGGCGACCAGATCGTCCCACGCGTAGGTGTCGCTGCCGCGCCGCACACCACGCTCGGTGACCAGTGGATGCGTCATGTGCGCGTCGGCGATCGCGACCGGGTCGAGCGTCTTGGTGTCGTACGGGCACACGATGGTCACGTCACGGCCCGCGAAGGCCGGGTTGATGAGGGCCTCGTGCTGGGCGCACGCCGGGTACTCGACGGCGGACCGCCCGTCCCAGATGGGCTCGCCGATGATGCGCACGCGGGCGGCGTCGCGGTGCCGGTCGGCGAAGCCCCGCAGTACCTGGGGGATGACCCGGCCCGGATTGCGGCCCGCGACGCCCATGTCGAGCAGGTGCACGCGGCTCGCGTCGTCGCCGAGCGCCTCGCGCAGCAGCGACAGGTTGGGCTCCGGCACGGCGGCCGCCACCGGGTCGCCCGCCGCCAGGCCCTCGGTCAGGAACGGCACCAGCCCGTCCAGGTACTCCTCGGGTGAGCCGTAGAACAGGACCTCGTGCACGAACCCGGTGCTCATCGCGGCGCCTCCACGCGGATGTCCTGGAGCTTCAGGACCTCCACGACGCTCGCCGGCTCCGGGCGGGGAGCGCGCAGAACCACCTCGGCCGCGTGCCGCCTGGCGTGCTCGGCCAGGGCTAGCAGGTTGCGGTGGTCGATGAAGTCCAGGGTGGTCGCGTCGAGCACGAGCCGGCCGCCGACGGGCCGGGGGTCGACGTGGCCGAGCGCGCGGGGGAACAACTCGGCCGAAGCCAGGTCGAGTTCGCCGCCGAGGCTCGCGCAGCAGCCGCCGCGAGCCGAGGCGTGCAACCGGAAACCCGCGTGGTTTTCGTTGGCGCTCGGGTGGAGCGCGGACAGCAGCGCCAGGGTGGGCCGGTCCAGCTTCCGGCGGTCGTAGCCGCACAACGCGGAAAACGGGTGCACCGCGGAGTAACCGTCCGCGAGGTGCTCGAACCGCGCCAGCGAATTCAACCGCGTGGGTGACTGCAAAAGGCCGGTGACGTCGGCCGCCACCCGCAGGCCCCGGTAGCCGTCGGCCAGCGCCGCCTCGGTGGCCTTCGCGTAGGTCCGCAAGCGCACGTGCGGATCGCCGAGCGCGCCGAGGTCGTCGAGCGAGAGCACCCGCAGGGCGCCCCGGCGGCTGGCCTCGTCGCCGTCCACGATGCCGTCCAGATCCGCCATCAGGCGCGGCACCGGGCCGGTCCCGGCGTAGCAGACCCGCTGACCCAGGGCCAGACCCTCGGCCAGGAACTCCCGAACGCGGGACCGGAACTCGGCCGGGTCCTCGTAGCCCCAGCACAGGTGGTCGTGGCAGCCGAGGCCGCGGGCGTCCACCACGATTCCGGACCGTCTCATCGCGTCGAGCGTACCGCTCCGGGGCGGGCGGGACAGTGTCCGTCGCGCTCGGCGGTGGTGCTGCCGGAGGCGCGTCGACTACGCTGGGTTGGACGCGGTTCAGAGCGCAGCCGCAGAATGCTGTCGCCGAAGGGTAGGCGAGCGCGTCATGTCACGGGCTCCGCGTGTTCCGGAGGAATCCGCCGGACTCACCACATCCACACCGCTGCACGTCTCGGTCCGCTGGCCGGCCCGGGACATCGCCGTGCTCGCGGTCGGCGGCGAACTCGACCTGGCCACCGCCGCCAGGCTGGAGGCCGCGTTCCGGCGCCTGGTGGCGCGACGGCCGCGCGTGGTCGTGGTCGACCTGAGCGGGGTCGCGTTCCTCGGCTCGTCCGGGCTGGCCGCGATCACCGCCGCGCTCACGTCGGGTGTCGTGCTGCGGATCGTCGCGCCGGGCTCGCTGGCCCGGATCTTCGCGCTCACCGCGCTGGACAAGGTGCTCGACCTCTACGGCACCGTCGACGAGGCGCTGGCCGCGGGCTGACCGTCCGGGAATTCACGCACGCAGGGCCGCTTCGATCCCGGTGAGCAGGCATTCCAGGCCGAACTCGAAGCGGGTCGCGGGATCGACGTCGTCGGCCTCCAGTACCCGGCGGTTGAAGTGCGGGTAGCGGCCGGACTCCACGACCTGCCGGACGTAGGCGCCCACCCAGTTCCGCCACTCGTCCTCGGTCATGCCGGTGCGGCGCTGGACCTCCAGCTCGGCCAGCTCGGCGGACACCACTCCCAGCACGTGCGTGTTGATCGTGTCCACCACCATCGTCGCGAGCGTTGGGTCGCTGGTCATCCTGGAGACGACGCCGAGGTAGTGGTCGGCGCGGGCGATCACGTTGGGGCCGAGCGTCGGGTGGCGGGCCGCCTGCTGGGCGAGCCAGGGGTGCAGCAGCATGACGGCGCGCTGGCGGCGGGCCAGCTGGGCCAGCTCCGCGCGCCAGTCGTCGCCGGGCTCGGGTAGCGGCTCCTCGCCGACGATCGTGTCGACCATCAGCTCGAACAGCTCGTCCTTGCTGGCCACGTGCCGGTAGAGCGACGTCGTGCCGGTGCCCATTTCCGCCGCCAGGCGCCGCATGGACAGCGCGTCCAGTCCCTCGGCGTCGGCGATCGCGATGGCCGTCCGGACGATCTTCTCCTCGGTGACGACCGGCCGCGTCTTCGTGGTCCGGTCGCGCATCCAGACCATCGTCGGCGGGTTCTTCGCGGGCGGCATGGGCACAGCGTACTTCTCGGGTACAGTGTTCCCATGATCGGGAACGGTGTTCCCGATGGGAGGAGGGCGCTCATGTCGGATGTGGTGATCGCCGGTGGTGGGTCGGTCGGCCTGGCCGCCGCGGTGTTCCTGGCGCACCACGGCGTGCGCGCGCACGTGGTCGAGCGCCGCGCGGGTCTGTCGGAACACCCGCGGGCGCTCGGTCTCAGCCCGCGCACGCTGGAGTTCTTCCGCGAGGCCGGCCTGGGGGTGGAACTCGACGCGGTCGCCGTGCGGTCGACCGAGATGTGGAAGGCGGACGCGCGCACGGTCGCGGAGATCGACCGGGCGAACGCGCCGCGCCGGACGCCGTTCACGCAGCCGGAAACCTCCCCGGAGAAGCCCGCGGGCCACTACCCGCAGGACCGGCTGGACGCAGCGTTGCTGCCGGCCGCGCGCGAGCGGGGTGCGACGGTGGAGTTCGGCGTGGCCGTCACCGGGGTTACGCAGGACGCGGACGGAGTGTCGGTCGAGCTGTCCGACGGGCGGGTCCTGCGGACGCGGTACCTCATCGGCGCGGACGGGGTGAAGACCGCCGTGCGGCCGGCGCTCGGGATCGGCACGACCGGCCCCGGCGAAGTGGGGGAGCCGGTGCTGAACATCCTGTTCGAAGCGGACCTGACCGGGTTCTTCGGTGCGCTGCCGACGATGGTGGAGATCGGGCACCCGGACGTGCGGGGCATGCTGCTCAGTGTCGGCGAACGGCGGTGGGTCCTGCACACCGGCGCGCCGGGGGCACCGGAGGAACTCATCCGGACGGCGCTCGGGGCGGAGGTGCCGGTGCGGGTCATCGCCGCGAAGTGGTGGCGCGCGACGCTGCGGATGGCCGAGGAGTTCCGGGCCGGGCGGGCGTTCCTGGTCGGTGATGCCGCGCGGTCGGTCTCGCCGCTCGGGGCGTTCGGGCTCAACACGGGTCTGGCGGATGCGCACAACCTGGCGTGGAAGCTGGCGCTGGTGCTGGCCGGCCAGGCCGGTGACGGACTGCTGGACACCTACCACGACGAGCGGCACGCGGTGGCCGAGCTCGTGACGCGGCAGGCGGTGCTGCGCTGGGAGAACCCGCGGCTGCACTGGGACCCGGCCGCGGTGGCGGAGCGGGCGGCCGTCGGGGCGTGGCACGCGCCACTGGTGACGATGGGCTACCGGTACGACTCGGCGGCGGTCATCGACGCGGTCGTTCAGCCACCGTCCACAGAGGATCTGGTGGCGGCGCTGGATGGCGCCCCGGGATCCCGGTTGCCGCACCGGTGGACGTCACCCGGCGTGTCCACTCTGGACTTGGTGCGCTCCAGGTTCACGGTGTTCGCGGGTGCCCCTTCCTGGCGCGAGGCGGCGGAGAAGGCCGCCGCCCGGCTGGACGTCGCGATGGGTGCGGCGGTGGTGCCGGACGCGGACTGGTTGTCGGCGATCGGCATCGAGAACGGCGGCGCCCTGCTGGTGCGCCCGGACGGTTTCGTCGCCTGGCGATCGCCGGTCGCCGTGGCGGGTGGGGATGCGGTGCTGGAGTCGGTGGTGTCGCGCGTGCTGGACCGCTAGCCCCCGCCGGTTTCGTCGCCTGGCGGTCGCCGGTTGCGGTGACGGGCGGGGAGGCTGTGGTGGCGCGGGTGCTGGACCGTCAGTTGGCGTGGATGCCGTGGGGCGCGAGTGCTGGAACGTCAGCCGGCGCCGATGCGGGTGGCGAGTTCCGCGCCGACCGGGTAGGGGCCGCTCGGCGGGGAGGAGCGCGCGGGCCTCGTCGAGGCGGCGGTCCGCGCACCAGTGCTTCGAACACATGGGCGCGTTCCGTCTCATCGGTCACGCCGGTGATCCACTCGCCGACGTAGCTGTCGGAGGCCTCGCCTGCCAGGCCGATCTGGATGGCGCGCCGCGGGAGCGGCCGCAGGTGCAGGTCCTTGTCCGGGTCCCACTGGATGCGCACCGGGCTGGTGGCGAGTTCTCGCCCCCAGGCGGCGTCGCCGGGGTGGTGGCTCGGGTCGAACGCGGACAGGCACGAGTGCGCCAGCGCCCATTCGAAGCCGGCGCGGGTGATGGTCACCGCGAGGACCCGTTCCTGGCCGGGCTTGCGGGCCCAGCCGATGCGGTAGGCCATCCAGAGGAAGGACGGTTTGCCCCAGGTCATGCGTCCGCGCTTGAACGGCGGCACGAACGTGCCGGCGCGCAGGGCGGGCTCGGCGATCTCGGGGGAGTAGGCCTGGTACACGACGATCGTGTCGTCGTCGTACCGGGCGCGGATCTCGTTGCTCATGTGGGTGATCTTCGGGCATGGGCGCAAGCGGTTTTGCGTGCGAGACTGGGGCATGCTCTTCGACCGCGCGGCGATCGAGGGACTGGCGGCGGGTCGCGTCACGGTGGCCTTCCGCAGGTGGGACGCGCCCCGTGTGCGCCCCGGTTCGCGGATGCGCACCGCGGCCGGGGTGGTCGAGGTGACCTCGGTGGACGAGGTCGCGACGGTGACCGACGAGGACGCCCGGGCGGCGGGCTACGAGTCGGCGGCGAAGATGCCCGACCGCGGCTCCGGACGGCTGTACCGGATCGGACTGCGCGTGGCGGGCCCGGACCCGCGGATCGCCCTGCGCGAGACAGCCGACCTGACGGACGACGACCGCGCCGAGATCGGCGCCGCGTTGTGGCGGATGGACCGGGTGGCGGAGGTCCCGTGGACCGGCGCGTTCCTCAGGCTGATCGCGGACAACGAGGCCGTGCGGGCCGTGGAGCTGGCCGAGCGGGTCGGCCTGGCGCGCGACGTGTTCAAACGCCGCGTGCGGCGGCTTAAGGAGCTCGGCCTGACGGAAAGCCTCGAGGTGGGGTACCGCCTCTCGCCGAGGGGAAGGGCATTCCTCGAAGGCGGCGATGTCTGATCCCGCCGCGCCCCGCAGCCACTGGCAGCGCCTTTCCCGGCGACGCGGCCTCATGCCGGAGATCATGTGCCAGCCGTCCGCGGACCGGCGGCCGGGGGCCGGCAGCCGACCACTCGCGGCTGGGCGAACGGCCAGGATCCAGGCGCGGACAGCCTCAGGCCAGCGAGGCGAGCACTGCGGCGGCGAGGGCGCTCCGTTCCACCATGCCGCTCACCGACACGTGCTCGTGGCGTGCGTGGGCGCCGTCGCCGGTGGCGCCGAAACCGTCCAGCACCGGGACGCCCAGTGCGGCCACGAAGTTGCCGTCGCTGGCGCCGCCCACCGCGCATTCCCGCAGCGTCACCCCCATCTCCGCGGCCAGGTCCCGCGCCCGCGAGAACAACGCCGCGATCCCGGCCGACCGTTCCATCACCGGGCGGTTCCAGCCACCCTCCACGGTCACCGTCGCGCGGGGGTCGGCCGCCTTCAGCCCCGCCAGCGCCTCCTCGATCCGCGCCGCCTCGGCCGCGCTCGACACCCGCACGTCGACCTCGCCCCACGCGGAGCCCGCGATCACGTTCCCCCGCGAACCGCCACCGACCACGCCGACGTTCACCGTCGTCCCGGCCGTGAGGTCCGTCAGCCCGTGCAGCGCCAGCACCACCCGCGCGATCTCGTCCACCGCGCTCGAGCCCTTGCCCGGGTCGAGCCCCGCGTGCGCCTCCACCCCGGTCGCGGACACCCGATAGATGCCGACACCCTTCCGCGCGGTCTTCACTGCCCCGTCGGCCGCGGCCTCGAACACCAGCGCCGCCTGCACGCCGGCCGCCGACTTCTCGATCACCGGCCGCGACACCGGGCTGCCGATCTCCTCGTCGCCGTTCAGCACCAGCCGCACCGGCGGCCGCGGCAGCCCCGCCGCCTCCAGCGCCCGCAACGCCCACACCGCCTGCACCAGCCCGGCCTTCATGTCGAACACACCCGGCCCGGTCGCGATGTCACCGTCCACTGTGAACGGCCATTCGGCGAGTGTCCCTTGTGGCCACACCGTGTCGTAGTGGCACAGCAACAAAACCGGCGCGGCATCCGACCCCGCGTAGTCGTACACCCGGACGTCGCCGAACTCGCCGCCCTCGGTCACGCCCACCGACGCCGGCTCGCCGAGCCGCGCCCGCAGCCAGCCGTCCAGCCAGGACAGCCCGGCCTCCAGCAACAGCCGGTCGGTGCTCGGCGTCTCCAGCCCGGTGTACCGGCCCAGGTCGTCGACCATCTCCTCGCGGTGCGCCCGCACCCACTCGTGCAACGCACGGACATCGGTCACAGCATCCGCTCCAGTTCCGTCAGGTGATCTTCCGACATCAGCCTGCGTCCGCTCTCGACGTCCCGCAAGAGGGCGAGCACCGCCGTCAGCAACGGCACCCCGCCCAGCGCCAGCACCGGCCGGTAGTGGTGGTGCACCTCGACCGGCCGCCGCCGCACCGCGATGTCCCGCCAGATGCCGCTGCGGTCCTTCGGCTGGGTCCGCAGCCACGCCACCAGCCGGTCCGTCGCCGCCTCCCGTTCCGCGGACGACGCCGACGGCAGGTACGCGCCCGGGTCGAACTGGTCGAACGGCTCCAGCACCCGGTCACCTGCCGCGGCCAGCACCTCCGCCGTGATCGCGTGCATCAGCGGTCGGTGCCGGTCGATCAGGTCGGCCATCGGCGCGTCGGCCAGCGCCGTCGTGGCCAGCATCGCCCCGAAACCCAGCTTGGACCACAGGAACCCCTCGACGTTCGCGGTCGCCTTGGCCGGGCCCCACGCCTGCAGGTCCGCCACGATCCGCTCGACCCGCGGCGTGATCCGCCCATCCGGCTCACCCACCACCAGCGCGCCCGCGCCGCCGTCCTGGACCACGCCGGGCTCGACCACATCGGCGAACAGGTTCACGAACGCCCCCACCGTCCGCTCGGTGCCCACCGCCGCCGCGATCGCCTGCTCGTTCAGCCCGTTCTGCAGCGACACCACGAACCCGTCTTGGGCCAGCCGCGGCGCGAGCCACGGCAGGACCTGTTCGGTCGCCTGCGCCTTCACCGCCAGCAGTACCCGGCCCAGAACCGCCGGTGCCTCCTCGGGTGAACACGCCTCCACCGGCACGCACGCGTCGCCGCCGGGACCCCTCAGCACCAGCCCGCGGCGCCGGATCGCGGCGACGTGCGCGGCGTCGGTGTCGACGATCCGCACCGGGTGCCCGGCCCGCGCCAGGTGGAACGCCAGCGTGCCGCCGATCGCCCCGCCGCCGACGACCGTGTAGGGCTCAGACATGCAGACTCCCCTCCTGGACGGCGGTCGCGCCGTCCCAGTGCAACGGCAAACCGGGCGCGCCTGCGGTCGACCCGCCGTCCACGCGCAGCACCGCGCCGGTGATCCACGCGGCCTGCTCGCCGGCCAGCCAGTGCACCGCCTCGGCGATGTCGGCGGGCCGTCCGCGCCGCCCGAGCGGGTTGACCGACACCGCGGCCGCGTACTCCTCGGTGACCGGGTTCGCCGCGCTGTCCACGGTCACGAACCCCGGGCTGACCGCGTTGACCCGGATTCCGTGCGGGCCCAGCTCGACCGCGCACGCCTTGGTCAGCATCTCCAGCGCCGCCTTGGACGTGGCGTAGTGGGCCGCGCCAGGACGGGCTCGCGTGGCCGCACCCGAGGAGATGTTCACCACCACGCCGGAGCGTCCCGCGGCGACACAGCTCTGTCCGAACGCGACGGTCGTCAGCATCGCCGCGCGCACGTTGACGTCCTGCACCCGGTCCCATTTCGCGGCCGTCATCTCCAGCAGCGGCGTCGCCGGGTAGATCCCGGCGGCGTTGACCAGCACATCGACACCGGAGTCCACCAGCGACTCCGCGAACCGGGCGTCGGCCAGGTCGCCGACCCGGCACTCGGCGCCCAGCTCGGCAGCGACCGCCGCCAGCCGGTCACCGTCCACATCGGCCAGAGTCAGCCGGTCACCCCGGAACCGGGCGGCGATCGCGGCGCCGATCCCGCTCGCGGCGCCGGTGACGAGCACGTGCCGCACTACAGCTCCTTACCGTTCGTCTCCGGCATCGTCGTGTAGACGGCCAGGCCGATCACCGCGGCGATCGCCACGTACAGCCACACCAGGTGCCCGAACCCCTCGGCGTTCATCCAGGTCGTCACGTACGGCGCGGTGCCGCCGAACACGGCGACCGCCAGCGCGTACGGCAACCCGATGCCGGTCGTGCGCACCTCGGGCGGGAACTGCTCGGCCATGATCACCGCGCAGTTGGCCGAGTACCCGACGATCAGCACCATGCCGACGACCTCGATGAGCAGCAGCGTCCAGAAGTCCGCCGCCAGGAAGTGGAACGCCGGCCAGGAGAACAGCAGGAACCCGGCGGCGAACGCGGCCATCGTCGGCTTGCGGCCGATCCGGTCGGACAGCAGCCCGCCGAAGGGCAGCAGGATCAGGAACACCACGATCGCGAGCGTGTTGGCCAGCAGCGCCTGCCGCAGCGGGATGCCGGTCGTCAGGTGCGCGTAGGTCGGCATGTAGGTGACCCACACGTAGTAGATGAGCGTGCCGGCGATGGTCACGCCGGCGACCCGCAGCGCGGCCTTCGGGTGGTCGCGGAACATCGCCACCAGCGGGTTGCCGCGCGGCCGCTCCTTGATGCGGGTGAATGCCTCGGTCTCGTGCACCGAGCGGCGCAGCCACAGCCCGACCAGGCCGAGCAGACCGGCGACGCCGAACGCCACCCGCCAGCCCCAGCTCTGCAGCTGCGGCTCGGACAGCGTCGAGTTCAGCACCGTTCCCATCAGCGACGCGATCAGCGCGCCCGCACCGACCGAAACCTGCTGCCAGGACCCGGCGAACGCGCGCCGCCCGCGCGCCGCGGACTCGATGAGGAACGCCGACGACGACCCGAACTCGCCACCGGCGGAAAAGCCCTGCACCAGCCGGGCCAGCAGCAGCACGATCGGGGCGATCACCCCGATCTTCGAGTACGTCGGGCACACCGCGATCACCAGCGACGCGCCTGCCATCAGCGAGATGGTCAGCGTCAGGCCCTTCTTGCGGCCGTGCCGGTCGGCGTAGGCGCCGAGCACCGCGCCGCCGATGGGCCGCATCACGAACCCGACCGCGAACACGGCCAAAGTGGACAGCAACGCGGTGGTTTCGTTGCCGGGTGTGAAGAACTGCTTGGCGAACACCGGGGCGAAGGTCGCGTACACGGCCCAGTCGACCCATTCGACGGTGTTGCCGACCGCGCCGGCGACGATCGCCTTGCGCTGGGCGGGCGAGAGCCGGTGCTCCTGGGCGGTCGCGGCGTGGGTGGTCACGGTGCCTCCTGCTCGGCGAGGACGTGGGCGACGACCTGGGCGTGGGTGGCGAACCAGACGTCGTGGCCGCTGATGTGCTCCAGCAGCTCGGTCAGCACGGCCATCCGCGAGCGGTGGCCGATGATGTGCGGGTGCAGGGTCAGCTGGAACAGCCCGCCCTCGGCGTGCGCGGCGTCGAACTCGTCGCGCCAGATGGACAGCACCCCGCGCGGCGGTGTGTACGGGCGCAGCGACGCGAAGCGCTCCATCATGAAGTACGGCGCGTCGTCGCGGATCCACTCCACCGGCAGCTCGACGACCCCGGTCGGTTCGCCGTCCGCCAGCAGCTCGTAGCAGTCGTCGTCGGCCATCAGCGACGAGTCGTAGGCCAGCCCCAGCTCGCGGGTGATGGCCAGCGTGGCCGCCGAGAAGTCCCAGGACGGCGTGCGGATGCCGACCGGACGGGTGCCGGCCAGCCGCTCCAGCGTGTCCGCGGCGCGGAAGGCGAGGTCGCGCTCGGCCTCCGGCGCCAGGGAGGTGTTGCGCTCGTGGATCCAGCCGTGCAGGGCGACCTCGTGCCCGCCGTCCACATAGGACTTCACCTCGCCGTCGTGCAGCAGGGCCGACACCGCGGGCATGAAGAACGTCGCGGGCGCGGAGAACCGCTCCAGCAACCGCAGGATCCGCGGCACGCCGACGCGCGCGCCGTACTCGCCCTGCGCGAGCTTGCCCGGCAGCACCTCGCCGTCGCGCAGGGCGGGTGTCTCGTGGTCGGAGTCGAACGACAGCGCGACCGCCACGCGTGCGCCGCCGGGCCACGACGACGGGCGCAGGGGCCGTCCGGCCCGCACTCGTCCGACGTGCCCGCGCCAGGTGGGCTCGTCCCACTGCCAGGGGTGGAGCTGGTCGTTCACGCGTCCTCCAGGATGGTCCGGGGTGTGGGGGTCCAGGCGCGCTTGAGGGTCGACACCTGGAGCGTGACGTCGGCGGCCTGCAGCCCGGGCAGCGCGCCCACGACGTCGGTGGTGTGCCGGTACAGCTCGCCGTAGTGCCGCAGCACGACCTGGCCGACCAGGTTGAACCGGCCGGTCGTGGCGGACAGGTACCGCGTGCCGGGGTGGGCGGCCAGCTGCTGCCCCGCGGCGTCGAGGTGGCCGGGCAGCACCGACAGCCACAGCATGAACTCGACGGTGAAGCCGAGGATGTCCGGCTCGGCGAGGGTGCGGAAGCGCAGGCAGCCGCGCTTGACCAGCGAGTCCACCCGCCGCGCCGCGGTCGATTCGCTGCTGCCGACCTGCCGGGACAGCTCCTTGAACGACATCCGGCCGTCCTCGCCCAGCGCGGCGATGATCGCCAGGTCCAGCTCGTCGAGCTTCTCCGGCGGCCGCTCCCACAGCTGTTCCTCGAACGGCCGCACGTCTTCGCCACGTAGACCCGCGACCGCGTCCGGGCCCAGGACGCCGGAGTCCCAG
This sequence comes from Amycolatopsis methanolica 239, assembly GCF_000739085.1. Classification (NCBI taxonomy): domain Bacteria; kingdom Bacillati; phylum Actinomycetota; class Actinomycetes; order Pseudonocardiales; family Pseudonocardiaceae; genus Amycolatopsis; species Amycolatopsis methanolica. The sequence continues at coordinate 4,424,033 of NZ_CP009110.1, read as the reverse complement.
TCGTGGTTGGACGTGAAGGTCCGCATCACGGCGAGCGTCTCGGTCTCCAGGACGTCGCCAGCGCCGGGCAGGCCGTCGAGCTGCAGCCGCGCCACGTCGGAGTGCGTCGGCAGCACCAGCTCGGCCGTGCAGTCGGCGCTGCCGGTGAGGACGCTGGCGTAGCGGGTCTCGGGGCGCGCCGCGACCGCCTCGGCGACCGAGCCCGCGGTGCCGGGCCGGCAGCGGAACCGGACCAGGACGGGCACACCGAGCCCGCAGCGCAGCACGTCCACCACGCCGATGACGCGCAGTTGCCCGCTCTCGGTGAGCTGCGCGGCACGGCGTAGCACGGTCGACTCGCTGGTGCTCGCGTACTTGGCCACGGCGCCCCACGACGCGCGGCCGTTGAGTTGCAACGCGGCGACGATCCGGCGGTCCAGCTCGCCAACCTTGACGTCATTCTGCATGAGGGCGATCGTCGGTGCAGGAAAACGTCATGTCAAGAGAAAATGTGGCGGAAACCTGCGCACAACACGGCGCCGTCAGCGTCGAGACGAGGCCAACGGGGACGAAACACCAGGTCGGGGCTGTTGAATCGGTGGACACCCCGCACCACCCGTGATAGGACAACCGCACCGGGCCTCGTGCGCAGGGGAGGGCAGCGGGATGTCACGAAGCACCTCCGCCGACGGTCTGCTCACCACCCGACGGGAGGTCCGTGGTTCCGCTGTCGTGGTGCACGTCGCCGGCGAGGTGGACTTCAGCTCGCTCGGGCACCTCCAGGAGGAGCTCAGCACCGCGGTGACCGTCGCGACCCCGCCCGCGCCCGTCGTGCTCGACCTGCGGGACGTCGAGTTCTTCGGCTGGTGCGGGCTGACGCTGCTGATCAACTCCGACGACCGGTGCACCCGCAACCACACGCCCCTGCGGGTGGTCGCGGCGAGCGGGACCGTGCTGCAGCCGCTGAAGCTCGCCGGACTGGACCAGGTGCTGCCGGTGTGCTCGAACCTGACCGACGCGCTGGCCCAGTCCACGCCGGTCGCGTGAGGGCGGTTCCACGGGCCGAACGCGGACCACTACTGTGTGTTCACCCACCCGCTCGCGAGAAGGTGTTGTGATGGCTTCTTCGCCCAGCCAGGTGCCGGTCGGCGTCGACCCGAACCGGCCGAGCATCGCCCGCGTCTACGATGGTTTCCTCGGCGGCAAGGACCACTACGAGGTCGACCGCGTGGTGATGCGGAAGATCAACGAAGCGGTCCCGGAGGCGGTCGACATCGCCCGCGGCAACCGCGGCTTCCTCAACCGCGCCTGCCGATTCCTGGCCAACCAGACCGACCTGGCCCAGTACCTCGACTGCGGTTCGGGCCTGCCGACCGCCGAGAACACGCACCAGATCGTGCAGCGCGCCAATCCCGAGGCGATGGTCGTCTACGTCGACAACGACCCGGTGGTCCTCGCGCACGGACGCGCGCTGCTCGAGGAGAACGACTTCGTGCACATGACCGAGGCGGACATCTTCGAGCCGTCCGAGGTGCTCGGCAACGCGGTCGTGCAGCGCCACCTCGACTTCAGCGAGCCGCTCGTGCTGCTGCACGTCGGCACGTTGCACCACTATGAGGGCGACGGCGCCGCCGACGTCATGCGCGCCTACATCGACGCGCTGCCCTCCGGCTCCTACGTGGTGTTCTCGCACTTCTTCGACCCGGAGGTCCCCGAGCTGACCGAGGTGGCGAAGCGGATCGAGAACATCCTCGTCAACGGCCCGATGGGCGCCGGGCGGTTCCGCACGCACGCCGAGATCATGGCGATGCTGGACGGCCTGGAGCTGATCAAGCCGAACGCGCTGTCCGAGCCCGGGCTCGCCGTCTGCGACGAGTGGTGGCCAGACGGCCCGCGGCTGGCGCCGCTGAGCCTCGCCGCGCGGTGCATCGTCGGGGGAGTGGGCCGCAAGCCCTGACCGGCACGCGGAAAACTTGTCATCGGCGTGCGTGTTCCTGGCTCAAAAAGCGGTGAGCGCGTGAGTTCCCCACGACAGTCCCTTACGGACGGCCGGGGACGCGGGGCACCATGACGGCATGGGCGCCGTTGACCAGGTGGTTCTGCGTGGTCGCGATCGTGAGCTGACGGTGCTCCGCCGCGCGCTCGGGGAGGCCAGGGACGGCCGCGGCGGCGGGCTAGTCGTGCTCGGTGAGCCGGGCTCGGGCCGGACCGCTCTGCTCGCGGCCGCCCGGCCGAGGCCGCCGGGTTCGGCGTCCGCGAGGCCAGGGGCGTGGCCGCCGAACGCCACCTCGCGCACTGCGGCCTGCTCCAGCTCCTGCCGGAGTTGACCGATCTCCCCGCGGAACCGCTCGCGCTCGGCCGCGCCGTGCACGCGGCCCTGACCGCCGCCGCGCCGCTGTTGTGCCTGGTCGACGACGCCGACCTGCTCGACTCCGATCACGCGACGCGCTGGCCTTCGCGGCCCGTCGGCTGTCCGGCACGGGCGTGCTGGTGGTGTTCACGGCCGGGACACCGCTCGACGGAGTTCCCGCGGTATGGCTGGAACCGCTCGGCACGGAGGACAGCGCGCAGGTGCTCGCCGACCACGGCGTCCCGGAGCCGCTCCCGGACCTGCTCGACCTGGCCTCCGGCAACCCGCTCGCCCTCACCGAGCTGGCCGCCGAGGGACGGATCCCGCCGCACAGCCGCTGCGTCGCGCGGTCCGCGAGCGGCTCGCCGCCCTGGATCGCGGCGCCCGCGAGATCGCCCTGATGGCGGCCCTTGACGACTGGCTGGACGTGGACACCCTGGTGCGCGCCACCGAACGGTCAGTTCGAACGGTGAGGTCGTCATGCCGGCCGGGTACCCGGCCGGAGGTGCGATCATGCGGCGCCACAGGCCTGTCACCCCGCCGGCGGCCAGGACGGCGCGCCCAGTTCGCGGGAGATCGCGCGAGCCGCCTCGCGCACCGCGCCGGGTACGGCGGGACCGGCCGGCCAGTCCGTCATCGGCACCACCACGCCGATCGCCCCGCCGATGTCCTGCCCGGCGTCGAAGATCGGCGCGGCCACGCAGCATTCGCCGATCACCGCCTCCTCCACCTCGGTCGCCAGCGCCTCGCCGCGCACCCGCTCCAGGTGCGCGGCCAGCTCCGCCGGGTCGGTGATGGTGTCCCTGGTCATGCTGCGCAGCGGCTCCGGCGCCAGGCCGGGCGACCACGCCAGCATCGCCTTGCCGAGCGCGCTCGCGTGTGCCGGGATGACGATCCCGACCTCCGGCATCTGGCGGGAGCCGTCCGGGCGCGGCTCGTGGTGCACGATCATCACCTCGCCCGGCAGCAGCACCCCGGTCCGCACCGCGCACCCGGTCGTGCGCGCCAGTTCGGCCGCCCAGGTGAGCGCGCGGGACCGCAGTTCGAGGGTGTCGAGGTAGACGTTGCCCAGCTTGAGCACGGCGGGCCCGAGCCGGTAGCGCGCGGAGTCGCGGTCCTGCAGCACCAAGCCGTGGGCTTGCAGGGTCTTGATGATGCCGTGCACAGTGGACGGCGCCAGCCCGAGCCGGGCGGCGATCTCGGACAGGCTCAGCCGCCGTTCCGCCTGCAGCACGCCGAGCACGCGGACCGCCCGGTCGACGGACTGGATCATCGGCGCACCCTCCTGCCAGCCGCACTTTACAACAGTCCCGCGCCGTTCTATGTTCGGAAGCAATTCGATAATGTCGAATGACAGTCGACGATGACGGAGGGGTGGAATGGCGGCACGCCAGCTCGTGAACGATCCGGACGACTTCGTGCGGGAGGCCCTGGAGGGGCTCCAGCGTGCGCATCCGGGCCTCGTCCGCTACCACGAGGACCCGGCGTATGTGGTCCGCGCGCGGCAGCCGGACAAGGTCGCGCTGGTCTCCGGCGGTGGCTCCGGGCACGAGCCGCTGCACACCGGTTTCGTCGGCAGCGGCATGCTGGACGCCGCCGTGCCGGGCGCGGTGTTCGCCAGCCCGACCGCGTTCCAGATCCGCGCCGCCATCGCCGCCGCCGACCGGGGCCGCGGGGTGCTGCTGATCGTCAAGAACTACACCGGTGACGTGCTGAACTTCCGCATCGCCGCCGAGCTGGCCGCCGACGACGGCATCCAGACGCGCACCGTGCTCGTCGACGACGATCTCGCCACCGACGGCCAGGAGGACGGCGCGCCGGGCCGTCGTGGCACGGCGGCGGTCGTGGCGGTGGAGAAGATCTGCGGTGCGGCGGCGGAGAACGGCGCGTCGCTGGACGAGCTGACCGCGCTGGGGGAGCGGATCGTGTCGTCGGCGCGCACGCTGGCGCTGGCGTTGGAGGCGTGTACGCAGCCGGGGCAGGACCGGCCGTCGTTCGACCTGCCCGACGGTGAGATCGAGTTCGGGGTCGGCATCCACGGCGAGCACGGCGTCGGGCGGCGCCCCTATGCGCCGGTGCGGGAGCTGGTGGGCGATCTGACGAAGCCGCTGGTGGCCGCGCTCGGCCTGGACCGGGGCGACGAGGTGATCGCGATCGTCAACGGTCTCGGCGCGACGCACGGCCTGGAGTTGTCGGTGGTGCACCGCGAGCTGGGCGGGTTCCTGGACGGGCTGGGGGTGCGGATCGGGCGCGCGCTGGTGGGTTCGTACGTGACCGCACTGGACATGCGGGGCTGCTCGATCACGCTGCTGCGCGCCGACGACGAACTGCTGGCCCTGTGGGACGCGCCGGTCCGCACGCCGGCCCTGACCTGGTAAAGGAGACCATTGTGGACACTCGTGCCTGGATCGAGCGGTTCGCCGCTGTCATCGACGAGCGCGGCACCGAGCTGACGGAGCTGGACCGGCGCGCCGGTGACGGCGACTACGGCACCAACCTCCGGTCCGCGCTGGCGAAGGTGCGGGCGAACCTGGCCGCGGACGACCCGCGCACCCCGGGGGAGGTGTTCACCGCGGTGTCGAACGCGTTCCTGCACACGGGTGGGACCAGCGGTCCGTTGTTCGGCATGTGGTTCCGCGAGTTCGCGAAGGGGCTCGGGGACGAGGTGTCGGCGCGGAGCCTGGCACGCGCCGCGGGCGACGCGGAAGCGACGGTGCGTCGTCTCGGTGGCGCGGAGGTGGGCCACAAAACGATGGTCGACGCGATGGTGCCGGCGGCGGAGGCGCTGGCCGCCGCGGCCGAGCGGAACGCCGACGTGGAAACCGCGCTGAAGGACGCCGCCGCCGCGGCCGACGCCGGAGCCCGCTCGACGGAGGCCTTGCTGGCGAAGCGCGGCCGGGCGAGCTACGTCGGCGAACACGCGCGGGGCGTCACGGACCCGGGCGCGCTGACGGTCGCGTGGTTCTTCGAGGCGGCCACGAAGTAGACCCGGGACGGCGCGACCACAGGGGTGCGGCCGCGCCGTCCCGCACCACTCCCGGCGTGGCGGAGCCTCACGCCAGGCAACAAGCAAACCGCCACCCGGCAACGCAACCCCTTCACCCCCCGAACCACCCCTCTCCCGCAACCCGGTCCCCAGCCCAATCGGTTGCCGAGCCACCGGGGCAAGGCACTCTTTCCCGGCTTGACGCGGTGGCTCGGCAACCGAACACTGAAAGATCGGGTTCGGGAGGGGCTATCCGGGCGTAGCGAAGCGAAGCCGGCGATTGAAAAACCCGCGTAGCGGCTCCCCGGAGCTATCGAGATCGGCGCCGCAGCAGAGCTGGGTCGATATCGGCCGGCGGCTCCGGCGCGCCGAGGTCCGAGGGCGAGTACCCCTTCGGGTAGCCGGGGTAGCTGCGCACCTTCGAGTTCAGCAGCTTCGACTTCCGCCGTGGCGGGAGCAGCCGCACCACCGCCGATCGCGCGTGCAGGTCCGCCCGCGCCGCGCGGCCCACCCATGCCGGGCTCGGCCGGAACCCGAACGCCGCCAGCATCCGGTCGTCGAGCAGGCTCTTGGCACCCATGGCGACCGCGGGCCGCAGCGGTTTCGGATACCACGCGCAGAACAGGTCCAATGTGTACCGGCCGATCCTGTTGTTGTCCTCCGAGTACCCGAAGTTCGCCTCTTCGTAGGCATCCTTGAACTTGCGGAACGAGTCGTAGTCACCGGGGATGTCCTTGATGCCCATGCGCTTACCGACCTCTCGGAAGTAGAAGTACGCCGCCTGGCGCTCGTTCTCGTGCAACGGCCGCCAGCCGAACTCGTCGATCCAGTCGATCGGGTCGTAGACGAACGTCGACAGCACGTACAGCATGTCGTCGTTGCTGATGCGGTACCGGCCATGCATCCGGTTGATCGTGCTGAGCGCCTCCCGCCCGCGCGGCGAGTCGTACCCGTTCTCGGCCAGCTCCGCCATCAGCAGGGCCGTGTCGTCGTAGCGTTTCTGCGGCCGCTTCTCGAATTCGCCCGTCGCGGCGAGCAGCCGCGATATGCTCGGTACGCAATACGTGCGGAACAGGGCGAACTCCAGCGCCCGCTGGTAGTCCCAGGGGAACTCGAAGCCGATGGAGATGCGGTAGATCTCCTGGTGGTCCCGCACGGGGTCGCACCGCACGATCCGGCGCAGCCAGTATCCGGTCATCGCCGGCCTCCTGCTCGTTCGATATCGACCAGTGGTGCTACCCCAGCCACTCCGCCCGCGAGGAACCCCGTGGCACCAGCACCGTCCGGTAGTGGCCCGGCGTCGCGGACATGTGGACCTGCTCGGTGACGCCCTGGTAGTGCCCGAGCGGCGTCTCGGCGGTGAACGTCTCCGGGTCCAGGTACGCGTGCTCCTCGCCGCGGCCCGCGGTCTCCCTCGCGTACGCCTTGTCGAACACGCCCAGGCTCAGGATCCACAGCGCGGCCCGCGTCAGCGACACGTGCACCCGGTAGCTGCCGCCGTCCCGGGCGCGCCGCGTCAGGGCCTCCACGATCCCCGCCGTCAGCAGCCACGACACGATGTAGTCGTTGACCACCAGGATCGGCGGCAGGGCCGGCCGCACCCCGTCGCCCTCCAGGTGCATCATCCCGGCCAGGCTGCCCGCGCTCTGGTCGAACCCCACGCGGTCCGCCCACGGGCCCTGTTCCCCGTTCAGCGACGCGGTCGCGTGGATGATGCCGGGCCGCACCGCCGCGGCCTCCTCAGCCGAAAACCCGATCTTCGCCAGGTACCCCGGCCGCCGGTTGGCGTAGAAGACATCCGCCTCGTGTAAGAGCGACCGCAACAGCCCGGCGCCCTCGGCCTCGTACGGGCTCACCGTCGCCGACCGCACCCCCACGTTCGCCGTGATGTAGGTGACGTCGTGCTCCAGTTCGTCGGGCCGCCACACGTTCAGCACGTCCGCGCCGTGCAGCGCGAGCGCCCGGCCCACCCCGGCGCCCGCGATGACGTGCCCCATCCCCAGCGCCTGCACCCCGGCCAGCGGATCCTCCGCCGGTCCGAGCGGTTCCGGCGCGCTGTCGCCGATCTTCGTGACCTCCACCAGCGGCAGGTCCGCCAGCACCTCGCGGTAGTGCGGCTCGGCCATCAGCTCCGCGGGCGTGCGCAGCATCGGCAGCACCGCGCCCGCGGTGACCGCCGCGGTCTCCAGGTCCCGGCCCCGCCACTTCGCGATCGCCGCGGCGACCGCCTCGGTGTCGTCGGGCACGCCGAGCAGTTTCTGCGCCGCCAGCTTGATCTTCGGGTACGGGTTGAGCGGCATCACCCACTTCTCGTCCGCGGTGCGGTAGAAGCGGAAACCCAATGCCTGCGACGGGTTCGCCGGGGTGCTCGCCGGATAACCGTTGAGCAGCTCCCACTTCCGGTCGTAGAACGGGCACAGCCGGTGCGGCGCCACCCGCAGGTCGGCCGCGATGTCCTGCCCGTCACCGCCACGCAGCCGCCACAGCTTCGCGATCGCGGCGCACTTCGCGGCCAGCGCGATCGCCGCCGACCCGCCCAGCCGCAGCGTGCTCGGCACCACCGGGTCCGCCCCGCGGAACGTGATCGCGCCGCCGGTGTCGGCGGGGCTCATCCCGATGCCGGCCAGCACCTCGGTCAGCTCGGCGTGCGGGTCGAACTCGTCGCTCGTGGCCGGCGCGGCCACGGCGGCGGTGATGCGGTCAGTGAGCGACATCGTCGAGCAGCTCCTCGGGGATCGGGACGTGCTTGGCGCGCAGGTACTCGCCGACGGCCTTGCCGACCTGGTCGGCACGCAGGTTCGCGGACCCGCCGGTGCCGAGCATGCCGCGCAGGACGAAGTGGACGGCCCGCAGGTGCGGGAACTCGTGCCGGACGATGTCGAGTTCCGCCGCCTCCGGCAGCAGCTTCCGCAGCTCCGCCGTGGACAGCGCCTGCCGCAGCCACGGCCAGGCGCGCTCGTCCGGCACCCACACCCCGACGTTGCTGTTGCCGCCCTTGTCGCCGCTGCGGGCGTAGGCGACCGCGCCCAGCGGCGCCTTCCGGACCCGGTCCGGCAGCGGCCGCTCGGCGGGTTCGGGGTGCACCGGCTGCGGCCGGACCGGCGCGGACGGCGGCGGGGCGATCGGCAGCGCGCGGCCGTCGTCGAGGACGACGCGGTGCGCCACCGCCGACATCGGCAGCAGCGCGGGCCAGTAGTCGATGCGGGGCCTGCTGCGGCCGGTCAGCCCGGCGCCGCCGTCGTGGTAGAAGCCCGGGATGCTCTGCAGGTACAGCGATCCCAGGCGCGCGGGCAGGTTCAGCTTCGCCAGCGGCTCCGGGGTCGCGGCGACGACCATCACCCGCAACGCGACCGTGGCGTCCCACTGCGTCACGGGGTCGGTGGCCGCGGTGCCCAGGCGCGTGATGTCCAGCTCGACTCCCTCGGGCAGATCCCGCGTGATCTGGGCGCGCAGCAGGGCGACCTTGGCGTCCACGTCCGGCGCGGTGACGTAGACGGTGTTGACGAGCGTGTGGCCGATCGCGGCGAACACCGCGACCTTCGTCGTCGGCGGGGGAGGGGACCCGGTGGCGCCGGTGACCGCGACCCGGTCCGGCCCCGCCACCGCCAGCCGCACGGTATCCAGGTGCACCGTGACGTCCGGGTTGAGGTAGTGCGGGCCCTGGATCTCGTAGACCAGTTGCGCCGTCACGGTGTCGACGGTGACCGCCCCGCCGTGCCCGGCGTGCTTGGTGATCACGCTGCTGCCGTCCGCGGCGACCTCGGCGATCGGAAAACCCGGCACCAGCATGTCCGGGATACGGGTGAAGCCGGAGAAGTTGCCGCCCACGGCCTGTGAACCGCACTCGATGACGTGGCCCGCGGTGACCGCGCCGGCGAGCGCGTCCCAGTCGTCGATCGCCCAGCCGTGCCACCACGCGGCGGGCCCGGTGACCAGGGACGCGTCCGCGACGCGCCCGCACACCACGATGTCCGCGCCCTCGGCGAGCGCGGCCGCGATGCCCCAGCCGCCCAGGTAGGCGTTCGCGGCCAGCGGCTCGTGCCCCCAGGACGCCAGCGGCTCGCTGGTGTCCAGGTTCTCCAGCCGGTGCCCGGCGTCGGCGTACTCGCCCAGCCTGGACAGCACGTTGTCGCCCTCGACGTGCGCGATCCGCAGCGACACACCCTCGTCGGCGGCGACCTTGCGCAGCTTCTCCGCGAGCGCCGCGGGGTGGAAGCCGCCCGCGTTGGTCACGACCTTCACGCCGCGCCGCGCGATCGCCGCCAGGTGCGGGCGGATCTGGTCGACGAAGTACTCGACGTACCCGCGTTCGGGGTCCCGCCGGTAACCGGTCGCGAGGGCGGCCAGCGTGACCTCGGCGAGGTAGTCGCCGATCAGGACGTCGACCGGATCACCGCTGATCGCCTCGTCGATCGCCGTGTAGCGGTCCCCGAGATAGCCGGAGAAGTTCGCGATCCGGACAGCGGTCATCGGCGGCACCTCCTGTGGTCCGGTCCCGACGATAGCCCATTAGCGATCGTTAGGTAATGGCCGTCAGGCGATCTTCGACACGGCGAGGAAGACCTCGGTGCAGTGCTCCACCAGGTCCTCTTCGGACAGTTCGAGGTTGCCGTCCAGCCACGAGGTCAGCGCTTGGGAGAGTCCGCCGACCAGCATCTCGGCGAGCAGGTCCAGCCGCGCCGTGGAGGGCATCCCGTAGAACTCGCGGGCCTGCAGGCCGAGCAGCCCCGCGAACCACCGCGCGGACGCGGCGCGCCGCTCGGCCAGCACGGTGTTGTCCAGGCTGGGGGAGAAGAGCAGGAAGCCCTTGCGCGGGTCCTCGGCGATCGTGCGGACCAGGCGGCTCAGCCCGGCGTGGGTCTTGGCGCGCGCATCGCCGGGCGCGGACTGGACGGCCTCCAAGGTCTTGGCCGCGATGCCCTCGACCACCGAGTCGTAGACCGCGACCGCCAGCGCGTCCCGGTCGGCGAAGTTCTCGTAGAAGTACCGCGCGGCCAGCCCCGCCTGGCGGCACACGCCCCGCACGGTCAGGTTCCGGTCGCCATCGCGCGCGCCGAGGAGCTCCAGGCCGGCCTCGACGAGCTGGGCGCGGCGCTCGGCCTGCCGGTCCTCGCCTGCGACGCCGCCGTAGGTGCGCAGCGGTGTCGATTCCATGCCCCCATGTTGACAGGTCCGCACCGGTCGCGCTGCAATATCTGCAAACACCCGTGAGCAGAATGGGAGACCAACGATGGCCCAGGCTGCCGCCACCCGCCTCGACGACGCGATGATCGGGGCCGGCCTGCTGGCCGGCGGCGCGAACGTGATCATGCAGCTCGCGCACCCCTCCGTCGGCTACGGCGTGTACGAGAGCCGCGTGGACAGCGGGAACCTGTTCAAGCACCCGATCAAGCGGAGCCGGACCACGGTCACCTACCTGGCCGTCGCCGCGCTGGGCACCGACGAGGAGCGTAAGGCCTACCGCAAGGCCGTCAACGCCTCGCACGCGCAAGTCCGCTCGACCCCGTCCAGCCCGGTGTCCTACAACGCCTTCGACCCGAAGCTGCAACTGTGGGTCGCGGCGTGCCTGTACCGCGGGTTGGAGGACATCTACGAGGCGTTCATCGGGCCGCTGACGCCCGAGCAGACCGAGGAGATCTACCGGAACTCCGCGCGCCTGGGCACCACGCTGCAGGTCAAGGCGGACATGTGGCCCGCCGACCGGCAGGCCTTCGAGGAGTACTGGAACGAGGCGCTGGCCGAGATCTCCATCGACGACACCGTCCGGCAGCACCTGCTCGACATCGCCGACCTGAAGTTCCTGCCCGGCTTCGTCAGCCGCGCGCTGGGGCCGATCAACCGGTTCGTCACCACCGGGTTCCTGCCCAGCCGCTTCCGCGAGGAGATGAAGCTCGACTGGACGCCCCGCGACCAGCGCCGGTTCGAGCGGGTGCTCAACGCGGTCGGACTGGGGGTGCGCCTGTCGCCGAAACTGCTGCGGGAGTTCCCGTTCAACGCCTACCTCTGGGACCTCCGCCGCCGGTTGCGTTCGGGGGGGCCGCTGGTCTGACCGCCGGTGGGCCGGCGGGACCGCGCGCGGGCAGCGTCCGCCGGTACACCACGCTCGTCGTCGTGCTGCCGAACCGCGCCAGCTGGTCCACGACCTCCTCCAGGTGCTCCATCGGGGCGGCCGCGACCTTCAGCGTGTAGCAGTCGTCGCCGGTGGTGCGCAGGCACTCCAGGATCTCGCGGCGCTCGGCGAGCAGCCGGTGCAGGGGCTCGTGCCTGCTGCCCGGGTACCTCAGCCGCACCACGGCGAGCACCGGGTACCCGACCTTGCCGAGGTCGACCTCCGCGCGGTACCCGGTGATCACCCCGGACGCTTCGAGCCGCTTGACCCGTTCGGTCGTCGCGGACGCGCTGAGGTTGACGCGGCGGGCCAGTTCGGTCAGCGGCACGCGGCCGTCCCGCTGCAGCTCGGTGAGGATCGCCCAGTCGGTCGCGTCGATGGTCTCGGTCATGTGCCGAAAATACCGGCAGATCCACGGTGGACGGCCGGGAAGACCGCAAGGAATCGGTGTGCGTGCCGATGATCGCTCCCTAACCTGAATTCCGTGCGAATCGGTGTGAATATTCCGAACTTCGGCCCCGGCACGGATCCAGGCGTGCTGCGCGACTGGGGCCGGACGGTCGAGGGGCTGGGTTACGACCTGCTGATGGTGTCCGACCACGTGGCGGTCACGGCGGGACGTGGCCGAGCTGTACCCCGCGCCGTTCTACGAGCCGTTCACGACGTTGTCCTGGCTGGCCGGGGTGACCGAGCGGATCCGGCTCGGCACCACGGTGCTCGTCCTGCCCTACCGGCACCCGCTGCTGACCGCGCGCATGGCCGCGAACCTGAACGCCCTCAGCGGCGGGCGGCTGGTGCTCGGCGTCGGAGTCGGCTGGGCGCGCCAGGAGTTCGCGGCGCTGGGCGTGCCGTTCGAGCGGCGCGGCGCGCTGACCGACGAGTACCTGGACGCCCTGCGCGAGGCGTGGGCCGACCCCGGTTACCGCACTGCGCAGATCCCGGTGTGGATCGGCGGGAACAGCCCGGCTGCCATGCGGCGGGCGGTGCGGCGGGGCGAGCCGTGGCACCCGCTGCGGTTCGCACCCGAGTGGTTCCGGTCGGCGACCGGGAAGCTGAAGGCCATGGCCGCCGAGGCGGGACAGCCCCAGTTGGTGCCGCGGATCGCGTTGCGCCTGTCCGGCCAGCCGATCACCGGGGAGCGGCTGGCCGGTGAGGGCACCATCGAGCAGATCGTGGCCGACATCGAAGAGTTGCGGGTGCTCGGCGCGGAGACCGTGGTGCTCGACCCGTTCGGTGGTGACCCCGCGGAGACGTTGCGGCCCCAGGCCGCCTGGCAGGCGCTGGCGACCGTCCGCGCCAATCTGGAGGGCTGCTGTCCGACGACGAGAAGTACCTGCGGCGTGCGATCGAACTGGCCGGCGAGGCCCGGGCGCCGGGCAATCCGCCGTTCGGCTCGCTGCTGGTCGGTCCCGACGGGCGGATCCTCGCCGAGGACCGCAACACGACGATCACCGACCGGGACATCTCCGCCCACCCCGAGCAGAAACTCGCCCGCTGGACGGCGCGCGAGCTGGACCCGGAGACGGCGGCGGGCACCACGATGTACACCAGCTGCCAGCCGTGCGGGATGTGCACGGGCGCGCTGGCGCGGTCCGGGCTGGGGCGCGTGGTGTTCGCGTTGTCCGGCGAGCAGCTGGAGAGCCTGAGGGAGCCGACCGCGCCCGTCGTGGCGAAGCCGGTGCCGCAGGAGGGGCCGTTCCTGTTCGAGGAGGCGCGGGTGCCGGTGGAGGGCTACTACCGCTGAGTGACCTCCCCGGCCGGCCGGAAGGACCGCACCAGGGCGGAGTCCTGGTGCTCGGCGAGGGTGAGCGCGAACCCGACCTCGTCGGCCCACTCCTCGCCCGAGCGGTCCTCACCCGGCGGCGGCGCCGCGCGCGGGTGCGTGCCGCGTAGTTTCGCCGCCTCCGCCACCGGGAGCCAGCAGGCCGTGGCGAGGGCTTCGGAGCCCGCGTGGGCGCGGGCCGCCGCGAGCGTGGCCGGGGCGACGTAGTCGCGCAGGACCAAGACCGCGTCGCGGATCTCGATGACCCGGCGGTACAGCCGCAGGTCGCTGGCCCAGCGGCCGTTCTCCGGCAGGTGGACCTGCGGCACGGCCGCGACCAGCCGCCGCCACAACGGCTCCAGCCGTCGCAAGGTGCGGCGGTTGTTCACGGACCGGTGCAGGCGCAGCAATTGCGGCAGGGCCGTGCCGAGCGCCATCACCCACGCCGTGATCGCGACGTTGAGCGGGAACGTCGCCGCCACCCACGGTGAGCGCGTGACGAGGTAGGCGGGCGCGACCAGGCCCCAGAAGACGGTCGAGGACGCGAAGCCGGTGGCGAGCACGTACAGGCCGGCGCGCAGGGGGCGGGTCGTGGCGCGGCGGCCGTAGCGGGCGCACAGGACCGCGGCGGGACCGGTGCCCAGCACGTGCGCGAGGCAGAGCAGCAGCCAGAACAGGTCGAACCACGGCTTGTCGGCCGGGGTGACGCAGGCGGCCGCGGCGCCGGTGTTGAGCAGCAGCAAGGCAGCGCTCACCAGGGCGGCCGCGCCGTAGACCAGCAGCGGACGGCGGCGGGAGGCGGCGGCGAGCACGAAGTCCAGGATGAGCGCGGAGCTGACCACGCCCCAGACGTTGACCACGATGCCGCACGTGTCGCCGAGCCGGAGCGCGCGGTTGACCAGGCCGGTGACCGGATCCAGCGCGACCGTGATCGAGGTGGCGAGGCTGGCGATCGCGATGAGCATGCGCCGCCGCGGAGGCGAGCGCCGGGCGGCCGGGGCGCGGATCAGCAGCGCGGCCCAGAGGAGGAGCGTGCCCGCGACGAGGAGGTCGGTGCCGGCGCCCTGCACGAGCGCCGGGTTCACGAGGGGCCTCCCTGGCGCGGGGCTGAGGGTCGCGGGGAGTTCTGTGCGGTGCGGACCCGCGAGGCCGGGCCCACGTGCTGCTGCCGCGTGCTGTGCCCGTGATTTCGCACAGCACACCCTCGAGCCGGGAGAACCGCCGCGCCGGTCACTCCCACGTCCCGCGCAGGCCGAGCGCGGTTTCGAACTCGCGGAGCGCTCCGGTCGTCGTCCAGGTCGCGCGCGCCTGCGCGGCGGTCCGGATGAGGCTCGCGACCAGCTCGGCCTCCTGTTCCTCCTCCGTGGTGTACCCGGTGCGGGTCAGCAGCCGCTCGATCAGCTCCGGCGACAGGTCCGGCAGCACCCGCGCCAACGGGTGCGCCCCGCCGCCGGCGCCGCTGTGGTCGCACAGCAGGTGGCCGATCTCGTGCAGCACGATGTGCTCGCGGTGCACCCGGCTCGTTTTCTCCTCGACGTAGACCACGTCCGCCGTCGCCAGCCGGATCCACGCCCCGCACACCGACACGCCGGATCCGGGCGGCAGCGTGCGCACGTGGATCGGGCGGCCGCGCCGCGCCGCGATGGCGTCCACCAGCGCGGGCACCGAGAACGGCTGGGGCAGCGGCAGGCCGGCCACCAGGGCCTGGCACCGCCGCAGGTCGCGTCGCGTCAGCATCGCGCCGCCGTCACCTCCGCTCGCGCGTCGTCCGCGAGCCGGCGCGGCGCCTGCCCGGTCTACGCGCCCGGCTCGTCCTCCGGCTGCTCGGCAGGCGGCCCGAGCCGCTCGATCTTGCGGGCCTCGGTGACCATGGCCAGCAGCGCGTCCAGGGTATCGTCGGACAGCCCGTCCGCGCGCAGCGCGATGGACCGGACCTTGTGGTTGCGCAGCGCCTGCGCCAGCTCGAGCTGGGCGTCGACGCGGGAGGACACCGCGTCGTCGAGGAAGTACTCCGCGGGCACGCCGAAGAACCCGGCGAGTGTGCCCAGCGTTTCCTGCGTCAGGTTGCGCTTGCGGCCGCTGGCCAGTTCCCACAGGTACGTGCTCGACAGCGTCGCCCCCGTGCGCTCGCGGATCTGCGCCGCGAGCTTCGCGTACCCGGGCCTGCCCTCGGGGTAGAGGGTGGTGATCAGGTGCGTGATCTTGGCGGCGAGTGAGCCGCCCTCCTGCCCGCCCTGGTCCATGGGGTTCCTCGCGCTCGAAGGGATCGTCCGCTCAGGCGGACGGCCGGTGGTCGGCAGTCATTCTGAGTCAGCTGGGAGCCGTTGACAAACCGAGGTGTCCAGCCCCTATTCTGGCCCACGTCGTCCGCTGAAGCGGATGCGCGGCCGGCGGGGCCTGGGGGCTCGCCGGTCTTCTTCGTGTCCGGATCCGTTCACCCTGCACGCCCCGCCCGGAAGCGGTTATGATGGTGAAGGCGTCGTTCTCCCAGTGACCCCCAGGCTGGTCGAGAACGACGCCCCTTTTTGCGGCTTGACTTTTGTTCACGGTATGCATTAGATGATTTCAGTAGTGCAGAAGGCCTGTCGACAGGGGGAGAAGTGAACGTGCCGTTGCGGGCCGGCGTCATCGGCGCCGGATTCATCGGAGCCGTGCACGCCCGCGCGGTGCACACGCTGGGGCAGGACCTGGCCGCGGTGGCGGCGTCCACGCCCGCACGCTCCCGCGAAGCGGCGGCGGAGCTGGGCGCGCGAGCCGCCGTCGACAGCGCCGAAGAACTGGCGGCCGCCCCGGACATCGACGTCGTCCACATCTGCACCCCGAACGCGCTGCACGCGCCGCTGACGCGCATCGCGCTCGACGCGGGCAAGCACGTCGTGCTGGAGAAGCCGGTCGGCACCAGCAGCGCCGAGGTCGCCGACCTCGTCCGGCGGTGGCGGGACACCGACCGCGTGGCCGCCGTCCCGTTCGCCTACCGCTTCTACCCGGTGGTGCGCGAGGTGCGGGACCGCGTGCGCGGTGTGCCGGTCCGGCTGATCCACGGCGTCTACCTGCAGGACTGGCTGTCCCGGGACAGCGACACGAACTGGCGCGTGCAGTCCGGGCTCGGCGGGCCCTCCCGCGCGTTCGGCGACATCGGAGTGCACTGGTGCGACCTGGCGGAGTTCGTCACCGGGCAGCGGATCGCGCGGGTGCACGCGGTGCTGCCGCGGGTCGTGCCGGTGCGGGCGGGCGTCGAGGTCGACACCGAGGACGCGGCGCTGCTGCAGTTCGAGACCGAGCAGGGCGTGTTCGGGTCGGCGGTGATCAGCCAGATCTCGCCGGGGCGGCGCAACCAGCTGCAGCTGCGGATCGACACGCCGGACACCGAGTACGCGTTCGACCAGCAGGTGCCGGAGGTCCTGTGGATGGGCGGGCGCGAGGAGACGCGGATCCTGCACCGCGGCGACCCCGCCCTCGGGCCCGACGCGACCTCCCGCAACCTCGTCCCGGCCGGCCACCCGCAGGGCTACCTGGACTCCTTCACCGGCTTCATCGCCGACGCCTACGCCGCGATGCGCGGCGAAAAGCCCGACGGCCTCCCGACACTGGCCGACGGCGCCCGCGCGACGGCGATCACCGAGGCGGTCCTGGACTCCGCCGCCCGCCGCGACTGGGTGGAGGTCACGCCCGGCTGAGCGCCGGGCCTGGTACGAATTTCCGGGTAGTGCGAGCGAAGGGACCCCCGTGACCGCAACCATCCCGTCCGACCAGCTCGACGATCTGGTCCTGGTGCTCGACCTGGTGCGCTCCGGCGCCGCGCGGACCCGGCCGGAGCTGGGCAGGCGGTCGGGCCTCGGGCGGACCGTGATCAGCCAGCGCGTCGGCCACCTGATGCGCGCCGGGCTGCTGGAAGACGGCGAGCTGGGGCCCTCCAGCGGCGGGCGCGCACCGCGAGAGCTGCGGTTCCGCTCCGGCGCCGGGGTGATTCTCACCGCCGAGCTCGGCGCGACCAGCATCAGCGCCGGGCTCACCGACCTCGCCGGGAACCTGCTCGCGCAGCGCACCGAGGCCTCCGACGTCGCCCGCGGGCCGGAACCCGTGCTCGCCCAGGTCGGCGCCCTCTTCGACGACCTGCTGGCCGCCCGGCCGGACGCCCAGGTGTGGGGTGTCGGCATCGGGCTGCCGGGGCCGGTCGAGTTCGCCACCGGGCGGCCCAGTGCCCCGCCGATCATGCCGGGCTGGGACGGCTACCCGGTGCGCGACCACTTCGCCCGCCGGCACAACGCGCCGGTGTGGGTGGACAACGAGGTGAACGCGATGACGCTCGGCGAGTTCCGGGCGGGCGCGGCGGCCGGGGCGCGCGACTACCTCTACGTCAAGATCGGCACCGGGATCGGCGCCGGGCTCATCTCCGGCGGCCACCTGCACCGCGGCAGCCAGGGCTGCGCCGGCGACATCGGGCACACCGCGGCGCGCGCCGACACCTCCGTCGTGTGCCGGTGCGGCAACGTCGGCTGCCTGGAAGCGCTCGCCGGCGGCGCCGCGCTGGCCAGGGACGGCGAGGCCGCGGCGAAGGACGGCGGCAGCCCGATCCTGGCCGAGCGCCTCGCGGAGAACGGCGTGGTCACCGCGGAGGACGTGGCGTGGGCGGCCCAGAACGGCGACCGCGCGGCGCTGGAGCTGATCCAGCGCGCGGGACGGCTGATCGGCGACCAGCTGGCGATGCTGGTGAGCTTCTTCAACCCGTCGCTGCTGCTGATCGGCGGTGGCGTGGCCGGCGCGGGCGACCACCTGCTGGCCACGATCCGCGAGGTGATCTACGGCCGGTCCCTGCCGCTGGCGACGCGGGACCTGCGCATCGTGCGCTCGTCGCTGGGCGACCAGGCCGGGGTGGTGGGCGCCGCGTTCATGGTGCTGGACGAGCTGTTCACCCGCGACCGGCTGGCGAAGTGGATCGACGCGGGCACCCCGGCGGGGCTGCCGGACCTGACGGCCGCCTGAGGCCGCGGTGGTGAGCCCGCCGGACGCGGTGACCGTTCTGCCTGCCCGTGAACGGCAACGGGCCGGTCCCCCGTGGGGAACCGGCCCGTTGAACAGTCGCGCGAAGGTCAGATGATGCTGACGCGGCTCGCCTGCGGGCCCTTGGCGCCCTGCGTGATCTCGAAGGTCACCTGCTGGTTCTCTTCAAGGCTGCGGAAGCCGTTGCCGTCGATCTCCGAGTAGTGGACGAAAACGTCCGGTCCGCTCTCCTGCGCGATGAAGCCGAAGCCCTTTTCGGCGTTGAACCATTTGACGGTGCCCTGTGCCATGTGTTTCTCCTTGATATTTTCTCTAACAATCAGAGCGCGGAAGCCGCGCTCTTCGTGGTAAGCCCGAGCATGGCGAGCAGCTCGCGGCAGTCGTGGACGTCCAGCGCGTGGTCGGCGACCGTGCGCGCGGCGCGGTGGTTGGCGATCGCCTCGTCCTGCGCCATCCGGGCCCGTGCCTCGGCGATCGGGCCGGTCTCGGGTTGCTGTTCGGAAGCGTGGCGAGCCCAGGTCATGACGATCCCTTCGACGGTGCGGACGACTTCACGGCCAGCCGGGCCAGCCGTTGCTCGGTGGGCCAGCGCACCTGCCAGGCCCAGCCGAGACGTTCGAACGCCCAGATCACCCGGGCGGACACGTCGATCTGCCCGCGGCGCACGCCGTGGCGGGCGCAGGTCGGGTCGGCGTGGTGGGAGTTGTGCCACGACTCGCCCATCGACACGATCGCCAGCGGCCAGAAGTTGGCCGAGCGGTCGCGACTGGCGAACGGGCGGTCGCCGATCATGTGGCAGATCGAGTTCACCGACCAGGTCACGTGGTGCTGGAAGGAAACCCGCGCCAGCCCCGCCCACAGGAACCCGGTGAGCGCGCCCTGCCAGGACATCGTGACGAGCCCGCCGATCAACGCCGGCAGCAGCACGGACAACGAAACCCAGAGCGGGAACAACCGGTCCACCGCGCGGATGTCCTTGTCCGCGGCCAGATCCGGCGCGAAACGGTCCACATTGGTGCGGTCACGGCCGAACAGCCAGCCCATGTGGGCGTGCCAGAAACCCCTCGCCAGCGCGACCGGCGAGGTGCCGAACAGCCACGGCGAGTGCGGATCACCGGCGCGGTCGGAGAACGCGTGGTGGCGGCGGTGGTCGGCGACCCAGCCGATCACCGGCCCCTGCGCGGCCATGCTCCCCGCGATCGCCAGCGCGATCCGGAGTGGACGGTTGGCGCGGAACGCGCCGTGCGTGAAGTAGCGGTGGTAGCCGATGGTGATGCCCAAAGTGGACACCGTGTAGAACGCGGCGGCGACGGCGAGGTCGAGCCAGCTCAGTCCCCAGCCCCAGAACACGGGGACGGCGGCGATCAGCGCGGCGAAGGGGATGATCAGGAACGCCCGGATGACCACCATCTCGGTCATCGACGCTTGTTCCGACAGCAGGGGCTTGGGGCTCTTCCGGTCCGGGAAGACGGAAGTGGGAGAGGTCAAAAAGGAAACTTCTCTCGTGGAGGATCAACCACGAAGGGCCAACCGAAGGGAACGAAACCGGCCCGGCTGCCAGCCTGCGAAAAACTCCCGACGAGAACGACCTTACCCCATCGGATCCGGTACGTCACGATTCCCGGGTGGGAAACTGTTTTTCATGATCATCGTCGGCGTGGTCGCGCTGGCGGCCTGGCTGTGGCTGGCCGCCACTCGGTTCTGGTGCACTGACCAGCGGCTACCGCCCCGGCGCACGCCCGCGACGAGGCCGGGATCCTGCCGGAGACGCTGCCCGCGCTGCTCGCCCAGCGCTACCCGGGGCCGCTGCGGCTGATCCTCGTCGACGACGGCAGCGGTGACGGCACCGCCGACATCGCGCACGGCCCGGACTCGGTCACCGCGCTGGTCGAAGCCGCGGGGGAGCGCGCTCTCGTGTCCCAGATGGCGCGCCTGCGCACCCGCACCGGCTGGGAGCGGCTGCTCGTTCCCGCTTTCGTGTACTTCTTCGCGATGCTCTACCCGTTCCGCCGGGTGAACGGACCCGGTCGCACGGCCGCGGCGGCCGGCGGGTGCTGCCTCGTGCGGCGCACCGCGCTGGAGCGGGCCAGGGGAGTGGCCGCGATCCGGGACGCGGTGATCGACGACGTCGCCCTCGGCAGGCTGGTCAAACGCGCCGGGGGCCGGATCTGGCTCGGCCTGGCCGGGGACGTGCGCAGCGTCCGCCCGTACCCGGGCCTGCGCTCGCTGTGGGACATGGTCGCGCGCAGCGCCTACACCCAGCTGCGGCACTCCCCGGCGCTGCTCGCCGGCACCGCGCTCGGCCTGGCGCTGGTGTTCCTCGCGCCCCCGGTCCTGGCCCTCGCCGGCACCGGCCCCGCACGCGTGCTCGCCCTCGCCGCGTGGCTGCTGATGACCCTCACCTACGTCCCGATGCTGCGCTACCACCGGCAACCGTGGCCCGTGGCGCTGCTGCTGCCGGTCACGGCCACGCTGTACCTGTTGATGACCCGTCGACTCGGCCGTGCGGCACTGGCGCGGGCGCGGCGCGGCCTGGAAGGGCCGCAGCTACAGGTGATCGCGGGTACGGTCTGAAGCGGTTACCGGGACGAGGAGACACACTATGGCCGACCAGGACATCATCGCCAACATCGACAAGCTGATCGCCGAGGAGCACGAGCTGCGGTCGCGTTCGGTCGGCGGGGGCCTGAGCGACGAGGACCGCACCCGGATGCGCCGGGTCGAGGAGCGGCTGGACCAGTGCTGGGACCTGCTCCGCCGGCGCCGGGCCGCGCGCGAGTTCGGGGAGGACCCGGACCAGGCGGAGGCCCGCCCGGTCAGCGAGGTCGAGTCCTACCGCCAGTGATGGAATACCCGCCCTGCCCAGGCCGTTGTGCTCACTAGTTGAACGCACAACTACCTGAGCAGGGTGAGGTCCATGTCCCGCACACTCGTGGTCGTCTCGGCCGGCCTGAGCAGCCCCTCCTCCACGCGGCTGCTGGGTGACCGTCTGGCGCAGGCGGCCGCACGGGAGACCGGCGCCGCGATCGAGGTCGTCGAGCTGCGCGACCTCGCCACCGACATCGCGAACAACCTGGTCACCGGTTTCCCGAGCCCGCAGCTGGGGGACGCCGTCGAGACCGTGACCCGCGCCGACGGGCTGATCGTGGTGACACCGATCTTCAACGCCTCCTACAGCGGCCTGTTCAAGTCGTTCTTCGACGTGATCGAGGCCGGCTCGCTGCAGGGCAAGCCGGTCCTCATCGCCGCGACCGCGGGCACCGCGCGGCACTCGCTCGCGCTGGAGTTCGCGCTGCGGCCGCTGTTCGCCTACCTGCGCGCCGACGTCATGCCGACCGCCGTGTTCGCCGCGTCCAGGGACTGGGGCGCTTCGGACGGGCCGGATGGCGACCTGACCGCGCGCATCGAGCGTGCCGCCGGTGAGCTGGCCGCCGCGGTGAGCGGCAGGCCTGCCGCGCCTGCCGTGGCCGAGGAGGACGAGTTCGTCCCCTTCGACCAGCAGCTGGCGCGGCTGGGCATCACGTCATCGCGTTGACGCCGGTCAGGTCCCGCCCGATGATCAGCTTCTGCACCTGGCTGGTGCCTTCGTAGAGGGTGAGCACGCGGGCGTCGCGGACGTACTTGCCGACCGGGTACTCGTCGATGAACCCGTACCCGCCGAACACCTGCAGGCAGTTGTTCGCCACGCGCACCGCGGTCTCGCTCGCGTGGTACTTCGCGGCCGAGGCGTCCGTGGCGTACTCCTTCGGCTTCATCCCGGCGTCGGCCATGCGGGCGACCTGGTGGGTGAGCAGCCGCGAGGCCTGCACGTCCACCGCGGCGTCCGCGAGCAGTTCCTGGACCAGCTGGAACGAGGCGATCGGCTTGCCGAACTGCTCCCGCTCGGTGGCGTAGCGGGTGGCCGCGTCCAGGGCCGCCTGCGCCACGCCGACCGCGCCCGCGGCCACCGAGATCCGGCCGCGGGACAGCGTGCCGAGCGCGATGCCGAGGCCCTTGTCCACCTCTCCGAGCCGCGCCGAATCGGGCACGCGCACGTTGTCGTAGGTCAGCTCGGCGGTCGCCTGGCCACGCAGGCCCAGCTTGCCCTTGATCTCCGTCGCCGTGAAGCCGGGGGAGTCGGTGGGCACCAGGAACGCGGTGATGCCGCGGTCGCTGGTGCGCGCGAAGGTCAGCGCGACCTTCGCCCACGTGCCGTTGGTGATGAACATCTTGCTGCCGTTGATCACCCAGTCGCCGCCGTCGCGCTTGGCGCGGGTGCTCAGCGACCCGGCGTCGGAGCCGGTGCCCGGTTCGGTGAGGCCGAAGCAGCCCAGCGCCTCACCGCTGATCAGCCGCGGCAGCCACTCCTGCTTCTGCTCGTCGGTGCCGTGCGCGGCGATCGTCTTCGACACCAGGCCGAGCGACACCGACACGATCCCGCGCACCGCCGAGTCGCCGCGGCCCAGCTCCTCGGTGACCAGGACGTAGGACAGCATGTCGGCGTCCACCCCGCCGTACCGCTCGTCCAGAGTCAGGCCGAGGAACCCCAGCTCGCCGAGCCGCCGCACCACGGACTGGTCGACGTGCTCGGCGCGGTCCCACTCCCGGGCGTTGGGCGCGATCTCGGCGTCCACGAACTCCGCCGCCATCCGGCGGAAGTCGCGCTGGGTCTCGGTGAGACCGAAATCCCGTGCCAGCATTGGCTTTCTCCTCTTCAGACGTCTTCGGGCGCGGTGCCCGCGGCGGTCAGCGGCAGGCCGAGCTGCGCGCGTTCGGCCAGCCACCGCGTCGGGCGGTAGCGCGGGTCGCCGGTGGCCTCGTGCAGCGCGCGCTGCAGCGTGAGCAGCCGGGCCGGGCCGACCTCGTCGCCCCAGGCCAGCGGGCCGCGCGGGTAGCCGAGCCCGAGCCGCACGCCCAGGTCGATGTCGGCGGGCGCGGCGATGCCCTGCTCGGCGATCGAGGCGGCCACCGAGACGATCGACGACACCAGCCGCTGCGCCACACCGCCTTCGACGTCCCGCACCACCGACACCGCCTTGTCGCCGCGGGCCAGCACCGCTCGCGCGTCGCGGGCCGCGGCCGGGTCGGCGGCCGGGGTGATCGCCAGCACCCGGCGCGCGGTCCGGATCGACAGCGGGTCGACGCCGAAGGTCCGCTCCGGCGGCAGGCCCTGCGCGGCGATCGCGGTCGCGACCGTGGTGCCCCACGTGGTGACGAGCGCGACCACGTCCTCGGTGAGCGTGTCGGCGACCTTCGCGCCGGATTCGGTCAGCGCGGCGCGCAGCTCGTCGTCGTCCGTCCATACCGGACGGTCCGCGTCCCCGGTGATGGGCTTCTCGGCGGGCTTTTCCGCGCCCTCGGCGTAGTCGAACCAGCCCTGCTTCGTCTTGCGGCCGTGCAGGCCCGCGGCGACCCGGTTCGGCGTCAGGAAGGACGCGCGCAGGCGGTCGGAGTAGCGGAACCCGGCCCAGATCGACTCGATCACCGTCGCGGTGACGTCCAGCCCGGTGAGGTCCATCAGCTCGAACGGGCCCATCTTCAGGCCCAGCACGTCACGCGCGATCCGGTCCAGCTCGGCGGGCTCGGCGGCCTGGCGCTCCAGCAACGCGAGCGCCTCGGTGACGAGCCCGCGGCCGGCGTGGTTGATCAGGAAGCCCGGCGTGTCGGAGACGACGACCGCGCTGTGCCCGGTCTCCCGGACCAGCGCGGACACCGTGTCCACCACGTCGGGCCGAGTCCGGGCGCCGGGGATCACCTCGACGATCTTCATCAGCGGCGCCGGGTTGAAGAAGTGCAGTCCGACCAGGCGGGACGGGTCGGACAGGCGCGCCGCGATCTGCGTGACCGGCAGCGACGAGGTGTTCGTGGCGAACACCGTCGTGGCCGGCAGCGCCTTCTCCAGTTCGGTGAACAACGCGGCCTTGGTGTCCAGGTCCTCGCGGATCGCCTCGATCACCAGGTCCGCCTCGCCCGGCTGGGCGGGGGAATCCAGCGGCACCAGGCGCGCGCCGATCGCGGCGGCCTCCTCGGCGGTGCTGCGGCCCTTCGCCACCGCCCGGTCGAGCATGCCGCGGATGAACTCCACGGCCTCGCCGACCGACTCCGGCCTGGCGTCGGCCAGCTCCACGGTGTGCCCGGTGGTCGCGGCCCACTGGGCGATCCCGCGGCCCATCACCCCGGTCCCGACGATCCTGATGCGCACGGTCCTCTCCTTCATCGCAGATACACCCGCTCCGGGTCGACATCTTCGCGCAGCAACCGTAGTTCGGCCTCGCTCGGCGGTTCGATCACCGTCAGGTCGCCGCCGACCTCCAGGGGCCAGCCGGTGCACTCGCGAGCCTGGTCCACGGTGACGCCCGGGTGCAGCGCGACGAGCTTCAGCTCGTCGCCGGGGCCGCTCCGCGCGAGGATGCCGAGTTCGGTGATCACCCTGGTGACGCCGAGCCCGGCCGGCCGCACACCGTCGGTGAGGGCGCGGTCGGGGCCGGGCGAGGTGCAGAAGTCCAGCTCGTCCACAAAGGACCGCGGGTCGTGGCGGCGCATCACCACGAACACCTCGCGCGAGTTCGCCATGACCTCCATCGCGCCGCCGGAACCGGGCAGCCGCACCTTCGGGGAATGCCAGTCGCCGATCACCGAGGAGTTCAGGTTGCCCCAGCGGTCGATCTGCGCGGCGCCGAGGAACCCGACGTCGATGTGCCCGCCCTGCAGCACGTAGCCGAACAACGCGGGCATCGACAGCACCGCCTCGGCGCCGGTGATCAGGACTGCGTCGGCGATCGTCTCCGGCAGGTGCGACGGGTGCGCCCCGCACACGCCCGACTCGTAGACGATCTCCAGGTCCGGCGCGACAGTCAGGTGGGCCAGCGACGCGGCCAGCGTGGGCAGGCCGATCCCGGCGAACACCGTGCGCTTGCCCGCCAGCTCGCGGGAGGCGACGACGGACAGGACTTCGCTTGCTGTTGTCACAGTGGTCATGTCAGAGCCTCCGCCCGTAGTTCACCGGCTCGCTCAGCGCCTCGCCGACCGCGAGCCCGGCCCAGAACTGCTCGCCCAGCTTGGCGACGTACTCGGTGTGGTCGGCCGTGCCGTGTACCCACTCCGCCATCCACGCGGCCAGTTTCTGCTTGTCCCTGCTGATGCCCGACCACGCGCGGTAGAAGGCGTTGTCCCGGTCGTAGTAGCCCTGCGCGAACGACGGGTGCGCCCCGCGCGGGACCTCGACCACCGCGTCGACGGCGTGCGCGGGCACGACCGTGCGGTTCGGGTCGGAGCGGACCACCTCGTCGGCCACGATCTCCTCGACCACGACGATCGCCTTGTCCGCGGCGAACACCGCTTCCGCCTGGACGCCGGTCAGGCCCCAGATCTGGGTGTTGCCCGCCCGGTCGGCGCGCTGGGCGTGGATGATCGTGACGTCCGGGTTGACCGGCGGGACGACGTAGATGTGCTCGTCGCCGTAGGGGGAGGCGACCTTGCGGATGGCCGGGTTGACGGCAGGCAGGTCGGAGCCCGCGTAGGAGCGCAGTGGGTAGAACGGCAGGCGCTGCGCCCCGGCGAGGTAGCGGCAGATCAGGCCGTAGTGGCTGTACTCCTCGAACTCCAGCGGCTCCGGGTCGGCGTGCTCGATCCGGCGGCGCAGCTCGCCCAGCGACCCGGCGGAGGAGTTGCCGACGAACGAGGACACCAGCTTGCGCACGCACCCGCCGGCGAGCATCTGGTCGACGACGATGTCCGCGGTCATCCGGACGACGGTGAGGTCGCGGCGGCCCTGGCGGATGATCTCGTGCCCGGCCGCGGTGGGGATGAGGTGCGTGAACCCCTCCAGCGAGACGGTGTCCCCGTCGTGCACGTAAGCCGCGACCGCGTCGCGCAGGCTCATCGTCTTGTCCGGACCCGGGCGGGGCATCGTCGCGCTCCTGTGCTGCTCGTGGATGGGGCGGTCTTCACCGTGCCACCAAGATTGATTAGTGTCCAATACCGAATCAGAGTTAGATCAAGACGGAGCTGGTAATAATGGAGCTGCGTTACCTCACGTCCTTCCTGGCCGTGGCCGAGGAGCTGCACTTCGGGCGCGCCGC
Source organism: Amycolatopsis methanolica 239 (assembly GCF_000739085.1). Taxonomy (NCBI): domain Bacteria; kingdom Bacillati; phylum Actinomycetota; class Actinomycetes; order Pseudonocardiales; family Pseudonocardiaceae; genus Amycolatopsis; species Amycolatopsis methanolica. The sequence continues at coordinate 4,397,786 of NZ_CP009110.1, read as the reverse complement.
CAAGCGGCTGCAGATGGCGCAGCCGCCGCTGTCGCAGCAGATCCGGCAGCTGGAGAAGGAACTGGGGGTCCAGCTGTTCGAGCGCAACACCCGCTCGGTGCGGCTGACCAGCGCGGGGGAGTCCTTCCTCGGGCCGGTCCGGCGGGTGATGGAGGACCTGGACATCGCCACGAAGGCGGCGCGCGCGGCGGGCCGCGGCGAGTACGGGCGCGTGACGGTGGGGTTCGCGGGCGCGTCCAGCCACGAGAGCCTGCCGCTGCTGACCCGCGCCGTGCGGGCCGCGCACCCCGGGCTGGAGCTGGTGATGCGCGGGCAGACGTACGCGAACGTGGCACTCGCGCGTGTCGCCGACGGCTCGCTGGACCTGGGGTTCGTGCGGCTGCCGATCACCCAGCCCGGCGTCGAGGCGCGGGTGATCGACGAGGAGGAGATGATCTGCGCGCTGCCATCGGACCATCCTTTGGCGCGGCTGGACGAGGTGCCGGTCGAGGCGCTGGCGGAGGAGGCGTTCGTCAGCTTCCCGGCCAACGCCGGGTCCAGCGTGCGGGACGCGACGGTGCGGGTGTGCGTGTCGGCCGGGTTCAACCCGCGGGTGGTGCAGGAGGCGCCGGATTCGTACACGATCCTCGCGCTGGTGGCGGCCGGCGTCGGGGTGACGTTGACGGTGTCGTCGTGTCAGCACATCCAGCAGACGGGGCTGGCGTACCGGCCGCTGGCGGGGGAGCCGGTGCGGTTGCAGGCCGCGCTGGCCTGGCGGCCGGACAACCCGTCGGCGGCGTTGCGGACAGTGCTGGCGATCGCGGAACAGGCGCTGCCGACGCCAGGTCAGAGGCCCTGACGAATTGAGTGCTCCTCGACTCGGCGCCGGCCGAGCAGGGGAAGCCACACGGTCTCGCGGAATGGACTGCGCTGTGCACCCGCGTGCCGTTCCAGGCCGGGCAGTCGGTTCTGGTGCACGGCGCGACCGGCAACGCCGGCTCGATGGCTGTCAAGGTCGCCAAGCACCTCGGCGCGGGGCGGGTGATCGCCGCCGGACGCAACCGCGCCCGCCTCGACGAACTCCTGGACCAGGGCGCGGACGCCGTTGCCCAGCTCGTCCCCGACCAGGACGCGACCGCGGCCGCGTTCGCCGAGGCTGCCGCCGAGGTCGACCTGGTCCTGGACTACGTGTGGGGGCAGCCCTCCGAACTCGCCATGCGTGTCGTCCTCGGAGCGCGGCCCCAGCACACCCGCCTGCTCGACTGGGTGCAGATCGGCGGCATGGGCGGAGAGGCGATCACCCTCTCCGGGCACCTTCTGCGCTCCAACGCGTTCCGGATCCTCGGTAGCGGCTTCGGCGCCGTGGACATGCAGGTCATGCGGCGGGAGTTCACCGAGCTCGTGGCCGCGATCGCGGCGGGCGGCATGGCTGTGCGCCCGCATCCGTTCCCGCTCGACCAGGTCGAGGCGGCCTGGGCCCAGCAGGACGCACCCGGCGAGCGCACCGTCATTCGCCTGCGCGATTGAGACGACCACCGTCTTACCGGCCGCGCGATTCGGTATTGGACTCTTCTAGGTCCCGTTTGGCACGGTGTCCGAGCAACACGGGATCTCAAGGGAGAGAAAATCACGATGAGCACGGCCACGGCGGCCAGACGAGCGGGCATCGGGTCGTTCATCGGCTCGACCATCGAATGGTTCGACTTCTACATCTACGGCACCGCGTCGGCGCTGGTCTTCGACGAGGTCTTCTTCCCCGAGCTGGACGGGGCGCTCGGCACGCTGGTGGCCTTCGCGACGTTCTGGGTCGGCTTCCTCGCGCGGCCGCTGGGCGGCGTCATCTTCGGCCACTACGGCGACCGCCTCGGCCGCAAGAAGACGCTGGTCATCACGCTGCTGATGATGGGCATCTCGACCACATTGATCGGCGTCCTGCCCTCCTACGCGCAGATCGGCGTCGCCGCGCCGTTGCTCCTCATCGCGATCCGCATGGTGCAGGGCATCGGCCTCGGTGGGGAGTGGGGCGGCTCCGTCCTCATCGCCTCCGAGCACGCCCCCAAGGGCAAGTCGATCCTCTACGGCGCGTTCGCCCAGCAGGGCTCGCCCGTCGGCAACACGCTGAGCACCGTCTGCTTCCTGGCGATCAGCCAGCTGCCCGACGACGCGTTCACCTCGTGGGGCTGGCGGCTGCCGTTCCTGTTCTCCGCGCTGCTGGTGATCGTCGGCCTGTTCATCCGGCTGCGGGTCGCCGAGTCGCCGGCCATGGCGCACCTCATCGAGAAGAAGGAGGTCGCCAAGCTGCCGTTCACCGAGGTGCTCCGCACGCAGCCGCTGCTGATCGTCCTTGGCATCGGCGCCTGCACCATCGGCCTGTCGGCCACCTACTTCAAGTCGACGTTCGCGTTGTCCTGGGCGACTTCGGACCTCAGCTTCGACAAGAGCTCGTTCCTGACGATCATCCTGGTCGCCAACATCACCCAGATCCTGGTGCAGCCGTGGGGCGCGGTGATCGCGACGAAGATGCGCAGCTGGTCCCGCGCGGTGATCGTGATGCTGGTGCCGGAGATCCTGTTGATGCCGCTGATGTTCCTGTTCATCGGCACCGAGAATTACCCGCTCGCGATGATCGGCACCGCGGTCGCCACCGTGCCGCACTGCCTGTACTACGCGGCGCTGGCCGGGATGCTCGCCAGCCGCTTCCCCGCGAACGTGCGCTATACCGGCATCTCGCTGTGCTACCAGCTGTGCGGCACCCTGCTCGGCGGCACCACGCCGATCGTGGGCCAGTTCCTGCTGAACCAGACCGGATCGATCGTCGCGGTGATCGTGTACGCGGTGTTCCAGGTGGTGCTGACGCTGGGCTGCATGCTCGCGTTGCTGCGCAAGCCAAACTACGACGAGCGCGCGGGCGAGGAGTCCGGCGTGCGGGCCGTCGCGGCCTGAGGGGGAGTGACTTCGATGCCGGTGGTGGCTAACGGGATCCCGGAGATCCTGGCGCTCGCGGGACGCGACCTGGGCCGCTCGTCGTGGCGGGAGGTGACGCAGGAGCTGATCGACGCCTACGCCGAGGTGTCCGGGGACCACCAGTGGATCCACACCGACCCCGTCCGCGCGGCCGACGGCCCGTTCGGCCGCACGATCGCCCACGGCTACATGACGCTGAGCTGGGGTATCCCGATGGTCGCCGAGCTGCTCCAGGTCACCGGCGTCGGCATGGCGCTGAACTACGGCGTCAACAAGGTCCGCTTCCCGGCGCCCGTCCCGGTCGGCAGCCGGGTGCGGCTGCACGCCGAGATCGCCGCGGTCGAGGAGGTCGGCCGCGGCGGGGTGCAGGTGACGCGGAACTTCACCTTCGAGATCGAGGGCTCGGCGAAACCGGCCTGCGTGGCGGAATCCCTGACCCGCTACTACCCGTAGGACATATCGCGGGCGTATCGGAAAGCGCAGACGCCGTGGCAACAGCCTCCCGCCTTCAGTGGAGGTATGAACCACAGCCTGCCACTGTCCGCGCCCGCCCGCCGCGTCCGCCGGATCGTGCTCGTCGGCCTCGCGATCGCCGGGGTGGTGATCGCCGCGTCCGGTGTGCGGCGGCTGTTCGTGGCCGCCGCTCCGCCGGCTTCGCGGTCCGCCCTGGGCGAGGCCGACGGCGTCGTCCCGGAGGGCGCGCCGGTCTCGGTGTGGGACGACACCCCGGCGGTGGGCAAGCTCGACGCGGACTTCCTCGACGCCCTGCGGCGCGCGGTCGCCAGGCGCGGCTCGCTCGAGAAGGCCGCGCGCTGGGTCAGGTACTCGCCGAACCCGGCCTTGGCGTAGGCGTAGACCCCGGCGTCCAGCCCGGGTTTGCGGACCGCCAGGTTCTGGAAGACGAAGGCCAGCGTCAGCATCCCGGCGCCGGCGATCAGCCACGCCACGAGCGCGCCGCTCACGCCCGTCTCGGCGGCGAACCGGTGCGGCAGGGAGAACACGCCCGCGCCGACCATTGAGCCGACGACCATCGCCATCATCGTGGCGACGCCGAATTTCGCGGTCTCGGTCCGGGTCGTTTCGGCCGTGCTCATCTCGTGCTCGCCTCCCGGTCTAGCTGCTGAACGCAGGGCGGTCGGTCAGGGTCAGGGGTGTTCGGACGTCCTGGCCCCCGGCGCGGTGGAAGGTGACGGTGACGGTGTCGCCGGGGGCGCGGCGGCGTAGCTGCCCGAGGAACTCCTCCGGCGTGCGGACGGTTGTGCCGTCCAGCGCGGTGACGACGTCACCGGGCCGGAGGCCGGCGGCCGCGGCGGGGCCGCCGTCGGCGATCGCGGCGACGATCACGCCGTCGGCTCGCGGCAGTCGCAGCTGGGCGGCGATCTGCGGGGTGAGCTGGGCGGGTTCGAGCCCGGCGAAGGCGTGTCGCGCCCGGCCGGTGCTCATCAGCTGCTCGGCGACGTCGACGGCGGTCGCGGCGGGGATGGCGAAACCGAGCGACACCGCGCCGGCCTGGGGCGGGATGTAGGCCTCGCTGATCCCGACGACCTCGCCGGCGGCGTTGAACACGGCGCCGCCGCTGCTGCCCGGGCTGATCGGGGCGTCGGTCTGGATCAGGTCGACGAGCGCCTGCGTTTCGGCGGCGCTGCCCGGGATTTCGCGGTGCAGCCCGGACACCACGCCTGCGGTGACGCTGTTCTCGAAGCCGAGCGGGCTGCCGATGACGACGACCAGCTCACCGACGGCCGGGAGCTGGGGCTGGAACCGCGCGGGCGGCAGGCCGGTACGGGCGACCTGGACCAGGGCCAGGTCGGTGACGACGTCGACGGCGCGGACCGTCCCGGGAACCCGCTGCCCGTCGGCGAAGGCGACCTGCACCGCCTGCGCGCCACGCACGACGTGCTCGTTGGTGAGGATGAGACCGTCGGCGCCGTAGACGACGCCGCTGCCGTTGCCGCCCGCGGTCAGGATCTTCACGACGCTGGGCTGGGCGAGCGCCGCGACGGAAGTGACGGCGCCCGTCGCCGGCGGCGCCCCTGTCGTGGGCGGCGCCGCCGGCTGGGCCGCTTCGGTGCACGAGGTCAGGGCGACCACCGCCGCGACGATGATCCACGCCCCGCCCCTGACGGCGGTGATGGTCACAGGTGCGGATGTTAGGGATCTCCGGCAGTTTCGAGCCTCACCCGAAACGGATGAGGGCTGCGCGGCCGTCATGCTGATCCAACTCCAATGCGCGCGCGTGTGAATGCCGGTAGAACTTGGTGTTCGGTATTGATTCACGAAAAGTCACCCGAACGCACGAAACACGGCGGGTGCCGCGTGACGTAGAATCTTTCCACTCGAGACGATTGGGTTCCATTGGAATGAGGAGCTCGAGCTCATGGCTACCGTGCACGAGGTTCGTCTGCGGCACGAATCCGACCTGATGTCGATCCCGGAGGTCGTGGCGGTCGGAGACGCAGAGGACGAGGAGAACCCGGTCATCAAGGTTTTCGTCACCCAGCCGCCGCGCGACACCGGGGTCATCCCCGATCGCCTTGAAGGATATCCGGTCGAGATCATAGTCGCGGGAACGATTACCGCGCAAAACTGAAATTCGCCCTATTTTGGCAGGCTGATAACAATGTTCGAGCAACGACTCCTGAGGCTCCCTGACGGCGCGCGTTTCAGCGTGGACGATCAGCAAGCCGCCGCGGAACAGTTGATGAGCCCGGAGCTTCCCCCGTCGAACGTCGTCGGGGTCGGTCTGGGCGTGAAGTGGCGCGGCGGAGTGCCGACGGGGGAGGCCGCGGCCGTCGTGATGGTGACGCAGAAGATCCCGCGTGAAGACCTTCCCGAGCGCGACCTCGTTCCGGACGAAATCGCCGGCTTGCAGACCGACGTCTACTCGGTCGGGGACCTGATCGCGCAACGTTCGGGCGTTGCGCCGTCCGCCGGCGTCGAGGACTTGGCGACGATGCTCGAGGGGTACCGCAACGGTCGCGGCGCGACGATGGAGCGGCCGATCGCGGAGGCTGCTCCGCAGCTGCTCACGCGCCGCATGCGGCCCTGTCCGTCCGGGGCCTCTGTCGGCAACGTCTCCGTGACCGCTGGCACGCTCGGCAGTGTCGTCTACGACTTCCTGCCGCAGGCGACCATCAACCCGCCCGTGTCCGGAATCGGGACGCCGGCGCGGTTCTACATCCTGAGCAACAACCACGTCCTGGCCAACACGAACGCCGCACCGGCCGGTTCGGCGATCGTTCAGCCGGGCACCTTCGATGGCGGCACCGATCCGCAGGATCGCATCGCCACCCTGTCCCGGTTCGTTCCCCTCCAGCTGGAACCCTTCATCCCCCGGGCCCTGCACCGCAACATCGTTGACGCAGCCGTCGCGGAGTGCAACTTCGGCGACGCCACGCGGGAGATCTACTTCACCGGCGCGCCGCGCGGATGGGTGCGCAAGGGTGGCATCCGCGCCGGGGATCTGGTGCGCAAGACCGGTCGCACCACGAACTTCACCGTCGGGCGCGTCACCGTCACCAACGCGACGGTCGACGTCAACTACGGCGGGGGCCGCGTGGGCCGGTTCCTCAACCAGATCATCACGACGGGGATGTCCGCGGGCGGGGACTCCGGCAGCCTGGTCTGCGACCTGGACAACAACGCCGTGGGACTCCTGTTCGCCGGCAGCACCCAGGTGACGATCTGCAACCACTTCGAGGATGTGCGGACACTGCTGCGGGTCGAGGTGGCGGAACGGATCCTGCTGCAGCCTGCTCGCTGATCGTCGTGTGAGTGCCGACCTCCGGGTTCGGTGTGGATCACCACGATCCGCACCAACCCGGAGGTCCTCGTGTGTCCGCAACGCGGCGGCAACGGCTCCTGCCGCGGTCGGCGCTTTTCCCACTGGCGCATTGACCGCGAACAAACTTCACGTTATGGTCCTGATAGGTGGTCTAGACCAAAGTCATCCGGGTTCACCGCAAGGAGCCGACATGACCATCAGACGACGCATCGCGACCATCGCCGCCGGGGCCGCGCTCGCTCCCATCGCCCTCGTGGCCCTCCCGGGCGCCGCCAGCGCCCACGGCTACGTCGACTCGCCGCCCAGCAGGCAGGCCCAGTGCGCCCAGGGGATCGTGCCCTGCGGCGACATCAAGTACGAACCGCAGAGCGTGGAAGGTCCGAAGGGGCTGCGCAGCTGCAGCGGCGGCAACACCCGCTTCGCCGAACTCGACGACGACGGCAAGGGCTGGCGGGCCACCCAGGTCGGCAATACCGTGACCTTCACCTGGAAGCTGACCGCCCAGCACCGCACCAGCACCTGGGAGTACTACATCGGCGACACCCGTGTCGGGTTCGTCGACGACGGCGGCGCGCAGCCCGCGGCGACTGTCTCGCACCCGGTCGACCTCGGCGGCTTCACCGGGCGGCAGAAACTCCTGGCGGTCTGGAACATCGCCGACACCGCCAACGCCTTCTACGCCTGCGTCGACCTGCAGATCGGTTGATCACCACGTCTGTCCACCCCGGACGGGTGCCGCGCACCCGTCCGGGGTGGACCATGGCGGGGGGTGAACCGCTGGAACCCCGACACCGTCGCGTCGCCCGCCGGGCGCTACAGCCACCTCGCGTCCGTGCCCGAGGGGCACGAGATCGTCTACCTCGCCGGGCAGCTCGGCGTCCGGCCGGACGGCACGCTCGCGGGGCCGGACGCGCGGGCGCAGGGCGAGCAGATCTTCGCCAACCTGGAGGCGCTGCTGTCCGCCGCCGGTGGTGGTCCGGAACACCTGGTGAAGCTGCTGACGCTCGTCGCCGGGGTGGAGCACCTCGACGGATACCGCGCGGCGCAGGCCGAAGCGTTCAAGCTCTGGTTTCCCCGGCGACGACTTCCCGGCGCAGTCGCTGGCCGTGGTCGCGGCACTGGCCGCGCCGCAGTACGTCGTCGAGGTCGAGGCGATCCCCGCGATCCCGCGGGCAAGCTGACCCTCAGCCCAGGTCGTGCGCGATCGCCGTCGCCGCCGCCGACAGCGCGCCGACCCACGTGGGCAGCAGGTCGTGGTCGAACCGGGCCGACGGCAGGGCCACCGACAACGCGGCGGCGGGCTCGGCCCCGCCGGGCCACGGGATCGCCACCCCGACCGCGGTCAGTCCGGTCTCCGTCAGCTGGTCGTTGACCGCGAAGCCGCGCCGCCGCACCAGGCCCAGCTCACGCCGCAGGCGGACCAGGTCCACGTCAGTCCCGGCGTACCGGCGCGTCAGCTCGGCCGGCGGCAGCGCGGCCAGCAACGTCTTGCCGCCGGACACGCGGTGCGCGGGCAGCACCCGCCCGGCCCGGTCACCCACCCGCAGGATCTGGTCGCACTCCACCGACGCCACGAACCGCGCCTCCGTGCCCGCCAGGACCTGCAGGTTCACCGTTTCCCCCACCCGCGCCACCAGTGCGCGCAGGTGGGGCATCGCCGCCTGGCGCAGCAACGCCACCGGCGCGCCGGCCGGATCCGCGGGCCGCAGCACCGGCCCGGCCTGGTAGCGGCGGTCCGGGCCCTGCTCGGCGAAGTCCCGGTACACCAGCATCTGCAACAGCCGGTGCGCCGTCGAGCGGGACACCCCCAGCCGCGCGGCCGCTTCCGACACCCCCATCGGCCCCTCCTGCTGCAGCACCGTGGCCAGGTGGAGCGCGTGGTCGACCGAGTCGATCGCGTACGACGGCTTGTTCTTCACAGCAGAATTCTAGATCCCTGCTGGCAGAACATCGCCTAGCGTCCTCCTCGACCCGCCGTCCCAAGGAAGGAGTGGCCAGGCGATGACCGCCAACCAGCCCGATCCGTCCCCCGAGCTCGACGAGCTGTACCGGGGGTTCGCGGAGGAACTGCTCGTTCCACTGTGGACCGAGATCGGCGACCTGATGCCGATGAGCCCGTCCCCGGCGATGCGCCCGCACGCCTGGCGCTGGAAGACCCTGCTGCCGCTGGCGGAGAAGGCCGGCGAGCTGGTGCCGGTCGGCCGAGGCGGGGAGCGGCGCGCCATCGCGCTGGCCAACCCGGGCCTCGGCGGCGCGCCGTACGCGACGCCGACCCTGTGGGCCGCGATCCAGTACCTCCGCCCCGGCGAGAACGCGCCCGAGCACCGGCACACGCAGAACGCGTTCCGGTTCGTCGTCGAGGGCGAAGGCGTCTGGACCGTCGTGAACGGCGACCCGGTGGCCATGCGCCGCGGCGACTTCCTGCTCACCCCCGGGTGGCACTTCCACGGCCACCACAACACCTCCAGCGAACCGATGGCCTGGATCGACGGCCTGGACATCCCGTTCGTGCACTACACCGGCTCGGCCTTCTTCGAGTTCGGCCCCGAGCAGGTGTCCAGCACCGAAACCCCGGAGCGCTCCCGCGCCGAGCGGCTGTGGGCCCACCCCGGCCTGCGCCCGCTGTCGCAGACCGCGCCCGCGATGAACTCGCCGATCGCCGCCTACCGCTGGGAGCACACCGACGCCGCGCTGACCGACCAGCTCGCACTCGAGGATGAGGGCCACCCGGGCGTGGTCGAGCCCGGTCACGCCGCGGTCCGCTTCACCAACCCGACCACCGGTGGCGACGTCATGCCGACCATCCGCGCCGAGTTCCACCGGCTGCGCGCCGGCGCCGAGACCGCGCCGCGCCAGGAGGTCGGCTCGGCCGTGTGGCAGGTCTTCCAGGGCTCCGGCACGGTCCGCGTCGGCGAGGCGGAGTGGACCGTCGACCACGGCGACCTGTTCGTCGTGCCGTCCTGGGCCGAGGTGACCCTGGCCGCCGCGACGCAGCTGGACCTGTTCCGGTTCAGCGACACCCCGATCTTCGAGCGGCTGCACGCCGACCGCGTGCGGGTGGGAGGACAGCGGTGAAGCTCGCGACCCTGCGCACCGCCGAAGGCACACGCGCGATCCGCGTCGAGGGTGAGCGCTACGCCGAGCTCGGCGCGCCCGACGTCGGCGCGTTCCTGGCCCAGGAGGACTGGCGTGAACAGGCCGCGGCGGTGACCCCGGAGCGGCCGCTCGCCGGCGCCGACCTCGCCCCGGTCGTGCCGCGGCCGGGCAAGATCCTGTGCGTCGGCCTGAACTACCGCAACCACATCCTGGAGATGGGCCGCGAACTGCCGCGGTACCCGACGCTGTTCGCCAAGTACCCGGAGGCGCTCGTCGGCCCGGCCGACCCGATCGCGCTGCCGCCCGAGTCGGACGCGGTCGACTGGGAGGCCGAGCTGGCGCTCGTCGTCGGCGCCACCGTGCGCCGCGCGAGCGAGACCGAGGCGGCCGCGGCGATCGCCGGGTTCAGCGTCCTCAACGACGTCACCACCCGCGACTGGCAGTACCGGTCGCCGATGTGGTTGCAGGGCAAGACGTTCGAGGGCACCACACCGTTCGGCCCGTACCTGGTGACCCCGGACGAGCTGCCCGGCGGCGCCACACCCGCGCTGGAGCTGAGCTGCGAGGTCGACGGCGAGCAGGTGCAGAAGGCGAACACCGGCGACCTGGTGTTCGACCCGGTCCAGCTGGTCCGCTACGCCTCCACGATCCTCACGCTGCGGCCCGGCGACGTCATCGCCACCGGCACCCCCGGCGGCGTCGGTCACGCGCGGAAACCACCGCGGTACCTGTCCCACGGCGCCCGGCTGGTCACCGAGATCAGCGGACTGGGCAGGCTGGAGAACGTGGCCCGCGATGAGTGACTGGATGGACGACGGCACCCGGCTCGTGCTCCGGGCGATCGACGAGCTGCCCGGCGACGCGTTCGACGCGCCGACGCTGCTGCCCGGCTGGACCCGCCGCCACCTCGTGGCGCACCTGCACTACAACGCCGAAGCGCTGCGGCGACTGCTGAGCTGGGCCCGCACCGGGGTCGAGTCGCGGATGTACGAAAGCGCCGAGCACCGCGCCGCGGAGATCGAGGCGGGCGCGAAGCTGCCCGTGCCCGAACTGCGGCGGCTGGTACACGACTCGGCCGACGCGCTGGCCGCCGACGTGGCGGCGCTGCCCGCGGACGCCTGGGCCAACGAGGTGGTCACCGCGCAGGGCCGGACCGTGCCCGCCACCGAGATCGTCTGGATGCGCACCCGCGAGGTCGCCGTGCACGCCGTCGACCTCGACTGCGGCGTCGGGTTCGAGGACCTGCCGGCCGACCTGGTCGAGGCGCTGATCGCCGACGCGCTGCGGCGGCGGACCGCGCAGGGCCACGGCCCCGCTCTCGCGCGTTGGCTCACCGGACGCGCGTACCAGGCCCCCGAACTCGGCCCCTGGCTGTAGGAGGAAGACATGACCGACACCGATGTGGTCGTGGTCGGCGGCGGGATCGGCGGGCTCGCCAACGCCCTCGCCCTCGCCGCGACCGGGCAGCGGGTCCGCGTGCTGGAGCGGGCCCCCGCGTTCGCCGAGGTGGGCGCGGGGCTGCAGCTGGCCCCCAACGCGACCCGGATCCTGCGCGAGTGGGGCCTGCTGGACGAGGTGGTCGCGCGCGGGGTGCTGCCGCGGCGGCTGGTGCTCAAGGACGCGCTCGACGGCGCCGAGCTGACCTCGCTCGACCTCGGGCGGGGGTTCGTCGAGCGCTACGGCGCGCCGTACGTGGTGATCCACCGCAGCGACCTGCTGACGATCCTGCACGACGCCTGCCGGGATGCCGGGGTCGAGTTGCTGGCCGATCACCAGGCCGACGAAATCGAGGTGCGGCCCGGCGGTGTGCGGGTGCGGGCGGGGGAGCGGGAGTTCGCGGCGGGCGCCGCCCTGGCCGCCGACGGGCTGTGGTCGTCGCTGCGGTCGCGGCTGTCCGACGACCAGCCCGTGTGCTCCGGTTACGTCGCCTACCGCGGCACCCGCCCGGTGTCCGAGGTGACCGGACTCGACGACGACGTGCTCACCGACGTGGTCGTCCACTTCGGACCGAAGTGCCACCTCGTACAGTACCCGTTGCGTGGTGGGGAGTTGCTCAACACGGTCGCGGTGTTCGCCTCGCCGGCGTACGAGCGCGGCGAGAGCGAATGGGGCGGCCCGGACGAGCTGGACGCGGCGTTCGAGGACACCTGCGACGCGGTGCGGCGCGGTCTGGCTTGGCTGTGGCGGGACCGACGGTGGCCGATGTACGACCGGTTGCCGGTGCCGCGCTGGGTCGACGGACGGCTGGCGCTGACCGGCGACGCGGCGCACCCGATGCTGCAGTACCTCGCGCAGGGGGCGTGCCAGGCGCTGGAGGACGCGCACAGCCTCGCCGGCGAGGTCGCCAAGCAGCAGGCCGCCGCCGCGCTGGACTGGCCGGCCGCGCTCGCGTCGTACGAGCAGGCCCGCACGGCGCGGACCGCGCGCGTGCAGTCCAGCGCCCGGGTCTGGGGCGAGCTCTGGCACTGCGACGGCCTGGCCCGGCTGCTGCGCAACCAGTACCTGACCGAACGCCGCCTGGACGACTACCGCTGGACCGACTGGCTCTACCAGCCGTGAGGCCGTGACGGGGCACCTCGCCGGGCGGGGTGCCCCGCCGGGGCGGTTGCGCGCGCACGGCCCCTGGGGGACGCTGGTCCCCCTGGGAGGAGCGGCGATGGGGACGACCTACCTGCACGCGGTGGCTTCGCTGGACGGCTACATCGCCGACGACAACGACGACGTCGGACCGCTCCACGACTGGTACTTCAACGGCGACCACCCGCTCGTCGGCGAGGACCACCCCGACATCCACGGTTCGCCGTTCCGGGTCTCGGCGGCCTCCGCCGAGTACGTGCGCGGCATGGGGTCGCGCCAAAAGGTCCTGGTCGTCGGGCGGCACCAATTCGACCTGACCAACGGCTGGGAGGGTCATCCGCCGGCGAGCGAGCACGTCGTGGTCGTGTCGCACCGGCCGCGGCCCGCGGGCTGGCACCCGGAGGCGACCTACCACTTCGCCGGCTCGGTGGAGGAGGGGATCGCGCGAGCGCGGGAACTGGCCGGCGACGGCGAAATCGGAGTGGGCGCGGGCGACGTCGGCGGGCAGGCGCTGGCGCTCGGGCTCATCGACCACGTGGCGATCGACGTCGTGCCGGTCGTCTTCGGCCGGGGGAAGCCGTACTTCGGCGCGCTGGCCGACGGCAACCTGATGCTGGGCGACCCCGACGTGGTCATCCAGGGCGACGGTGTGCTGCACCTGCGCCTCCCGGTGCGCCGCCGCGGCTAGCCGGCCGTTGGTCGTCTTCTACAAGGGCGAGTGACCAGGCTCTCACGATCCGCGCGGTCCCGCGTGTGCACGAGCCGTGGGCATAGTCCCGGGTCAGAGCGGTCCTTTGGAGGGTTCCGACAAAAAACCGCCGTCGGCACGGTGCGGGTGCGACGATCACACTACCGGTGGGTACGCGCGATGCTGGACCAGCGGCCAGGGGAGGCCGCGCAGTCCAACCACCACAACTTGTGAGGCTCGATTCGGTGTTCAGTCGTGTCGCGATCGTCAACCGGGGAGAAGCCGCGATGCGGCTCATCCACGCCGTCGGTGAGCTCAACGCGGAGGGCGGGCCGCGCATCGAGACGGTGGCCCTCTACACCGACGTGGACCGCAACGCCACCTTCGTGCGGGAAGCCGACATCGCCTACAACCTGGGCGCCGCGGCGAACCGCCCCTACCTCGACCTCGCCGTCCTGGAACGCGCGCTGACCGAGACGAAGGCCGACGCCGCCTGGGTCGGCTGGGGCTTCGTCGCCGAGGACCCGGCCTTCGCCGAGCTGTGCGAAAAGCTCGGGGTCACCTTCATCGGCCCGAACCCGGAGGCGATGCGCAAACTGGGGGACAAGATCGGCGCCAAGCTGATCGCCGAAGAGGTGGGCGTGCCCGTCGCGCCGTGGAGCCGCGGGCCGGTCGAGGACCTCGACGCCGCGTTGCGCTCCGCCGAGCAGATCGGCTACCCCCTCATGCTCAAGGCCACCGCGGGCGGCGGCGGCCGCGGCATCCGGGTCGTCAACGACGCCGACGAGCTGCGGGACGCCTACGAGCGCACCAGCCAGGAGGCCGCGCGCGCCTTCGGCAGCGGTGTCGTGTTCCTGGAGCGCCTGGTCACCGGCGCCCGGCACGTCGAGGTCCAGGTCATCGCCGACGGCCAGGGCACCGCGTGGGCGCTGGGCGTGCGGGACTGCTCCGTGCAGCGCCGCAACCAGAAGATCATCGAGGAGTCCGCCTCGCCGGTGCTCGCGCCGGAGCAGGTGGCCGAGCTGAAAGCCTCCGCCGAGCGGCTCGCCGTCGCGGTCGGCTACCGCGGCGCCGCCACCGTGGAGTTCCTCTACCACCCCGGCGAGAAGCTGTTCGCCTTCCTCGAGGTGAACACCCGGCTGCAGGTCGAGCACCCGATCACCGAGGCCACCACCGGCATGGACCTGGTCAAAGCCCAGCTGCACGTCGCGTCCGGCGGCAAGCTGGAGGGCGCCCCGCCCGCCGAGCTGGGCCACGCCATCGAGGCCCGGCTCAACGCCGAGGACCCGGACCGCGACTTCGCGCCCGCCCCCGGTCGCATCGCGCTGCTCGACCTCCCGGCAGGCCCGGGCATCCGCGTCGACACCGGCGTCAGCGAGGGCGACACGATCCCCGCCGACTTCGACTCGATGATCGCCAAGATCATCGCCTACGGCCGCGACCGCGACGAGGCGCTCTCCCGCCTGCGCCGCGCCATGCGCGAGACCACCGTGCTCATCGAGGGCGGCACCACCAACAAGAGCTTCGTCCTGGACCTGCTCGGTCAGCCCGAGGTGATCGACGCGAGCGCCGACACCGGCTGGATCGACCGGGTCCGCGCGCAGGGCCGCCTGGTGTCGCACGCGCACTCCGGCATCGCGCTGGCCACCGCCGCGATCGAGGCCTACCAGGACGAGAAGCAGGTCGAGCTGCAGCGCCTGCTGTCCACCGCGCACGGCGGGCGCCCCCAGGTCCAGCACGAGGTCGGCCGCCCGATCGACCTGAAGCTGCGCGGCGCGAGCTACCGCCTCACCGTCGCCCAGACCGGGCCGGGCCGCTACCGGATCGGCTTCGTGACGGGCGACGACGTGCAGACCGTCGACGCCGAGCTGGAGCGCTACGACTCGCACACCGGCCAGATCCACGTCAACGGCCACCGCTTCCGGCTGGTGACCGGCACGCACGGGCCGATCCACCTGGTCGAGGTCGACGGCGTGACCCACCGGATCAGCCGCGACGAGGGCGGCGTCGTCCGCTCGCCCGCCCCGGCGCTGGTGGTCGCCACGCCGCTCGCCGCCGGCGACGAGGTCGAGGCCGGCGCCCCCGTGCTGGTGCTCGAGTCGATGAAGATGGAGACCGTCCTGCGCGCGCCGTTCCGGGCGCTGCTCAAGGAGTCCCTGGTCTCCGTCGGCAGCCAGGTGGAGACCGGCGCCGCGCTGCTGCGGCTGGAACCTCTCGCCGACGACGACGCCGACGCCGCCCCGGAGACCGCCGGGGTTGACCTGGACCTGCCGTCCGAGCCGGACGGGCTGTCCGCCGCGCACCGCGTCGAGCGCGGCCTGGCCGACCTGCGCAGCATGCTGCTCGGGTTCGACGTCGACCCGCGCGACGGCGGCCGCACGCTGGCCGGGTACCTGGCCGCGCGCGCCGAGCTGCCGCAGCGGCCGCTGGACGCCGAGACCGCGCTGCTGGAGGTCTTCGCCGACCTGTCCGAGCTGTCCCGCAACAAGCCGGAAGGCGAGGAGACCAAGGCCGAGACGCGGGTGCACAGCCCGCGCGAGCACTTCCACACCTACCTGCAGAGCCTCGACGCCGAGCGAGCCGGGCTGTCCGAGACCTTCCAGGGCCGCCTGACCCGCGTGCTGGGCCACTACGGCGTCGAGGGGCTGGACCGCACGCCGGAGCTGGAGGAGGCGGTCTTCCGCATCTTCCTCGCCCAGCAGCGCGCGGCCTCCGACGTCGCCGTGATCACCGCGCTGCTGCAGCAGTGGCTCACCGAGGCCCCGCCGCACAACGGGCTCCGGCAGACCGTCGGCCAGGCGCTGGAGCACCTGATCCGCGCCACCCAGCTGCGCTTCCCGGTGGTGGGCGACCTCGCCCGCAGCCTGGTGTTCCGCTGGTTCGCGCAGCCGCTGTTGCGCCGCACCCGCGCCGAGGTCTACACCAAGGTGCGCCGCCACCTCAGCTACCTCGACGCGAACCCGGAGGCGCCGGACCGCGAGCGGCGCATCGCCGAGATGGTCGCCAGCCCCGAACCGCTGGTGCGGCTGCTCGGCCAGCGCATCGGACGGCCCGGCCTCGACCCCGGCCCGCTGCTGGAGGTGCTCAGCCGCCGCTACTACCGAGAGCACGGCCTGGAGGGCGTGGAGACCGGCACCGCGGGCGGGCACGCGTTCGTCACCGCCGGGTACGACCTGGACGGCCAGCGGCAGCGGCTCATCGCGACCGTCGCCAACTTCGACGGACTGGCCGACGCGGTGCGCACGGTCGGCGAGGTCGCCGCGAAGGCCGAGCCGGGCGCGCTGGTCGCCGACATCTACCTGACCTGGACCGGCCAGCCGGCCGAGGCCGACCTGATGGCCGCCGAGCTGCGCGAGGTGCTGTCCCGCGTCGCGCTGCCGAGCAACCTGCGCCGCCTCACCACCACGGTCGCCGGGCGCAGCGGATCGGCGATGCACCACCACTTCACGTTCCGGCCGTCGTCGGCGGGCCTGGCCGAGGAGCGGCTGATCCGCGGCCTGCACCCGCTGATCGGGCAGCGGCTGCAGCTGCGGCGCCTGCAGAACTTCGACCTCACCCGCCTGCCGTCGGCCGACGAGGACGTCTACCTGGTGCGCTGCGTCGCGCCGAAGAACCCGTCCGACGAACGCCTCGTGGCGATGGCCCAGGTCCGCGACCTGACCCCGCTGCGCGACGACGAGGGCCGCATCCTCGCCCTGCCCGCCGTCGAGGGCGCGCTCGGCGCGTGCCTGGACGCGATCCGCAAGGTGCAGGCCCAGCGCCCGGCGAAGAAGCGGCTCGACACCAACCGGATCTTCCTCTACGTGTGGCCGCCCAGCGACCTCACCGCCGAAGACCTGAACACGGTCGCGCAGCGGGTGGTGCCGACGACCGCGGGCGCGGGCGTCGAGGAGGTGCTGTTCCTCGGCCGCCAGCGCGACAAGGAGACCGGCGAGCTGCGGCCGATCGCGGTGCGGGTGACCTACGACGTCGCCACCGGTGTCCGGCTGACCATCACCGACCCGCCGACCGAGCTGATCCAGCCGCTGGACGACTACGGCCAGAAGGTGCTGCGTGCGCGGCGCCGCGGCACGGTCTACCCGTACGAGCTGACCGGGATGCTCGCCGGCGAGGGCGGCTCGTTCACCGAGTACGACCTCGACGACGCCGGCGCGCTCGTGCCGGTCGAGCGCGAGCGGGGCCTGAACAAGGCCGGGATCGTCGCGGGGGTGGCGACCACGCCGACCGAGCGGTACCCGGAAGGCGTGACCCGCGTGGTGCTGCTCGGCGACCCGACGAAGGCGCTGGGCGCGCTGTCCGAACCGGAGTGTGCCCGCGTGATCGCCGCGCTGGACCTCGCGGAGCGGCTGCGGGTCCCGGTCGAGTGGTACGCGTTGTCGGCAGGCGCGCGGATCGCGATGGACTCGGGCACCGAGAACATGGACTGGATCGCCGCGGCCCTGCGCCGCATCGTCCAGTTCACCCAGGACGGCGGCGAGATCAACATCGTGGTCGCCGGCATCAACGTGGGCGCGCAGCCGTACTGGAACGCCGAAGCCACGATGCTCATGCACACCAAGGGCATCCTGGTGATGACGCCGGACTCGGCGATGGTGCTGACGGGCAAGCAGTCGCTGGACTTCTCCGGTGGCGTGTCCGCCGAGGACAACTTCGGCATCGGCGGCTACGACCGCGTGATGGGGCCGAACGGGCAGGCGCAGTACTGGGCGCCCAACCTCGGCGCCGCGCACGGCGTGCTGATGACGCACTACGACCACACGTACGTGCTGCCGGGCGAGACCGGCCCGCGCCGGGCGACGACGACGGACCCGGTGGACCGGGACGTGTGCGACTACCCGCACGCCATCGTCGGGTCCGACTTCACCACGGTGGGCCAGATCTTCTCGCGGGAGACCAACCCGGACCGCAAGAAGCCGTTCGACATCCGCACCGTGATGCGCGCGCTGGCCGACCAGGACCACGCGATCCTGGAACGCTGGGCGGGCATGGCGGACGCGGAGACCGCGGTCGTGCAGGACGTCCACCTCGGCGGGATCCCGGTGTGCCTGCTGGGCATCGAGTCGCGGTCGGTGCCGCGGCGCGGTTTCCCGCCCACCGACGGCCCGGACACCTACACCGCGGGCACGTTGTTCCCGCGCTCGTCGAAGAAGGCGGCGCGCGCGATCAACGCGGCGAGTGGCAACCGGCCGCTGGTGGTGCTGGCGAACCTGTCCGGTTTCGACGGCTCCCCGGAGTCGATGCGCAAGCTCCAGCTGGAGTACGGCGCGGAGATCGGGCGGGCGATCGTGAACTTCCGCGGGCCCATCGTGTTCTGCGTCATCTCGCGCTACCACGGCGGGGCGTTCGTGGTGTTCTCGAAGACGCTGAACCCGAACATGACCGTGCTCGCCGTGGACGGCTCGTACGCGTCCGTGCTGGGCGGCGCCCCCGCGGCGGCCGTGGTGTTCGCGCAGGAGGTCAACTCCCGCACGGCGAACGACCCGCGGGTGTCGGAGCTGGAGGCGCGGATCGCGGCGGCGGACAGCGCTTCGCGGGCCGCGCTGGTGACGCAGCTGGCGGACGTCCGGGCTTCCGTGCGGGCCGAGAAGCTGGGCGAGGTGGCCGCCGAGTTCGACGGGGTGCACTCGATCCAGCGGGCGCAACGGGTCGGCTCGGTGGACGCGATCATCCGCCCGGAGGAGCTGCGGCCGCAGATCATCGCCGCGGTGGAGCGGGGTTTGGCGCGCGCTTGATACCGGAGGGGCGCCCGGCGTTGACCGGGCGCCCCTTCGACCTCGGGCGAGGTCGCTGGCGGGGGCGCTGCCTCCAGCCTCTCGCTGTCGGTGGGGGATTCCTCTCGCAGGTGCCGCAGCAGCGGCACGAGCCGCTGGGGCGCCGTCAGGCTCCTGCGTGGCGGTTGCGGGCCACTGCGCGCAGTACTCGCCTTGCCGCGCGGTCCGGGGAGCCGTCCCCGGCCACGATCACGTTCAGGCCGGGGAACTCTCGTCGCAGGCGGGCGGCTTCCGCGGGGTCGTGCAGCACCAGCTGCCCGCCCTCGCCGCGGTCGGCCATCCGGGCCGCGAACTCCCGCGCCTTGCCCTGGCTGTCCACCACCACGTCCGGCACCCCCGGCCCGTCGCCGCGCACCTCCGCTCCGGCGCCCGCGAACGCCGCGGCCACCGCCCGCGCGAACCGGCTCTCCCCGGTGATCACCACCAGGTACCCGTCGAACCCGGCCACCCGCGCCCGCCGCACTGCCCGGCTTTCCGGCGCCCGCCCGGCGAAATCGACCAGCCCGGCCCAGGCCGACCGCGCCCGGCCTTCCGGCGCGCCCTCGGCGGAATCCACCGACGCGGCCGCCCGAGCCCGCCGCAGTCCCCGGCTCTCCGGCGCCCCCTCGGCGAAATCCACCAGCTCGGCCGTGCACCGCGCGATGACATCCGGCCGCTCGCGCGGAATCCAGTGCCCGCCCGGCAACCGCCGCACCCACAGCCGCGGCGCCCACCGCGCCACGTCCGTCTGCAGCGCGGGCGTCACGTACGGATCGTCCAGGGGCGCGAGCACCTGCACCGGCACCTCCGCGGGCCGCGGCCGCGGACGGGACAGGCGGGCGCCGATGTTCGCCCGGTACAGCTCCAGCCCGTGCACGGCGTCCGACACCGCCGGACGGCCCGCCGCGCTGCCCGAAAGCCGCCGCAGTACCCGGCGACCCACCCCGGACCGCCAGCTCAGCTCGGGAACCAGCGGGATCTGGAAGAACACGATGTAGGTCGAGTGCACCAGCTGCCGCAGCGCCGGCCCCCATCCCGACGGCCGCCGCAACCGCGTGCGGAACCAGTGCCCGGCGTGGTCGAGCGAAGGTCCTGAGATCGAGGTGAACGACGCGATCCGCCCGCGCAGCAGGTCCCCGGTCACCGCGTGCCAGCTCTGGATCGAACCCCAGTCGTGCGCGACGAGGTGCGCCGGCCGGCCCGGGCTGACCTCGTCGAGCACGGCGGCCAGGTCCTCGGCCAGCCGGTCGAGCGCGTACCCGTCGCGCCGCGCGGGCCGGTCCGACTCGCCCGCGCCGCGGACGTCGTAGGTGACCACGTGGAACCGTTCCGCGAGCCGGGCCGCCACACCGTCCCAAACGGACCGGTCGTCGGGATAGCCGTGCACGCACACCACGGTCGGCGCGGCCGGATCACCGGCTTCCGCGACCGCGATCCGCGTGCCGTCCCGGGACACCACTCGCCGGACCACGCAGCCTCCTCGCTGAATCTATTACCCGAAGTAACAGTTACTGCGATGAGCATCGGCGGCCGGGCGAGCCTTGTCAAGCGCAGGGGCCTGGTCCGGTCCACACGCGTGAGTGACGCACCAAGGGTGGATGCCCTGTGTGGCAACGGAATTCGCGGCATCCGCCGTGACGGATCGGTTTTGCGGGGCCGACCAGCGAGAGTTCGCCTGTCACGTGGACACTCCGTGATCGCAACGTGTCCTGCGTCACATCTGCGTGCCGGATTTGCCCCTGCCGTCCCGGGCACCCGGTCCGCGGAGCCGCTCAGGTTCCGGCCCGGAATCCGTTGATACGAAGGGAATTCAGAACCATGAACGTTCGTCGCTTCGCGATCGCCAGCCTGCTGGCCATCCCGCTGTCGTTCGGTGCCGCGGGCATCGCGTCGGCTGACAGCTACGGGGACTCCGCCGCGTCCGCCGGCCCGGACGGCGCCGCGATCTCCAGCACCGGCTCGGTCGCGGGCCACGACTACGGCTACGACGACGACGGCTACGGTCACGGCTACGCCGGCTACTACGACGCCAACCTGTCGGCAGGCCCGGAGGGGGCGGGCGGCGACTACACCGTCTCCGGAACCAACGGCCACACCTCCTTCTATGGTGAAGGCTGCCAGTGGGCGGGCCCGGAGGGCGCGCACTCGAGTGACACCTGGTCGGTCGCGGGTCACCACCACCACGACCACGACAACGACTGGCACGACGAAGGGGACGAGGGCGACGACGACTGACGTCACCCGCCCTGCCTCTCTCCCTGACGGTGACCCCCGGTGAGGCCGGGGGTCACCGTTTCCCGTTGTCCGGGGTCAGGTCGTGGCGCACCGCGAGGATCGCCAGGTGCACGCGGCTGGGGCTGCCGGTCTTGTCCATCAGGTTCGCCACGTGCGTCTCGACCGTCGTGACCCCGACCTGCATCCGCGCCGCGATGTCCGCATTGGACAGTCCCATTCCGACCAGTCCGAGCACCTCGCGCTCGCGCGGCGTCAGCGGCAGATCCGGCCGCTCCGCCCTGGACCGCACCGCCTGCCCGACCAGCCGCCGCAGGACGTCGTCGCTGAACGGGCTGCCGCCCGCGGCCGCCCGGCGGATCCCGTCGAGCAGCTCGGCGGGCGTGGCGTCCTTGGCGAGGAACACGCACGCGCCCGCCGCCAGCGCCGGGTACAGGTGCTCGTCGTCGTCGAAGGTCGTCAGCACGACGATCCGCGTCGCGGGCCGTTCACCCAGGATCGTCCTCGTCGCGGTGACCCCGTCCGTGCCGGGCATCCGCAGGTCCATCAGCACCACGTCGGGCTGGACCCGGCCGGCCAGCCGGATCCCCTCACCGCCGTGCGGCGCCTCGCCGACGACCTCGATGTCCGACGTGGACTCGCACAGCATGCGCAGGCCGGCGCGGACCAGCTCCTGGTCGTCGACGAGCAGGGTGCGGATCACGGGATCTCCGAATCGACCGGGGCGGACGTCTCCACCGGGATCAGCGCACGCACCCGCCAGCCGTCGCCGTGCGGGCCGGCCTCGAGGGTGCCGCCGACCAGGTCGACGCGGTCCCGCAGGCCCACCAGTCCGTAGCCCGGTTCACTGCCGCCGTCCCGCACGACACCGGTGTCGGTGACCTCGACCAGCACCTGCCCGCCGCCGGTGTCCACCCGGACGCTCGCCCGCGCGCCGGGGCCGGTGTGCTTGGCGACGTTGGTCAGGCTCTCCTGCACCAGCCGCAGCACCGCCAGGCCGCGCAGCGAATCGAGCGCCGCGATGGCTGGGTCGACGTGGCAGTCGATCGCCGGCCCGGCCTGCCGCGCCCGATCACCGACTCCACCGCGGCGGGCAGCGACGCGGTCCCGATGAGCACGCCGTGGTCGCGCACGCCCGCCGGGTCGCGCAGCGCGGACACCAGCTCCCGCAGGTCCGCGAGGGTCCGGGTGGCCGAGGCGTGGACGTCGTCGAGCACCTCGCCGACACGCGGATCCAGGTCCGGCACCACGGCCCGCGCCACGCCCACCCGCAGCGCCATCGACGCGACGTGGTGGGCCACCAGGTCGTGCAGCTCGCGGGCGATATCGGTGCGCTCGCTCAGGCGGGCGCCGCGCGCGGCGAGTTCCCGGCGCGCCTCGGCCTCCTCGGCCCGCGCGCTCGCCTGCACCACCGCCCGCATCCCGGCCCGCGGGTAGGCGCCCAGCAGCAGCGGGCCGCCCACGACCGTGAGGACCCGGTAGCCGACGGCGAGCACGCCGGTCAGCACGTGGTCGTAGGTGCCGAGCACGAAGTACACCGCGGTGAGCACGCCGGCGCCGAGCAGGGCGACGCGCATCGGGCGGCGGATCGCCGGCTCGAACACCGCGACGCCGGCCAGCACCTTCACCGCCACCGGCGTGGCGTCGGCCCATTGGTGCGCGGCCAGGATGAGCAGGGATTCCACGCCCGCGACCGCCAGCGGCCACACCCCGCCCGCGAGGAAGACCCCGGCCGCGGCGAACACGACCACCCAGTCCGCCGGCGTCGGCTCCGGCCGCTGCACCAGCAGCAGATAGCCAGGGCCGAGCACGAGGGGCAGCGGGCGCGCGGGCCCGAACCGGTCGCCGACCGCCCGCCCAACTCACCCCAGAAGCACAGAACCGACACTAACGGGCGGACGCGCCGGGCGGTTCCTCCCTGGGAAGGAGGTCCGGCTGGTTCCGGCTGGCAGTCGTGCCGGACCTGGTGCGCGGTAGTGGATGACCGGCGGTCGGACCGCGCGGTTCCGCTGGGGAGGGCGGTTCCGCTGGTTCCGGGTGGCGCTTGTGCCGAGGTAGGCGCGCGCGGGCGGCTGTCCGGTGATCGCGCCGAGCGCCTCCTCCCTCGGAACGAGTCCCCATCAGCCGCGACGCCACCGCGACCGGCCCGCGGGGACGAGGCCGCGACCCGTTCGCGCACGCAGCCTGGAGTGGTGACCGACGAAACCCTCCTCGTGACCGGCGGCACCGGCTACCTCGCCGGCTGGTGCATCGACCTCCTCCTCGCCCGCGGCTACCACGTGCGGGCCACCGTCCGCGACCGCTCCCGCCGTCCGGTGGTGGCCGTCCAGCTGCCGCCGGGAGACCCCACGGCCCGCCTCACCGTCGTCGAGGCCGATCTCGGCTCCGACGCCGGCTGGGCGGAGGCCGCGGCGGGCTGGGACTTCGTCCTGCACGTCGCGTCGCCGTTCCCGGCCGTGTCGCCGCGGGACCCCGCCGCCCTGGTCGGCCCCGCCCGGGACGGCACGCTCCGCGTCCTCGCCGCAGCCAGGGCCGCGGGCGCGTGGCGGATCGTGGTGACCTCGTCGTCGTCCGCGGCCGCCTACCCGGCCGGCCCCCGGCCCGACCCGATCACCGAGGACCACTGGACCGACCCCGGCCACCCGCTGGCCCGCGCCTACGTGCGGTCCAAGATCCTCGCCGAGCGCGCCGCCTGGGCGTACGCGCACGAGCACGGGATGACGGACCGGCTGACCGTGATCGCGCCCGGCACGCTGCTGGGACCCGTGCGCGGCCGCCCGTCCTACTCGCTGTCGGTGGTCGAGCGGCTCGTGGCGGGCCGGATGCCCGGGCTGCCGCGCCTGGGTTTCCCATTCACCGACGTGCGGGACGTCGCCGGCCTGCACGTCGCCGCGATGCTCAGCCCGGACGCGGCGGGGGAGCGGTTCCTCGCCGCCGGGCCGTTCCACTGGATCGAGGACGTCGCGGCCATCCTGCGCGGGCAGCACGGTGCGCGTGTGCCGTCCCGGCGGCTGCCCGGCCCGCTCGTCCGCGCGGCCCCCCCCCCGTTCGACCGCGCGCTGCGCCAGGTCGTGCCCGGGCTCGGCGAGGAGTTCCGCTTCGCCACCGGCAAGGCGCGCGACGTGCTGGCCTGGAACCCGCGGCCGCTCGCGGACACCGTGCTCGACCGCGCCCGCTCGCTCGTCACGGCTTGAGCAGGCCGCGGCGCGGTAGTTTGTGCCACGGCAGCCGCGCCCCGGCCAGCGCGGTGCTCAGCGACTGCAGCACCACCAGGTACATCAGCTGCCGGTAGACGAACTGCTGCAGCGGCAGCGCGAGCAGCGGCCGCAGCGGTTCCCGGTCCAGCCGGAACGCCACCACCGCCGGGATCGCCTGCAGAGTCAGGAACGCCAGCCACGCCCCGAGCACCAGCCACCGGTCGCCGGTGAACAGCCCGAACACGGCGGCGACGTCGACGAGCGGCGCGACGATCGGCAGCAGCACCTGGAACAGCAGCAGGTACGGCAGCCCCCGCCGCCCCAGCCGTCCCGCGCTGCCGCGCTCGGCGACCGCGTGCCGGTGCTTCCACACCGACTGCAGCGTCCCGTAGCACCAGCGGTACCGCTGCGTCCACAGCTCTGCCAGCGTCGCCGGGGCCTCGGTCAGCGCCCGCGCCTCCTCCTCGTACACCACGCGCCAGCCGCCGCGCTCCAGCGCCATCGTCAGGTCGGTGTCCTCGGCGAGCGTGTCCGTGGGCACCCCGCCGACGCGCAGCACCGCCGACCGCCGGAACGCGCCGACCGCGCCCGGCACCGTGGGCATGCATTCGAGCACGTCGTAGAGCCGCCGGTCCAGGTTGAAGCCGCACACGTACTCGATGTGCTGCCACCGGCCGAGCAGCCGGCCGCGGTTGCCGACCTTGGCGTTGCCGGACACGGCCGCCACGGCCGGATCGGCGAAGTTGCGCACGAGCGCGGGCACCGAACCCGGCTCCAGCACGGTGTCGCCGTCCATAAGCACGACCAGTTCGGTGCGCGCGGCGGCGAGTCCGGTGTTCAGCGCGGCCGCCTTGCCCGCGTTGGCCTGCCGGATCAGGCGCACGTTCGGGCGGCGGCGGGCGATCCGCTCCACCAGTGCGTCGGTGCCGTCGGTGGATCCGTCGTCGACCACGATCACCTGCACGCGCGGGCCCGCGGCCAGTGCCGAGCGGACCGCCCACTCGATACCTTCGCGCTCGTTGTAGGCGGGGATGATCACGGTCACCGGCTGGTCCGGCGCCTCCCGCGGGCGGCGCCGCCGCGCGTGCAGACTTGTCGTCACGCCGAGCAGAACCGTACGCAGCAGCGCCAGCACGGTCGCCACCACCGTCAGCACGAACAGCGCCCCGGCGGTGAATTCCGCGGCGCCCACGGCGAACACGAGCAGCCAGCCGCCCACCCGTGCGCGGACTGGGGCCGCCGCCTGGGTGCCGGACAGCCCGACGGATTCGCTGACCGTGCCGAAGGTCCAGCCGTGCGACCGCAGTTCCGGGATCAGCCGGTCGAGGGCCTCGACGGTCTGCGCGCGGTCCCCGCCGCCGTCGTGCATCAGGACCACCGCGCCATTGTTCCCGGCCGGGGTCGCGTTGGCGATGATCGCGTCCGCGCCGGGGCGGCGCCAGTCCTGGGAGTCCACATCGGACAGCACCACCAGCTTGCCGTCCGCGCCCAGCCGCTGTGCCGCGGCCCAGTCCCGGTCGTCCAGGCCGTCCGGAGTGGACGAATAGGGCGGCCGCACCAGCGCCGGGATGACACCCGCGGTGCCGGCGAGGACGAGGTCCGTCGTGCGGATCTCCAGATCGGCCCGGAAGCCGCTCGCCGTGCTCAGGTCGGTGTGGGTTGCGGTGTGGTTGCCGATTTCGTGGCCGCGGGCCAGGATCTCGCGGACCAGGTCCGGGTATTGCGCGGCGCGCGCGCCGGTCACGAAGAACGTCGCCTTCGCGCCGTTGCGGTCCAGCGCGTCGAGGATCCGCGGCGTCCACACCGGGTCCGGCCCGTCGTCGAAGGTCAGGGCGATGGTGTGGTCCCGCGCCCGCGCGATGGCGGGGGAGGCCGGCCGCGGGTCGATCACCGCGCCGCCGCCGCGCACCTGCGCGGGCACGGTCGTCGCGGGACCGGGCGGCGACGTGTCCTCGCCGCCGTCCGCGCCCGTGACGACGGCGTCGAGCGCGAGCAGGCCGGCGACGACCGCGAGGATCGCCGACAGCAGCAGCCAGTGGGCCTTCGGCGGGCTTGGCCGCCGGTGCCGGGTCACCGGCCGGGTTCCGGCTCGCCGTTCTGCCCGCGCCCGGGGGGATCGGGGCGGGCGCGTGGGTTGCGCGGTTCGCCGGGAGACGACGGCGGTTGCGGCGCGGCCGTCGTGGTCACGGCTGGGGCCTGCGGCACCGGCGCGGTCGTGCCCTGGTCCGTGGCCTGAGTTTGGGTCTGGGCCTGGGACGACGGGTCGGTGCCGCGCGGCGCGGTGGTGTCGTCGGCCACCGACGGGCCACCCTGCGGCGGCGGTGCCGGGGACGCGGCGGGCGCGTCGGGCACCGGCAGGAGCACGGAGGCGGGGATTGGCGCGCCCAGCAGCGAAGCCATCAACAGCACGGCATAACCGCTGACCAGAGCGCACGCCGAGATGCTCACGCGGCGCACGATGCGGCGTCTTCGCCCGGACGGATCGACGAAAACGGGTTTCTCCCGCGGAATTTCGACAGTGTCGTCGCTAATTGTCTTCATCACCAGGGCATCGCGTCGGGGGACCGGTCGGGGCCTTCACCCTAAACACATCCGGTGCGCCGACCAAGCGCCGCGCCGTGGTGAATCTTCCGCGATTCCCGGCCGTACCGGGAAAAGATCAACCGCCCGCCATCGCGCCCATCACGAGGAACGGTTCGGCTCCCGCGACCACCGGCGCGGGCAGCGGGGCGTCCGGCTCCTCGTGTGACAGGTCCTCTTCGCAGGCGAAGAAGCGGACGAACGCCCGGCGTCTGCCGGTGCCGTGCTCGCGGATCGTGCCGCGCAGCATCGGATAGCGCTCCTCCAGCGCGTCCAGCAGGGCACGCTGGGTCGCGGTGCCGTTCAGTTCCAGTTCGACCTCGCCGTCGATGTGGGCGATGGTGCGCAGGTGCGCGGGCAGGTGGACGCGGATCATGGCAGCGTCTGGACCTCCACCGACAGGACCGCGGGCAGGTCGCGCACGATGGGCGCCCAGGTGTCCCCGGAGTCGGCCGACGCGTACACCTGGCCGCCGGTCGTGCCGAAGTAGACGCCGCACGACTCCAGCGAGTCCACCGCCATCGCGTCGCGCAGCACGTTGACGTAGCAGTTCTCCTGCGGCAGCCCGGCGGTCAGCGGCTCCCACTCGTGACCGCCGCCGCGGCTGCGGTACACGCGCAGCCGCCCGTCCGGCGGAAAGTGGTGCTCGTCGCTCTTGATCGGGACCACGTAGACGGTGTCCAGCTCGTGGGCGTGCACGTCGATGACGAACCCGAAGTCGGTCGGCAGGTTCCCGCTGATCTCGTACCAGTTGTCGCCGCCGTCGTCGCTGCGCATCACGTCCCAGTGCTTCTGCATGAACAGCACGTCCGGGCGCTGCGGGTGGCGCGCGATGTGGTGCACGCAGTGGCCCACCTCGGCGTCCGGATCCGGGATCTGGCCGGACTTCAGCCCGTGGTTGATGGCCTGCCAGGTCTTGCCGCCGTCCTCGGTGCGGAACGCGCCCGCCGCGGAGATGGCGATGATCAGGCGGTTCGCGTCGCGCGGGTCCTGGATGATCGTGTGCAGGCACATCCCGCCCGCGCCCGGCTGCCACTTCGGGCCGGAGCCGTGCCCGCGCAGGCCCGGCAGCTCCTGCCAGGTCGCGCCCGCGTCGTTCGAGCGGAACAGCGCCGCGTCCTCGACACCGGCGTAGATCAGGTCCGGATCGGTCAGCGACGGCTCGAGGTGCCACACGCGCGCGAACTCCCACGGGTGCGGCGTGCCGTCGTACCACTGGTGGGTGCCGGGCACGCCCTCGTAGGCGAACTCGTTGCCCACCGGCTGCCACGTCTTCCCGCCGTCGTCCGAACGCTGGATCAGCTGGCCGAACCAGCTGGTCGACTGGGCGGCGAAGATCCGGTCCGGGTCGGCGGGGGAGCCCTTGAGGTGGTAGATCTCCCAGCCCGGGAAGTGCGGGCCGCTGACCTCCCAGTCGGCTCGCCGTTCGTCGGACGTCAGGACGAAGGCACCCTTGCGTGTGCCGACCAGCACGCGAACCCCGCTCATCGCCGCTCCTTCCCGTGTCAGGTGGTTAGACCGTAAGGAGCACGGGGGCCGCGCGTCTTCTCCAATCTTGCGCGGTTCGTCCTGCGGGGCCACGGGTACCCGCCCGGGAAACGGAAGGAGGACGTCGTGCCGGAGACGCTGTCGGACACCGAAATCGCCCGGGCGCTGGGCGGGATGGCGCGGGGACGCCGGCCACCTCTCGCGCACGGTGCGCGTGCCGGAGCAGGCACACGGCGCGCTGATCGGCCGCGTGCAGCGGGACGCGGCGACACGGAGCGACCACGCGCAGTTCGAACGCCGCCGGGGCGAGCTGACCTTCACCGTCACCACGGGCTTCCCCGGCCGGGTCACCGAGCCGGACCTGTGGCTGGCGTCCCGCATCGAAGCGTTGCTGGCGGAACTGACCTGACCCCGCGAGGCCCGCGTTCGCGCGCGAGTCCCACGTTCGCGGGCGCGAGTTCTCCGTTTCGCCAACTCGCCCTCGTGAGGGGCGAACTCGGCGTCGGGAGCGGCGAACATGGCGCTGGGAGTGGCAAACACCCCGCCGGGGGCGGCCAAACTCGCCGCCCGAGGTAGCCAACACGGCGCCCGGAGCGGCCAATAACGGGGCCGCCGTGTGTTTGCCCGTCAGGGCGGCGTGTGTGCCGGATCGGGCGCCGTGTCGGCCGCCGGCCCAGATCCAGCGCGGGCCCAGATCGAGCGCGGGTTCAGATCCAGCGCCGCCTCAGAGCTTGCGCCAGCTGTTGTCGCCGAGGCCGGAGGCTCCCTGGGGGCCCATGAGGAGCATCCCGCCGTCCACCACGTACGACGAGCCGGTCACGTAGCCTGCCGCGGGCGTTGTCAGGAAAGCCACCACGGCGGCGACCTCCTCCGCGTGCCCGGTCCGGCCCAGTGGCACGCCGGGGCGCTCCTGGTCGCGCGGGTTCACGTCGGTCTGGCCGGTCATCGGCGTGGAGATCTCGCCGGGCGCCACCGAGTTCACCGTGATGCCGTGCTCGGCCAGCTCCAGCGCCAGCACCTTGGTCAGCATGCCCATCCCGGCCTTCGCCGCGCAGTAGGGCGCCGCGCCGACCTTCGGGGCGTGCTCGTGCACGCTGGTGATGTTGACGATCCGCCCGCCGCCACCGGCGTCGATCATGTGCCGCGCCGCCCGCTGCGCGCACAGGAACGCGCCGTCCAGGTCGATGCTCAGCACGTGCCGCCAGGTGTCGAAGTCCATGTCCATCACCCGCTGGCCGGTGCCCGTGCCGGCGCAGTTGACCAGCACGTCGACCCCGCCGAGCGCCTCGGCGAGCTCGTCGATCGCGGCCGCCGCCATGGGCAGGTCGCCGACGTCGAGCTGCCGTACCTCGGCGCGCGCGCCGGCTTCGCGCACCTGCGCGGCGGTCGCGTTGGCGCCCTCTTCGTCCCGGCGCCACGTGATGCCGACGTCCACGCCGCCACCACCGAGCGCGACGGCGATCGCCCGCCCGATGCCGGAGTCGGAACCGGTCACGATCGCCGTCCGGGGCCGTCCGCCCTGCTCCGCGGGCAGGGGAGCTGTGTTCGTCATACCTCCCAGCTACCCTCGCCCCGGGACGGCTAACCCACCGGCCCCTCGACCAGGGTGGCGGTCGCGCTGCGCTGCTGCCCGGACTGGTCCAGCCACGTCACCGCGACCTGGTCACCGGGGTGCAGGGTGTCCATCACCGCGGTCAGGTCGGTCGCCGAGCCGACCGCGCGGCCGTCCAGTGCGACGATGACGTCGCCGGCGACGAGCCCCGCGTCGTCAGCCGGTCCGCCGGGCACCACCTGCTGCACCAGCGCACCCGAGCCGCCCGCGTCGCTCACCGACACGCCGACGAACGCTGACGGTCCGATGTGGACGGTGTCGGAGCCCTGGCCCGCCTCGATCTTCCGGGCCAGGCTCAGCGCATCGTCGATCGGGATGGCGAAGCCGCTCGCCCCGGCGGCGCGCTCGTTCTGCCCGAATTGGTAACCGGTCGAGGCCGCGGTGTTCATCCCGATCACCCGGCCCTCGGCGTCGGCCAGCGCGCCGCCGGAATCGCCGGACTGGATGTTCGCGTCCACCTGGATGAGCCCGGTCAGCTGCTCGGAACTGCCCGTGGACTCGTCCGTCGCGGTGATGGACTGGTTCAGCGCGGTGACCTTCCCCGGTGACACGCTGGGTTCGCCGCCGTCGCCGCCCGCGTTGCCGAGCCCCACGACCGGATCGCCGACGGACACCTCCGACGAGTCGCCCGTGGTGACGGTGCCCATCCCGGAGGCGTTCCGCACCTGCAGCAGCGCCACGTCCCGCGACCGGCTGTACCCGAGGACCTCGGCGCGGTAGGTGCGGCCGGTGTCCACGTCGGTCACCTTGATGCTGGTCGCGCCCGCGACCACGTGGTTGTTCGTCAGGACCTTGCCGTCCTGGGTGAGCACCATGCCGGTGCCCGCGGCCTGCTGCCCGGAGTACCCGAGCGTCGAGTACACGTCGACCAGGCCGGGCTCGACCTTCTCCGCGACCTCGGCCACGTCGAGCGTCGAGTTTCCGCTCTGCTCGTTGCGCAGGCTCCGCTCCAGCGGCGACGAAGTGCTGCCCGGCGGCAGGGACCCGCGGCCCAGGTCCCACGCGACGAAACCCAGCACGACCAGCACCACCAGGCCCAGCGCGGCGAGCGCCGTGGCCAGCCCGCGCTTCCGGCGTGGCGGCGGCGGGGGTGGCGGCGCCCAGGGGTCGTACTGCGGTGGGTAATAGCTCATGAGTGCCCCTCCTCCGCCCTCCAGTGAACCCCGCTTCTCTGAGAATCGCCTGCCGCTCGGCCGTGAAACCCCTGAGAACCGGTCGCGTTTGCCAAGTTGACCTAGACGAGTAATGCGTAAGTCGGGGTGATGCCCGGAGTGAGGTGAAGGGTGTCCAAGATCAGTTTGTGACGACCGACCTGAACACCCTTCTCACCGCACTCTACGTCAAGATCGACGACCATCTCGCGGGCAGGCGGCGGATGGGCAGACCGCCGAAGCTGACCGACGCTGAGCTGGTCACGCTGGCCGTCGCCCAGGCGTTGCTGGGGTTCACCTCCGAGGCCCGCTGGCTGCGGTTCCTGCCCGCCCGGATGCCCGGCGCGTTCCGCTACCTGCCCGGCCAGTCCGGCTACAACCGTCGCCTGCGCGCTGCGCTGCCACTGATCAAGCACGTGATGCGCTGGCTGGCGGCCGATACCGACCTGTGGACCGACACCACCTGGATCGTCGACTCCACCCCGGTGGAGTGCGGCCGGTCCCGACCGACGGTCAAGCGCTCAGAGCTGGCCGGCTGGGCCAAGTACGGCTTCTGCCGCTCACACTCCCGCTGGTTCTGGGGACTGCGGCTGCATCTGGTCTGCACCCCTGCCGGACTCCCGGTGGCCTGGGCGCTGGCGGACCCGAAGATCGACGAGCGGCAGGTACTCATGGCGATCTGCGACCACGAACCCCACCTGCTCACCGACCGCCCCGGCCTGCTGATCATCGCCGACAAGGGCTACGTCTCCCGCGAACTCGACCACTACCTCACCGAGCGCGGGGTCCGGCTGATCCGACCGTCCTACCGCAACCGCCGGCCCCATCCCGGCGAGCCGCTGCTCAAGTCCATCCGCCAGCTCATCGAGTCAGTCAACGACACCCTCAAAGGCCAACTCGACCTCGAACAGCACGGCGGACGCACCATCGAAGGCGTCGGAACCCGCGTCGCCCAACGCCTCCTGGCCCTCACCGCCGCCATCTGGCACAACCGCGCCACCGGCCAACCCATCACCCGATCACTGACCGCCTACGACCACTAACCGAGATACGCATTACTCGTCTAGGGGTACACCAGGCCTGATGCGGAGGAGGACGGCTTTCGCGGGCGCCGCGCTCGCGGTCACGCTCACCGCCTGTTCCGGCAGCTCAGCAGCGAGCTACGAGGACAGTGCGGTCGTCAGCGCGCAGGAGGGCCTCTCCGCCGTCGGCACCCTGCACCAGGTCATCCGGGCCCACACCGAGGGCCGCCTGTTTCCCACGTTCGCCACCGCGGCGACCGACGACGTGCTCGCCACCGCCACCAAGGCGCTCGACGAACTGGACAGCGAGCCGCCCACCAGCCCGGAGACCCAGCAGCTCTACGACGAGCTGCACCCGCACCTGCAGGACGCGGTCGCGCGCGTCACCGAGGCCCGCGAGGCGCTGGACTCGGGCGACACCGGCCGGATCGCCGCGGCGGACACCCAGCTGGTGCGGGTCGGCGACGAGCTGACCGCGTTCGTGGCGGGCCACCAGTGAAGAAGCTCATCGCCGTCACACTCGGCATCCTCACCGCCATCGGGGGGTTCGTCGACATCGGCGACCTGGTCGCCAACGCCCAGTCCGGCGCCCGCTTCGGCATGCGGCAGGCGTGGGTCGTGGTCGTCGGCGTCGTCGGAATCTGCGTGTTCGCCGAGATGGCGGGCCGGGTCGCCGCGGTCAGCGGCCGCCCCGTGTTCGACCTGGTGCGGGAGCGCCTCGGGCCGCGCATCGCGATGACCAATCTCGTCGGGTCCTACCTCGTCACGTTGCTGACCCTGACCGCGGAGATCGGCGGCATCGCGCTCACCATCCAGCTCGCCAGCGGCCTGCCGCACGTGCTGTGGGTGCCGCTGGCCGCGTTCGCCGTGTGGATCGTGCTGTGGCGCGTGAAGTTCCAGGTGATGGAACAGGTGTTCGGCGTGTTGGGGCTGGCGCTGGTGGTGTTCGTGGTCGCCCTGATCGCGCTCGACCCGCCGTGGGGCACCTTCGCCGAGCAGCTCACGCACGCGGGCCCGCCGCAGGGGGAGAACTGGGGCACCTGGGGTTACCTCGCCGTGTCGCTGTTCGCCTCCGCCCTCACGCCGTACGAGGTGTTCTTCTTCTCCTCCGGCGGGGGGAGGAGAAGTGGACGACGAAGGACCTGGCGACCGAGCGCAGCAACACCTTCGTCGGCTTCCCCCTCGGCGGGCTGCTCGGACTGGCGATCATGGGCTGCGCCGCGACGATGTTCTTCCCCGCCGGCATCCAGGTCGACCAGCTCAGCCAGACCGCGCTGCCGGTCGCGCTGGCGCTGGGGAAGCTGGGCCTGGTCGTGGTGATGATCGGGTTCTTCGCGGCCACGTTCGGCGCCGCGCTGGAGACCGGGCTGTCCACCGGGTACTCGATCGCGCAGTACTTCGGCTGGCAGTGGGGCAAGCTGGTGAAACCCCGTGAGGCGGCGCGGTTCCACACTGTGGTGCTGGTCAGCGTGCTGCTGGGCACGGCGGCGTTGCTGACGACGATCGACCCGGTGCAGATCACCGAACTGTCGCTGCTGTTCAGCGCCGTGGTGCTGCCGCTGACCTACCTGCCGATCCTGGTCGTCGCCAACGACCGGGACTACCTCGGCGACCACGCGAACGGGCGGGTGCCGAACTTCCTCGGCGTGACGTTCCTGATCGTCGTCGTCGTCGGCGCGGTCGCGGCCATCCCGCTCATGATCATCACCGGGATGGGGCAGACATGACCCACGGCCGCCCGGACCCGCTGCGGGTCGAATTCCACCTGCTGGACCGGCAGATCGTCGACGTCGACGGGCACCCGGTCGGCAAGGTCGACGACGTCGAACTGGCCCGCGACGCGGACGGCACCTACCACGTCGTCGCGTTGCTGGTCGGGCAGCACGCGCTCGGGCAGCGGATCGGCGGCCTGCTGGGGAAGGTGCTGTGCGGGCTGGCCGAGCGACTGGGCGGCGGGCGGACCGAGCCGCTGCGGATCACCTACGACCACGTGAAGCAGGTGAGCAGCGAGGTGAGGCTGTCGCTGCGCGCGGAGGTGCTGGAGGTGCCGTCGCCGGAGAAGTGGTTGCGGGGCAAGCTGATCGCGCGGATCCCGGGGAGCGGACATGCCGGGGGATGAGGTGCGGGCGAGCGACCTGCTGGGATGCCGGGTGTACGACGGGCGCGGCCGTCCGCTCGGGAAGGTGACCGACCTGATCACGCGGCCGGACGAGCTCGGCCGGGAACGGACCGTCGCGGTGCTGGTGACCCCTCGCCGCCGGGGGCGGTTGCTGGGGTACGAGCGGACCAGCCAGCGCGGGCCGATGCTGCTGGCGTGGCTGGCGAAGGTGCTGCACCGGGGGATGCGGGAGGTGCCCTGGGCGGAGGTGCGCTGGGAACGTTAGGCGGTGCGCTGCCGGAGGGGGCGGGGCGAGGCGGTGGGCGCTGAGGTGTGGGCGGTGTCGCGGTGCCTGGGCCGGAGGGGAGGCGCGGGGCTCGCCCTGGGCGGTTCGCCCGGGCGGGGTGGGGTGTGCGCGATGCCTCGCCGCGAGGCGTGCGATCTGGGGTGCGGTTGGCGGTGAGCCCCGTTGGCAGGGCGGTGCGCGGCGCGCGACCGAGCGCGCGCAGGTGGTGGTTCGCGGCCGGCGGGCTGGGGCGTGACCCGAGGCGCGGTGGCGGCCGGAGGCGCACAGCTGGGCGGGGGACCCGTGGCGGGGGCGGAGGGAGTGCGGCCAGGTGGTGCCCGGCGGCTGTTGGGTGCCTGGGCGTGCGCCGGGGCGCGGTGGCTGCCCGTTGGGGCCGCGCGATGGCGGCCGCCGATGGGCAAGGTGGCCGGCCGGAACCGCTCGGGCCGTGCGGTGGCGGCCGCCGGGGCCGAGGTTGGCGCGGTCAGTCGGCGGCTGGGTGGGAACCTCGGCAGGGCCGCCGTTCCACGGGCCTCCGGCGCATCCGGTGGGGCCGTGCGGAGTCATCGGTGCCGTTGCCCACGCGACTCCGGCCCGGCCGGCGGGCGCGGCGGGTGCGGTGTCCGTTCCGAGACCGAACCCGGACAACCTCCACCCCACCGGGCACGTCTCTTCAGGCACCAGCGCTGGGAACCCCATCCCCTCCCGGCAGGAGGTCACCGATGACCCTCACCCCACGGCGGCTCTTCGCGGTCTGCGCCGCCGCCTTGCTCGCGCTCTCCGGCGCCGTCGTCGCGGCGGTGCCGGCCGGTGCGCAACCGGGTGTCGCCACCATGACGAACATCCGCACCGGCCTCAACACCGGCTTCGACCGGATCGTGCTGGACATGACGGGCCCCGCGCCCCAGACGTCCTACCAGTGGGTCGACGAGCTGATCGCCGACGGCTCCGGCGACATCGTGTGGCTCACCGGCGAGCACTTCGTCGCCGTCACCACCACACCGGCCCGCGCCCACGACGACAACGGCAACCGCACTTACCCGGGGCCAGACAAGTTCCGCACCCGCAACCTCCGCAACGTCATGGCCGTCGCGGTGACCGGGGACTTCGAAGGCTACGTGTCGATCGGCCTCGGCACCCGGTACCAGTCCTGGGTCCGGGTATTCACGCTCACCGCACCGACCCGCGTCGTCATCGACGTGGGCCACTGAAACGAGCGCCGGGCGGCCGCGGACGGCCGCCCGGTCACACCGAAGCCAGGTACTCCTCCGTCTTGGCGGGGTCCAGCAGCCAGTGCTGGAAATCCGTGGGGTTGTTGAAGCCGTTCACGAACCGCTTCGCCGCGGCCGGGTTCGTCTGCGCCGCCCCGAGGATCTGTTGCACGTGCGGCGGTGGCGGCTGCAGCATCGCGTTGGTGAACATCGTGCCCCACCGGGCGTGCTCCCAGTACCGGTCGAATGCCCCCTGCATCCACGTCCGGTCGAACGGCCGGTCCCCGTTCTCCAGGATGCTGCCCAGGTACGACTCGGCGCACTTGGCCGCGTTGTTCGCGCCCTGACCGGTGATCGGGTCGTTCGCCACCACCACGTCCGCCATGCCGAGCACGAACCCGCCGGAGGGCGGCTCGCCCACCGGGCGCCGCACGACCGGCGGGTAGCCGCCGACCAGCACCGCCTTGCCGTCGGTCAGCCCGGCGTTCTTCGCCCGCTCGTACTCCCACGGGATGTACTGCCGGAACAGCTCCAGGTGCCGCCGCAACTGCTCCTCCGCCGGCGGCCGGCCGGCGAACGCGTCGAACGGCCCGCCCGGAATGCCGGACACGTAGAAGATGTCGCACGGCCCGGACAACGTGTAGCCCGGGATGTTGATCAGCTCGCCGACGCCCGGGATGATGTTCATCCACACGTCGGTGGTGCCCAGCCACTCCGGACGCGACTCCTGACCGTGCACATAGGACACCGAAAGCTGGCGCTGCGGCTTGGTGTAGGGGGATCGCGACGGGCCGCGGTCGAACAGCTGCACCAGCTCGCCCTTGCCCGCCGCGACGATCACCAGCTCGTAGAGCCGCGCCGGGCCGTTCAGGTCGGCCGTGGTGACGCCGTGGATCACGACGTTGCCGCCGCGCTCCTCGAACAGCTTCAGCCACGCCGCCATCTTCACCCGCTGGTCGATGGACTGCGCCGGGCCGCCGTCCCACGAGGCGATCCAGTTCAGCGCGCGCTGCCCGTCCGGCCCGGCCATCGAAAACCCTTGCCCAGCAACGCGGGGAGCGACGTCGTCCCACAGGTTGAGCCCGTGCTTGCGCTCGATGGCGAGCGCGTCGGCGAACATGCACTGGGTCGAGGTGACCCACGCGGCGCGGATCCGCCCCCCTCCGAGACTTCGGCCAGTGACAGCGTGTAGGACACCAGTTCCTGCAGGGTCTCCAGCACCGACGTCTTGTCCCGGGCGTCGCAGGTGACCAGCGGGACGTCCGGGTTGAGCGCGAACGCCTCGGCGAGCGGTTTCTCGTGCCCGGCGGCGCGGTCCTCGGCGGGGGTCGGCTCCGCCGCGGACTGCGCCGAGGCCGCCTGCCCCTGGGGGTTCTTCAGGCTGTGCGAGACGCGGCGCGGCAGGCCGCTGGCGGTGGTGCCGCCGACCATCGACCCAGGCTGGGGGCGGCGCGCCGGCGCCGGCTTCGGTGGCGCGGGCTCGCGTGTGGGCAGTCCGGCGCGGTGGCGGGGCTGCGCGGGCGCCTCGGCCACCGCCGTGCTGCGCGGGGCCTGCGGGAACACCACTGTCTGGGTGCCGGACCAGTTGGCCTCCGGCAGGTCGGCGACCAGACCCGCGGGCAGCAGCACCGAGGCGGTGGTGCCGTGCGGGACGCGGCGGTCGAGCCGGGTGCGCATGTCGTGCCGGGCGGACAGCCGCCGCACGACCGCCCCGGCCCATGTGCCGCACCGAGGAGTCGTCGAGCACCGGCTCGCCGGAGAGCCGGTCGTTGAGTTCCTGCAGCCGGTCCGGCGGCAGGCCGATGCCCTCGTCCTCGATCCGCACCAGCACGCTGCCCGCCTCGGTGAGGTGGGCGCTGACCCGCACCGGGGTGTTCGGCGGCGAGGATTTCGTCGCGTTGTCCAGCAGTTCGGCGATCAGCCGGCTGAGGTCCTCGCTCGCGAAGCCGACCACGTCCAGCGACACGATCCGCCCGATGTTGACGCGGGCGTACTGGTCGATCGACGACATCGTGCCGCACACCAGGTCGACCAGCGAGGTCGTCTCGGTCGCGGTGTCGGTAGCGTCGCGGCCCGCCAGCACGCGCAGGTTCTCCGCGTTGCGGCGCAGCCGGGTCGCGAGGTGGTCCAGCCGGCACAGCTCGCCGAGCCGCTCGGTGTCCTCCTCCCTGGCCTCCATCTCCTCCAGCTGGGAGAGCAGGTCCAGCAGCGCGCGTGAGCGGTTGAGCAGTTCTCGAGCCCGCGTCGCCATGTCGTCCCAACTGCCTGGGTTCGTCACGTGCGGCGGCCTCAACGTCGCCGGGACCCCTTCCCCCGCGTGTGGCCGAACCCGCGCCGGTGAACGCTATGCAACCACTCCGACCCCGCGTGTCCACCACTCTCCGCGACCTTGACGCACCGTGCCCCGGTGATCGACGGAAGGTGGTTCGGCTTGTCCCGCCACGGGAAACGCTCAGGTGAGCCGCACGTCCAGCCGGGTGTCGCCGCCGCCGACGCGGGCCGCTTTCCTTACCGGTGCGTAACTCGTAGCGACGACGGTGTAGGTGCCGGGTTCGAGGTCGTGGAAGGCGTAGTGCCCGTCCTCGCCCGCGAGGGTGCGCCGGGCGACGTCGCCCGATTCGTCCAGCAGGCTCACCGTGATCCGCGGCCACGGCCGCGGCAGGTCGCGCACGTTCACGGTCCCGTGGATGACCGCGGCCTCGGCCAGTTCCAGGTCCCGCCGCACGGTCGCGTCGGTCATGTTCACCGCCACCGCGGACGGCCGGTAGCCAGACGCGTTCACGGCGAGCGTGTACGTCCCGGCGGGCAGGGCGCCGAACGAGTATTCGCCGCCCTGGCCGGAGATGTAGGACCCGACGACCTCGCCGCGGGCGTCGGCCAGCGTCACCGTCGCGTCCGCGACCGGCGCCCCGGTGACCGCCGAGCGGACCACGCCGCCGAGCCCGGTCGCGCTGTCCAGCACGAGGTCCAGGACGGCCGCGGTGTCGCCGACGGTCAGAGTGACCGCCTCCGGCCGGTACGCCGGCGCCGAGGCGATCAGGACGTGGACGCCCCGGCCGGGCGCGGGCAGCCGGTAGCCGCCGTCCGGGCCGGTGGCGCCGCGGGCGATCTGCTGCCCGGCGGAGTCGACGAGCGTGACCGCGGCGCCGGGCACGGGAGCGTCCCGGGTGTCGCGCACCCGTCCGGTCACCTCGGTCATGAGCGGGCCTGCTCGGGACGGCCCGCGTGCAGGTCGACGTCGACGGTGGCCGATTCGCCGCCGCTCAGGTCCACCTGCCGCACGACGGGCTCGAACAGGCTGGTCACCACGGTGTAGTCGCCGGGTGCGAGGTCGTCCACCGAGTAGCCGCCGTGCTCGTCGGTCACCGCGGCCGCGGCGAACTCGCCCGCGGCGGTGCTGACGGCGACGCGCGCGCCGGGCACCGGGCGGCCGTCCGCCCCGGTGACGGTGCCGCGCAGCGTCCCGGCGGCCTGGACCAGCAGGTCGGCCACGGCCGGTTCGGTGCCGGACACCACGACGGTGGCGGCCTCCGGGCGGTGGCCGTCCAGGTGCGCGGTCACCGTGATCTCCCCGGCGGGCAGGCCGGTCAGCTGGAACGTGCCGTCGTCGAGGGTGCGCGTCTGCCCGACCACCTGGCCGCCGCCGTCGGTGGCGACCACCGCCGTGTCGCCGGCTCCGGCGCCGCCGGGGGCGCGGCGCACTATCCCGGTCACGATCCCGCAGCCCGACACGACGAAGTCGCGCACGGCCCCGGACCCGTTGAGGGTGACCGCGGCGGCCTCCGGCTGGAACCCGGGCGCGGTGACGATCAGCGTGTAGGTGCCGGGGCGCAGGCCGGAGACCGCGTAACCGCCGTCCGCGCCGGCCCGGGTGCGGCCGGCCTGCCTGCCGTCCGCGCCGGTCACCGTCACCACGCCGCCGGCGAGCGCGTTGCCGCCCGAGGTGCGCAGGCGGCCGGCGATCCGGCCGGGCGCGGTGGCGACGGTGTCGTGCTCGCTCACGTCGACCAGGTCGCCCACCGCGGCGGCGAGTTCGGAGCCCACGGTCTCGTGCGGCTGCCCCGGCGCGGGCTTGCGAGCGTGGCCGGTGAACCAGGACGCGAGCGCGGCGACCACGGAGGCGATGATCGCGAACCAGAACGCGGCGGTCAGGCCGTCGGCGAACGGCCCGGAGATCAGCTGCGGGAAGAAGCTGCGGCCGGTCAGGTAGGCGGCCTGGTCCGGCGGCAGGGTGTGCAGGACGCCGCCGAGGAGCTGTTCGATCGGGTTGTAGCCGAGGAACGCGGCGAACAGCACGCCGACCGGCGGCAGCGACGCGATCTGGTTCGCGTCGGCGGCGGGCACGCCGTTCGCGGTCAGGCCCTGCGCCATCGCCGACGGCAGGTGGTCGGCGAGCCCGGCGATCATCAGGCTGAAGAAGAAGCCGATGGACAACACCATCGCGGAGTTCTGGAAGGTCGCGGTCAT
The DNA here is from genome assembly GCF_000739085.1 of Amycolatopsis methanolica 239. Taxonomy (NCBI): domain Bacteria; kingdom Bacillati; phylum Actinomycetota; class Actinomycetes; order Pseudonocardiales; family Pseudonocardiaceae; genus Amycolatopsis; species Amycolatopsis methanolica. The sequence continues at coordinate 4,357,604 of NZ_CP009110.1, read as the reverse complement.
CCCGGCGCCCGCGCCGCGCGCGTTGTTCGGCAGGCTGTTCATCACCTCGGCCCGGTTGGGCGACGTGAACAGGCCCATGCCGAGCCCGTTGAGGAGCAGGATCGCGGCGAAGGCCCAGTAGTTGAAGTCGACCGGCAGGACTTCCAGCAGGACGAAGCTGACGGCCGTGATCAGCATGCCGCCGGTGGACAGCAGCCGCCCGCCGATGCGGTCGGAGATGATGCCCGACACCGGCGCGGAGACGAGGAAACCGATCGTCAGCGGCAGCATGTAGATCCCGGCCCACAGCGGGGTCTTCTCGAAGCTGTAGCCGTGCTGCGGCAGCCAGATGCCCTGCAGCCAGATGATCAGCACGAACTGCAGGCCGCCGCGGCCCAGCGAGGCGAGCAGGTTCGCCAGGTTGCCGAAGGTGAACGCGCGGATCTTGAACAGCCCGAGGTTGAACAGCGGGTTCGCGACCCTGGTCTCGATGACGCAGAACAGGACCAGGACGACGGCACCGCCGATGAGGCAGGACAGCACGAACGGGCTGGTCCAGCCCATGGTGTGCCCGCCGTAGGGCTGGATGCCGTAGGTGATGCCGACGAGCACGGCGATGAGGCCGACCGCGAAGGTCAGGTTGCCCCACCAGTCCATCTTCGCGTGGTGGCGTTCGCTGGTGTCCTTGAGCTTGAGGTAGGCCCAGATGGTGCCGAACACGCCGAACGGGACGGATACGAGGAAGACCAGCCGCCACTCGACCGGGCCGAGCAGACCGCCGATCACCAGGCCGAGGAAGGAGCCGGCGATCGCGGCGACGCCGTTGATGCCCAGCGCCATGCCGCGCTGGTGCTTGGGGAAGGCGTCGGTGAGGATCGCGCTGGAGTTGGCCATCAGGAACGCGCCGCCGATGCCCTGGACGATGCGCCAGGCGATCATCCAGATCGCCGCCGCGCCGCCGTTCATCCACGTGATCGCCAGGAAGACCGACGACACCGCGAAGACCGCGAAACCCAGGTTGTACATGCGCACGCGGCCGTACATGTCGCCCAGCCGGCCGAAACCGACCACCAGCACCGCTGTGACGACGAGGAAGCCCATCATCATCCACAGCAGGTAGCTGGTGTTCGACGGCTCCAGCGGGTTGATGTCGATGCCGCGGAAGATGTCCGGCAGCGCGATGAGCACGATCGAGGAGTTGATCGTGGCCATGAGCATGCCCAGTGTCGTGTTGGACAGCGCGATCCACTTGTAGCGGGGACCGAGCGCAGGCTGCACTTCCATCACTCCAACCAGCGAAAATTAGTTGACCTATGCTAACTGATTTTCGCCGGATCGGATGACCAAGCTCGCACTGTGTGAGCGGTGATCCGGATCGCATTCTGCGGCGCATTTCCGGAGAATGTGCAATGAAGCGGACACTTCCGGCGAGCAGAAGCGGCGTTGACAGCGGCGGATACATATCAGTACACCTGATAACCATGGATCCCAGCCAGCTCGAGGCGATCGACGTGCACGTCCACGTCGAGACCGACGACCACGGGCACCTGTCCCTGCCCGACGACTTCGTCGAGGCGTCCTCGGCCTACTTCGGTGCCGACGCCCGGCGCCCGACCATCGACGAGATCGCGGCCTACTACCGCGAGCGCCGCATCGGGGCGGTGCTGTTCACCGTCGACATCGAGGCGTTCACCGGGCACCCCGCGCTGTCCAACGAGGAGATCGCGGTGGCGGCGGCCAAGCACCCCGACGTGCTCATCCCGTTCGCCAGCATCGACCCGGCCAAGGGCAGGGCGGGCGCCCGGCAGCTGGAGCGGCTCATCGCCGACCACGGCGTGCGCGGCCTGAAGTTCCACCCGAGCCTGCAGGATTTCGCGCCGAACGACCGCAGCGCGTACCCGCTGCTGGAGATCGCGCAAGAGCACGGCCTGCCCGCGTTGTTCCACACCGGCCAGACCGGTATCGGCGCGAACATGCGCGGCGGCGGGGGAGTCCGGCTCGGCCTGTCCAACCCGATGCTGCTCGACGACGTGGCCATCGACTTCCCGGATCTGACGATCATCATGGCCCACCCGTCGTTCCCGTGGCAGGACGAGGCGCTCGCCGTCGCCACGCACAAGCCGAACGTCTACATCGACCTCTCCGGCTGGTCGCCCAAGTACTTCCCGCCGCAGCTGGTCCGCTACGCCAACAGCCTCCTGCAGGACAAGGTGCTGTTCGGCTCGGACTACCCGCTGATCACACCGGACCGGTGGATGGCCGACTTCGCGCGGCTGGACATCAAGGACCACGTGCGCCCGAAGATCCTCAAGGACAACGCCGTCCGCGTGCTCGGCCTGGCCCAGGAGCGGGGATGATCCACCGCAGCCCGCTGCCGGACGTCGAGATCCCCGACGTCACGCTCACCGAGTTCGTGATCGGCGGCGCGGCCCGGTTCGGCGACGCGACCGCGCTCGTCGACGGCCGCACCGGCGAAAGCCTGACCTACGCCGAATTGCGCGCGGCGGTCACGGCCGGGGCTGCGGGCCTCGCGGCGCACGGCGTCGGGCCTGGTGACGTCGTCGCGCTGATGAGCCACAACCAGCCGTCGTTCGTGGTCGCCCTGCACGCGGCGATCGCGGCCGGGGCCGCGGTCACCCCGGTCAACCCGGCGCTGACGCCAGGGGAGATCTCCAAGCAGCTGCGGCTGTCCGGGGCGCGGCTGCTGATCGCCGCGGAACCCGTCGTGGACAAGGCGCTGGAGGTCGCCGGCGAGGTGCTCGTGCTGGGCGAGCACCCGCGTGCCCGCTCGTTCACGTCGCTGTTCACCGACGGGCCGGCGCCGGAGCTGGACCTGGACCCGGCCACGACGGTCGCGGTCCTGCCGTTCTCCAGCGGCACCACCGGGATCCCGAAGGGTGTGCGGCTGACGCACCGCAACCTCGTGGCGAACCTGGCGCAGACGCGGGCCGGGTGGCGGATCGGCCCGGACGACGTGCAGGCCGCGGTGCTGCCGTTCTTCCACATCTACGGCTTCACGATCATCCTCAACTCCGGGCTGCTCGGCGGCGCGAAGGTGGTGACGCTGCCGCGGTTCGAGCTGGACGAGTACCTGCGGACGCTGGCCGCGCACCGGGTGACGCGCGCCTACTTCGCGCCGCCGATGGTGCTGGCGCTGGCCACCGCGCCGCACGTGGAGGACCACGACCTGTCCAGCCTGCGGTTCGCGCTGTGCGGGGCGGCGCCGCTGGACGTGGAGGTGACCGAGCGCGCGGAACGGCGGCTGGGCTGCCTGATCCGGCAGGGCTACGGCATGACCGAGGCCAGCCCTGGCACGCACCAGGTGTTCGACGACGACTTCGCGGTGACCCCGCCGGGCAGCGTGGGACGGCTGTCGCCGAACACCGAGGCACGTATCGTGGCCCCCGGCACGGACACCGACGTCGCCCCCGGCGAGACCGGCGAGCTGCTGATCCGCGGCCCGCAGGTGATGGACGGCTACCTGGATGACCCGGACGCCACCGCCGCGACCATCACCGGCGGCTGGCTGCACACCGGCGACCTGGTCCGCGTCGACGACGACGGCGTGTTCTGGGTCGTCGACCGGCTCAAGGAGCTGATCAAGTACAAGGGCTACCAGGTGGCGCCCGCCGAGCTGGAGGCCGTGCTGCTGACCCACCCGGCCGTGCTGGACGCCGCGGTGGTCGGCGTGCCGCACACCGAGGGCGGCGAGGCGCCGAAGGCGTTCGTGGTCGCCGAGGGCGCCGTCGAAGCGGACGAACTGATGGCGTTCGTGGCCGAGCGCGTCGCGCCGTACAAGAAGGTGCGCGAGGTCGAGTTCGTGGAGCAGATCCCGAAGTCCCCGACGGGCAAGATCCTGCGGCGGCTGCTCAGGACCTGACGGAGGCCAGCAGGATGTCGCGGGTCAGCTCGAGCTGACCGTGATGCTGGGCCAGTTCCTCGTAGACGTGCACGAGTGCGGCGCCCTGTCGCCGTCCGGCCGGCGTGGTCGCGTACTTGTCCGGCACCTCGCCGCGCTGCGGGGCGTCGAAATCGGCGGCCGCGACATCCTCACGCAGTCGCTCCCGCGCCCGCGCGACGCGGTCGAGCAGCGGTGCGATCGGCCCGGCAGCCGTGAACTCGGCCTCACGGTCGCGGTGCACGGTGCGGCCCGCGACGACCTGCCCGGCCCAGGCCGCGATCACACCGAGGCAGTGGTTCACGATGGCGTAGGGCGTGTTCGCGCCCGGCAGCCGGGTGCTGGCCAGCTCGTCACCCAGGCCGGCGAGGATCGCCGTCATCCCGTCGAGCGCGCGATCGGTGAAGAACAGGAAGCTCTCCTCATCCAGCATGATCAGCATTGTCCCCGAAGCGCGCCGCCCAGGGTTCGGGTGGCAGGGCGAGGGCGTTGGCGAGCCCGGTGATCGTCCGGTACCAGCCGGCCGGCACCAGGAACTCCAGCAGCTGGGGGGCGGGCAGGTGCGCGGCCAGCTCGTCCGCCGTGTGCTCGGGAAACACCACCGCGTGCACGCCCCATTCGTACTCGCACCCGGAGCGCGCGCAGGTTCGGGCGATGACCAGCTCGCGGTCGGCGACGGGGAGTTCTCCGTGGGCGGGCAGGCCGGCGCCGAGCGCCCCCATCCGCGACGCGAGCTCCGGGTGCCGGTGCAGCACGCGGAAGAGCACCAGCGGATCGTGCGCGACGTGCGGCGCCATCCAGCGCCGCAGGGCGTCCTCGATGGCAGGCGGATAGGGCGGGGTCAGGGGCGCGATCCGGGGCAGCGGACCTCCTCCAGGTGGTGCTTCGAGACCCGGCTCGGCCGCGAACTCGTCGAATCCGCTCCGCCGGTGAGCTTTCACCTGCTGAAAACACGGCTGGTCCCGGCCCGCGTCCGGCAGCGAAAGTGTGGTCGTCGCATCTACACCGAAGGAGCTGCAGATGACTGCGTTCGTGCGCGACCAGTGGTACGTCGCCGCCTACGGGAGCGAGGTCGGACGGGACCTGCTGGCGAGGACGATCCTGGGCGAGCCCATCGTCTTCTACCGTACCGAAGCCGGGGAAGTCGTCGCGCTGGCCGACCGCTGCGTGCACCGCCGCTACCCGCTGTCGGAAAGCCGCCTGGACGGTGACCGCATCGTCTGCGGCTACCACGGCTTCACCTACGAACCCTCCGGCAGCTGCGTGTTCGTGCCCGGCCAGTCGCGGATCCCGCGTACCGCGCGGGTGCCGTCCTACCCGGTCGTCGAGCAGGACTCGTTCGTGTGGGTGTGGATCGGCGACCCCGCCCGCGCCGACACCACGCTCATCCCGCGCGCGCCGTGGCTCGCCGACCCCGCCTACACCACCGTGTGCGGCATGGAACCGCTGGCCGCACGCTACGACCTGCTCGTGGACAACCTGATGGACCTGTCCCACGAGACCTACCTGCACGGCGGCTACATCGGCACGCCGGAGGTCGCCAACACCCCGATCACCACCGAGGTCGACGAGGACCGGCGGATCATCTACGTCAGCCGCCACATGGACGACGCCGCCTGCCCGCCGTTCTACGCGAAGTCGACCGGCATCCAGGGCCGCATCACGCGCTGGCAGGACATCGAGTACCACCCGCCGTGCCTGTACCTGCTGCACAGCCGCATCGCGCCGGTCGGCGTGCTGCCCAACGCCGACGGCACCGATCCGGACGGGTTCCACGTCGAGGTCGTCTACGCGATCACCCCCGAGACCGAGCACTCGACCCACGACTTCTGGGCCGTGGCACGGGACTTCGCGCTCGGCGACCAGGAGGTGTCCGACTTCCTCGCGCAGAGCAACCGCACCGTGGTGCTGCAGGACGTGGAGGCGCTCGACATCCTGGAGCGGGTCATCCAGGCCGAGCCGCAGGGCTACCAGGAGCTGTCGGTCAACATCGACACCGGCGGCCTGGCAGCGCGGCGCATCCTGAAGAAGATGGCCGGCGAACCGGAGAAGGCCGCCACGCGATGACCGAACGGACCGCGATGCTGCACGGCGACACCGTGTACCGCATCCACTGGAAACTGGGCGCCGACGTCCTCGTCGGCGTCTGCCACTGCGGCGCTGAGCACGAGTCGGAGGATCCGGTCGAGCTGTGGGAGTGGCTGCTGGCCCATCCCGACGGCCACGACGACCCGGCGCCCGCCGGTGACCCGGTGCTCGCCGGAGCGGGGAGCGCGCGATGACGGCGGTGCTGACCGAAGTGGAACTCGACGTTCTCCTGGAGCGCAAGGAAGAACTCGCCGCGGGCGTGGTGCGGCTGACCCTGCGGCACCCCGCGGGCGACCCGCTGCCGGAGTGGGAGCCGGGGGCGCACCTGGACCTCGTGCTCGGCGAGGGGATGGTGCGGCAGTACTCGTTGTGCGGGGATCCCGCGGACCGCGGCGTGCTGCAGGTCGCGGTGCTGCGCGAGCCGGACGGGCGCGGCGGATCGGCCTGGGTGCACGACCGTCTGTCCACAGGGGACACCGTGCGGGTCCGCGGGCCGCGCAACCACTTCCGGCTCGTGGACTCGCCGCGGTACCTGTTCGTCGCGGGCGGGATCGGGATCACGCCCATCGTGCCGATGATCGTGCGGGCCGAGGCGTCCGGCGCCGACTGGCGGCTGGTGTACGGCGGGCGGTCGCGGGCGTCGATGGCGTTCCGCGAGGAGCTGGTGGCGCGCTACGGCGACCGCGTCGATATCCGGCCGCAGGACGAGACCGGGCTGCTGGACCTGGGCGAGTTGCTGGGCGCACCGCGCGACGGCGTGGCGGTGTACTGCTGCGGGCCGGAGCCGTTGCTGGCGGCGGTCGAGCAGCGCTGCGCCGTGTGGCCGCCGGGCTCGCTGCACGTGGAACGGTTCTCGCCCAAGGCAGGCGCGGACGCGGGGGAGCGGACGACGTTCGAGGTGGAGCTCGCCGCGTCCGGCCGGACCGTGACCGTGCCCCCCGACAAGTCGATCCTGGCCGCGGTCGAGGAAGCCGGGGTGAGCGTGCTGTCGTCGTGCCAGGAGGGCACCTGCGGGACGTGCGAGACGCCGGTGCTCGACGGGGTGCCGGACCACCGCGACTCGCTGCTCACCGACGAGGAGCGCGCGGCGAACGACACGATGATGATCTGCGTGTCGCGCTCGTGCGGGCCGCGGCTCGTGCTGGACCTGTAGGCCGGCGCGGGGCAGGATGATCGGATGGACGGCGAAGTCCGGACCGTGACCGGCAAGGTGCTCGCGCTGCTCGGCGCGTTCACCCCGGAATGCCCCGAGCTGACCCTGTCCGAGCTGGCGCGCCGGGCAGGGCTGTCGCTGGCGACCGCGCACCGGCGGGTCGCGGAACTGGTCGCGTGGGGCGCGCTGGAGCGCGGCGCGGACGGCCGGTATCGCGTCGGATTGCGGTTGTGGGAGGTCGCTTCGCTGGCGCCGCGCGGCTTGGCTCTGCGCGAGGCGGCGATGCCGTTCCTGGAGGACCTGTACGAGGTCACCCACGAGAACGTGCAGCTCGCCGTGCGGGAGGGTCTGGAACTCGTGTTCGTGGAACGGATTTCCGGCCGCAAGGCGGTTCCGGTGTGGACGCGGGTGGGCGGCCGGTTCGCCCTGCACGCGACGGGCGTCGGGCTGGCGCTGCTCGCGCACGCGCCGGCGGAGGTGCAGGAGGAGGTGCTGGCCGCGCCGTTGCAGGCCTACACGCCGAAGACGGTGACGAGCCCGGCCCGGCTGCGCGAGATGCTCGCCGCGGTGCGCCGCAACGGCTACGCCGTCAGCGACGGACAGGTCACCACGGACGCGGTCTCGGTGGCGGCGCCCGTGCGGGACGGTTCGGGCGCGGTGATCGCGGCGGTGTCGCTGGTGGTGCATGCCGATGGTGCGCAGCCGGCCGCGCTGGCGCCGCTGGTGCAGGCGGCGGCGCGGGGTATCGGTCGGGCGTGTGGTTCTCCTGGTGGGGCGCGGGTGTTTCCGCGGGAGCCGATTGCCCGGTGAGCTATCGCCGCGCTTGTGTTGCCCAGGGAGGTATCGCTGTGCGCGTGTGGGATGGTTCGGGCGCGGTGATCGCGGCGGTGTCGCTGGTGGTGCATGCCGATGGTGCGCAGCCGGCCGCGCTGGCGCCGCTGGTGCAGGCGGCGGCGCGGGGTATCGGCCGGGTGTGTGGTTCCCCGGCAGATGCGGGTGTTCCCCAACGGCCGCTCGCCCGGGGAGTCGTCGCCACCCGATGGACCGATCGTGGCCAGGAACCGCGATCGTCCCGTGGGTGCCGCCCACCTGGCCGCAAATGACCGATCCCCGTGGCAGACGACCTCAGCTCGTCAGCAGCTTGCGCACCTCCGCGATCTCGTCGTCGTTCACCAGGTGCTCGCGGTCCTCGTACACGCGCAGCGTCACCGCGGCTCCCATCCGCTCCAGCAGCCTCGCTGTGGCCTCCGCTCGCTCGAGCGGCACCCACTCGTCGTAGCGGCTCGTGCCCGCGAACACCGGCGTGCCCGCCAGCGACCCCGACGGCGCGCGCTCCTCCGGCCCCAGGTACCCGCCGGTCAGCAGCGCCGCCCCGGCGTACCGGCGCGGCGAGCGCACCAGCAGTTCCGACAACAGGCACGCCCCCTGCGAGAACCCGACCAGGAACACGTTCTCCGCCCCGATCCCGGCCTCGGCGATGCGCGCCAGGAACGCCGCCATCGCGTCCAGCGCGTGGTCCGCCCACGGCTGGTTCGCCGCGAGCGGCTGCATGAACCCCGCCGGGTACCACGTCTGCCCCGCCGCCCCTGGCAGCACGTACGCGATGTCCGGCACCGCGACCCGGTCGAGGATCGCGAGCATGTAGTCCGGCGTCTGACCCCGCCCGTGCACGACGAGCGCGGCGCGCCGGGCCCGGGCCAGGGGCGCGCCCGCGAAGACCGGGTCCGGTTCCAGGTGCGGGTTGCTCACGGAACGCATCGTATCGGCCACCACCGACAATTCCCGGCGCTAGCGTTCCGGCATGAGCTTCGCCGCGCTGCACCGGACCGGGAAACCCCTGCTGCTGCCCAACGCCTGGGACTACGCCTCCGCGGCCGTCCTCGTCGCCGAAGGCTTCCCGGCCATCGGCACCACCAGCCTGGGAGTCGCCGCCGCGGCCGGCCTGCCCGACGGCGCCGGCGCGACCCGGGACGAGACCGTCGCCCTCGCCCGCAGGCTGACCCGGCTGCCCTGCTACGTCACCGTCGACATCGAGGGCGGCTTCTCGGACGACCCCGGCGAGGTCGCCGCCCTTGGCGCGGAACTCGCCGAACTCGGCGTGGCCGGGGTGAACATCGAGGACGGCCGCGACGGCGGGCGCCTCGCCGAACCCGCGCACCAGCAGCGGCTGATCACCGCGCTCAAGGACGCCGCGCCCGGCCTGTTCGTCAACGCCCGCACCGACACGCACTGGCTCGGCACCGGCGACGACCCCGTGGCCCGTGTCCGCGCCTACCGGGACGCCGGGGCCGACGGGGTGTTCGTGCCCGGACTGACGGACGAGACGACGATCGCCGCGGTGGTCGCGGCGGTCGACGTCGGTGTGAACGTCCTGGCGGGCCCGCCCCTGCGGCGGCTCGCCGAACTCGGCGTCCGGCGCGTCAGCTGCGGCTCGCTGCTGTTCCGGGCCGCGCTGGAGGCCGTGGTCCGCACGGTCGGCGCGGTCGCGGCGGGCGGCGCCATCCCGCCTGTCCCGTCCTATGCGGACGTGCAGGCGCTCAGCTCGCCCGGAACAGCCGCCGCACCACGGCCGCCAGGATCGCCAGCAGGGCCACGGTGAACCCGGCCAGCGCGATCCGCACGTCCACCACCTGGGGGGCCACCCCGAGCGCGAGCACCGGCAGCGCAGCCCGGCGTAGGCGGCCAGGAACAGCCCGGACAGCGCCTCGCCACGGCTTTCCGCCGGGGCCAGGCCGAGCACGATCCCGACGCTGGCCTTGAACCCGGCGCCCGCTCCGGCGCCGTGCTGGCGGGACGTGGTGTGCGGGGGATGGGTCTCGATGATCACGACCCCAGAGTGCGCCCGTACGCTCATCTCGTCCAACGAATGTTTTCGCTGGCAGCTATCGCGGTGTTAGATGGGTGGCGTGGAACTGCGTCAGCTGTCGTATTTCGTGGCGGTCGCCGAGGAACTGAGTTTCACGCGCGCGTCCCAGCGGTTGCGGGTCGTGCAGTCGGCGGTGTCGACGGCGATCCGGGCGCTGGAACGGGAGGTCGGGGCCGAGCTGTTCGACCGGGACAGCCGCCGGGTCGCGCTGACCGCGGCCGGCGCCGCGATGCTGCCCGAGGCGCGGACCGCACTGGCCGCGGCGCGCGCGGCGGCGCAGGCCGCGGCGGGAGCCAGCGGGGAGGTCCGCGGTGCGGTCACGATGGGCGCCCTCCTGTCGACCGGGCGAGTCAACGTGCCGCGGCTGCTCGGCCGGTTCTCGCGACGGCATCCGCACGCGGCCGTGCGGATGCAGTACTCGCCGTCGGGCTCGGCGGGAGACGTGCGGGCGGTGCTCGACGGGCGGATGGACCTCGCCCTGGCGTCCCTGGCCGGCAAGGTACCTGCCGGGCTGGCGCACGAGATCGTCACGGAGGAGGACCTGAGCCTCCTGGTCGCGCCGGACCACCCGCTGGCGAGCCGGAGCGGGGTGACGCTCGCCGACCTGGCGGAGGAGTCCTTCGTGGACTTCCCGGTGGGGTGGGGGAACCGGACGCTCGTGGACCGCGCCTTCGCCGGGGCCGGGCTGAGCAGGCAGGTGCCGCTGGAGGTGTCGGACTACGGCAACGCGCGGGCCCTGATCTGCCAAGGGCTCGGGATCGGTTTCCTGCCCTCGGGCGCGGCGGGGGACATGCCGGGCGTGGTGCCGGTGCCACTGGCCGACCCGCTGCGCTGGCCGGTGTCGCTGATCCACTCGACGGCGCGGCCGCTGTCCCCCGCGGCGGCGGCCTTGCTGCGGGAGGTGCACGCGGAGCTGGAGAGCTAGCGCGCGGTCTCCAGGTTGCCTGCCATCGTCGCGAGTGCCCGGACGCTGTCGGCGTACTGGTCATTCGTCAGTCCGGCGACGGACAGGTCGCGGAAGCGCCGCACCCGCTCGGCGATCTCCGTGCGCGCTGTGCGGCCCTCGTCGGTGAGGGTGCCGTCCGCGGTGATCCAGCCGCGGGCGACCAGATCGGCGCGTGCCTCGGCGGCGCCGTCGAACACCTTGAGCGTGTCCGCGCCGTGGCGCGAGGTGTTGAGCGCCTGCCAGTGCCGCCGCGTCAGGCCGCGGTCGGCGAGCACGCGCGTGAGGCCGTCCTCCAGCAGGTTGTGCAGGTGCTTGAGCCAGAAACCGATCGGCTTGTCGAGCGGATCCACGACAACTCCTATGTAAGCCAGGGTGGTGGCCGAGGTGACGGCCGGGTGGGATCCGGACGACCGGGCGGCGCTCGCGAAGCTGCTGGCCCGGTTCACGGCGGACTTCAGCGCGCTGGTGCGCTGACCGCGGTCTTCAGGCGGCGTGCGCCCGCTGCGCCCGCAGCGCAGCGAGCCCGGCCTCGGTGGGCACGACGGGCACGTCCTCGACTCCCGCGCCGGATGGTGCGGAGATCAGCTTGCGCCAGCGGAGCCGGTCGAGCGCTTCGCACTCCCACGGCGGGACGCGGCCTGCCGCGGAGCCGTCGGGGCCGGCCCACATGTAGCACGTGGGCGCTCCCCACAAGCCGTTGTGGAACAGGATGAGCCCGGCGGCCGTGTCGGCCAGAGCTTGCATGTCTTGCGCGGTCATACCACAAAGGGTGCCCCTCGGCGAGACGAGCACACATCAGCCGAACCACCGAGTCGGCTACGTATTGTCATCCGTACGTGTGGTCTGGCGCACAAGAGCTTCCAGCATGCCGACCGCGACGGGCAACGCCGCCTCGTCCACGTCGAAGTACGGGTTGTGGTGCGGCGCGGGGTTGCCGCCGCCGATCACCGTGTAGGTGGCGAGACCGCCCGCGCGCTGCACGGCCTCGGCGAAGAGGCTGGCGTCGTCGCTGCCGCCCATTTCGTGCGTCCGCAGCGCCCGCTCGCCGTGACCGGTCGCGGAGGCCGCCGCGAGCACCGCGTCCAGCAGTTCGTCGTCGCAGTCCAGCGACGTGGAGCCGCCGGTCTCCTCGATCTCCACCGCCACGCCCTGCGCCTGCGCGGCGCCGCACAGGACCTGCTTGATCCGCTCGGTGAGGTCCGCGTTCACCGCGCCGTCCTTCGATCGCGCCTCGCAGGTCAGCTCGGCCGCCGCGGGCACGATGTTGACGTTGCCCCCGGCGTGCAGGGTGCCGACGTTGACGCGCGTGTCGGCGGCGGAGAACCGGGGCAGGCCATGGATGCCGAGCACGGCCGTCGCGGCGGCGAGCAGCGCGTTGCGGCCGTCCTCGGGTGCCGCCGCCGCGTGCGAGGCGACCCCGGTGAACCGCGCGCGCATCTTCGTCGTCGCGAAGATGCCGGTGATCCCGGCCGCGACGGTCGTCGCGGGCAGGTCGAGGCCCAGGTGCACGGCCAGGAAGCGGTCGACACCGGCGACGGCGTCCGCGGCGAGCATCGCGCGGGCTCCCCGGCCGCCCTCCTCGGCGGGCTGGAACAGGAACCGCACCGTGCCGGGAAAGTCGCGGTCGGCCAGCCGGCGCGCCAGCGCCAGCCCGATCGCCACGTGCCCGTCGTGCCCGCAGGCGTGCATGAACCCCTCGTAGCGCGAGCGGAACCCGTCGGCCGCGGGAGTGTGCGCGGGGTCGTCGGCCTCGGTGACCGGCAGCGCGTCCATGTCGAACCGCAGCGCCCAGACCGGGCCGGGGCGGCGGCCGGCGAGGTCGGCGACGATCGCCGTGCCCTCGGTGGCGAACCGCCGCACGTCCGCGGCGTCCGCGCCCGTCGCGACGGCCCGGTCGGCGAAGTCCCGGAGCGTGGCCTCGTCCGGGTAGGCGGGCACGCCCTCGCGGCGCATCGCGGCGACGCCGGTGCGCACCTCCACCGGGAGTTCCCGCAGGTGCGCGAGGACCGTCGCCGCCGTCCGCACCTCGCAGAAGGCGGGTTCGGGGTGCGCGTGCACGTCCCGGCGCAGGGCGACCAGATCCATCAGGCTCCTCTCCTCGCCGCGGGTGCACGTGCACTCCCGGCCCGAACGGGATGTCCCCGAAGTAGAACACGACCGGCGACGCCGCTGACACCGCCCAGAACGGGGAGCAACCTGAGCGGCCCGGAATTGTCGGTGGTGCTCGTTAGCCTCGGCGTGCTGGATGGATCACGACGAGGGGGACCAGATGACCGAGCTGTTCGAGCTCCGGCAGTACACGCTGCACCCGGGACGGCGCGACGAGCTGGTCGCGTTGTTCGACAACGAGTTCGTGGAGTCGCAGGCCGAGGCGGGCATGCGGGTGTACGGCCAGTTCCGCGACCTGGACGATCAGGACCGTTTCGTGTGGATCCGGGGATTCCCGGACGCATCCCGGAGAGCCGGGTCGCTGGCCGCCTTCTACGAGCGACATCCCGCGTGGCTGGAGCACCGGGAGGCCGCCAATGCGACGATGGTGGATTCGGACGATGTGCTGCTGCTGACCGCGGTGACCGGCGACCTCGACGCGGCTCGCGCCTCGCCCCCGGCCCTCGCGGGTGGGGACGGTGCGGCGGGGCTCGAGATCGTGATCTGCCACCCGGAGGATCCGGATGCGTTCCCCGAGTTTTTCCGCCGCGACCTGCTGCCCGCGCTCGCCGAAGCGGGTGCGCCACCGCTGGCGTCCTTCCGGAGTTCGGGGCACCGCAACGACTATCCCCGCCTGCCGGTCCGTGAGGGCGAGCAGGTTTTCGTCTGGCTGAGCAGATCCCCGGCCCCGGCCGGGCTGCTCCCGGCCGGAGTGCGGCCACCCCAGCGGCTCCGCCTGGCGCCGACGCCGCGTTCCTGGCTGCGATGAGCCGGCTGTCCACAAGGGAGGTACGGAACCTGGATCCTGACAACTGAGAAAGCTTGGACGCGCGAAGGAGTCGCGGTTCTGGGCTGCGGCGGTAGCCGCCGCGCGGCGCCAAGCCGCGAGACCGGCATCGCGGGACGCACGCGGGGCCTCACGGCTGGGCGCCCTGCGGGTGGGTGGTGTGCACCGTCGCGGGAGGGGATCGGCGCGGCTGCTCGATCCCTGGGCGCCCCAGAGCTGGGCCGGGTGTCCGCGGCGCGAATGGATCTCTTGCGGCGCTTGGGGGTTGGGTGGCCTGCGGGGGGGGGGGGGGGGGGGGGGGGGGGGGGGGGGGCGATGTCGTCTCGCGCGGCTTGGTGCGTGTCGCGGGAGGGGATTCCCGCGACTGCTTGGTGGCTCGGCGGCCTGCGTGTGGACGGGATCCAGCGTGTGGGAGGGAATCTCGCCCGGCGTCGGCGGCTGAGCGGCCCGCGGGGTCAGCGTCGCGCGAGGAGGGGATTCGGCCGCCCTCCAGGACGGCTTCCACCTGCCTCGGGGAGAGCCGGTGCCGCAGCGCGATGTCCACTCCCGCGGTCCTGTCGGTCGCGGTGAGCTCCTCGCCCTCGGCCAACTGCGAGCGCAACTCCCGCAGCGCCAGCACGTGTCCCTGCTCGACGCGGTCGTAGTCCGCCGGATCGGTGAACTCCAGCGCGAGGATCCCGAAGTTGGCGAGGTTCTGCCAGTGGATCCGCGCGAACGACTTCGCGATCACCGCGTGCAGACCGAGGTGCAGCGGCGTGATGGCGGCGTGCTCCCGCGACGAGCCCTGCCCGTAGTTGTCCCCGCCGACGACGAAGTGCCCGACCTCGGTCTCGCGCGCCCGCGACGGGTACGTCTCGTCGACCCGGGTGAACGTGAAGTCCGCCAGCTCGGGATGTTCGAACGGAACGGCAGGGCCGCCGCGCCGGCCGGGAGATCTCGTCGGTCGAGATGTTGTCGCCCACCTTCAGCAACACGACGGCCTAGATGTCGTCCGGCAGGGGCGGGAAGTCCGGCAGCGACGAGATGTTCGGTCCCTTGACCAACTCCTCGCGCGCGGCCCGCTCCGGCGGCAGCGGCGGCACCAGCATGGCCGTGTTGACCGTGGCCCGCCCGGGCAGCGCCACCGACGGGTAACCCATGCTCAGCTCACGCGGATCGGTGATCACCCCGGTCAGCGCGGCCGCCGTCGCGGTCGCCGGCGAGCACAGCCACACCCTGTCCTCCCTGGTGCCGGACCGGCCGGGGAAGTTCCGCGGGAACGTGCGCAGCGAATTGTGCCCGGCCGCCGGCGCCTGCCCCATCCCGATGCACCCCAGGCACCCCGCCTGGTGCAGCCGCGCGCCCGCGGACACCAGGTCGAGCGTCGCGCCCATCTTGGTCAGGTCCGCGAGGATCTCCCGCGACGTCGGGTTCACGTCGAAGCTCACCGCGTCGTGCGTCTGCCGCCCGCGCACCATCGCCGCCGCCACCGCGAAGTCCCGCAAACCCGGGTTGGCCGACGAGCCGATCACCACCTGCCGCACCTCGGTGCCCGCCACCTCCCGCACCGGCACCACGTTGTCCGGCGTCGACGGGCACGCGATCAGCGGCTCCAGCGCGGACAGATCGATCTCCTCCGCCACGTCGTACACCGAGTCCGGATCGGCGACGAGCTCCTTGAAATCCGAAGCCCGGTCCTGCGCCCGCAAAAACTCAAGCACCGCCTCGTCCGTCGGGAAGACCGTCGTCGTGGCGCCGAGTTCCGCGCCCATGTTCGCGATCACGTGCCGGTCCATCACCGCCAGCGATGCCAGCCCCGGACCGTGGTACTCCACGATCCGGTTCAGCCCCCCTTGACGCCGTGCCGGCGCAGCATCTCCAGGGTCACGTCCTTGGCCGACACCCACTCCGGCAGCGCGCTGGTCAGGCGCACGCCCCAGATCTCCGGCATCCGCAGGTACAGCGGCTCCCCGGCGATCGCCATCGCGACCTCCAGCCCGCCGACCGATCGCGAGCATGCCGGGCGACCCCGCGGCGCACGTGTGCGAGTCGGACCCGACCATCGTCTGCCCCGGCACCCCGAAGCGCGCCATGTGCGTCGGGTGCGATTCTTCTCGTCCGCCTGCAGCAGGTTGTGGTCGACGTACCGGATGCTCACCCCGGTGCGCGCGCGGTCCAGCCCCAGCGCCTCCAGTTCCGGCATCACCAGCGTGCCGGTGGCGTCCTGGGTGAGGGTCTGGTCGACCCGCAGGCCGATCTCGCGACCCGGCACCGGCGCACCCGACACCAGGTGGCTGTCGATCAGCTTGCGGGCGACCGGGAATCCCACAGCTACTTCTGGCTGGCCCGCACGAACTGCTCCCGCGGGTGGTGCTGCTCGCCGGTCGCGACGACCTGGCGCCGGAACGGCAGCGAGATCAGCCAGTCCGCGGCGATCCGCGTCTTGCGGTGCGCGGTCGGCATCGTCATCAGGTGGTACGCGCGGTGCAGCGCCCACGCCGGCCAGCCGCGCAGCTTCACGCCGTAGATCTGCGCGACCCCCTGGTACAGGCCGAGGCTCGCGACCGACCCGGCGTAGGAGTGCCGGTAGCCCTCCAGCGGCCCGCCGCGCAGCGTCGCGACGATGTTCTTCGCCAGCACGACCGCCTGCCGCGAGGCGTGCTGCGCCGACGGCGCGCACACCGCGCCCGGTTCCTTGCTGGTCACGTCCGGCACCGCGGCGGCGTCACCGGCCGAGAACACGCCCGGCGCGCCGTCCACCTCCAGCGTCGTCGCGCAGCACACCCGGCCGCGCGGGTTCAGCGGCAGGTCGGTGTCGGCGAGCATGGGGCTCGGCTTGACGCCCGCAGTCCAGACGATCGTGTCGGCGTCGAACTCGGTGTCGTCGCCCAGCACGACGTGGCAGTCCTCGCACGACTTGAGCGTCGTGCCCAGGTGCACCTCGAAGCCGCGCTTGGTCAGCACGTCGAGGGTGTAGCTCGCCAGCGACGAGCTGACCTCCGGCATGATCCGGTCGGCCGCCTCGACCAGCACCCACCGCAGCTCGGAGCGGTCGATGCCGTAGTCCTTCAGCGCGTGGCGGGTCATGTCCTCCAGCTCCGCCATCGCCTCGATGCCCGCGTAGCCGCCGCCGACGAACACGAACGTCAGCAGCTTGCGCCGCAGCTCGCGGTCCATCGTGCTGGCCGCCAGGTCGAGCCGGGACAGCACGTGGTTGCGCAGGTAGACGGCCTCCTCCAGGGTCTTGAAGCCGATGCCGTGCTCGGCCAGGCCGGGAATCGGCAGCGTCTTGGACACCGAGCCGGGCGCCACCACGAGGATGTCGTAGCCGAGCTGCTCGACGTGCCCGGCGGCGACGCGCAGGGTGACCGACTTGGACGTGGTGTCCACGCCGGTCGCCTCGGCGGCCATCACCTTGCAGCCGGGCAGCACCTCGCGCAGCGGCACGACCACGTGCCGCGGCTCGACGGACCCGGCCGCGGCCTCGGCGAGGAACGGCTGGTAGGTCATGTAGGACCGCGGGTCGACCACGGCCAGCTGGGCTTCCTCGGCGGTGAGCCGCTTGCGCAGCTGCCGGGCCGTGGTGGCGCCGACGTAGCCCCCGCCGATGATCACGATGCGGGCGGGGTCAGCCACGCAGCGCCTCCTCGTCCGTCTCGAACTCCACTTCCTGCTGCTGCTCGGCGACGTCGCCGGGGTCCGCCTCGGGCGGGAGCCCCGGCTCCAGGCCGGTCTGCCGCGGAGCGTGCACGTTCTGCCGTTGCGCCAGCGCGTCGGCCTCCGGCGCTTCGGGGTCGGGCGGCAGCGGCGATTCCCGTTCCAGCGCCTCGCGCACGGACTCCTCGTCGGGCTCGGTCACGCGGATTCCCTCCTCGTGTCAGTGGGTGTTCTCGAGTTCGGCGATCGCGCGCTCGACACCCGCGACCACGTCCGGGTGGCCCAGCGGCAGCGGCGCGGGGATCCGGTCCGCGGCGCCGCCGGTGCTGTGCGCGACGACCCGCACCGGCACACCGGACTTCGCGAGCGCGTCGATCCGCTCCCGGTGGTCGTCCTCCCAGTGCCGGTCGGCGATCTCGCCGTCGCCCAGCGGCACGAACTGGTCCGCGGCCGGGTCGATCAGCAGGAGCGAGCGCAGCACGCCGGTGTGCTTCTCCGCCAGCCGCAGCGCCCCGTCGGCGAACGGCCCGCTCGCGACCACGTGCACCGCTTCGGCGGGCGGATCGCACAGGAGGTCGTCCGCCTGGGTCAGCCCGCCGTCGGAGGGCAGGCGGCACCACACGACCTGCCACTGGCCCGTCTTGTCCCGCCAGGTCGCCGGCAGTCCCTCGTGCTTGGCCAGGCCGGTCGGATCGAGCACCAGCACGGTCGGCCCGTCCAGGGTACCTTCGGTAACGGCGGCCGGGCCCTCGGCACGCACCGGGTCCGGGGAGTAGTTCATCAACCGCTCCTTTCTCCGGTCTCTTGACTACCCGGGGCGCCGCCGCCCTACACGGATCACGTGCGGACAGGGGATGGACATGCGAGAGCACCTGCAGGAGGTCGCCGACTTCAACGGCCCGGTCACGTCGGCCGAGGACACCGAGATGATCGCGGCGCAGCGCCGGCGCGCGGTGCGCGCGGTCGCGTCCGCGGCGGACAACGCCGAGGACTGCGCGTTGCTGCTGGACGCGCTCGGGCTGAAGCCGGCGGAGGGGCTCGCGCCGGTTCCGGCGCAACGGCTCGGCTGATCGGGTGTAACGCTCGTCACGGTCGCGGCCGGATGGGGAACGGCGCGGCCGGGTCGGCGTTGCCACAGGTGGTAGCTGCCGACCACCGCGGAGGATCGTCATGGCCCTGGCTGATATCGAGCTGCGCACGCTCGCCGGTGAGACTGCGACGCTGGGCGGGCTGGGCCGCAAGGTCCTGCTCGTCGTGAACGTCGCGTCCAAGTGCGGCCTGACGCCGCAGTACGCCGCGCTGGAGCGGCTGCAGGAACGCTACGGGGACAAGGGTTTCTCCGTCGTCGGGTTCCCGTGCAACCAGTTCGCGGGCCAGGAGCCGGGCAGCGCCGAGGAGATCGCCACGTTCTGCTCGGCGACCTACGGCGTCACGTTCCCCATGTTCGAAAAGATCGAGGTCAACGGCCCCGGCAGGCACCCGGTGTACGCCGAGCTGGTGGAGACGCCGGACGCCGACGGCGTGAGCGGGGACGTGCAGTGGAACTTCGAGAAGTTCCTGGTGGACCCGGACGGCAAGGTCGTGGCGCGCTTCCGGCCGCGGACCGACCCGGAGGCCCCGGAGGTCGTCGAGGCCATCGAAGCGGTCCTCCCGGCCGCCTGAATCGATCAAAGCTTTGACAAAGCGGGCGAGCTATCGCAGTGACCTGCGCCACGGGCGCCAAGGGGCCAGTTCCTAGAACCGGCGCTTGGCGTCCATCGCCGCGGGGCTCGTCGTCAGCTTCTCCAGCAGGCCGATCAGGATGGTCTGCTCCGGCTTGGTCAGCGCGTTGGCCCACGCCTGTTCGCGGGCGTTGTGGGCCTCGTACGCACTGGTGATCGCCTCGTGGCCGGCCTCGGTGAGGTTCAGCAGCACCGCGCGCCGATCGTGCTCGGCCTGTGTGCGGGACACGAGCCCGTCTCGCTCCAGCGTGTTGACCAGCGCGGACACCGCCGCGCGGCTCATCCCGGACAGCTGTGCGACCCGCTTCGCCTCCATCGGGCCTGCCAGCCACAGTGCGAACAGGACCCGGAACCCGCCCCAGCTCCACCCGCGCGGCCGGTGCACGGTCGACTCCCAGTCGTACACGAGTGCGCTGGTCAGGCGGTGCAGCGTCAGACCGAGGCGCATCGCGGTGGCGTCGACCGCCGGTAGCTCGGCGGTCGTCCGCGCGATCGCGTAGTCCACGAACGTCAGGTAGTCCAGCTCGTCGGGGGCAGCCGGTTCTGCGGTCATGCGCCCCAGGCTAGGCGCTGCCCGCCCGCTCATCCGAACAGCGTCCTGGTTCGGAAGTAGTCTTCCCTTGCGGAGTGGTCCGCGTTACCCTGACGTCCATTAAATAGTCAAAGCTTTGATCAAAGGAGGTGCGGGGTGGCTCAGAAGTCGTTCGCCTCGTCCGGCGACCTGACGGAGAAGGAGCAGACCCTGGAGGTGCTCGAGGACGGGGTCTACGCGCTCACCGCGGAGGGCGACCCGAACGTCGGCGCCATCGAGGGGGAGGACTTCCTCGTCTGCTTCGAGGCGCTGGCCACCCCGGTCGCCGCCCAGGACTGGCTCGCGAAGCTGCGCGAGCACACCGACAAGCCCGTCCGGTACCTCGTGCTGTCGCACTACCACGCGGTGCGCGTGCTCGGCGCCTCCGCGTTCGACGCCGAGGTGATCGTCGCGCACGAGAACACCCGCGCCCTGGTCGCCGAGCGCGGCAAGGAGGACTGGGAGAGCGAGTTCGGCCGCATGCCACGGCTGGCCAAGGGCGCCGAGTCGGTGCCCGGCCTGACCTGGCCCACCCTGACCTTCTCCGACCGGCTCACCATCGACCTCGGCGGCGACCGCGGCGACCTCGTGCTGCAGTACTGCGGCCGCGGGCACACCGAAGGCGACATCGTGGCGTGGCTGCCGCGCCAGAAGATCCTGTTCGCGGGCGACCTGGTGGAGGCCGAGGCCGCGCTCTACACCGGTGACGCCTTCCACCGCGACTGGGCCTCGGGCACGCTGGACCGGGTCAAGGCGTTCGGCGCGGAGGCGCTGGTCGGCGGCCGCGGCGCGGTCAGCAGGGGCCGGGACGCCGTCGACGCCGCGATCGAGCAGACCCGCGGCTTCCTGGACGTGATGATCCGCGAGGTCGGCGCCGTCCAGCGCGCGGGCGGCACGCTCAAGGAGGCCTTCGAGCGCACCCACGCCGCGCTGGCCCCGCAGTACGGCCACTGGCCGATCTTCGAGCACTGCCTGCCCTTCGACGTCTCCCGGCTGTGGGACGAGCTGTCCGGCATCGAACGCCCGGTCATCTGGACCGCGCAGCGGGACCGCGAGGTCTGGGACCAGCTGCAGGGCTGAGCGATGACGACTACAGACCCCTCGACCAGACACCACCGTGTCGCGGTGATCGGCAACGGCCCGGTCGGCCAGACGACCGCGCTGCTGCTGGCCAGGTGGGGCGTTCCGGTGCTGCTGCTGGACGGCCGGCCGGAGCGCGACCTGGTCGGCTCCAAGGCGATCTGCCAGCAGCGCGACGTGCTCGACGTGTGGGAGGCCGTGGGCGCCGGGCGGCGGATCGCCGCTGAGGGCGTCACCTGGACCACCGCGCGCACCTTCCACCGCGATCGTGAGCTGTTCGCCTACTCGATGGCCGACCCCGGCCGTTCGGCGTTCCCGCCGTTCGTCAACATCTCCCAGGCCCGCACCGAGGAGATCCTGGACGAGCGGATCGCCGCCGAGACGCTGATCGACGTGCGCTGGGGCCACCGGGTCACCGGCATCGCCCAGGACGACGACGGCGTCACGCTCACCGTCGAAGGCCGGGACGACGTGCGCGCCGACTACGCGGTGGCGTGCGCCGGGGCGCGCGGCGACGACATCCGCCGGATGCTCGGCGTCGGCTTCGGCGGGCACTCCTTCGACGACCGGTTCCTCATCTGCGACATCCGCGCCGACATGCCCGGCTGGGCGCAGGAACGGCGGTTCTACTTCGACCCGGAGTGGAACCCCGGCCGCCAGGTGCTGATCCACCCGTGCCCCGGCTCGACGTTCCGCATCGACTGGCAGGTCCCCGGCGACTACGACCTCGCCGCCGAGGAGTCCAGCGGCGCGCTGGACGCCCGCATCCGCGCGATCATCGGCGACCAGCCCTACGAGATCGTGTGGAAGTCGGTGTACCGCTTCCACTCGCGGGTGGCCGACCGGATGCGCGTCGGCCGGGTCCTGCTCGCCGGGGACTGCGCGCACCTGGTGTCGCCGTTCGGCGCGCGTGGCCTCAACTCCGGGGTCGGCGACGCCGAGAACGCGGCCTGGAAGCTCGCGTTCGTCCTGCACGGCTGGGCAGGGGAGGAGCTGCTGGAGTCCTACCACGACGAGCGGCACGCGGCGGCACTGGAGAACATCGCCGTCACCACCGCCACGATGGACTTCCTGGTGCCGCAGACCGACGAGCAGCACCACCGGCGCCGCTCGGTGCTGCAGGCGGCGGCGACCGATCCGGCGGTGCGAGCGCAGGTGGACTCGGGACGCCTCGCCGAGCCGTTCTGGTACGTGGACTCGCCGCTGACCACCCCGGCGGCGACGCGGCCGTTCACCGGGCGCCCGCCGCGCGGCGACGTGCCGCCGGCCGGTCCGGGGATCCTCGCGCCGGACGTGCCGGTGTCGGTGACCGGTTCCTCGTGCGGCCGGTTCCGCGAACTGGCCCGCGACGGCGTCCTGCTGCTCACCACCGACGGGGTGGACCTGGACCCGTCCGGGGACGCAGTGGACACCGGGGCGCCGGTGCGGATCCTGCGCCTGGCCGAGATCGACGTGACCGGGGTGCTCGCCGAAGCGCTGGACGCGCGGCCCGGCGAGGTGTGGGTGATCCGCCCGGACGCCTACGTGGCGGCCGTCCTCACCGACGTGGCGGAGGTGCCCGCGGCGGTGAACCGGGCCCTCGGACAGCCCGCCGCCGAACGTATCCTGCCCGGTGCCGTCACGTGAGAGGGAGGACCATGGGCAGGATCGCCGTCACCGGGGCCACCGGGCAACTGGGTTCGCGGGTGGCCGCGCTCCTCGCCGAGCGGGGTGTGCCGCAGCGGTTGTGCGTGCGTGACCCGGCGCGGGCGCCCAAGACCGAGGGCGCCGAGGTCGTCGCCGCGGACTACGCCGACACCGCCGGATTCCGCGACGCGCTGGCTGGGGTCTCGACGCTGTTCCTGGTGTCCGGCCACGAAGGTCCGGAGCGGATGGACCTGCACCGCAGCGCGGTGCGGGCCGCCGCAGAGGCCGGGGTCGACCGCGTCGTCTACACCTCCTTCCTCGGCGCGGCCCCGCTGGCGACGTTCACCTTCGCCCGCGAGCACGCCGAGACCGAGCGGCTGATCCGGGAGTCCGGGCTGCGGCTGACGGCGCTGCGCAACACGCTCTACGCGGACGTCGCGCCGCACTTCGTCGGGTCCGACGGGGTGCTGCGCGGCCCGTCCGCCGACGGGCGGCTGGCGTGGGTGGCGCGGCAGGACGTGGCACGGCTGGCCGTCGAGTGCCTGCTCGACGACGGGCACGCCGACCAGGTCTACGACGTCACCGGCCCCGAAGCCATCGACCTGCACGAGACCGCGGCGCTGCTGAGCGAGGTCACCGGGCGGAAGATCACCTACCACGCCGAGACACTGGACGAGGCGCGCGCGTCGCGGGCGGGCGCGCAGGACTGGGAGATCGACGGCTGGGTCGGCTCGTACGCGGCCATCGCGACGGGCGAGGTGTCGGTCACCAGCCACACCGTCGAGCACGTCACCGGGCGGCGCCCGTGGACCTTCGCCGAGTTCCTCGCCGCGGAACCGGAGGCGTGGGCGCACCTGAAGTGAGGCGGGTGGCCACCGCCGGAACGTTCAGCGTGCTGACGGTGGCCTTCACGCTCCCTGACCGGGGTGACTATCATCGAGACCCGAGAAGATCACCCCGAGAGGCACCGCGCATGGCGTCGGACAGACCGGCATCCCCCTCGGTCGACCGCGCGCTGACCGTGCTGGAGACCCTCGTCGAGGCCGGTGAGGGCCTCACCCTCACCGCGCTCGCGCGGGCGACGGCCATCCCGCTCGCCACGTGCGCCTCGATCGTCTACACCCTGGAAAGCCGCGGGTACGCCCGCCGCCGGATCGTCGGCCGCAGCCACTTCTGGCGCGCCACCCCCCGCCTCTACGAGGTCGCCGCCCCGCTGGCGGCCGAGGCGACGGCGGCGCGGTCCCGATGATCGTCGCCGTCGAGCTGGCCGTGCTGGTGGCCGTCGTCCTCGTCGTCACCGGCATCGCGCAGCGCCTCAACTGGTCGCCGCCGCTGTGCCTGGTGCTGATCGGCGTCGCGGCGTCGTTCTTCCCCGGCGTGCCGGACTACCACCTCGACCCCGAGGTCGTCCTGATCGGCCTGCTGCCGCCGCTGCTGTACGCCACCGCGATCCGCACACCGCTGTTCGACTTCCGAGCCAACCGCGTGCCGATCGCGGCCCTGTCCGTCGGCCTGGTCGTGTTCACCACGCTCGTCGTCGGCCTGGTCGTGTGGCTCATCGTGCCCGGCATTCCGCTGGCGGCCGGGTTCGCGCTCGGCGCGGTCGTCGCGCCGCCGGACGCGGTCGCCGCCACCGCGGTCGCCCGCCGGGTCGGCATGCCGCGTCGCATCGTGCGGATCCTGGAGGGCGAAAGCCTGCTCAACGACGCGGCCGCACTCGTGTCGCTGCGCACGGCCATCGCCGCGATCGCCGGGGCGGTCAGCATCTGGGAGGTCGGCGGCGACTTCCTGCTCGCCGCGGGCGGGGGCGTCGCGGTCGGCGCGCTGATCGGGTGGGCGGCGAGCCTGCTGCGCCGCCGCCTGACCGACCCGGTGATGGACACCGCGTGGTCGCTCGTCATCCCGTTCCTGGCCTACCTGCCCGCCGAGGCCATCCACGGCTCCGGGGTGGTGGCGGTCGTGGTAGCCGGGCTGATCATGGGGCACCAGACGCCGAAGCTGCTGTCCGGGCCGTCCCGGCTGGCCAGCAGACTGAACTGGCACACCGTCCAGTTCCTGCTGGAGAACGTCGTCTTCCTGCTCATCGGGCTGCAGGTGCGGCGCATCGTCGAGGAGGTCGGCGACTCCCGGCTCGCGTGGTGGGAGCTGACGCTGATCTGCGCCGGGGTGCTGGCCGCGACCATCCTCGCCCGGATCGTGTGGGTGTTCGGGTACGGGTTCGTGGCACGGATGGGGCCGGGCGAACGCACCCCGTGGTCGTACTTCGCGGTGATCTCGTGGGCCGGGATGCGCGGCGTGGTCACGCTCGCCGCCGCGTTCGTGCTCCCGGACGACACCCCGCAGCGTGCGGTCCTGGTGCTGGCGGCGTTCGTCGTCGTGGCCGGAACGCTGCTGCTGCACGGGATGACCCTGCCCGGCCTGGTGCGCCGCCTGCGCCTGCCGCCGCCCAACCCGGCGGAGGACGCGCTGCAGGAGGCCGCGCTGCTGCACGACATGACGTCCGCGGGCCTGGCCCGGCTGGAGGAGATCCGCCGCCCGGCCGACCCGCCCGAGGTCATCGACCGGTTGCGGGACAAGCAGTCCTACCGGTCGGACTCGGCGTGGGAGAACCTCGGCAGGCTCAGCTCGCTGGAGGAGACCCCCAGCGACGCGTACCGTCGGCTGCGTGCCGAGATGCTCGCGGCCGAGCGGGACGTCCTGCTCACCGCGCGGGACCGGGGCACCGCCGACGACGAGGTGCTCCGGCGGGTGATGGACGGACTGGACATCGAGGAGTCGCTGCTGGAGCGCCCCGAGGAGGAGCCGGGCATGGAACGTGAGCTGGAGACCCCCGAGGCCACGGCGGGCACCTGCGAGCACCTGGAGAAGGCACGCGTGCCGGAGACCGACGCCGAGGGCTGCGTCGACTGCCTCCGCGAGGGCTCGTCGTGGGTGCACCTGCGGCTGTGCCTGGAGTGCGGGCACGTCGGCTGCTGCGACTCGTCGCCGCGCAAGCACGCCACACAGCACTTCCACGACACGCGTCACCCGGTGATCCGCAGCTACGAGCCCGGCGAGAACTGGCGCTGGTGCTTCGTGGACGGGATCGTCGGATGAGCGGGGGCGCCGCCGGCGCCCCCGCCGCGCGTCAGAACGGGTAGCCGGCGACGTCGCCGCGCATCGTGATCCAGCGGGTCTCGGTGAACGCCTCGATGTTCGCCGCCGGTCCGCCGAAGCGGGAGCCGGTGCCGGAGTCGAACACGCCGCCGAACGGGGCCAGGGCCTCGTCGTTGACCGTCTGGTCGTTGATGTGCGCGATGCCGGTCGGGATCCGGTCGGCCAGCGCCAGTCCCTTCGCCACGTCCGCGGTGATGATGCCCAGCGACAGCCCGTACTCGCTCTCCGACGCGAGCTTCGCGGCCTCGTCCAGGCTGGTGAACTTCGCGACCGGGGCGACCGGGCCGAACACCTCCTGGTCGTAGGCGGGCACCGAGGGGCCGGCGCCGGCGAGCACGGTGGCGCGGTAGAAGAGGTCTTCGTAGGTGCCGCCCGCGGCGACCTTCGCCCCGGCGTCCACACTGGACGTCACCAGGCCGTGGATCTTGTCGCGCTGCTTGGCGTCGATGATCGGGCCGAGCGCGACCTGGTCGGTGAACGGGTTGCCCACCGGCAGGTGCTCGGCCTTCTCCGCGAGGCGGTCCACGTACTCGTCGTAGAGCGAGGCGTGCACCAGGTGCCGCCCGGTGGTCATGCAGATCTGGCCCTGGTGGAAGAACGAGCCCCACGCCGCGGCGCTCATCGCCTGCTCCAGGTCGGCGTCGTCGAGCACGATCAGCGCCGAGTTGCCGCCCAGCTCCAGGTGGGCGCGCTTGAGATGGCGGCCCGCGGACTCGCCGACCGCGCGGCCCGCGGCGGTCGAACCGGTGAACGAGATGACGCGGACGTGCTTGTCCTCGACCAGCGCGGCGCCGACGTCCGGGCCGCCCGGCAGGACGTGCAGCACCCCGGCGGGCAGCCCGGCCTCCTCGAAGACCCGGGCCAGCGCCACGCCACCGCAGACCGCGGTGCGGGGGTCCGGCTTGAGCACGACGCTGTTGCCCAGCGCCAGCGCCGGCGCGACCGAGCGGATCGACAGGATCAGCGGCGCGTTGAACGGCGCGATCACGCCCACCACACCGGCAGGCATGCGGCGGGCCATGCTCAGCCGCGGCGCCTCGCTCGGCAGGACCTCGCCCGTCGGGTGGGAGGGCAGCGCGGCGGCCTCGTAGCACTCCTGCGCGGCGACGTGCAGTTCGAAGTCGGCCTTGCCGGGAATGCTGCCGGACTCGCGGATCAGCCAGTCCTTCAGCTCGGCGGCGTGCTGCTGCCAGAGGTCGCCGGCGCGGCGCAGGACCGCGGCGCGTTCCTGGAAGGAGGTCGCCGCCCAGGCGCGCTGCGCCTCGGTCGCCTTGGCCGCGGAGGCCGCCAGGTCCTGGGGCGAGGCGATGCCGACGCGCCCCAGTTCGTCGCCGGTCGCGGGCTCGATGACGGCCGCGTCGCCGCCCGTCGCGCGCTCCCAACTGCCGGTGAAGACGCGTCCGGTCCACTTCTCGTCGTCGAGAAAGCTCACTGTCACTCCTGATGCGCGAGGTTTTCCGCCATCCTCCTGGGCTGTTCCGGGCACGCCAGTGGGTCTTTCACTGAGTGGAAGCCCGGAAAACTGTCGGTGGTGGCTGCGATGATCGCGCCCGTGGACGACTCGAAGATCCGGCGGACGCTCGCCTCGCACGGTCCGGTGCGGCGGCGGCCACGGGCGGTGCTCGAACGGATGCTGGTGCGGGCGGGGGAGGACCTTTCGCCCGCGGAGCCGGTGGCGGCCTTGGAGGCGCGGATCGCGTCGCTGCTGGGCAAGCCGGCGGCGTTGTTCTTCCCGAGCGGGACGATGGCGCAGCAGGCGGCGCTGCGGGTGCACGCGGACCGGTCCGGGCGGCGGACGTTCGCCGCGCACCCGTACACGCACCTGGACAACTGGGAGGACAGGGGTTACGCGGCGGTGCACGGGCTGCGGTTCCGGCCGGTGGGGGACCGCAACGAGCTGATGACGCTCGCGGACCTGGAGGCGGTGGGGGAGCCGCTCGCGGCCGTGGTGTGGGAGCTGCCGCAGCGGGACCTCGGCGGGTTGCTGCCGTTGTGGGACGAGCTGGTCGCGCAGGTGGGTCTCGCGCGCTCACGCGACGCGGCGGCGCACCTGGACGGCGCGCGGCTGTGGGAGTCGCAACCGTTCTACGGCAAGGAGTTCGCCGAGATCGCCGGGCTGTTCGACAGCGTGTACGTGTCGCTCTACAAAGGACTGCAAGGCGTGCGGGGAGCGGTGCTCGCCGGGGACGAGGCGCTGGTGTCGGAGGTGGCGGTCTGGCGCCGCCGACTTGGCGGCGCGATCCCCGACGCGTGGCCGCTGGCGCTCGCGGCGCTGGACGGGCTGGACTCGGTGCTGCCGCGGATGCCGGAGTTCCACGCCCACGCCCGGTCCCTGGCGGCGGCGATCAACCAGGACGGCGTGGCGTATGCGCACCCGGATCCGCCGCAGGCCGGGATGTTCCACGTCCACCTCCCGGCGCCGAAGGCCGCGGTGGAGCGCGCGGCGGACGAGCTGATCGGCGAGAAGGGCGTGCAGTTGTTCCTGCGGGTGCGCTCGGCCCCCGACCCCCGGCGATGCTCCTTCGAGGTCAGCGTCGGGGAGACCACAATGGACTTCACACCGCCGGAGGTGGTCGCCCTGCTGCACGAGCTGCTCGACCGCGCGCGCTGAGCCGCGCCGCCGGCGGTTGTCAGGTGCTGGGGCGCGGGTAGCGGAACCGCTCGGCCACGCCCCGGTCGCCGGTCAGTGTGGCATCGTTCAGGCGGGCGCCGAGGAATACCAGCGACCGCAACTTGCTCGCGTCGGTCTTCAGCGGCTCCTCGACCGCGCGCCGAGCGGCGCCGGTGACCGTCCCGCGCCCGGGCGCGGGAAGCAGCCGAGGAACCGCTCGGCCGCCACCCGGTCGCCGCGGCGTCGTTCAGGTGCCGCGGAGGAACACCAGCGCCCCCAACGTCTCCAGCGTCGCATCGCCCCGCGTTCTGGGCCGCGCCGCGGCAATCGTCAGGTGCTCGGGCGTGGGAAGCAGCCGAGGAACCGCTCGGCCACCGCCCGGTCGCCGGTCACCGCGGCGTCGTCGAGGCGGGCGCCGAGGAACACCAGCGATCGCAACGTGCTCGCGTCCGTCTCCAGTGTCGCGTCGGCCTCGCTGGAGCCTCGCCCGATCGAGAACTCGCCGGAATCGACCCTGGCCAGGAACGCGTCGTCGCCCAGTCGCAGCGCCACCCGGGCCGACAGGGCGCCTGCCCGCTCCGCCGAGAAGGTCGTCCGCAGCGCCAGGACCAGCGCGTCCACGCTCAGCTCCCCGGCCGGCGGCACCGGGCGGCGGCTGCCCCACCGTGCCAGCGCCAGCACGACCGCCTCCAGTTCGGCGCCGTGCTCGGTGAGCTCGTACACGCTGGCGCTGGCGGGCGGCCCGAGCCGTCGCCGCCGCACCACACCGGCCGCCTCCAGCTCCCGCAGCCGCTGCGACAGCACGTTCTGGCTCATCCCCGGCAACGACCGGCTCAGGTCGCGGAACCGCTTCGGCCCCAGCAGCAGCTCGCGCACCACGAGTAGCGCCCACCGCTCGCCCACGGCGTCCAGTGCCCTGGCCACTCCGCAAGGGTCGTCGTAACTCCGCACGATAAAAAGAGTAGCTGCCACTTGTGAAGTGATACCAGTCACTCCTAAATTAGGAGCATGACGACGACCCTCCCGCAGGGAGACCTCAGGCTCCTCGACACCGGCCTCGCCCAGCGGATGCTCGCCTCGATCGAGCTCGCCCGCCTCGCCTACGTCGCGCCGGACGGCACGCCCCGCGTGCTGCCGATGCTGTTCCACTGGACCGGCGACGAGCTGGTGATGGCGACGTTCGCCGGCACCGCCAAGCTCGCCGCGCTGCGGGCGAACCCCGCGGTCGCGATCACGATCGACCGGGCAGGCCCGCCGCCGGAGGTGTTGCTCGTGCGCGGCAACGCCGTGGTCACCGAAGTCGACGGCGTGCTCCCGGAATACGCCGCCGCCCAACGCCGCTACTACGGTCCCGAGCACGGCGCCGCTGCCGTCGCTGAGGTGGACCGGCCCGGCC
Organism: Amycolatopsis methanolica 239; assembly: GCF_000739085.1. Taxonomy (NCBI): domain Bacteria; kingdom Bacillati; phylum Actinomycetota; class Actinomycetes; order Pseudonocardiales; family Pseudonocardiaceae; genus Amycolatopsis; species Amycolatopsis methanolica. The sequence continues at coordinate 4,327,942 of NZ_CP009110.1, read as the reverse complement.
TGCGGATGGCGCGCATCGCGGTCCGGCCGTCGTGGGCGGGCACCTTCGACTTCCAGGAACGGTTCCCCGGCGGCCGGACCGCCGAGGACTTCGCGCGGCGGGGGCGGTGACATGGCGACCTTCGTGCTCGTCCCCGGCGCGGGTGGTGAGGCGTGGTACTGGCACCGGCTCGTGCCGGAGCTGACCCGGCGTGGCCACGAGGCGATCGCCGTCGACCTCCCGGCCGAGGACGACTCCGCCGGACTGGCCGAGTACACCGACGTGGTCGTCCGGGTGATCGGCGATCGCGAGGGCGTCGTGCTGGTCGCCCAGTCGATGGGCGGCTTCACCGGCCCGCTCGTCTGCGCGCGCGTGCCGGTGTCGCTCCTGGTGCTGGTCAACGCGATGGTCCCGGCGCCGGGCGAGACCGGTGGCGAGTGGTGGGCCAACACTGGCTACCACGAGGCCCACCCGGAGGGGATGGACACCGAGCGGGACTTCCTGCACGACCTCCCGCCCGACGTGAAGGCTGAAGCCCTCCAGCGCCGCGAGCCGCGGCAGTCGGCCACGCCGTTCACCACGCCGTGGCCGATGGAGAAGTGGCCGGACGTGCCGACCCGGTTCGTCCAGGGGTGCGACGACCGGTTCTTCCCGCTGGAGTTCCAGCGCCGCGTGGTACGCGCGCGGCTGGGCCTGGAACTGGACGAGGTCCCCGGCGGGCACCTGAACGCGCTGAGCCGCCCGCGTGAGCTGGCCGACCTCCTGACCTCGTGGTGTTGACAGCGCTTCGAACGCGTGTTCGACTGACTGGGTGAGGTGGGAGAACCAACGCGCCGGGCGTGACCCGCAGCCGGCTCTGCTCGGCCTGGACGGCCTGGTTCGGACGGTCGCGCCGCCCGAGTTCCAGGGCGTCACGTTCCACGAGGTCCGCGCCCGCTCGGTGCTCAACAAGGTGCCGGGCGAGTCCATGGTCCCGTTCGGCTGGACCGTCAACCCCTACCGCGGCTGCAGCCACGCCTGCACCTACTGCCTCGCCGGGGACACCCCGATCCGGATGGCCGACGGGAGCGCGAAGCCGATGGCCGATCTCCGCGTCGGCGACCGGATCCTGGGCACGGCGCTCCGCGGCACGGCCCGGCGCCTCGTGCCCACCACGGTGCTCGCGCACTGGACCACCGTGAAGCCGGCCCACCGGCTGACGCTGCGGAACGGGACGACCCTCGTCGCCAGCGGCGACCACCGCTTCCTTGCCGAGAAGGGCTGGCAGCACGTCACCGGCGACGACCGGCCGCACCTCTCGCCCGGGGACACCCTGCTGGGCCCCGCGGGCGACCGCGTCGAACCGGACGCGGCGCTGGACGTCGTCGCCATCGAACCGCTCGGCCGCGACGAGACCCTGTTCGACATCACCACCGGCACCGGCGACTTCATCGCGGCCGGGGTCGTCAGCCACAACTGCTTCGCCCGCAACACGCACACCTACCTCGACTTCGACGCAGGCCGCGACTTCGACACCCAGGTCGTGGTGAAGGTGAACGCCCCCGAGGTCCTCGCCGCCCAGCTGCGCCGCCCGAGCTGGAAGCGCGAGCACGTCGCCATGGGCACCAACACCGACCCCTACCAGCGGGCCGAAGGCCGCTACCGGCTGATGCCCGGCATCATCCGCGCGCTCACCGGGTCCGGCACACCGTTCTCGATCCTCACCAAGGGCACCGTCCTCACCCGGGACCTGCCCCTGCTCACCGCCGCGTCGCGCGAGGTGGACGTGGGCATGGCGGTGTCGATCGCACTGCTCGACCGCGACCTGCAACGCAGCCTCGAACCCGGCACCCCCAGCCCGCGCGCCCGGCTGGACCTGGTCCGCCGCATCACCGACGCCGGCCTGCCCTGCCAGGTGCTGGTCGCCCCGGTGCTGCCCGGCCTCACCGACAGCGCGGAGGCGCTGGACCCGCTGTTCGCCGAGATCGCCGCGGCCGGCGCCACCCGCGCCACCGTCCTCGCGCTGCACCTGCGGCCCGGCGCGCGGGAGTGGTTCGCCCGCTGGCTCGGCGCCCACCGGCCGGACCTGGTCGAGCGCTACCGCGAGATCTACGGCCGCGGCAGTTACGCGATGCCCGCGTACCGCCGGGCGCTGTCCGCGCGGGTCGCGCCGTTGCTGCGGAGGCACGGCCTGAACCGCCGCGACGAGTCGTACCGCCTGCCCGCGCAGCGCGAGCCGGAGCGCCCGGAGCGGGGCGAACAGCTGAGCCTGCTGTAAGGAAAGCCTGGTGGACTCCTCCGCCGGGGCGTTCGTTAGCCTCATACGGGCAGCAAAACCCCTGCTGACGCACGAGCCGAACGCCTCGCAAGGAGAACAACCGCAGTGCTTCGCACCCACGACGCCGGCACCCTGCGTGCCGAGCACGCCGGCCAGATCGTCACGCTCACCGGGTGGGTCGCCCGGCGGCGCGATCACGGCGGGGTGATCTTCATCGATCTGCGGGACGCGAGCGGGGTCGCCCAGGTGGTGTTCCGCGAGGGCGAGATGGCCGAGCGCGCCCACCAGCTGCGCTCCGAGTTCTGCGTCCAGGTCACCGGCGAGGTCTCGCAGCGTCCGGCGGGCAACGAGAACGCGGAGATCCCGACCGGCGCCATCGAGGTGCTGGCCACGGAGCTGGAGGTGCTGTCCGAGGCCGCCGTGCTGCCGTTCCCGATCGACGACCGGGTCGACGTCGGCGAGGAGGTGCGGCTCAAGTACCGCTACCTCGACCTGCGCCGCAACGGCCCGGCCCGCGCCATCCGCCTGCGCAGCGAGGTCAGCCGCGCCGCGCGCGAGGTGCTGCACAACCAGGGCTTCGTCGAGGTCGAGACCCCGACGATGACCCGCTCCACCCCGGAGGGCGCCCGCGACTTCCTGGTGCCCGCCCGCCTGCGCCCCGGGTCCTGGTACGCGCTGCCGCAGTCGCCGCAGCTGTTCAAGCAGCTGCTCATGGTCGGCGGCCTGGAGCGGTACTACCAGATCGCCCGCTGCTACCGGGACGAAGACTTCCGCGCCGACCGGCAGCCGGAGTTCACCCAGCTCGACATCGAGATGAGCTTCGTCGACCAGGACGACGTGATCGCCGTCGGCGAGGCCGTCGTGTCGGCGCTGTGGAAGCTGATCGGCCACGAGATCCCGCGCCCGATCGCCCGGATGACCTACGCCGACGCCATGGCGAAGTACGGCACCGACAAGCCGGACCTGCGCTTCGGGCTCGAGCTGACCGACCTGACCGAGTACTTCGCCGACACCCCGTTCCGCGTCTTCCAGGCGCCCTACGTCGGCGCGGTCGTGATGCCCGGCGGCGGCGACCAGCCGCGCCGCCAGCTCGACGCGTGGCAGGAGTGGGCCAAGCAGCGCGGTGCGAAGGGCCTGGCCTACGTGCTCATCGGCGAGGACGGCACGCTGTCCGGCCCGGTCGCCAAGAACATCTCCGAAAAGGAGCGCGAGGGTCTGGCGGAAGCCGTCGGCGCCAAGCCCGGCGACTGCGTCTTCTTCGCCGCGAACAAGCCCCGCGAGGCCCGCGCCCTGCTCGGCGCGGCCCGCGTGGAGATCGGGCACCGCCTCGGCTTGATCGACGAAGACGAGTGGTCCTTCGTGTGGGTGGTCGACGCCCCGCTGTTCGAGGCGGCCGACGAGACCGACGACGTCGCCGTGGGCTCGGGCAAGTGGACGGCGGTGCACCACGCCTTCACCTCGCCGACCCCGGAGTGGATCGACAAGTTCGAGTCCGACCCGGGCAACGCCCTGGCCTACGCCTACGACCTGGTCTGCAACGGCAACGAGATCGGCGGCGGCTCGATCCGTATCCACCGCGCCGACGTGCAGAAGCGCGTCTTCGAGGTGATGGGCCTGTCCGAGGCCGAGGCGCAGGAGAAGTTCGGCTTCCTGCTCGACGCGTTCGCCTTCGGCGCCCCGCCGCACGGCGGCATCGCGTTCGGCTGGGACCGCATCGTGATGCTGCTGGCCAAGGCCGAGTCGCTGCGGGACGTCATCGCGTTCCCGAAGACCGGCGGCGGCTACGATCCGCTGACCGGCGCGCCGGCCCCGATCACCGCCCAGCAGCGCCGAGAGGCGGGCGTGGACGCGAAGCCCCCGGCGCCCAAGGGCTGACCGCGGTGCTGCACCTGCGGGTCGTCAGCCCGCCGGAGGACACCGAACGCGCGCTGGCGGTGCTGCGGGGCCAGCCGGGCACGGCGCACCTGATCGTGCACGCGGGTGCCGCCGTGTCCCCGGCCGGGGACCTCATCGAGGCCGACGTGGCCCGCGAGGCCGCCGACGAGGTGCTCGAAGCGCTGTGCGAGCTGGGGCTGGACCACAGCGGCGCGATCACGCTGGAATCCCTCGACACCGCGCTGTCCGATTCGGCCGACCGCGCCGAGGAAAGCGCGCCGGGCGAAGGCGCGGACGCGGTCGTCTGGCAGGAGCTGCTGAACCGCACCGGCGAGGAGTCGCGGCTCAACGTCACGTTCCTGACGTTCCTGACGATCGCGTGCCTGCTGGCGTCGGTCGGCATCGTGACCGATTCCCCGGTGACCATCGTCGGCGCGATGGTGGTGGGCCCGGAGTTCGGTCCGCTCGCCGCGATCGCGGTCGGGCTCGTGCTGCGGCGCTGGGACCTGGTCCGCCGCGCGGCGGTGGCGCTGGCGCTCGGGTTCCCGGTCGCGATGCTGGTGACCGCCGGGGTCACGGTGCTGACCTGGTTCGTGGGGCTGCTCGACGTCAGCGCGTTCCGCGAGTCCCACGACGTGGACTTCGTGTACGAGGTCGGCTGGTACTCGCTGATCGTCGCGCTGCTCGCCGGCGCGGCCGGGATGCTGTCGATGACGTCGGCGAAATCGGCCGCGCTGGTCGGGGTGTTCATCTCGGTCACGACCGTTCCCGCCGCCGGATACGCGGTGGTCGCGGCGGTCGTGGGGGAGTGGTCGAAGGCGGCACAGTCGTTCGGGCAGCTGGCCGTGAACCTCGTCGGGATCGTGGTGGCGGCGGCCGTCGTTCTGTTGCTGCGGCGGCGCCGGGGCGCTTCCGTCACCGTGCGGCCGTTGCCGGAAGTGGAAAAATCGTTGTGGTGAGCGACGTTCGCCCGCTAGTAGGGTCGAAGGCGATGACGGTGGACACTTCCCCAGGCACGGAGGACGACCAGGACCCGGCAGTCGCGGCCGTTCCGGTGAGCGGAACCCAAGTCGTGGACGCCGCCGTCCAGGCAGCCGAAACCGTGCTGACGCGGCGCTTCGGCAGCGCCATCGGGCTCGTGGAGCCGGAAGCCCTGCCCGGCAGCGGACCGGCGACGGTCGTCCGCGCCCGCATCGCCGCGTCCCCGTTCGGGCTGCCCCGCACGCTCGTGATCAAGCACTACCCGGACGCGCCGCCGCGCGGCGTCGCCGACCCGTTCGCGCAGGAAGCGGTCAGCTACCAGCTGTTCACCGCGTTGCCCGCGGAGGACCGCATGTGCCCGGAGCTGCTCGCCCACGACGGCCCGCTGCGCGTGATCGTCGTCGACGACCTCGGACGCGCGCCCACCCTGTGGGACAAGCTGCGCGGACAGGACGCGCGGCTGGCCGAGCGGGCGCTGCTGTCCTGGGCGCGCTCGCTGGGCCGCCTGCACGCGACCACGGCCGGGCGGGAAGCCGACTTCGAGGCGTTGCTGCGCCGGCTGGGCGGGTTCGTGCCGGACGAGGACACCACCCCCGCGGTGGCGTGCGCGCGCCTGCCGACGCTGCTGGCGGAAGCGGTCGGCGTCACGACACCGGACAACGTGCGGACCTACGCCGAGAACGTGTGCGAGGCTTCGGCGTCGTCGCCGTACCGCGCGTTCAGCCCGGTGGACCTGAGCCCGGACAACAACCTGGTGACCAGCGGCGGCGTGCACTTCCTGGACTTCGAGCGCGGCGTGGTCCGCAACGCGCTGGTGGACGCCGCGCACCTTCGCGTCCCGTTCGCCACGTGTGAGGACGCGCGGGCCCTGCCGAGCGGCATGAGCGAGGCGATGATCGCCGCGTGGAAGGCCGAGGTGTCGGGCGTGTGGCCGGCCCTCGACGACAACGAGGTGCTCTCCGCGCACCTGCTGGACCACCAGATGCTGCTGGTGTGGGTCACCACGTGGGCCGACCTGGGCGGCGCGGCCGCCGAAGTGCGCCCCAACCGCGTCGCGGCGCTGGTGAGCTGGTGGAAGGACCTGGGAACCTACGCCGAGCGCGGGGGCAGGCAGGAGGTCGCCGCGCACGCGCGCGAGGTCGCGAAAGCGCTCGATGCGCGGTTCGGGCCCGGGCTGGAACTGCCGCTGTACCCGGCTTTCCGCTGAGTTTCCGGGGTTCCGGGCGGCCGCGGCCGCTGGGCGGTCAGGGTCCCGCGTGGATGCTGGGCGGCGGAGCGGCTTTGGCTCGCCGCTGTGTGCCTGGCGCGCGAGTGGTTGCTCCCGTCGTGCGGTCGCGGCTGGCCCTCTCGTGCGGTCGCGGCTGGCGTTGTCGTGTGGCCGCAGCTGGTCCTTTCGTGTGGCCGCAGCTGGTCTTGTCGTGCGGCCATGACTGGGGCTTTCGTGCGGTCGCGGCTGGCCCTCTCGTGCGGTCGCGGCTGGCGTTGTCGTGTGGCCGCAGCTGGTCTTGTCGTGCGCCGCGACTGGCGCCTCCGTGCGGCGTGACCGGTGGTGTGGTGCGGCCAGCTCCCTCCTGCGCCGCGACTTGTCCTCTCGTGCCGCCGCGACTGGCGCTCGCGCCACCACGACTGGCCGTGTCGTGTCGGCGCGACTGGCCCACTCGTGCGGGCGCGGGTGGCCCACTCGCGCCCGCCGCGACCGGCCCTGTCGTGCCAGCACACCAGCCCCGCAGCGCGTGAGCGACCGGCCCACCCGCGCCCGCACGAACGCACGAACCCACCCCAGCCCGCCCGCTCGCCCACCCCCACCCCGGAAACCCAGACGTTCGCTGAGCCGTCCGGACCGTGTTACCCGGCGCTCACGTGGTGGGCGGGTCCGTGCCTGATGGTCTTCAGACGTGACTGCGGTGCGTGAAGAATTCACCCAGACCCCCGATCCGCTTCCCCGCCGTGCCGCCCGCCTGGCCGTGCTCGGTGACTCGACCGCCGTCGGGCTCGGCGACCCCGTTCCCGGCGGCTCCTGGCGCGGTGTCGGCCCGTTCGTCGCCGAGGCGCTGGGCATCCCGCCGGCCGGGTACCTGAACACCGCGTTCACCGGAGCCCGGATGCGCTGCGTGCGCACCGACCAGCTGCCGGCGGCGCTGCGTCACCGGCCGGACGTCGCGGTCGTGATCGTCGGCATGAACGACACCCTCCGCTCGGACTTCGACTCCCTCGGCATGGCCCGCGACCTCGAACACGTCGTCACCGCCCTCCAGGCCGTCGGCGCCACGGTCGTCACCATGCGCTTCCACGACCACAGCCGCGTTTTCCGGCTCCCCGGCCCGCTGCGCCGCGCCCTCACCGCACGCATCGCCGAGCTCAACGACGTCATCGAAACGATCGCGCGGCGGCACGGGGTCGCCTGCCTCGACCTCGGCTCGCTGCCCGGCGCCTACGACCTGGCCGCCTGGAGCGTGGACCGCCTGCACCCCTCCGAGCTGGGGCACCGCCTGCTCGCCCGCGGGGTGACCGAACTGGTCGCCGATGCCGGGATCGCCGTCCCCTCACCGGTGAGCCTCGTCTGCTCCGGCGGCGTCACACCACGCACCGTCGATCATGTCGGCTGGCTCGTCGTGAAGGGCATCCCGTGGCTGTGGCGCCGCGGCCGGGACCTGCTGCCCTACGCGGCCGCCATCGTCGCCCGGTCGGCGCTCGAATCGTGGCGCGCCCGCCGCGCCGAGCCGCTGGAGCCGGAGCTGGCGCCGCGGCCCGTGGAGCGCTGACGGTTCTGTCGGAGCCCCGCATTACGGTGGAGGCGTGCAGGACGAACTCTTCACGGTGAACCCGGACCTGGAGCCGCCGCCGGAGCGCGTGACGCAGCCCCAGACGGCCCCGGTCCCGCCGGGTTCGCCCCTCGCGGTCCGGATGCGGCCGCGCTCGCTCGACGAGGTGGTCGGCCAGCAGCACCTGCTCGGCGAGGGCGCCCCGCTGCGCCGCCTCGTCGAGGGCGCCGCCCCGGCCTCGGTGCTCCTCTACGGCCCGCCGGGCACCGGCAAGACCACGCTCGCCAACCTCGTCTCAACCGCCACCGGCCGCCGCTTCGTGGCCCTGTCCGCGCTCTCCGCCGGCGTCAAGGAAGTCCGCGGCGTCATCGACGAAGCCCGTCGCCGCCGCCAGTACAACGCGGAGAACACGGTCCTGTTCATCGACGAGGTCCACCGCTTCTCCAAGACCCAGCAGGACGCGCTGCTCGGCGCGGTCGAGGACCGCACCGTCCTCCTCGTCGCCGCCACCACCGAGAACCCGTCCTTCTCCGTCGTCTCCCCGCTGCTGTCCCGCTCGCTCGTGCTGCAGCTCAAACCCCTCACCGACGACGACGTGCGGCTGCTCATCCGCCGCGCGATGGCCGACGAGCGCGGCCTGGACGGCGAACTGGAGCTCACGCCCGAAGCCGAGGACCACCTGGTCCGCCTGGCCTCCGGCGACGCCCGCCGCGCGCTCACCGCGCTCGAAGCCGCCGCGGACGCCGCGTCGGCCACCGAGCACAAGACCATCGACCTGCCGATCGTCGAGTCCACCGTGGACAAGGCGGCGGTGCGCTACGACCGCGACGGCGACCAGCACTACGACGTCATCAGCGCGTTCATCAAGTCCATCCGCGGCTCCGACGTGGACGCCGCGCTGCACTACCTGGCCCGCATGATCGAGGCGGGGGAGGACCCGCGGTTCCTCGCCCGCCGTCTGGTCGTGCACGCCAGCGAGGACATCGGCATGGCCGACCCGACGGCGTTGCAAACCGCCGTCGCCGCGGCGCACGCCGTCCAGTTCATCGGCATGCCCGAGGGCAGGCTCGCCCTGGCCCAGGCCACCATCCACCTCGCCACCGCGCCCAAGTCCAACGCGGTCGTCACGGGCATCGACGCGGCGCTGGCCGACGTGCGTGCCGGCCGCCTCGGCACCGTGCCGCCGCACCTGCGCGACGGCCACTACGCCGGCGCGGCCAAGCTGGGCAACGCCCAGGGTTACCGCTACCCGCACGACGTGCCCGAAGGCGTGGTAGCGCAGCAGTACCCGCCGGACGAGGTCGTGGGCGTGGACTACTACCACCCGACCCAGCGCGGCGCCGAGCGCACGCTGTCCGAGCGCGTCCCCCGGCTGCGGCGGTCGGTGCGCGGCGGCTGACCGCCCGCGGTGACATGATCGGTGCCATGCCCGAAACGACTGTCGCCGTGCTCGGCACCGGGATCATGGGCCTGCCGATGGCCGCCAACCTCGCCGCCGCGGGCTTCGACGTCCGCGCCTGGAACCGCACCCGCGCCAAGGCCGCGCCGCTGGCCGGCCGCGGCTGCACCGTCACGGACACGCCCCAGGAGGCGGTCGACGGCGCGGACTTCGTCGTCACCATGCTCAGCGACGGCGCCACCGTGCACCAGGTCGTCGAGGCCACCGACCCGGGCGGCGCGGTGTGGTTGCAGATGAGCACCGTCGGCCTCGACTGGACCAAGCGGCTCGCCGCGCTCGCGCACGACAAGGACGTCGCGTTCGTCGACGCGCCCGTGCTCGGCACCCGCAAACCCGCCGAGGACGGCAAGCTCGTGGTGCTCGCCTCCGGCCCCGGCGAACTCCGCGACCGGTGCGCGCCGGTGTTCGACGCCGTCGGCGGCCGCACCCTGTGGGTCGGCGAGACCGGCGCGGGCAGCAGGCTCAAGCTCGCCGCGAACGCGTGGGTGCTGGCGCTGACCAACGGCACCGCCGAGAGCATCCGGCTCGCCCAGGCCCTCGGGGTCGACCCGCGGCTGTTCCTGGAGGCCATCACCGGCGGCGCGCTGGACGTCCCCTACGCCCACCTCAAGGGCGGCGCGATGATCGACGGCGAGTACCCGCTGGCGTTCGCCGCCCGGCACGCAGCCAAGGACGCGCGCCTGGTCCTGGAGGCCGCGGGCGGCGAAGTCGATCTCGCCGGAACCCGCGCCGCGCTGGCGCATCTGGACGCCGCGATCGCCGCCGGGCACGGCGACGAGGACATGGCGACGCTGTACTTCGGCCTGGCGAGGAGCCCGGAGGGGCCGTCCGGCCACTGACGGCGACGCACGGTAACCTGACCGGCAATTCACGCCGCTAGAACCCGAGGAGGGCCCGTGTCGGCAGGGCAGATCGCCGCGTTGATCGCCGCAGGAGCGTTCGTCCTGCTGGTGCTGCTGCTGGCGATCCCGTTGATCAAGCTCGGTCGCACGCTCGACGAGGCGACGATCGCCATCCGCAAGGCGCACGAGAACTCGGACCCGATCCTGCTCGGCGCCAACGAGACGATCACGCACGTCAACACCCAGCTCGAGCGCGTCGACGGGATCACCGCGAACGCCCAGGCCGTGAGCGGCAACGTGTCCGCGCTGTCGTCGGTGTTCACCGCGACCCTCGGCGGCCCGCTGGTGAAGACCGCCGCGCTGTCCTACGGCCTGAGCAAGGCGATCCGGTCCCGGCGCAAGGGCAAGGAGCTCGCCGAGGGCAGGCACAGCCGGAAGCGGGGCCGCAAGTGAAGCGCCTGTTCTGGCTCGGCGTCGGTGTGGTGACCGGCGTCGCACTGACCCGCAAGGCAGGTCAAACGGCTCGTCAAGCGTCGCCGGCGGGGTTAGCCTCGAACCTGGGTGACGCCGTGTCCGAGCTGGCCGGCGCCATCGGATCGTTCGGCGCGGACGTGCGCGCCGGGATGAGCGAGCGGGAACAGGAGCTGCGTCACATGGTGGAGGACCGGTCCGGGGTGAGCACCCCGCGCGCCTCCGAAGGACGGCACGCGGCCCGGCGCCCGGCGCGAGCTCGCCGGGCGGAGAGCTGACGCAGCCCTGCCGCGCGCCCTCCGCCGACGCCGCAGCCCCCGACACCCGCGGCGCCCGCCGCATTCCCACGAGGACTGACCAGTGGAAACACACGAGATCAACAAGCGGTTCCTTGCGCACTTCCAGGCTAAGGACCACACCCCGGTGCCGAGCGCGTCGCTGATCCTGGACGACCCGACGCTGCTGTTCGTCAACGCGGGCATGGTCCAGTTCAAGCCGTACTTCCTGGGCGAGGTGCCGCCGCCGTACCCGCGCGCGACGAGCATCCAGAAGTGCGTGCGCACCGGCGACATCGACGAGGTCGGCAAGACCACCCGGCACAACACGTTCTTCCAGATGGCCGGGAACTTCTCCTTCGGCGACTACTTCAAGGAAGGCGCCATCGCCAACGCCTGGGAGCTGATCACCAAGTCCCAGGACGACGGCGGCTTCGGCTTCGACCCGGACCGCATCTGGGTCACCGTCTACGAGAACGACTCGGAGGCGGCCGGCCTGTGGCAGAAGGTCGCCGGCATCCCGTCGGACCGCATCCAGGCGCGCGACGGCCGCGACAACTACTGGGACATGGGCGTGCCCGGCCCCGGTGGCCCGTGCTCGGAGATCTACTACGACCGCGGCCCGGGGTTCGGCCGCGAGGGCGGCCCCGTCGTCGACGAGGACCGGTACCTGGAGATCTGGAACCTCGTGTTCATGCAGGACATCCGGGGTGAGCAGAGCCCGAAGTACGGCCACCCGCCGATCGGCGAGCTGCCGAAGAAGAACATCGACACCGGCATGGGCGTCGAGCGCGTCGCCTACCTGCTGCAGGGCGTGGAGAACGTCTACGAGACCGACCTGGTGCGCCCGGTGATCGCGCGCGCCGAGGAGTTCTCCGGCCGCCGCTACGGCGCCGACCACGCCGACGACGTCCGCTTCCGCGTCATCGCCGACCACGCCCGCTCCGGCGTGATGCTGATCGGCGACGGCGTGACCCCGGGCAACGAGGCGCGCGGCTACGTGCTGCGCCGCCTGCTGCGCCGCATCGTGCGCTCGGTGCGCCTGCTCGGCGTGCACGAGCCGGTGCTGCCCGAGTTCGCCGCGGTGGTGCGCGACGCGATGGCGCCGTCCTACCCGGAGATCGCGCGCGACTTCGACCGGATCAGCGAGGTCATGCGGGTCGAGGAGGAGGCCTTCCTGCAGACCCTGACCAGCGGGTCGCGGATCTTCGACCTCGCCGCGGAGGAGACGAAGAAGGCTGGCGGCAACGTGCTGGCCGGCGACCGCGCCTTCCAGCTGCACGACACCTACGGCTTCCCGATCGACCTCACCCTCGAAATGGCCTCCGAGCAGGGGCTGTCGGTGGACGAGGACGGCTTCCGGACGCTGATGGAGGAGCAGCGTCAGCGCGCGAAGGCCGACGCGGCGGCCCGCAAGAAGGGCCACGGCGACCTGTCGGTCTACCGCGAGCTGCTGGAGCGGCACGGCGAGACCGACTTCCTCGGCTACACCGACCTGCAGGCCACGGCCAAGGTCATCGGCCTGCTCAAGGACGGCCAGGGCGTGCCGGTCGTGCGCGAGGGCGACAAGGCCGAGCTGATCCTCGACCGCACCCCGTTCTACGCCGAAAGCGGTGGTCAGGTCGCCGACACCGGCGTCCTGCTGGGCTCCGGCGGCGAGGCCAAGGTCGTCGACGTGCAGAAGATCGTGCCCGGGCTGTGGGTGCACCGCGTCGAGGTGATCGCGGGCGAGATCGGCCTGGACACCGAGGTGACCGGTTCGGTCGACCAGACGCGCCGCGGCTCGATCGCGCGCTCGCACTCGGCCACCCACCTGGTGCACGCGGCGGTCCGCGGCGCCTACGGCCGCCGCGCCGCGCAGGCCGGTTCGCTGAACTCGCCCGGCCGCATGCGCTTCGACTTCACCACCCCCGGCCCGGTCTCCACCGACGTGCTGACCGAGGTCGAGGAGGAGGTCAACGACTACCTCCAGAACGACGTCGAGGTGCAGGCCTACACCACGACCAAGGACAAGGCGCTGGAGCTGGGCGCGGTCGCGTTGTTCGGCGAGAAGTACGGCGACAACGTCCGCGTCGTGGACATGGGCGAGTACTCGCGTGAGCTGTGCGGTGGCACCCACGTGGGCCGCATCGGCGAGCTCGGCCTGGTCAAGCTGGTCTCGGACTCCTCCATCGGGTCCGGCGTGCACCGCGTCGAGGCGCTGGTGGGCACCGACGCGCTCAAGCACGTGCGCAAGGAGCAGCTGCTGGTCTCGCAGCTGGCGAACACCTTCAAGGTGCCCAGCGACCAGCTGCCCTCCCGCATCGAGGACGTGCTGTCCCGCCTGCGCAACGCGGAGAAGGAGATCGCCCAGCTGCGCACCCAGCAGGTGCTCGGCTCGGCAGGCTCGCTCGCGGACAAGGCCACCGACGTCCAGGGCGTGGCCGTCGTCGCGGAGAAGGTCGACGGCGACATCGACGCGGGCGCGCTGCGCTCGCTGGCCCAGGAGGTCCGCAACCGGCTCGGCTCGCGGCCCGGCGTGGTCGCGTTGTTCGCGCCGCAGGGCGAGAAGCTCAGCTTCGTGGTCGCGACCACGGCCGCGGCCCGCGACAAGGGCTTCGCGGCGGGCAAGCTGGTGCCCTCGTTCGCCGAGGCCGTCGGCGGCCGCGGTGGCGGCAAGCCGGACCTCGCGCAGGGCGGCGGCAGCAACCCGGCGGGCATCGAGCAGGCCATCACGGCGCTGCGTGGCGCGGTCGCGGCAGGGTGACGGCGCGGAAACCGGACCGCCCCGGGGAGCACGATCCCGGGGCAGGCCGGCGCCTGGCGGTCGACGTCGGATCCGTCCGGGTCGGTGTGGCGCTGAGCGATCCGGCCCCCATCCTCGCCAGCCCTCTGGTTACCCTGTCGCGTGATGCGAACAGCGACAGCGATCTCGAACAGCTTGCCGCGCTGGTGGCCGAACACGAGGTGGTGGAGGTGATCGTGGGTCTGCCGCGCACGCTCGCCGACCGGCACGGACCGGCCGCGGAGATCGCCGCCGGCTACGCCGACGCCCTCGCCGGCCGGATCGCGCCGGTCCCGGTGCGGCTCGCCGACGAGCGCCTCACCACGGTCACCGCGTCCCGCATGCTGTCCCAGCGCGGCGTCAAGGGCCGCAAGCAGCGGGCGGTGGTCGACCAGGCCGCCGCTGTGGAGATCCTGCAGGCCTGGCTCGACGCCAGGGCCGCCCATCGTGCGCGGGCGGGTGAGGCATGACCAGCGAGCAGCCGCCGCGTCCCGGCCCGCCGCCCCCCGGTTCGCCGCGCCGCCGTCCGCCCGTGCCCCCGCCGCCGCAGGTCCCGCCGCGCGGCGCCGACCGGCCGATGCCGGCCCGCGGTCCCGGCGTGCCGCGTCACGCGCGCCCCGAGCCCCAGGCGCCTGCCACGCCGCCGACGCCTGCCGCGCCCCCGACGCAGCCGCCGGTGCCGCCGCGTCGTCCGCCTGCGCGCCGCCCGGCGCCGCCCGACCACGGCCTCGACCTGTTCGACGAGCGGCCCCCGCCGCCGCGTCCGCGCCGGCCGCGCCAGCCGCCGCCGGACGAGTCGCCCACCGAGATCATCCACCTCGAGGACGACTACGAGTACGACGACTACGACGACTACCCGGAGAACGCCGACGAGGAGCGCGCCGAGCCCGAGTACATCGAGCCGCCCGACGACGGCGAACCGGTCGAGACGCGGCGCAAGCGCAAACCGCTGCGCTGGCTGGTCGCGCTCGTCGTGCTCGCCCTGATCGGCGGCGGCGCCTGGTACGGCATCGACGCCGTCTTTGGCTACGACGACTTCGAGGGCAGCGGCGAGTCCGACGTCCTGATCGAGATCAGCGCGGGCGATTCGACCGGCGCCATCGGCCAGGAACTGGCCGGGGCCGGGGTGGTGGCCAGCGCGAAGGCGTTCGTGAAGGCCAGCGAGGACAACTCGAAGGTGCTGAGCCTGCAGCCGGGCTACTACGTCGTGAAGACGAAGATGTCCGGCGCCGCGGCGGTGGCGAAGCTGACCCAGGACGGGTCGCGCGTCGGCGTGCTGCAGGTGCGGGCGGGCACGCAGCTGGACGACATCACGCAGCCCGACGGCACGGTCACGCCCGGCGTGTTCACCCTGCTCTCGAAGGCATCGTGCGCCCAGCTGAACGGGCAGAGCACCTGCATCCCGGTGGAGCAGCTGCGTGACACCGCGGCCAAGGCCGACCTGGCGGCGCTCGGCGCGCCGGACTGGGCGGTGCCGGTGGTCTCCGGGTCGACCGACGCCCGCCGCATCGAGGGCCTGGTCGCGCCCGGCGTCTACGACGTCAAGCCCGGCTGGTCCGCCGAGGAGCTGCTCGGCTACGTGCTGAAGACGTCGGCCACCCGGATCCAGGCCGCCGGCCTGACCGCGTCGTCGAAGTTCCAGGGCCGCTCGCCGTACGAGACGTTGATCGTCGCCTCGCTCATCGAGCGCGAGGGTGTGAAGCAGGACTTCGAGAACATCGGGCAGGTCATCTACAACCGGCTGGCGCAGAACATGCGGCTGCAGCTGGACTCGACGGTGAACTACCTGCTGGACAAGCCGGTCGTGACCACCACCGACGACGACCGGAACCGGCCGGGTCCGTACAACACGTACAAGATCCCGGGGCTGCCGCCGACGCCGATCTCCTCGCCGAGCCCGGAGGCGATCCAGGCGGCCGAGGAGCCGACGCAGGGCACGTACGTGTACTTCGTGAAGTGCGAGAAGAACGGCCTGTCCTGCTTCGCGTCGGACCTGCCGGAGCACGAGCAGAACAAGACGCTGGCGAGGCAGCGCGGTGCGTACTGAGCGCAGGGCGGCGGTGCTGGGCAAGCCGGTGGGGCACTCGCTGTCGCCAGTGCTGCACACCGCCGCGTACACCGCGCTCGGCCTGGACGGCTGGACCTACGAGCGCGTCGAGATGGACGCCGCGGGGCTGCCCGGGTTCGTGCGCGGGCTCGGCCCGGAGTGGGCCGGTCTGTCGGTGACCATGCCGGGCAAGCGGGCCGCGCTGGACTTCGCGAGCGCGGCCACGCCGCGGGCGGTGGCGGCGGGCGCGGCCAACACGCTGGTGCCGACCGCGGACGGGTGGCTGGCCGACTGCACGGACGTCGACGGCGTCGCCGGGGCGCTGCGGTGTGCCGGCGGGTTCACCGGCGGGGAGGCCGGCCTGGTCCTCGGCGCGGGCGGCACGGCGGCCGCGACCGTCGTGGCGTTCGCGGAGCTGGGCATCCGGCGCGCGGTGCTGGTGGTCCGCGACCCGGCCAGGGCACGGGAGACGGTCGAGGCGGCCGGCCGGGCCGGTGTCGAGGCCGACGTGCGCGTGTGGGCCTCGGCGGACTTCGGCAAGCTCGCCGCCGACTGCGCGGTGCTGGTGAGCACGGTGCCGCC
Organism: Amycolatopsis methanolica 239; assembly: GCF_000739085.1. Classification (NCBI taxonomy): domain Bacteria; kingdom Bacillati; phylum Actinomycetota; class Actinomycetes; order Pseudonocardiales; family Pseudonocardiaceae; genus Amycolatopsis; species Amycolatopsis methanolica. The sequence goes on along the minus strand of NZ_CP009110.1, from coordinate 4,311,648 downwards.
CGCGGCGGTCGCGGAGCACGCGGCCGAGCTGGCCGCGGCCCCGTGCGTGCTGGACGTGATCTACCACCCGTGGCCGACGCCGCTGGCCGAGGCGGCCGCCGGACGGGTCGCCACCGGACTCGACATGCTGCTGCACCAGGCGTTCGGCCAGGTCGAGCACTTCACCGGCAGGCCGGCGCCGCGCGAGGCGATGCGCGACGCCCTGCGGGAGGCGACGGGCGGCATCCTGCCGCTGCCCCTGGACTAGCGTGAACACCATGAAGATCGTGGTGCTGGACGACTATCAGGACGTCGCGCGGAGCCTCGCGGACTGGGATTCGCTGGGAGCCGAGGTCGAGGTGATCACCTCGTACGTGGGCGATCACGACGAGCTGGTCCGGCGGCTGGCCGGCGCGGAGGTTGTCGTCGCGATGCGGGAGCGCACCCGGTTCACCGCCGAGGTGCTCGAGCGGCTGCCCGACCTGAAGCTCCTCGTGAGCACTGGGCGCCGGAACGCGGCCATCGACCTCAAGGCCACCGAGCGGCTGGGCATCACGGTCTGCGGCACCGGCTACCTGCCCCACCCGACGGCCGAGCACACCTGGGCGCTCATCCTCGCCGCGCAGCGGCACCTGGAGACCGAGCTGGCCGCCATGCGGGACGGCGCGTGGCAGTCCACCGTCGGCATCGGGCTGCACGATAAGACGCTCGGCCTGCTCGGGCTGGGCAATCTCGGCCAGCAGGTGGCGCGCATCGGTCAGGCGTTCGGCATGGAAACCATTGCCTGGAGCCAGAACCTGACCGCCGAGCGGGCCGCCGAGCATGGCGTCACCGCGGTGTCCAAAGAGGACCTGTTCGCCCGCGCGGACGTCCTGTCGGTGCACCTGGTGCTGTCCAAGCGAACCCGCGGGCTGGTCGGCGCGGCCGAGCTGGCCGCGATGAAGCCGGGCGCGCTGCTGGTGAACACCTCGCGCGGCCCGATCATCGACGAGCAGGCGCTGCTCGACGCGCTGCGGGAGCGCCGCATCCGCGCCGCGCTGGACGTCTACGACATCGAGCCGCTGCCTGCCGACCACCCGCTGCGCGCGATGCGCAACGCCACGCTGACCCCGCACCTCGGCTACGTCACGCGCGAGGTGTACGAGATCTTCTACCGCGACGCGGTCGAGGACATCGCCGCGTGGCGGGACGGGAACCCGGTCCGGGTCATGACGCTGTGAGGGGGCGCCTCCCCGGGGCGGGAGGCGCCCCCTCTGGCTCAGCGGACGATCGTGCCGCTGGAGCTGATCCGGTTGCTGATGTTGGCGGAGAAGGACTGCACCTCGGCGTATACGCCAGGGTAGTCCGGCCGAGCGCAGCCTTCGCCCCAGCTCACGATCCCGACCTCGACCCACTCGCCTGCGGCGTTCTGCTTGACCATCGGGCCGCCCGAGTCGCCCTGGCAGGTGTCGGTGCCGCCCTCCGGGTAGCCGGCGCACAGTTCGTAGGCGGGCTGCAGTTCGCTGCGGTAGGACCGCTGGCAGGTGGAGTCGCTGACGTAGGGCACGGTCGCGTACTTGAGGTAGCGCGACTGGCCGCCGCCCTCGACGGTGGCGCCCCAGCCCATGATGGTGAAGGTGCCGCTGTTGAGCGAGGTGTCGCCCGGCGCGGCGAACTTCAGCGTCGGCGCCGCGGCCGCGGACGCCAGTTCGATCAGCGCCCAGTCCTGCGCGCCGGTGCTGGCGTACTGCGGGCTGCGGTAGACGTAGGTCGACTTGATCGACTGGCCCCCGCTCGCCTGCAGGTCCACTCTGCCGAGGGTGGCGGTGATGCTGGAGTTGGTGCCGGTCCGGCTGACGCAGTGCGCCGCGGTCAGGACGACGCGCGGTGCGATGAGCGCGCCGCCGCAGCCCATGGACAGCCGCACCATCCACGGGAACTGGCCCTGGGTGGCGTTGCTGCCGCCGACGACGAACGGGGTGACGGTGTCACCGGACGGTTGCGCGGCCTGCGCCGGGGTCAGCGCGGCGGTGAGCGCGGTGGCGAACGCGGCCGTCGCGAGAATGGCGCGCCGGAGCGTTTTCCCGATTGATTTCCGCAATTTCAGACCCCCGTCATCTGACTGATCCAGGACCGGTTCGCGGCGACGCTGCCGTAGATCTGCGAAGAACTGCCGTCCGCCATGGAAGCGACGCCCACCTGGACGCCGTTGGCCATTTGGGGGCCGCCGGAATCGCCCTTCCAGGCCACGCCGCTCACGCCGGTGGAGCAGATCGCGCGGCCGCCGTAGGCGTCGGTGCAGCCGCCGCCGATGCGGGTGTTCCGGACGGTCGCGGTCTTCAGCTGCTCGGCCGCCGAGCCGTTGTAGCTGGTGCGGCCCCAGCCGTAGATGGAGTTGGTGCTGCTGACCGCGGGGTCCGCGCTGGCCAGCCTGGCGTAGGTGGTGCTGACCGAGGTGCCGAGCTGGAGCAGGGCGAAGTCGGTGCTGGGGTTGGCGACCTGCCTGGTGACGGTCGCGGTGACGCCGCCGGAGGAGCGGTACACGCTGCCCACGCGCACGGTCATGCTCGAGCCGAGGCAGTGCTTCGCGGTGAGCACCCACCGCGACGCGATGATGGTGCCGGAGCAGTTGAACTGCCCGTTCACGAACACGGCCGCCGCCCACGGCGCGCTCGAGACGGTGCTGCCGCCGATGATGAACGGTTCGACGGCCGGTCCCGCGGCGACCGCGGGAGCGGCGCCGCCCACGGCTATCCCGGCCGCGGCGGTTATTGCGGATATCCACCGGAAAATGCGCATGACGAATAAACCTCCGCAGGGGTGAGGTATTCGCGCCCGACGATGTGCGCGACAGGCAGAAGTTAGCGCGCGGAGAACCCGACGAAAGTCGCCAATCCGCCGCCCCCGGCGAAAAACCACCCCAAATGGCCTACGACGATCAGCCACCCGCCCACGGCGGCAAACAACACCCGCAGCGCCAAACACGCCACCCGCAGCGGCAAAGTCGCCGCGCCCGGCGGCGAACTCGCCGCCCGCAGCGGCAAAGTCGCCGCGCCCGGCGGCGAACTCGCCGCCCGCAGCGGCAAAGTCGCCGCGCCCGGCGGCGAACTCGCCGCCCGCAGCGGCGAACTCGCGCCCCCAGCGGCCAACACATCACCCGCGTCGGCAACTCGCGCCCGGCAGCAAACACGCCGCGCCTGGCGGCAAACACGCCGCGCCACCGGCGTGTTTGCCCTTCCGGGCAAGGTGTTTGCCCTTCCGGGCACCGAAGTGCCCCTTGCGGCCCGCTGGGTGCGGGGGTCAGGCGCGCAGTTCTGCCAGCACGGCGTCGGTGAAGGGCGGCCACGCCTCGATCGCCCACGGTCCGAAGTCCAGGTCCGTCAGTACGACGCACGCCGCGCCCGCGTCCGGGTCCACCCACAGGAACGTGCCGGACTGCCCGAAGTGCCCGAAGGTCCGCGGCGAGCTGTCCGCTCCCGTCCAGTGTGGACTCTTCGAGTCGCGGATTTCGAAGCCCAGCCCCCAGTCGTTGGGCTTCTGGTGCCCGAGCCCGGGCAGCACCCCGTTCAGCCCTGGGAACGCGACCGACGTGGCCGCGCGCAGGGTTGCCGGGTCGAGCAGCTTCGGCGCCTGCAACTCGGCCGCGAACCGCGCCAGGTCGTCGACCGACGACACCCCGCCGGCGCCGGGGGAGCCCTCCAGCCGGGTCGACGTCATGCCCAGCGGGGCCAGCACCGCCTCGGTCAGGTACCCGGCGAACGGGATGCCCGAGTGCTCGGCCAGCGCGTCGCCGAGGACCTGGAAGCCGGCGTTGGAGTACATGCGCCGCGTGCCCGGCTGGGCCATCACCCGGTCGGAGTCGAAGCCGAGGCCCGCGGTGTGCGCGAGCAGGTGCCGGATCGTCGAACCCTCCGGCCCGGCCGGCGTGTCCAGCTCGACCACGCCCTCCTCGACCGCGATCAGCGCCGCGTACGCGGTGAGCAACTTGGTCACCGAGGCCAGCCGGAACGTGCGCGCGGTGTCGCCGTGGCTGCCCGCCACCGTTCCGTCCGCCCGCACCACGGCCGCCGCCGCGTGCGGGGCAGGCCACTGATCGATCCGCTCGAGGCTCCGCATACCGCAAAGCCTAAACGGCGGCTGTCCCGCGCCGGGGACAGCCGCCGTCGGATCAGGCGTCGAGGTCGCTGGCGACCAGTTCGGCGACCGCGTCGATCGCGGCCTCCGCGCCGTCGCCCTCGGCGGCGATGACCACCTCGTCACCGTGGCCGGCCGCCAGCGTCATCAGGCTGAGCAGGCTCCCGGCGGGCACCGGGTCTCCGCCGTCCTTGGCGATCGTCACCGGCACGGCCTGCGCGGCCGCGGTCTTCGCGACCAGTGCGGCGGGCCGGGCGTGCAGGCCCACCTTGCTGGCGACGGTCACACGTCGTTGCGGCATGTTCGTCCTTCCCTCACTTGCTGGGCGTGGCGGCGTCGGCGGCCGGCTGCTCGGCGTCGTCCTCCCGGCCCGGCGTGCGCAGGTTCCACTTCGTGATCACCCACCGGAACAGGAAGTAGTAGATCACCGCGTACACCAGGCCGATCGGGATCAGCAGCCACGCCCGGTTCGCCGCCGGCGCCGACGAGTTCAGCGCGAAGTCGATGAACCCGGCCGAGAACGAGAACCCGAGGTGGATGTCCAGCGCGTTGCAGATGGCCAGCGACAAGCCGGTCAGCACCGCGTGGATCAGGTACAGCGGCCACGCGACGAACATGAACGCGAACTCGATCGGCTCGGTCACGCCGGTCAGGAACGAGGTGACCGCACCGGCGATCATGATGCCGCCGACGACCTTGCGCTGGCCCGGCCGCGCGCTCTGCCAGATCGCCAGCGCGGCGGCGGGCAATGCGAACATGAAGATCGGGAAGAAGCCGGTGGTGAACGCGCCGGCGTTGGGGTCGCCGTTGAAGAAGTTGGTGATGTCGCCGCCGTCGAAGATGAACCACACCGGCACGTTGATCAGCTGGTGCAGGCCGATCGGCAGCAGCAGGCGGTTGAGCAGGCCGTAGATCCCGCCGCCGGCTACGTCGTTGCCGGTCACCGCGTCACCGAGCCACTGCATCGCGTTGTCCACGGCCGGGAAGATCAGGCCGAACACGACGCCGATCAGCAGCAGCACCACCGAGTTGATGATCGGCACGAACCGGCGGCCGCCGAAGAACGCCAGGTACGGCGGGAGCTTCACGCGGTGGAAACGCTGCCACAGCACGGCGGTGACCAAGCCGACCACGATGCCGCCCAGCACGCTGTAGGGCCACTTGATGGGCTGCAGGTACCAGCCCTCCTTGAAGCCTTCCAGGTCGCTGATCGGCGCGAACACCTGCACGACCTTGCTGAACACCACGAACCCGACAGCGGCGGCGACACCGGTCGAGCCGTCGCCCTTGCGCGCGAAGCCGACGGCGATGCCGACCGCGAACAGCAGCGGCAGCCAGTCGAACAGGCCACCGCCTGCCGCGGCGAGCACGGCGGCGACTTTGTCCCAGCCGAGACCGTCCTTGCCGAGCAGGTCGTCCTGCCCGAGACGGCTCAGCAGGCCTGCGGCGGGCAGGGTGGCGATGGGGAGCATGAGGCTGCGGCCGAAGCGCTGCAGCCCCGCCATCCCCCTCCCTTTGCCCTTGGTTCCATCTGCGACGGTGGCGCTCACGGGTTACCTCCGTGTTCGGCGGGGACTGTGCGATCGAGTTGCATGGACACCTCGTACCGGTCGCCCCGGTACCACGAGGTCATGTCCTCCACGGGGACTCCGGACGCGCTGGAGACCCGGCGGAAGACCAGGAGCGGGTCGCCGGCGCGGATGCCGAGCAGCCGCGCCGTCTCCCGGTCCGCCGCTTCCGACCACACCGTCTGGCGGGCGTGGTCCAAGCGGAGGTCGTAGCGCTGCGCGAGTTGCTCGTACAGCGAGGAGGTCAGGTCCAGATCCGGCAGCCCGGGCACCCGGCCCGGGTGGTACCAGCCGCGCTCGACGGCCAGCGGGGTGCCGTCCGCGCGGCGGCGGCGCACCAGCCGGTACGCCTGCTCGCGCACGCCCAGCCCCAGCGCGCCCGCGGTCTCCGCGGGTGGGGTCTCCAGCGCGCAGTGCAGCAGCTCGGTGGCCGGCGTCAGGCCGCGGCGGCGCATGTCGTCGGTGAACGACATCAGGTACAGCTGCAGCTCCATGCGCCGCGTCGCGGTGAAGGTGCCCTTCCCGCGGGCCCTGGTGAGCAGGCCTTCCTCGACGAGCTTGCCGATCGCGGAGCGGACCGTCAGCCGGGACACCCGGTAGCGCTCGGCCAGCTCGCGCTCCGACGGGATCGGCGACCCCGGCGGCAGCTCGCGCTCGATCGAGCGCCGCAGGATCTCGCGCAGCTGCGCGTGTTTCGGCGTCGGCCCGTCCACCACGCGGTCGGCGGTGGTCGCGGTCTGCGCCATGCCACCTCCAGGTTTCGGGTTGGTTTCCGGGGTCGCACCGGCGGCCGGGAATTGGTACGTTCCGGTCTAGACCATTTCTTGATGGGGCAGAATGCTCCGCTACCCGGGCAGGTGTCAACCACCGTTACGGGTTCGTGTTCGGCAAGCAGAGAAGGAGGCCGCCGTGGCGGACGACAGGCCGGAAAAGATCCTCGCGGCACTGGGCGGCGCGGACAACGTCGTCGAGATCGAAGGCTGCATCACGCGGCTGCGGTGCGAACTCGAGGACGGGTCGCTGGTGGACGAGGCCGCGCTGAAGGCGGCAGGCGCGCACGGCGTGATGAAGATGGGGTCGGTGGTGCAGGTCGTCGTCGGCCCGGAGGCGGACACGATCGCCAGTGACATCCAGGACCTGATGTGAGCGTGACCGTGCTGAGCCCGGTGCCGGGCCGGGTCACGCCCATGTCCGAGGTGCCGGACCCGGTGTTCGCGCAGTCGATGGTCGGCCCCGGGGTCGCGGTGCTGCCCGCGGGCGGGCGGCAGGACGCGCTCAGCCCGGTCGACGGGACGGTGGTGACGCTGCACCCGCACGCGTTCGTCGTCGCGACCGCGGGTGGTCAGGGCGTGCTGGTGCACCTGGGCATCGACACGGTGCAGCAGAAGGGCGAGGGCTTCACGCTGCACGTCGTCAAGGGCGAATCGGTGCGCGCCGGGCAGCCGCTGATCAGCTGGGACCCGGACGCGGTCGCCGCGGCGGGGTACTCACCGGTGGTGCCGGTGGTGGCGCTCGACGCCGACGCCGAGGCGCTGTCGGGAGTGCTCACCGGCGGCTCCGTCGACGCCGGCGAGCAGCTCTTCACCTGGGACTAGGCGCCGCTCGCGCGGCGCGGCCGGCGCTTCGCCGCCGGCGGGGTGGGCGACGGCTGCCCCTAGACGAGTAATGCGTAAGTCGGGGTGATGCCCGGAGTGAGGTGAAGGGTGTCCAAGATCAGTTTGTGACGACCGACCTGAACACCCTTCTCACCGCACTCTACGTCAAGATCGACGACCATCTCGCGGGCAGGCGGCGGATGGGCAGACCGCCGAAGCTGACCGACGCTGAGCTGGTCACGCTGGCCGTCGCCCAGGCGTTGCTGGGGTTCACCTCCGAGGCCCGCTGGCTGCGGTTCCTGCCCGCCCGGATGCCCGGCGCGTTCCGCTACCTGCCCGGCCAGTCCGGCTACAACCGTCGCCTGCGCGCTGCGCTGCCACTGATCAAGCACGTGATGCGCTGGCTGGCGGCCGATACCGACCTGTGGACCGACACCACCTGGATCGTCGACTCCACCCCGGTGGAGTGCGGCCGGTCCCGACCGACGGTCAAGCGCTCAGAGCTGGCCGGCTGGGCCAAGTACGGCTTCTGCCGCTCACACTCCCGCTGGTTCTGGGGACTGCGGCTGCATCTGGTCTGCACCCCTGCCGGACTCCCGGTGGCCTGGGCGCTGGCGGACCCGAAGATCGACGAGCGGCAGGTACTCATGGCGATCTGCGACCACGAACCCCACCTGCTCACCGACCGCCCCGGCCTGCTGATCATCGCCGACAAGGGCTACGTCTCCCGCGAACTCGACCACTACCTCACCGAGCGCGGGGTCCGGCTGATCCGACCGTCCTACCGCAACCGCCGGCCCCATCCCGGCGAGCCGCTGCTCAAGTCCATCCGCCAGCTCATCGAGTCAGTCAACGACACCCTCAAAGGCCAACTCGACCTCGAACAGCACGGCGGACGCACCATCGAAGGCGTCGGAACCCGCGTCGCCCAACGCCTCCTGGCCCTCACCGCCGCCATCTGGCACAACCGCGCCACCGGCCAACCCATCACCCGATCACTGACCGCCTACGACCACTAACCGAGATACGCATTACTCGTCTAGGCGGTCACCACGTTCTGGCCCTCGACCTTGACCGGGATGGGGGTGAGGCCGGTGTCCGCGGGGCCCTTCTCCAGCGCGCCGGTCAGGGTGTCGAACTGCGAGCCGTGCAGCGGGCACTTGATGGCGTCGCCCTCGGGAGCCACCGTCGCGCCCTGGTGCGGGCACACGGCGCTGAAGCAGGCGGCGGTGGTCTCGGTGGGCCGGGCCAGGATCGCGGGCTTGCCGTCGACCGTGACCGACTTCGCCTGGCCGAGCGGGACGTCGTTCAGCGCCGCGACGGTGGTGCCGGACGGGGCGGCCGCGGCCGAGCCGGTGTTCTGGCTGCTTCCGGACGTGCCGCTGTCGCCGCCGCAGGCGGCCAGGACCACGGTGCCCGCGGCGGCGCCTGCCACGGCGACCCCGGTCGTCAGGACGGTACGGCGGGTGGGTGAGTGAGCAGTCATGCCCGTGACACGGTCGCGGCCCCCGCCTGGTTCAATCCGGCGGCCGGTTGAACCCGATGGCGTTCCGCCCCGTGGTGAACGGGTGCAAGGATCGCCGGTGGAGGAGGTCGGGTCATGGTGGCGTGGCTGTTGCGGATCCTGGTGGTCCTCGGACTGCTCGGGTCGGCGTGGGTGCACTGGGACCTGTGGGCCAACGAGGGCTTCGACGAGATCCAGACGATCGGGCCGTTGTTCCTGGTCAACGTGGTCGCCGGGGTGGTCATCGCGGTGGCCGTGCTGTTCTGGCGCCACTGGCTGCCGGTGCTGGCCGCGATCGGGTTCGGCGCGGCCACGCTGGGCGCGTACCTGATTTCGCTGACGCCCGGCGGGTTGTTCGGGGTGCGGGAGCAGTTCGCCACGTCCGCCGAGACGTGGGGGGTCGTCACGGAGGCCGGGTGCGTCGTGTTCGGGGTGGCGTTGCTGTTCGCGCAGCGGGTGCGGCGGAAGCAGGGCGTGCTCGCGTGACCGACGGCGCGGAAGACCAGTTGATGCGGGCGCTGCACGACGACCACGCGGCCGCGCTCTGGTCCTACGCGCTGCGGCTGACCGGCGGTGACCGGGCTCGCGCCGAGGACGTGGTGCAGGAGACGCTGCTGAGGGCGTGGAAGCACCCGCGGGTGCTGGACCAGACGCAGGGCTCGGCGCGGGCGTGGCTGTTCACGGTGGCGCGGCGGATCGCGATCGACGACTGGCGGTCGGCCGCGCACCGCTCCGAGGTGACCACCGATTCGCCGCCCGAGCTGGTCACGCCGGACGACACCGACCGGGCGTTGCAGGGCTGGCTGGTGGCGGAGGCGTTGAAGGAGTTGTCCGTGGCGCACCGCGAGGTGCTGCTGCTGTGTTACTTCCAGGGTTTCTCGGTCGCCGACGCGGCCGCACGGCTGGGGATTTCCGCCGGGACGGTCAAGTCCCGGACGCACTACGCGCTGCGGGCGCTGAAGCTCGCGCTTGAGGAGAAGGGGGTGACCCGGTGACCGAGCCCGACGAGTTCGTGACCTACGACGCGGCATACGTGCTGGGCGCCCTGTCCCCGGAGGACCGCGCGGTATACGAGGAGCACCTGCGCGGCTGTGTGCGGTGTTCCGCTGCGGTGGCCGAGCTGGCCGGCTTGCCCGGGTTGTTGTCGCAGGTGACGCCGGACATGGTCGAGGGGGAGCCGCCACCGGACCGGTTGTTGCCGGCGTTGTTGCGCGGAGTGCGCCGCGCCCGGCGGCGGCGGGTGGTGACGACGTTCGGGGTGGCGGTGGCCGCGGCGGCGGCGGTGCTGGCGGCGATATTCGTGCCCCAGCCCGACGGCGGTGGCGGGACGGCCATGACCCCGCTGGGCGCGTACCCGGTCCAGGCGACGGCCGCGGTGGCGTCGGTGTCCGGCGGCAGCCGGGTCGACATGTCGTGCAGCTACCGGGGCGCCTACGAGGGCGCGGGGTACCTGCTGGTGGCCATCCGGGCGGACGGATCGGACGCTCCACTGGCGACGTGGAACGCCACCCCCGACCGGGACGCGCGCATCTCGGTCGGCACGGACCTGCCGCCGGAGGAGATCAAGGCGCTGGAGATCCGGACGACGAGCGGGGTGCCGCTGCTGCGGTGGCACCCGTGAGGGGAGTCAGGCGGTGCGCCGCGCTCGCGGATCTCCGTGCCCGTGCCTGAATCTCCTCGCTGCGCGTCAATTCCCATCGCGGGGCGAAGCTCCCTGCTGCCGTTGAGGGTTCCGTCGCGCTTGAAGGTACCGCCGCGCCTGAAGCTCCCCGCCGTGCTTGAGGGTTCCGACGGGAGTCAGATCCCTATCGTGTCTCGAAGCTCCTTGCCGCGCCTCTAGGTTCCGCCGCGCTTGAATTCCACCCCGCCCCTATTTCCCGCCGCACCTCAGGTTACCGACGCGCCTTGAATCTCCTGCTCCGCCTCAGTGTCTTGTCGCGCCTCGGCGTCTTTTCACACCTTGGCGTCGTGTCGTGCCTCGGCGTCTTGTCGCGCCTCGCCTTCCTGTCGCACCAAATCTCCTGCCGCACCTCACTCACCCACGTCCGTGCCAAATTCCTGGCGCGCTCAAATCACTCACTTCACTACCTGTCGTCCCTGCGCGAGTGGGAACTTCGCGCGACGATGACCTGCCCTCTCACGCGGGCCAACACCCGCACGAGTGGGCCACTCGTGCGACCGCGCCCGATCCGGCCAGACGACTGGGATTCTCGTGCTCTCGCGACCGGGACTTCTCGTGTGCCACGAAATTCCCACTCGCACAACGGGAACCGTGCGAGTGGGAATTTCGTGCGCGCCATGATTTGGCATTTCGCTGCCCGGGGCGCAGTCTGAGTTCGTGAACTGGGGAATCGTGGCGGTGGTCGGCGCCGCCGGAACGACAGTGGGTGCCGGGACGGCGAGCCTGCTCCGGAGAGCCGAAGCCCCGGTGCCGGCCGCCGTGGTGGCGCTCGGTACCGGCGCGGCCTGGACGGGTCTCGCCGTCCTGACGCCCGCCTGGACGGCGTTCGTGCTGGCCGCGCTCGCTGTGCCGTTGATCGCGGCGGATCTGCGCCACCGGCGGCTGCCGGACGTGCTCACGCTGCCCGCGTACCCGCTCCTCGTCGCGGTGGCGCCGGATCCGGCGAAGGCCCTCGGAGCGGCCGCCGTCTTCGGGGGCGCGCACCTGGTGGTCCACCTCGTGGCGCCGCACGCCATGGGGGCCGGTGACGTCAAGCTGGCCGGCGCCCTCGGCGCGGCGCTCGGCTCCGTGGGCTGGGCCGCGTTGCCGGTGGCAACCGTGCTGGCCGCGTTCGTCACAGCCGTCCTGGCCGCGATCCGGCGCTGGCGGAACGGGGTGCCGCACGGACCCGGCCTGCTGGCGGCGGCCACCGCGCTGGTCCTGATCCGCCCGGGATGAGCAACCCCGGTGCCACAGGCGGCGACCCGCCGGCCCGCTCGGGCGAGCGAGCGCCCGCGCCGCCACGGCTGTCAACCGTCGGCGAGCCCCGCATGCTCCCGCGGATGGCGCTCGCGTGGCCTGGCCGCGCGCACCGCACGGGAGCCGAGCGAGCGACGAGGTCGGGCAGCCAGCGACGCCCGGGCAGCGAGGGGCGCCGCTCCTCGCCCGGGGAGCCGTCGGCCCCGCACGCCCAGGCAGCCGCTGGCGCTGCGTCACGCTCGGGTAGTCGCTGGCGCTGCGTCGCGCTCGGGCAGCCGTGGGTGTCGCGCCCCACCCAGGCAGTTACGGGCGCCACGTCACCCCGGTCAGCCTCCGGCGCCGCGCCACGCTCGGGTGGCCACTGGCGCTGCGTCGCGCTCGGGCAGCCGTGGGCGTCGCGCCCCACCCAGGATCCACGGGCACGACCAGCGGGCGGACCACATCAACCCCGCCCCGGCGCGCGCCGCTCGCGGGTGTGTCCCCGCCCGCCGGAGCCGCCTGAACCGGGCGACAACCGTCATGACAGGATCGTCTGGTGGTACTGCGCTGGATAACCGCTGGTGAATCGCACGGTCCGGCCCTCGCGGCCGTGCTCGAAGGGATGGTGGCCGGGGTCGAGGTCACCACCGCCGACGTGAGCGAGCAGCTCGCGCGCAGGCGGCTCGGGTTCGGCCGCAGCCCCCGCATGGGCTTCGAGACCGACCACATCGAGTTCCTCGGCGGCGTCCGGCACGGCGTCACCCAGGGCGGACCGGTCGCGGTGCACATCGAGAACGCCGAGTGGCCCAAGTGGGAGAAGGTCATGTCGGCCGACCCGGTGGACCCGGCCGAGCTCGAGGGCCTCGCCCGCAACGAGCCGCTCACCCGCCCCCGCCCGGGCCACGCCGACCTGCCCGGCATGCAGAAGTACGGCTTCGACGAGGCCCGCCCCGTGCTGGAGCGCGCCAGCGCCCGCGAGACGGCCTCCCGCACGGCACTGGGCACCGTCGCCCGGAACTTCCTCCGCCAGCTGCTCGGCGCGGAAATCGTGAGCCACGTCGTCTCCATCGGCGGGGCCGTCGCGCCCGACGGGCCGCTGCCCGGGCCCGCCGACCTCGCCGCGGTCGACGAGTCCCCGGTCCGCGCGTTCGGCCAGGAAGCCACCGACGCCATGATCGCCGAGGTCGACGCCGTCCGCCAGGCCGGTGACACCGTCGGCGGCGTCATCGAGGTCATCGCCTACGGGCTGCCGCCGGGGCTCGGCTCCCACGTCCACTGGGACCGCCGCCTCGACGCGCGCCTCGCCGGCGCGCTCATGGGCGTCCAGGCCATGAAGGGCGTCGAGGTCGGCGACGGCTTCACCACCGCCCGCCGCTGGGGCAGCAAGGCCCACGACGAGATCGACCGCGGCACCGGCCCGGTCGGCGTCACCCGCCGGTCCAACCGCGCCGGCGGCCTCGAGGGCGGCATCACCAACGGCGAGCCTGTCCGCGTGCGCGTCGCGATGAAGCCCATCTCCACCGTCCCGCGTGCGCTGTCCACTGTGGACGTCGTCACCGGAGAACCCGCCGTCGCGATCCACCAGCGCTCCGACGTGTGCGCGGTGCCCCGCGCCGGGGTCGTCCTGGAATCCGTCGTGGCGCTCGTGCTCGCCGACGCGGCACTGGAGAAGTTCGGCGGCGACTCGCTGGCCGAGACCAAGCGCAACGCCGAGTCCTACCTCGCGGCACTGGAGGAACGGTGGGCCAACCTCCCTGCATCGTGATCGCGGGCCCGCCCGGGTCCGGCAAGAGCACCGTCGGGCCGCTGCTCGCGCAGCGCCTCGGCGTGCCGTTCCGCGACAGCGACGACGACATCGTCGCCCGCGCCGGCCGTCCCATCGCGGAGATCTTCGCCGAGGACGGCGAGCCGGCCTTCCGCGCGCTCGAAGAGGAAGTGATCGCCGAAGCGCTCGCCGAGCACGACGGGGTGCTCTCCGTCGGCGGCGGCGCGGTCCTCGCCGAGGGCACCCAGAAGCGCCTGGTCGGCCACCCGGTGGTCTTCCTCAACGTCGGCTTCGCCGCGGGTGTGCAACGCGTCGGCCTGTCCACCGCGCGCCCGCTGCTCGCCGGGGTCAACCCGCGCGCCACCTACCGCTCGCTGCTCGAAGCGCGGCTGCCGGTCTACCGCTCGGTCGCCACGATCGAGGTGTCCACCGACGACCGCACCCCGGCCGAGATCGTCGACGCCATCGCCCGCGAACTAGCCCTGGAGGAGACCCAGTGACCGACCCGGTCCGGATCGAGGTCCGCACCGCCCGGCCGTACCCGGTCGTCGTCGGCCGCGGCCTGCTCGGCGAACTCACCGAGGCCGTCAAGGGCGCCTCCAGCGTGGCGATCATCCACCAGCCCACGCTCACCACCACGGCCGAAGCCGTGCGCGACGAACTCAACGCCGCCGGGCTGGACGCCCACCGCGTCGAGATCCCCGACGCCGAGGACGGCAAGGCGCTGTCCGTCGCCGGGTTCTGCTGGGAGGTCCTCGGCCGCATCGGCCTGGACCGCCAGGGCGTCGTCATCGGCCTCGGCGGGGGAGCGGTCACCGACCTCGCCGGGTTCGTCGCGGGCACCTGGATGCGCGGCGTCCGCCTGGTCAACGTGCCGAGCACGCTGCTCGGCATGGTCGACGCCGCCGTCGGCGGCAAGACCGGCATCAACACCGACGCGGGTAAGAACCTGGTCGGCGTCTTCCACGAGCCCAGCGCCGTCCTGGTCGACCTCGCCACCCTGGAGACGCTGCCGCGCAACGAACTGATCGCCGGCATGGCCGAGGTCGTCAAGGCCGGCTTCATCGCCGACCCCCGCATCCTCGAGCTCATCGAAGCCGACCCCGAGGCGGCGACGGACCCTGCCGGCGGCGTCCTCGGCGAGCTGGTGCGCCGCTCGATCCAGGTCAAGGCCGACGTCGTGGCCGCCGACCTGCGCGAGTCCGACCTGCGCGAGATCCTCAACTACGGGCACACCCTCGGCCACGCCATCGAGCGCCGCGAGCGCTACCGCTGGCGCCACGGCGCGGCGGTCAGCGTCGGCCTGGTGTTCGCCGCCGAGCTGGCCCGCCTCGCCGGGCGGCTCGACGACGAGACCGCCGAACGGCACGCCCGCATCCTCGAACTGCTCGGCCTGCCCACCAAGTACGACCCGGACGCCCTGCCGCAGCTGATCGACTCCATGCGCAAGGACAAGAAAACCCGGTCCGGCGTCCTCCGCTTCGTCGTCCTCGACGGCCTGGCCAAACCGGGGCGCCTCGAAGGCCCCGATCCGGCCCTGCTGGCCGCGGCGTACTCGGCGGTCGCCGGCCCGCGTCAGTCCGACGGGGGGAGGGTGCTGCTGTGAAGGTCTTCGTGCTCAACGGCCCCAACCTCGGCCGCCTCGGGAAGCGGGAGCCCGCCGTCTACGGCTCCACCACCCATGCCGACCTCGCGGAGCTGTGCGTCAAGACCGGCGGCGAACTGGGCATCGACGTCGAGGTCCGGCAGACCGACCACGAGGGCGAGATGGTCGGCTGGCTCCACGAAGCCGCCGACGGTAGGAACCCCGTGGTGCTCAACGCGGGCGCCTGGACGCACTACTCGATCGCCGTGCGGGACGCTGCCGCCCAGCTCGCCGCACCGCTCATCGAGCTGCATATCTCCAACGTGCACAAGCGCGAGGCGTTCCGCCACCACAGCGTGCTCTCCGACATCGCCACGGCCGTCATCGCCGGGCTCGGTGTCGACGGCTACCCGCTCGCCCTGCGCTGGCTCGCCGCCAACGCCGGATGACCGTCCCCGACCTCAGAACCGCCCGGCTGCGCCTGCGAGGCCTCGAACCCGCCGACACCGAAGCGATCGTCCGGGTCTTCGCCGGCCCGGACACGAGCCGCTTCCTCGCCGCCGACCTCGGCGACCCGGACCAGTGCCGGGCCTCGGTCGAGCGGCGCCTCGCCTGCACCGGGCCGGACGGCACGGGCCACTGGGTCGTCGAGCGCGACGGCGACGTCATCGGACTGGCGCACCTGCGGCCCTCGGCCGAGCTGTCCGGCGACCTCGTGGAGATCGGGTACTTCCTCGACCCCGCCCACGGCGGCCAGGGACTGTCGACCGAGGCGGCGGCCGCGCTGCCGCGCCACGCCTTCGCCGCGCTCGGGCTGCCCGCCGTGTGGGCGCTCGTCCACGAGTCCAATGTGGCCAGCCGGAAACTGGTGCACCGCCTGGGTTTCACCGACGTCGGCGGCGGCGAGCACTACGGCGGGCCGCACCGCGTGTTCGTCGCGCTGCCCACCACCCTCGGGCAGTGGCACCACGTCGAGCTGTGGGTGCCCGACCTCGCGCGCGCCGAGGAGAGCTTCGGCTGGCTCCTCGCCGAACTCGGCTGGCAGGAACACCAGCGCTGGCGCGACGGCGTCAGCTGGAAACTCGGCGCGGGGTACCTCGTCGTCGAGCAGTCCCGGCGCTCACCGCCGCCACGCACGGCCGCCGCGCGCCGGGCCTCAACCACCTGGCGCTGCACGCCGGCCCGCCCGAACGCGTCGACCAGCTCGCGGAAGCCGCGCTCGCGCACGGCTGGCGCCCGCTGTTCGCCGACCGCTACCCGCACGCCGGCGGCCCTGATCATCACGCCGCGTATCTGGGGAACGCCGACGGCTTCGAACTCGAACTGGTCGCCGAATCCCCGGGTGTCACTCGACCGGGTTAATCAGTCTCTACACTGAGCTTGCTGGCGAAACGGAAGGACGACGGGTGGGCAGACGCAGGGTGCTCGGCGCGATGCTGGCCGCGGTGCTCGCCGTCTCCGCACTGGCCGGGTGCACCGGCAGCGTGCCGCCGCAGGCCGAGGGCGCCGGGAAGGGCGTCGTCGGCGGCGCCCAGCCGGAGACCACCACCGCCACGCCCGCCGAGGTCCAGCTCAAGACCGACACGCCGCGCGAAAGCCCCGGCGTCGTCGCGGCCGGCGGCCCCGGCGCGCCCTACAACTACGGCCCCACACTGATGGCCGACGGCCCCACCAGCCGGATGTGGTGGTGCAGCCAGTACCCCGGCTCGCCGCCGCCCGGCGACGACATCCTGTACGCCGAGTCCGCCTCGCTGGACGGGCCGTTCACCGGCCCCGGCGGATCCGTGCCGCCCGCCGTGCTGTCCGGCAACCCCGGCCAGTTCGACGGCGCGCACGCCTGCGACCCGTCAGTGATCCGCGTCGACGGGACCTACTACCAGTACTACACCGGCGCGGCGGGCGACCACGCGCTCGGCAACTCCATCGGCCTGGCGACCAGCACCGACGGGATCACCTGGCAGCGCGCGAACGGCGGCAGGCCCATCGTCGACCCCGCCCACGACACCCACCGTGAGAACCTCTACGGCGCGGGCCAGCCCGCCGCGGTGTACCTCGACGGCTGGTTCTACCTGATGTTCACCGACACCACCGGCCTCGCCGCCGGCTGGAACGGCGCGGGCCAGTTCGTGCTGCGGTCGAAGGACCCGGCGTTCGGCAGCGGCGTAGAAGCGCTGGGGGAGGCCGGGTTCGCCGCGGTCGCCGGCACGAACGCGCCGCGCACCAAGTCGCTGGTCGACGCGTTCAGCGCGGACCTGATGTGGATCGACGCGCTGAACGCGTGGGCGATCGCGCACGAGACCGCTGACGGCACCACCATCACGTTCTGGGACCGCGACTTCCTGCGCGCCCCGTTCCAGCCGCTGCTGATCCCCGGCGTGTGGCGGGAGGGGCCGGGCCTGGTCCGGCGGCCGGACGGGCACGCGCCGGTGTCGGCGAAGGACCCGTGCGGGCGCGTCCCGCTGGACGTCGTGCGTGCCACCGTGACCGGCGAGGCGGGCGCGCCCACCGACCTGCGGCGCTTCGGGCTGGACATCGTCGGCGTCAACGCGTGCGCCGACCCGCAGCGTGCGCTGACGGTGCTGGACGGCTTCGCCATGCCCTCGCCGGTGCGGACCATGGACCTCGTCGTCTCGGGCCAGGTCGTGCGGATCGACCGCCGCTCGGTGGCGCAGGAACTGGCCGGGCACGTGCTCGACACCCGGCTGGACGTGCTGAACCAGTTCCCGGTCGCGGCCCGGCTCGAGTCCGGCACGCGCGCGCTGCGGGCCGCCGGGCTGGGGGTGGGCTTCCTGCTCGACGACGGCCGCCTCTACCCGGTGCGCCGGGCGGAAGCGGTGATCGCCAACGGCTCGTCGACCGAGGACGTGACCCCGGCGCAGTGGCGCGGCTACCCGGCAGGCCCCGCGCTCGGCTAGATCAGTCCCCGGCGGCCCGTGGACGCGGGCTGGGACGCGGGTGCTTGGACGGCTCGGCCTCCGCGGGCCGCTTGAGCCGTCCGCCGACGAACAGGCCCAGCCCCGCGGGCACCAGGACCAGCAGCGCGGTGAACGCGGCCCCGCCGGAGATCGCGGGCCACAGCTCCTCCGCGCCGGTCCGGTCGACGAAGATCGCGCGGCCGATCACGTACAGCACCCCGGACACCGGCCCGGCCACCAGCGACGCGATGAACCACGTGCGGCCGGCGTCCTCCCGGCGCAGCCACGCGTCCAGCGCGCTCCACAGCGCCGCGGCGCCCACCAGCAGCGCGATCACGGCGATCCGGGCCGTCGTGAGGCCCGTCGGGTCGTACACCGTCGCCTTGGCGAGCGCGACTTCGGCGATCGCGTGCAGCACCGCCATGCCGAGACCCCGTACCAGCCAGGACCGCATACCCATCCACCCATCGTCGCACCGCACTAAGCTGCCACTGTGCCCGACCTCCACGCCTCGCGGCGCGACGCCCTGCGCACGGTGCTCAACGAGTCCGGCGTCGACGCGTTGCTCGTCACCGACCTGCTCAACGTCCGCTACCTGACCGGCTTCACCGGCTCCAACGCCGCGCTGCTGGTCCACGGCGACGGCGAGAGCCGCACGTTGTTCTGCACCGACGGCCGCTACACCACCCAGGCCGCGGCCGAGGTGCCCGACCTGGAGCGGGTCATCGAGCGGGAGAGCGCCGCGGCCCTGCTCGCGCGCGCCGCCGGGGACGCGGCCGCCCACCGGCGCACCGGCTTCGAAAGCCAGCACGTCAGCGTCGAGGCCCACGCCGAGTTCACCCGCGTCGCGGACGGGATCGAGCTGACCCGCGCGCCCGGGCTGGTCGAGCAGCTGCGGCTGATCAAGGACGAGACCGAGATCGAGGCGCTGCGGATGGCGTGCGCGGCCGCCGACCGGGCGCTGGCGAGCCTGCTGGAGCACGGCGGCATCCGGCCCGGCCGCACCGAGCTGGAGGTCGCCCGCGACCTGGAGAACCGCATGCTCGACCACGGCTCGTCCGGGCCGTCGTTCGAGTCGATCGTCGCCGCCGGGCCGAACTCCGCGATCCCGCACCACCGGCCCACCAGCCGCCCGCTGCACGCCGGTGACTTCGTGAAACTGGATTTCGGCGCGACCGTGGACGGGTACCACTCGGACATGACGCGCACCGTCGTGCTCGGCCGCCCCGCGGACTGGCAGGCCGACCTCTACGAGCTGGTCCGCCGGGCCCAGCAGACCGGGCTGGAGGCGTCGCTTGCCGGGCGGGAGGTGGCCGACGTCGACCGGGCCGCCCGCCGCGTCATCGAGCAGGGCGGGCACGGCGAGGAGTTCTCGCACGGGCTCGGCCACGGCGTCGGCCTGGAGGTGCACGAGGCACCGAGGCTCGCGATGAACGTCGCCGGTACACTGTCCGTCGGCATGACGGTCACCGTGGAGCCAGGCGTCTACCTCGCCGGCCGCGGTGGCGTGCGCATCGAGGACACGCTGGTCGTGCGGGACGCCGATCCCGAACTCCTCACCCTGAGCAGCAAGGAACTCGTGGTCGTGTAGCGCGGCCCGATCGGAAACAGGAGAACTGGACAACCCGTGGCCACCACCAACGACCTGAAGAACGGCCTGGTGCTGAACCTCGACGGACAGCTGTGGTCCGTCGTGAGCTTCCAGCACGTGAAACCGGGCAAGGGCGGCGCGTTCGTGCGCACCACCCTCAAGCACGTCCTGTCCGGCAAGGTGGTGGACAAGACCTTCAACGCGGGCACCAAGGTCGACACCGCGACCGTCGACCGGCGCAACATGACCTACCTGTACAACGACGGGTCGGACTTCGTCTTCATGGACGGCGAGACCTACGACCAGATCACCGTGCCGCGGGAGACCGTCGGCGACGGCGCGAACTACCTGCTGGAGAACACCGAGGTCCAGGTCGCGATGCACGAGGGCGTGCCGCTCTACGTCGAGCTGCCCACCTCGGTCGAGCTGGTCATCCAGCACACCGACCCCGGCCTGCAGGGCGACCGCTCCACCGGCGGCACCAAGCCGGCCACGCTGGAGACCGGCGCCGAGATCCAGGTGCCGCTGTTCCTCAGCACCGGCGAGAAGGTCAAGGTCGACACCCGCGACGGCCGTTACCTGGGCAGGGCCTAGGTTGTCCGACTCCGCATCGGCGCCCCGGCGCGGTGGCCGGCCCGGCCGCCGCGCTCTCCGCAGGCGCGCTGTCGAGATCCTGTACGAAGCCGCTCAGCGCTCACTCGATCCGGTGACGCTGCTGGCGGACCGGGTGGGCTCCACGGACGCCGATCCGATCGGCGACTACACGATCTCGCTCGTCGAGGGCGTCACCGCGAACCGCGAGCGCATCGACGAGCTGCTCGCCGAGCACGCGCACGGCTGGAGCCTGGAGCGCATGCCGCCGGTCGACCTGGCCGTGCTGCGGGTGGGCGTCTACGAGCTGCTGTGGGCCGCCGACGTGCCGGACCCCGTGGCGATCGACGAGGCGGTGGGGCTGGCCAGGGAGCTGTCCACGGACGACTCGCCGCGGTTCGTCAACGGCGTGCTGGGCCGGATCGGCACGATCGCCGACCGCATCCGCGCGGTGCTCTGACACCTGGCAGAAGACACGAGAAAGGCCCGGCGCGCGGAGATCGCGCCGGGCTTTTCGCTGGTCAGGCGATTTTCCCTCGGCGGGAGGGCAGTCAGCTCGCACCGCCGCGGGTTGCGGGTCAGGCCGGTCGCGCGAGGCACGTCCACCAGGGGTGGCCGGGCCAGCGCGAGTTCGAGGTTCTGCCACCCGCACCGCACGCAGGCGGCGGGCGGGCCGTTTGCCTAGTCCTCCTTGGCGGGCCGGGCCTCGGGCGGGAGGACGCCCCAGTCGATGAGCTGCTCGGTCAGCTCCCCGGGGGTCATGTCGTAGATGATCGCCAGCGACCGCAGGTCCTCGGTGCGGATGGAGAGCACCTTAGCCGTTGTAGTCGCCGCGCTGGCTCTGGATCGTCGCGGCGTAGCGGGCGAGCGGGCCGACCTTCTCGGCAGGCAGCTGCTGCAGCCGCTCCAGGTTGATGACGATCTTGGTGGCGGGTTCGGCCCCGGACGGCACCCGGCCCTCGGGCAGCAGCTCGACCACCGGCACGCCGTAGAAGTCGGCCAGCTCGGCCAGCTTCTGCACGGTCACCGCCCGGTCGCCGCGCTCGTAGGAACCGACCACGACAGCCTTCCACCGTCCGCCGGACTTCTGCTCGACCCCGTGCAGGGACAGCCCCTGCTGCTGGCGGATCCCGCGGAGCTTCGCCCCGAGCGCCTTGGCGTAATCGCCCATCTGGTGGTTCTCCGTTTCCTCGCCCAGTCGGTCTCATGGGCCGCCGGGGGACTGCCGAGTTGAACACTCAGAGTAATGGTTACGCATTGTCGTCACCAGGTCAAGAACATGATGGCCCCGGCACCACCCGGACGGCTGAACGGTGCCGCCTGTTAACATCGAGTGGATTTCCTCGGCAAGCAGGAGATCGACGTCCTTTAAGGACCCGTCCGGCGAGGCGGGGAAGGAGTCCGCTGTGGCGTCACGCCCTCGTGACGCGGCAGCACCAGGCGGTGAGCGCGAGTTGCTCTCCGCCGGTGATGTCGCGCGCACCATCGCCCGGATGGCCCACCAGGTCATCGAGAAGACCGCCCTCGACGGCGGCACGGGCGCACCTCCCGTTCTCCTGGGCATCCCGACCCGGGGCACCTCGCTCGCGGCCCGGCTGGCCGAGCGGATCGCCGAGTTCTCCGGCGTGGCGGTCCCCACGGGCGCCCTGGACATCACCCTCTACCGCGACGACCTGCGCCGCCGCCCGACGCGGCCGCTCGCGGACACCACCCTGCCCGACACCGGCATCGACGACCGCGTGGTGATCCTGGTCGACGACGTGCTGTTCTCCGGCCGAACCGTGCGCGCGGCGCTGGACGCCCTGCGCGACCACGGCCGCCCCCGGGCCGTGCAGCTGGCCGTCCTGGTCGACCGCGGCCACCGCGAGTTCCCGATCCGGGCCGACTACGTGGGCAAGAACATCCCGACCGCACGCGCCGAAGACGTGGCCGTCCTGCTGTCCGAAGTGGATGGGCGCGACGCGGTGCTGCTGCGCGAGGGGGAAGCGAAGGCATGAAGCACCTGCTGGCCACCGAAGGCCTGGACCCCGACCTGGCGACCGCGGTGCTGGACACCGCCGACGGCCTCAAGCGCACCCTGCTCGGCCGCGAGGTCCGCAAGCTGCCGACCCTGCGCGGCCGCACGGTCATCACGATGTTCTACGAGAACTCCACCCGCACCCGGGTCTCGTTCGAGATCGCGGGCAAGTGGATGAGCGCCGACGTGGTGAACGTCTCGGCAGGCGGCAGCTCGGTCGGCAAGGGCGAGTCGCTGCGGGACACCGCGCTGACCCTGTCCGCGGCCGGCGCCGACTGCGTCATCGTCCGGCACCCGGCCTCCGGCGCCGCGCAGCGCCTGGCCGGCTGGCTGGAGGGCACCGGCACCTCGGTCGTCAACGCCGGGGACGGCATGCACGAGCACCCCACCCAGGCGCTGCTCGACGCCGCCACGCTGCGAGAACGGCTCGGCGGCATCAAGGACCGGCGGATCGGCATCGTCGGCGACGTCCTGCACAGCCGGGTCGCGCGCTCCAACATCCACCTGCTGTCCGCGCTGGGTGCCGAGGTCGTCCTGGTCGCCCCGCCGACGCTGCTACCCGCCGGGGTCGGGGCGCTGCCGGTCACCGTGTCGCACGACCTGGACGCCGAGCTGCCCGCGCTGGACGCGGTGATGATGCTGCGCGTGCAGGCCGAGCGGATGCACGGCGGGTTCTTCCCGTCGGCGCGGGAGTACTCGATCGCCTACGGCCTGAACGAGGCGCGGCTGCGGCTGCTGCCCGAGCACGCGGTCGTGCTGCACCCCGGCCCGATGCTGCGCGGGATGGAAATCGCCTCCGCGGTCGCCGACGCGCCGTCCGCGGCGATCACCGAACAGGTCCGCAACGGGGTGCACGTGCGGATGGCCGTGCTTTACCACCTGCTCGCCGGAGAGGAAGACGCGAAGTGAACCAGGTACTGATCAAGGGCGCCCGGCTCTACGGCGAGGGCGACCCGGTGGACGTCCTGGTCACCGGCGGAACCATCAGCGAGATCGGGTGCGTGAGCGCGCCCGAGGACGCCGAGGTCATCGAGGCCGGCGGTCAGGTCCTGCTGCCCGGCTTCGTCGACCTGCACACCCACCTGCGTGAACCTGGCCGCGAGGACACCGAGACCATCGAGACCGGCTCGGCCGCGGCCGCGCTGGGGGGCTACACCGCGGTCTTCGCGATGGCCAACACTGACCCGGTCGCCGACAACTCGGTGATCGTCGAGCACGTGTGGCGCCGCGGCCGCGAGGTGGGCCTGGTCGACGTGCACCCGGTCGGCGCCGTGACCGTCGGCCTGAAGGGGGAGCGGCTGGCCGAGCTGGGCACGATGGCGAAGTCGGCCGCCGGGGTGCGGGTCTTCTCCGACGACGGCCACTGCGTGCACGACCCGCTCATCATGCGGCGCGCCCTGGAGTACTCGACCGCGCTGGACGTGGTGATCGCCCAGCACGCCGAGGAGCCGCGGCTGACCGTCGGCGCGCAGGCCCACGAGGGCGAGCAGGCCTCGCGCCTGGGCTACGCGGGCTGGCCGGCCTCGGCCGAGGAGTCGATCGTCGCGCGGGACTGCCTGCTCGCCGAGCACGCCGGTGCCCGCCTGCACGTCTGCCACGTGTCCACGAGCGGCACCGCCGACGTGCTGCGCTGGGCGAAGGACCGCGGGACCAGGGTGTCCGCCGAGGTCACCCCGCACCACCTGCTGCTGACCGACGAGCGCCTGGCCACCTACGACCCGGTGAACAAGGTCAACCCGCCGCTGCGCGCAGG
This sequence comes from Amycolatopsis methanolica 239, assembly GCF_000739085.1. Classification (NCBI taxonomy): domain Bacteria; kingdom Bacillati; phylum Actinomycetota; class Actinomycetes; order Pseudonocardiales; family Pseudonocardiaceae; genus Amycolatopsis; species Amycolatopsis methanolica. The sequence continues at coordinate 4,287,773 of NZ_CP009110.1, read as the reverse complement.
CGCCGACGTGGAGAAGCTGCGCGCCGCCCTCGCCGAGGGCGTCATCGACTGCGTCGCCACCGACCACGCCCCGCACGCGCCGCAGGACAAGGACTGCGAGTGGTCGGCCGCCCGGCCCGGCATGCTCGGCCTGCAGACCGCGCTGTCCGTGGTCGCCGCCACCATGGTCGAGACCGGCCTGCTGGACTGGCGGGGCGTGGCGAAGGTCATGAGCGAGCGCCCCGCGGAGATCGCTGGCCTGCCCGACCAGGGACGACCGCTCGCCGTCGGGGAACCGGCCAACCTCGCGCTGGTCGACCCGGGCGCACAATGGACCGTGCGGGGAGCGGAGCTGGCCAGCCTCGCCGCCAACACCCCGTACGAGGGAATGCGGTTGCCCGCCGTGGTGACCGCGACGCTGCTGCGCGGGCGCGTGACGGCCCGCGAAGGGAAGATCTGCTGATGGAACGGTTGCTGCTCACCCTGCTGGTGTTCGCCTGCTTCCTGCTCGGGCTCTGGGCCATGCGACGAAGCTGGCGGCGCCGCGCACGCTCGCAGAGCGCGCAGCTGCCGCCGTTCCCGCAGACCCCCGCCGAGCCGGGGGAGGAGCTGCTGCCGGCGAACAAGGGGCTCTACGTGAGCACCACCACGGCCGGCGACTGGCAGGACCGGATCGTCACGCGCGGCGTCGGCCTGCGCGGGCGCGCGGTGCTGCGGCTCTACCGCGCGGGTGTGGAGATCGACCGGGCCGGCGCGCCCGGGTTCTTCATCCCGCGCGAGTCCATTGTGGAGGTCAAGCGCGCGAGCGGGATCGCCGGGAAGGTGATGGGCACCAACAGCCTCATCGTCATCACCTGGCGGCTCGGCGACAAGGAGCTGGACACCGGCTTCCGCGGCGACGACCTCGACGTCTATCCACAGTGGATCGAAAGCTTGTCCGAACGAGAGATCAAGGGAGAGGCCCAGTGACCGTGGGCATCAGGACACCGGCCGCATTGGTGCTGGAGGACGGGCGGGTGTTCCGCGGATCGGCCTACGGCGCCCAGGGCCGCACGCTGGGCGAGGCCGTGTTCTGCACCGGGATGACCGGCTACCAGGAGACGCTGACCGATCCGTCCTACCACCGCCAGATCGTGGTGCAGACCGCGCCGCAGATCGGCAACACCGGCTGGAACGACGAGGACGACGAGTCCGCCCGCATCTGGGTGTCCGGCTACGTCGTGCGCGACCCGGCCCGGGTGCCGTCGAACTGGCGGTCCCGCCGCACCCTCGACGAAGAGCTGGCGCGCCAGGGCGTGGTCGGCATCAGCGGCGTCGACACCCGCACCCTGACCCGCCACCTGCGCGAGCAGGGCGCGATGCGGGCCGGCGTGTTCTCCGGCGACGCGCTGGACACCGAGGAGGCGATGACCGCTCAGGTTCTGGCGAGCGCGCCGATGAAGGGCGCCGATCTGGCCGGCGAGGTCACCACCAAGCAGCCGTACGTGGTCGCGGCCGAGGGCGAGCGCCGCTTCCGCGTCGCCGCGCTGGACCTGGGCATCAAGTCCAACACCCCGCGCCAGATGAGCCGCCGCGGCATTGAGCTGCACGTGCTGCCCTCGACCAGCTCGCTGGACGAGCTGCTGGCCGTCGAGCCGGACGGCGTGTTCCTGTCCAACGGCCCGGGCGACCCGGCCACCCAGGACCACGCGGTCGCGCTGACCGAGGAGGTCCTGCGCCGCGAGATCCCGCTGTTCGGCATCTGCTTCGGCAACCAGATCCTCGGCCGCGCGCTGGGCCTTGGCACCTACAAGATGCGCTACGGCCACCGGGGCATCAACATCCCGGTGATCGACGTGGAGACCGGGCGGGTGGCGATCACCGCGCAGAACCACGGCTTCGCCCTGGAGGGTGAGCCGGGTCAGCGGTTCGAGTCGCCCTTCGGCGCCGCGCGCGTGAGCCACTACTGCCCCAACGACGACACGGTCGAGGGCGTGCGCTGCGCCGACGTGCCCGCCTTCTCGGTGCAGTACCACCCCGAGGCGGCCGCCGGCCCGCACGACGCCGCGCCGCTGTTCGACGAGTTCGTGACCCTGATGGAGAAGAAGAGCCGCTGATGCCGAAACGTACAGACATCGAGCACGTGCTCGTCATCGGATCCGGCCCGATCGTCATCGGCCAGGCCGCCGAGTTCGACTACTCGGGCACGCAGGCCTGCCGGGTGCTGCGCGAGGAGGGCCTGCGCGTCTCGCTGGTCAACTCCAACCCGGCCACGATCATGACCGACCCGGAGTTCGCCGACTCGACCTACATCGAGCCGGTCACGCCGGACTTCGTGGAGAAGGTCATCGCGGCCGAGCGCCCGGACGCCCTGCTGGCCACCCTGGGCGGGCAGACCGCCCTGAACACCGCCGTCGCCCTGCACGAGCGCGGCGTGCTGGAGAAGTACGGCGTCGAGCTGATCGGCGCCGACATCGACGCGATCCAGCGCGGCGAGGACCGGCAGAAGTTCAAGGACATCGTGCGCACCATCGGCGGCGACGTGCCGCGCAGCCGCGTGTGCCACTCGATGGACGAGGTCCGCGAGACCGTCGCCGACCTGGGCCTGCCGGTCGTCATCCGGCCCTCGTTCACCATGGGCGGACTTGGGTCGGGCATGGCGCACACCGAGGAGGAGCTGGAGCGGCTGGCCTCGATCGGCCTCGCCGAGTCGCCGGTCACCGAGGTGCTCATCGAGGAGAGCGTGCTCGGCTGGAAGGAGTACGAGCTCGAGCTGATGCGCGACCGCCACGACAACGTCGTGGTGATCTGCTCGATCGAGAACATCGACGCGATGGGCGTGCACACCGGCGACTCGGTGACCGTCGCGCCCGCGATGACGCTCACCGACCGCGAGTACCAGCACATGCGCGATGTGGGCATCGCCGTGTTGCGCGAGGTCGGCGTCGACACCGGCGGCTGCAACATCCAGTTCGCGATCAACCCGCGCGACGGCCGCATGGTCGTCATCGAGATGAACCCGCGCGTGTCCCGCTCCAGCGCGCTGGCCTCGAAGGCCACCGGCTTCCCGATCGCCAAGATCGCCGCCAAGCTGGCCATCGGCTACTCGCTGGACGAGATCCGCAACGACATCACCGGCGAGACCCCGGCCTCGTTCGAGCCGACCCTGGACTACGTCGTGGTCAAGGTGCCGCGGTTCGCGTTCGAGAAGTTCCCCGGCGCCGACCCGATGCTGACCACCACGATGAAGAGCGTCGGCGAGGCGATGGCCCTGGGCCGCAGCTTCCCGGAGGCGCTGGGCAAGGCGCTGCGCTCCATCGACACCAAGGCGGCCGGGTTCTGGACCACCCCGGACCCCGAGGGCGCCACGCTGGAGAACACCCTGGAGGCGCTGCGCACCCCGCACGACGGCCGCCTCTACGCGGTCGAGCGGGCCCTGCGCCTTGGCGCGACCGTCCAGCAGGTGCACGAGGCCAGCGGCATCGACCCGTGGTTCATCGACCAGATCGCGCTGATCGGCGAGGTCGGCGCCGAGGTGCGCGACGCGCCGGTGCTGGACGCGCCGCTGCTGCGCGAGGCCAAGCGGGTCGGCCTGTCCGACCAGCAGATCGCCGCGCTGCGGCCGGAGCTGGCCGGTGAGGACGGCGTGCGCGCGCTGCGCCACCGCCTCGGCGTGCGGCCGGTGTACAAGACGGTGGACACCTGCGCCGCCGAGTTCGCCGCCAAGACGCCGTACCACTACTCGGCCTACGAGTCCGACCCCGCGGCCGAATCCGAGGTCACCCCGCAGCCGGACAAGCCCAAGGTGCTGATCCTGGGCTCCGGGCCGAACCGCATCGGCCAGGGCATCGAGTTCGACTACTCGTGCGTGCACGCCGCGCTGGCGCTGCGCGAGGCCGGGTTCGAGGCCGTCATGGTCAACTGCAACCCGGAGACGGTGTCCACCGACTACGACACCTCCGACCGTCTCTACTTCGAGCCGCTGACCTTCGAGGACGTGCTCGAGGTCGTCTACGCCGAGCAGCGCTCGGGCACCGTGGCCGGCGTGATCGTCCAGCTGGGCGGGCAGACGCCGCTGAAGCTGGCGCAGCGGCTGGCCGACGCGGGCGTGCCGATCGTGGGCACCTCGCCCGAGGCGATCAACCTGGCCGAGGACCGCGGCGCGTTCGGCGACGTGCTGATGGGCGCGGGCCTGCCCGCCCCGAAGTACGGCACCGCGACGTCGTTCGAGGGCGCCAAGCGGATCGCCGACGAGATCGGCTACCCGGTGCTGGTGCGGCCCTCCTACGTACTCGGTGGCCGCGGCATGGAGATCGTCTACGACGAGCCCTCCCTGGCCGGTTACATCCAGCGCGCCACCGAGGTCACACCCGAGCACCCGGTGCTGGTCGACCGGTTCCTCGACGACGCCATCGAGATCGACGTGGACGCCCTGTTCGACGGCGAGGAGCTGTACCTGGGCGGCGTCATGGAGCACATCGAGGAGGCCGGCATCCACTCCGGCGACTCCTCGTGCGCGCTGCCGCCGATCACGCTCGGCCGCCAGGACGTCGAGGCGGTACGCGCCTCCACCGAGGCGATCGCCCGCGGCGTCGGCGTGCGCGGCCTGCTCAACGTGCAGTACGCGCTCAAGGACGACGTGCTCTACGTCCTGGAGGCCAACCCGCGCGCCAGCCGCACCGTGCCGTTCGTGTCCAAGGCGACCGGGGTGCAGCTGGCCAAGGCAGCGTCGCTGATCATGACCGGCTCCTCGATCAAGGACCTGCGCGGCCGCGGCATCCTGCCCGCCGAGGGCGACGGCGGGCACCTGCCGGTCGACGCGCCGGTCGCGGTCAAGGAGGCGGTCCTGCCCTTCCACCGCTTCCGCACGCCGGAGGGCAAGGGCGTGGACTCGCTGCTCGGGCCGGAGATGAAGTCCACCGGCGAGGTCATGGGCGTGGACACCTCCTTCGGCGAGGCGTTCGCGAAGTCCCAGGCCGGGGCCTACGGGTCGCTGCCCACCTCGGGCAAGGTGTTCGTCTCGGTCGCCAACCGCGACAAGAGGGCCCTGGTGTTCCCGGTCAAGCGGCTGGCCGACCTCGGGTTCGAGATCCTCGCGACCTCCGGCACCGCCGAGGTGCTGCGGCGCAACGGCGTACCCAGCACGGTGGTGCGCAAGTACTCCGAGGGGAGCGCGCCGGACGAGCCGAACGTGGTCGAGGTGATCGCCGCCGGCGGCGTGGACATGGTGATCAACACCCCGTACGGCAACAGTGGCCCGCGGATCGACGGCTACGAGATCCGCACCGCGGCGGTGTCGCGGGACATCCCGTGCATCACCACGGTGCAGGGCGCGGCGGCGGCGGTGCACGGCATCGAGGCGCTCATCCGGGGCGACATCGGGGTCCGGTCACTGCAGGACCTGCAGGCGGCGCTGAGGTCGAAGTCGTGAGGGGAGCTACGGCGTGACCGGCTTCGGTGCCCGGCTGGTGGAGGCGGTCGCCGCGCGCGGGAACCTGTGCGCGGGGATCGACCCTCACCCCGGCCTGCTCGACGCCTGGGGCCTGGACCGCGACCCGGGCGGGCTGGAGAAGTTCGCCCTGACGGCGGTTGACGTCCTCGCCGAGGAGGTGTCCGTCGTCAAGCCCCAGTCGGCCTTCTTCGAGGCCTACGGGCCGCCCGGCGTGGCCGTCCTGGCCCGCGTGGTCGAGCACGCCCGGGACCGCGGCGCGCTCGTCCTGCTGGACGTCAAGCGGGGCGACATCGGGTCGACGATGGCCGCCTACACGGCGGCCTACCTCGGCGAGGCGGCCCCGGTCCGGGCCGACGCGATCACCGTCTCGCCCTACCTCGGGTTCGGCTCGCTGGCGCCCGCCCTCGGCGCGGGCGAGGGCCTGTTCGTGCTCGCCCGCACCTCCAACCCGGAGGCGGGCGGCCTGCAGAACGCCTTGCTGGCCAACGGGAAGACCGTCGCCCAGTCGATTGTGGACGAGGCGGCCCGGTGCAACGCCGGCGCCGCCCCCCTCGGCGACGTCGGCGTCGTCGTGGGGGCCACGATCAATCCCGGCGAGCTCGACCTGACCGGGCTCAACGGGCCGGTCCTGGCGCCCGGTTTCGGGGCCCAGGGAGCCACCGTGGACGATCTTCGCCGCCTCTTCGGTGCGGACCTGCCCGGGGTGCTGCCCGCGTCCTCCAGGGACGTTCTGAGGTACGGTCCGGATCCCGTCGCGCTGCGCGACGCGGTGCGCCGCACGCAGGCGAGTCTGACCGGATAGCGCCAATATCAGGTCCCTGTCCAGGAACCGAGCGACCACCCCCCGCATTGTGGCCGGTGGCGCGGGGTGGGTACCGTCGCGTCACCCACCCAGAATTTTGAGTACTACGGAGGAAAACGTGGCACTTCCCCAGCTGACCGAGGAACAGCGCAAGGCGGCGCTGGAGAAGGCCGCTGCCGCTCGTCGTGCCCGCGCTGAGCTGAAGGAGCGCCTCAAGCGAGGCGGCACCACGCTCACCGACGTGCTGAAGCAGGCCGACGAGGACGAGGTTCTCGGCAAGATGAAGGTCTCCGCCCTGCTCGAAGCCCTCCCCGGCGTCGGCAAGGTGCGCGCTCAGCAGACCATGGAGCGCCTGGAGATCGCACCGAGCCGGCGGCTGCGCGGCCTTGGTGACCGGCAGCGCAAGGCGCTGCTGGCCGAGTTCAGCGGCGAGTGAGCGACACCGGCAGCGACCGCGTCACCGGGGCCGGCGGGCATGCCGGCCCGGCGTCGCACCGTGAGCCGGTTCCGGGCCAGGCGCGTCAGGGGTCCCGGAGCCGGCTCACGGTCGTCTCCGGCCCGTCCGGGGTCGGGAAGTCCAGCGTGGTCGGCGCGCTGCGCCGGCTGGACCCGGACATCTACTTCAGCGTCTCGGTCACCACGCGGCCGCCCCGCCCCGGCGAGGTCGACGGGGTCCACTACCACTTCATCGACCGGGCGATGTTCGACAAGATGGTCGCCGCGGGCGAACTGCTCGAACACGCCGAGTTCACCGGCAACTGCTACGGCACGCCCCGGGAACCGGTCGAGCGGGCACTGGCCGAGGGCAGGCCGGCCGTGCTGGAGATCGAGCTGCAGGGGGCGCGCCAGGTGCGCGCCGCCATGCCCGACGCCAGGCTGGTCATGCTCATGCCGCCGTCCTGGGACGAGCTGGTCGGCAGGCTCAAGGGCCGGGGCACCGAGGAGGAGGCCGCCGTCAACGCCCGGCTGGCCGAAGCGGAGCGCGAGCTCGCGGCGGCGGGTGAATTCGACGTGCGGCTGGTGAACGCCGACGTCGGGGAAGCCGCGCGGCAGTTGTTAGACTTGCTGCGGGGAGACCACCGACTTCACGAAGAGAACTCAGGAGCATAGGCGCGTGACCGCATCGCTCGGCATTTACGGCGAGGAACTCGAAGGCATCACCAACCCGCCGATCGACGACCTCCTGGCCAAGGTCAGCTCGAAGTACGCGCTGGTGATCTACGCCGCGAAGCGCGCTCGGCAGATCAACGACTACTACGCCCAGCTCGGCGAGGGGCTGCTCGAGTACGTCGGCCCGCTCGTGGAGCCGGGCCCGCGCGAGAAGCCGCTGTCGATCGCGCTGCGCGAGATCCACGCCGGCCTGCTCGAGCACACCGAGGGTGAGTAAACCTCGCGTCGTGCTCGGTGTGGGCGGCGGGATCGCCGCCTACAAGGCGTGTGAGGTGCTGCGCGGGCTGACCGAGTCCGGTCACGACGTCCGCGTGGTGCCCACGGAGGCCGCGCTGAAGTTCGTCGGCGCGGCCACCTTCGAGGCGCTGTCCGGCCACCCGGTGCACACGGGCGTGTTCACCGAGGTGGACCAGGTGCAGCACGTCCGCATCGGCAAGGAAGCGGACCTGGTGCTGGTCGTCCCGGCGACCGCGGACCTGATGGCCAGGGCGGCCCACGGCCGCGCCGACGACCTGCTCACCGGCACGCTGCTCACCGCGCGCTGCCCGGTCGCCTTCTTCCCGGCGATGCACACCGAGATGTGGGAGCACCCGGCCACCCGGGACAACGTGGCGCTGCTGCGGTCCCGGGGCGCCGTGGTGACCGAACCCGCCGCGGGACGCCTCACCGGCGCCGACACCGGCAAGGGGCGGCTGGCCGACCCGGCCGAGATCGTCGACCTGGCCCGGCTGCTGCTGGCCCAGCCCTCGGCGCTGCCGCGCGACCTGGAGGGCCTGCGCGTCGTCGTTTCCGCGGGCGGCACCCGCGAGCCGCTGGACCCGGTCCGCTACCTGGGCAACCGCTCGTCGGGTAAGCAGGGCTACGCGCTGGCCCGCGTCGCCGCGCAGCGGGGCGCCGAGGTGACGCTGGTGGCGGGCCACACCGTCGAGCTGCCCGAGCCGGCGGGCGCCGTGCTGCGGCGCGTGTCGACGGCCGAGCAGATGCGCGAGGTCGTGCACGAGGCGGCCAAGGAGGCGGACGTCGTCGTGATGGCCGCCGCCGTCGCTGATTTTCGTCCCGCGAACTTATCCGGCCACAAAATCAAGAAAACGGACGACCAGCCGGATCCGGTCATCACGCTTTCCCGCAATCCGGACATTCTCGCGGAACTGGTAACGAATCGATTGCCGGGACAGGTCATTGTCGGTTTCGCCGCGGAAACGGGCGACGAGCGCGGTAGCGTACTCGACCACGGCCGTGCCAAGCTGCGACGCAAGGGCTGTGACCTGCTGGTTCTGAACGCTGTCGGGGATGGCAGGGCGTTCGAGGTCGAGGAGAACGCGGGCTGGCTGCTGGCTGCCGACGGCACCGAGCGGCCAATCCCGCTGGGCTCCAAAGCGCAACTGGCTGCCGCAGTGTGGGACGCCGTCGGGGAATTCATCAGGCACTGACCGGCGCGCCTAGTCTGGACGCCGGAGGGACAGAAGAGTTGATGGGATGTGAGCGTGGTGACCGCGTCTAACCGCAGGTTGTTCACTTCGGAGTCGGTGACCGAGGGGCACCCGGACAAGATCTGTGACGCCATCAGCGACTCGATCCTGGACGCCCTCCTGGCCAAGGACCCGCGCTCCCGCGTCGCCGTCGAGACGCTGATCACCACCGGCCAGGTGCACGTCGCGGGCGAGGTGACCACCGAGGCCTACGCCGACATCCCGACCATCGTGCGCGAGCGCATCCTCGACATCGGCTACGACTCCTCGGCCAAGGGCTTCGACGGCAACTCGTGCGGCGTGAACGTGGCCATCGGCGCGCAGTCCCCGGACATCGCGCAGGGCGTGGACACCGCCTACGAGTCGCGCGTCGAGAACGCTATCGACGAGATCGACCGGCAGGGCGCGGGCGACCAGGGCCTGATGTTCGGCTACGCGTGCTCCGATACGCCCGAGCTGATGCCGCTGCCCATCGCGCTGGCCCACCGGCTGTCCCGCCGCCTGGCCCGGGTGCGCAAGGACGGCGTGCTGCCCTACCTGCGCCCGGACGGCAAGACCCAGGTCACCATCGAGTACGCGGGCGACCAGCCGGTGCGGCTGGACACCGTCGTGGTGTCCACCCAGCACGCCGACGGGATCGACCTGGACACCATGCTCGGCGTCGACGTGCGCGAGCAGGTCGTGATGCCCGAGCTGAACGAGATCGAGCTCGACCACAGCGACGTGAAGCTGCTGGTCAACCCCACCGGCCGGTTCGTCATCGGCGGCCCGATGGGCGACGCCGGGCTGACCGGCCGCAAGATCATCGTCGACACCTACGGCGGCATGGCCCGCCACGGCGGCGGCGCGTTCTCCGGCAAGGACCCGTCGAAGGTGGACCGCTCCGCGGCCTACGCGATGCGCTGGGTCGCCAAGAACGTCGTGTCCGCCGGCCTCGCCGGGCGGGTCGAGGTGCAGGTCGCCTACGCGATCGGCAAGGCCTCGCCGGTCGGCCTGTTCGTGGAGACCTTCGGCACCGAGACGGTCGACCCGGCCAAGATTCAGGCCGCGATCACCGAGGTGTTCGACCTGCGCCCGGCGGCGATCATCCGCGACCTGGACCTGCTGCACCCCATCTACGCCGCCACCGCCGCGTACGGCCACTTCGGCCGCACCGACGTCAAGCTGCCCTGGGAGAACGCCGACCGCGCCGACGCGCTCCGCTCCCTCGCCGGGGCCTGAGCTCCTGGGCGTGTCTGGTAGAGAACAAGCGTGACCTCTTCCGACGCGCTCTGGGACCTCCCCGCCGCCGCGCCCAAGCGGGCGGCGGCGAAGCGTCCCGCGTCCCGGAAGGGGCAGCAGAAGCCGGCGGAGAAGGATCCCGTCGCGCGCATCGTGGTCGACGTGCCGCTCGCGCACCTGGACCGCACCTTCGACTATCAGGTGCCGGACAAGCTCGACGCCGACGCGGTGCCCGGCTGCCGCGTGCGGGTGCGCTTCGCCGGGCAGCTGGTCGACGGGTTCCTCGTCGAGCGCGCGTCCACCACCGAGCACAAGGGGCGGCTGGCGTTCCTGGAGCGGGTCACCTCGCCTGAGCCGGTGCTGTCGCCGACCCTCTACGGGTTGGCCCGCCGCGTCGCCGACCACTACGGCGGCACGCTCATGGACGTCCTCCGGCTGGCCATCCCGCCCCGCCACGCCAAGGCCGAGTCCGAACCCGCCCGTGAGCGCGCCGAGGTGACCGAGGCGCCCTCGGCGCAGGCGTGGCAGCGGTACCAGTTCGGCGGGTCGTTCACCGACGCGCTGCGCGCCGCCCGCCAGGCGCACGCCGTGTGGCAGGCGCTGCCGGGGGAGGACTGGCCCGCGCGGCTGGCCGAACTCGCGGCCCTCGCCGCCGCGAGCGGGCGGGGCGCGCTGCTGGTCGTGCCGGACCACCGTGACCTGACGCGCGTGCACGAGGCGTGCGTGCGGATCGCCGGTGAAGACGCGGTGGTCGCGTTGTCGGCGGACACCGGGCCGGCCGAGCGGTACCGGCGGTGGCTCGCCGTGTCGCGCGGGTCGGTGCCGATCGTGGTCGGGACCCGCGCGGCGATGTTCGCGCCGGTCGCCGACCCCGGGCTGTTCGTGGTGTGGGACGACGGCGACGACCTGCACGTCGACCCGCACATGCCGTATCCGCAGGTGCGGGACGTGCTCGCGCTGCGGGCGCACGCGCAGGGCGCGTCGTTCGTCGCGGGCGGGTTCGCCCGGACCGCGGAAGCCCAGCTGCTGGTCGAGACACGGTGGGCGCACCCGGTGATCGGCTCGCGCGAGGAGCTGCGGAAAGCCGCGCCGCGCGTGACGCCGGTCGGCGAGGACTTCGACGTGGCGCGCGACGAGGCGGCGCGGGTGGCCCGGCTGCCCTCGGTGGCGTTCGAGGCGGCGCGGCAGTCGTTGTCGGCCGGCGCGCCCGTGCTGGTGCAGGTGCCCCGGCGCGGCTACGTGCCCGCGCTGGCGTGCGGGCAGTGCCGGACGCCCGCGCACTGCCGCCGCTGCGCCGGCCCGCTCGGGTTGCCGGGCGGGGCCGGGGCCGACGTGGCGCACCCGCCGAGCTGCCGGTGGTGCGGCACGCCCGAGGCGCACTTCCGGTGCCCGGCCTGCGGCTCGGCGCGGCTGCGGGCAGTGGTGGTCGGCGCGAAGCGCACCGCGGAGGAGCTGGGCCGGGCCTTCCCCGGCGTGCCGGTGCGCACGTCGGGCGCGCGGGAAGTGCTGGCTTCCGTGCCCGGGCGGCCGGCGCTGGTGGTGTCCACGCCCGGGGCCGAGCCGGTGGCCGAGGGCGGCTACGGCGCGGCGCTGCTGCTGGACGGCTGGGCGCTGCTGGGACGGCAGGACCTGCGCGCGGCGGAGGAGACGCTGCGGCGGTGGATGGCGGCGGCGGCGCTGGTGCGGCCCTCGTCGGCGGGCGGCCGGGTCGTCGTCGGCGCGGAGGCCCCGCTCGCGCCGGTGCAGGCACTGGTCCGCTGGGACCCGGCCTGGCACGCCGAGCGGGAACTGGCCGAACGCCGCGAACTGGGCTTCCCGCCCGCGGTGCGGATGGCGAGCGCGGAGGGCACGCCGGAGGCGGTGGCCGCGCTGCTGGCCGAGACCGAGCTGCCGCCGTCCGCGGAGGTCCTGGGGCCGGTGCCGCTGACCGAGCCGGACGAGGAGGGCCGCTCCGAGCGGGAGCGGGCGCTGATCCGCGTCCCCCGCGGGGACGGGCGGGCGCTGGCGTCCTGCCTGGCCGCGGCGCAGGCGGCGCGGGCCGCCCGCAAGGAAACCGCGGCGGTGCGGATCCAGCTGGACCCGCTGGCCCTCATCTAGGCGCGAGCGCGTGACCGGCCGCGGCGAACAACGCGAAGCCGGACAGCACACCCGACACCAGCCCGATCACCTCTGCGCTCGCGCCCACGGCGGCGAGCACGAACCCGGCCACCCCGAGCACGGTCATGGCCACGCCGAGCGTCACGAACCGGGCGAGCCGGAACGCCATCCCCATCGCGACGAAGTGCACCCCGACCACCACGGCGATCCACGCGACACCCACTTCGCCGTGCCCGAGCACGCCGTTGATCACGAACAACCCGGCGAACAGCGCCACCACCTCGGCCGCGACGATCAGCTGGAACCGGTGCCGGTCGAAGAACGCCGTGCCCGCGCCGCCCTCCGGCTTCCCGCGCCGCGCCAGCACCACGAACAGCGCCACCGCCACCACCGCGGCGGCGATCCGGAGCACCAGCGGCCACGGCGCGGTGAGCCCGCCGCTGTTGACGAGCACGAACACGAGGCCGAACACGATCGCGATGAGGGAGCCGATCGCTTCGCCGGCGCTGATCCTGGTCATGATGATCATCCTGCCCCGCCCCGGTTGAGCGTGGGCGCGGAACCGGGCAGACCGCGGGAAATGCGGACTCTGCGTGCTTTCGCGGTTCTCCTCAGTGCGGTCCTGCTCGCCCCCGGCGTCGCGTACGCCGAAGAGGCTCCACCGAAACAGCCGGTCGCCATCGGGTTCGGCGGCGCCGTCGCCAGCATCGACGCCGACGCCACCGCCGCGGCCCTCGGCGTCACCGATCCGTTCTCCGCGGGCATCGGCGGCGGCGGGTTCTTCGTCTACTACGACGCCCGCACCCGCCAGGTCCACACCCTCGATGGCCGGGAGACCGCGCCCCCCTCCGCCGACGAGAACCTCTCCGTCGAGAACGGGCAGCCGATCCCGTTCGCCGAGGCGGTCACCAGCGGCATGTCCGCCGGCGTGCCGGGCACGCCGGCCACGTGGCAGGACGCGCTGCGCAAGCGGGGCCCCGGTCGCTGAACCAGGTGTTGCACCCCGCTGCCCGCCTGCCCCGCGACGGCTTCACCGTGGACCAGACGTTCCACACGCAGATCGCCAACAACGCGCAACCGTTCTCGGCGTTCCCGAGCACCCGCGAGCTGTACCTGCCCGGTGGCGCGCCACCCGTCGTCGGCACCACGTTCACCAACCCGGACCTGGCCACCACCTACGAAACGCTGGCCCGCCAGGGCGCCCGCGCGCTCTACCGCGGCCCGATCGCCGAGGAGATCGCCGCCACCGTGCAGCAGCCGCCGGTCGATCCGGCCGGGCTCAACGTCCGGCCGGGGAAGCTGATCACCGACGACATCGCCGCCTACCGCACGGTCGAGCGCGAACCCACCCGCACGCGCTACCGCGGCCTCGACGTCTACGGCATGCCCGCGCCGTCCTCCTCCGGCGGGCTGACCGTGGGCGAGGCGCTCAACATCCTGGAGAACTTCGACGTCGCCCGGTTCGGCGAGGCCGACTACCTGCACCACTTCCCGGAGGCGAGCCGTCTCGCGTTCGCCGACCGCAACCGGTGGATCGGCGACCCGGCGTTCGTGGACGTGCCCGCGCGGGAGCTGCTCAGCCGGCGGTTCGCGGACAGCAGGGCGTGCCTGATCGACCCGTCCCGCGCGGCTGTGGGCACCGTTGCCGCAGGCGACCCGCGCCACCTGCGGCCGTGTGCCGCCGGGACCGCGGCGCCGACCCCGTACGAGGGTGCCCGGCCGCGGTTTCCTGCTCAACAACGAGCTGACCGACTTCTCATTCACCCCCGTGACGCCGGGCGTGCCCGACCCGAACCTGCCCGGCCCCGGCAAGCGCCCGCGGTCGTCGATGGCGCCGACGATCATCCTGGAGCACGGCAGGCCGCTGCTCGCCACTGGTTCGCCGGGTGGCGCGTCGATCATCACCACGGTGCTGCAGGTGCTGCAGGTGCTGCTCGGGCGGCTGGACCGCGGGCTGACGCTGGAGGAGGCGATCGCCGCGCCGCGGGCTCGCAGCGCAACTCCGGGCCCGCCCAGGTCGACCCGGCGTTCCTCGCGCTGCCGGAGGCGTCCGACCTGCGGTCGCGGGGCCAGCTCTTCTCGTCCAGCCCGGCCGAGATCGGCGCCGCGACGGGCGTGGAGCGCCTCCCGGACGGCCGGTGGCTCGCCGCCGCCGAGCCGGTGCGCCGCGGCGGGGGAGCCGCGCAGGTGGTGCACCCGGTGCCTTGAACCGGCGTGTGGCTGCGCCGGTGCGGGTGATGTGCCCGGTGCCCTGAACCGGCCCCCGCCGCACTGGTGCGGGTGGTGCTCTACACGGCGGTGCGGTTGCACCCGCGCAACTTGGGCACCCCGCGCCCTGAACCGGCGCGCCCCGCCCGGCCGGGCGCCCTGGTCCGGCCGGGCGGGGTGCCGGGGCCGGTCACTAGACTGGGCCCGATGCCCACCCACTCCACACCCGTCGCCGAGGTGCGTTGATGCGCCTCGTCTTCGCCGGTACCCCCGAACCCGCCGTGCCGTCGCTGCGCGCGCTCCTCGACTCGCCGCGGCACGAGGTCGTCGCCGTCGTCACGCGGCCCGACGCGCCCGCCGGCCGGGGCCGCAAGCTGCTGCGCTCACCCGTCGGCGCGCTCGCCGACGAACACGGCATCGAGGTCCTCACCCCGCCCAAGGCCGGCGACCCGGACTTCCTGCAGCGCCTCACCGAACTCGCCCCCGACGCCTGCCCGGTCGTCGCCTACGGGGCGCTCCTGCCGCAGCGCGCGCTGGACATCCCGCGGCACGGCTGGATCAACCTGCATTTCTCGCTGCTGCCCGCGTGGCGCGGCGCGGCGCCGGTGCAGGCCGCCATCCGCGCCGGCGACGAGATCACCGGCGCGTCCACCTTCCGCATCGTCAAGGAACTCGACGCGGGCCCGGTCTTCGGTGTGGTCACCGAGAAGATCGCCGACGACGACACCGCCGGCGCGCTCCTGGACCGCCTTTCGGTCTCCGGCGCCCGCCTCCTGGCGTCCACATTGGACGGCATCGAGGACGGCGAGGTCCAAGCGGTGCCCCAGCCCGCCGACGGCGTGACCTACGCCCCGAAGGTCACCGTCGAGGACGCGCGCGTCACGTTCACCGACCCGGCTGCCGCCGTCGACCGCCACATCCGCTCGGTCACCCCGGATCCGGGCGCGTGGACCGAGTTCCGCGGCGAACGCTTCAAGCTCGGCCCGGTGACGATCGTCGACGAGCCCCCGCTGGCGCCGGGCGAGCTGCGCGTCGAGCGCAAGCGCGTCCTGGCGGGCACGGCGACGAAACCGGTGCGGCTGGGCGAGGTCCAGGCGCAGGGCAAGAAACGCATGGCGGCCACTGACTGGGCCCGCGGCACCCGCATCGAGCAAGGAGAACGGCTGTCATGAACGAGCGCAGGCCAGCCCGGCCCCAGCGCGGCCGACCGGCGCCCCGCAAACAGGGCCCCCGCCGCCCGCCTGCCGAGGACCCGGCGCGCCGCGTCGCGCTGGACGTGCTGCGCGCCGTCCGCCAGCGCGACGCCTACGCCAACCTCGTGCTGCCCGACATGCTGCGCCGCAACCGCCTGTCCGGCCGGGACGCCGCGCTGGCCACCGAGCTCGCGTACGGCGCTTCCCGCGCCCAGGGCATGCTCGACGCGATCCTCGCCGCGTGCCTGGACCGCCCGCTCGACAAGGTCGACGGCCCGGTCCTGGACTGCCTCCGCCTCGGCGCCTACCAGCTGCTGCGCACCCGCATCCCGGAACACGCCGCGGTCACCTCGACCGTCGACCTGGCCCGCGCCGACGCCGGCTCGCACGTCGCCGGGTTCGTCAACGCCGTCCTGCGCAGCGTCTCGGAGAAGGACGAGGCCGCGTGGATGGCGGAGCTGACCCCGGACCGCGACAAGGACCCGATCGGGCACCTCGCGATGCGCACCGCCCACCCGCGGTGGGTGGCGCGCGCGTTCGCCGAGGCGCTCGGCGACAAGGGCGACGACCTGCAGGCGGCGCTGGAGGCCGACGACGCCCGTCCCGCTGTGCACCTGGCCGCCCGGCCCGGTGAGATCAGCGCCGACGAGCTGGCCGCCATCACCGGCGGCGACGTCGCCCCGTACTCGCCCTACGGCGTGCACCTGCCGGCGGGCGCGGGCGACCCGGGCGATTCGGAGCCGATCCGGGAGCGCCTCGCGGTGGTGCAGGACGAAGGCAGCCAGTTGTGCGCGGTCGCGCTCACCCGGGTGCCGCTGGAGGGCACCGACGAGCGCTGGCTCGACCTGTGCGCGGGCCCCGGCGGCAAGGCCGGGATGCTCGGCGCGCTCGCCGCGACCCAGGGCGCGCACGTGGACGCCGTCGAGCAGGCCCCGCACCGCGCGAAGCTCGTCGAGCAGGCGACCGAGGGCCTGCCGGTCACCGTGCACGTCGCCGACGGCCGCGACCCCGGCCTCGAACCCGGCTTCGACCGCGTCCTGGTCGACGCGCCGTGCAGCGGCCTGGGCGCCCTGCGCCGCCGCCCCGAGGCGCGCTGGCGGCGCAAGCCCTCCGACGTGCCGGACCTGACCAGGCTGCAGGGCGAGCTGCTCACCTCGGCGCTGGACCTCGCCCGGTCCGGCGGTGTGGTGGCCTACGTCGTCTGCTCGCCGCACTTGGCCGAGACCGAGGGCGTCGTCGGCGAGATCGCCCGCCGCAGCAAGGCCGAGGTGCTGGACGCGCGCGAGTTCTTCCCCGGCGTGCCCCAGCTCGGCGACGGGCCGTACGTGCAGCTGTGGCCGCACCGGCACGGCACGGACGCGATGTTCTGCGCCGTGCTGCGCAAGCCGTGACCGTCCTCGGCCTGATCGGCAGCTCGTGCGGGGGACTGGACACCCGGTTCCGCGCCGAGCTGGCCGCGCCTGCCGCCGCCCGCGGCCACCGGCTCGCGATCACGCTCACGCCGACCGCGCACCGCTGGCTGGAGGCGGCCGGAGAACTCGACCCGCTGGCCGCCCTGACCGACCTGCCGGTCCGCGCCACCTCACGGCTGCCCGGCGAACCGCGCCCGCACCCGGACCCGCCGGTGTTCCTGTTCGCGCCGGCGTCGGCCAACTCGGTCGCCAAGCTCGCGCTGGGCATCGCCGACAACCAGGCCCTCACCGTCCTGGGTGACGTGCTCGGCGACCCGTCCGTCACGATCATCGTCGGCTACCAGGTGCAGGACGCCCGGTTCCGGCACCCGGCCTGGCGGCGGCACCTGGACACCCTCGCCGAGGCCGGCGTGCGGGTGCGGCGGCTGGAGTACGGCAAGCCCTGGTCGGAGATCCTGGACCTGCTGCCGGCGTCCACAGGATGAGTGGGGCCACGGGCGCGCGGACGCACGATCTACACTCCGTAACCGTGGCCCACCGACCTCTCATCGCGCCCAGCATCCTGTCCGCCGACTTCGCCCGTCTGGGCGAGGAGATCCACGCCGTCGCCGGTGCCGGCGACACCCGGGCCGACTGGGTCCACGTGGACGTCATGGACAACCACTTCGTGCCCAACCTGACGCTGGGCCTGCCGGTCGTGCAGTCGCTGCTGAAGTCCACGGACATCCCGCTGGACTGCCACCTGATGATCGAGGACCCGGATCGCTGGGCCATCGGCTACGCCGAGGCCGGCGCCTACAACGTCACCGTGCACGTGGAGGCCGCCGCGGACCCGGTGATGCTGGCGAAGAACCTGCGCGCCGCGGGCGCCAAGGCCGGGCTGTCCATCAAGCCGGGCACGCCGCTCGAGGACCACGTCGAGACCCTCAAGCACTACGACACGCTGCTGGTGATGTCGGTCGAGCCGGGCTTCGGCGGCCAGTCGTTCATCCCGGACGTGCTGGAGAAGGTCCGCACCGCGCGCCGCCTCGTCGACACCGGCCACCTCAAGCTGGTCGTGGAGATCGACGGCGGCATCAACGCCGACACGATCGAGCAGGCCGCCGAGGCCGGCGTGGACTGCTTCGTCGCCGGCTCCGCCGTCTACGGCGCGGAAGACCCCGGCAAGGCCGTCGCGGCCCTGCGCGAACGTGCCGCCCGCGCCGGCGCGGCACACTGACACCGACAAGGAGGGGCGCGCCAGTGTTCACCGGGATCGTCGAGGAGCTGGGCGAGATCACGGCAGTCGAGCAGGTTCCCAACGCCGCGCGGCTCACCGTGCGCGGGCCGGTGGTGACCTCCGACGCCAAGCACGGCGACTCGATCGCCGTCAGCGGGGTGTGCCTGACCGTCGTGGACGTGTTCGGCGCCGAGTTCACCGTCGACGTGGTGCACGAAACGTTGCAGCGCTCCCGGCTGGCCCGGATCGCCGTCGGTGACCGGGTGAACCTGGAGCGCGCGACCGCGGTCGGGGACCGGCTCGGCGGGCACATCATGCAGGGCCACGTCGACGGCACCGGGGTGTTCCTGTCCCGCGATCCGGACGGGCTGACCCGGTTCGCGCTGCCGGCGGGGCTGTCCCGTTACGTGGTGGAGAAGGGCTCGATCGCGGTCGACGGCATCTCGCTCACCGTGGCGAGTGTGACGAACGACGAGTTCTCCGTGGCGCTGATTCCGACGACACTGGAACTGACCACCCTCGGCCGTGCCGAGCCGGGTGATCCGGTGAACCTCGAGGTCGACGTGCTCGCCAAGTACGTGGAGAAGCTCGCGACGCCCCATCTGCCCGGCCGCACGGAGCACACTGGAGCCGGGGCAGGCCCGAAGGAGGACGCGTGAGCAGCGCAGCAACACCGTGCGGGACGGGGGTGCCGGTCGACGTCGCCGGCATCGAGAAGGCGATCGCGGACATCGCCGCCGGGCGGCCGGTGGTCGTCGTCGACGACGAGGACCGCGAGAACGAGGGCGACCTCATCTTCGCCGCCGAGAAGGCGACGCCGGAGCTGCTCGCCTTCATGGTGCGCTACACCTCGGGGTACGTCTGCGTGGCGCTCACCGAGGAGGACTGCAACCGGCTGGACCTCCCGCCGATGTACCACACGAACCAGGACCAGCGCGGCACCGCGTACACGGTCACGGTGGACGCGGCCGAGGGCATCACCACCGGCATCTCCGCCTCCGACCGGGCACACACGATCCGGCTGCTCGCCGACCCGAAGTCGCAGGCCGGCGACTTCCGGCGGCCGGGGCACGTGGTCCCGCTGCGCGCCAAGGAGGGCGGCGTGCTGCGCCGCCCCGGGCACACCGAGGCCTCGGTCGACCTGGCCCGCATGGCCGGGCTGCACCCGTCGGGCGTGCTGTGCGAGATCGTCTCCCAGAAGGACGAGGGGGACATGGCGCGCCGGGACGAGCTGGAGGTGTTCGCCTCCGACCACGACCTGCAGATCATCACGATCGCCGACCTGATCGCCTACCGGCGCCGCCACGAGAAGCAGGTCGAGCGGGTCGCCGAGGCGCGCATCCCGCTCGAGGCCGGCGTGTTCCGCGCGGTCGGCTACGACAGCCTGCTGGACGGCATCGAGCACGTCGCGTTCGTGTACGGCGAGGTCGGCGACGGCGAGGACATCCTGGTGCGGGTGCACTCGGAGTGCCTCACCGGCGACGTGTTCGGCTCGCTGCGCTGCGACTGCGGCCCGCAGCTGGACACGGCGCTGCGGATCGTCGCCGACGAGGGCCGGGGTGTCGTGCTTTACATCCGCGGCCACGAGGGCCGTGGCATCGGCCTGCTGCACAAGCTGCAGGCCTATCAGCTGCAGGACCTGGGCGCGGACACGGTGGACGCGAACCTGGCGCTCGGGGTGCCCGCGGACGCCCGCGACTACGGCACGGGCGCGCAGATCCTGTGCGACCTGGGTGTGCGGTCGATGCGGCTGCTGACGAACAACCCGGCGAAGCGGATCGGCCTGGAGGGCTACGGCCTGAAGGTCACCGGCCGGGTGCCGCTGCCGATCTCGCCGAACCCGGAGAACCTGCGTTACCTGCGCACGAAGCGGGACCGGATGGGCCACGACCTGTCCAACCTGGAGGAGTTCGACCAGGTCGGCGCCGACCTGGAGGCACGGAACGGGAACGGTGCTGGGCAATGAGCGATGACGACCGCGGGGAGGAACCGCTCCAATCAGACACAGTGCGTTTTCCCACTCAGGGATTGGCGTGGACCGAGGGACGAGGGGAACGGCAAAAGCCATGAGTGGTGAAGGGCGGCCGGACGTCGAGCTCGACCTGAGCGAGTGCGAGAACTTGCGGCTGGGCATCGTGGTCACGCGGTGGCACGCGAAGATCACCGACGCCTTGCTGGAGAACGCGCTGAAGGCTGTGCGGGAGGCGAAGCTGTCGGAGGAGCCGACGGTGGTGCGTGTCGCCGGCGCGGTGGAGCTGCCGGTGGTGGCGCAGGCGCTGGCCCGCACGCACGACGCGGTGGTCGCGCTGGGCGTGGTCATTCGCGGCGGCACGCCGCACTTCGAGTACGTGTGCGACGCGGTGACGGCCGGCCTGACGCGGGTCGCGCTGGACGAGGGCACGCCCGTCGGCAACGGGGTGCTGACCTGCGACACCGAGCAGCAGGCGCTGGACCGCTCCGGCCTGCCCGGGTCGAAGGAGGACAAGGGCCGCGAGGCCACGCAGGCGGCACTGGACGCGGCGCACGTGCTGCGGTCGCTGCGGCAGCCGTGGACCGATCGGAAGTTCGTGTGAGCGCAGCCGTGGCGGAGAAGTCGGAGGCCGTGGTGTTCCGGCCGCACCGGGCGACGTGGATGTCGGCGGTGCTGGCGGTCGTGCTGCTGGCGGTGTTCGCGGTCGTGGCGATCCTGCTCCGCGGCTCGGACACCGGCGTGATCTTCCAGCGGTCCGACCAGATCGCCATGGTGTTCATCGGACTGCTGCTCGCCGGCGCGACGATGCTGTTCGCGACGCCCCGGGTGCGGGCGGACGCGTCGGGCGTGCAGGTGCGCAACGTGCTGGTGGGGCGCCGGTTCAGCTGGCTGGAGGTGCTGTCGGTGAGCTTCCCCGACGGCGCCTCGTTCGCCCGGCTGGAACTGCCGGAGGACGAGTACTACGCGATGCTCGCGATCCAGGCGGTCGACCGGGACCGCGCCGTCGAGGCGGTGCGCACGCTGCGCCGCCTGCACAAGGAAGCCTGGGCCGCGCAGGACTGACCGCCGGCAGGGCGCACATCGCCGAGACTGTGCGCCCCGCGCGGCGGGTCAGACCGTCAGGTCGACCACCACCGGGGCGTGGTCCGAGGTGCCCTTGCCCTTGCGCGCCTCCCGGTCCACGTACGCGTCGCTCACCGCGCCGGTGAACTTCGCCGATCCGAAGACCAGGTCGATCCGCATCCCGTTGTTCTTCGGGAACGCCAGCTGCCGGTAGTCCCAGTACGTGTAGGGCGTGTCGTACTTCAGGGCGCGCGGCAGGACCTCCTCCAGGCCTGCCTCGCGCAGGGCCGCCAGCGCCGCCCGCTCGGCCTCGGTCACGTGCGTCATGCCGTCGAACAGCGTGATGTCCCAGACGTCGGCGTCGGTCGGCGCGATGTTGAAGTCGCCCAGCACGGCGAACGGCCGGTCGTCCCCAGCCTCGGCCGCCACCGTCGAACGCAGCGCCGAAAGCCACCGCAGCTTGTACGCGTAGTGCGGGTGCGCCACCTCCCGCCCGTTGGGCACGTACACCGACCACACCCGCACCCCGCCGCACGTCGCGCCGATCGCGCGCGGCTCGGAGACGTCGTCGAACGTCGGCTCGCCGTCCAGGCCGCGCCGCACGTCCGCCAGCCCCACCCGGGACAGGATCGCCACGCCGTTCCACCGGCCGGTGCCGTACGCCGCGACCTCGTAGCCCGCCTCGGCCACCTCGGCGGGGAACGCCTCCGTGGTGCACTTCAGCTCCTGCAGGCACACCACGTCCGGCTGTGTGATCTCGAGCCAGGACAGCAGCTTCGGCAGCCGCGCGGTGACGGAGTTGACGTTCCAGGTGGCGATGCGCATGATCCCGAGAATCGCATACCCGCCCGGCCCCGGCGCACGCGGCGGGAGGGGTGCGTCGGACTGTCACACCCGAGCCATAGGCTGGAGGGCGTGGCTGACCCGTCCACCTACCGTCCCTCGCCGGGGAGCATCCCGGAAGAGCCCGGCGTCTACAAGTTCCGCGACGCGACCAAGCGGGTCATCTACGTCGGCAAGGCCAAGAGCCTGCGCAGCAGGCTGAACTCCTACTTCGCCGACCTGTCCGGGCTGCACCCGCGCACCCGGCAGATGGTGACCACCGCGGCCAGCGTGGAGTGGACCGTGGTCTCCACCGAGGTCGAGGCCCTCCAGCTCGAGTACAACTGGATCAAGGAGTTCGACCCACGGTTCAACGTCCGCTACCGCGACGACAAGTCGTACCCGGTGCTGGCGGTGACCCTGCACGAGGAGTTCCCGCGGCTGCACGTCTACCGCGGCCCGCGCAAGAAGGGCGTGCGGTACTTCGGCCCGTACGCGCACGCGTGGGCGATCCGCGAGACGCTCGACCTGCTGCTGCGCGTGTTCCCGGCGCGCACCTGCTCCAACGGCGTGTTCCGCCGTCACGGCCAGATCGGCCGCCCGTGCCTGCTCGGCTACATCGACAAGTGCTCCGCCCCGTGCGTCGGCCGCGTCACCCAGGAGACGCATCGCGGCATTGTTGATGACTTCTGCGACTTCCTCTCCGGGCGTACCGACGCGATGGTGCGCAAGCTGGAGCGGGACATGGCTGAGGCGGCCGAGAACCTGGAGTTCGAGAAGGCCGCCCGCCTGCGCGACGACATCGGCGCGCTGCGGCGGGCGATGGAGAAGCAGGCCGTGGTGCTCGGCGACGGCACGGACGCCGACCTGGTCGCCTTCGCCCACGACGAGCTGGAGGCCGCCGTCCAGGTCTTCCACGTGCGTGGCGGCCGGGTGCGCGGCCAGCGCGGCTGGGTGATCGACAAGGCCGACGAGATGGGCGTGCCCGAGCTGGTCGAGCAGTTCCTCACCCAGTTCTACGGCGAGCAGGTCGAGCTGGCCGAGCAGGGCACCGACCTCGGCACGCCGGTGCCGCGCGAGGTGCTGGTGCCGGAGCTGCCCGAGGACGCCGAGGCGATGACGGAGTGGCTGTCCGGGCTGCGCGGCTCCCGGGTGCAGCTGCGGGTGCCGCAGCGCGGCGACAAGCGCGCGCTCGCCGAGACGGTGGAGCGCAACGCGCAGGAGGCGTTCCAGCAGCACAAGCTGCGCCGCGCGGGCGACCTGACCGCGCGGTCGGCCGCGCTGGCCGAGCTGCAGGAGCACCTGGGCCTGGACAGCGCGCCGCTGCGCATCGAGTGCGTCGACATCAGCCACACGCAGGGCACCGACGTGGTGGCCTCGCTGGTGGTGTTCGAGGACGGCGTGGCGCGCAAGTCGGAGTACCGCCGGTTCGCGCTGCGGGAGGCCGCCACCGAGGGGGATGTCGCCGCCATCGCCGAGGTGGTGCGGCGGCGGTTCGCTCGATACCAGACCGAAACCCAGGAAGGCCTGGCGGGCGAGAAGCCGGGCATCGACCCGGAGACCGGGCGTCCGCGCAAGTTCGCCTACCCGCCGAACCTGCTCGTGGTCGACGGCGCGGGCCCGCAGGCGACGGCGGCGGCGGACGTGCTGGCGGAGATGGGCATCACCGACATCGCCGTGGTCGGCCTGGCGAAGCGGCTGGAGGAGGTGTGGCTGCCCGGCGACCCGGACCCGGTGATCCTGCCGCGCACCTCCGAGGCCCTGTACCTGCTGCAGCGGGTGCGGGACGAGGCGCACCGGTTCGCCATCACCTACCACCGGCAGAAGCGCGCCAAGCACGTTCAGGTGTCCGCTTTGGACGGTGTGCCGGGGCTGGGGCAGGCACGGCGGGCGGCGCTGATCAAGCACTTCGGCTCGGTGAAGCGGCTGAAGGAAGCAGGGGTGGACGAGATCGCGCAGGTGCCTGGCGTGGGGAAGCGCACGGCCGAGGCGATCTTCGCCGCGTTGGCCTCACTTGGGGAGTCGGAGAAGAAGTGACGGGAGAGACGATGGCCGAGGACCGGGGCACCGGCATGGAGGTCGCGGTGGTGACCGGCCTGTCCGGCGCCGGCCGCAGCACGGCCGCGAAGTGCCTGGAGGATCTGGGCTGGTTCGTGGTGGACAACCTGCCACCCGAGCTGATCGCGACCATGGTCGAGCTGGGGGCGCAGGCCCGTGGCGCGATCACGAAGGTGGCCGTCGTGATGGACGTGCGCTCGCGCGCGTTCACCGACGACCTGTCCTCGATCATCAAGGACCTCGACGCGCGTGGCTACAAGCCGCGGGTGCTGTTCCTGGAGGCCACCGACGCGGTGCTGGTGCGCCGGTTCGAGCAGGTGCGCCGCGGCCACCCGCTGCAGGGCGACGGCCGTCTGATCGACGGCATCACCGCCGAACGGCAGATGCTCGCGCCGCTGCGCGAGGAGGCCGACCTGGTGCTGGAGACCTCCGCGCTGTCGGTGCACGACCTGCGCGCGAAGATCGAGGACGCGTTCGGCACCGAGTCGGCGACGCAGACGCGGGTCACTGTGCTGTCCTTCGGCTACAAGTACGGCCTGCCGATGGACGCCGACCTGGTGATGGACGTGCGGTTCCTGCCGAACCCGTTCTGGATCCCGGAGCTGCGCGACCACACCGGGCTGGACGCGGAGGTGCGCAACTACGTGCTTTCGCAGGAGGGCGCGGAGGAGTTCCTCGACCGCTACCACCAGCTGCTGCGCCTGATCGGCGCCGGCTACCGGCGGGAGGGCAAGCGGTACCTGACGCTGGCCGTGGGCTGTACCGGCGGGAAGCACCGGAGTGTCGCGATCTCCGAGGAGCTGTCCCGGCTGCTGTCCAATGAGGACGGTATGGCGGTGAAGGTCATCCACCGGGACCTGGGACGCGAGTGACTCCGACGTTGCGCGCCGTCGCGCTGGGTGGTGGACACGGGCTGCACGCGACGCTGACCGCGTTGCGGCGGCTGACCCCGGACGTGACCGCGGTGGTCACGGTCGCCGACGACGGTGGTTCGTCGGGCAGGTTGCGGCGTGAGCTGGGTCTGTTGCCGCCGGGGGACCTGCGGCAGGCGCTGGCCGCGCTGGCGGTCGCCGAGAAGGGCGAGTCGCTGTGGGCGGAGGTGTTCCAGCACCGCTTCGGCGGCAGCGGCGCCCTCACCGGGCACGCGGTCGGTAACCTGGTGCTGGCCGGGTTGTTCGAGGTGCTGGGCGATCCGGTGGCCGCACTGGACGAGGCGCGGCGGCTGCTGGGGGTGTCCGGGCGGGTGCTGCCGATGTCGCCGGAGCCGCTGGAGATCGAGGCGGAGGTGTCCGGCCTCGACGACGACGGGACGCTGCGCCGGATCCGCGGCCAGGTCGCGGTGGCGAGCACGCCGGGCCGGGTGGAGCGGATCACGCTGCGCACGCCGCGGCGGCCGGGCGGGGTGCCCGCCGCGTGCGACGAGGCGGTGCAGGCCGTCCTGGACGCCGAGGCGGTGTTCCTGGGGCCGGGGTCGTGGTTTTCGAGCGTCATCCCGCACCTGATGGTGCCCGGGTTGCACGACGCGCTGCTGCGCACCGAGGCGACGAAGATCGTGGTCCTGAACCTCGTCCCTCAGCCGGGTGAGACGGCGGGGTTCTCACCCGAACGGCACTTGGACGTACTCTTCCAGCACGCGCCCGGGCTGCGGGTGGACGCGGTGATCGCCGACCGGGATTCGGTGCCGTCACCGGCCCGCCTGCGGGACGCGGCGGCGGGACTGGGGGCCAAGGCGCTTCTGGCGGACGTGGCGGACCCTGGTCGCGAGGGTGTGCACGATCCGGATGCGCTGGCGAGCTGTGTGCGGGAAGCTCTCGGTCTCAGCGAGACCGAGGGCCGGAAAGGGTAGGGAGGGGCCATGGCGATGACCGCCGCCGTGAAGGACGAGCTCAGCAGGCTGCAGATCACGAAGATCGGGCCGCGCCGGTCCGAAGTCGCGTCGATGCTGCGCTTCGCTGGTGGCTTGCACATCGTGGGGGGACGGGTGGTGGTGGAGGCCGAGCTCGACACGGGTTCGGTCGCTCGGCGCCTGCGCAAGGAGATCCACGAGCTGTACGGCCACCATTCGGACGTGCACGTGCTGTCCGCGGGCGGGCTGCGGAAGACGACGAGGTACATCGTCCGGGTGGTTCAGGACGGGGAGAGCCTGGCGCGGCAGACGGGCCTGATCGACCAGCGGGGCCGCCCGGTGCGGGGCCTGCCCGCCGCGGTGGTGTCCGGCGGGATCGCCGACGCCGAGGCCGCGTGGCGAGGCGCGTTCCTGGCGCACGGTTCGCTGACCGAGCCCGGCCGGTCGTCTTCGCTGGAGGTCACCTGCCCCGGCCCGGAGGCGGCGCTGGCGTTGGTGGGGGCCGCCCGGCGGATGGGCATCCAGGCCAAGTCGAGGGAGGTGCGGGGAGCCGACCGGGTGGTGGTCCGCGACGGCGACGCGATCGGCGCCCTGCTGACCAGGCTGGGCGCCCACGCGAGCGTTCTGCAGTGGGAAGAGCGCCGGATGCGCCGCGAGGTCCGGGCGACGGCCAACCGCCTGGCCAACTTCGACGACGCGAACCTGCGCCGCAGCGCGCGAGCAGCCGTCGCGGCGGCCGCCCGGGTGGAGCGAGCGCTGGACATCCTGGCCGACAGCGCACCCGAACACCTGCTCGCCGCCGGACGGTTGAGGCTGGACAACCGGCAGGCGTCGCTGGAGGAGCTGGGCCAGCTGGCCGACCCCCCGATGACGAAGGACGCGGTGGCCGGCCGGATCAGGCGCCTGCTCGCGATGGCCGACAAGCGGGCGAAGGAACTGAACATCCCCGACACCGAAAGCGCAGTAACCCCGGAGATGCTCGAAGAGGAAAGCGTTTAACGGCGCACCAGCGCCACGCTTTGACCCAACCCCAAGGTAGCTGGGTGGTCATCCCGTCGCGTGACACTGGACGATCACCTTGAGCCAGGGCCGCAACCCAGGCTCTTTCCGGCGGCCGGACATGCCAACCTCGCGGCCCTGGCTCAAGGTGATATGCACAAACCGGAAGGCGACGGGATGACCACCCAGCGACCACCTCGCCAAGGCGAGCCGAGGCACCTCTAGGTCATCCCGGAGCCTGCCCGTCCGGCGAGGACTCTTTTGATCTTTAAAGCCGCGCCTTCGCGCGGAAACAGCGCCTCACGGCGCTCGAACGGTCACCTTTCGACCACCCCCACCCCCGATGCCTGATTGTGTTTCAGTCGCCGACCAGGCTTGTCAAGGCGGGAATGCGTGCCTTGACACGCCTGGTTGGCGACTAAAGATCGGCTGTGGATCGGGGGCGGGGGAGGTCTGGTTGGGGTAGTCGGTTCTGTGTCGTTGCCGGCTTGCGGTCACCTCAACAGGTCTTCGATTGTCGTTGTTGTTTCGGTGACCTCTCGCATTGCGGTCTCCAGTGCTGTTCCGCCCGGCCGGTGGCTCAGCACGACCACGACGTATCGGTCCTCAGTTCCGACCACTCCGCTGGTGTGCGCGTCCACCCCGCCGCGGCCTGCTGCCCACCCCTGTTTGATCGCCCACGGCCTGCCCGGTAGCGCGTCCGGGATGCCGAAGTACTGGTCGACGCCGTCGGCTGCCACCTGGTGCGCGTTCCGCAGTGGGTCGAGTATCAGTTGCCGCTCGCGGGACGGCATCGCCAGCACCGCCCGGTAGATCTTGACCACGTCTTCGGCCGACAGGAGTGTGTCGCCCCAGCGGCCCGGGTCCGCGGGGGGCTCGGTGGCCGTCAGACCGAGCGAGGTCGCCGTGCGGCGGACGATGTCGGGGCCGCCGCCGGACTCCCACAGCTGGTTGGCGATCGTATCGTCGCTGTACGACAGCATTCTCGTCACTCGAGGGCTCGGCCGGTCGGGCGTCACGTGCCCGCGCTGCACCAGGTCGACGGCGATCAGCAGCTTCACCAGCGACGCCGACCGGTACCGCGTTTCGGCGCCCTCCTGGCGCACGGTGCGGTTCTGCTTGCGGTCGTAGACGAGGACGCTCCTCGCCGAGGAGTCGGCCGGCACCGGCTCGGAAGCGCCGCCGCGGAGGGCGAGCGCGGCGCCGAGGGCCAGCGCGATCACGACGACGGCGACGACGAGGACGACGATCGGGCCACGGCGGAGTGGCCCGGTCTGCACGGACATGGTGATCAGGTTCGGCCGCGGATGTCCCCGTCCCGTTGTCGTCGTGTCATGGTTTTGCTATAGAGTCGCGGGAGTTGGTGAAACGCCGCCATAATCGGCCGGGTGCCGACTCTGCTGTTGATCGAGGACGACCCGGCTGTCCGGGAAGGACTGTGCCTGGGCCTGCGCCGGCACGGCCACGACGTCGAACCGGCAGCCGACGGGAAGCCGGCCTGCGGCTGCTCAACGCCCGCCGCCCGGACTTCGTGCTGCTCGACCTGATGCTGCCCGGCATCGACGGGTTCGAGGTGTGCCGCCGCATCCGCGCCACCGGCCCGGTCCCGATCATCATGCTCACCGCCCGCGGCGACGACATCGACGTGGTCGGCGGGCTCGAAGCCGGCGCCGACGACTACATGGTCAAACCCGTGCAACCCCGCGTCCTCGACGCCCGCATCAAAGCGGTCCTCCGCCGCGGCGGCGCGGCAGGTCAGTCCCGCGAGCAACACGGCGCCCTCACCATCGACCGCGCCGCCTGCGAGGTCACCAAGAACGGCGAACCGGTCCGCCTCACCCCCACCGAACTGCGGCTGCTGCTCGAACGGTCCCGCGTGCCCGGCCGCGTTCTCAGCCGCCAGCAACTGCTGGAACTGGTGTGGGAACACGACTACCTCGGCGACTCGCGGCTCGTCGACGCGTGTGTGGAGCGGTTGCGGGCGAAACTGGAGGACCAGCCCGCGGCGCCGGTGTACGTCCGCACCGTCCGCGGCTTCGGCTACCGGTTCGGTCCACTGTGATCAGACGAATCCTGGCGCGGCTGCGAGGAATCCGGGCGCGGCTGGCGCTGATCATCAGCCTCGTCGCGGTGCTGGCGACCGTCGGCGCGACCGGCGTCAACTACGTCACCGCGCGGCGCACCGTGCTCGCCGCGACCCAGGACCAGGTGATGACCCGGCTACGCGACGCCGTGGACGCCGCCGCCCCTGCCATCACCATGCCGCCGGACCAGGACACCCTCACCGACCTCGCGCGGTCGCTGCCGGGGGTCGCGGTCGCCCGGTACGGCAAGTTGAGCGCCGGGCCCGCGGACTACGTCCCGGCCGAGCTGGCGGACCGGGTCCGCGCCGAGCAACGCCTGGTGTTCCAGCGGGTCGACTACTCCGGCATCCCGGCCCTCGTGGTCGGCATGCCCGTCCTGACCGCCGAAAAGCAGCAGATCAGCGAGTTCGCGCTCAACGGCTGGCGCACCGCGGCCGTCGCGGTGCCGCTGGCGGTCGTCCTGGCGTGGCTGGCCGCGGGCGCGGTCCTGCGACCGGTGCGGCGCCTGCGGGACGGCGCCCGCCAGCTCGCCCACGGCCGGCTGTCCACCCGCCTGCCCGAGCGCGGCGGGGACGAACTGGCCGAACTGGCGCGCACGTTCAACGAATCCGCCGCCAGCCTGGAGAAATCGGTGGGGGAGCTGCGCCGCATGGAGGCCGACGCGCGCCGGTTCGTCGCCGACGTGTGTCGCACGAGCTGCGCACCCCGCTCGCCGCGATGACCGCGGTGACCGAAGTGCTCGACGAGGAGGCGGCGCGGCTGCAGGGCGACGCGGCCACGGCCACCCGGCTGGTCAGCGAGGAAACCCGCAAACTGACCCGGCTGGTCGACGACCTCATCGAGATCTCCCGCTTCGACAACGGCCGCGCCCGCATGGACCGGCGCGAGGCCGACCTCGGCGAGCTGATCGCCGCGACCCTGCGCACCAGGCAGTGGACCGAGCGCGTCGAGGCGGATCTGCCGCCCGGGATCATCGCCGCGGTGGACGCGCGGCGCTTCGACGTGATCGTGGCGAACCTGATCGGCAATGCCCTGCGGCACGGCGCGCCGCTGGTGCGGGTGCGGCTGTCCGCGTCGGGCGCGGACGCCGTCGCCGAGGCCACCGACCACGGGCCGGGCCTGCCCGACGACGTGCTCCCGCACGTGTTCGCCCGGTTCTACAAGGCCGATACCGCGCGATCGCGGTCGGAGGGGGTGGACTCGGGTTTGTCCATCGCGGAGAAGAACGCCGGGCTCCACGGCGGCACGATCGAGGCCGGCAACACCCCGGCCGGCGGCGCCCGGTGCGTGCTGCGGCTGCCGGGGCGGTGGTGACCGTGCGCTGGACCTGGCTGCTACTCGTGCTGGTGCTCGCCGGCTGCGGGTGCGCCCGACCGATCCGGTGCCCGCGGGCGACCCGCCGGTCGGGGCCGCGCCCGGGCCGATCCTGTTCTTCCTCAAGGCGGGCAAGCTCGCGCCCGTCGTCCGGCAGACCGGTCACCTCGGCACGGTGCCCGACGCGGTCACCCTGCTCCTGGCCGGGCCGAACACGCAGGAGGCCGCCGCCGGCTACGCGACCATGCTCCCCACCGGCGCACTCGGCGTCTCGGTCGGGGCGCTGGAGCAGGGGGTCGTGACGGTGAACCTCACCGCGCCGCTGGAAACCCTGCCCGAACCGGCGAAGGAGCAGATCGTGTGCACGGTGACCGCGGTGCACGCCCAGACCGGCGCGCGGGCGGCCAACCTGCTCGTGCGGCTGATCGGGACGCCCGGCATCACTCAGGTCGACGGCTACCCCGTCGTCACCACACGGCCCGAGGCGGCAACCCCGGCACACGGCCGGTCCTGCCCGCTGCTGCGCTGAAGTTCAAACGCGACAGATGTGCAAGGTGTGTTACGACCGCCCGTTGCCGGGTAGGAACTCGTAACCTGCCGGTTTCATCCCGGAGCGGTCGGCGAAACCCGTCTGCCGAAGCATCGATCACGCCGATGTCCGGTTCGGGGAAGGGGATGCGCATGCGAGGCTTCAGGGCGAGGAAGGTGGCGGCGCCGCAGGTGTCCGCCGACGTCGGCTCCTGGCTGCCCCGGCGCAGCAGCCAGGCGGGCGACTGGCCGGTGGCGGATCTGGTCGCCGCCAAGGGGGACACGACGGTCAGCGTGGTGATCCCGGCCAGGGACGAGGAGGCGACGGTCGGCGACATCGTGCGCACGATCCGCCGCGACGTCGTCGAGCGCCACCAGCTGGTCGACGAGGTCATGGTCGTCGACTCGCGTTCGCAGGACGCGACCGCGCGGGTGGCCGCGGAAGCGGGCGCGACGGTGGTGGCGCAGGACTCGGTCCTGTCCGCCCTGCCCGGGCTGCAGGGCAAGGGGGAGGCGCTGTGGAAGGGGCTGGCGGCGTCCACCGGGGACATCGTCGTGTTCGTCGACGGCGATCTGTACGACTTCACCAGCGACTACGTCACCGGCCTGCTCGGCCCGCTGCTCACCGACGACTCCATCGCCTACGTCAAGGGCTTCTACCACCGGCCGCTGGTCGGCGCGGTGAGCACTGACGCCGATGGCGGGGGCCGCGTCACCGAGCTGGTGGCGCGCCCGCTGCTCAACCTCTACTGGCCCGAGCTGGCCGGGTTCGTGCAGCCGCTGGCCGGCGAGTACGCCGGGCGGCGCGAGGTGCTGGAGCGGGTGCCGTTCGTGGCGAACTACGGCGTCGAGGTCGGGCACCTGATCGACATCCTGGAGTCCTACGGGCTGGACGCGCTCGCGCAGGTCGACCTCGGCAAACGCACCCACCGGCACCAGAACACGCAGGCGCTGGGCCGGATGTCCGGCCAGATCATGCTGACCGTGTTCGACCGCCTGGAGCGCTACGGTCGCCTGGTGTCGGCCGAACCGCCCGCGACGATGCTCGCCCAGTTCCGCCGCGGCGAGTCCGGGCATGGTGTGGACCGCGAGCTGGTGGTCACCGACCTGGCGTGCGAGCAGCGCCCGCCGCTGGCGACGCTGCGCGCCGCGGACGGCACCGGACTGCGGGAGATCGCCTGACGCGAACGCCGAACTAGCGCCCGGGAACGTGGGACTCGCGCGGCGCTCGCGAGTCCCACGCTCAGGCTCGCGAGTTCTGCGGTCAGGTGGCGTCGTGAAAGACCAGGCCCAGGGTGTGGCGGATGCCGGTGCGGACGGTGCTCACGCCGTGCCGCACCGGTGCCGCCGACCAGCCGCGGGAGGAGCGCACCGGCCGGTCCCGCGTGGTGAAGATCAGCCCGCGGCCCTGCGGCAGCTGGGTCACCGTGCCGCGCGACTGCGCGCGCGGCCGCTGCTCGACCAGCAGGAACTCGCCGCCGGTGTGGTCGGCGCCCGGCACGTCGAGCCCGATCACCACCTGCAGCGGGAACACCAGCTCGCCGTAGAGGTCGCGGTGCAGTGCGTTCCAGTCACCGGCGCCGTAGCGCAGCAGAATCGGCGTCGGCCGGATCTGGCCCGCCCGGTGACACCGGTCCAGCCAGGTCTCCAGGTCGTCCGGCCACGGCGCGTCCCAGCCCAGCTTCGCCGCCCAGTCCCGCGCGACCGGCAGCAGGTGCGGGTAGAACGCCGCGCGCAGGCGGGCGACCGGATCCGGCAGTGGGTAGGCGAAGTAGCGGTACTGGCCGGAGCCGAACCGGAACCGCGCCATGTCGATTGTGGACCGGAAGCGGCCCACGTCGTCGTACAGCGCCGCCAGCTCCCGGCACTCCCGCTCGCTGAAGATGGGCGGGGTGAGGGCGCAGCCGGTGTCGTTCAGTTCTGCCGTGAGAGCGGGCCAGTCGAAGCCCGCGACGTCCGAGATCACCCCGCCCAGTCTGCGCGCCCGGCTCGCCGTGGGCTGGCGGAAATCAGTCGGCGAGACCGCCGTACGCGATCACCTTGGTGATGCGCGCCCGGACCAGCAGCTCGCCGGGCACGGCGTTGCGCTTGCCGAACTCGTCCGCCCGGTCCTCGCCCATGTAGCGCGCGCCGATGCGGGTCGACCAAAGCAGCATCACGTCCAGGTCCTCGTGCAGCGTCGCCTCGGCGGTGAACTGGACGAACGCGAACGGCGGCTCCTGGTCGTCCACGCACAGCGACAACCGCGGGTCCCGCCGCAGCGCCCGCCCCTTCACCGACTCCGCGCCGGTGTTGAAGATCAGCTCGTCGGCAGCGTCGCCCGGGTTGACGACGAACCAGATGGGCGTCACGTGCGGGCTGCCGTCGGCGCGCGTGACGCCCAGCTTCCCGGTGCGCGTGCCCGCGGAAGCGAACTCCAGCCACTCGTCCCTGCTCAGTGCGTGCATGGGGCGACCATAGCGACGTGGGATCATGAGGGCATGGCGAGCGACGCACCGACCGCCGACGAGGCCGTCCGCACCATGCTGCTGCTCGTGCCGCGCCTGGTCGGCCGCGCCAAGAAGCTGCCGGTGCCGGAGCGGCTGCGCGACTTCAACCTCGCCCCGCGGCACCTGTCGCTGCTGTCCTACCTGCTGTTCGACGGGCCGATGACGGTCAACGAGCTGGCCGCGCGGCTGGAGGTCGCGCCCACCACCGTCAGCCTGATGGTCGGCGACCTCAGCCGCCGCGGGATCCTCGACCGAACCGAGGACGAGAGCGACCGCCGCCGCACGATCGTCAGCATCGCCGGTACCTACCGCGCCGAGGTCGAGGGCTGGCTCGCCGCCGGCGCCCGCGCCTGGCGCACCGCCCTGGACCCGCTCACCCCCGAGCAGCGGCGCCTGGTCATCGACACGCTGCGCACCTACGAGCGTGAAGTCGAGCGAGACTGGACACCCAGGTAGTCTGGCGCGCTGTGCGTGACTCGGACCTGATCAGCGGGGGGCTGGTGGACGAGGGCCTGGCCCGGCGGCTCAAGGCGCTCGCCTGCACCGCGCCCCTGCACGACCTGGACGCGCGGAAGTCCAAGCTCGACTGGGCCGACGCGACTGTCTACCAGATGGCCGAGATCGCCCTGCACACGATCGACCTGGTCACCATCGCGATGGACTTCGACACCGGTGCCAACCACGACGACGTCGTCCGGCGCCTGCAGCCGTTCATCGCCGCACAGGCCCCGCGCCGCCCGGCCGAGGAGCACCTGCGCGTCGCCCGCTGGGTGCTGGACAATCTGATCAACGTCGGCACCACCGACCGCGGTTTCCGCCGTGTCTACGGCAGCCTCGACGCGAACGGCACCTACCGGCGCCGCGCGTTCGACTTCAAGCTGCTCGTCGAGCTGGCCGCGCCCGACGGCGAGGTGTACCTGCGCGCCAGCGACGAGGCGATCAACGTGCTGGTCGGCGCGCTGGACACCGACGTCGAGTCCGCGCAGATCGCGGCCGAGGTGAAGCTGGAGAACCTGATCAGCCGCGGCCGCCTCGCCGACGCCAAGCTCGCCGCCGAGCAGGCCCGCTACCGCACCGTCCAATACGGCGAGACGCTGCGCGCCAAGCTGGACGCCACCCGCCGCGACGTGCGCGCGGTGGACTGGGACCGCGAGATGCCCGAGCTGCTGGACTCGGCGCTGACACACATCGAGGCCCGCTTCCGCGCGGAGAACGCGATCCTGCGCAACATCACCGCCGCCCGGGACGAGGCCGAGGACGTCGACCACAAACGCCGCGCCGCCGAGCTGGTCGACATCGTCAGCGACTGCATCAGCCGCCACACCCAGCTGCAGGCCCGCCTGCAGGCCGCGGGCGCGGTGTTCCGCGCCGAGCAGGACCGCCAGCAGTTCTCCGGCCCGCCGCAGCGCGCCACGGTCGACCTGTTCGGCCAGATCCTGGTGCCCGCGCTGGAGCTGCCCATCGCCGACGCCGTCGCGCCGCTGGAGTCGTGGTTCCACGCCTCGGCGGGCCTGGTGGTGCCGACTGTGCCCGCGCTGCCGTCGCTGGTCTCGCTGCTGCTGCGGCCCGCGCCCGAGCGGGACAAGGTGGTCGGCGAGGTGCCGGAGCCGGAGCTCGTCCCGCCGGAGAGCCTCGACCACTACAGTGACGAGCAGTGGCGGCGGGCCGACGAGCTGCTGGACCTGCCGGAGGTGCCGCGGCGGCTGTCCGGCGTGCTGGCCGAGGCCCGCGAGCTCGACCCGGAGCTGCCGCGTCTGGTGGCACTGCGGGCGCTGCACTCCTACAGTCCCGAGGTGGGCGCCGCCGTCCGGCAGGGGGACGATCGGGCGCTGCTCGCCGTCGACGACGGCACGCTGCTGGAGGACCCCGAGTTCGGGGGAGCCGACCTGCTGCTCAGCACAGCGCGGCTCGAACGCGAGGAAGACGAAGAGGGGGCGGCATGAGGACTGCTTGCAGGTCCGAATCATTCAGCGCCATGCCTGCCAAGGCACTGCCTCGGCTTGCCGCGTCCGTTGAGGGGGCGGCATGACGCGTCCGGTCACGACCGGCGACGCCGAGAACGCGGCACGGCTGATCTCGTTCGGCATGCGGCCCAAGCACCTGCCCTCGCGCGACGTGGTCTACGCCGATCTCGTGCGCCGCTACAGCGAGGACAGCGCGTTCAAGCAGCTGACCAACTCGGTCGCCGCGGGGCTGGGCCTGATGGTGCTCGACGTGAGCCACCAGGCGGGCGCGGTGCTGGCCGCCACCGACGAGTCGGTGTTCGAGGTCAAGATGGACAGCTACGCGCGGCAGAGCAAGATCCGCGAGCGCCGCGACACCGAGAAGGTGCTGCACGGCCTCGTGCACCTCGCCACCGCCGCGCTGGGCTACCCGCGCCCGGACGACCTGGCCAACGACACCTACATCGGCCGCGTCAGCGTCGACCAGGTGGACGGCGTGGTGCGTGAAGCGTGCCGGATCCTCGACGAGCGGGCCGCGAAGGCCGAGGCCAACAACGACCCGTTGTCTGACTCGCCGGAGCTGGAACAGGCCTGGCGCGCCTACGCCCGTCGTCCCGAAGCGGCGGCGACCAAGGACGGCCGCCTGGCCTCGGACACCACCCGCGGCATGGTGTCCCGCGCGCTGCGGTTCCTGGCCGACCAGGGGTTCCTGGTGCAGGTCAGCGGCGAGCAGGGCGGCACCTACCGCACCACGCCGCGCTACCAGGTGCAGGTGCGGGAACTGGCCGCGGACAGCGCGTTCGAGGAGTTGCTGGCCCTCGGCGTGGTCGCGGTCTCCGACGGCGAGGGCACGCTGCGCCCGTCTATTTCGGACACTCTTTAGGGGAGATCGGTGTACGAGCTTTCGCGGGTGCGCCTGCACTCCGTCGGTCCGGCGGGCGCGCGCTACCAGAACGTGCTGCTGGACTTCAGCGGCGTCGGGCCGCTGGTCAAGGCGCCGGCGCAGGACGCGCTGTTCACCGCCGGCATCCACTCCGCCGACGGCAGCCTGCCGCGGCGGCCGTCCCCGGCGAGCGTGCTGTTCCTGGAGAACGGCGGCGGCAAGTCGGTGCTGATCAAGCTGATCTTCTCGGTCATGCTGCCCGGGCGGCGCCAGGTGGTGGGCACGACCAGCACGCGTGTGCTGGAGAAGTTCGTGATGGCCAAGGACGTCGCGCACGTCGTGCTGGAGTGGCAGCACACCGAGACCGGGCAGCGGGTCATCACCGGCAAGGTGTCGGAGTGGCGCGGGCACGTGGTGTCCAACGACCCGGCGAACCTGGTCGACTCGTGGTACTGCTTCCGGCCCACGGCCGCGCTCGGCCTGGAGTCGCTGCCGTTCACCGAGGACGGCCGCCTGCTGACCATGTCCGGGTTCGCCGAGCAGCTGGAGCGCGCGCACAAGGCCGAGCCGGAGCTGGAGCTGTTCACCACCCGCCGCCACCACGAGTGGACCGAGCGGCTGGACACCCTGGGCCTGGACACCGAGCTGTTCCGCTACCAGCGTGCGATGAACGCCGGCGAGGGCGAGGCGGCCGACGCGTTCGCCTTCACCTCCGACGAGGCGTTAGTCGAGTTCCTGCTGCGCGCGGTGATCCCCGAGGACGACCCGAAGGACCTGGCCGGGGTCGTGCAGACCTACGCGCACAACCTCGGGCAGCGCGGCGAGCTGATGTCCGAACGCGACTTTGTGGCCGGGGCGCTGGACCTGCTCACGCCACTCACCGAGGAGGAGTCGCTCGCCGCGGCGTCCCGCAAGCTCGCCGCGGTCGCGCGCGAGGAGGCCCGCGCGCTGGCCGGATCGGTGATCGCGCGGCACGAGCTGGAGGCCGAGCGCCTCGACGGACTGAAGTCCTTTGTGGACGAGACGCGGGACGCGGAGAAACTTGCCGAGGGCGACTGCCGGCGCCGCAACGCCGTCGTCACCGAGCTGCGCCGCGTGGTCGGGGAGATGCGGCTGGCCGACGCGACCGCGGAGAAGGCGCGGATCGACGAGGAGCTGGCGAAGGCCCGCGAGGCCGCGGCCGCGTGGCGCGAGACCGGCACCGTGCTCGCCCACGTGAACGCCGCGCGGAAGGCGACGGACATCCGCAAACTCGTGGGCGACCGCGAGCAGAGCGCGAAACCGGCCCTGGAAGCCAAGAACGCGGCCGCCACCGCGCTCGCCCGCGGCCTGCTCGCGCTGGCGCGGGAGGCGGAGGAGCAGGCGCAGGCCGCCGAGGCCCGCGCGGAGGCCGCCCGCACCGCCGCCGCGGCCGCGCAGGACCAGCGGGACGCGGCCACCGCCACCGCCGCCGGGCACCGCGCCGAACTGGGGCAGCTGACCCGCCGCATCGAGGAGGTGCGCGCGCGGGTGCAGCAGGCCGTCCGCGACGGGCTGCTCAGCGACGGCACCCAGGTCGCCGCCGCCGCGCAGGAGGCGCGCACCCGCGGCGAGAACGCGACCACCGAGCTGGCCGCGCGGGAGAGTGAACTCGAAGGGGTCGCCGAGGACCACGCCCAGGCTCAGGCCGCCCTGCACGCCGCGCAACAACGGGCCGCGACTGCCCGGTCCCGGGCCGCGCACGCAGGCGAGGAACTGGCGAAGGCGCACCGGCGCTCGGACCGCCTCGCCGCGCACCCGCGGCTGCTGGAGCTGCTCGGCGGCGACAACGTCCAGCTGGAGACTGACACGCCCGCGCTGCTCACCCGGCTGCGTGAGGCGCGCGCCGCCGCGGAACGTGAGCAGACCGCCCTGCGCATGGAGGAGTCGGTGGACGAGCGGGCGCTGGCGGCGCTCGGCTCCGGTGGGCTGTTGCCCGCGCCACCGGAGGTCCAGTCCGCGTTGGACGTTCTGGAGGCGGCCGGGATCACCGCGTGGTCGGGCTGGCGTTATCTGTCCACGATGGACGCCGCAGGCCGGGAGCGCGTGCTGCGGGACCTGCCGCACCTGCTCGGCGGGGTGCTCGTCAACGACGCCGCGCAGCTGGACCGCGCTCGGCAGGTGCTCGCCGACGCCAAGCTCCTGCCGAGCGTGGTGCTGCCGGTCGGCACCACGCAGGCGGTGCGGGCCGAGGGCGCGGCGCCGGGCGTGGACTTCCTGGTCCCGCCCAACCCCGCGATGTATGACGAGGAGGCGGCCGACACCGAGCGCCAGGCCATCGCCGCCCGGCACGCCCGCCGCCAGAAGCAGCTCGAAGCGCTCACCGAAGCGATCGGCGACGATGCCGCGCTGGAGTGGAAGCTCACCACGTGGCGCGAGGACTACCCGCCCGGCGCGCTGGCCACCCTCGCCGAGGAGGCCGAGGCCGCGGCCACCGAGCAGACCGAGGCCGAGGCCGCGGTGGTCGCCCAGGAGCGAGCCCTGGCCGATCTGGCCGCGCGCCGCACCCGGCTGCGGGAGGCGATCCCGGCCCTGCGTGCCGAGGCGCGCGGCAGCGAGGAACGCGCCCGCAAGCTGGCCGAGCTGGCCGAGCGGGTCGCGCTGATTCCACAGTGGACTGAGACGGTGGAGCGCGCGCAGGAGGTCGTCACGCGCGCCGAGGCCGAGGCGGAGCAGGCGGCGTCGCGCGCGGCCCGGTTGCGCGAGGAAGCCGCCGAAGAGCAGCGCACCGCCGACGGCCACCGCCGCACGGTCACCCACGCCCGCGCCGAGCTCGCCGAGGTGCCGGGCGGGGGATCGGTGTCCGAGGACGAGCCGGTGCCCGCCGACCCCGTCGACGCGCTGCGCCGGGCGTTCGCCGCGGCCAGCGACGCCTACGCCCGCGTCGAGGTCGGCAGCGACCTGCGGGCCGAGCTGGACCAGGCGGAAGGCGCCGAGTCCGCGGCGCGGGCGGCGCTGGAGGCGCTCGACCCGGCGGTGCGGGAGCAGGCGGCGCGCCTGCTGGAGACCCCGGACGGCTCGGACGCCGCGACCCGCGCGGCCGCCCTGGCGCGGGCCGGGCGCATGGTGTCCGCGCTGGAGGCCGAGCACAGCGAGGCGATCGGCCTGGTCGCGACCTGCAAGGCCGAACTGGACCAGCTGCCGAAGCAGAACGCGTCGCTGGAGACCCGGCCGCGCGACGTCGAGCACGGCCGCGGGCTGATCGACGAGGCCGTCGAGGAGGCGTCGGCCGCGGCCCGGGCGCTGGAGGAAGCGCAGGCGCGGCGCGCGGAAGCCGAGCGGACCCTGGAGGCGGCCACCGCGTCGGCGGCCGGGTTCAAGATGCTCGCCGAGTCGATGGCGCACCTCGCGCCCGACGGCGAGCCGGAGACCGTGTTCGACGGCGACGTGGAAGCCGCGCAGGCCCGCTACCGCAAGCTGAACACGACGCTGACCGACGCCGAGGCGGCCGTCGACGCCGCGGAGAAGCGGGTGCGGGCGGCTGCGGACGCGCTCGCCCAGTACGCCACCGACAAGCGGTTCGAGAAGCTGACCAGCCCGGTGCGGCAGCAGATCGTGTCGGTCCGCCGGGACAGCCTGCCCGCGCACGCGCGGGAGTGGTCGGCCGCGTTGAAGCCGCGGCTGCGCACCCTGACCGACGACCTGGCGCAGATCGACCGGCACCGGTCCGGGATCGTCGCGCGGCTGCAGGGCATGGTCGAGGGCGCGCTGCGGATGCTGCGGTCGGCGCAACGGCTGTCGCGGCTGCCGGAGGGGCTCGGCGGCTGGTCCGGGCAGGAGTTCCTGCGCATCCGGTTCGGCGACCCGGAGGAGCCGCAGCTGTCCGAGGCGCTCGGGCAGGTCGTCGACGAGGCGGCGGTCGGGAAGACCAGTGACGGCCGGGACGTCAAGCGCGACGGGATGTCGCTGGTGCTGCGTGGCGTGCGGGCCGCGGTGCCGAAGGGGTTCCGGGTGGACATCCTCAAGCCGGACTCGGTGCTGCGCACGGAACGCCAGCGGGTGTCCGAGATCCGTGACGTGTTCTCCGGCGGGCAGCAGCTCACCGCGGCGATCATCCTGTACTGCACGCTGGCCGCGCTACGGGCGAACAACCGTGGGCTCGTGCGCAACCGGCACTCCGGCGTGCTGTTCCTGGACAACCCGATCGGCCGCGCGTCCGCCGGGTACCTGCTGGAGCTGCAGCGGGTCGTCGCGGAGGCGCTCGGGGTGCAGCTGATCTACACGACGGGCCTGTTCGACGCCGGCGCGCTGTCCGAGTTCCCGCTGATCGTCAGGCTGCGCAACGACGCGGACCTCCGGGCGGGCCGCAAGTACCTCTCGGTCGACGCGACGATCCGCAACCACCTCGAGGACCTGGGCGAGCCGGACGGCACAGCACGCATCTCCGCGACGCGGCTGTTCACCAGGCCGGGGGAGCGGACCCCCACCTGACGCGAGTCCCACGCTCTCGCGCGTGAGTCCCATCGTCCCGTGCGTGAGTTCCGCGGTCTCGTGGGTGAGCCCCACGTTCTCGCGCGTGAGTTCCGCGCTCGGCGGGCGCCGTCGCCTGGCGATCCGTCAGCCCGGCTGGCCGCCTGGTAAGCAGCCAGCTCCTCCGCGTCGTCGATGCTGCCGTGGTGGTGGAACTGCGCCCAGCGGCCGTCCCGTAGCGGAAGTAGCGGCTGGTGCGGGTCCGCAGCGGCACCTCGCGGCCGTCGACGATGACCGTCACGCGCGCCGGACCGTGGAACAGCTTGTCGTGCAGCGCCGAGATGGCTTCGCCGCCGCGGAGGATGCCGCCGAGCGGGTTGTTCAGCTGGGCCAGCGCCTCCTGCGTCCAGACGCGGGCGAAGACGTCGGGGTCCCGCTGGTTGAACGCGAAGTAGAACGTTTCCAGCGCGGCGAGCGCGCCCTCGATTCCCGGTGTGGTGGCCGCTTCCAGCCGGTTGCGGGAGTCCGGGCCGAAGGTGGCCGGAAGTCGTCGCGTCATGTCCGCTCCTGGCGTCTAGAGTGTTCGATGGAGGTCGATCACATGAGTGTACGACAAGCATCGAACACAGCGCGAGCGCGCAGCTTGATCCACGTCCACCCGAAGGACGTGCCGCTGCAGGACGCGCTGACCGCCGTCGCCGATCCGGTGCGCCGCGCGATCCTGCGCGAGCTGGCGGAGCTGCCCGACTGGACCAAGGCGTGCGGCACGTTCGATCTGCCGGTCACGAAGGCCACCCGCAGCCACCACTTCGCCGTGCTGCGCGCGGCCGGCCTGATCGAACAACGCGACGAGGGCCCGCGACGGCTCAACCGCCTGCGCCGCCCCGAGTTCGACCAGGCGTTCCCGGGCCTGCTCGACCTGGTGCTGTCTAGTCCTTCCGACCGTTGAGCGCGAGCCCCGCGCCCAGCCCGATCATCACCAGCCCACCGGTGCCGCCGATCAGTTCGAGCCGCTTCGGGGAACGGGCGAACCACGCGCGGGCCGTGCCGGCGACCAGGGCCCACGCGCTGTCCGACACGACCGCGATCACCGGCAGCGCGATGCCGAGGACGATGATCTGCAGCGGCACCCGCCCGGCGGCGTGGTCGACGAACTGCGGCAGCACGGCGGCCAGGAACACGATCGACTTCGGGTTGGCGAACCCGACGACGAACCCGTCGCGCAGGACGGCCAGGGTGCGGCCACGCGGGGCGGGCGCCGCGCTCGCCAGTGCCTCGGACAGCTTCCGGCGGTGCCGCACCGCCTGTACGCCCAGGTAGACCAGGTATGCGGCCCCGGCCAGCTTGATGACGGTGAACACCGTGGCCGACGCCTGCACGATCGCGCCCAGCCCGAACGCGATCGCGACCACCTGCGTGTACACGCCGGCGGCGTTGCCGAGCACGGTGATCAGCGCGTCCCGCCGCCCCACGGTCAGCGCGCGGCTCACGGTGAACAGCACGCTCGGTCCGGGCACGACGACCATCAGGAACACCAGGGCGGCGAACGCCGCGAAATGGCTGGGCGAGACCATCGGCCGAGGGTATCGCCGCCGCCGCGCGGGTGACCAATGTTTATCCGCCCGCCGGCCCGCCAACCCCGGGACGGTGACCGGATACCCGCCCAGTGACTCGACCGAGCCCGACTACGGCCGGCTGTGGGCCGGCGGGGTGGCGACCGCGGTCGTCGCCGCGCTGGTGGCCGTCGTCGGCCTGCTGATCGCCCGCGGCCTGTTCGGCGTCGCCGTCCTGGCCCCGAAGGGCAACGGCATCTGGGGCAACGCCAACACCGTCACCTACGCGCTGTGCGCGGCGGCCGCGGCGCTGCTCGCGACCGGGCTGATGCATGTGCTCAGCCTCGGCACCTCGGCGCCTGGCCAGTTCTTCGGCTGGATCATGGTGCTGCTCACCGCGATCGCGATCGTGCTGCCGCTGACGCTGGCCGTGCAGGTGGACGCCAAGATCGCGACCGCCCTGATCAACCTCGCGATCGGCGCGGTGATCGCGCTGCTGGTGAGCACCGTGGCGGGCACGGCCCGCCGCCGTCGTCGCGAGCGTGACGCCCCCACGGCCACCCTCAAGTGGGACCAGGGCCCGCACTACTACTCCTGAAACTGTCGGTGCCCGGTGGTAGAACCGCCGGGTGAGCACGAAACTGGGGAACGACCAGCGCCGCGCCCGTCTGGTGACGCGGCACCGCCTCCACGCGCCCGCCGACGATCCCGTCGCGGTCGCGGAGAGCCTGGTCGCCCTGCACGCGACCGATCCGGCGACCGTCCACCTCTCGGTGCTGGCGCGGTCACGCGCGGGCACGGAGGACGTCGAGCGCGCCCTCTACGACGACCGCACGCTGGTTCGGATGCTCGGCATGCGCCGCACGATGTTCGTCGTGCCCGCCGCGCTTGTGCCGGTCGTCCAGGCCGCCTGCGCCGACGACATCGCCGTCAAGCAGCGCAAGCTGCTCCTCCAGCACCTGGCCACCGCGGAGCTCGACGGCGACCTGAGCGTGTGGCTCGCCGAGGTCGAGGACGGCGCGCACGCCGCGCTGAAGGCCCGCGAGCCCGCCTTCGCTCAGCAGATCGCCGACGGCGAGCCGCGCCTGCGTACCGAGATCGTCGTGGCCGCGGGCAAGCCGTACGAGTCGCGTGGCTACATCACCAACCGTGTCCTGTTCCTGCTCGCCGCGTCCGGCCGGATCGTCCGCGGCCGCCCCCGCGGCACCTGGCTGTCCACCCAGTACGCCTGGTCGACCACCGAGACCTGGCTGCCCGGGTTGGAACCGGTGGACGCCGACACCGCCCGCGTCGAGCTCGCCCGCCGCTGGCTGCGTGCCTTCGGCCCGGCCCCGGTCGCCGACCTGAAGTGGTGGACCGGCTGGACCGCGGGGCAGGTGAAGAGGGCGCTCACCGCGATCGGCCCGGCGGAGGTGGACCTCGACGGCGGCCCCGGCATCGCGCTGCCCGGCGACGACGAGCCGGTCCCGGAGCCGGAGCCGGTCGCCGCGCTGTTGCCCGCGCTGGACCCGACCCCGATGGGCTGGCAGGAGCGCGGCTGGTTCCTGGGGGAGCACCAGCCGCTGCTGTTCGACCGCACCGGCAACATCGGCCCGACCGTGTGGTGGGAGGGCCGGGTCGTCGGCGGGTGGGGGCAGCGCCCGGACGGGGAGATCGCGATCCGTCTGTTGGAGGACATCGGGGCCGACGGAACGGCGGCCGTGGAGGCCGCCGCCGAACGGTTGCACGGCCGTCTCGCCGGGATCGCCGTCATACCGAAATTCCGCACTCCCGTCGAGCGAGATCTGTCATCTTGATCGTCATCTTGATCGATTCCCCACGGTGGTGCA
Organism: Amycolatopsis methanolica 239; assembly: GCF_000739085.1. Classification (NCBI taxonomy): domain Bacteria; kingdom Bacillati; phylum Actinomycetota; class Actinomycetes; order Pseudonocardiales; family Pseudonocardiaceae; genus Amycolatopsis; species Amycolatopsis methanolica. The sequence goes on along the minus strand of NZ_CP009110.1, from coordinate 4,243,762 downwards.
CATCTCGTTAGGGTGTGCGAGTAGACGCAGGCCAGCCCAGCTAGGGTTGGCCTGAGCCCGAAGATGTGTGCCCGGTTCCGCGGAGCCGGGACGGACCCGAGGAGAGAAGCAGCAGTGACGGTTCGCGTAGGTGTGAACGGCTTCGGTCGGATCGGCCGCAACTTCTTCCGCGCCGTGCAGGCCGCGGGCCATGACATCGAGGTGGTCGCGTTCAACGACCTCGGCGATGTCGCGACCATGGCGCAGCTGCTCAAGTACGACAGCGTCCTGGGCCGCTACCCCGAAGAGGTCAAGGTCAGCGACGACGGCATCGTCGTCGGCGGCAAGACCATCAAGGCGCTCGCCGAGCGCGACCCGGCCAACCTGCCCTGGGGCGACCTGGGCGTGGACGTCGTCGTCGAGTCCACCGGCTTCTTCACCAACGCCGACGCCGCCAAGGCCCACATCGCCGGTGGCGCCAAGAAGGTCATCATCTCCGCGCCCGCCAAGGGCGAGGACCTGACCGTCGTGCTGGGCGTCAACGACAACCTCTACGACGGTTCGCAGACGATCATCTCGAACGCGTCCTGCACCACCAACTGCCTCGGCCCGCTCGCCAAGGTCCTCCACGAGGCCTTCGGCATCGAGAAGGGCCTGATGACCACCATCCACGCCTACACGCAGGACCAGAACCTGCAGGACGGCCCGCACAAGGACCCGCGCCGCGCCCGCGCCGCCGCCCTGAACGTCGTGCCGACCTCCACCGGCGCCGCCAAGGCCATCGGCCTCGTGCTGCCCGAGCTGAACGGCAAGCTGGACGGCTACTCGCTGCGCGTCCCGGTGCCCACCGGCTCGATCACCGACCTCACCGTCGACCTGGCCAAGAAGGCCAGCGTCGAGGAGATCAACGCCGCGTACAAGGCCGCCGCCGAGGGCCCGCTGGCCGGCATCCTGCGCTACAGCGAGGACCCGATCGTCTCCAGCGACATCGTCAACGACCCGGCCTCGTGCATCTTCGACGCCCCGCTGACCAAGGTCATCGACAACCAGGTGAAGGTCTTCGGCTGGTACGACAACGAGTGGGGCTACTCGAACCGCCTCGCGGACCTGGTCAAGCTCGTCGGCTCGAAGCTCTCCTGAGGCCATGACAGTCAAGACTCTCGAAGACCTGCTGTCCGAGGGTGTCTCCGGGCGGCGCGTTCTGGTCCGGTCGGACCTGAACGTGCCGCTCGACGGCTCGGTCATCACCGACGACGGCCGGGTCCGCGCCGCGCTGCCCACGATCCGGCGCCTGGCTGAGGCCGGCGCGAAGGTGATCGTGGCGGCCCACCTCGGCCGCCCGAAGGGCACCCCCGAGGCCAAGTACTCGCTGCGCCCGGTCGCCGACCGGCTCGGCGAACTGCTCGGCAAGGAGGTCCGCCTGGCTGGTGACGTGGTCGGCGAGCAGGCCCGCGCGGTCGTCGCCGGCCTGGCCGACGGCGACGTCGCCCTGCTGGAGAACGTGCGGTTCGACCCGCGCGAGACCAGCAAGGTGGAGGACGAGCGGGCCGAGCTGGCCCGCGACCTCGCGGCACTGACCGCTGAGGGCGGCGCCTTCGTCTCCGACGGTTTCGGCGTGGTGCACCGCAAGCAGGCCTCGGTCTACGACGTGGCCCGCGCGCTGCCCGCCTACGCCGGCGGCCTGGTGCTCGCCGAGCTGGAGGTGCTGAGCAAGCTGACCGGCGACCCCCAGCGGCCCTACGTGGTCGTGCTCGGCGGGTCGAAGGTGTCGGACAAGCTCGCCGTGATCGAGGCGCTGCTGCCGAAGGTCGACCGGCTGCTCATCGGCGGCGGCATGGCCTTCACGTTCCTGTCGGCCCAGGGCCACAGCGTCGGCTCCTCCCTGCTGGAGCAGGACTACGTGGAGACCGCGCGCAAGCTGCTGGCCGAGCACGCCGACAAGATCGTCGTGCCCTCCGACGTGGTGGTGGCGGACAAGTTCGCGGCCGACGCGGCCACCGACACCGTCGCGGCGGAGAAGATCCCGGACGGCTGGATGGGCCTGGACATCGGCCCGCGGACCACCGAGCACTTCGCGGCCGAGGTCGCGGCGGCGAAGACGGTGTTCTGGAACGGCCCGGCCGGCGTGTTCGAGATGGCCCCGTTCGCGGCGGGCACCAAGGGCGTCGCGCAGGCGATCGCGGACTCGGACGCGTTCAGCGTGGTCGGCGGCGGCGACTCGGCGGCCGCGGTGCGCGTGCTGGGCCTGCCGGAGGAGAAGTTCTCGCACATCTCGACCGGTGGTGGCGCTTCCCTGGAGTACCTCGAGGGCAAGGAGCTGCCGGGCGTCGCGGTGCTGGAAGGTGGTGCCTGATGGCGCGCAAGCCGTTCATCGCCGGCAACTGGAAGATGAACCTCAACCACCTCGAGGCCATCGCGCTGGTGCAGAAGATCGCCTTCTCGCTGCCGGAGAAGTACTACGCGAAGGTGGACGTCGCGGTGCTCCCGCCGTTCACCGACATCCGCAGCATCCAGACCCTGGTCGACGGGGACAAGCTGCTGCTGACCTACGGCGCGCAGGACCTCTCGCCGCACGACTCCGGCGCCTACACCGGTGACGTGTCCGGTCCCATGCTCGCCAAGCTCGGGTGCTCCTACGTGACGGTCGGGCACTCCGAGCGGCGCGAGTACCACCACGAGGACGACGAGCTGGTCGGCAAGAAGGTGCGGGCGGCGCTCAAGCACGGCATCAAGCCGATCCTGTGCGTGGGGGAGAAGCTGGAGGTGCGGGAGGCCGGCGGCCACGTCGACCACTGCCACCAGCAGCTGCTCGCCGCGCTCAAGGGGCTCAAGGCGGAGCAGGTCAAGGACGTCGTGGTGGCGTACGAGCCGGTGTGGGCCATCGGCACCGGCAAGGTCGCGACGGCGACCGACGCCGAGGAGGTCTGCCAGGCGCTGCGCGGCGCGCTGGCCGACAAGTACGGCGCCGAGGTGGCCGACGAGGTCCGCGTGCTGTACGGCGGGTCGGTCAAATCGGGCAACATCGCCGAGCTGATCGCGTGCGACAACATCGACGGCGCGCTGGTCGGCGGGGCGAGCCTGCAGGCCGACGAGTTCACCAAGCTCTGTGCGCTGGCTGCCGGTGGGCCGCTGCCGTAACCAGGGGGTCGGCGAGTAGTCTGGCAACCTCAGACCGTCACACGATCAGGCAACTGCCGAACACCAGAGGATGAGATGAAGCTGTTCCTGCAAATCCTGCTGATCGCGTCCAGCGTGCTGCTCGTGATCGCCGTGCTGCTGCACCGCGGGCGCGGTGGCGGGTTGTCCTCGCTGTTCGGGGGTGGCATGCAGTCGAGCCTCGCGGGGTCGAGTGTGGCCGAGAAGAACCTCGACCGCATCACCCTGCTGCTGGGTGCCATCTGGCTGATCAGCATCGTGGGCCTGGGCCTGCTGCTGAAGGTGTGACGGACACTGAACGCACGGGCGTGCCTATGGGGGGTGCGCCGCCTATCCACACTGTGAGGATTCATGGTTGGCGGTAACGCAATCAGAGGCACCAGGGTCGGTGCCGGTCCGTCCGGCGAGTCGGAGCGCGGCGAGGCCGCTCCCCGCCGCCGGGTGTCGTACTGGTGTGCCAACGGGCACGAGTCCAAGCCGTCGTTCGCCATGGACGCGGAGGTGCCGGACGAGTGGGACTGCCCGCGTTGCGGGCTGCCCGCCGGCCAGGACGAGAAGAACCCGCCGGCCGCACCGCGGACCGAGCCCTACAAGACCCACCTGGCGTACGTGAAGGAGCGACGCAGCGACGCCGACGGTGAGGCCATCCTCGCCGAGGCGCTCGAGCGCCTGCGTCAGCGCCGTCAAATCTGAGGAGCGCTGTTCTCCAGGCGGACCCTGCCTCTCGCCGGCCCAGCCCGGCGGGCAGGGTCCGTTCGCGTTTCAGCACCGCGGAGGTCGCGCCAAACAGGCAGCCGGCCACCAAAGCCGTCAACCCTCCCGAACCACCCCTCTCCCCAACCTTCTTTGGCGGTCGCGAAACTCAAACCCCAAGGGGATACCGAGCACGAACCCGAAACCCCCCATCCTCGGTGGAGCAGGTCTCCAAACTTCCGCCCAGCAACCGGGCCCGCTCGGCCAGCCCAGTCAACCCGTACCCGCCAGAAGGCAGCTCGGCCACAGCCTCACGCGGCGGCCGCTCGTTGCACACCTCCACGCTCAACGCCCCGTCCTCGCCACGCACGAGGACCGTCGCGGTGGCCCCAGGCGCGTGTTTGCGCACGTTGGTCAGCGCCTCCTGGACCGTCCGGTACGCCGCGGCCGACACCTTCGGCGGCACCTCCTCCGGCACCTCGTCCATGGTCAGCCGCGCCGCGACCGCGCTGTTGTGCACCAGGCGCCCGAGCTCGGCGATGCCCGGTTGCGGACCTTCATCGACCAGCCCGGACCGGAGCACCCCCACCAGCGACCGCAGTTCCTCCAGCGTGCGGGTGGACAACTGCCGGATCACCTCGGCGGTCTGCCGGGCCGACGGCGACTCCTGGGCGGTGAGCACCCCTGCCTGCATCGCGATCAGGGTGATGTCGTGGGAGACCACGTCGTGCATCTCGCGCGCGAGCCGGGCCCGTTCCTCCGCGCGCACGGCGTCCGCGGTGAGCTTGCGTTCCCGGTCCCGGCTGACGGCCAGCTCACCCAGCTTCTGCGACAGCTGCGCGCGGGCGCCGATCAGCAGCCCGATCGCGATCGGCATCCCGGCCACCAGGACGCCATAGATCCCGTCGAGCACGTGCTCGCGCCAGCTCAGCTGCGCGAAGTCGCTCAGCGGCCACTGCACGAACCGGCACATCCACACCAGCGCGGCGCCGACCCACACCTGCCAGTGGGTCTGCTTGCGGGTGGCGAGCATGCCCAGCGCGATCATCGCGGCCAGCTGCGACCACCCGGTGAGGAACCCGGGCACGGTCAGCAGCACCACGCCGAACGGCATCCAGCGGCGCCCGGCCAGCGCCAGGCAGGCGAGCCCGGACAGGTAGATCGAGTACGGCGGCGCCTTCTCGGGGATGACGAGCCAGACGTCGAGCACGGCGATGAGGATCGCGGTGGCGTCGATCGCCAGCGGCGCCCACACCACGCGGCGAGCCAGCCCCGCCCGGCGCGAGCCGCGGTGCGCCCGGTCGGCGGCCCCCGCGCCTGGGCCGCCGACCGAAATCCCGATGGAGAGTCCCTCGGTGCTCATGGTTTGGACCTCACTCGTCTTGTGGACTGCCTATGAGAGTCCGAGATCACCCGATCGGGACGCGAGTGGGCGCAACAATGTGCGGATGCTAACGGGGACGTGTGAGGTGGCTGTGATTCTTCCGCCCGACGCTCAGCAATAGGACGGGAACTGGTCGCCCGACCGCCAGCTGCTGACAGCGCGGTAGGCGGTCCACAGCGTGGCGTCGATGTCGCTGTAGGACAGGCCCGACGCGTCGTCCCGCTGGTTGAACAGCATTGCCCAGCTCGCCCCATGGTAGTTGCGCACCAGCAGGGTGTAGGTGCCGGGCAGCGAGCCGTCGTGCCAGGTGTCGCGCCCGGTGCCGCCGCTGACCAGGCGGACCAGCCAGCCCAGCAGGTGGGAAGACGCGGAAGGCGGCACCACCGAGTTGACGGTGGTGCCGCCTTGTCACTGCCGGGCAACTCCTGGAACCCAAGGGGCGCGAGGGGCCTTCCTGCCACCCGGCTCAGGCCGTGGGCGGCTGGTACACGTTCGACAGCTTGCTCGCCGCCGTGCGGTCCAGCAGCCACAGCGTCCGCCGCTGGCCGCGGGCGCCCGCCACGGGCACCTGCACCTCGCCCGCGCCGGACAGGGCCAGCGCGACGGCGTCGGCCTTCGCCTCACCCGTCGTCATCAGCCAGACGTCGTGCGAACGCCGGATCGCGGGCAGCGTCAGCGACACCCGGGTCGGCGGCGGCTTCGGGCAGTTGCGCACCGCCACCACCGACCGCTCCGTCTCGTACACCGCCGGCGACTCGGGGAACACCGACGCGGTGTGGCCCTCGCCGCCGAGACCCAGCAGGCAGATGTCGAACTGCGGCACGTCGCCGTGGTCCTCCGGCCGCGCGTTGTCCGCCAGCACCTGCGCGTACGCCGCCGCGGCCGCGTCCACGTCGTCGCCGAACTCGCCGTCCGACGCCGCCATCGCGTGCACCCGCTTCGGGTCGACGGGCACGTGGTCGAGCAGCGCCTCGCGGGCCTGCTTCTCGTTGCGCTCGTCGTCGTCCGCGGGCACGAACCGCTCGTCGCCCCAGTAGAGGTCCAGCCGTGACCAGTCCACCGCGTCCCGGGCGGGGGAGCGGCGCAGCTGCTCCAGCACCGCGATCCCGGTGCCGCCGCCGGTCAGCACGAGCGACGCCGAACCCTTCGCGGCCTGCAGGTCCACCAGCCGCGTCACCAGCCGGGCCGCCGCGGCAGCAGCCAGCAGCTCGCCGTTGGCGTAGACCACCACTTCGGAAGAAGCCATCACGCGCTCGCCTTCGCCGACTTCGCCGGCTTCTTCGCGGGCGCCTTCTTCTTGGCCGCACCCACCGAACCCGAGGCCAGCTTGTCCAGGCCCTGCAGCGACGCCTCGAACACCTCGTCCGGGTCGAGCCGCCGCAGCTCCTCGATCAGGCAGTCCTTGGTGTTGCGCCGGTGCAGCGCGATCCGCCGCGTCGGCTGGCCCGGCTGCATGAGCGTGCCGACCTTGCCGTCCGGCCGGTGCAGCGCGATCGCGCCCGAGCGGCGCTCCAGCTCCACCGACACGATGCCCTGCGCCGTGGTCGTCTTGACCCGGCGCACCGGCACCTTCAGGTACTCGGCGAGCCAGCCCGCGAGCAGCTCCGTCGACGGCGAGTCGGCCTCACCGGTCACCGTGGCGCCGGTGACCTTCTCGTACGGCGGCAGGTCCAGCGCCGCGACCAGCTGGGCGCGCCAGTTGGTCAGCCGCGTCCACGCCAGGTCCGTGTCGCCCGGCACGTACGCCTTCCGGCGCGCCGCCAGAGCCCTTATCGGGTTGCGCTCCGCCGCCGAGTCGGTGATCCGGCGCTGCGCCAGCTCCCCGATCGGGTCCTGCGCCGGCACCTTCGGGCCGGAGCTGGGCCACCACGCCACGATCGGCGCGTCGGGCAGCAGCAGCGGGATCACCGCGCTCTGGCCCTGCGACGCCAGCGGCCCGTACAGCCGCAGGATGATGACCTCGCTCGCGCCGGCGTCGCCGCCGACTCGGATCTGCGCGTCGATCCGGGCTGCGGCCGTGCGCGACCCGCGGGCCAGCACGATCACCCGGCACGGGTGCTCGCGGCTGGCCTCGTTGGCCGCGTCGATGTGTTCCTCCAGGTGCTCGCCGTCGTCGTCGACGATCACCAGCGTCAGCACCCGGCCCAGCGCGACGGCGCCACCGCGCTCGCGCAACTCGACCATCTTGCGGTTGACCTGCGAGGTCGTGGTCGAAGGCAGGTCGATGATCACGGGCGCCTCCAGTTCCGGCCACTGCGCTCCAGGACCTCGTCCGCCGACGGCGGACCCCAGGTGCCCGGGGGATAGGGCTCGGGCGTGCCGTTCTTCGCCCAGAACTCCAGGATCGGGTCGAGGATCTCCCAGGAGAGCTCGACCTCCTCGTTGACCGGGAACAGCGACGGCTCGCCGAGCAGCACGTCCAGGATCAGCCGCTCGTAGGCCTCCGGCGAGGACTCGGTGAACGCGTGCCCGTAGCCGAAGTCCATCGTGACGTCGCGGACCTCCATCGTGGTGCCCGGCACCTTCGAGCCGAACCGCAGCGTCACGCCCTCGTCCGGCTGCACCCGGATCACCAGGGCGTTCTGCCCCAGCTCCTCGGTCGAGGTGTAGTCGAACGGCAGGTGCGGCGCCCGCTTGAACACGACGGCGATCTCGGTGACACGGCGGCCCAGCCGCTTGCCGGTGCGCAGGTAGAACGGCACCCCCGCCCAGCGGCGGTTCTGCACCTCCAGCGACACCGCGGCATAGGTCTCGGTGGTCGAGTCCTTCGCGAACCCGGCCTCCTGCAGCAGGCCGGGCACCTTCTTGCCGCCCTGCCAGCCGCCGGTGTACTGGCCGCGCGCCGTGGTCTCGGCGAACGGCTGCATCGGCTTGGTGGCCCGCAGGACCTTGATCTTCTCCGCCCGCAGCGCGCGCGGCTCGAACGACAGCGGCTCCTCCATCGCGGTGAACGCGAGCAGCTGGAGGAGGTGGTTCTGGATCACGTCCCGCGCCGCGCCGATGCCGTCGTAGTACCCGGCGCGACCACCGAGGCCGATGTCCTCGGCCATGGTGATCTGCACGTGGTCGACGTAGTTGGCGTTCCAGATCGGCTCGAACAGCTGGTTCGCGAAGCGCAGCGCGAGGATGTTCTGGACGGTCTCCTTGCCGAGGTAGTGGTCGATGCGGAACACCGACTCCTCGGGGAAGACGTCGTTGACGATCGCGTTGAGCTCCTTGGCGCTGGCCAGGTCGTGGCCGAACGGCTTCTCGATCACCACGCGGCGCCACGACTCGTCGTCGGACTGCGCCAGGCCCGAACGGGCCAGCTGCTTGGTCACCACCGGGAACGCGCTGGGCGGGATCGACAGGTAGAACGCGGTGTTGCCACCGGTGCCGCGCTCGGCGTCCAGCTCGCGCACGGTCTGCGCGAGCCGGTCGAACGCGTCGTCATCGTCGAACGTGCCCTGCACGAACCGGATGCCCTCGGCGAGCCGGTTCCACACCGACTCGCGGAACGGGGTCCGGGCGTGCTCGGCGACCGCGTCGTGCACGAGCTGCCCGAAGTCCTCGTTCTCCCAGTCCCGCCGCGCGAAGCCGACCAGCGAGAACCCGGCGGGCAGCAGCCCGCGGTTGGCCAGGTCGTAGATCGCCGGCATCAGCTTCTTGCGGGAGAGGTCACCGGTGACGCCGAAGATCACCAGGCTGGAGGGCCCGGCGATCCTCGGCAGCCGCTTGTCGCGAGGATCCCTGAGTGGGTTGTTCCACGCCTTATTGCTCACTCGGCCTCCTGTACCGCGCGCATGAGCTCAGCCAGGCCCGCGGCCCGGTCGGTCAGGTGCAGACGCAGCACCGGACGGCCGCGCTCGGTCAGCACCTGGCCGTCGCCGAGCGCCTGCGCGTGCTGCAGCTGGCCCAGGGTGTAGGGCCGGTCCGGCACGTCGAGGTCGTCCTCGTTCGCGCCGGTGATCTGCAGGAAGATGCCGTTCTGGTGACCGCCCTTGTGGTACTGGCCGGTCGAGTGCAGGAACCGCGGCCCCCACCCGAAGGTGGTCTGCAGCCCGGTCCGCTTCGCCAGCTCGGGACGCAGCAGCGCCGCCGAGGCGTCGTCGAGGCGGTCCAGATAGGCCTGCACCGCGAGGTAGCCGCCCTCCGGCGCGGTCGCCAGGAACTCCCGCAGCACGTCGGACAGCGAGCCGTCGCCCGAGACGCCCTCCCGTCGCCCACCGCCACCCTCAACGGTGGCGCTGCGCGCCGCTGCCAGTTCCCGGGGGGCGAAGATCTCCACCGCATCGTCCACCGTGGTCGGCGTCTCGCCGCCGGTCAGCTTCGACGGGTCGTCCAGCAGCGAACGGGCGGCCTTCTTCGCGGCCTCCACGTCCGGCTGGTCGAACGGGTTGATCTTCAGCAGCCGCCCGGCGATCGCGGTGGCGAACTCCCACAGCAGGAACTGCGCGCCCAGCGAGCCGGTGGTGGCCACCTTGGCGGCGCCGGTCACCGGGCCGATCGCGACCGGGGTCGCGTCGGCGCCCGCGTCGGCGAAGCCGGGCGCGGCCGGGCCGTCCACGGCGACCGGCAGCAGGCCGGTGCCGAGCTTGCCGGTGGACTCGGCGATCAGCTGCTCCGCCCAGTCGGCGAAGCCGGTGATGCCGGAGCCGGTGTCGGCCAGCACGACCTTCTCCGCGCCCGCGTTGTGCGCGGCGGCCCACGCGGCGGCCAGCTTGACCGCCGGGTTGTCGGCGCTGTCGTTGCCGAGGACCTGCGCGGCGGCCGCGGCCTGGTCGAGCAGCCGGGCGATGTCCGCCCCGGCCAGCCCGGCGGGCACCAGCCCGAACGCGGTGAGCGCCGAGTAGCGCCCGCCCACGTGCGGGTCGGCGAGGAACACCTTGCGGTACCCCTCCTTCTCGGCCAGCTCCGACAGCGGCGAGCCGGGGTCGGTGACCACGACGATCCGCCGCGCGGCGTCGATCCCGTTGTCCGCGAACGCCTTCGCGAAGATCCGGCGGTGGCTGTCGGTCTCCACCGTGCCGCCGGACTTCGACGACACCACCAGCACCGTGCGCTGGAGGTCGCCGGCGAGCGCGTCGGCGACCTGGCCCGGGTCGGTGGTGTCCAGCACGGTCAGCGCGACGTTCTCGGTCGCCGCGATGACCTCCGGCGCGAGCGACGAGCCGCCCATGCCAGCCAGGACGATCCGGTCGACGCCCTCGCCGCGCAGCTCCTCACGCAGCGCCTCGATCTCGCCGATCAGCGGGCGCGACGACTTGTGCAGCGTGGTCCAGGACAGCCGGATCGAAGCCTCGGACTCGGCGTCGGGGCCCCACAGAGTGGGGTCCTGCGCCGCGACCTTCGACGCGACCTGGTCGGATACGAGCTCGTCGACCAGCGGAGCCGCCTGCGCGGCCAGCTCCTCGTCGCTGATCGTGACGGTCAGCTCTTCCCCCACCACGGCGTCAGCCCTTCGCCTTCTCGAGCTGCCCGGTGACGGTCTCCAGCAGCTCGGCCCAGGACTTGTCGAACTTCTCCACGCCCTCGTCCTCCAGCGTGCGGAAGACGTCCGGGATGTCGATGCCCACCGCGGCGAGCTTGTCGAACACCTCCTGCGCCTGCGCGCCGGTGCCGGTGACCTTGTCGCCCTCGACCTTGGCGTGGTCGGCGGCGGCCAGCAGCGTCTTCTCCGGCATGGTGTTGACCGTGCCCGCCACTACGAGCTGGTCCACGTAGCGGGTGTCCGAATAGGACGGGTCCTTCACGCCAGTGGAGGCCCACAGCGGGCGCTGCGGCCGCGCGCCCGCGGCGGCCAGCGCCTGCCAGCGGTCGGTGGCGAACAGCTCCTCGTACGCGGCGTAGGCCAGGCGGGCGTTGGCGATCGCGGCCTCGCCGCGCAGCGCCTTGGCCTCGTCGGTGCCGATCGCGTCCAGCCGCTTGTCGATCTCACTGTCCACACGGGACACGAAGAACGAGGCGACCGACTCGATCGTGGCGAGGTCGTGGCCGTTGGCCTTGGCCTGCTCCAGCCCGGCGAAGTAGGCCTCGATCACCGCGCGGTAGCGCTCGACCGAGAAGATCAGCGTGACGTTGACGCTGATGCCCTCGGCCAGGGTCTTGGTGATCGCGGGCAGGCCCTCCTCAGTGGCCGGGATCTTGACGAGGATGTTCGGCCGGTCGACGGTCTTCCACAGGTCCTGCGCCTCGGCGGCCGTCTTGTCGGCGTCGCGGGCCAGGCGCGGGTCGACCTCGATCGACACGCGGCCGTCCACCCCGTTCGTGCGGGTGTAGATGTCGCGGAACAGGTCCGCGGCGTTGCGCACGTCGGTGGTGGTCAGCTCGCGGACGGCGGCGTGCACGTCCGCGCCGCGAGCGGCCAGCTCGCGGACCTGGGCGTCGTAGGACTCGCCGTCGGCGAGCGCGTTGGCGAAGATCGTCGGGTTGGTGGTCACGCCGGTCACGTGACGGTCGCGGATGAGCTCGGCCAGGTTGCCGGAGTTCAGCCGTTCGCGCGACAGGTCGTCGAGCCAGATGGACACGCCGGCCTGAGACAGCTGAGCCAGGTTGTCGCTCATGACTTCATCCCCTTTGCGGTGATTCAGGAGTTCTTGGTCTTGGCGAGCGAGCGGCGCGCGGCGTCGACCACGGCGTCGGCGGTGAACCCGAACTCGCGGAACAGGGTCTGGTAGTCGGCCGAGGCCCCGAAGTGCTCGATCGAGACGATCTCACCGGCATCGCCGACCCAGCGGTACCACGGCTGCGCGATACCGGCCTCGACCGACACGCGGGCCTTCACCCCGCTGGGCAGGACCGACTCGCGGTACGCCTCGTCCTGCGCCTCGAACCACTCGACGCACGGCACCGACACGACCCGGGTGGGCACGCCGTCGGCCTCGAGCGTCTTGCGCGCCTCGACGGCCAGCTGGACCTCCGAACCGGTCGCCATCAGCACGACCTCCGGGGTGCCGGAGGAGGCCTCGGCGAGCACGTAGGCGCCCTTGGCGACCTTGTCCGCCGCGGTGCCCTCGAGCACCGGGACGTTCTGGCGGGTCAGCGCCAGGCCCGACGGGTGGCGCTTGTCCTCCAGCGCGGCCTTCCACGCGCCCGCGGTCTCGTTGGCGTCGGCGGGCCGGACCACGTTCAGGCCCGGGATGGCGCGCAGTGAGGCCAGATGCTCGATCGGCTGGTGCGTCGGGCCGTCCTCGCCGAGGCCGATCGAGTCGTGCGTCCACACGTAGATGACCGGCGCGTGCATCAGCGCGGCCAGCCGGACCGGCGGGCGCATGTAGTCGCTGAACACCAGGAAGGTGGCGCCGTAGGGCCGGGTGCCGCCGTGCAGCGCGATGCCGTTGAGGATCGAGCCCATGGCGTGCTCGCGGACACCGAAGTGCAACGTGCGGCCGTAGGGGTTGGCCTGCCACATGCCGGTGGAGGCCTTCTCCGGGCCGAACGAGTCGGCGCCCTTCATGGTGGTGTTGTTGCTCTCGGCCAGGTCGGCCGAACCGCCCCACAGCTCCGGCAGCACGTCGGCCAGCGCGTTGAGGACCTCGCCGGAGGCCTTGCGGGTCGCGATGCCCTTGGCGTCGGGCTCCCAGCTCGGCAGCTTCTCGGCCCAGCCCTCGGGCAGGTCGCGGGTGGCCAGCCGGTCGGCGAGCTTCTTGCGCTCCGGGTTGGCGGCGGCCCAGGCGTCGAAGCGCTCCTGCCACGCGGCGCGCTCCTGCTTGCCGCGGTCCAGTGCCTTGCGCGTGTGCTCGATCACCTCGTCGTCGACCTGGAAGCTGCGCTCCGGGTCGAAGCCGAGGATCTCCTTGACCGCGGCGACCTCCTCGGCGCCCAGCGCGGCGCCGTGCGCCTTGCCGGTGTTCATCTTGTTCGGCGCCGGGTAGCCGATCACGGTGCGCAGCAGGATGAACGACGGGCGGGTGGTCTCCGCCTTGGCGGCCGCGATGGCCTCCTCGAACGCGACGACGTCCTCGCCGCCCTCGACGACCTGGACGTGCCAGCCGTAGGCCTCGTACCGCTTCGCGGTGTCCTCGGACAGCGCGATGTTGGTGTCGTCCTCGATCGAGATCTTGTTGTCGTCGTAGATGACGACCAGGTTGCCCAGCTCCTGGCGGCCCGCGATGGACGAGGCCTCGGAGGTCACACCCTCCTCGATGTCGCCGTCGGAGGCGATCACGAAGATGTGGTGGTCGAAGATGCTCTCGCCGGGCGCGGCGTCCGGGTCGAGCAGGCCGCGCTCGCGGCGGGCGGCCATCGCCATGCCGACCGCGTTGGCCAGGCCCTGGCCGAGCGGGCCGGTGGTGGTCTCCACGCCCTTGGTGTGCTGGTACTCCGGGTGGCCCGGGGTCTTCGAGCCCCACTTGCGCAGCTGCTTGAGGTCCTCCAGCTCGAGGCCGTAGCCGGCGAGGTAAAGCTGGATGTAGAGCGTCAGGCTGGAGTGCCCGGCGGACAGGACGAACCGGTCACGCGCCGGCCACTCCGGGTCGCTCGGGTCGTGGCGCATGATCCGCTGGAAGAGCGAGTACGCCACCGGCGCCAGGCTCATCGCGGTGCCGGGGTGACCGCTGCCGCAGTTCTCGACCGCGTCGGCGGCCAGCACCCGGACGGTGTCGACCGCGCGGGTGTCGAGGTCGGTCCAGTCGGCGGGCAGGTTCCGCCGCAGCAGTGGGTTGTTCTCGCTGATGGAGGCGATATCGGACACTGAACTCGAACTCCCCGTCCTTCTCGGTGACTACTTCTGTGGTGGGGGTCTTCGCGCGCGCAGGCTCCACTCATCTCAATCGATCCCGAAGAGACGATATTTCTGCTAGCGGGCGTGCGCAGGACCACAAGCGCAAACCCCGGAGCCAGCCTAGTAGGTCGGGTACCCGGCGGCTCCGGGGCCGACACACGCGGCTCGTGCACCCCGGTGCGCGCGGGGTGCGAACCCGGCGATTACGATCGGTTGCGGTGCCGGGCTGCCCCGGTGCCACCCGAATCTGACTCAGGGAGCGGAATTGTCGTTGGTGAACGCTGCGCACGGGCGCAGTGACAGCACCAGCGCTGTCGACCCCGGAGGCGAGCGCCCGCGTGGTCTGCGGCGCGTGAGCCGGATCGTCGGCGCCTACGTCGCCCTGACCAAGCCTCAGGTCATCGAGCTGCTGCTGGTCACCACCATCCCGGCGATGTTCCTCGCCGCGCGCACGATCCCGTCGCCGTGGCTGATCCTGGCGACGCTGGTCGGCGGCACCATGGCCGCGGGCAGTGCGAACGCGCTGAACTGCGTCATCGACGCCGACATCGACAAGGTGATGAACCGGACCAAGCGGCGCCCGCTGGTCCGCGACTCGGTGCCGCGGCGCAACGCGCTGGTGTTCGCGCTGGCGCTGGGCGCCGGCTCGTTCGCGATGCTGTACTTCACGGTGAACCTGCTGGCCGCCGTGCTGGCGATCGCGACGATCCTGTTCTACATCTTCGTGTACACCCTGGTGCTCAAGCGGCGCACGGCGCAGAACGTGGTGTGGGGCGGCGCGGCGGGCTGCATGCCGGTGGTGATCGGCTGGGCCGCGGTCACCGGCACGGTGCAGTGGCCCGCGTTCGTGATGTTCGCCGTCATCTTCTTCTGGACGCCGCCGCACACCTGGGCGCTGGCCATGAAGTACCGCGACGACTACGAGCGCGCCGGCGTGCCGATGCTGCCGGTGGTCGCCACGCCGGAGCACGTGGCCCGCCAGATCCTCATCTACTCGTGGGTGATGGTCGGCTGGACGCTGCTCCTGCTGCCCGCGACGAGCTGGCTGTACGCGAGCTTCGCGGTGCTGGCCGGGTCCTGGTTCCTCTTCTACGCGCACCGCCTCTACTCGGGCGTCCGGCGCGGCGTGGAGACCAAGCCGATGGCCCTGTTCCACCGGTCGAACACGTACCTGATGATCCTGTTCTGCGCGCTCGCGGTCGACTCGGCGATCGGTCTGCCCACGCTCGGCCTGCCGTTCTGACGCTCGGCCGGGAATCTTCCGGCGCTCACCTTCGTTGGGTTTCAGGCCGACTTGTCACCCGATGCCGAAAGCAGGTTGCTCTTGTCCGTGGCTGAGGACCGGGAACCGGAGAACACGACCGACCTTCAGCACGAGCAGGACTACGTGTCCATGCTCTACCGCAGGCTCGACGCCGAGCGCACCACCGCCGAACGGCGCCTGGAGCGGGCGCTGCGCTCGCACGGGGAGACCCCGCAGGAGAGCGCCGAGCGGGACGCCGCCAGCAGCCTCCACCACGAGCGGCTCGCGCAGCTCGGCTCCGTCGAGCAGGGCCTGTGCTTCGGCAGGCTCGATTTCCACGGCGAGCAGGCGCCCGCCTACATCGGACGGCTCGGCCTGTTCGACGAGGACGGTGACTACGAGCCGCTGCTGCTGGACTGGCGCGCGCCCGCCGCGCGGCCGTTCTACCTGGCCACCGCCGCGTCCCCTGAGGGCGTGCGGCGCCGCAGGCACATCCGCACGCTGAGCCGCAAGGTCGTCGGCCTCGACGACGAGATCCTCGACCTGCGCGCCGTCGACGGGCAGCAGGCGGACCTGGGCCTGGCCGGCGAGGCCGCCCTGCTGGCCGCGCTGGAGCGCAAGCGCACGGGTGAGATGAGCGACATCGTCGCCACCATCCAGGCCGAGCAGGACGACATCATCCGCGACGACCTCAGCGGCGTCGTCGTGGTCCAGGGCGGGCCGGGCACCGGCAAGACCGCCGTGGCCCTGCACCGGGCCGCCTACCTCCTCTACACCTACCGCCAGCAGCTCGCCTCCCGCGGCGTGCTCGTGGTGGGGCCGAACAGCACGTTCCTGCACTACATCGGCCAGGTTCTGCCGTCGCTGGGCGAGACCGGGGTGCTGCTGTCCACGATCGGGCAGCTGTTCCCCGGTATCCGGGCGCGCGGCGCGGACAGCCGCGCGGCCGCCGAGGTCAAGGGCAGGCTGGTCATGGTCGACGTGCTCACCAGGGCCGTCGCCGACCGCCAGCGTGTGCCGGACGAGCGGTTCGAGGTCGCCTTCGACGACGACGTGCTGGTGCTTGACCGCGCCGTCGTCGAGCGGGCGCGCGACAAGGCCCGGCGCACCCGCCGCCCGCACAACCTGGCGCGGCGCGTGTTCGTCGACGCGATGCTGGACGCGCTGACCGAGCGGGCCGCGGTGCGCATGGAGGTCGACCTCTTCGAGGGGGTCCCCGACATCCCGCTCGCCGAGGACGAGACCGCCGACGCGCCCGTGCTGGACGCGGGGGACCGGGTCGAGATCCGCAAGGAACTCGCCGAGTCCGAGACCGTCGCCGCGGCGATCGACGAGCTGTGGCCGAAGATCACCCCGCAGCGGCTGCTGCGCGACCTGTTCGCCGAACCGGACCGGCTGCTGTCCGCGTCCGAGGGGCTGCTCTCCGACGACGACCGCGCGGCGCTGAAGCGCCCGGCCCGCTCGCCCTGGACGCCGGGCGACGTGCCGCTGCTCGACGAGCTGGCCGAGCTGCTCGGCGAGGACGATGAGGCCGAGCGCGCCGCCCGCGAACGGCGCGAGCGCGAGGAGCGCGCCTACGCCGAAGGTGTGCTCGACATCATGGACCAGGACGAGGAGCTCCTGGACGAGGACCAGATCAACATCGCCGACATCCTGGACGCCGAGCTGTTCGCCGAGCGGCAGGAACGCAGCAGCCACCTGACCGCCGCCCAGCGCGCGGCCCGCGACCGCACCTGGACGTTCGGGCACGTCATCGTCGACGAGGCGCAGGAGCTGTCCGCGATGGACTGGCGGCTGCTGATGCGCCGCTGCCCGAGCCGGTCGATGACCGTCGTCGGCGACGTCGCCCAGACCGGCGCGCCGGGCGGCGCGTCGTCGTGGCGGGACATGCTCGGCCACTACGTCGGGGACCGCTGGCGGCTGCGTGAGCTGACCGTCAACTACCGGACCCCGGTGGAGATCATGAACCGCGCCGCCGAGGCGCTGCGCGAGGTGGACCCGGACCTGCGGGTGCCGACGTCGGTGCGGGAAACCGGCGTCGAGCCGTGGCGCGCGCCGCTCGGCGAGCGCCCGCTGGCGTCCATCGTGGACGACGAGGTGGCTGCCGCGGACGGCGGCACCGTCGCGGTCCTGGTCCCGGCGGCCAGGCTTGGCTCGGTCCGGTCCGAACTGGACGGTCACGGCGACGCGGTGTCGGTGCTCACCGTCGCCGAGGCCAAGGGGCTCGAGTTCGACGGCGTCGTGGTGCTCGCGCCGGAGGAGATCGTGGCGGAGTCGCCGCGCGGCTGGAACGACCTCTACGTCGGCTACACCCGTGCCACGCAACGGCTCGGCATCTTGTACTCCGCCGGACGGCCGACGTCAACGCCCGGTTAAGGTGTCGCCATGCGTAACGCTGGCAAGATCGTGCTCGCGGCGGCAGCCGCCCTCGCTCTCGGGGCCTGCGCGCCCGACCAGGACCCGTCTTCCTTCCCGCCCGGTGGCGGCCCGACCTACCCGGCGCCCGAGCCGGCGGCGGCGTCCGCGAGCGCCTCGGCGGGGCACGACACGGGCAGCGCCGCGCACGAGTGCACCGCGGACGACATCACCGTGACCGGTGACTTCGGGGCCAAGCCGACGATCACGATCCCGGACACGTGCAGCGCGCCGACCAAGCTGCTGACGAAGGACCTGAAGCCGGGCACCGGCGCCACCGCCCACGCCGGCAGCACGCTGCAGATGGACTACGACCTGGTGACCTGGTCGGACAAGGTCGACCAGCAGAACTCGTTCGGCTCGGCGCCGTTCTCGTTCGCGCTGGGCGAGGGCACCGCGATCCCGGGCTGGGACCAGGGCCTGGAGGGCATCAAGCAGGGCGGCCGCCGCCTGCTGGTCATCCCGCCGGACCTCGGCTACGGCGCCCGCGGCAACGGCCCGATCAAGCCGAACGAGACGCTCGTCTTCGTCGTCGACGCCGTCCAGGTCGCCGGCTGACGCTCGATGGCAGCCGCGGAGGAGCCGGACCGGCGGTAGCCGGGCTCGTCCCTCGCGGCCCTGGGCCTCGGTGGGCGGTCGTGGGGCGGGTTCCGCCGCCGCGATGGTGGCAGGGTCCGCTGGCGGATGAGTGACCCTCGGGCTCTGCCTGCGGCAGTCGGGCTGATCCGGGTGATGGCCGGGCTGCCGGGCACGCTTTCGGGCCCCGGGCCGGGTGGCAGGCTTTGCCCCGCCCCGCGCGGTGGCCGCGTGCCCGGCTGAAGAGTGGGC
Source organism: Amycolatopsis methanolica 239 (assembly GCF_000739085.1). NCBI lineage: Bacteria > Bacillati > Actinomycetota > Actinomycetes > Pseudonocardiales > Pseudonocardiaceae > Amycolatopsis > Amycolatopsis methanolica. Next base: position 4,225,363 of record NZ_CP009110.1, on the reverse strand, counting down.
GGCGCGCGGGCGCCGGCCGGATCGGAGTCTGACGGATGGACGTCCGCGGAGCGGTCGCGGTGGTCACCGGTGCCTCGTCGGGCATCGGGGCGGCCACCGCGCTCCGGCTGCACGAGGCCGGTGCTCGCCTCGTGCTGCACGGCCGGGACGGCGACCGGCTGGACGCGCTCGCGGAGCGCACCGGCGGGGTCGCCGTCCGCGCCGACTTCGCCGAGCCCGGCGCGGTGGAAGCCGCGGCGGAGGAGATCGCGGCGCGGGCCGGCCGGGTGGACGTGCTCGTCAACAACGCCGGGATGGGCTACGCCGGACCGGTGTCCGGGATGTCCGGTGCCGACGTGCGGCGGTTGCTCTCCGTGAACCTGGCCGCTCCGGTCGAACTGACCCGCGCCCTGCTGCCCGCGCTCCTCGACTGCCCCCGGTCGGTGGTGGTGTTCGTCACGTCCATCGCGGGCCGGGCCGGGGTCGCGGGGGAGTCGGTGTACTCGGCGACCAAGGCGGGGGTGGACGTTTTCGCCGAGAGCCTGCGGCTGGAACTGGCCGGTACCGGGGTGCGGGTCGGGGTGGTCGTGCCCGGGGTGGTGGACACCGAGTTCTTCGCCCGCCGCGGCCGTCCCTACCAGCGGCGTAGCCCCAGACCGGTGCCCGCGGACAAGGTCGCCGCGGCGGTGCTGGGAGCGATCACGGCGGAACGGGCCGAGCAGTACGTGCCGCGCTGGCTGAGGTTGCCAATTGCGGTGCGTGGGACCGTGCCCTCGGTGTACCGTGCACTATCTGCCCGGTTCGGGGGTTCGGCTGAGTTCCCGGAATCTTTCCGCCACTGGAAGCGCTGACAAGTGACGTGTTAGTCCCGGTATTCCTCGGATTCGCTGCGGCGTTCCTGTTCGCGGCGTCAGCCGCGCTTCAGCGACGCGCGGTCATCGAGGTTGCCGACAGCGACGTCGACGGGCGCGCCGCGCGGCATCGCGTCCCCGTACTGTGGCTGATTCGCAAGCTGTTGCGCAAGAGGGTGTGGCTCGCGGGATGGGCCACGAACCTGTTGGGCTTTTTCAGCCAAGCCGCCGCGCTGCACTTCGGGTCGATCGCGCTCGTGCAGCCGCTGCTGGTCACCGAGCTGCTCTTCGCGCTCCCGATGGCCTCCGCCGCGATCCGCCGCTGGCCGCCGCTGCGGGACTGGCTGGCCGGGCTCGCCATCACCGGCGGCGTGGTGGTGTTCCTCGCGGTCGAGGGCACCGCGCCGCTGGGTGGGTCGCCGGACCAGGGCCGCCTGCTGATCGCGGTGCTGATCGCCGCGGCCACCGTCGTCACCCTCGTGCAGGTGGCCCAGAAGCGGGGCCCGCTGATGCACAGTGCGCTCATCGCCACGGCGGCCGGCATCTGCTATGCGATCAGCGCGGCCATGATGAAGGTGACGACCGACCTGCTGTTGAACGAGGGTGTCGCTCACACGGCGCTCACCTGGCCGGGGTACGTGCTCGCGCTGTCGACCTTCTCCGGGCTGCTGCTCGGGCAGCAGGCTTACGGGTCGGGTTCGCTGTCCGCGGCCATCGCCGTGATGTCCATCGTGAACCCCGCGGCCAGCTATTTCCTGGGGCTACTGGCGTTCAACGCGACGCTGATGACCTCGCCGGGCCCGCTCGCGGCGACCGCAGGCGCGGCCCTCCTGCTGATCCTCGGTGTGTTCGGGCTCGCGCACTCGCCGACCGTGCATGCGGAGACGACCCGGTCGGCCCAACACGGGGTTTATCCGGGAAGTGGTAAATTCTCGGGAACCGTTCCATCTCGGTCCCGTTCTTCGGACTCCTTCGCTCAGGATTAATTCAGGTAGCCGGCGTAGGTTTCGGGACCGGCGGGCGGTGGAACCTACAGAGCCTGTCGAGAGTGCGCTGCCCCCGCGCACCCAGGGCAGACCCTTGGAGGCTGGAGCCCGTGCACCACCGAGCGTCGTCCGGTGACCGCCATCTGGTGATCGAAATACCGCACCTGCGGAAAACGATCAAGGATGCGGCGATTCTGTTGCTGGAAACGGTCGTCATCCCGTCGGTTCTGCTGGCGTTGTTGTTGCATTTCGTCGGCCTGGTTCCCGCGTTGTGCGCGGTTCTCGGCTGGGCGGCGTTCGTGATCGGCGCGCGGCGGCTGATGAAGCGCGACATGCCCCGCACGTTGCTGCTCTGCACGGCGATGCTGGTCGGACGGGCGGCGTTCGCGCTGGTCACGTCCAGTGCGGTGGTGTACGTGCTGCAACCGGCCGTCGGCTCGGTGCTGATGTTCCTGATCTTCGTCGGCAGTGCGATGATCGGGCGCCCCATCACGGCGCGCCTGGCCAAGGATTTCGTGCGGCTGCCCGCGGAGCTGTTCAAGCACCGCACGGTGAACCGCGTGTTCGTCGAGGTGGCGCTGCTGTGGGGCGGCTCGCGGCTGATCGACGCCGCGATGACCATCGGGTTCCTGCACTGGGGCGTCGAGGCGGGCCTGATGTCGCGCGGCATCCTCAGCGGGCTGCTCACCGCGCTGACCGTCGCGGCCTGCGTGGGCCACGGATGGCGCAAGCTCCGCCGCGACGGCGTGACGCTCCGGCTGGCCGGCCGCCACAGCCCCGCACCAGCCGCCGCCTGACCCCTCCTGCCCGCGCTCCGCCGACGAGCCACGCTCGGCGGATGAGCCGCACCCGGCGGACGAGCGGCACCCCTGCGCGAGAGCCGCACACTCCGGTCGCGAACCCCCCACTCCGGTGGGTGAGGTCCCCCCGCTCTGGTGGGTGAGTTCCACGCTGCCGCACGCAGACCCTAGGCCGCCGGACGAGGGGCCCCACGCCGTTGCGGCCGAGCGCACGCTCCCGCTCGCGAGGTCCGCGTTCCCGCCGCTGTTGCGGGCACTGTCCCCGGCGGCTCTCGGTCAGGCCGCGGCTCCCGGGCCGGGCAGGAGGTCGACATCCCCGGCGTGCATCGCCTCGCCGCAGTGGTCGCAGCGCAGTCCGGCGCCGCTGACCTCGCCGCACGCCCGGTGCCGGTACACCACCGGCGGCCCGGCCTCACCCGCCAGCCACCGGTCGCCCCAATGCGCCATCGCCATCAGCACCTCGACGAGCTCCGCGCCCCGCTCCGTCAGCACGTACTCGTAGCGCGGCCGCCGGTCGTAGGGCCGTCGCCCCAGCACACCGCGCTCCACCAGGTGGTTCAGCCGCTCGGTCAGCACCTTCCGCGAGATGCCCAGATCGGCCTGGATCTGGTCGAACCGGGTCATCCCCGCCCACACGTCCCGCAGCACCAGCGGTGACCACGGTTCCCCGATGACGTCGAGCGTGCGCGCGATCGAGCACGCCATCCCGCCGAAGTTCGTCCGCTGCACGGCCCCGAGTCTACCAATCGGGGTTCCCTGAAGGAACTCATACTGCTACCGTCGGAGTCTCTTGAAGGAACTCTGAGAGGAACACCGAGATGAGCAAGGTCATCGCCGCGCACGCGGTCTCCGTCGACGGCTTCATCACCGGCCGCGACCCGCGCCCCGGGCACGGCCTCGGCGACGGCGGGATGCTTTTCGACTGGTACTTCGACGGCGGCACCGCGAGCGGCGTGTTCGACGGCTTCCGGCTGAGCGAGCCCAGCGCCCGGGTGTTCGACGCCCTCGCCGGCCGGGTGGGCGCGATCGTCGCCGGGCGCAACACCTACGAGGACTCCGACCGCTTCGGCGGCGGCAGCCCGCACCCGAAAGCGCGGCTGGTCGTCCTCACCCACCGCGAGGCTCCGGAGATCACCGCGCAGCAGACCCTCGTCACCACCGGCGTCGAGGACGCGATCGCCAGAGCCCGCGACGCCGCAGGCGGCCGGGACGTCGGCCTCATGGGCGGCGGCGTGGTGACCTCGGCGCTCGCCGCCGGCCTCGTCGACGAGATCGTCCTCCACCAGGTCCCTGTCCTGCTCGGCGCGGGCAGGCCGTTCTTCGGCGAACTGCCCGCGCACGTGCGGCTCCGCCTGGTCGAGGCCGTCCCGGCGCCGGGCGTCACGCACCTGCACTACGCGGTCGAGCGGTGATTCGCGCGAGCGCCGCGGCCACGAAGCGTGGTATATGACGGTGTGCTCACCGTCGGTTCCACCTCACGGTCCCCGGTGGCCCTGGACGCCCGCGCGGCGGCCGTCCAGCGTCCGGGCTGGTGGGGTGAACTGCTGCTCGGGATCGGCCTGTTCGGGATCTACCTGCTGGTCGAGGCGTTCCCGCTGCCGGGCCGCGAACCGCAGGCGCACGCCAATGGCGAGGCGCTCCTGGCGTTCGAACGGTGGATGCACCTGGACTTCGAACTGCCGGTCAACCTGTGGCTCGCCGAGCAGGGCTGGATCCGCGTCTTCGCCAACTACGAGTACGCGATCACCTACATCGCGAGCGCGATCATCCTGCTGATCTGGGTGCACGCCCGCCACCCGGTGCACTACCGCTCGGTGCGCAACAGCTTCGTCTGGCTCAACCTGTTCGCGCTCGCCTGTTTCTGGCTCTACCCGGTCGCGCCGCCGCGGATGCTCGAGGGCGCCGGGTTCGTCGACACCGTGCGGCTCGGGCACACGTTCCTGTCCTGGGGCTCGCCGGCGTTGCAGGGCGCCAACCAGCTGGCCGCGATGCCGTCCCTGCACGTCGGGTGGGCGCTGTGGGTGTCGGTGGTCCTCGCGCGCATCCGCGGCGGCTGGGCCGTGCAGATCGTCAGCGCGGTGCACGTCGCCATCACGTTCGCGGTCATCATCGCCACCGGCAACCACTACTGGATCGACGCGGCCGCCGCCGTGGTGTTCATCGCCGCGGCCACCTGGATCGCGCAGGTCGCCCGGCCGGTCGACCGGGTGCCCGCCTCCGACACGTTCTTCCTGCACGTCGAGACCCCGGCCTACCCGCAGCACGTCGGCGGGCTCATCATGCTCGACACGACCGCCAACCCCGCCGGGCCGACCCGGGAGTGGGTGCAGCAGGCCATCCGCGACAAGCTGCCCGAGATGCCCCGCTACGCGCAGCGCCTGTCGGACTACTCGCCCTGGCGCCGCCAGCACTGGGTGCCGCACCCGGACATCGACTGGGACTGGCACGTCCCCGACTTCGACCTGACCCGCCCGGACGGCACGCCCGGCGGCATGGGGGAGCTGCACAAGCTCGTCGCGCGGTTCCAGAGCGAGCCGCTGCCGCGGGACCGGCCGCTGTGGCGGTTCGCAGTCGTGCGCGGCGTCGAGGAGAACACCGCCGCGGTGATCTCGCTGGTGCACCACGCCGTCGCGGACGGCATCGGCACGATCAGCCTGATGCTGGAGCTGTTCGACTCGCGGAGCCTGCTCGACGGCCTCAGCGAGACCCGGCGGCCGAACGCGCTGCAGAAGGCCGCCGCGGGCGCCGTCGGGCTGGCGCAGCTGGCCACCGACGGGCGGCCCAAGACGCGGCTGCCCGCGGGTGATCCGCCGGACCGCCGCTACGCCACCCTGCAGATCCCGCTCGACGACGTGCGCGAGCTGGCGCGCAAGCACGGCGTGCGGGTCACCGACCTGCTGCTGGGCGGGGTGGCCGGCGCGCTGCGGCGGGTCGCGGTGGCGCCGCTGCCGGAGTCGATGCTGACCTCGGTCACGTTGATGGCCGCCGAGCCGCGGCCCGGCGCGGAGGGCAACGTCACCGCCGCGGTCATGGTGGACATCCCGCTGGGCGACATGCCCGAAGCCGAGCGGCTGAAGCGGATCGCCAGGGCCACCAAGCGGTTGCGCACCGGCACACGGGTCGTCGCGTCCCGGTTCGTGCAGCACACGCTGGCCGGGCTGATGCCGGCGTTCTTCCACCGCTGGTTCGCCCGGACCGTCTACAACGAACGGTTCTTCAACGGCACCGTGTCCAACATGCCCGGTGCCGCGTGGCAGGTGGACTTCCGCGACTTCCCGCTGCGCACGGCGTTCGCCATCATCCCGCTCGCGCCGGGCACCCCGTTCACCATCGGCGTGCTCGGGTGGTACGGCTCGTTCTCGATGAGCGCCACCGTGGACGCGACCCTGGTGGACGGTGTGGACGGCTTCCTCGCCGAATTCCGCGCGGTGCTGGCGGAACTGGACTGAACTACACGTCGCCGGGGTCCGAGGTGCCCCAGGCGAGGGCGAGCGTGAGGCGGCGGCGGTTGTCCGGATCGTCCAGGCTCTCGCCGAACAGCTCACGCAGCTGGGTCATCCGGTAGCGCACCGTCTGCGGGTGGATGTGCAGTTCCTCCGCCATCGCGCGGCGGTCGCCGAGGTGCCGCAGCCAGCAGGCGAGCGTCTCGCACAACCGCTTGCGCGTCACCGGCCCGAGGTGCGCCAGCGGGGCGAGGCACTGGTGCCGCATCGCGTCGAACAGCTTCGCGTCGCGGTGCACGATGATCGAGTCCAGGTGCTCGTCCACGAATACCGGGTCGTCCTCCAGCACGTGCGTGCGGCGCAGCTGCGCGGCCAGCTCGGCGACGTGCATGCTGGCGGGCAGGCGTTCCAGCGGCACCGCGTGCCCGACGACCGCGCCCGCGCCCCGCAGCGCCGACGCCAGCCGCTCCCGCCGCTGTGGTCCGTCCGGATCGGGCACGATGGCGCAGACCAGCCGCTGCCGCCGGACGTGCAGCGACGAGTTCCCGAGCCGCCCCAGCAGTGCGCTGCCGACCGGGTTGTCCGGCTCCACCAGGACGACCGCCGCCTGCCGCGGCAGCGGCCAGTCCACCCGGGCCGCGGCGTCGCGGATCGCGGCGGAATCGGACCGGTCGGACAGCAGCATGTCCGCGAGCTCGTCGCGCAACCGCTCCCGCATCGCAGCGGATTCGGACTGCTCCAGCACGTAACCGCGCGCCGACGCCGAGGACAGCTGGTCCACGAAGATGAACACCGCCTCGGCCAGCGAGGCGAACATGTCGGAGGGGACACCGACCTCGAGCGCGACCTCGGCGACGTGGTGCCACGCCACCCGCGCGCCGATCTGGTACGCCGACAGCAGGCTCGTCAGGTCGCGGCCCTGCTGCCACTGCGCCCGCCCGATCTCCTCGAACAGCGGCTGCTCGCCGAAGCGATCCACGCCCTGGTCCGCGATGCCGGACAGTTCCGCGATGTCCCATTTGGCCATCCGCAACAGCCGCTGCAGGAACATGTTGGCGGAGACCAGGACCTCGTCCCGTTCGGTGACGATGAACTCGGCGTAGTCCGGCCAGTGCTCGTTCAGCAGCCGCGCCACGTCGTCCAGCATGCGCGGCAGCCGTTCCGAGGTCGCCTTCGCCAGATTCGCCAGCGTGCCGTCGCTGGTCTCCGTGCGTCTGCCCGTCATCTCGTGGACCCCCACTGGCCTGCCCGCGTGCCGTCCATTGTCCGGTTCAATACTGTCAGCTCGTGACAACCGTGGCTTCTCCATTTTTGTTTCCGGAGCGAAGAATTGACCGCGGCCGCGGAGTGATTATGAGGCGATGGCTCCCGCACCCCCAGGTCCCGGCACGGTCGGCGACCGTGTGCCGCGTGAAAAGGAACAGGCCGAGAACTTTCCGGTAGCACTGCGGATACTTCCCCGTGACCTGCGCGCGGATCTGGTGGCGGTGTACGACGTCGCGCGTGTCATCGACGATCTGGGTGACGAGTCAGCAGTCGAGGATCGCACGCCGGGGTTATTGCGATTCCAGCGCGATCTGGAACGCGCCTTTCAGGGGGATCAACCACACGAACGGGTATTGCGTGATCTTCTTCCCGCGATTCACCGGCGCGATCTGGAACTCGACCCGTTCAATCGCCTGGTGCGGGCGAACCTCCAGGACCAGCGGGTCGCGTCCTACGCCACGCGGGCCGAACTGGAGGACTACTGCGTGCTCTCCGCCGATCCGGTGGGCCGGATCGTGCTGCGCGTCTTCGGCGTGCGCGACCCCGTCGCCGAGCGCCTGTCCGACCGGGTGTGCACCGCGCTGCAGCTGATCGAGCACTGCCAGGACGTGGCCGAGGACCGCCGCAACGGGCGGGTCTACCTGCCGAAGGCCGGCCTGGCCGCGTTCGGTGCGACCGAGGCCGACCTGGACGCCACCACGACGAGCCGGCCGGTGCGGCTGGCCGTCGCCGCCCAGACCGCCCGCGCGCTCGACCTGCTCACCGAGGGCGCGGCGCTGCTGGACCGGCTGCACGGCTGGGCGCGGCTCGCGGTGGCCGGCTACATCGCCGGGGGACTGGCCACCCTCGACGCGCTGCGCCGCGCCCGCTGGGACGTCCTGGCCCGCACCCCGCGCCCGCGCAAGACCGGCGTCCTGGCGCACCTGATCGCCCTGCTGGTGCGCCCGTCCGCCCATGTCCGACGGATCCGGGAAGGTGGTCGGCTCACATGACGACACCCACGCTCCAACAGGCCTACGCCACCTGCGAGGACATCACCAGGACGGAGGCCCGCAACTTCTACTGGGGCATCCGGCTGCTCACGCGTCAGCGCCGCTCGGCGCTGTGCGCGGTGTACGCGCTGGCGCGGCGCGTCGACGACATCGGCGACGGCGACCTGCCGGTCGAGGAGAAGGCCGCGCAGCTGGAGATCGTGCGCAAGGAGCTGGCCGCGCTGGACCGCAGCACCGACCCGGTGATGGTCGCGGTCGCCGACGCCGCCCACCGCCACCCGGTGCCGCTGGAGGCGTTCGAGGAACTGCTCGACGGCGTCTGGATGGACATCGAGGGCCGCCGCTACGGCACCTTCGACGAGCTGACCGAGTACTGCCGGTGCGTTGCCGGGTCGATCGGACGGCTGTGCCTGGGCGTGTTCGGGCACAAACCGCACCCGCAGGCCACCCGCTACGCCGACGCGCTCGGGATCGCCCTGCAGCAGACGAACATCCTCCGCGACATCCGCGAAGACCTCCGGAACGGCCGGATCTACCTGCCGACCGAGGACCTCGACGCGTTCGGCGTCGAGCTGCGGATCACCGACGGCGCGCTGGCCGACCCGGACGGCGGCCTGGCGAACCTCATCCGGCACAGCGCGGCCCGCGCCCGCGAGTGGTACGCCGACGGCATGCGGCTGGGCCCGCTGCTGGACCGCCGCAGCGGCGCGTGCTGCCTGGCGATGGCCGGCATCTACCGGCAGCTGCTGGAACGGATCGCCGACGACCCCGCCGCGGTGTACGACAAGCGGCTTTCGTTGTCCGGGCGGGAAAAGCTGGGCGTGGCGGTCCGCGCGCTGGGCGGGCGGGCGGCATGAGGCAGCGGGTCGCGGTCGTCGGTGGCGGTCTCGCCGGGATCACCGCGGCCCTGCGCTGCGCCGACGCCGGGCACGAGGTGACACTGCTGGAGTCCCGCGGCCTGCTGGGCGGCCTGACGCACTCGTTCACCCGCGACGGCCTGCACGTCGACAACGGGCAGCACGTGTTCCTCCGCTGCTGCACCGCTTACCTGGACCTCCTGCGGCGGCTCGGGGTGATGGACCGCGTGCACCTCCAGCCGCGCCTGGAGATCCCGGTGCGCTCGCCGCGGCTGCGCCGCCCGGTGTGGCTGCGCCGCAACCCGCTGCCCGCGCCGCTGCACCTCGCGGACTCGGTGCTGCGCTACACCCCGCTCGGCCTCGGCGACCGGATGCGCTTCGCCGGCGCCGCGCTCGCGCTGAAGTCGGTCGACCCGGCCGCGCCCAGCTCGGACCGGCGCACGTTCGGCGAATGGCTGTCCGCGCACGGGCAGAGCCGGGACGCGATCACGAAACTCTGGGACCTGGTGGGCATCGCGACGCTGAACGCCCCCGCGGAGCAGGCGTCGCTCGGCCTGGCCGCGACCGTCTTCCAGGTGGGCCTGCTGACCGACGCCGACGCGGCCGACATCGGCTGGGCGACCGTCCCGCTGCGGCGGCTGCACGGCGAGCCCGCGCTGGCCCGGCTGACCGAGGCGGGCGCCACCGTCCGGCTCAACGCCAAGGTGACCGGGCTCTCCCGCGCGGACGGCTCCTGGCGGATCGGGACCGACGAGCCGGTCGAGGCCGGCCAGGTCGTGCTCGCCGTGCCGCCCCCGGTCGCGGCGAAACTGCTGCCCGAGGGCGCGGTCCGGCTGCCCCCGGACTTCGCCGATGAGCTCGGCAGCTCGCCGATCGTCAACGCGCACGTCGTCCTCGACCGCCCGGTCACGGACGAGCCGTTCTTCGCCGTCGTCGACTCGCCGCTGCAGTGGGTGTTCGACCGCACCGCCTCGGCAGGCCTCGACCGCGGCCAGTACCTGGCGATCTCGCTGTCCGCGGCCGAGGAGGAGATCAACCTGCCGGTGCGGGCGCTGCGGGAACGCCTGCTGCCCGCGCTGCGCGAGGTGCTGCCCGCCGCACGCGGCGCGGAGGTGCTCGACTTCTTCGTGACACGTGAACGGCACGCCACGTTCCGTCCCGCGCCGGGCAGCGCGGGACTGCGCCCACAGGCCCGCACCCGCGCCCCGGGGCTGTTCCTGGCGGGCGCGTGGACCGCCACCGGGTGGCCGGCGACCATGGAGGGCGCCGTGCGCAGCGGTGAGGCGGCCGCCAAAGCCGTGCTCGGGACCCCCGCGGGGGCGTCGGGCCGATCGGAAGGGATACCCGCATGACCGCTGTACTCGATTCCCTGCAGCAGGGCAGGCAGGCCGTCCTGCCCGCGATGCGGGCCGCCGTCGACCGGCTCGACCCGGCCAGCCGCGCCATCGCCTACTACCACCTCGGCTGGACCGACCTGGACGGCAACCCGACCTCCGGCGGCGGCAAGGCCGTGCGTCCCGCGCTGGCGCTGCTGTCCGCCGAGGCCGCGGGCGCGCCCCCGGCCACCGGGCTGCCCGGCGCGGTCGCGGTGGAGCTGGTGCACAACTTCTCGCTGCTGCACGACGACCTGATGGACGGCGACACCGAGCGGCGGCACCGGCCGACCGTGTGGGCGGTGCGCGGCGCGGCCAGCGCCATCCTCACCGGCGACGCGATGCTCGCCCTGGCCAACGAGGTCCTGCTGGACGCGGAGGGGCCGGGCGCGGTCGCCGCGGCCCGGCTGCTGTCCGAGGCGGTCGGCGAGCTGATCCGCGGCCAGGTCCTCGACGTCGCCTTCGAGCAGCGCGACGACGTCACCCTCGACGAGTGCCTGGACATGGCGGGCGGCAAGACCGGCGCGCTGCTGTCCGCCAGCTCCGCGATCGGCGCCGTGCTCGCCTGCGCGCCCGCCCGCACGGTCAGCGCGCTCGCCGAGTTCGGCGCTGACCTCGGCCTGGCGTTCCAGCTCGTCGACGACGTGCTCGGCATCTGGGGCGAGCCGTCGGTCACCGGCAAACCGGTGCACTCCGACCTGCGGGCCCGCAAGAAGAGCCTGCCGGTCACCTACGCCGTCACCCACGGCGGCGCGCCCGGCCGGGAGCTGGCCGCGTGGCTGACCGACGGCGACGTCGCCGACGACGCGGCCGTGCGCCGCGCCGCCGACCTGGTCGACCTGGCAGGCGGTCGCGCGTGGGCGCTGGAGGAGGCCCACCGCCGGATGGCGGCGGGACGGCAGAAGCTCGAGGACGCCGAGGTCCCGGGACGGGTGCGCGAGGAGCTGCTGGCCCTCGCGCGGTTCATCGTGACCAGGGAGGCCTGAATGACGCAGACCGCTGACCCGGCGGCGAGATCCACCGCCGGCGCCGCCGAGACGCTGGACCGCGCTGTCGCCCACCTCAAGGGGCTGCAACGCGACGGCGGCTGGTGGAAGGGCGAGATGCAGACCAACGTGACCATGGACGCCGAGGACCTGCTGATGCGGGAGTTCCTGGGCATCCGCACCGCGCGCGAGACCGAGGAGGCCGCGCGCTGGATCCGGTCGCAGCAGCGCGCGGACGGCACCTGGGCCACCTTCCACGGCGGCCCCGGCGACCTGTCGACCACGCTGGAGGCGTGGGTCGCGTTGCGGCTGGCCGGTGACTCGCCGGACGAGCCGCACATGCGGCGGGCCGCGGAGTTCGTCCGCGCCGGCGGCGGGGTCGAGGCCAGCCGCGTGTTCAGCCGGATCTGGCTGGCGCTGTTCGGGCTGTGGTCCTGGGACGACCTGCCGAACATGCCGCCCGAGCTGGTGCTGCTGCCGTCCTGGGTGCCGCTCAACGTCTACGACTGGGGCTGCTGGGCGCGTCAGACCGTGGTGCCGCTGACCGTGGTCGGCACCCTGCGGCCGGTCCGCCCGCTGCCGTTCGGCATCGACGAGCTGCGCACCGGCGTGAAGCGCGGCGGCGGGCTCGTCGCGCCGTGGACCTGGTCCGGCGCCTTCCACTACCTCGACAAGGCCCTGCACCTCTACGCCAAGGTCGCGGTCAAGCCGGTGCGGGAGTTCGCGATGCGGCAGGCCGCGGAGTGGATCCTGGCCCGGCAGGAGGCCGACGGCGGGTGGGGCGGCATCCAGCCGCCGTGGGTGTACTCCTTGCTCGCGCTGCACCTGCTCGGCTACTCGCTGGACCACCCGGCGATGCGCGCGGGCCTGCAGGGCCTGGAGGGGTTCCTGATCCGCGAGGAGACGCCCGAGGGCACCGTGCGGCGGCTGGAGGCCTGCCAGTCGCCGGTGTGGGACACCGCGCTGGCGATCACCGCGCTGCTGGACGCGGGCGCGCCCGCCGACGACCCGCACGTGCTCAAGGCCGTCGACTGGATGCTCGGCGAGGAGATCGCCGTGCGCGGCGACTGGGCCGTGCGGCGGCCCGGCCTCGACCCGGGCGGCTGGGCGTTCGAGTTCGCCAACGACCTCTACCCGGACACCGACGACACCGCGGAAGTCGTGCTCGGCCTGCGCCGCGTCGCGCACCCGGACCGGGAGCGCCTGTCCGGAGCGCTGGACCGCGCCGTGGCGTGGGTGACCGGCATGCAGTCCCGCGACGGCGGCTGGGGTGCGTTCGACGCCGACAACACCCAGGAGCTGACCACCAAGCTGCCGTTCTGCGACTTCGGCGCGGTGATCGACCCGCCGTCCGCGGACGTCACCGCGCACGTGGTCGAGATGCTGGCCAAGGAGGGCAAGGCCGGCAGCCGGGAATGCCGCCGCGGTGTGAAGTGGCTGCTGGACCACCAGGAGCCCGACGGGTCGTGGTTCGGCCGCTGGGGCGCCAACTACGTGTACGGCACCGGCGCCGTCGTGCCCGCGCTCGTCGAGGCCGGGGTCCCGGCGTCGGCCACTGCGATCCGGCGGGCGGTGCGGTGGCTGGCCGAGCACCAGAACCCCGACGGTGGCTGGGGTGAGGACCTGCGGTCCTACCGCGACCCGTCGTGGGCCGGGCGTGGCGAGTCGACCGCGTCGCAGACCGCGTGGGCGCTGCTGGCGCTGCTCGCCGCGGGGGAGCGGGACTCCGGGGTGACCGTGCGCGGCGTGCGGTGGCTGGCCGAGACCCAGCGCCCCGACGGCACGTGGGACGAGCCGCAGTTCACCGGGACCGGCTTCCCCGGCGACTTCTACATCAACTACCACCTGTACCGGCTGGTGTTCCCGGTGACCGCGCTCGGCCGGTACCTGGAGCGGTCATGACCGGCGTCGTGGTCGCGCCGATGCGCGTCGAGGCCTCCGCGCTGCGGACGCCGGGCCTGGTCGTGCTGCGCGGCGGGATGGGGCCGCGCCGCGCGGCGGAATCGGCGCAGCGGCTGGCCGCGGCCGGGCGGCCGGTCCTGGTCGCCGGCGTCGGCGGGGCGCTGGTGCCGGAGGTGCGGCCGGGTGACCTGGTGGTGGCGACCGAGATCGAGGGCCCGCACGGGCGGGTGCCGCTGCACTCGGCGCCGGTGCTCGCCGCGGCGTTGCGGCGGCTCGGGTTGACCGTCCACCTCGGACCGATCGCGTCCGCGCCCTCCGTCGTGGACGGTGCGGAACGGGCCAGGTATGCGCGAAACGGCGCGCTGGCTGTCGACATGGAGTCCGCGGAGTTCGCTTCGCTGCCCGGCCCGGTCGCGGTCGTGCGGGCCATTGTGGACACCCCGGACCAGCCGCTGTGGCGGCCGGGCACGATGCTGCGCGGCTTGACCGGACTGCGGTCGCTGCGGGCCGCGGTCCCGGCGTTGCGCGAGTGGTGCGAGGCGGCGGGGGAGGGCGAACTGCTGCTCGCCAGCCCGCGCTCGTTCTGCGCCGGCGTCGAGCGCGCCATCGAGATCGTCGAGCGGGCGCTGGAGCGGTACGGCGCGCCGGTTTACGTGCGCCGCCAGGTGGTGCACAACGCGCACGTGGTGCGGCGGCTGGAAGCGCTGGGCGCGGTGTTCGTGCAGGAGGTCGAGGAGGTGCCGCGCGGCGCGACGACGGTGCTGGCCGCGCACGGCGTCGCCCCGGCCGTGCGCGCCGCGGCGCAGGCACGGGACCTGCGGGTGATCGACGCGACCTGCCCGCTGGTGATGAAGGTGCACACCGAGGTCAAGCGCTACACCGGGCGTGGCGACACGGTGTTCCTCATCGGGCACGCCGACCACGAGGAGGTCGAGGGCACGGTCGGGGAGGCGCCGGAGCGGATCGTGGTGGTGGAGGACGCCGAGGCGGCCGCGCACGTGTGGGCGCCCGAGGGCGGCGTGGCCTACGCGATGCAGACCACGCTGGCCGTGGACGAGGCGGAGGAGATCGCCTCGGTGCTGCGCTCCCGGTTCCCCGGCATCGAGGGCCCGCGGCGCGACGACATCTGTTACGCCACCACCAACCGCCAGCGCGCGGTGACGGCGGTGGCCGAGGTGGCGGACCTCGTCCTCGTGGTCGGCTCGGCGAACTCGTCCAACTCGTTGCGCCTGGTGGAAGTGGCGCGGCGGCGGGGAACCCGGGCCAGGCTCGTCGACGACGTGTCCGAAGTGGACCTGCGCTGGCTGGCCGGGGCGAAGCGGATCGGGATCACCGCGGGCGCCTCGGCCCCACCGGACCTGGTGGCGGAGCTGGTGGGGTGCCTTCGCGGGCTGGGCCGGTCGACGGTGACCGAAAGCGCGGAGGCCGTTGAGGACGTGGTTTTCACACTACCCCGGGAGGTGAGCTAGACCATGGGCATGCCATTACGCCAGTCGATCCGGCTGGGTGCGTTCCTGGCCAAGCAGAAGCTGCTGCGCAAGGAGAAGTTTGCGATCCTGGTCGAGCTGGAACCGTTGTTCGCGTGCAACCTCAAGTGCGGTGGCTGCGGGAAGATCCAGCAGCCCGCGCACCTGCTGAAGCAGCGGATGCCGGTGCAGCAGGCCGTGGGCGCCGTGGAGGAGAGCGGCGCGCCGATGGTGTCCATCGCCGGTGGTGAGCCGCTGATGCACCCGCAGATCCACGAGATCACGCGGATCCTGCTGGAGCGCAACAAGATCGTGTTCCTGTGCACGAACGCGCTGCTGCTGCCCAAGCACATCCACAAGTTCAAGCCGCACCGCAACTTCACCTGGATGGTCCACATCGACGGGCTCGAGGAGAAGCACGACGCGTCGGTGCGCAAGGAGGGCGGTTTCCAGGCCGCGGTCGAGGCGATCCAGCTCGCGAAGTCCAAGGGCTTCAAGGTGATGACGAACACGACGTTCTTCAACACCGACACCCCGCAGGACGTCATCGACGTGCTGGACTACCTCAACGACGTGGTCAAGGTCGACAACATGCAGCTGTCGCCGGGGTACGCCTACGAGAAGGCGCCGGACCAGGAGCACTTCCTCGGGGTGCAGCAGACGCGGGAGCTGTTCTCCAAGGCCTTCGCCGACGGGCGCCGCAAGAAGTGGCGGCTCAACCACTCGCCCGTGTTCCTCGACTTCATCGAGGGCAAACGGGACCTGGAGTGCACGCCGTGGGGGATCCCGTCGTACTCGCTGCTGGGGTGGCAGCGGCCGTGCTACCTCCTCGACGACGGCTACGCCAAGACCTGGCGGGAGCTGATCGAGGAGACGGAGTGGGACAAGTTCGGCCGCGGCAAGGACCCGAGGTGCGCCAACTGCATGGCGCACTGCGGCTATGAACCGACGGCCGTGATCGCGACGACGAGCAGCCTGAAGGAGACGATCCGCGCCGCCGTGAGCGTGTGAGCTGGCCGGTCCCGCCTCCTGATCCGGAGGCGGGACCGGCTCTCGACGAACCGGCGGTCGCGATCCGCATGCCCGAGCTGTCCTACGGGATCAGCAGCACCTTGCCCGTCGTGCGGCGGCCCTGCAGGTCCTCGTGCGCCTTCGCGGCGTCCGACAGCGCGTACTTGGCGCCCACGCGGACCTTCAGCGCGCCCGAGGTGACCGCCTCGAAGAGCTCGTTCGTGCGCCACGCCAGCTCGTCGCGGGTGCGCACGTAGTGGGCCGACGTCGGGCGCGTCAGGTAGACCGAGCCCGCCGCGTTGAGCCGCTGCGGGTCGACCGGTGGGACCGGCCCGCTCGCCGCCCCGAACAGCACCAGGAAACCGCGCACCCGCAGGCTCGCCAGGCTTCCGTCGAAAGTGGACTTGCCGACCCCGTCGTACACCGCGGCCACCCCCTCGCCGCCGGTCAGCCTCCGGACCTCCTCGGCGAAATCGACCTGGTCGTACCGGATCACGTCGTCCACACCGGCCTCGCTGGCCAGCGCCGCCTTCTCCTCGGTCGACACCGTGCCGATCACCCGCGCGCCACGCGCCTTGGCCAGCTGCGTCAGCAGCAGCCCGACGCCGCCCGCGGCCGCGTGCAGCAGGATCGTGTCGCCCTCCCGCACCTCGTACGTCGACCGCACCAGGTAGTGCGCGGTGACGCCCTGCAGCATCGTCGCCGCGGCAGTCTCCAGCGACACGCCCTCGGGCACCGCGACCGCGGCGGTCGCCGGGATCCGGGCCTGCTGCGCGTACCCGCCGAGCACGCCCTGCCACGCCACCCGGTCACCGGCCGCGAAGCCCGTCACGCCCTCGCCGACCGCCGCCACCGTTCCGGCGCCCTCCATGCCCAGCGTCGCGGGCAGGTCGATCTTGTAGACCCCGCTGCGCTGGTAGGTGTCGATGTAGTTCACGCCCGCGGCGGCGACGTCGACCAGCAGCTCACCCGGCCCGGGATCGCCGACCTCGACGTCACCGGCCTCCAGCACCTCGGGTCCGCCGGTCTGCCGAATCTGCACTGCCGTGGGCATCGCCTGTGTCCTCCTGACGTGGTCGGGTTCACCTCGCACAACCGGGTGGGCGGCACGGATCTTCCCTAAGATGCCGACATGGCTGAAGAGACCGAGGCACCGGCGCCCACCGCCAAGCAGCTTACGACCGCCCGCCGCTTCGTCGCCGAGCACGGCAAGCCGGCGAAGGCTGTCGTGGAGAACATCGGCCGCGCCGGGGCGCGCGTGGTGCTCGTCGGCCACGACGGCGCGATGGGCGACGTCGTCGTCCCGTCCGTGGCGACCGGCCAGAAGCTCGTCGAGGCCGTGGAAGACCTGGAACCGGCCGAGTGGGACGCCGAGACCGTCAACTCCACGCAGATCGGGCCCGGCCACCGTCGCCGGATGGCCGGGCACGCCCTGTAGGAACTAGGAAGCGGGTTCGAGCCGCTTCGCGGCGAGGCGCTCGGCGCGCGGCCACCGCACGTCGCGCGCCCAGCCCAGCTTCTCGAAGATCCAAATCAGCCGCGCCGACACGTCCACCTGCCCGCGCAGCACGCCGTGCCGGGCGCACGTTGGGTCCGCGTGGTGGGAGTTGTGCCACGACTCGCCCATCGACAGGATCGCCAGCGGCCAGAAGTTCGACGCCTTGTCCCGGCTGGCGAACGGCCGGTCGCCGATCATGTGGCAGATCGAGTTCACCGACCACGTCACGTGGTGCAGGAACGCGATCCGCACCAGCCCGGCCCAGAAGAACGCGGTCACCGCGCCCCACCACGACCAGCTCAGCAGCCCGCCGAGCAGCGTCGGCAGGCCCAGGCTCAGCACGATCCACAGCCAGAACAGCCGGTTCACCACGCGCAGGTCGTCGTCGGCCAGCAGGTCCGGCGCGAACCGCTCGTAGTTGGTCACCTCGCGCTGGAACATCCACCCCATGTGCGCGTGCCAGAAACCGCGCAGCAGCGCCGCCGGGCTGGTGCCGAACAGCCAGGGGGAGTGCGGGTCGCCCTCGCGGTCGGCGAACGCGTGGTGGCGGCGGTGGCTGGCCACCCAGAAGATGACCGACCCCTGCACGGCCATGCTGCCGGCGATCGCCATCGCGACCCGCAGCGGACGGCCGGTCTTGAACGCGCCGTGCGTGAAGTACCGGTGGTAGCCCACCGTCACCCCGAGGGTCGCGACGACGTAGAAGAACACCGCCAGGCCCAGGTCGAGCCAGGTCAGGCCCCAGCCCCACGCCAGCGGAACGGCGGTGATCAGGGCGAGGAACGGGATCAGCAGGAACGCTTTGAGCACGATCATCTGACTGGAGGACCGGCGATGCGAGATCAGCGGTTTCGTCATGGGCGGCAGTAACCTCTCTCTCCGGCCCCACCGTACGGAGCCGTCTTGGCGAATACCCCCCTCGGGCGTTACTACCGCATGACGGGCTGCGGAACCCCCGCCCCACCCGCGGTCAGCTGCGGGCCGCGGTCAGCTCCGGTTCGCGCGGCGCCGGGCCCGCCGAGGTGACCGGCCCGCGATCGCGGCAGCCGCACCACAGCGCGGCCGTCGCCACGATCACCAGCGCCGAGCCGAGGACGTGCAGCGACACCAGCGCCTCCGGGATGCCGAGGGCGTACTGCACCGAACCCAGCACGCCCTGCGCCAGCGCGACCACCCACACGATCGCGTAGCGCCGCCACAGCGCGGCCGGGGTGCCGCCGCGCATCAGGACCAGGCCGAAGACCGCGAGCACCAGCAGGTAGCAGACCAGCAGCCCGCCGTGGACCTGCGCGAGGACCTCGATCGGCGCGTCCAGCCGGTGGGTCTCCGGGTCGCCGCCGTGCGGGCCGGCGCCGGTGACCGTGGTGCCGGCGATCAGGATCGCCCACAGCGCCACGACGAGCGTGACCAGCAGCTTCTTCGCCAGCGGCGGGATGAGCCAGCGGGCCGGCTCGTCGCCCTCGTTGAACGCGCGCAGCAGCAGGACCGCGAGCCACACCAGCGGGGTGGAGGCGAGGAAGTGGATCGCGACCGTCCACCACTCGAGCTTCGCGAGCACCGTGATGCCGCCGACCACGGCCTGCAGCACGACACCGCCGGGCATCGTCCAGGCGAGTTTCACCAGGCGCTTGCGCTCGGGGTGGGCGATCTGCACGCGCCACGCGGCGAGCACCGCCAGCGCGGAGACCAGCACCACCACGACGGTGAGCAGCCGGTTGCCGAACTCGATCCACTGGTTGAGCGTGTCGAACTCGGGGTGCGCGACCGGCACCATGCTGCCCGGGAAGCACTGCGGCCAGGTTGGGCAGCCCAGGCCCGAACCGGTGACCCGGACGACCGAGCCGGTGACCCCGATGCCGGCCTGGGCCACGATCGCGGCGACGGCGATCGCGCGCTGAACCGGGCGCGACGGGTAGGGCAGGCGGGCGATCAGGGAGCTCAGGGCCACGGGAACATCCTAATGTCAGGTCAGTTTTGTCGTTTTCGCGGCCAGCGCGGCGGCCAGTGCGCCCCACACGGCGAGCACGACGACCGGTCCGACGGCGAACTGCCCGTCGACGAGCGCGGCGCGCAGTCCCTCGGCCAGCGCCCCCGACGGCAGGAGTTCGATCACGGTCGCGGCGGCCGACGGCAGCGTGGACGGCGCGAGCAGGATGCCGCCCGCGAGCAGCAGCACGAACCACACGATGTTGGCCAGCGCCAGCACCGCCTCCGCGCGCAGCGAGCCGCCGAGCAGCACCCCCAGCGCGCCGAAGCTCAGCGTGCCGAGCACCAGCAGCACCACCGCCTCGGCGATGCCCGCCGGCGACGGGCTCCAGCCGAGGAACGCGGCGACCACACCGAGCACCACGACCTGCAGCAGCACCACGACGAGCGCCGCGACGATCCGGCCCGCGACGAGCAGCCAGCGCGGGATGGCGGTGGCCGACAGCCGCTTGAGCACGCCGTAGCGGCGGTCGAAGCCGAGCGCGATCGCCTGCCCGGTGAACGCCGACGACATGACCGCGAGCGCGAAGATCCGCGGCGTCACCCAGTCCGCTTTGGACACCCCGTCCAGGTCGCCCGCGGGCAGGATGTCCAGCAGTGTCAGGCCGATCAGCAGGGCCAGCGGGATGAGCAGGGTGAGCAGGATCTGCTCACCGTGCCGCAACGTGAGGCTGGTCTCCAGCTTGGCGTGGGTGAACAGCATGCGCGCGCGGCTGCCCGCGCCGGGAGCGGGCGTGAAGGTGCCGGCGGGGAACCTGGCCGGTGCGGTCACGAGCGCAGCTCCCGTCCGGTCAGCTCGAGGAAGACCTCTTCCAGGTCGCGCTTGCCGACGTGCAGCTCCTCGGCCAGCACGCCCTGCTGCGCGCACCACGCCGTCACCGTGGACACCACCTGCGGGTTCACCTTCCCGGAGACCTGGTAGCTGCCCGGCGCGGACTCCTTGACGTGGTAGCCCTCGGGCAGCGCGGCGGAGAGCAGGTCGGTGTCCAGGCCGCCGCGGGCCTTGAACCGCAACTGCGCGGTGTCGGCGTCGTCGGCGGTCAGCGCGCTCGGCGTGCCCTCGGCGATGACCCGGCCGTTGTCGACGATCACCACGTCGTCGGCCAGCGCCTCGGCTTCTTCCATGAGGTGCGTGGTGAGCAGCACGCTGACGCCGTCGGCCCGCAGCGCGCCCAGCAGCTCCCACACCAGGCGCCGCGCCTGCGGGTCCATGCCCGCGGTCGGCTCGTCGAGGAACACCAGCTCCGGCCGCCCGACCAGGGCGCACGCCAGCGACAGGCGCTGCTGCTGGCCGCCGGAGAGGCGCTTGAACGGGGTGCGGCGCGCGGGGGCGAGGCCGAGGACGTCGAGCAGCCACGCGGGGTCGAGCGGGTTGGCGGCGCAGGCGGCGACCAGGCCCAGCATCTCGCCGGCGCGGACGCCGGGGTAGGCGCCGCCGCCCTGCGGCATCACGCCGATGCGGGGGCGCAGCGCGGCGCCGTCGCGGACCGGGTCCAGGCCCAGCACCCGCACCGAGCCGGAGTCGGCTCGGCGGAAGCCCTCGCAGATCTCGACGGTGGTGGTCTTGCCCGCGCCGTTGGGACCGAGCAGCGCGAGCAGGCGCCCGCGGTCCATCTTGAGATCCAGGCCGTCGACCGCGGTCTTCGCGCCGTACCGCTTCACCAGCCCGGTGATCTCGACGGCAGGTGTGCTCACGACTGTCAAGCGTACGACCTCGGCTCAGGCCACCGGCTGCGGATCCCTCTTCAGCAGAAGAGGTGCCCTGCGCCACACGACGACCATCGCGACGGCGACGACGAGAGCCGCGGCCAGGTAGGCCTGCGGCACGACGAACGAGCGGCCGTCGAACGTGCTGCCCGGCGGCGCGGCGAGGAACGCCAGCGCGACGCTGGCGACGCTGGCGGCGACCCGGAACCGGGAGGTGCCCGCCGCGGCGGCGAGCGGGATGACCGCCCACAGCAGCCACCACGGCTGCATCGCGACGTGCAGCATCATGAACGCACCCAGCGAAACCCCGAGGCCGATGATGGGCCGGTAGCGCCAGCGGAAGCTGTCCCAGAGGAACTTGGCCGTGATGAGCCCGGCCAGCGCGGTGCCGGCCAGCTGCAGGATCGACACGAGCGCGTTGGTGTGGTTGCCCAGGCCGAGCGCGATGCCGAGGACGCCGCCGAGGTTGGCCAGCTCGGCGGTGGGGGAGATCCAGCTGCGCACCAGACCGGGCGTGCCGAGGGCGCCGACCCAGCCGAAGCCCAGCCCGGTGCCCAGGCACACGGCCACCATGACCGCCGCGAACACGCCGGTGACCAGCGCCGCGGCGCGCAGCAGGTCGGTGATGCGGCCGTGCCAGCGGCGGGCGATCATCACGCCGAAGAAGCCCAGCGCGATGATCGCGTTGATCTTCACCGCCGCGCCGAGCGTGATGACGGCCGCGCCGAGCACGATGAACAGGACCTCACCGCGGGCCAGCGGCGGCGCCGTGTCGCCGGCGACCCGCACCGGGAGGCGGCGGATGCCCAGCTCCAGGCCGGCGACCATGAGGCCGATGCCGAGGGCCTCGTTGTGCGCGCCGGCGACCAGGTGGAACAACACGAGCGGGTTGGCCGCGCCCAGCCACAGCGCGGTCGCCGGTTCGACGCCGAAGCGCTGCGCCAGCCGCGGCAGGGCCCAGATGATCAGGGCGACACCGGCCAGCGCGAGCGCGCGCTGCAGCAGCACCCCGGCGACGATGTTGTCGCCGACGACCGCGGAGATCCAGCTGCCCAGCTTCAGGAACAGCGGACCGTAGGGCGCCGGGGTCTCCCGCCACATGTTGGACACGCCGCTGGTGAGCGGGTCGGCGACGCCGAGGGCCTGCGCCGGGCCCAGCGAGTAGGGGTCCATGCCGCGGTGCACGATCTCGCTCTGCGCGAGGTAGCTGTAGACGTCGCGGGAGAACAGCGGCGGGATGAACATCAGCGGCGTCAGCCACATGACGAGGGTGCGGGTGAGCTGCGCGCGGGTGGCGAGCCGGGCGCGCCCCGGCCGCGCGAACCGGCCGAGCAGCAGCCAGCCCACGACGAGCATGCCCATGCCGGCGAAGCAGATGGCCAGCGAGACGGTCGGGATGCGGGCGAACAGGCGCAGGACAGGGATGTCCTGGACCGGGTTCAGCACCGGAGCCGCCCCCGCGCCCAGCGAGCCGAGCGCGAGCAGCAGGGCGCCGATCGTGCCGAGGCGGCGGACGATGTCCAGTGCGCGCAGTTCCCGCTGCTCCAGCGGCCCGGCCTCGGGGGGCCGCACCGGGGACAGCGGTACCGCCACCGCACCGCCACCGGTGCTCTGCTCGCCCAATGCCACACACAGAGGGTATCGACGCCGCGAAGGGCTGTGGTGAAGGGCAGTTCACGGGCCTGCTCCACCGCACCTGACGTGCGGCGAAGCAGCCCCCGCCGCTCCGGCCGCAGAACTCGCGCCCCTGAGTGTGGGACTCGCGGCCTCGAGTGCAGACTCGCGGCGGGCGCGAGTCCCACGTTGGCGAGGCCAAGTTCTGCGTTCGCGCGCGAGTTCTGCGTTCGGGTGGCTGGGCGACACGCCGCGCTCACTCACCCGAGTGAGGCGGGTGGGCCCCGACCGGGCCGCCGACCAGCGCGGACGGGGCCCCGGCAGTGACCCCGCTCACCGTGAGATGGCCACTCTTTGCCTCCCCGCCCGAAATACGACACACTTATGTTGTGAAAAACAGCGGGCCCACCCAGCACCAGGACGGCGCGAGCCGCCCCGCTGCCGTGGTGCCCGCACAGGCCACCCCGGAAGGGCGGACTCGCCACGAGGTCGCCCGCCTCCTGCTGGAGGACGGCCCCATGACGGCGGGTGTCGTCGCCGAGCGGCTGGGCATCAGCCCGACCGCCGTGCGCCGCCACCTGGACGCCCTGGTCGCCGACGGGGAGGCCGAGACGCGGGACGCGCCACGGCGCGGACCGCGTGGCCGGGGCCGCCCGGCCAAGCTCTTCCTGCTCACCGAGACGGGACGGGCGCGGTTCGGGCACGCCTACGACGACCTCGCGGTCGCCGCCATCCGGTTCCTCGCCGAGCACGCGGGCGAGGACGCGGTGCGGGCGTTCGCGGAGCGCCGGGTGGCCGCGCTGGTCGAGCCGCACCGGGCCGCGGTCAACGCGGTCGACGGCCCCGCGCACCGGGCGGAGGCCCTGGCCGCCGCCCTGACCAGGGAAGGCTACGCTGCGTCCACCCGCCAGGTGGGCGCATCGGCCACCGGTGCCGGCGCGCAACTGTGCCAGCACCACTGCCCGGTCGCCCACGTCGCCGCTGAGTTCCCGCAGCTGTGCGAGGCGGAGACCGAGGCGTTCGCCAAGCTGCTGGGCACCCACGTCCAGCGGCTGGCGACCATCGCACGCGGTGACGCCGCGTGCACGACACACGTCCCTGCGGAAAATCCGCCGGGTCTGCAAGCGAAAGCTCCGGACGGAGGGGAACGCGAATGACTGCCGCTGCCGAGCAGCGCAATCCCACCACGACGCCGCTGTCCCAGGAAGAGACCATCGAGTCCCTGGGCAACTACGCGTTCGGGTGGGCCGACCCGGACGCCGCGGGCGCCAGCGCCCGACGCGGGCTGAACGCCGACGTGGTGGCCGACATCTCCGCGAAGAAGAGCGAGCCGGAGTGGATGCTCGAGACGCGCCAGAAGGCGCTGAAGCTCTTCGAGCGCAAGCCCATGCCGAACTGGGGCGCGGACCTGTCGGGCATCGACTTCGACAACATCAAGTACTTCGTCCGCTCCACCGAGCAGCAGGCCGCCAGCTGGGACGAGCTGCCCGAGGACATCAAGAACACCTACGACAAGCTGGGCATCCCGGAGGCGGAGAAGCAGCGCCTGATCGCCGGTGTCGCGGCCCAGTACGAGTCGGAGGTCGTCTACCACAAGATCCGCGAGGACCTCGAGGCCCAGGGTGTCATCTTCCTGGACACCGACACCGGCCTCAAGGAGCACCCGGAGCTGTTCCAGGAGTACTTCGGCTCGGTCATCCCGGCCGGTGACAACAAGTTCTCCGCGCTGAACACCGCGGTGTGGTCCGGCGGGTCGTTCATCTACGTGCCGCCGGGCGTGCACGTGGACATCCCGCTGCAGGCCTACTTCCGGATCAACACCGAGAACATGGGCCAGTTCGAGCGGACCCTGATCATCGTCGACGAGGGCGCCTACGTGCACTATGTCGAGGGCTGCACCGCGCCGATCTACAAGTCGGACTCGCTGCACTCGGCCGTCGTCGAGATCATCGTGAAGAAGGGCGGCCGCTGCCGCTACACGACGATCCAGAACTGGTCGAACAACGTCTACAACCTGGTCACCAAGCGCGCCAAGTGCGAAGAGGGCGCGACCATGGAGTGGATCGACGGCAACATCGGCTCCAAGGTCACGATGAAGTACCCGTCGGTCTTCCTGATGGGTGAGCACGCCAAGGGCGAGGTCCTCTCGATCGCCTTCGCGGGCGAGGGCCAGCACCAGGACGCGGGCGCGAAGATGGAGCACCTGGCGCCGCACACCTCCTCGACCATCGTGTCGAAGTCGGTGGCGCGCGGCGGCGGCCGCACCTCCTATCGCGGCCTGGTCAAGGTCGCCAAGCGGGCGCACCACTCCGCCTCCACGGTGAAGTGCGACGCGCTGCTGGTCGACACCATTTCCCGCTCGGACACCTACCCCTACGTCGACATCCGCAACGACGAGGTGTCGATGGGCCACGAGGCGACGGTGTCGAAGGTCTCCGAGGACCAGCTGTTCTACCTGATGTCCCGCGGTCTCACCGAGGACGAGGCCATGGCGATGGTCGTGCGCGGGTTCGTCGAGCCCATCGCGCGCGAGCTGCCCATGGAGTACGCGCTCGAGCTGAACCGCCTGATCGAACTGCAGATGGAAGGAGCCGTCGGCTGACATGACGGTGTCTGCTGAGAACACCGCCGCTGCCGCGGAGGCCGTCGTTCCGGCGGCGTCCCGCGCGGAGCGCTTCACCGGGTACGACGTCCAGGCCTTCGAGGTCCCCGGCGGCCGCGAGGAGAACTGGCGTTTCACCCCGATGAAGCGGCTGCGCGGGCTGCACGACGGCACCGCCACGGCCTCCGGCGAGGTCAAGGTCGACGTCGACGCCGCCCCCGAGGTGCGCGTCGAGACCGTCGGCCGCGAGGACGAGCGCCTCGGCCAGGCCGGCGTCCCGAGCGACCGGATCGCCGCGCAGGCGTACAGCTCGTTCGCCGCGGCGACCCTGGTGACCCTGCCCAAGGAGACCAAGGCGTCGAAGCCGACCGTGCTGCGGCTGACCGGCCCCGGCGAGGGCAACACCGCCTACGGCCACGTGCAGGTGCGCGCCGAGGCCTACGCCGAGGGCGTGGTCGTGCTCGACCACCTCGGCTCGGGCACCTACGCCGACAACGTCGAGTTCGTCGTCGGCGAGGGAGCCAAGCTCACCGTGGTCAGCGTCCAGGACTGGGCCGACGACGCGGTGCACGTCTCCGAGCAGCACCTCCGGCTCGGCAAGGACGCCACGGTCAAGCACATCGTGGTCACCCTGGGCGGCGACCTGGTGCGCGTCTCGCCGACCGCGACGTTCGCCGACCGCGGCGGCGACGTGGAGATGCTGGGCCTGTACTTCGCCGACGCCGGGCAGCACCAGGAGCACCGCCTCTTCGTCGACCACGCGGTCCCGAACTGCAAGTCGAACGTGATGTACAAGGGCGCGCTGCAGGGCGACGACGCGCACGCGGTGTGGATCGGCGACGTGCTGATCCGGGCCGCGGCCGAGGGCACCGAGACCTACGAGCTCAACCGCAACCTCGTGCTCACCACGGGCGCGCGCGCCGACTCGGTGCCGAACCTGGAGATCGAGACCGGTGAGATCGCCGGCGCCGGGCACGCGAGCGCCACGGGAAGGTTCGACGACGAGCAGTTGTTCTACCTGCAGTCGCGCGGGATCGAGGAGGAGCAGGCGCGGCGTCTGGTCGTCCGCGGGTTCTTCCACGAGATCCTGATGAAGATCGACGTTCCCGCGGTTCGCGAGCGCCTGGCCGAGGCGATCGAGGCCGAACTCGAAGCCGTCGGCAGCTGAGCCACTCCTTCCACCACGAGAGACAGAGACGAAAAAGGGCCATGGCCACACTGGAAATCAAGGACCTGCACGCGAGCGTCAACACCGACGAGGGCGCCAAGGAGATCCTGAAGGGCGTCAACCTGACGATCCGCTCGGGTGAGACGCACGCGATCATGGGCCCGAACGGCTCGGGCAAGTCGACCCTGTCCTACGCCATCGCCGGCCACCCCAAGTACGAGGTGACCTCCGGCGAGGTGCTGCTGGACGGCGAGAACGTGCTCGACATGTCGGTCGACGAGCGGGCGCGCGCCGGGCTGTTCCTGGCGATGCAGTACCCGGTCGAGGTGCCGGGCGTGTCGATGTCGAACTTCCTCCGCACCGCGGCCACCGCCGTGCGCGGCGAGGCGCCGAAGCTGCGCCACTGGGTCAAGGAAGTCAAGGACGAAATGGCCAAGCTGGAGATCTCGCCCGAGTTCGCCGAGCGCAGCGTCAACGAGGGCTTCTCCGGCGGTGAGAAGAAGCGCCACGAGATCCTGCAGCTGGCGCTGCTCAAGCCGAAGATCGCGATCCTGGACGAGACCGACTCCGGCCTGGACGTCGACGCGCTGCGGATCGTCTCCGAGGGCGTCAACGAGTACAAGGCCAACAACGAGGTCGGCGTCATGCTGATCACGCACTACACGCGGATCCTGCGCCACATCACGCCCGACTTCGTGCACGTCTTCGCCGACGGCAAGGTCGTCGAGTCCGGCGGCAAGGAGCTGGCGGACGAGCTGGAGGAGAACGGCTACGTCAGGTACACCGGCAAGAAGGAAGCCGCGGCGGTCTGACGTTGTTGTACCTCCCGAACTGACACCGCGAGAGAGGAGTTGGCGCGCATGACCACCACAGCCGCGGCCAACACGCCTTTGGACGTCGCTGCGCTGCGCGCCGACTTCCCCATCCTGTCGCGCACCGTGCGCGACGGGAAACCCCTGGTGTACCTGGACTCCGGCGCCACCTCGCAGCGGCCGACGCAGGTGCTGGACGCCGAGCGCCGGTTCCTGGAGACCTCGAACGCGGCGGTGCACCGCGGTGCGCACCAGCTCGCCGAAGAGGCCACCGACGCCTACGAGTACGCCCGCGCCCGCACCGGCGAGTTCGTCGGCGCGGACCCGGGCGAGCTGGTGTTCACCAAGAACGCCACCGAGGGCATCAACCTCGTCGCGTACGCGATGAGCAACGCGGCGACCGCGGGCCCGGAGGCCGAGCGGTTCCGCATCGGCCCGGGCGACGAGATCGTCATCACGGCCATGGAACACCACGCGAACCTGGTGCCCTGGCAGCAGTTGTGCCAGCGCACCGGCGCGACGCTGCGGTGGTTCGACTTGACCGACACGTTCCGGCTGGACCTGTCCAACCTGGACGAGCTGGTCAACGAGCGCACCAAGATCGTCGCGTTCGCGCACCAGTCCAACGTGCTCGGCACGATCAACCCGGTCGAGCCGATCGTCCGCCGCTCCCGTGAGGTGGGCGCGCTGACGCTGCTGGACGCGTGCCAGTCGGTGCCGCACTTCCCGGTCGACTTCCACGCCCTCGGCGTGGACTTCGCGGTGTTCTCCGGGCACAAGATGCTCGCGCCGTCCGGCATCGGCGTGCTCTACGGGCGCCGCGAGCTGCTCGAAGCGATGCCGCCGTTCCTCACCGGCGGGTCGATGATCGAGCTGGTCACCATGGAGCGCACCACGTTCGCGCCGCCGCCGCAGAAGTTCGAGGCCGGCGTGCCGATGACTTCGCAGGCCGTCGGGCTCGGTGCGGCGGTGGACTACCTGACCGCGATCGGCATGGAGCGGGTGGCCGCGCACGAGCACGCGCTCGTCGAGGCCGCGCTGGCCGGGATCGCCGAGATCCCCGGTGTCCGGCTGATCGGTCCCGGGGACAGCGCCGACCGTGGCGCGACCGTCGCGTTCGTCGTCGACGGGGTGCACCCGCACGACGCCGGCCAGGTGCTGGACAGCCTGGGCATCGCGGTGCGCGTCGGTCACCACTGCGCGTGGCCGCTGCACCGGGTCTGCCAGGTGCCCGCCACCGTGCGGGCGACGTTCTACCTGTACAACGATCTGTCCGAAGTGGACGCGCTGCTCGGTGGTGTCCGCGAGGCGCAGAAGTTCTTCGGGGTGGCGTAGGTGAACCTGGAGAGCATGTACCAGGAGATCATCCTGGACCACTACAAGAACCCGCACGGCCACGGCCTGCGGGAGCCCTTCGACGCGGAGTCGTTCCAGGTGAACCCCACCTGCGGCGACGAGATCACCCTGCGGCTGAAGGTGGAGGGCGACAAGGTCGCCGACGTCTCCTACGAGGGGCAGGGCTGCTCGATCAGCCAGGCGTCCGCGTCGGTGCTGACCGATCTGGTGACCGGTCACACCGTGTCGGAGGCGTTGTCCACGATGGACACCTTCGTGGAGATGATGCAGAGCCGCGGCCAGATCGAGCCGGACGAGGATGTGCTGGAGGACGCGGTCGCCTTCGCCGGGGTGTCGAAGTACCCGGCGCGGGTGAAGTGCGCCCTGCTGGGCTGGATGGCGTTCAAGGATGCGCTGACCCGCACGAACGGAGCCGAGAAGTGACCGAGGAGCAGACGCGCGAGGGCCGCACCGCGGAGGACCTGCCCGAGCAGGCGCAGCCGCCTGCCGCGGACGTGGCCAAGATCGAGGACATCGAGGAGGCCATGCGGGACGTCGTCGACCCCGAGCTCGGTATCAACGTGGTCGACCTCGGGCTGGTCTACGACATCCGCGTGGAGCAGGACAACACCGCCACGATCGACATGACGCTGACGTCGGCGGCTTGCCCGCTGACCGACGTGATCGAGGATCAGACGGCCTCGGTGCTGGTCGGCCAGGCCGGCGTGGTGAAGGACTTCCGGATCAACTGGGTCTGGATGCCGCCGTGGGGTCCGGAAAAGATCACCGACGACGGCCGGGAGCAGCTCCGGGCGCTGGGTTTCACTGTCTAGAGCTAGATTTTCACCCGCGGAACACCGCCGCCGCACTCGGGACGCCCTCCGGGGATTTCGAGCCGCGCGGCGGTGTTCCGCGTTGTGGGGCTGTCGCACCCGCTAGACCGGCACCGTTGCCTGCGGTACGCCGCCTCCGCAGTCCGGGCCGTTCGGGTACACCAGCTGGGCGGCGGCGGTCTGTGTCGCGCGGTCCAGCTCGGCACCGGACGCGTCGGTCAGCACCACCGTGATCTCGACCGGCCCTTCGCGCAGGTCGGCCACGTCGACGAAGGTGTGCCAGCCGCCGGTCTCCACCAGCCGCGCCGAGCACGTGTCGTCCGGGGCGGTGCCGGTGCAGCCCTGCGGTTCGGCGGCGGTGGCGCGGTGCAGGTCGGGCCGCCAGGTGCGACAGTCAGCTCCCCAGCAGGCGGTCACCTCCGCACCCGCTACGTCCGGCCGGGGCGCCACGTCGAGGCTGATCCCCGGCATCGCACCGATCATCGTGCAAGCCCGCTCACCGCCCGCTGACCCCTCCGACGCCCCGCACGCCGTCAGCCCAGCCAGCCCCAGCGCCAACACCGGCAACATCCGCATGCTTCCCAGACGGACCACGCGGCCAGCCGGTTGCACACCTACCCGGCGCGGCTCAATCCCACCGGACCGGCGGGGCGTTGCTCCGGCAGCGCGTGCCGCGAACGGCCGCGCAGCACCTCGACCCGCTCGGAGCCCGGGCGTCCCAGCACCCAGCTCGACCCCGGCACCGACTTGGCCTGCTTCTTCAGCGGCGCCAGTAGCCGCGACGCCTCGCGGTAGGACTCGATCGTCGCCGTCGCGCAGACCAGCGTCGCCAGCGACACGGTCACCGGCATGCCCTCCGCGGTCCACGGCGTGTCCAGCAGCGCGCCCGCGATCGTGCCGATCTCATCCACGTCGCAGGCGATCAGGAAGTCGTCGCCGCCGACGTGGCTCACCACCATCCTCGGCAGGCGCGACGCCAGGTCCGTCAGGGTGCGCCCGATCGCGCGGATCAGGTCGTCCCCGGCGGCGAAACCGGCGTTGTCGTTGACCGCCTTGAACGAGTCGACGTCCAGCCACGCCGCGACGAACGCCTCCCGGCTGCCGATCCGCCGGTCCACGTCCCGCGCCACCGTGTCGCTGCCCGGCAGCCGCGTCAGCGGGTTGAGCGCCGCCGCCTCCTCGACCTTCGCCTCGGCCACCCCGCGCACCACCTCGGTCACCAGCACCACGCCGAGGCAGCGGCCCGCGTCGTCGACTACCACCACGTCGTCGCCGGTGCGGCCCCAGTCCGCGTCGGTCACCAGCTCGAGCAGCTCCAGCGCGCCGGCGTCGGCGTGGATCGTGTGCGGCGTGTCCGCGAGCCGCTCCGCGCCGCGCTTCGCGTGCAGGGCGTGCCCGTACGGGCCGGTGACCGACACCAGGAACCGGGTGCGGTCGATCGACCACCGCGGCCGACCGTCGTCGTCGATCCCGACGATGCCGCTGGGCGCGTCGCCGGCGGCCAGCGCGGTGCGCACGTCGTCGCAGGTCGCGTCGTGCGGCAGGGTGCTCGCCGGGCGCAGGAAGTCCCGCACGCGCGGCGTGGTGAGCGGCCCCGGCGTGAGGCGCTCCTCCGGATCGGGGATCGCCGGGGTCAGCAGGTGCCCCAGGTTCACCCCGGCCCGGGCGGGGGCGAACAGGTTGCCCTGCGCGATGCGCACCCCCAGGCGGCGCACCGCTCCCAGCTGCGCTTCGGTCTCGACGCCGGTCGCCACCAGTCGCGCGCTGGTGCGGGCCGTGAAGTGCAGCAGGGATTCGACGACCGCGACCGAGCCCGCGTCGCCGGGCAGTCCGCGCAGCACGCTGCGGTCGAGTTTGAGGACGTCCACCGGCGCGGCCGCGAGCATCGCGAACGGCAGGTCGCCGCGGCCGAGGCCGTCCAGCGCCAGCCGGAAACCCAGCTCGCCGAGCCGGTGCAGGCCGGCGAGCAGCTGTTCGGGCCACACCGAGCAGAATGGCGGCCCGACCTCCAGCACCACCTCGCGCGGCCGCTTGCCGACGCGGGCGAGCGTGTCGAGCAGGGGATCCACCGCGGGCGCGGCCGCGGTGGCGGCCGTGATGTTCAGGTGCAGCGGCAGCAGCGTCTGCTGGTCGGCTTCGGCGCGCACGGCGTCGCACGCCAGCGCGATGTCGGTCTCGACGAGCCGCCGCTCGCGGCGCGCGGTGTCGAGCAGTTCGTGCACGGACCCCTCGGCGGGGCGGGCCAGCGCTTCGAGCGCGACCATACCGCCGGTGTTCAGGCTGTAGAGCGGCTGGAAGGCGAACCGGACTGGGCGCACGGACCGATCTTCGCTGGTGGGGTGGCCGTTTTGAAAGAGATGTCGACTGATGTTCACCTGCGGGGCGGGCAGCGTACTCCCGCGGCGGTGCGGGCGGGACAGATACGGTGATGCGCATGGAACGCGATCCGCGGACGCTACGCCGGGAGAACGCCAGCGAACCGGCGTGGTCCGATCTGGCCGACAACCCCTTCCGGGCCGACCGGGACCGCATCGTGGTGTCGCCGTTCTTCGCCCGGCTCGGCGGCGTGACCCAGGTGGTCAGCGCGGCCGGGTCCGGGCTGCTGCACAACCGGCTCACACACAGCCTCAAGGTCGCCCAGGTCGCCCGCGCCATCTCGCAGCGGCTGCTGTCCTCGGTGGACTCCGCCGAGCTGATCGGCAAGCTCGGCGGGCTCGACCCGGACGTCGCCGAGGCCGCCGCGCTCGCCCACGACCTCGGGCACCCGCCGTTCGGGCACCTGGGGGAGCAGGTGCTGGACCGCATCGCCCGGCACCGGTTCTCGCTGCCGGACGGGTTCGAGGGCAACGCGCAGACGTTCCGGATCATCACCACGACCGATGTGCGCGGGCCTGCGGCGGTCGGGCTGGACCTCACCGCGGCCGTGCGGGCGGCGGTGCTGAAGTACCCGTGGGCGCGGCTGCACTGGCCCGACCCGCACCCGGCCGCGATGCGCATCCCGCCGCGGGGCGCGGCCGAGCCGGACGAGGCGCCGGGCACCGGTTCGAGCAAGTTCTCCGCGTACTGCACCGAGCTGGACGACGTGGTGGCCGCGCGCGGGCCGTTCGCCGGGCGGATCGAGCCGTGGCAGCAGACCGTCGAGGCGTCCGTGATGGACACCGCCGACGACCTCGCCTACGCCATCCACGACATCCAGGACTTCCACCGCATCGGTGTGCTGCAGCACGCGCCGGTGGCCGCCGAGCTGGGGGAGTGGCTCGATCACGCCGTGGAGTTGGCCGGCCTGGACAACGCGACGCTGGCCGCGCAGATCCGCCGCCCCGGCCGGTCACTGGAGCAGCTGCGGCGCCGCATGCACGCCAAGGACGCGTGGATCGTCGACGACGACGCTTTCGCCCATGCGGTGTCGCGGATACGCGCCGAGCTGGTCGACGGCCTGCTGGCGGAGCCGTTCGACGGGTCGATCGAGGCGGAGCAGGCCACGGCGGCGTTCTCCGCGCGGTGGACGCACCGGCTGGTGGACGGCGTGATCGTGCTGCCGTCGCCGTCCACCCGGGCCGGGCACGTCTCGCTGCGGACCGCGCAGTGGCACGAGGTGCAGGTGCTGAAGTTCGTGCACCGCCGGTTCGTGCTGCTGCGCCCGGAACTGGCCCTCCACCAGCGCGGACAGGCGTCACTGCTCACGACGCTCGTCGACGCGCTCGACGCATGGCTCGTCGACCGGGACGAGGTGTCGCGGTTGCCCAGGCGCCTGCACGACCTGGTGGAGCTGGCGCAGTCGGAGTTCGAGGACCTGGCCCATAGCGCGCCCGAACTGCTGGTCGGAGCGACGGGCGAGCCGGTCGCGGGCGCGGACGCCGTGCGGGGACTGGCGAGGGGGAGGGCGGTGATCGACTTCGTGTCGTCGCTGACGGACAAGCAGGCGGTCAGCCTGCTGGACGCGCTGTCCGGCCGATCCGGCCAACCGTGGTCGGACAGCTTCGTGCTCTGAGCAGCACACCACCAACCAACGCAAGCCGGCAACGAGAAGACCGACCGCGAACCAGACCTCCCCACCGCGCGAACGCGTGTCAGGCGACGGGATGACCACCCAGCGACGTGGGGTGGCGTGGTGAGACCCGCCACCGCGGGGAAAATGGCTGGACGGTGATCCGTACACTGGGTTGCGTGGATGTCCAGTTGGAGTAGCTCCGGGCCGCCTGTCCGGCAGGCCCGTCGATGCCACCCGTCCACCCCCGCTATCCGGGAGTTCTCTTGATCACGGCCACCGGCCTCGAACTGCGCGCCGGGTCGCGCATTCTGCTTTCCGACACCACCCTGCGCATCCAGCCGGGCGATCGCATCGGCCTGGTCGGGCGCAACGGCGCCGGCAAGACCACCACCCTGAAGGTCCTCGCGGGTGAGGGGGAGCCCTACGCGGGCGAGGTCCGCCGCGGCAGCGAACTCGGCTACCTGCCCCAGGACCCGCGCGAGGGCGACCTCTCCGTCACGGCCAAGGACCGCGTCCTGTCCGCCCGCGGTCTCGACACCCTGCTGCGCGACATGGAGAAGGCCCAGACCGCCATGTCCGAGCTGGTCGACGACGCTGAACGGGACAAGGCCATCCGCCGCTACGGCCGCCTCGAAGAGCGCTTCGCCTCGCTGGGCGGGTACGCCGCCGAGAGCGAAGCCGCCCGCATCTGCGCCAACCTCGGCCTGGCCGACCGCGTCCTCGCCCAGCCGCTGCGCACCCTCTCCGGCGGTCAGCGCCGCCGCGTCGAGCTGGCCCGCATCCTGTTCGCCGCCTCCGACGTGGGCGCCTCCGGCCGCTCGGACACGATCCTGCTGCTCGATGAGCCGACCAACCACCTCGACGCCGACTCGATCAACTGGCTGCGCGGCTTCCTCAAGGGCCACGAGGGCGGTCTCGTGGTGATCAGCCACGACGTCGAGCTGCTGGCCGAGGTCGTCAACAAGGTCTGGTTCCTCGACGCCACCCGCGGCGAGCTGGACAACTACAACATGACCTGGAACCGCTACCTGGAAGCGCGCGCCACCGACGAGAAGCGCCGCCGCCGGGAGCGGGCCAACGCCGAGAAGAAGGCCGCCGCGCTGCAGGCCCAGGCCGCGAAACTCGGCGCGAAGGCCACGAAGGCCGTCGCGGCGAAGAACATGGCCCGCCGCGCCGAGCAGATGCTCGCGAGCCTGGACGACCAGCGCCAGGCCGACAAGGTCGCGCACATCAAGTTCCCGGCCCCCGCCCCGTGCGGGCGCACCCCGCTCACCGCCGAGGGACTGTCCAAATCGTACGGCTCGCTGGAGATCTTCACCGGCGTCGACCTCGCGATCGACCGCGGCACCAAGGTCGTCGTGCTCGGCCTCAACGGCGCGGGCAAGACCACCCTGCTGCGCCTGCTCGGCGGCATGGAGAAACCCGACACCGGCAGCGTCGAAGCCGGCCACGGGCTGCGCCTCGGCTACTACGCGCAGGAACACGAGACACTGGACCACGACGCGAGCGTGTGGGAGAACATCCGCCACCTCGCCCCCGACACCGGCGCGCAGGAGCTGCGGAACCTGCTGGGCTCGTTCCTGTTCACCGGTGAGCAACTCGACCAGCCCGCCGGCACCCTCTCCGGCGGCGAGAAGACCCGGCTCGCGCTCGCGGGCCTGGTGTCCAGCGCCGCCAACGTCCTGCTGCTCGACGAGCCGACGAACAACCTCGACCCGGCCAGCCGCGAACAGGTGCTCAACGCCCTGCGCAGCTACACCGGCGCCGTCGTGCTGGTCACCCACGACCCGGGCGCGGTCGAGGCGCTGGAGCCCGAGCGCGTGATCCTGTTGCCCGACGGCACGGAGGATCACTGGTCGGATGATTACTTGGAACTCGTCCAGTTGGCGTGAGGTAAACAAAGGCCCGATTGCTTAGTTGGACTAGGCAACCACCTTGAATGGCGCAATTTTTCCGCCATTGGGCAGGTTTTTCGCCCGTCGTCTGGCAAATTCTCGGTTCGTGTTCGATCATTGCGTGACGAGGCCCACTGTGGCCTGCCAACGCGATCTGGTGGAAGGCGGAACGACGTGGCTGACCTGAAGAAGGGCGCGCGGATCACCGGCAGTACGCGTGACAAGCTGGCCGCTGACCTGAAGAAGAAATACGAGAAGGGCGCCAGCATTCGAGCCCTGGCCGAGTCGACCGGACGCTCGTACGGCTTTGTGCACCGCGTGCTTTCCGAATCCGGTGTGCAGTTGCGCGGACGCGGCGGGGCGACGCGCGCTAAGAAGAAGTAGGCCGGGCACCTCCGGCCTCGGCGCGGCGGAAGCACAACATCGCACCGAGGAGCACGCACGGGTACACCAGGTACCCGAAGCGCGTCGCGGGCGTCAGGAGCGTGAACGCTCCCAGCCCGACGGCGATGCGCCACAACGCGTCCGAGCCCGCGACGGGCGGACGCCGCAGCAACCACACGAGGATCGCGGCAGCGGCGCCCGCGAGCAGGACGAACGCGGCCACTTTCCCGGCCGGTCCGGTACTGGCGATGAGATAGCCCGGCAGCGGGCTCGCCGCCGGTGACGTCACCTGGCCCAGGCCGGCCGGGAACCGGATCACGTGCTCCACGAAGGCCCGCGGGTTCACCAGGAACACCGGGATGTTGAGCACCGCGCACGCGACCACCGTCGTGGTGAGGAAGCGCGCCAGGGCCCTGCCGCCCAGGCGGGCGAAGACGAGCACGGCCAGCACCACCGCGGCCGGTGCGACGATGAGCTTCGCGCTGATCACCAGCGCGAGGACGATCCCGCTCGCCACCGGACGGTCCCGGGCCGCGAGCGCGGCGGCGACGAGCATGAGACCGACGATCGCCAGGTCCGGCCCGGCGACCGCCCAGGTCAGCGCAGTGAGCGGGCACGCCATCGCGAACTGCGCCGCGCGCACCGGAACCCGCGGCGTCCGGGACAGCCGGATCGTCAGCCACGCGCACACGCACGCGGTCAGGGCGAACATCAGCCGGGCGTCGGTGAGTGCGTCGGCCACCGGGCTCCCGCCGAACAGGGCGCGGGGCAGCCCGAACACGGCCATGACCGGCCCGTAGGGCGTATAGTCGTTGACCTCCGGCGCCCGGGTGAGCGCCCCGACGTCCACATACGGCGTGCCGTTGTCCAGCAGCAGGCGTGCCGACCGCTCGATCACCCACACCTCTGGCTGCGCGCTCCAGGAGAACGGCGTGTTCAGCCAGTCGGTGCCGGTCAGCCGCCGGACCACCAGGATCGCCAGGGGCAGCAGCATCGACAGCACGCCGATGCCGGCGATCCCCACCCAGCGGGAACGCAGCAGCCCGCCCTGGCGGCGGGTGGCGATCAGCCAGCCGGTGTGTGCGGTGGCGAAGCCGTAGCCGAACGCGGCGCACGCACCCCAGATGCGAAAACCGTAGAACTGGTTGGTGAGGGCCAGCGCGATGGCGTAGACGGTGCACCCGAGGTAGAAGACCAGGTCGACGGTCAGCGGGTGCGCGGCGAGCAGGGCCCGCCACCGGTCGAGGGCGGCTGCGGGGACCGGCCGGCGCACCTCGGTGTGCTCAGTGGTCATCGCGGGCCGCCGGGTGGTCTCGTTCGTCCCTCCCCATGGGCAAAGGTTACCGAGGGCGGAATCGCGGGCAACGCCTGGGAAGCTTTTGGTGACCTGCCGCGTTGACCTCTGCGTCTTCGGGGTAGACATCAAGTAATGTCGAACTTTTAGGGTGGGCGGCGTGGACAACACCTGGTCGTTGATGAGTTCGGCGATGCGCGCGGCGAACACGCCGAAGGGCCTCGCGCCCGGAACCGTGCGGCGGGTCACGCGCTTCGCCCGCCCGTACTGGCGCAGCCTGCTGGTTTTCCTGGCGCTGACCGTGGTGTCGGCGGTGATCGCGGTGAGCACGCCGGTACTGGCGGGCAAGGTGGTCGACACCATCGTCGGCGGCAAGGACGCCGGCCTGGTCGTCCTGCTTGCCGTCGTCGTGGCCGGGCTGGCGATCGCCGACGCCGGGTTCGGGCTCGTCGAACGCTGGCTGTCCGCCCGCATCGGCGAGGGACTGATCTACGACCTGCGCCGCGCGGTGTTCGAGCACGTGCAGCGCATGCCGATCGCGTTCTTCACCCGCACCCGCACCGGCGCGCTGGTCAGCCGCCTGAACAACGACGTGATCGGCGCGCAGCGCACGTTCACGGCGACCCTGTCCGGCCTGGTCACGAACGTGATCCAGCTGGTGCTCTCGCTCGCGGTCATGGTCACCCTGTCCTGGCAGGTGACGCTGCTGGCGCTGGTGCTGCTGCCGGTGTTCGTGCTCCCCGCGCGCCGCATCGGCCGCCGGATGGCCGACCTGCAGCGCGAGTCGGCCCAGCTCAACGCCGGGATGACCACCCAGATGACCGAGCGGTTCTCCGCGCCGGGCGCGACGCTGGTCAAGCTGTTCGGGCGGCCGAAGCGGGAGGTCGAGGACTTCGGCGCCCGCGCCGGCCGCGTGCGGGACATCGGCGTGCGGACCGCGATGCTGACCCGCTGGTTCATGACCAGCCTGACCCTGGTCTCGGCCCTCGCGACGGCCCTGGTCTACGGGCTCGGCGGCTGGCTGGCGATCCGCGGGCAGCTCGCCCCGGGCACCGTCGTCGCCCTCGCGCTGCTGCTGACCAGGCTCTACAGCCCGCTGACCGCGCTGGCCAACGTCCGCGTGGACGTGATGACCGCGCTGGTGTCGTTCGAGCGGGTCTTCGAGGTGCTCGACCTGGATCCGATGATCACCGAGAAGCCGGACGCCCGCACCGTGCCGGAGGGTGGCGTGTCGGTCGAGTTCGACGACGTCCGCTTCGCCTACCCGGCCGCCGACAAGTACTCGCTCGCCTCGCTGGAGGAGGTGTCCACACTGGACACCCGCGGCGGCGAGGAGGTCCTGCACGGGATCAGCTTCCGTGCCGAACCGGGGCAGATGGTCGCGCTGGTCGGCTCGTCCGGTGCGGGCAAGTCGACGATCGCGTCGCTGCTGCCGCGCCTCTACGACGTCGACTCCGGCGCCATCCGGCTGTCCGATGTGGACGTCCGCGACCTGGCCTTCGCCGCGATCCGGGACACTGTCGGCGTGGTCACCCAGGACGGGCATCTGTTCCACGACACCATCCGCGCCAACCTGGAGTACGCGCGGCCGGGTGTCGCGGAGGAGGAGATCTGGGACGCGCTGGAGCGAGCGCGGCTCGCCGAGCTGGTCCGCAGCCTGCCCGACGGGCTGGACACGCTGGTGGGGGAGCGCGGCTACCGGCTCTCCGGCGGTGAACGGCAGCGGCTGACCATCGCGCGGCTGCTGCTGGCGCACCCGCGGGTGATCGTGCTGGACGAGGCGACCGCGCACCTGGACTCGGAGTCCGAGGCGGCGGTCAGCGAGGCCCTGTCGCACGCGCTGGAGGGCCGAACCGCGCTGGTCATCGCGCACCGGTTGTCCACCGTGCGGGCGGCCGACCAGATCCTGGTGGTCGAGGCCGGGCGCATCGTCGAACGCGGCACCCACGAGGAGCTGCTCGCCGTGAACGGCCGCTACGCCGACCTTTACCACACCCAGTTCGCCGAGGAGCCCGCCGCGGCGGCCTAACGGAGGGCGGGCACCCGCGGGCGGTAGTGGTCCAGCAGCGTGGCGTTGGCCGCGTCGCCGCCCTCGACGTTCGAGCTGCGCCACAGCGGCACCTCGACGCCGTCCTGGCGGGCCGTGTCGAAGACGTGCGCCAGCACCTCGTTCCACAGGAACACGTTGAGCAGCGAGGACAGCGCCACCGTGCGCGGGTCGTCCGCGGGGAAGGCGGCGTCGCCCGGGCGGACACCGGTGTCGAGCACGACGTCGGCCTGCTCCAGCAGGGTGCTGTGCGAGCGGCGCGGCGCCGCCTCGACCGACGCCCGCGAGGTCACCGCCACCACCGGCGCCCCCGCCGCGCGGGCGGCCTCGGCCAGCTCCACCGGGTAGGGGTTGACGCCGGAGTTGGAGAACACGAACACCACGTCGGCCCGCCCGGGCGCGCGCTCGGCCAGCACCTCCGCGGCCAGGCCGGACCGCCGCTCCGCCGCCGTGCTGGCCGCGGCGCCGTGCAGCGGCAGCAGGTCCGGGTGGTACAGCGGATACACGCAGGCCAGGCCGCCCGCGCGGTAGAAGGTCTCGGCGACCGACGCCAGCGAGTGCCCGGCGCCTGCGGTAAACACCAGCGCGTCCGCCCGCACCGCACCCAGCACCAGCGCGGCGGCCCGCTCGATCTCCCTGCCGTTGCGTTCGCCGGCCCGCTGCAGCGCGCCGGCGACCAGATCGTTGATCATGCGCCCGACCCTAGGCGGCGGACCACCCCGTGCGGGTGGTCGGCGGAAGAATCGCACCGGGCGCGGTGTTGGCTCCTGGTGTGAGCGATCCGGTGCTGACGACCTGGCGTGCCCGCGGACCGGTGCGGGCGGTCGTGCTCGTCCTGCACGGGGGCGCCGAGAACGGCCTCAACGTGGTGCGGCCGTGGGGACTGGCCTACCTGCGGATGGTGCCGCTGGCGCGGCAGATCCTGCGGGCCGGGGCGCCGCACGGGGTGGAGGTGCGGCTGCTGCGCAACCGCGTGCGCGGGTGGAACGACCCCGACCTGCACCCGGTGGCCGACGCGCGGTGGGCGCTGCGGCGGATCCGGGCCGAGCGGCCGGACGTCCCGGTGTTCCTCGCCGGGCATTCGATGGGCGGCCGCGTCGCGTTGCGGGTCGCCGACGAGCCGGAAGTGCGGTCGGTGCTGGCGCTGGCCCCATGGACCCCGATCGGCGAGCCGGTGGAACCGGTGACGGGCAAGACGGTCGTCATCGCCCACGGCACGCGTGACCGCATCACCCGGCCCGCGGAGTCCTTCGCCTACGCGGAGCGCGCCCAGGCGGTCGCACGGCGTGTGGTGCGGATCGAGGTCATGTCCGAGGGGCACGCCATGCTGTACCGGCCGGGGGTGTGGAACCGGCTGGCCCGCGAGTTCGCCCTCGACGCCGCCGGTGTGGCCTCCCTCACGGCCTGGTCGGTGCGTCCTGACCAGCGGCTTCGCCTGCCCGGGTAGCGCTGCGCAACCCTTTCGGGGTGCTGCACGTCCTGATCGGTGACGTTTGCGGTTCACTAGGGGCGTCCTAGGGCCGGTCGATCGGGGAACGGTGATGGCGTGACGAACCAGGGTGGCTACCCGCCGCGCGTGCCGCCGCGCGGCCCGCGACAGCACCAGCCCGCGCAGATGATGCCGTTGCCCGGCCGCGAGGGCGGCTACCGTCAGCCGCCGCCGCGCCGCCCCGGACCGCCGCCGACGCGGGCCATGCCCTCCCGCGGCGACGTCCCGCCGCCCCCGCCGCCCGCCGCGCGCCGTCCGCGCCGCCGGTTCGGCCCCGGCAAGGTGCTGCTCACGCTGCTGTCGGTGTTCGTGCTGTTCCTCGCCGGCGTGTGGGTGTACCTGGAGTTCTCGATCAACCGGGTCGCCGCGCTGGAGGACTACGAGGGCCGCCCCGCCGCGGGCGAGGGCACCAACTGGCTCATCGTCGGCTCGGACAGCCGTGAAGGCCTCACCGCCGAGGACGAGCAACGGCTGGTCACCGGCGACGTCGAGGCCGCCGGCGGCGGTCAGCGCACCGACACGATGATGATCGCCCACCTGCCGGACAACGACACCAAGCCGACGCTGGTCAGCCTGCCGCGCGACTCCGAGGTCGCCATCCCCGGCCACGGCACCAGCAAGATCAACGCGGCGTTCTCGATCGGCGGCGCGCCGCTGCTGGTCAAGACCGTCGAGCAGGCCACCGGGCTGCGCATCGACCACTACGCCGAGATCGGGTTCGGCGGGTTCGCCAACATCGTCGACGCGATCGGCGGCGTCGACATGTGCGTCGACAAGGAGATGCGCGACACCGTCACCGGCATCACGATCCCGGCCGGCTGCCAGGAACTCGACGGCGCGCAGGCGCTCGGCTTCGTCCGGATGCGGCACAGCGACGCGACCCCGCGGTCGGACCTGGACCGCGTCGAGAACCAGCGCAAGTTCATCGGCGCGCTGGTCAGCCAGATCTCCAGCCCCGGCACGCTGCTCAACCCGTTCGACGTGTTCCCGCTGCTGGGCGCCGCGCCGGACGCGCTGACCATGGACGAGGGCGACCACCTGCACAACCTGGTCGGGCTGGCGTGGGCGATGCGGGGCATCTCCTCGGACGGCGTGCTGTCCACGACGGTGCCGGTCACGTCCGGCTCGGCGGAGCACTGGGACAAGACGAAGTCCAAGCAGCTGTGGGACGCGCTGCGCAACGACACGGTGGTGCCCGACAGCGCGATCATGACCTGACGCACTGCCGTTCGGCGTGGGCTTACCGGACACGACCTAGGAGCCGCCGAGGTCGGCGAGCAAGTCGTCGAGGGCCCCGGTGAGCGCT
This sequence comes from Amycolatopsis methanolica 239, assembly GCF_000739085.1. NCBI lineage: Bacteria > Bacillati > Actinomycetota > Actinomycetes > Pseudonocardiales > Pseudonocardiaceae > Amycolatopsis > Amycolatopsis methanolica. The sequence goes on along the minus strand of NZ_CP009110.1, from coordinate 4,183,490 downwards.
GCGGCGTTGGCGGGGGTGAACCAGGTCGTGCGGATGCGCTCGTTGTTCCCCTTCGGCGTCTCGTGGGCGGCCGCGAGCTGTTCCAGGGTGCGGGTGCGGTCGCTCAGTGCGCGGCCGACCTCCTGGAAGCAGCGCATCACCGCCCTGGCCCTGCGGCTGAGGGAGGCGTTCGGCCGGCACCCGCAGCTCGCCACGATCTGGGGGCGGTACGCCTCGAGCGGCGCCGGTTCGCCGCTGGTCATGGAAGAGGTGCTGCAGGCACTGCGGGCGTCGGGCCTGCCCGACGAGGAGATCCCGGCCCGCTACCACCGGGTCGTGGTCCTGCTCGCCGCCTTGATCTCCGCCGACGCCGGGATCGGCACTCTCACGCCCGAGGAGTACGAACAGGGTGTGGAGCTGTTCCGCGTCGCGGTGCTGGGCGCCGACCCCCGAACGCTTCCCCGCCCTGGCGCACTTCGCCCGCGACGTCCGGCCCCTCGGCGCGGACCGCGGCGCGGCGTTCGAGGCCATCCTCTCCGCGCACCTCGCCCACATCGAGGCCGGGATCGGCTGAGGCGTCCCGGCGGAAAGTCCCGTGCGGGCCACGGCCGCGGCGAGGATGATCGGGGGATGCAGATCCCTGCGGAGACCCTCTCGGACGGGGTGATCCTGCTGCGCCGGTGGTGGGCCGGCGACGCCGAGCTCCTGCACCGCCTGGTCAACGAGTCCCTGGACCACCTCGCGCCGTGGATGCCGTGGGCGGTGGACGGCTACACCGAGCGCGACGCGCGGGAGTTCCTGACGCTGACCCGGGAAAGCTGGCTCGCGGCGGAGACCTTCGACTACGCGATCGTCGGGCCGGACGGGGCGGTCGCGGGCAGCTGCGGGCTGATGGCGCGCATCGGCCGTGGCGGGCTCGAAGTGGGCTACTGGCTGGCCAAGGCCTACACGGGCCGGGGATGGGCCACCCGCGCGGCGCGCCTGCTGGCCGACGAGGCGTTCCGGGTCGGCGCCAACCGCGTGGAGATCGTGCACGACGTGGCCAACCACCGCAGCGGTGCCGTCCCCGCCCGGCTCGGCTTCACCCGGCTCGACGAGCGCCCCACCCGCCTCCCCGGCGGGACGGCCGCCACCGGGCGGGTCGCGGTGTGGCGGAAGACCGCGCCCGGGGGATCGTCGCTGGGCGGTGCCCGGCGCGGCGCCGGTTGGATGCGGGGCTGACCGCCACGGGGAGTTGCCCGCCCGCGGCCGGGCGTCGCGGGCGGTGGAACAGAACCGGCGACCGCGCCGGGACGCGGTAGCCGAAAAACCACGAGCAGTGACGACATCTACACTGATCATCACTCGTTCGGCCGGTAGACAAGTCTGTCCGGGCGTGATGGCGTGGCATGACTTCGGGGCGGATCCGGCCCGGGGTGGGCTTGTCGGCGCCCGGACCGGGCCTGACCTGGCCCTTGTCGTTCTCCGGAAGAGGTGGAGCGTGTCGGAACCTGGTGCCGCACCAGGGTTGGCGGACGTGGCCCGGCGCTGGGCCGCGCGGTTGGCTGACACGGACGGAGTATCACTTCCCCCGGACGAGCTCGCGCAGCTCCTGCACGACTTCGCGCGCACCGCTGTCGCCGAGGCCGAAGCGGCCCGCGACGCCGCCATGCGCCGCTTCACCACGCTCTACAGCACCGCTCCCGTCGGCATCGCGATGGCCGACCCGGACGGCCGGATCGTCGAGGTCAACAAGGAGCTCGGCAAGCTCCTCGGGCACAAGCCGGACCGCCTGCGCGGCCGCCGCCTCACCGAACTGGGCTTCGACAACCGCGACCGCGAGAAGCTGGCGGCCGGTCTGGCCGAACTCGCCGAGACCGACCTGGACGAGTTCAGCGACCGGGCCCGCCTCGCCCACGCCGACGACGCGGGGGTGTGGGCCGACATCGTGCTCACCCGCCTGCCCGGCGACCGGCCCGGCACCCTCTTCCCGGTGCTGATGGCCTCCGACGCCAACGAGGTCCACATGCTGCAGGAAACGCTGCGGCACCAAAGCATCCACGACTCGCTCACCGGCCTGTCCAACGCGTCCCGCTTCCGCACGTTGCTGGAGTCCGCGCTCGGCCCGTCGGCACGCGGTCAGGTGGCGTTGATCTACCTGGACCTCGACGGGTTCAGGGTGGTCAACGACGGGCTCGGCGCCGGTGTTGGCGACGCGGTGCTGCGCGGCGTGGCCAACAAGCTCAAGGAAGCGTTCACCGGCCATGACGCGCTGGTGGCGCGCCTGTCCGGGGACGGGTTCGCCGTGCTGCTGCGCGGTGAGCTGACCACGTCGGGAGTGATCAGTCTCGTCGAGGACGCGCTGGAGGACCTCGCCGAGCCGATCTACATCGGCGAGCACGGCGTCGGGGTGAGTGCGAGCGCCGGGATCGTGGTGCGAGACGTGCGCGACGGCGGTGTCGAGGACATCGAGCGCGCGGCGGAGATCGCGCTGCACCGGGCCAAGGAGGCCGGCAAGGCGCAGTGGATGCTGTTCGACCCGGAGCTCGACGCGCGCGACCGCGCCCGCTACCGGCTCGGCGCGGAGATCGCCGGCGCGCTGGAGAACGGGCAGTTCGAGCTGATCTACCAGCCCACCGTGAAGCTGGCCAAGCCCGACGAGATCGCCGCGGTCAACGCCGGGCTGCGCTGGTACCACCCGCAGCTGGGTGAGCTGCCCGCCGAAGAGTTCTTCCCCCTGGCCGAGACGACCGGCATGACGATCCCGCTCGGCAAGTGGCTGCTGACCGAGTCGTTGCGGGCGACGGCGCGCTGGCGCGAACGCTACGGCGAGGCCGCGCCGGACGTGTGCATCCGCCTGCCGAACCGGCTCGCGATCGAGCCGGACCTGGTCGCGCTGGTCAAGGAGCAGCTGGACCGCAACGAGCTGCCGGCCAGGGCGCTGCGGTTGTGCACGGACAGCTCGTCGATCCTGGACCCGCGCGGCGAGGTGCTCGACTCGCTCACCGTCCTGGCCGACCTCGGCGCGAAGCTGGTGCTGACGGTGCAGGGCTCGGCCGATCTGGAGCTGATCCCGCGGCACTAGCTGTCGGTGCAGCACGTGATCCTGTCCGGGCCGGTCGTCGACGCGCTCGCCGACGGTGAGCCGGAGGTCGCGGCGCGGCACCTGGACCAGCTGGTGACGCGGGCGCGTGAGCTGAAGCTGCGGATCGGCGCGGAGGGTGTGCGCAGCCACGAGCAGGCCGAACGGCTGCGGCGGCACGGCGTGATCGCGGCCCGCGGACCGTTCGTGGCCGACACCGCGACCGGCGACGAGGTGGACCAGCTCATCGAGCAGCACACCGGTGCGGCGGTGACCGGGTGAAGCCAGGCGACGTCGTTCCGGACTTCACGCTGCCGGACGAGCGGGGCGAACCGCGGTCGCTGAGCGGGTTCCTGGCGGCCGGGCCGGTGGTGCTGTTTTTCTACCCGGCGGCGATGACGCCCGGCTGCACTGCGGAGAGCTGCCACTTCCGGGACCTGGCGAAGGAGTTCGCCGAGGTCGGGGCGCAGCGGGTGGGGATCAGCCCGGACCCGGTGGCGCGGCAGCAGGAGTTCAGCGCGCGGCACGGGTTCGACTACCCGCTCCTGTCGGACGCCGAGGGCGAGGTCGCGAGAAAGTTCGGCGTGCGGCGCTCGTTCGGCCCGCTGCTCACGAAACGGCACACGTTCGTCATCGACACCGGCCGGCGCCTGCTGGAAGTCATCAAGAGCGAACTGAGGATGTCCGTGCACGCCGACAAGGCGCTGGAAGTGCTGCGGGCGCGCACCCGCTAGATGTACCCGGCCACCAGGTTGGTAGTAGCCGGCTGAGGGGCGGCTTGCCTCCGAGTGCGCTGTGGCGGCGTTCAGTGTTGTAGTGCTTGATCCAGGGGGCAAGGGCAGTTGCCGCCGCGTCGGCGTGACCGTCGGCCGGCGGGCAGCCAACGCCGAAGGCCGACTGTGGGCGCGCAGCCGGTAGCGGCCACGGGCCCACCGATCACCGCAGGCGCTGCAACCGCACCGTCAGGCCGTCCACCGGCACCGGCAGCGACACGTAGTCCCACTTGATGCGGTATCCCTCGGGCACCGACCAGCGGTACGTGCGCAGCATTTCGTGCATCAGGAGCTTCACCTCGTTGATCCCGAAGTGCATCCCGATGCACTTGTGCGCCCCACCGCCGAAGGGCATCCACGCGAACCGGTGCGACTTGTCCTCCCGCCTGCCTTCCGCGAACCGCTCGGGGTCGAACGCCCGCGGGTTCGTCCAGTGGTCCGGCGAGTAGTGGTTGGTGTTCGGCGAGACGCTGCACATCGTGCCGGCCGGGATGTAGTGGCCCAGCACCTCCGTGTCCTTCACCGTCTTGCGCGGCAGCGACGGCACCGGCGCGGTCAGCCGCAGCGCCTCCTTGATCACCAGGTCCAGCGTGGTCAGCTTCGCCAGCGCCTCGAGGTCCGGCAGCTCGTCACCCAGCGCGAGCGACTCCTCCCGCGCCCGCTCCTGCCAGGAAGAGTGCTTCGCCAGGTGGTAGGCCACCGCCGAACTGGTGATCGTCGCCGTGTCGTGGGCCGCCATCATCAGGAAGATCATGTGGTTCACGACGTCGTCGTCGGTGAACTCGGCCCCGTCGTCGCCGCGCGCGTGGCACAGCGCCGAGAACAGGTCCGCGCCCTCGCTGCGCCGCTTCGACGGCAGCTTCTCCGCGAAGTACCGCTCCAGGACCCGCCGCCCGTGCAGGCCCGCCGCCCACCGGCCGCCCGGCACCGGCACCCGCACCAGCGCCGTCGCCGCCCGGACCGTGCCCACGAACGCCTGGTTGATCGCGTCGGCGTCCGCGCCCGGCGGCATGTCCATGAACACCCGCGACGCGACGTCCAGCGTCAGCCTCTTCAGCAGCCAGTACAACCGCGGCCGCTCGGCACCCGCCCAGGCTGCCACACCGGATCGCAGGACCGGCGCCGCCTGCCGCATGTAGCCGGCGAGCTTGTCCCGCGTGAACGCCTCCTGCATGATCCGCCGGTGCAGATGGTGCTCCTCGAAGTCCAGCAGCATCAGCCCGCGGTGGAAGAACCGCTCGATGAAGAACTGCCAGCCCTCCTGCGAGAACGCCTTGTCCTTGTTCACCAGCGCGGTCTGGGTGGCGTCCGGCCCGGCCAGCACGACGATCCGCTGCCCGAACGCCCCCATCCACGACACCGGCCCGTACTTTTCGAAGCGGTGCAGCGCGAAGTCCAGCCCGAACCGCATCGACTCGATGGCGTGCCCGACGATCGGCGCCCCCGCGTCACCCACGATCGGCGACAACCCGCTGCCCGGGGGTGGCGTGGCGAGCTCCCGCACCGGCCACCGCTGGTCCATCAGGCGGCGGTCGACGGCCCGGGGGAGGGGGATGGCGGTCAGGGGTGGAACACGTTCCCGGAACGCCCTGACGACGGCACTGGTCACGATCGCGCCTCCTTGCGAAAACGTGGCTGATCACCACAGTCCCGCACCACCCCCTCTCCCGGCAAGGGTGAAATTTAGCGAGCGCTCAGTCCCAGGCGAGTGACCCGCCCGTCTGGTACTCGGTCACCCGCGTCTCGAAGAAGTTCTTCTCCTTGCGCAGGTCCATCGCCTCCGACATCCACGGGAACGGGTTCTCGTTCTCGCCGAAGATCGGGGCCAGTCCGAGCTGCTGGGCGCGCCGGTCGGTGATGAAGCGCAGGTACTGCTCGCACAGCGCCGCCGACAGCCCGAGCATCCCGCGCGGCATCGTGTCCCGCGCGTAGGCGACCTCCAGCTCGCACGCCTCGGTCAACATCTGCCGCACCTCGGCCTGGAACTCCGGCGACCACAGGTGCGGGTTCTCGATCTTGATCTGGTTGATGCAGTCGATGCCGAAGTTCAGGTGGATCGACTCGTCGCGCAGGATGTACTGGAACTGCTCGGCGATCCCCACCATCTTGTTGCGCCGCCCCAGCGACAGGATCTGCGCGAACCCGGTGTAGAACCACATGCCCTCGAACACCACGTAGAACGCCACGAGGTCACGCAGGAAGTGCTGGTCGGCGGCCGCCGTGCCGGTCGCGAAGTCCGGGTTCTCCAGGTTCCGCGTGTACTTCAGCGCCCACGCGTCCTTGTCGGTGATCGACGGGACCTCGCGGTAGGCGTTGAACAGCTCGCCCTCGTCCAGGCCCAGGCTCTCGCAGATGTACTGGAAGGTGTGCGTGTGCACGGCCTCCTCGAACGCCTGGCGCAGCAGGTACTGACGGCACTCCGGGTTGGTGATCTGCCGGTACACCGCCAGCACCAGGTTGTTCGCCACCAGCGACTCGGCCGTGGCGAAGAACCCGAGGTTGCGCTTGACCATGCGCCGCTCGTCCTCGGTCAGCCCGTCCGGCGACTTCCACAGCGCGATGTCGGCCTGCATCGCCACCTCGGTGGGCATCCAGTGGTTCGTGCAGCCGGCCAGGTACTTCTCCCACGCCCAGTGGTACTTCAGCGGCAGCAGCTGGTTGACGTCGGCGCGGGCGTTGATCATCGCCTTGTCGTCGACGCTGACGCGGTCCGCGCCGCGGCTGATCGCACCCAGCCCGGTCGCGTCGGTTTCCACGGTGCTCACTGGCAGGCCTCGCAATCGGGGTCGTCGATCCGGCACGCGGCGAACTCGGGCTCCGGCACGGCGGTGGGCACGGCGGGCACCGCGTTGAGCTTGCCGTCCGTGCCGCGCAGGGTGCTCTTCTCCACGCTTGTCGCGGCCTTGGCACGCAGGTAGTAGGTCGTCTTCAGGCCCTTGCGCCAGGCGTACCGGTACAGCTCGTCGAGTTTGCGGCCGCTCGGCGCGGCGATGTAGAGGTTGAGCGACTGGGCCTGGTCGATCCACTTCTGCCGGCGCGACGCCGCGTCCACCAGCCAGCGGCTGTCGATCTCGAACGCGGTCGCGTAGAGCCGCTTCAGGTCGGCCGGCACCCGGTCGATCTGCGCCAGGCTGCCGTCGAAGTACTTCAGGTCGGCCACCATCGCCTCGTCCCACAGCCCGCGCTCCTTCAGCGCCGCGACCAGGTGCGGGTTGACCACGGTGAAGTCGCCGGACATGTTCGACTTGACGTAGAGGTTCTGGAACAGCGGCTCGATCGACTGCCCGACCCCGCAGATGTTGGAGATCGTCGCGGTCGGCGCGATCGCCATCACGTTGGAGTTGCGCATCCCGCCGCGCACCACCTCACGCAGCGCGTCCCAGTCCAGAGTGGACGACGAATCGACGTCCAGCGCGTCACCCTGGCGCGCCTCGGCCAGCAGCCGCAGCGAGTCCAGCGGCAGCACGCCCTGGCTCCACAGCGAGCCCTCGAACGTCTCGTAGGCGCCCCGCTCCTGGGCGAGCTGCGCGGACGCCGCGATCGCGTGGTAGCTCAGGTGCTCCATGCTGCGGTCGGCGAACTCCACCGCCTCCGGGCTGTCCACCGGCAGGTCGAGCGTGAACAGCGCGTCCTGGTAGCCCATCAGCCCCAGCCCGACCGGGCGGTGCCGCAGGTTGGACCGGCGCGCCTCCGGGATCGTGTAGAAGTTGATGTCCACGACGTTGTCCAGCATCCGCACCGCCGTGCGCACCGTGCGCTCCAGCTTCGCGGTGTCCAGGCCGTCGGCCGTGACGTGCCGGGCCAGGTTGACCGAGCCGAGGTTGCACACCGCGACCTCGTCGGCGCTGGTGTTCAGCGTGATCTCGGTGCACAGGTTGGACGAGTGCACCACGCCCGCGTGCTGCTGCGGCGAGCGCAGGTTGCACGGGTCCTTGAAGGTGATCCACGGGTGCCCGGTCTCGAACAGCATGGTCAGCATCCGCCGCCACAGCTCGACCGCCCGCACCCGGCGGAACACGCGGATCTCGCCGCGGTCCGCCGCGGCTTCGTACTCGCGGTAGCGCTGGGCGAACGCGTTGCCGTAGAGGTCGTGCAGGTCCGGGGTCTCGTCAGGGGAGAACAGCGTCCACTGCGCGTCGGCCTCGACGCGGCGCAGGAACTCGTCGGGCACCCAGTTGGCGGTGTTCATGTCGTGGGTGCGGCGCCGGTCGTCGCCGGTGTTCTTGCGCAGGTCGAGGAACTCCTCGACGTCGATGTGCCAGGTCTCCAGGTACGCGCACGCCGCGCCCTTGCGCTTGCCGCCCTGGTTGACCGCGACCGCCGTGTCGTTGGCGATCTTCAGGAACGGCACCACGCCCTGAGAGGTGCCGTTGGTGCCCTTGATGTGGGCGCCGAGGCCGCGCACCGGGGTCCAGTCGTTGCCCAGCCCGCCGGAGTACTTCGCCAGCAGCGCGTTGTTCTTGTAGGACTGGAAGATCGCGTCCAGGCTGTCCTCGACCGTGGTGAGGAAGCACGACGACAGCTGCGCCCGGGTGGTGCCGGAGTTGAACAGCGTCGGCGTGGAGGCCATGAAGTCGAAGCTGGACAGCAGGTCGTAGAACTCCACGGCACGGGCCTCGCGGTCGTCCTCCCGCAGGGCCAGGCCCATCGCCACCCGCAGGAAGAACGCCTGCGGCAGCTCGAACCGGGTGCCCTGCTCGTGCAGGAAGTACCGGTCGTAGAGGGTCTGCAGCCCGAGGAAGCCGAAGTCCAGGTCGCGCTCCGGGCGGATCGCGGCGGTGACCTTGTCCAGGTCGAAGCGGGCCAGTTCCGGGTCCACCAGCTCCAGCTCGATCGCGTGGCGCAGGTAGCCGCGGAAGTAGGCGGGGTAGTCCAGCTCGGCCTGCGACGCCTGGCGTGGCTCGCCCGCGAGGTGGCTCAGCGCCTCGCCACGCAGCTTGTCCAGCAGCAGGCGGGCGGTGACGGCCGAGTAGTTCGGCTCCCGCTCGACCAGCGTGCGGGCGGCCATGATCAGCGCCAGGGCCAGCTCGTCGGCGCTGATTCCGTCGTAAAGGTTGCGCTCGGCCTCGGCCAGCACGGGCTCGGCCGCGACGTCGGCGATCCCGGCGACCGCCTCGCCGACGACGCGGGCGATGCGCTCGCGGTCCAGCGGGCGCAGCTCGCCGTCCGGGTGCGTGACCCGGATCGCCGCTGGTGGCGGCGTGGTCTCGCGGGCCTTGGCGTGCTCCTCGCGGTAGAGCACGTATGCGCGGGCGACCTTGTGGTGGCCGCCGCGCATCAGCGCCAGCTCCACCAGGTCCTGGATCTGCTCCAGGTGCACGGCGTCACCGGTGGCGTGGCGGCGTAGTGAGGCCTCGACCTGCGCGGTCAGCTCGGCCACGACGTGGTGGATCCGCGACGACGCGGCGGCCCCGTCGCCCTCGGCCGCGAGGAAGGCCTTGGTCAGCGCGACGGAGATCCGGCTCGCGTCGAACGGCGACGCCTCGCCGTCCCGGCGGATCACCCGCAGCGTGGCTGCCGGCGCCGGGGAGGTTTCCACAGACATGCATCACTCCGTTTTCGGGCGCGTTTCATCGGCACACCGGCTTGGGCGCCGGCGTGCTGGGGGTGGGCACGACTCGTACCGGACGGGCCCGCGCTCGCTTCCCCAGCCGTCGGACCCTGCCGGTGATCGAAGACTACATCTTGGGGTCGCTATGTCCAGACACCCCAAGATGCGGGCGTGTCGGCGTGGCGTGCTAGCCAAAACAATCAAGCGTGCTTGATTTTTCCGCGGAGTGGTGCCAGGCTCGGCGCGAAGCGTGCGCGAGGAGGCGGATGGCGTGGCGGACCCCGGACCGATCCTGCGGGACCTGGCCGACGAGAGCCGGGAGCTCGACGACCTGGTGAGCGAGGCGAAGTGGTCGACCCCGACCCCGGCGAAGGGCTGGACGATCGCGCACCAGATCGCGCACCTCGCGTGGACCGACGCCAAGTCGCTGATCGCGGTGCGCACCCCGGACGAGTTCCCGGCCGAAGTGCAGCTGGCGCTGGCCGCGGGGGACGACTTCGTCGACCAGGGCGCGCGGCAACTGGCCACGAAACCACGTGACGAGCTGCTGGCGATGTGGCGGTCCGGGCGCGACGAGCTGGCTCGCGAACTGGCGCGCGTGCCCGACGGGCAGAAGCTGCCGTGGTATGGGCCGCCGATGAGCGCCGCGTCCATGGCGACCGCACGGCTGATGGAAACCTGGGCCCACGCGCAGGACGTGTACGACGCGCTCGGCCTGCGGAGGGAGCCGACGCGGCGGCTGTGGCAGATCGCGCGGTTCGGCGTGCGCACCCGCAACTTCGCGTTCTCGGTGCACGGACTCGCGGCGCCCGCAGAGGAGTTCCGTGTCGAGCTGTCCGGTGTGGATGGTGAGGAGTGGGCGTTCGGCCCGGCGGACGCGGCGCAGCGCGTCGCCGGGTCCGCGCTCGGGTTCTGCCTCGTCGTCACGCAGCGGCGGCACCCGGCCGACACCGACGTCGTCGCCATCGGGCCGGACGCCGAGAAGTGGCTGGAGATCGCGCAGGCCTTCGCCGGGCCGCCCGGCGCGGGCCGGAAGGCGGGGCAGTTCGCATGAGCGACGTGCTGCGCATCGGCAACGCCTCCGGGTTCTACGGCGACCGGTTCTCCGCCGTGCGCGAGATGCTCACCGGCGGCCCGCTGGACGTGCTGACCGGGGACTACCTCGCCGAGCTGACCATGCTGATCCTCGGCCGCGACCGGCTCAAGGACCCCAGCCGCGGCTACGCCAAGACCTTCCAGCGCCAGATGGCGGACAACCTCGCGCTGGCCAAGGAGAACGGCGTCCAGATCGTCACCAACGCGGGCGGCCTCAACCCGGCCGGACTGGCCGCTGCGATCCGCGAGCTGGCCGGGGAGCTGGGTCTGGACATCGCCGTGGCCCACGTCGAGGGCGACGACCTGCTGTCCAGAGTGGACGAGCTGGGGCTCGGGAAACCGCTGACCGCCAACGCCTACCTCGGCGCGTGGGGCATCGCCGCGTGCCTGGAGCGCGGCGCGGACGTGGTCGTCACCGGCCGCGTCACGGACGCCTCGCTGGTCGTCGGCCCGGCCGCCGCGCACTTCGGGTGGGCCCGCGACGACTACGACGCCCTTGCCGGGGCGGTCGCCGCCGGGCACGTCATCGAATGCGGCGCCCAGGCCACCGGCGGCAACTACGCGTTCTTCACCGAACACGACACCGGCACCCCCGGCTTCCCGATCGCGGAGATCGCCGCCGACGGCTCCAGTGTGATCACCAAGCACCCGGGCACCGGGGGAGCGGTGACCGCGGGCACCGTCACCGCCCAGCTGCTGTACGAGATCGCCGGCGCCCGCTACGCCGGGCCGGACGTCACCGCCCGGTTCGACACGCTGACGCTGACCGAGGACGGCCCAGACCGGGTGCGGATCTCCGGCACCCGCGGCGAGGCGCCACCACCGACGCTCAAGGTCTGCCTGAACACCCTCGGCGGCTTCCGCAACGAGACCACGTTCGTGCTGACCGGACTGGACATCGAGGCCAAGGCGGCGCTGGTGCGCGACCAGCTCGAAGACGCGCTCAAGGACCGGCCGCCCGCCGAGATCCGCTGGACGCTGGCCCGCACCGACCACGAGGACGCCGACACCGAGCAGCGCGCCAGCGCGTTGCTGCACTGCGCGGTCAAGGACGCCGACCCCAAGGTGGCCGGGCGCGCGTTCAGCGGCGCGGCGATCGAACTGGCGCTGGCCAGCTACCCCGGTTTCCACGTCACCGCGCCGCCCTCGGACGCCTCGCCCTACGGCGTCTACACCGCGGCCTACGTGGACGCCGCCGAGGTGCCGCACGTGGCCGTCCTTCCCGACGGGTCCCGGGTGGACATCGCGCCCGCGGCCGACACGCTTCCGCTGTCCGAAGTGGACGAGCCGGAACTACCGGAACCGCTGCCCGCCGGGCCGGCCCGGCGCGTGCCGCTGGGCACGATCCTCGGCGCCCGCAGCGGCGACAAGGGCGGCGACGCCAACCTCGGCGTGTGGGCACGCTCCGACGACGCGTGGCGCTGGCTCGCGCACCACCTGACCGTCGAGGAGTTCCAGCGGCTGCTGCCGGAAACCGCGGACCTCACCGTCCGCCGGTACGCGCTGACCAACCTGCGTGCGCTCAACTTCGTCGTCGAAGGCCTGCTCGGCCAGGGCGTCGCGGCGCAGGCCCGGTTCGACCCGCAGGCCAAGGCGCTCGGCGAGTGGCTGCGCTCGCGCCACGCCGACATCCCGGAGGTGCTGCTGTGACCGACCCGTTCGCCACGCCCGAGCGGACCGCGCTGCGCAAGACCGTGCGCCGGTTCGTCGAGGCGGAGGTGCTGCCGCACCTGGACGAGTGGGAGCGCGCCGGCGAGCTGCCGCGCGACCTGCACCGCAAGGCAGGCGAGATCGGCCTGCTCGGGGTGTCGTTCCCGGAGAGCGCCGGCGGCGGTGGCGGCGACTTCCTGGACGCCATGACCGTCACCGAGGAGATCCTGTACGCGGGCGGCTCGGGCGGGCTGATCGCGTCGCTGTTCACCAACGGCATCGCACTGCCGCACATCGTCACCGCGGGCGACCCCGAGCAGATCGAACGCTGGGCGCGGCCGACGATCGAGGGCCGCCTCATCGGGTCGCTGGCGATCACCGAGCCCGACGGCGGCTCCGACGTCGCCGGCATCCGCACGACCGCGCGCCGTGACGGCGACCACTACGTCGTCAACGGCGCCAAGACCTACATCACCTCCGGCACCCGCGCCGACTTCGTGACCACCGCGGTCCGCACCGGCGGCCCGGGCGCCCACGGGGTCTCGCTGCTGGTGATCGAGCGCGGCACGCCGGGGTTCACGGTCAGTCGCAAGCTGGCGAAGATGGGCTGGCACTGCTCGGACACCGCCGAGTTGTCGTTCGCGGACGCCCGGGTGCCCGTGACGAACCTGGTCGGCGAGGAGAACACCGGGTTCATCCAGATCGCGACCCACTTCGTCACCGAGCGGCTCTCGCTCGCGGTGCAGGGCTACGCGACCGCCCAGCGCGCGCTGGACCTGACGCTGGAGTGGTGCCGCGTGCGGGAGACGTTCGGCCGTCCGCTGATCTCCCGCCAGCTGGTGCAGCACAAGCTCGTGGAGATGGCCCGGCGGATCGACCTCGCCCGCGTCTACACCCGGCACGTCGCGCAGCGGTTCGTCGCCGGTGAGGAGGTCATCGCGGAGGCCTGCTTCGCGAAGAACACCGCGGTCGAGACGGCCGAGTGGGTGGTCAACGAGGCGGTCCAGCTGCACGGCGGCCTCGGCTACCTGCGGGAGTCCGAAGTGGAACGGCACTACCGCGATGTCCGCATCCTCGGCATTGGCGGCGGCACCAATGAGATCCTGGCGGGTCTCGCGGCGAAACGATTGGGGTACACGGCTTGAGCGTGATCCGGTCCGGAGTGGACACAGGGAGCGCGGAGTTCGCGGCCAACCGGGAGGCGATGGCGGCCAAGCTCGCCGAACTCGAGGCCGAGCACGCGAAGGCGATCGCGGGTGGCGGCGAGAAGTACGTGGCGCGCCACCGCAAGCGCGGCAAGCTGCTCGCGCGCGAGCGGATCGAGCTGCTGATCGACGAGGACTCCCCGTTCCTCGAACTCTCGCCGCTGGCCGCGTGGGGCACCGACTACACCGTCGGCGGCAGCGTGGTCAGCGGCATCGGCGTCGTGGAAGGCGTCGAGTGCATGATCGTCGCCAACGACCCGACGGTGAAGGGCGGCGCCAGCAACCCGGCCACGCTGAAGAAGAGCCTGCGGGCGGCGGAGATCGCGGCGGAGAACCGGCTGCCGACGATCAACCTGGTCGAGTCCGGCGGCGCGGACCTGCCCACCCAGAAGGAGATCTTCATCCCGGGCGGGCGCACCTTCCGCAACCTGACGAACTCCTCGGCCGAGCGCATCCCCACCATCGCGCTGGTGTTCGGCAACTCCACCGCGGGCGGCGCCTACCTGCCCGGCATGTCCGACTACGTCGTGATGGTCAAGGAACGCGCGAAGGTGTTCCTCGGCGGCCCGCCGCTGGTCAAGATGGCGACGGGGGAGGAGTCCGACGACGAGTCGCTGGGCGGCGCGGAGATGCACGCGCGCACCTCGGGCCTGGCCGACTACCTCGCGCACGACGAGCAGGACGCGATCCGCATCGGCCGCAGCATCGTCAAGCGGCTGAACTGGCACAAGCAGGGGCCGTCCCCGAAACCGGACTACGACGAGCCGCTGCTGGACGCCGAGGACCTGCTCGGCATCGTGCCCGCGGACCTGAAGGTCCCGTTCGACCCGCGCGAGGTGATCGCGCGCGTCGTCGACGGCTCCGACTTCGACGAGTTCAAGCCGCTCTACGGCACCAGCCTCGTCACCGGCTGGGCGAGCCTGCACGGCTACCCGGTCGGCATCCTCGCCAACGCGCAGGGCGTGCTGTTCAGCGAGGAGTCGCAGAAGGCGACGCAGTTCATCCAGCTGGCCAACCAGACCGACACGCCGCTGCTGTTCCTGCACAACACCACCGGCTACATGGTCGGTAAGGAGTACGAGCAGGGCGGCATCATCAAGCACGGCGCGATGATGATCAACGCGGTGTCCAACTCGAAGGTCCCGCACCTGTCCGTGCTGATGGGCGCGTCCTACGGCGCCGGGCACTACGGCATGTGCGGGCGGGCGTACGGGCCGCGGTTCCTGTTCGCCTGGCCCAGTGCGAAGTCGGCGGTGATGGGGCCGGCGCAGCTGGCCGGTGTGCTGTCGATCGTGGCCCGGCAGGCCGCGGCCGGACGCGGCCAGCCCTACGACGAGGACGCCGACGCCGCGATGCGCGCGATGGTCGAGCAGCAGATCGAGGCCGAGTCGCTGCCGATGTTCCTGTCCGGCATGCTCTACGACGACGGCATCATCGACCCGCGGGACACCCGGACCGTACTCGGGCTGTGCCTGTCCGCCATCCACAATGGACCGATCAGGGGCGCCGACGGCTTCGGCGTCTTCCGGATGTGAGTGACGTGATCGACAACGTTCTGGTCGCCAACCGCGGGGAGATCGCCCGCCGCGTGTTCCGCACCTGCTCGGCTTTGGGCATCGCCCGGACGGCCGTGTTCTCCGACGCCGACGCAGCCTCCCCGCACGTGGCGGAGGCGGACGCGGCGGTACGGCTGCCCGGCAGCACGCCTGCTGAGACCTACCTGCGCGCCGACCTGCTGGTCGAGGCGGCACGCTCGGCGGGCGCGGACGCCGTCCACCCCGGCTACGGGTTCCTGTCCGAGAACGCCGGGTTCGCGCGGGCGGTGATCGACGCCGGCCTCACCTGGATCGGCCCGCCGCCGTCCGCGATCGAGACCATGGGCTCCAAAGTGGAGTCCAAGCGCCTGATGGACGCCGCCGGGGTGCCGGTGCTGTCCGAACTGGACCCATCCGTGGTCACCGAGGACGATCTTCCGGTGCTGGTCAAGGCATCCGCCGGTGGCGGTGGACGCGGGATGCGCGTGGTGCGGACGCTCGGTGAACTCGCCGAGGCCGTGCAGAGCGCGAGCGCGGAGGCCGCGTCGGCGTTCGGTGACCCGACGGTGTTCTGCGAGCGGTACCTGGAGACCGGGCGGCACATCGAGGTGCAGGTGCTCGCCGACATCCACGGCACGGTGTGGGCGCTGGGGGAGCGGGAGTGCTCGATCCAGCGGCGGCACCAGAAGGTCGTCGAAGAGGCGCCGTCGCCCCTGGTCGACGACGCGATGCGGGCCGAGTTGTTCGACGCCGCGCGCAAGGCCGCGAAGGCGATCGACTACGTCGGCGCGGGCACTGTCGAGTTCCTCGCCACATCGGACGGGCGGTTCTACTTCCTGGAGATGAACACGCGCCTGCAGGTCGAGCACCCGGTCACCGAATGCGTCACCGGCCTGGACCTGGTGGCTCTGCAGATCCGGATCGCCGAGGGCGAGCGGCTGCCAGCCGAGCCGCCCGTGTCGCGGGGGCACGCGATCGAGGTGCGGCTGTACGCCGAGGACCCGGCCGCCGGGTGGCAGCCGCAGAGCGGCACGCTGCACCGGTTCGAGATCCCGGGTGTGGACACCGAATTCGCTCTCGGCGGCGCGGCCGGGCTGCGGCTGGACGCGGGTGTGGTGGACGGTTCCGTCGTGGGCGTGCACTACGACCCGATGCTCGCCAAGGTGATCGCCTGGGCCCCGACGCGCGCCGAAGCGGCCCGGCGGCTGGCGCGGGCACTGGCCGGCGCACGCATCCACGGGTTGCGCACCAACCGCGACCTGCTGGTCAACGTGCTCCGGCACGAGGAGTTCCTGGCGGGCAAGACCGACACGGCATTCCTGGACCGGCACGGGCTGGACGTCCTGTCCCGGCCCGCCGCGGACGCCGCCGGCGTGCGGTGGTCGGCGACCGCGGCGGCGCTGGCCGAGGCCGCCGCGAACCGGGTGTCGGCGCGGACCCTCGGCAGGCTGCCCGCCGGGTGGCGCAATGTGGCCTCCGCTCCGCTGCGCAAGCGCTACCTCGCCGGTGACACCGAGGTCGGGGTCACCTACCGTCCCGGGCTCCGCCTGGACGACGCGGAAGTCGTGGAGGTCACCCCGGACCGGGTGGTGCTCGACGTCGACGGCGTCCGGCGCGTGTTCCTCGTCGGCCGGTACCCCGGGCTGGTGTGCGTCGACTCCGCGCTTGGCGCCGTCGACCTCGTCCCGGTGCCTCGGTTCACCGACCCGGACGCCGCGCTCGCCGCGGGTTCGCTGGTCGCGCCGATGCCGGGCACCGTGCTGCGGATCGCCGTCGCGGCCGGGGACACCGTCACCGCGGGCGACCCCCTGCTGTGGCTGGAAGCCATGAAGATGGAACACCGGATCACCGCGCCCGCCGACGGCGAGGTCACCGACCTGCGCGTGACGGTGGGGCAGCAGGTCGAACCGGGCACCGTTCTCGCCGTCGTCACGCCGAAGGAGCAAGCATGAATTTCGTCGAGTCCGAAGAGCGGATCGCGCTGCGCAAGGCGGTCGGCGACCTGGCCCGCGCCTACGGGCACGAGTACTACGTGAAGGTCGCGCGCAGCGGCGGCCACACCAGCGACCTGTGGAACGAGGCCGGGCGGCTGGGCTACCTCGGCGTGTCGGTGCCCGAGGAGTACGGCGGCGGTGGCGCCGGGATCGGCGACCTCGCGGCGGTGTGCGAGGAGTTCTGCGCCGCGGGCACGCCGATGCTGCTGATGGTGGTGTCCCCGGCGATCTGCGCCACCGTGATCGCCCGGTACGGCACCGACGAGCAGAAGCGCTCGTGGCTGCCCCGGTTCGCCACCGGCGAGGTGCGGATGTCCTTCGCCATCACCGAACCCGACGCCGGGTCCAATTCGCACCGTCTCAAGACGACGGCTCGCAGGGACGGCGCCGACTGGATCCTCAACGGGCGCAAGGTGTTCATCTCCGGCGTCGACGAGGCCGACGCGGTGCTCGTGGTCGGGCGCACCGAGGACGCCAAGACCGGCAAGCTGAAGCCGGCGCTGTTCATCGTCCCCACCGGCACGCCCGGGTTCGAGTACAAGCAGATCGAGATGGACCTCGTCTCGGCCGACAAGCAGTTCGGCCTGTTCCTCGACGACGTCCGGCTGCCCGCCGAGGCGCTCGTCGGGTCCGAGGACGCGGCGCTGGCGCAACTGTTCGCCGGGCTCAACCCGGAGCGGATCATGGGCGCGTCGTTCTCCATCGGCATCGCCCGATACGCCCTGGACAAAGGCGTGGCGTACGCCAAGGAGCGCAGCGTGTGGGGCGCGCCGATCGGCACCCACCAGGGCATCGCGCACCCGCTGGCGCAGGTCAAGATCGAGCTCGAGCTGGCCAAGCTGATGACCCAGAAGGCCGCCGCGCTGTACGACTCCGGCGACGACTTCGGGGCGGGCGAGGCGGCGAACATGGCCAAGTACGCCGGCGCCGAGGTCGCGATCAAGGCGGTCGACCAGGCGATCCAGACCCACGGCGGCAACGGCATGGCGTCCGAATACGGGCTGGGTACGCTGCTCGGGGCCGTTCGCGTCGGCCGGATCGCCCCGGTCAGCCGCGAGATGGTGCTCAACTTCGTCGCCCAGCACTCCCTGGGTCTCCCGAAGTCGTACTAGGAGGAAGACCCGTGCCGGAGCCCCGCCAGGAGCGCAGCCGGACCACCCGCCGCAAGCTCATCGAGGCAGCCGTGGACTGCATCGGCGAGGTCGGGTGGGCCGGCACCACCGTCGCGCTCATCGCGCAGCGCGCCGGGGTCTCGCGCGGGGCCGCCCAGCACCACTTCCCGGCGCGGGAGGACCTCGTCACGGCCGCGGTCGAGTACGTCGGCGAGGTGCAGATCGCCGAGATGCGGCGCGGCGCCGAGGGGCTGCCGTCCGGGCGGTCCCGCATCGAACCGGTCGTCGACATGCTGCTCAACCTCTACACCGGCCCCATGTTCCGCGCCGCGCTGCACCTGTGGGTGGCGGCGTCCAGCGACGAGTCGCTGCGGGCGGTGCTGGTGCCGCTGCAGGCCAAGGTCGGCCGGGAGGCGCACCGGCTGGCGGTCGACCTGCTGGGGGTCGACGAGGCGCGGCCCGGGGTGCGGGAGCTGGTCCAGTCGACCCTCGACCTGGCCCGCGGGCTGGGCCTGGCGAACCTCCTCGCCGACGACACCTCCCGGCGGCGCCGGATCATCCGCCAGTGGGCGCGCGTCCTCGGCCCCGCCCTGCCCGAGCCGGAAGTCACCGCAGTGGGTGGTTGACGGCGTGTCGCGGGACCGGTCGTTAACACTAATGGACCAGTGTGCGATAACAGAGGCAACAGCAGGTGACGACGCAAGGGGGTAGATCCCGGTGTCCGGTACAGGTGAAGAGTTGTCCCATCGGGCGATGGCGATGCTGCGAGCGGTGGCCCAGGGCCGCGCCGTGATGTCGTCCAGCGTCGAACCGGACCTTTTCATCGACGGAGTCGCCTGCTGCGACCAGATGGCCGCGCACGCCCTCGCCCACGGCGGCTACATCCGCCCGGACGGCGACGGGGAGCGCCTGGTGCCCGCGGTGCTGACCGAGGCCGGCCGGGCCGTGCTGGCGCCCGCCGTCGGCCACGTCGCCTGATCCCAGCCGCGACGCCGGGGCGCCTGTCGGCTGATCGCCGCCGCGTGGTGCCGGGTTGCGCTGGTGCCTGGTGCTGACTGACGCTGGCCGGGCTGTGCTGGCGCGGGCTGTTGGCCACTTTGCCTGACTCGAGCCGCGACGCCGGGGCGCCTTTGCGGCGCTCTGGCCAGCTGATCATCGCCGCGTGGGAGCCGCGACACCGGGGCCGCCTTGGGGCGCCCCGGCCGGCTGATCACCGCCGCGCGGCGCCCCCAGGAAGTCCGGCGCCGAGTCAACGACGCCGGTCCTGTGTGATCGGCGCCGCGGTCAGTCCGCGGCCAGCAGCTTCCCGAGCAGCGCCGCCAGCTGATCGCGTTCCCCCGCGGACAGCGCCGCGAACGTCCGGTCCAGGAACCCGGGCGTCGCCGCCTCGGCTTTCGCCAGCGCCTGCCGCCCGGCGGCGGTGATCGTCACCGCGTACGCCCGCCGGTCCCGTGGATCCCGCTCCCGCCGGACCTGGCCGGCCTTCTCCAGGTCGTCGGCGATGCCGACCATCACGCTGCGGTCGATCCGCAGTTCCTCGCTCAGCACCTGCTGCGAACACGGCCCCACCGCCGCGAGCATCTTCAGCACCAGGTGCTGCCCGACCCCCAGTCCCTGCTCGCCCGCGGCCTTCTCCGCCGCCCGTGCCACCGACGCCGACGCGCGGCACAGCGCGATGTCGAGCCGTTCCGCCGCGAGCCGCGGGAAGTAGGACTCCTCTGATCTGGCCGCCATGACGCGGACACTACCACGAATCGTCTGCTCGCCAATTGTTTGACAGCAGATCAATCGCAACCGTATGGTTGCAAACAATCTGCTTACAGACGATCGGGGAGACGCCGATGACACTAGGTCTGACCGCCGACGACGTCCTGTCCACCACTCGCGCCGTGCGCAAGCGCCTCGACTTCACCCGGCCCGTGCCGCGCCACCTCATCGAGGAGTGCGTCGACCTCGCCACCCAGGCCCCGACCGGACGCAACCGCCAGCGCTGGCACTTCCTGGTCGTCACGGGGAAGGCCCAGCGCGCCGCATGACGGCCCATCCCGGATCGATGCGGCGCATTGGCGAGGGCGCCCAGTGCCGCTAAAACAACATCCACCGGGTGCCTGCGTTCGTGATCCCCTCCGTGGAGGGCCGCACCGACCACGCGCCGGTGCTGGACCAGGCGATGACGTGGGGCTCGATCCTGCCCGCCGTCTGGAGCTTCATGCTCGCCGCGCGCAACCGCGGCCTCGGAACGGTCTGGACCACTGCGCACGCGCCGCTGGAGAAGGAACTCGCCGCCGCCCTCGGCGTTCCGCACGACGAGGTCATGCTGGCCGCGCTCGTGCCGCTCGCCTTCACACTCGGCACCGAATTCCGGCCCGCGCCGCGCATCGACCGGCGCGAAGTCCTGCACTGGGACCGCTGGTGAGCCTCAGCCCCGCACCCAGCGGCGGCCCACCGCCGCGTACAACCCGGCCGCCAGCGCGAACCCGACGAAGCACGTCACGTCGCCCACCTCCGGCACCGCCCGCGGCACCGGGCCGGCGTACAGCGTCTGGTTCGCGAACAACGCGATCGACACCACCGCCGCGACCAGGAACGCCGCCAGCCCCTGCCAGCCCCACCGCGCGGTGTCCGGCAGCAGGCGCGCCAGCCCGGCCCGCCCGCGCCGCATCAGCTGATCGGCGAACACGACACCCAGCCACGGGCTCACCCAGTACGCGATCACCAGCAGGAAGTGCTCGTAGGCCGTCCCGGCGTCGGCGAGCCCCAGCCACGCCAGCACGAACCCGACGACGCCGAACGCGACCGCCACCATCGCCCGCCGCCACGCGAGCGGCAGCTCCACACCCAGCGTGAGGAACGCGAGCGCTCCGGAGTAGACGGTCAGCGCGTTCGCGGCCACCGCCCCGAGCGCGATCGCCAGCAGCGTCAGCGCGGACAGCCACCCCGGCATGTGCCCGGTGAATGCCTCCGTCGGGCTGCCGTCCCCGCCGCCCAGCGTGGCCGACGCCGCGCCCGTCGCCGTCAGCACCGTCGTCGCCACGAACAAGCCGCTGCCCGCGGCCCAGCCGACCGCCCGGCCGCTCACCGATTCCGGCAGGTACCGCGTGTAGTCCGCCGCGTAGGGGTTCCAGCCCGCGGTGTACCCGAACGCCGCGCCCACCGTCAGCAGGAACCCGCCCACCCCGCCGGTTCCGCCGACCGCGCCCGGCGACGCCTGCGCGAACGTGACCACCGCCCCGATCGCGAACACCACCGCCAGCACCCCGAAGATCCAGCGTTCGTAGGCCTGCACCAGGTTGTGCCCGAAGAACGCGATACCGATCTGCAGCACCACCACGATCACCAGACACAACAGCACCGGCATCCCGGTCAGCGTGTTCAGCGCGAACGCCCCGCTGACGCTGTTGACCGCGAACCAGCCGATTCCCGCCGTCACCGACATCAACGCGGCGGGCACCGCGTTGCCGCGGTACCCGAACGGCAGGCGGCTCAACACCATCTGTGGCACCCCGAACCGCGGCCCGCGCGCCGACAGCACGCCGTGCGACACCGCGCCCAGCCCGTTGCCGATCGCGACCGCGATGACCGCCTGTGCGAAACTCAGCCCGAACGCCGACACCGCCAGCACGCCGACGAAGATCGTGGCGAACTCCAGGTTGGGCGAGGCCCAGGTCCAGAACAGCTGCCGCGGCCTGCCGTGCCGGTCGGCTGCCGCCACCGGTTCGACGCCGCCCGGTTCGACCGCGACGACTTTTTCGCCGTATTCGCCCGTGTGCCGCCCTGTCGTGGTCGCCATGGCAGCACCGTAGGCAGTCGATGTTGCGTCCGTGTTGCACCATCGGGTGAACGGCGGAACTATCCCGGACCGCCCGGCGACCAGGACGGCGAACCACCTCCGACCGGAAGGGACACCACCATGGAGAAGCCGGGCAACTGCAACTGCGGCAACTGCTGTGACTGCGGCGGGGAGTACGGCCGCAACTGACGTCGTGGCGCCCCCCCCTGGCCCCGCCGGGGTCAGGGGGCTCGGGTCAGGGGGCCACGGTGATCGCGTCGAGCTTGCCGGGCAGGTACTCCGACGCCACGACCTCCGGGTACGCCGTGCGGCCCAGCGGCGGCGCGAGCGAGGCGATCCGCGCGTCGTGGTCGGTCTCGTAGAAGAAGATGAGCGACACCAGGTCCTCGTCCGGCGCGTCCGCCGACGGCGGCAGCACCCGGTGCCGCGTCGAGCGCCACCGGTCGCCCGTCCAGCGGGCCATCAGGCCCCCGATGTTCACCGTGAACGCCGCCGGGTCGAACGGCGCGTCCACCCACTCGCCGTCACTGGTGCGGACCTGCAGCCCGCCGACCCGGGCCTGCCGGTCCAGCACCGTCACCGTGCCGAAGTCGGTGTGCGGCCCGATCCGGAACTGCCCCGGCTCCGGCGCGCCGACCCGGTTCAGCGCCGGGTACCAGTTGATGTTGAACGTGTAGGTCGGGTGCCCGGTGTGCCGGGTGAAGTGGTCCGGCGCCAGGCCGAGCGCGGCCGCGAACACCGTCAGCAGCTCGTCCGACAGCTCCCGCATCCGCGTCATATACGCGCGTGACGCGGCCGCGAACTCCGGGACCTCCGACGGCCACACGTTGGGCTGGAACCAGAACTCGTCGACCTCCGGCACGCCGACCGCGGCGTCCGCGCCTGCCGAGTAGGACTCCTTGAGGTCCGGCGGGGTTTCGGCGCCCTCGGCGTACCCGTTGGCCTCCACCCCCCGGCGGCAGCCAGCCGTGCCCGCCGACCGTCACCGCGTACCGCCGCTTCACCTCGGCGGGCAGCGCGAAGAACTCCCGCGCCCGCGCGCGCACCTCGTCCGGCACACCGTGCCCGGTGATCAGCAGGAAGCCGGACTCCCGCAGCGCGCGGTCCACCTCGTCGGCCACCCGTTCGCGGCCGGTCCCGTCGAACCAGGACGTCAGATCGATCAGCGGAACGGACGGTGACATGGCAGCTCCTCAGGAAGTTTCGACCCCAATGTCCTCGAACCACAGATCCGGGCGCTCTTCGATGAACTCCGTCATCAGCGTGACGCACGCGGGGTCGTCGAGGATCGTGATGCCGACACCCAGCCCGGCCAGCCAGTCGTGGCCACCGGAGAAGGTGCGGGCCTCGCCGATCACCACGTGAGAGATGCTGAACTGCCGCACCAGGCCGCTGCAATACCAGCAGGGGGAGAGGGTGGTCACCATCACCGTGTCGCGGTAGTGCGGGCGCCTGCCCGCGTTGCGGAAGGCCGCGGTTTCGGCGTGCATCGACGGGTCGTCGTCCTGGACCCGCCGGTTGTGGCCCCGGCCGAGCAGCTCACCGTCCACAGTGAACAACGCCGCGCCGATCGGCACCCCACCCTCGGACTTGCCGAGCAGAGCCTCTTCGCGGGCGACGGCGAGCAGCCGGCCGGGATCGGGTTTCAGCATGCGCTCACTCTAGAGTGAAGCGAAGAACGCCAGGACGTCTTCGGCGAAGAGGTCGGGTTCCTCCATCGCCGCGAAGTGCCCGCCCCGGTCGAACTCCGTCCAGCGCACGATGTTGTTGTCGCGCTCGGCGAGGCGGCGTACGGGAAGCACGATGTCGTGCGGGAACACCGCGACGCCCATCGGCACGTCGAGCCCGGGTTGCCTGCCCCAGCTGCGGGCCGACTCGCGGTACAGCCGCGCCGACGACCCGGCCGTTCCGGTCAGCCAGTAGATCATCACGTTGGTCAGCATCAGGTCCCGGTCGACGGCGTCCTCCGGGGTGCCGTTCGAATCGGTCCACTCCTGGAACCGCTCGACGATCCAGGCGAGCTGGCCGACGGGGGAGTCGTGCAGCGCGTAGGCCAGGGTCTGCGGGCGCGTCGACTGGAGTTTCATGTAGCCGGACAGCTCGCGCTGATAGCGCTCGCGCCGTCCCAGCCGCTCCTTGTCGGCCAGCGACAGCTCGTCCAGCTCGGCGGGGTTGCCGGAGGGGGCGGTGCCGAGCATGTTGACGTGCACCCCGGCGACGTGGGCGGCGTCGTCGACCCCCAGCTGACGCGAGATCACCGAGCCCCAGTCGCCGCCCTGCGCGCCGTAGCGGTCGTAGCCGAGGCGGCGCATCAGCTCGGCGAACGCGCGGGCGATGCGCGGCACGTCCCAGCCGGTGTCGGTGGTCGGGCCGGAGAAGCCGTAGCCGGGGATGGCCGGGATGACCAGGTGGTGCCGCGCCGACAGCGCCTCGAGCACCGGCAGGAACTCCACGACCGAGCCGGGCCAGCCGTGCGTGAGGATCAGCGGCAGCGCGTCGTCGTCGGCCGCGCGGACGTGCAGGAAGTAGATGCGCTGGCCGTCGATCTCCGTGGTGAACTGGCCCAGCTCGTTGAGCAGCTTCTCGTGCGCGCGCCAGTCGTAGCTCGTGCGCCAGTACCGGGTCAGTTCCTGGACGTAGCCGAGCGGGATGCCGTAGCTCCAGCCCACGCCCGGCAGCTCGTCGGGCCAGCGGGTCAGGTCGATGCGCGCGTGCAGGTCGTCGAGCTGGGACTGCGGGACGTCGAGGTGGAACGGGCGGATTTCGCTCATGCCGTGACGGTAGCGAGGAAGCGCGCCCACCGTCAGGCTCGCGGCCGGCAAGTGCTGTGGTCGCGGAGGCCACCCGGGAGGAGGTGCGCTGCGCCGACGTTACCGACCGCTTAGTATGTGGGGTACGGTGGCCGTCGTGGCACCGTCGCTGTCAGGGTTGCGCGCCGAGCATGCGCAGGGTGAGGTCCGCGTACTCGCGGCCGAGCGCCTTGGGCGTCTTCCCGGTGCGCTCGCTGTACCAGCGCGCCACGTCGACGCCGAGCGACAGGACCGCTCGCGCGGCGGTCTTGACGTCGGCGACCACGAACTGCCCCTGCGCGACGCCGTCCTCGATCACGCCGCGCACGAGGTGCTCGATGCGGCGCCGCAGGTCGGCCACCACCTGGTACTCCTGCTCGGGCAGCGCCTGCAGCTCGTACTGCACGACGCGTGCCACGGTGTGCCGCCGCGCGTGCCAGGCCACGAAGTCGGCGACGATGCGGCGCATCCGCTCCCTCGGCTCGTCGGCGCGCTTGGCGACGTCCTCGACCAGGTCGAGCGTCTGCTGGTGCCCGCTCTTGCTGATCGCGAACAGCAGCGCGGCCTTCGACGGGAAGTGCACGTACAGCGCCGCCGGGCTCATGCCTGCCGCGCTCGCGATGTCTCGTGTCGTGGTCGCGTGGTAGCCGCGGCGGGCGAAGGACTCGACACCGGCCAGCATCAGCCGCCGTGCCGCGTCCGGCTGCACTTCCGGCCAGAGTTCGGCGGACAGCGAGATCGTCATGGCGGAATCCTCCCAGTAAGGAACCGCCTGGCGGGAGACTTGACACGGCGGTCCGGCCGTTCCCATTGTAAGCGAGCGCTTAGTCAAGGTGGACAGGAGACAGGAGCCCGATGGTGAACTCGTTCAAGGACCGCGTCGCGATCGTCACCGGGGCGAGCCGGGGCATCGGCCTCGGCATCGCCCGCGAGCTGGTGCAGCGCGGCGCGCGGGTGTGCATCACCGCCCGCAAGCCCGAGCCGCTCGCCGACGCGGTGAACGAGCTGGGCGGGCCGGGCGTGGCGATCGCGGTGCCCGGCAAGGCCGACGACGCGGCGCACCAGGAGGAGGCGGTCGCGAAGACGGTCGAGACCTTCGGGCGGCTGGACATGCTGGTCAACAACACCGGAATCAACCCGGTCTACGGCCCGGTGCTGGACATCGACCCCGCGGCCGCCGCGAAGATCCTCGCCGTCAACGTGCTCGCGCCGCTGGCCTGGATGCGCCACGCGCGCGACGCGTGGATGGGCGAGCACGGCGGCTCGGTCGTCAACGTCGCCTCCATCGCCGGGCTGCGTGCCTCGCCGGGGATCGGCATGTACGGCGTGAGCAAGGCGGCCGTAATCCGGCTGACCCAGGAGCTGGCGGTCGAGCTGGGGCCGAAGATCCGGGTCAACGCGGTCGCCCCGGCCGTGGTGAAGACGAAGTTCGCCACCGCGCTGTACGAAGGCCGCGAGGAGGAGGTGTCCGCGGCGTACCCGATGAAGCGGCTCGGTGTGCCGGAGGACATCGCGGGCGCGGTGGCGTTCCTGCTGTCCGACGAGGCCGGGTGGCTCACCGGGCAGACCGTGGTCCTCGACGGCGGCGTGACCCTGGGAGGCGGGCTGTGAGCTTCGAACTGGACGGCGCCGGGGTCGTCATCACCGGCGGTGGCGGCGGGATCGGGGCGGCGCTGGCGCGCCGGTTCGCCGCGGCGGGCGCGCGGATCGTGGTGGCCGACCTGGACGGCCCGGCCGCCGAGGCGGTGGCCGCGGAGGTCGGCGGGGTCGCGGTCGCCGGCGACGCGGCCGGGGTCGACGGGGTGGCGGCGCTGATCCAGCGGGCGTCGGCGGAGCTGGGCGCGATCGACCTGTTCTGCGCCAACGCCGGGATCGCCCCGCACGGCGGGCCGGAGGTGCCCGAGGAGGTGTGGGCGCGGGCGTGGGACGTCAACGTGATGGCCCACGTGCGGGCGGCTCACCTGTTGTTGCCCGGGTGGCTGGAGCGCGGGCGGGGCCGGTTCCTCGCGACGGTGTCCGCGGCCGGGCTGCTGACCAGCCTGGGGTCCGCGCCGTACTCGGTCACCAAGCACGGCGCGCTGGCGTTCGCCGAGTGGTTGTCGGCGACGTACCGGCACCAGGGCGTCACGGTCCAGGCGATCTGCCCGCAGGGGGTGCGGACGAACATGCTGGCCGCGACGGGCGTCGGCGGGCAGCTGATCATGGGTGCCTCGGCGATCGAGCCGGACCAGGTGGCCGACACGGTGATGGAGGCCTTCGCGGACGACCGGTTCCTGATCCTGCCGCACCCCGAGGTCGCCGAGTACTACGCCACCCGCGCGACACAGACGGACCGGTGGCTGGGCGGGATGAACAAGCTGCAGCGCAAGGTGGAGTCCGCGCTGGGCGAGTGACGGTCGGCTCCGGTCGCACTTTGGCATGTGCGACCGGAGCCGCGGATATGCTGTGCCGGTCGAGGAAGGACGTGCGGATGAGCGAGGAGCCGGTGCCGGCGAGGCTGCTCTCGGCGGCGACCCGGTTGTTCGCCGAGCGGGGGTTCGACCGCACCTCCGTGCAGGAGATCGTCGCCGCGGCCGGCGTCACCAAGGGCGCGATGTACCACTACTTCGGCTCGAAGGACGACCTGCTACACGAGATCTACGGCCGCGTCCTGCGGCTGCAGACCGAGCAGCTGGAGAAGGTCGTGGCCAGCGGCGAGCCGGTGAGCGCGCGCCTGCACGCGGCTGCTTCGGATGTGGTCGTGAGCAGCATCGACAACCTCGACGACACGACGATCTTTTTCCAGTCCATGCACCAGCTCAGCCCGTCGAAGCGCAAAGCGGTGCGCGCCGACCGGCGGCGCTACCACGTGCTGTTCCGTTCGCTGATCGAAGAGGGCCAGCGCGACGGCGTGTTCCGGACGGACAAACCGGCGGACATCGTGGTGGACTTCTTCTTCGGCTCGGTGCACCACCTGGCGGTCTGGTACCGCAGCGACGGGCGGCTGAGCGCGCAGGAGGTCGGCACGCACTACGCCGATCTGCTGGTCGATTCCCTGCGGCCTTGACCTTGCCACGCCCGGCTTCGGGCAAGAAGAGAGGCCGGCGCACCAAGGCGCCGGCCTCCCCGCAGCAAACCCCGCAACTCACGCGGGCGGCAGATTCACCAACCCCGCCAACGCAGCACGGTGCCGCCCCGGCGTGCCGAGCGCCAGCTCGCTGCTCTTGGCGCGCTTGAGGTACAGGTGCGCCGGGTGCTCCCAGGTCATCCCGATGCCACCGTGCAGCTGCACCGACTCCTCGGCGGTGTGCAGCGCGACCGCCGAGCACGTCGACTGCGCCACCGCCACCGCGACCGGCACATCGGAATCACCCGTAGCCAGCGTGTCCGCCGCATAGCGCGCCGTCGCGCGGGCCGACACGATTTCCAGGTACAGGTCCGCCAAGCGGTGCTTCAGTGCCTGGAACGAACCCACCGGCCGCCCGAACTGGTAGCGCTGCTTCAGGTACGCGACCGTCTCATCGAGACACCACTGCGCGACCCCGACCTGCTCCGACGCCAGCAACCCGGCGCCCACCAGCAACGCCTGCCGCAGCGCCGGCTCCGCGCCCGAAGGACCCGTCAGCAACCGCGACGACGCGTTGTCGAACGACACGTCCGCCAGCCGGCGCGTCAAATCCAGCGACACCACTTCGGTGACCGTCGCGCCGGCCTTTTCCACCGCGTACAGCCCCGGGCCGTCCGGGCCCACCGCGGGCACGATCAGCACGTCCGCCACCGACGCGTCCGCCACCGTCCGCACCGAACCGCTCAGCGCGCCTTCGGTGTTGGCCGACACGCCATCCGGGAAACCCGCGTCCGGCGCGGTCGTCAGCGGCACCGCCAGCGCCCCGATCAGCTCACCGCCCGCCAGCCGCGGCAACAGCTCGGTGTCACCGGCCGCCAGCAGCGCCGCCGTCGCCAGCACCGCGCTGCCCAGGAACGGTACCGGCGCCACCGACCGCCCGAGCTCCTCCAGCACGACCGCCACCTCGCGGTACGACGCGCCCTGCCCGCCCATCTCCTCCGGCACCGCCAGCCCGGCCAGCCCGAGGTCCGCGGCCAGCGTGCGCCACAGCTTCAGGTCGTACGGTTCGGCGCTTTCGGTGCGCGCCAGCACGGACGTGAACCCGGCCCGGTCGGTCAGCAGGTCACGGACACTCGCCCGGAGGTCCTCCTCGACCTCGGAGTACAGCAGATCGCTCACCGCGGCAGGTCCTTCCACGCGACGTCCTTGTCCACTCGCGGCTCGGACGGCAGCCCGAGGACGCGTTCGGAGATGATGTTGCGCAGCACCTCGGAGGTGCCGCCCTCGATCGAGTTCCCCTTCGCCCGCAGGTAGCGGTACCCGGGCCCGCGGCCGAGCATGTCGACCTTCTCCGGCCTGCGCAACGTCCAGTCGTCGTAGCGCAGACCGTCCTCACCGGACAGTTCGATCTCCAGCCCGGTCAGCGCCTGCTGCAGGTTCGCGAACGCCAGCTTCATCGCCGAGCCCTCCGGCCCCGGCGCGCCCACGGCCAGCTGCTGGCGCAACCGCGTGCCGGCCAGCCGCGCCGCCTCGGCCTGCACCCACAGCTTCAGCAACCGGTCGTGCAGCTCCGGCGTCCGCAGCTCCGGACGGTCCCGCCAGGTCTGCGACACCATCCCGATCAGGCCGCCCTCGCGCGGGATCGCGTTGCCACCGATCGCCACGCGCTCGTTCATCAGCGTCGTCTGCGCGACCTTCCAGCCCTCGCCGACCGCGCCGAGCCGGTTCGCGTCCGGGATCCGCACCCCGGACAGGAACACCTCGTTGAATTCGGCCTCACCGGTGAGCTGCCGCAGCGGCCGCACCTCGACACCGGGATCGGTCATGTCGCAGATGAAGTACGTCATGCCCTGGTGCTTGGGCACGTCCGGATTCGTTCGGGTGACCAGGATGGCGAAGCGGGCGATGTGCGCGACCGACGTCCACACCTTCTGCCCGTTGACCACCCACTCGTCCCCGTCGCGCACCGCGCGGGTGCCCAGCGCCGCGAGGTCCGATCCGGCGCCCGGCTCGCTGAACAGCTGGCACCACACCTCCTCGCCGGTCCACAGTGGACGCAGGTAGCGCTGCTTCTGCTCCTCGGTGCCGAACCGCAGGATGGTCGGCGCCGCCATGCCCAGCCCGATGCCGATGCGGCGCGGGTTGTTGTCCGGCGCGCCGGCCTTCGCCAGCTCGGCTTCGACGACGTTCTGCAGCTCACGCGGCGCGTCCAGGCCACCGAGGCCGGCCGGGTAGTGCACCCAGGCCAGCCCGGCGTCGAACCGCGCCCGCAGGAACTCCAGCCGGTCCGTGCTCGCCGGCGGGTGGGCGGCGAGCAACTCGCCCACCCGCGCGCGCAGGTCGTCGGCGGTCAGCGTGCTCATCGGGCCTCCGATCGGTACTTCTTCAGCTCGCGGTGGGCGAGCGAGCGCTTGTGGACCTCGTCCGGTCCGTCGGCGAAGCGGAGCGTGCGGATCCCCGCCCACATCTCGGCCAGCGGGTAGTCCTGCGACAGCCCGCCCGCGCCGTGCGCCTGGATCGCCTTGTCCAGGATCCACTCCACGGTCTTCGGGGTGGCGATCTTGATCGCCTGGATCTCGGTGTGCGCGCCGCGGTTGCCGACGGTGTCCATCAGCCACGCGGTCTTGAGCACCAGCAGCCGCAGCTGCTCGACCTTCACCCGGGACTCGGCGATCCAGTCCTGCACCACGCCCTGCTCGGCGATCGGCTTGCCGAACGTGGACCGGCCCAGCGTGCGGCGGCACATCATCTCGATGGCCCGCTCGGCGATGCCGATCGAGCGCATGCAGTGGTGGATCCGGCCGGGGCCGAGGCGGGCCTGCGCGATGGCGAACCCGTCGCCCTCCTCGCCGATCAGGTTGTCCGCGGGCACCCGCGCCTCGTCGAAGACCACCTCGGCGTGCCCGCCGTGCGAGCCGTCGGTGTAGCCGAACACGTTCATGCCGCGCTTGACGTGCACGCCCGGCGTGTCCCGCGGCACCAGGATCTGGCTCTGCTGCCGGTGCGGCTCGGCGTCCGGGTCGGTCTTGCCCATCACGATGAAGATCTTGCAGTTCGGGTTCATCGCGCCGGTGATGTAGAACTTGCGGCCGGTGATCACGTAGGAGTCGCCGTCGCGGCGGATGCTGGTGCCGATGTTGCGCGCGTCCGAGGACGCCACGTCCGGCTCGGTCATCGCGAACGCCGAGCGGATCTCACCGTCCAGCAACGGCTGCAGCCACTGCTTGCGCTGCTGCTCGGTGCCGAACATCGCGAGCACTTCCATGTTCCCGGTGTCCGGCGCCGAGCAGTTCAGCGCGACCGGCGCCAGGTGCGGGCTGCGGCCGGTGATCTCGGCCAGCGGCGCGTACTGCAGGTTCGTCAGCCCCGCGCCGTGCTCGCCCGGCAGGAAGAAGTTCCACAGGCCCCGCTTGCGTGCCTCGGCCTTGAGGTCCTCGACGACCGGCGGGAAGGTCCACTCGTTCTCGCGCTCGGCCAGCTGCTCCTCGTAGACCGGCTCGGCGGGGTAGATGTGGGAGTCCATGAACTCGAGAAGCCTCATCCGCAGCTCCTCGGTCTTGGCGTCGAACGTGAAATCCATGATCAGTCCTTGAGGGTGTCGAGGCCGAGGGTGACGAGCGGGACCACCGCGGCGCCGATCTGGTCGAATCCGGCGCCGACGGTCTTGCCCTGACTGAACCGGTAGTAGATGCCTTCCAGGATCACCGCTAGCTTGAAGAACGCGAACCCGACGTACCAGTCCAGCGCCGAGACGTCCCGCCCGGACCGGGCCGCGTAGCGGGCGATCATCTTGTCCGTGCCCGGATAGCCGGGCGCGGTGCTGACGTTGGACACGATCTCCAAATTGACCTTGCCGCGCTCGGCGTAGGCCACCAGCAGGGCCAGATCGGTCAGCGGGTCGCCGAGCGTGGACATCTCCCAGTCCAGCACCGCGGTGATGCGGTCGGTCTCGTCGACCAGCACGTTGTCCAGCCGGTAGTCGCCGTGCACCACGGCCGCGGGCCCGGACGCCGGGATGGCGCGGGCCAGCTGGTCGTGCAGGTCGTCGATCCCCGGCAGGTCCCGGCTGCGCGAGGCGTCCAGCTGCTTCTTCCAGCGGCCCACCTGCCGCTCCAGGAACCCCTCCGGGCGGCCGAAGTCGCCCAGCCCCACTGCGGACGGGTCGACCGCGTGCAGGTCCACCAGGGTGTCCATGAGCGATTCGGCGATCGCCTTCGTGCGCTCCGGCCCGAGCGCCTCCAGCTCGCTCGCGGCGCGGTAGGGCGTGCCCGGCACGAACTCCATCACGTAGAACGGCGCGCCGAGCACGTCGGCGTCCTGGCACAGCGTGACCGTGCGCGGCACCGGCACGGGCGTGTCCGCGAGCGCGCTGATCACGCGGTGCTCGCGGGCCATGTCGTGCGCGGTGGGCAGGACGTGCCCCAGCGGCGGCCTGCGGACCACCCAGCGGCTCGTGCCGTCGCCGACGATGTAGGTCAGGTTCGAGCGGCCGCCCTGCACCACCTCACCGGTCAGCGGGCCGCCGACCAGCCCGGGGGAGTGCTCGTCCAGGTAGTCCCGCAGCCGTGCGAGGTCGAGTCCGGGCAGGTCCTGCTGGGTCACTGGGCCTCCTTGTCCAGATGGTATACCGACCAGTCGGTATGTCCCCGCCGTAGCGGAAGCCCGCCCGGAGGCGGGCTCGCGCGTCAGGCGATCAGGCGCGTGACCCACTCGGCCACGCACGCCGGCTTGGCTTCGCCGTCGATCTCGATCGTCCACCGGGTCACCACCTGCTTGCCGCCGGGCACGTCGGTGACCTCGGCCAGCTCGGCGACCCCGCGGATCTTCGAGCCGACCTTGACCGGCTGCGGGAACCGGACCTTGTTCAGGCCGTAGTTGATCCCCATCTTCAGCCCGTCGACGCGGTAGGTGGCGGCCGAGAGCAGCGGCAGGACCGACAGCGTCAGGAAGCCGTGCGCGATCGGCGCGCCGAACGGGCCCTGCTTGGCCTTCTCGACGTCGACGTGGATCCACTGGTGGTCACCGGTGGCGTCGGCGAACGTGTTGACCTGCTCCTGGGTGACGGTGTGCCAGTCGCTGGCGCCGAGCTGCTCGCCGACCGCGGCGGTGAACTCGTCCAGTCCGTTGAAGACGCGCATGCTCAGTCCTTCGGTCCGCCGGCGACGTAGATGACCTGGCCGGAGACGAAGCCCGCGCCCTCGCTGACCAG
This sequence comes from Amycolatopsis methanolica 239, assembly GCF_000739085.1. Lineage (NCBI taxonomy): Bacteria > Bacillati > Actinomycetota > Actinomycetes > Pseudonocardiales > Pseudonocardiaceae > Amycolatopsis > Amycolatopsis methanolica. Next base: position 4,150,701 of record NZ_CP009110.1, on the reverse strand, counting down.
GAACGACACGGTGTTGGCGATGTCCTCGGGCTTGCCGACGCGCTGCACCGGGATCTCCTTGGCGGCGAAGGCCTTGAAGTCCTCGAACGGCACGCCCAGCCGCTCGGCGGTCGCCGCGGTCATGTCGGTCTCGATGAAGCCCGGCGCGATCGCGTTGGCGGTGACGCCGAACTTGCCCAGCTCGATGGCCAGCGTCTTGGTGAAGCCCTGCATGCCGGCCTTGGCCGCGGAGTAGTTGACCTGGCCGCGGTTGCCCAGCGCCGAGGTGCTGGACAGGTTCACGATCCGGCCCCAGCGCTGCTCGGTCATGTGCTTCTGGACCGCGCGGGTCATCAGGAACGATCCCTTGAGGTGCACGTTCATGACCGAGTCCCAGTCCTCGTCGGTCATCTTGAAGATCAGGTTATCCCGGGTGATGCCGGCGTTGTTGACCAGCACGGTCGGCGCGCCCAGCTCCTCGGCGACGCGGGCGACGGCGGCCTCGACCTGCTCGGTGTTGCTGACGTCGAGCGCGACCCCGATGGCCTTGCCGCCGGCCGCGACGATGTCCTCTGCGCCCTGCTTCACGGACTCCTCGTTGAGGTCCAGCAGTGCGACGGCGAAACCGTCCACGGCCAGCTTGCGCGCGACTGCGGCGCCGATGCCTCGGCCGGCGCCGGTCACGATGGCGACCCGGGAGTGGGACTCGGTCACGGGAACTCCTCCTCGTCGTTGAGCGCGTCGGTAAGCGAGCGCTTAGAAAGCTACTCGCCTCCGGCCCGGAGCGCCTAAGTGACCTGGGTCACTTCGGCTCGGTTCGATCGTAGTAACGGGACGGCCAGTGTGGCGAGCGCGAGCAGTTCGGTGGCCGCGAGCAGGCGTTCCACCAGGCCCAGCGGGATCGTGCGCCACCACGGGCCCCCGCCGGCCAGCATGTAGCCCACCGCGCCGAGGATGAGCCCGAACCACGCCAATGAGACGATCGCCAGCGCCCGCGCCGCCCAGCGCCACCCCGGCGAGTCCGGGAAGATCCGGCGCGCGGCGAACAGCAGCCCGACCGGCAGGCACACGAACCCCACGACGCTGGCGTAGCGGTGCACGACGCCGCCCAGGCTCGGCCCGACGGACCAGTCGGTCTTGGGGAGCGCGACGACCACCAGCAGGCTCACCGTCCACAGTGCACCCAGCACGACCGCGGCCGAACGCACCGGCAGCGCGCGCATCAGCACGTGCGCGGCGAACAGCACCGCAGAGCCGACCGCGATCAGCAGGACCGCGACGTCGAAGATCCACTTGTTGGCGCTCAGCGCGTACTCGCTGATCGTGCGGTGCACCGGGCTGATCTGGTCGGTGGGCGGGAGGAACTGCAGCAGCAGCACGAGCGCGGCGCCCCCGGCGATCGCGGTGAGGCAGGCCAGGGCGAGGATCCGCGGGGCGCGGGTGAGGGCCGGGGTGGTGGTCACCCGGTCCAGCTTAAGTGCGCTCGTGTGGGGGTTTTGTGATCTCGCGGGCGGTTTGCGCGCGGCCGCGGAACTGTCGGTGGGGGCGCCTACTATCGGCGGCATGGAGCAACGGGTACTCGGCCGGACCGGCCGCGCGGTGTCGGTGGTCGGGCTCGGCACGTGGCAGCTGGGCGCGGACTGGGGTGAGGTCGGCGAGGAGCAGGCGCTCGCGGTGCTGTCGGCCGCGGCCGAGGCCGGTGTCACGTTCTTCGACACCGCGGACGTCTACGGCGACGGGCGCAGCGAGCAGATAATCGGGCGGTTCCTGCGGGAGCACCCGGACGTGTTCGTGGCGACCAAGATGGGCCGCCGTGCGCCGCTCGACCCGGCCGAGTACACGCTGGACAACTTCCGGGCCTGGACCGACCGGTCGCGGGCCAACCTCGGGGTGGACACGCTCGACCTGGCGCAGCTGCACTGCCCGCCGACGCCGGTGTACTCGCGGGACGCGGTGTACGACGCGCTGGACGCGCTGGTGGCGGAGAAGCGGATCGCCGCGTACGGGGTGAGCGTGGAGACCTGCGACGAGGCGCTGACCGCGATCGCCCGGCCGGGCACTGCGAGCGTGCAGATCATCCTCAACCCGTTCCGGCTCAAGCCGCTCGAACGCGTGCTGCCCGCCGCGGCCGAGGCGGGGGTCGGGATCATCGCGCGGGTGCCGCTCGCGTCCGGCCTGCTGTCCGGCCGGTACACGAAGGAGACGGTGTTCGCCGCGGACGACCACCGCACATTCAACCGGCACGGCGAGGCGTTCGACCAGGGCGAGACGTTCAGCGGCGTGGACTACGCGACGGGCGTCGAGGCGGCCGCGGAGTTCGCGTCGCTGGCCCCTGCTCGCGCGACGCCCGCGCAGACGGCGCTGCGGTGGATCATCCAGCAGCCGGGCGTGACGTCGGTCATCCCGGGCGCGCGGTCCCCGGAGCAGGCGCGGGCCAACTCGGCGGCCGCCGAGCTGGAGCCGCTGCCGCCGTCGACCCTGGAGGCGGTGCGGGAGCTGTACGACCGGCGGATCCGCGCGCAGGTGCACGACCGCTGGTGAGCCGCCGGCCCGGCTGGCCTACCGTTTCACGCGGGTACTCGCGCGGGAGGCGGCGCGGCCGCGCAACGTCGCGAAGAGCATGACGGCGAAGTGAGCGGTCGCGAGTGCCGAACTCACGCAGGCAAATGCAGAACTCACCCAGCCGAGCGCAGAACTCACGCAGCCGAGCGCAGAACTCGCGTGGCTGAGCGTGGGACTCGCGGCGGCGCGAGTTCTGCGTTCGTGGGGGCGAGTTCTGCGTGCGTGGGGGTGAGGTCTGTGCTCAGGCGGTGGCGGTGAGGGTGTGGACGATGCGGGCGCGCGTGTCCGCCGGGTCGATCACGTCGTCGATCTCGAACACCGTCGCCGTGCTCAGGGCCTTGCCGCGCTCGTAGTACTCGGCGACCAGCTCGGTGTAGCGGGCGTGGCGGGCCTCCGGATCGGCGATCGACTCCAGCTCCTTGCGGAAACCCAGCCGCACCGCGCCTTCCAGGCCCATGCCGCCGAACTCGCCGGTCGGCCACGCCACGGTCAGCGCGGGCGCGTGCAGCGAACCGCCCGTCATCGCCATCGCGCCCAGGCCGTAGGCCTTGCGCAGCACCACCGCGACCAGCGGCGCGGTCAGCCTCGCCCCGGCGACGAACAGGTCGCCGAACCGGCGCACCGTCGCGGTCTTCTCCGCCTCCGGGCCCACCATGAACCCGGGAGTGTCCACGAAGGACACCACCGGCAGCGAATGCGCGCGGCACAGGTTCACGAACCGGGTGGCCTTGTCGGCGGCGTGGCCGTCGATCGCGCCACCCAGGTGGCCCGGATTGTTCGCCAGGACGCCGACCGGGATCCCGCCGATCCTGGCCAGCGCGGTGATCACCCCGGCGCCGAACCCGGACCGCAGCTCCAGCAGGCTGCCCGGATCGGCCACTGTGGACAGAACCGGCCGCACGTCGTAGACGCGGACGCGGTTCTCCGGGACCAGGTGCCGCAACCGGCGCTGGTCGTGCGGCTCGCCCGCCTCCGCCGGACCGGCGAAGTAGGACAGGTAACGCCGGGCGACGTCCACCGCTTCGGCCTCGTCGGCGACCAGCACGTCGACGACCCCGTTGGCGTACTGCACCGGCATCGGCCCGACCTCCCCTGGCGCGACGGCACCGAGCCCGCCGCCCTCGATCATCGCCGGGCCGCCCATGCCCAGCGAGCTGCCCTCGGTCGCGATGACCACGTCACACACCCCGGCGAGCGCCGCGTTCCCGGCGAAGCAGTAGCCGGAGACGATCGCGACCGTCGGCACCTCACCGGCCAGCTGGGCGGCCATCCGGAACGTCGGCACGTCCAGCTGGGCGACCGCGGAGGTGTCGGTGTCGCCCGGCCGGCCTCCGCCGCCCTCGGCGAACAGCACCACCGGCAGCTTCCGGTCGCACGCGATCCGCAGCATCCGGTCGGTCTTGCGGTGGTTGTGCACACCCTGGGTGCCGGCCAGGACGGTGTAGTCGTAGGCCAGCACCACGACCGGACGGCCGCCGACCGTCCCGGTGCCGGTGACCATGCCGTCGGCCGGGGTGCGGCGGATCAGGTCACCGAGGTCCCGGCGGCGGCGCTGCGCGGCGATCGCGAGAGCGCCGTACTCGGTGAAGCTGCCGGGGTCGCACAGGTCCTCGACGTTTTCACGCGCGGTCCGATGTCCGGTGGAGTGGCGCTTGCGCACCGCGTCCGGGCGGGCGGCGTCCAGGCCGATCTCGTGCCGCGCCAGGGTTTCCGCGAGGTCCGGCCGCACGTGGTCGAGGTCGGCCTCGGTCACCTCACCGGCCGCGGTGGTGTCGCCGTTCTCCCGTAGCGTCACCAGGACCGCCCCGGCGCTCACCGCGTCGCCGGGTTTGACCGCGACACCGAGCACGACGCCACCTCGCTCGGCGGTGATCACGTGCTCCATCTTCATCGCTTCGAGCACGACGAGTTCCGCACCGGCCGTCACGGTCTCGCCCTCCGCCACGCACACCTGCACCACGACACCCTGTTGTGGCGCGGTGACCGTGCCGGCCGCGGCGGCCGGTCCGGCGATCTCGTCCACCAGGTCCGGCAGGCGGCGGTCCACGAAGGTCGTGTCGGCGGCGTCGAGCGGCTCGGCCAGGAGCGCCCGGAGCAGGGCGAGGTTCGTCGGCGGGCCGGCGATGGCGAACTCGCCGAGCGCGCGGCGGGCGAGGGCGGCGGCCGCGGCGAGGTCGGGGCCGGTGACGATCACCTTGGCCAGCAACGAGTCGTAGCGCGGGTTGCCCGCGTGGCCCTGGTAGCCGTGGGTGTCCACACGGACGCCGCGCCCGGTGGGCGGCTGGAACGTGGTGAGCGTGCCGCCGCAGGGCAGCACGGTGCCGTCCGGTCGCACCGTTTCGGTGTTGACGCGGGCCTGAATCGCCACCCCGCGCGGCTCGGGGACGGTGCGGTCCAGCGGTTCGCCGGCGGCGATGCGGAGCCCGATCTCGACCAGGTCGAGCCCGGTGACCTCCTCGGTCACGGTGTGCTCGACCTGGAGTCGCGGGTTCACCTCCAGGAACACGAACTCGCGGCCGTCGACCAGGAACTCCACAGTGGCCAGGCCGCGGTACACAGTGGACCCGATGAGCGCGGTGGCGGCCGCGTGCAAACGCTTTCGCAGGGGCTCGGGAAGTGCCGCGGGCGCGATTTCGACGAGCTTTTGGCGCCGGCGCTGGAGGCTGCAGTCGCGGTCGCCGAGCGCGAGCACCGTCTCGCGGTCGGCGGCGATCTGCACCTCGATGTGGCGGGCGCGGGGGAGGAGGCGTTCGAGGTAGACCGATCCGTCGCCGAACGCGGCCGCGGCCTCGGAGGCGCACCGGCGCAGTGCGGCGGGCAGGTCGGCGGCGTCGGTCACCGGCCGCATTCCGCGTCCGCCGCCACCGGCCAGTGCCTTGACCATCACGGCGCCGTGCTCGGCGAAGAACGCCTCGGCCGTGGCCGCGTCGGTGGGGCCGTCGGTGCCCGGGAGGACGGGGATGCCCAGCTCGCGGGCGCGTGCGCGGGCCCGGGTCTTGTCGCCGAACAGTTCGAGGGCTTCCGGGGACGGTCCGGCGAAGCGGATGCCGGCCGCGGCGCAGCGGCGGGAGAGTTCGGGGCTTTCGGACAGGAAACCGTAGCCGGGGTGCAGGAACTCGCAGCCGGTGCGCTGCGCGGCGGCCACGATCGCGGCCGCGTCGAGGTAGCTGCCGTCGAGGCGTTCCGCGTGGTCGGCGCGGGTGACGTGAGCGCAGTCGGTGTCGTCCGCCGGGTACACGGCGACGGTGCGGAAGCCCAGGCCCGCGGCGGTTCCCAGGATCCGGACGGCGATCTCGCCCCGGTTCGCGACGAGCAGGGACGGCACCGTCTCACCTCACCGTGTTGATCACGTCCTCGGACTCCCCGGACGCTACCGGGCGGGCGGTGCCGGTACCAGGGCCGCCGGTGTCGCCAGATCGGGACGGGCGAAACCGGCGGCCGTGTTGTTCAACGATCGAGGCGGATGTCGAATTCCCGACGTATAACGATCTATACAGCGCGGCCATGGTCGCCAGCACGTAGGACGACCCCAGCAGGTGCTGCCACCACCTCCAGTGCATCTCGAGGTCGTGGGTCTGCGGCAGCCACGAGTGCGGCCCGACGGCGAAGACCAGCAGCACCGGGGTCCACCGCGGGGCGCGGACCAGCACCGCCACGGCGGTGGGCAGGACCCAGACCCAGTGGTGCGACCAGCTCACCGGCGAGGCGATGAGCCCGCCCGCGGCGACGGCGAGCAGAGCGGTGACGTCGCCGCGGGCGCGGCGCGCGGCGGTCGCGGCCAGTGCCATCACCGCGGCCGCGAGCACGGCCCACAGCAGGGTGTTCGCGGGCAGCAGGCGGACCAGGACGGCCTGGATGTTCTGGTTGAAGGCGTACGCGAGACCGCCGATGCGTGCCGGGTCGAAGAGGGTGTGCAGCCAGTACTGCGCGGAGTCGCGCGGCGCGAGCAGCAGCGCGGCGAGGCCGCAGGCGGCGAAGGACGCGACCGCGGTGGCGGCGGCCCGGTAACGGCCGCGGAGGAGGAACAGCAGCACGAAGACGGCCGGGGTGAGCTTGACCGCCGCGGCCACGCCGACCAGGAGACCGCGGGGCCAGCGGGTGCGGGGGAGCAGGCAGTCGGCGGTGACCAGGGCCATCAGGATCAGGTTGATCTGGCCGAACCCGATGGTCTGCCGGGCCGGCTCGAAAAGCGCCCACAGGGCGGCCACCGACATGCCGAGGGCGTCCGCGGCGGCGCTGTCGGCGACCAGGCGCCGGGCGGTGATCGTGGTGGTGACCGCGAGGGCGGCCGCGGACGCGAGGCTGATCGCGAACTTGGCCACGTGCCACGGCAGGAGCTCGACGGGCGCGAACAGGATCGCGGCGAACGGCGGGTAGGTGAAGGGCAGCGGCATGCCCGGCACGAGAGCCGCGAAGCCCGGCTCGTACAGCGCGATGCCGGTCCGCCAGGCGAAACCGCCGGTGCGGTAGACGTGCAGGTCGAGGAAGCCCTGGAAGACGAGCACCCAGCCGACCGTGCTGAGGAGGACGACCGCGGCGGCGGCGCGGGCGATCCAGCGCAGGTGCGCGTGGGTGAGCCGTGCGTGGCCGAGCGCCGCCATCGTGTCCCCCAGTCACGACGCGGCCCCTGCCACGTCCCCCAAGATCGTCATCTTGGCACCGGCACGCCGCCGCGGAGCGGGAGGCCCCCGGTCCAGTGACCGGCGAAACTCTTCGCTCATGCCGCCGAGTCGGCGGCTCCGGCGGCGGGCTCGATCAGGCCGGGGTCAGGAGCCGTTGCCGGCCTGGTCCTCCTCCTCGGTGCTCAGCGGCCGGGTGCGGGACGTGCCGCCGAAACCGGGCGCGAGGTCGGCTGGGTTGGGCGTGTCGTTGTCGGCGTTCGGCCCGCCTTGCGGCGGATCGGACTCCGGGATGCCCGGCGCCGACTCCGGCTGGTTGTTCGCGTTGCCCTTCATGGGAGCCTCCCATCGGTGATCCGGTCGGATTCCCGCCGGTCGGCCGCCCAAACGGGCCCGTCAGCCCTTGCGGCCCGGGTTCGCGACCGCCGTGGTGAGGCAGAACCCGATCGGCCCGGCGGTGTCGTGCAGGGTGCAGTGCCCGACGGCGATCCCGTCCTCGCTGAGGTGACCCGACGACTCCAGTCCGATGGCGTCCGACAGCGGCAACCGGCTCAGCGACAACGTGTAGTCGGCGTTGATGAAGTCCAGGCTCTCGGCGCCGGCGTGGGCGAGCGGGCTCGCGGTGTCGGCGGCCAGCGCGGCCCGCACGAACGGCGACAGCGCCTCGCCCGCGACCAGTTCCCGCGACTCGCGCAGCCACGCCCGGCGCCGCGCCGTGCCGCGGCCGGTGCGCAGCGGCTGGTTGTGCTCGTCGAACCGCCAGATCGCCCAGCCCTGCTCCCGCGGCTCCCACAGCTCCTCGGGCGGCGGCGCGTCCCAGGCCGGGGTGGCCGGGACGGGCGCGGCGGGCTGCTCGCCGCTGCGCAGCAACACCGCCGTCGCGCGGGCGACGAGCCCGTTCGCGCCGTGCACCAGTGCGTCCGCGACCCGGATGCGGCGCCCGTCGCGCACGAGCGCGGTTTCGACGCGGACCGGGGCGAGCGGCGCGTTGCGGAAGAGGTCCACGGTCAGCCTGCTGAAGTGCAGGCCCGGCGCCGCTTGCTCGCGTTCCAGCGCCCGCGCGGCGAGCCCGCCCAGCAGGCGGCCGTGGATCATCGCCGGGTTCCACCAGCTGCGCGCCACCGGAGCCGGCGCCAGCTCGTCGCCGTCGGCGGTGAAGAACGCCTGCTGCTGCTCGGTCTGGGCCACCGGGTGATCTTAGGTGTTGTCCGGGCGGTGGCTGCTGAGGCGACTTCGCGATCGTGTTCGTGCGGATCCAGCCCGCCGTCGCGAGGTGGTGCGCGCCGCGGCCCGTACTCCTGGGCACCTCACTCGCACCGGTGATCCGGGTCGCGAATCGGTCACTTCCACGACGCGCGGGCGGCCCGTCTGTTTGGATCACGCCGGTCAAGTCCGATCGGAAGGTTCCCATGACGTACCCGCCCCAGCCGGGCCAGTACCCGGCCGCGCCCCCGCCCTACCCCGGCGACCAGTACTCCCTCCAGCAACCGCCCAGTGGTGGCACCGCGATCACTGCCGGGGTGTTGGCCATCCTCGGCGCCCTGTGGGGCGTCGTCATCGGGATCATGAACTTCGGCGTCGTCGACGACGTGGTCGAGGACCTCAAGTGGCTGGTGATCTTCCAGGGCACGGTGTACCTGCTCGAGTTCGTCACCCTGCTGCCCGGCGCGATCCTGCTGTTCCTGCGCAAGCCGGCGGGCCGCTGGCTGGTCGCCGCACCCTGCGCGCTGCACATCGCGCAGGGTCTGGTCGCGCTGGTCGTGCTGTCCTCGGACGACCGGTTCACCAGGGACCTCGACAGCGCCACCGCCATCGGCGGTGGATTCGGCGGCCTGCTGGTCGCGCTGTCGCCCGCGATCGCGACGCTCGTCCTGGCGCTGGTGCCGCTCACCGGCCGCTGGTGCGAGTGGGGCAAGCGCCCGCCGCAGCAGCCGGGCACGTACCAGGCGCCGCCGCCGGGTTACGGCCCGCCGCCGCAGCATTGGTGACCTCGCCGGAAAAATAACCGGGCGAGTTGTCGATCCGGCTCGGGTTCCTTCGACGTGTTGGTGACAGCAACCTCGGAGGAAGGATCGATCATGGCTCGCATTCCGGTTTCGCAGACCCACCTCACCCCCGTCGTCCTGGGCGTCGTCCGTATCGTGGCCGGACTGTTGTTCGCCTTCCACGGGCTGCAGGGGTTCGGCGCGTTCGGTGGTATCGACGGTCAGGGCGGCGCCGCGCCGCTCGGGGTATGGCCGGCCTGGTGGGCGAGCGTCATCGAGCTGGCAGGTGGGGTGCTGGTGCTGCTCGGCCTCGGCGCCCGGGGCGCGGCGCTGATCTGCTCCGGCGCGATGGCCTACGCTTACTTCACCGTGCACCAGCCGCTGGCCCTGCTGCCGCTGCAGAACATGGGCGAGACCGCGGCCCTGTACGCGTGGGTCTTCCTGCTGATCGCGGTCGCCGGGCCGGGCCGGTTCGCGTTGAGCGGCCTGCTGCGCCGCCGCGCGGCCGAGCGGGTGGAGCGCGTCCCGGCCGGGGTGTGAGTCAGGCGGGCTGCGGGGCCGGGTCCTCGTCGCGCAGCAGCGGCGACCCGGCCAGCAGCACGGTGCACCCGGCCAGACCGCCGGCGGCCACCAGTTCCAGCGCGATCCACGGCCCGCCGCGGACGTGCTCTCCGAACACCAGCAGACCCCAGCCCAGCGCGACGAGCGGGTTGGCCAGGACGAGCCCGGGCTGGGCGGCGACGAGCCGCCCGGCCCGCAGTGCTGTCTGCAGCAGGAAGAACCCGGCCGGGCCTGCGACGAGCATCGCGTAGGTCTGCCAGGCCTTGAACAACCCCGGCACGCCGCCCGCCGTGAGCGCCGCGGTCACCCCGGCCATGAGGACCGCGGTGAACCCGAACCACAGCCCAGCCGCGGCGCCGAGGAACGCCGCGCTGTGGGTGGTCTCGTCCCGCTTGCCCGCCACGAACAGCACGGCCACACAGGTGATCGTCACGGCGCAGCCGAGCAGCCACTCCAGCGCGGAGACACCCCGGGGGTCCCCACCGCCCGGGGCGAGCGCGAACAGCAGCAGCCCGACGGAGGCGGCCATCCCGACCGCGGCGACCCAGTCCCGGACCCCGAGGCGGGTGCGGAAGACCAGCCCCGCCAGGACGAGCGTGACCGCCAGCTCGGACACCATGATCGGCTGGATCAGGACGATCGGCCCGGTCGCGAGCGCCGCCGCCTGCAACACGAGCCCGGTGAGCATGACGACGACGCCCGCGACCCACACCGGGGTCCTGACGAGCCCCTTGAGCGCGCCGACGTCCAGGTCGCTGCCCTGCTGCTGCCGCGCCCCGGCCCGCTGCAGGACGGCACCCGCGGCATTCGCGACGGCGGCGAGCACCGCCAGCAGCACGGTCAGCACAACATCACGGTGACACGGGCGCGGGTGGCGCGCACGGCAGCGGGTGCGGGCGGGTGACCTGCGCAGAGGGGCCGGGAGAGCTGGTGGGAAGGGGTGATGGGGCGGGTTCCCGGCAGTGCCGCGGATGCCGCCGGGGGCTGCGGGCGAGGGTGCGGGTTGCGGCGGGAAGGCCGGCGAGGGCGAGAGTGGCGAGGGTGTGACGGCTGTGGCGGTGGCCCGAGGGTGCGGGTTGCGGTCGGAAGGCCCGCGAGGGCGAGAGCCGCGAGGGTGGTGAGGGTGCGAGGGCGCTGCGGCGGGCCGCGGGTTGCGGCGGGGCTGTGGCCGTGAGGGTGCGGGTTGCGGCGGGGAGGCCCGCGAGCGCGGTGAGGGTGCGCGGGCGGCGAAGGTGGCGAGGGTGCGCGGGCCGCGAGGGTGCGAGGGCTGTGGCGCGCCGCGAGGGCGAGCGCGCGAGGGCGGTGAGGGTAGGAGGGCTGTGGCGGTGCCGTGAGGGTCCGGGTCGCGGTAGGCAGGCCCGGAGGGCGAGGGCCGCGAGGGTGCGAGCGCTGCGGCGGTGCCGCGAGGGCGGGGCGCGGCAGGCTACGAGTTCCGGGGGCGCCAGAACGCATGACCGGAGGGGGCACGGCTGAGCGGACGGGCAAGGCGCCAAGTGCAGGGCTCCTGCGGATGCAGACCCCCGACCTCGCGGTGGCGGCTACAGCCCGCGGACGGGCGGGCCCGGCTGTGCTTGGAGGAACCAGCTTCGTCAGCCGCCCAGTTGCGTGGCGCTCAGCGTGTTCAGCACGCGCTCCGGCCCGATGCCCACGGCCTCCGCGCGCACCGTCCCGTTCCCGAGCCAGTCCAGCTGCCCCGGCGCGTGCGCGTCCGTGTCGATGGTGAACACGCAGCCGATCCCGGCGGCCATCGCGAGCAGGTCGTCGGGTGGGTCCATGCGTTCCGGGCGGCAGTTGATCTCCACCGCGGTCCCGCTCTCGCGGCAGGCCTCGAACACCCGCTCGGCGTCGAACCGCGACTGGGGGCGCCCGCGGCCCATCACCATCCGCCCCGTGCAGTGCCCCAGGACGTCGACCAGCGGGTTCCGCACCGCCGCCAGCATCCGCTCGGTCATCGGCTCCGACGGCATCCGCAGCTTCGAGTGCACGCTCGCCACCACCACGTCCAGCCGCTCCAGCAGGTCGTCCCGCTGGTCGAGCGAACCGTCCTCCAGGATGTCGACCTCGATGCCCGTCAGGATCCGGAACGGCGCGAGCTTCTCGTTCAGCTCCGCCACCACGTCAAGCTGCCGCAGCAGCCGCTCGGCCGACAACCCGTTCGCCACCGTCAGCCGCGGCGAGTGATCCGTCAGGGCGATCCACTCGTGCCCCAGCGCCCGCGCCGCCTCGGCCATCTCCTCGATCGGGCTGCCGCCGTCCGACCAGTCCGAATGAGTGTGGCAGTCGCCCTTCAACGCGCCCCGCAGCCCCGACCGGTCCGTCTCCGCGGCCTCCGCGAGCAGTTTCGCCAGGTAGTCCGGCTGCTCACCGGCGCACGCCTGCTCCACCACCTGCGCCGTCGCCGGTCCGATGCCCGGCAGCGCCTTCAAGGTGCCGAGCCGGACGCGCTCGGCCAGCTCGTCCGGCGGCAACCCCGCCACCACAGCCGCGGCGCGCCGGAACGCCCGCACCCGGTAGGTCGGCGCGCCCGCACGCTCCAGCTCGAACGCGATCTGCCGCAAAGCCTGTGCCGGGTCCACGACACCACACCTACCGCGCCGCGGCGCGGTTCGCACGTCAGGCGCCGGTGACCCCGTCGACGCCCTCGCGCAGGAAATCGGCGTGCCCGTTGTGCCGGGCGTACTCGTGGATCATGTGCAGCATCACCGCGCGCAGCGACACGTCGGCGCCCCAGCGCGCCGAGTGCACGACCAGGTCGAGGGAATCGGCCGCCGCCTCGATGCGCCGGGCGTGCTCGACCTCGGCCTGCCACGCCGCGAACGCCTCCGACCGCGTGGACTCCCAGGCGTCGTAGGCGACCTGGAAGTCGCCCTCGTCCGACCACACCAGCGGCAGCTCCGTCTCCCCGTTGATCGTCCGCCGGAACCACGCGCGCTCGACCTCGGCCATGTGCCGCACCAGCCCGAGCAGCGAGAGCGTCGACGGCGGCATGGACTGCTTGCGCAGGTCCGCATCGGACAGTCCGTCGCACTTCCAGGCCAGCGTGGCGCGGTGGTATTCGAGGTGGGCGCGCAGCAGTTCGCGCTCACCGCCGACGGTCGGGATCTCGGGACGTTCGGTGGGCATGACGCGGAAGCGTACCTACCGGCGCGGCACCTTGATCCCGTACTGCGCGATCTTGCGGTACACCGTGGCGCGGCTCATGCCCAGCATCGAGGCCACCTGCGCGGCCGTCGTGCCCGGTTTGGTCAGGCAGCGTACGATCTCGTCGCGCTCCACGGCCTCCATCCGCGTCAGGCGGCGGCCCGGGCTGGTGAACACCTCCGGCGGCAGGTGCCGGGTGTCGACGACGTCGGCCCGCGACACCGCCTCGCGCACCACCTGCCGCAGCTGGCGGACGTTGCCCGGCCACGGGTAGGCCGTCAGCGCCCGCGAGGCGGCCGGCGTGAAGGTGACCCGGCGGCCGCGGCTCTCCCGCGCGAAGTGCCCGGCCAGCGGGAGGACGTCGTCCGGCCGGTACCGCAGCGCCGGCACCTCGACGACCGTGTCGACCAGGGCCCGCAGCGCGTCCGGCACGCCCGCATGGTCGGCGGCCGTCATCACGAACCCGCCGCGCGCCGAGGCGAACAACGCGGCCAGCTCCTCCGCGGCGTACGCGGGCAGCGCGTCGGCGCCGGAGAGGATCACGCACGTGTCGGCCTTGCCCACCTCAGGCGTCCACAGCGCGAGCCACGACGCCGCGTCCTGCGGCGCGGGCGGACGGGCGTTGAGGACGCGTTCCCGCGGGCGCACCGACCGGCGGGCCATCGACGCCAGCGCGGCCTTCCCGCTGCCCGGCTCGCCGGTCACGCACACCACGCGCTCGTGCTCCATGGCCGCGCGGGCTTCGGCGAGCGCGTCGGACCAGGCGCCGGACAGGTTCGCCGCGACGGCGGGCAGCCGGTCGGAGTAGACGTGGAACACCTCGCCACGCGGACTGGGCGGCGCGAGGTGGCCGTGCGACCGGGCGAGCATCAACGCCGCCGTGTTGCCCGCCGCGGCCTGGGCCAGTGCGAGCAGCAGTTCCTTCGACGACTTCGACCAGGTGGTCAGGTTGACGCTGCCGATCAGCCGGTTCGTGCCCGGCTCCAGCACCGGCGCGGCGGCGCAGGTGTAGCCCCACAGACCCGTGCAGTAGTGCTCCTCGGCGGAGACCAGCGATGGGGCGCGGTCGGCCAGCGCGAGGCCGAGCCCGTTGGTGCCGGCGTCGCGCTCCGCGTAGGAGAAGCCCGGGGCCAGGTGGACGCGGTCCAGCGAGCGGAGGATGGTGCTGTCGTCGCACAGCCGGCTCAGCACCAGTCCGCCACTGTCGGTGAGCATCAGGCTGACCGGCTCGTTGGCCAGGGTCGTGTGCAGGCCGGAGAGCACCTCCTGGCCGCACTCGAAGAACAGCGAATCGTGGTCGACGGTGCCGGTGAACGCCGGCCGCACCGTCTCCGGTGACACCCCGTACTGCCTGCTGCGCTGCCAGGACGCGGCCAGCCGGGGCGGCAGGACCGCCCGCTGATCCACCATGACGACCTCCCGTCCGCATCGTCGCGTGGTTCCGGCGAGGCTACCGCGCCGCGCCGGAAAGGCAGGTCGCCCGACTGTCTCATATTGAGACGTCACGCGCGCCCGCCGCGGCGTCCGGCTACCTACCGTCACCGGTGCACGTGCCACGGTCGCCACGTCGGAAGGACCTGAACTGATGTACACCAAGGACGGCGAAAGCTACTTCATCGTCGACGCCCACATCGCGCTGTGGGACGCCCGCCCGGAGAACCAGCGCAACATCCACGGCAAGCAGTTCATCGACTGCTTCTACGACTACCACCGCAACCTCAGCCCGGAGTCCGAGGTGTGGCCGTACGAGGACTACCTCTACCAGGGCGGCGCGCGCCTGATGAAGGACCTGTTCGAAGACGGCTACGTCGACCACGCCATCTTCCAGCCCGCCCACCTCGGCGCCTTCTACGAGCGCGGCTTCGGCCAGACCGAGGAGGCCTTCGCCCTGGCCCAGGCCCACCCGGACAAGCTGACCTACAACCACTTCTGGGACCCGCGCTTCGAACAGGCCGGGCTGGACCAGCTGCGCCGCGACGCGGAACGCTTCGGCCTCAAGGGCGTCAAGCTCTACACCGCCGAATGGCACGGCGACTCCCGCGGGTACAAACTGGACGATTCGTGGTCCTACAAGTACCTGGAAGCAGCCCAGGAACTGGGCATCCGCAACATCCACGTCCACAAGGGACCGACGATCCGGCCGCTGGACCGGGACGCCTTCGACGTCGCCGACATCGACAAGGTCGCCACCGACTTCCCCGACCTGAACTTCGTCGTCGAGCACTGCGGACTGCCGCGGCTGGAGGACTTCTGCTGGATCGCCACACAGGAGCCCAACGTCCACGCCGGACTCGCCGTCGCGATCCCGTTCATCCACACCCGGCCGCGGTACTTCGCGCAGATCATCGGCGAACTGCTGTACTGGCTGGACGAGAACCGCATCCAGTTCTCCAGCGACTACGCGCTCTGGACGCCGCGGTGGCTGGTCGAGCGGTTCGTCGACTTCCAGATCCCGGAGGACATGACCGAGTACGCGCCGCTGACCACCGCGCAGAAGAAGAAGATCCTCGGGCTCAACGCGGCCGCGATGTACGACATCCCGGTGCCCGCCGAGCTGCAGCTCCCGCGCGAGGAGCCGCAGGCCGTGGCGGTGGCGTGATGGTCACCGAAGCGCAGGCCCGCCGCGCGCTGGACACCGTGATCGACCCGGAGCTGGACGAGCCCATCACCGACCTCGGGTTCGTGCGGTCCCTGGAGGTGTCCGGGGCCGCCGTGACCGTGCACCTGCGGCTGCCGACGTCGTTCTGCTCGCCGAACTTCGCCTACCTGATGGCCTCCGACGCCAAGGACGCGTTGTCCGTGCTGCCGGGCGTCGGTGAGGTCGCGGTGTTCCTCGACGACCACCACGACTCGGACCTGATCAACCGCGGGCTGGCTGCCGACGCCGGCTACCGCGGCACCTTCGGGCACGAGGCCGAGGAGAGCCTGGCGGAGCTGCGCGCCACGTTCCGCCGCAAGGCGCACACCGCGGCGATGGAACGCGTGCTCACCGCGATGTTGCGGGCCGGCCTGCCCGAGGACGGGCTGCACGACGTCGTCCTCGGCGACCTGCCGCCCGGCCCGGCGACGGCCGCGCTGTTGCGCCGCCGCGAGGTGCTCGGCCTGAGCATCGAGCGGTCGGCGTACGCGCTCGTCGACGACGACGGCAACCGCTACCCGCGCGAGGAAGTGCCGCTGCGGCTGCGGTTCGCGCGGTCCATCCGCATCTCGATCGACGGCAACGCCCATTTCTGCCGCGGCCTGCTCCGGACGCGCTACCCGGAGTCGGCGGCGGACCAGTCACCCGTGAAGGAGAAGGTGTCGTGAGGGCAGTACAGGTCGTGGGCTACCACGAAAACTTGCGGATGACCGAGGTGCCGGAACCGGAGGTCACCGGTCCCTGGGACGTCGTCGTGAAGATCGGCGGCGCCGGCGTGTGCCGCACCGACATCCACATCCTGGAAGGGCAGTGGGCCGAGAAGTCCGGCGTCACCCTGCCGTACACGATCGGCCACGAGAACGCCGGCTGGGTGCACGCGGTCGGCAGCGCGGTCACCAACGTCGCGGAAGGCGACAAGGTCATCGTGCACCCGCTGATCACGTGCGGGCTGTGCGCCGCGTGCCGGGCCGGGGACGACGTGCACTGCGTGTCGAGTGCGTTCCCGGGCATCGACACCCACGGCGGGTACGCGGAGTACCTGAAGACCTCGGCGCGCAGCGTGGTGCACATCGACGATTCGCTGGAACCGGCCGATGTCGCAGCGCTCGCCGACGCCGGGCTCACCGCCTACCACGCGGCGGCCAAGGCGGCGCGGCGGTTGCGGCCGGGGGACCGGTGCGTGGTGATCGGCGCGGGCGGGCTCGGGCACATCGGCATCCAGGTGCTGAAGGCCCTGACCGCGGCCGAGCTGATCGTCGTCGACCGCAACCCGGACGCGGTGAAGCTGGCCGTGTCGATCGGCGCCGACCACGGGGTCGTCGCCGAGGGGCGGCAGGTGGAGGAGGTGCTGGACCTGACCGGTGGCGCCGGGGCCGAGGTGGTGCTGGACTTCGTGGGCGAGGGCGGCGCGACGCGCGACGGGGTCGGGATGCTGCGCCGGGCCGGGGACTACCACGTGGTCGGGTACGGCGAGAACATCGACGTGCCGACGATCGACATCATCTCCACGGAGATCAACTTCATCGGCAACCTGGTGGGTTCCTACACCGACCTGTGCGAGCTGATGGTGCTCGCGGCGCAGGGGAAGGTGCGGCTGCACACCACGAAGTACCCGCTGGAGCGGTTCCAGGACGCGATCGACGACCTCGACGCCGGCCGCATCCGGGGCCGCGCGATCCTGACGCCCTGATGCGAGTGCTCCCGTTCGTGCGATGCTGTGCGCAGGCTCGCACGAACGGGAGCGCACCATGGACCGCGACGAGATCGACGACGACGTCTACGAGCAGCTGGACGCATCGGACACATTGGACACCAGGGGCCCCGCCGACCCGCTGGACGAGGGCTACTCGGCGGCGGAACGGCCGTGGGCCACGCAGGACTGGGGAACGACGGCGCGCGAGGAGGCGACGGGGGAGGAGTTGTCCGCGCGCCTGGCGCGCGAGGTGGCCGAGTCCGGCGCCGACGAGGGCGACGGCCTCGGTGACGCGTACGACACGGACGGCGAGCTGCTGGACGACGAGGTCGGCGACTCGCGGACCGGCAGGCTGATCGCCCTGGCCGGCGGCGAGGCCGAGGTGGACCTCTACGCACGCGACATCGGCATTGACGGAGCAGGCGCGTCGGCCGAAGAGGCCGCGATGCACACGATCCGGATCGACGAGCGCTGAGCGACGCCCGGCCTGGGAGTCTGACGGCGCGTCCGGGAAGTCCGGCTTCGCCGAAGCCGGCGACGGGCACGCGGGATCTCCGGCCGGCCGGTCCGGGCGGGCAGTTGTCAGGCTGACGCCCCCGCCGGGCGGCGGCGCTGGCGGGTCGTCACCGCAGCCTGGTCCACCACCGAGGCGTCGCGGTACTGCAGGATCCCTTCGACGCCGAGCAGGAAGGTCTCGCAGACCGCCGCCGGGTCGGCGAGGCAGCCCGCCGCCATCGCGCCGTCCCGCAGCATGACGAAGTGGCGGGCGTGCGGCTCGGGTTCGGTCTCGCCGGTGTCGGCCATCAGCTCGGTGATCGTGTCGAGGAACGACTGCCGGTGGGTCAGGACGGCGCGGTGCACCGGGTGGTCGGGCGCGGGGTACTCGGCGGCCGCGTTGAGGAAGGCGCACCCGCGGAACCCGTCGGAGCGGATGCCGTCGGCGATGGTGCCGGCGACCGCGCGCACCGTGTCGGCGGGGGAGTGCCCGGCCTGGCGCACGGTTTCGATCTGGGCGCGGATCAGTTCGTCCGCCGCGGTGAGGTAGGCGACGACCAAATCGTCCTTGCTCGGGAAGCGCCGGTACAGCGTCGCGGGAGTCACCTTCGCCTCGGCGACGATCCGGTCGATGCCGACCGAGTGCAGCCCCTCCGCGTAGAAGAGCCGGCCGGCTGTCCCCAGCAGCCGGGATCGTGCTTCCGACGCCCTCTCACCTGCTTTCCGCTCACCCCGAGTCTACGGGGAGAACGTTCGGTCTCGCATCCGCGGCCGATCGACCACGCCTGTGAAGGGATCATCGTGACCGTGACCGGCTGCGTGTCCGACGAAGATCGGGGCTGGTTCTCGGTGCTGCCGCTGGTCTCGTGGTCGGCGGCACGTGGGACATCGTGCTGCAGGGCCTGCTCGCCACCGCGGATGCTGTTGGGCGGATCGGCCAGGCGACCTCGGTCGATTCCACGATCGCACGGGCGCATCCGCACTCCACCAACATCACGCGCTCCACAAGGGCTGGGTCGAGTGACACGCGCGGTCGAGCCCGCACCCGGCTCCTGAACCCATCTGGCTCCGGCCGCCCCAGGGCAGCGCCGCGCGCTCAGGCGAACAGGCGCGGCAGCAGGTCGCGGGCGCCCGCGCGGAGGTCGTCCAGCGCGGTCTCCGAACCGGCCAGGTGACGCAGCAGCGCCTGCTGGAACAGCCCGTCGAACAGGGCGTAGGCCTGCGAGGGGGAGCAGGCCGGCTCCATGCCGCCCAGGTCGGCGTAGGCGCAGACGACCCGCCAGATCATGTTCTGCAGGCTGCCGTCGATCTCCGCGACGTCGTCCCGGAACGCCTCCTCGAACATCGACTGCGTGCGCAGGTCGTACCACAGCCGGTGCATCAGCGGCGCCTCGGCGAGCGTGGCGGCCAGCCCGTCCCCGCAGGCGGCGGCGAGGCCGTCGAGGGTGGACGCCTCGGCCAGGAGGTTCTCGTACCGCTGCACGCACGACGCCTTGTAGCGGCGCACGCAGTAGGTGATCAGCTCGATCTTGTCCGCGAAGTAGTAGTGCAGCAGCCCGTGCGAGAACTCGGTGTTGTCGGCGATCGTGCGCAGGCTCGTGCGGGCGTACCCGAAGTCGGCCAGTGTCGCCAGCGCCGCGTCCGCGAGTTCCCGCCTGCGGTCCTCGAACTTGTCGGCACGGGGTCGCCGCCGCGCGGCTGCTGAGCTGCTCACGCCCAAGACGATACCCATCGAGCGTTTCCTTAACCAAGCGTCCAAAAAAATCTTGACAACTGTCCAAAGATGGGAAACAGTCCTGTCAGGCCGCCGACGCGGGCGGCCGCACTTCCGATCCGGACCTTCCCGCGCCCGGCGACCGACGGAGACAACAGTGTCCCTGACCTTCTACCTGGACAAAGGCGCTTCCCTCGACCCGGACGCACCCTGCCTGACGCTCGACGGGAAGTCCCTGACCTACGGCGAGGTCGCCAGCCTCTCGCACGCCGTCGCCAGGGCGCTGCGGCGCTCGGGCGTCGCGCCGGGGGACAAGGTCGGCATCCTCTCGGCCAACGATCCGACCGCCTTCGCCTGCGTGTTCGGCATCGCACGGGCCGGCGCGGTGTGGTGCCCGATCAACCCGCGCAACGCGGCGGCGGAGAACGCGGAGCTGCTCGACCTGTTCGACTGCTCGGCGCTGATCTACCAGCCGGCGTTCGACGACCTGGTCGCCGCGATCACGCCGAACCTGCCGAAGCTGACCACGTTCGTCCGGCTGGGCGACGGCGACGACCTCGCCGCGGGCTTCGACGCCTGGCTCGACGCCGCCCGCGACGACCCGTCAGCCGAGGCGGCGCGGCCCGGCGACGTCGTGGCGCTGGTCGGCACCGGTGGCACCACGGGCCGCCCCAAGGGCGTCATGCTCACCGACCGCAACCTGGAGGCGATGTCGGCGATCACGCTGATGAGCTACCCGTTCGACGGCCGCCCGGTGTACCTGGCGCTGGCGCCGCTGACCCACGCGGCCGGCGTCCTGTGCTTCCCGGTGCTGGCCCTCGGCGGCGAAGTCGTGATCATGGCCAAGCCCGACGTCGGCCGGTTCCTCGAACTCATCGAGCGACACCGCGTCACCCACACCTTCCTGCCGCCCACGCTGATCTACATGGTCCTCGGCCATCCGGCGCTCGACGAGACGGATCTATCGTCGCTGCAGTGCTTCTGGTACGGCGCGGCGCCGATGTCCGCCGCCCGGCTCGCCGAAGCCCTCGACCGCATCGGGCCGATGGCGCAGCTCTTCGGCCAGTCCGAGGCCCCGATGATGATCTCGACGATGTCGCCTGCCGAGCACCGCAACGCCGACGGCACGATCAACACCGCCCGGCTGTCCTCCGCGGGCAGGCCGTCTCCGCTGGTCACCGTCGCCATCCTCGACCAGCACGGCAAGCCGGTGCCACGCGGCGAGCGGGGCGAGATCTGCCTGCGCGGCTCCCTGGTGATGGCCGGCTACTACCGCAACCGCGAAGCGACCGCGGAGGTCTCCGCCCACGGCTGGCACCACACCGGCGATATCGGCTACCTCGACGCGGACGGCTACCTGCACATCGTCGACCGCGCCAAGGACATGGTCATCACCGGCGGCTTCAACGTCTACTCCGCCGAGGTCGAGCAGGCGCTGATGGCCCACGACGCCGTGCGTGACTGCGCCGTGGTCGGCCTGCCCGACGAGAAGTGGGGCGAACGGGTCACCGCGGTGGTCCAGCTCCAGCCCGGCGCCGGGATCGACCTCGACGAGCTGACCGCGTTCGTCAAAGCGCGCATCGGCGGCGTCAAGGCGCCCAAGCAGATCGAGATCTGGCCCGATCTGCCCCGCTCAACCGTCGGCAAGGTCCTCAAGACCGAGATCCGTTCCCGGCTCAGCACCCGCTGAGGCGCCACCCGTTCACGTCGCTGCAAGGAGGCCGCACCGTGAAGCTCGCCCTGTACCTGCCCAACTTCCGTGAGAAGGTGACCGTCAAGGAACTCGAGGACCTCACCGCCCTTGCCGAGGACCTCGACTTCGACTCCGTCTGGACGCTGGACCGGATCGTCGTGCCCGAGTCGTCGGACCGCCAAGAGCTGCAGTACGCCTTCGGCATGATCGAAGGCTTCCCCAAGGGCCTGCCGGTGTCCTCGCGGGGCCAGTGGTTCCAGGGCATGCCACTGATCCCGTGGCTCGCCGCGAAGACGTCCAAGGTCCGCATCGGCATGAGCGTCATCGACACGCCCTACCGTGCGCCGGGTGTGCTCGCCGCGGAACTGGGCACCATCGACCACCTCTCGGGCGGCAGGCTCAACGTCGCGCTCGGCGCGGGCTGGATGCCCGAGGAGTTCGCCGCCTCCAGCGCCGCGCACATCTACCCCAAGCGAAACAAGCACGTGCGCGAAACGATCGAGGTGATCCAGGGCATCTGGAACAACGAGGTCTTCGAGTACCACGGCGAGTTCGCCGACTTCGAGCCGTGCGGGTTCGGGGCCAAGCCGCTGCAGCAGCCGCACCCGCCGATCTTCTTCAGCGGCCTGAAGGACCCCAAACGCGCGGCGAACCGGGTCGCCACGTACGGCCTCGCCGGCTGGATCGGGATCCAGGACTCGCCCGAGGACATCCGGCGGTGGCGCGGCGAGATCCAGCGGGAGCTGGGCGAACTCGACACCGCCCGCTCGATCGACGACCTCGAGATCAGCAGCATGATCTGGTTCGTCATCACCGACCAGGACATGGACCAGACCCCGATGGGCAAGGGCACCAACCTCCTGGCGGGCTCCGCCGCGCAGATCACCGACATGCTCAAGCGCTACCGGGAGGCCGGCCTGACGATGCCGATGCTGTGGCCGCCGTTCGCCGACGTGCCGGTCGCGAAGACGCTGGACGACCTCAAGCGCCTCAAGGAGGAGATCATGCCGAAGGTCGAGGCCATGTAGCGATCGTGAACGACCGAGATCCCCATGCCACAACGAAGTGAGAGGAACACAGATGTCCGAATTGGACGGTAAGCGGGTCTTCGTCACCGGATCCGGTGCCGGGATCGGCAAGGCGATCGCGAAACTGTTCACCGACCGCGGCGCGCGTGTCGTGGTCAGCGACATCGACGCCGACGCGGCCAAACGGGCCGCCGGCGAGATCGGCGCCGCGGGCGTCGCGAACTGCGACGTCACCGACGAAGCCCAGGTCCAGGCCGCGGTCCAGCAGGCGGTCGACCTGCTCGGCGGCCTCGACGTCCTGGTGAACAACGCTGGGATCGAGGTCTCCACGCCGCTGCTGCAGCAGTCGACGGAGAGCTTCGACCGGATCTACGCGGTCAACGTGCGCGGGCCGTTCGTCGCGATGAAGGCGGCGATCCCGCACCTGGTGGCGTCGAAGGGGAACGTCGTCAACATCGCCTCGATCGCCGGTATCGGGGGCAGCCCGCTGCTCGGCTCCTACTGTGCGACCAAGGCGGCGCTGATCCAGCTGACCCGGGTCGCGGCGGTGGAGATGCGGCCGGCGGGCGTGCGGGTCAACGCGGTCTGCCCGGGCTTCGCCGACACCGCGATGGTGGAGCGCCTGGTGCCGGACTTCGAGGCGGCGACGCAGATCCCGTTCGGCGACCTGGTGGCGATGAAGCAGGGCAGGCTCGGCACCCCCGAGGACATCGCGGAGGTGGCCGCGTTCCTCGCCTCCGACCGGGCCACGTGGATCACCGGAAGCCACTACGTCCTCGACGGCGGGCTCACGGCGTCGCTCGTCTGAGGCGCCCCGGCCGGCGGGCGCTCTGGGGCCCGCCGGCCCAGCCCGCTACTCCTGGACGTGGTAAGGCCAGGCTTGAGTTCACGGTTCGCGCCAAGCCCCTCTCGGTTCGCGATGGGCTCTCGGCCGAGGTTGCCACGCCCCGACCCCTCGTCCGAGAGCCCGGTCAGCCCGGTGAACGTCCCGGTTCCGGCGAGCTGAGGGCGACAGCAAGGTAAGCGCGGCGCTCGACAATGTTCCCAGGCCGCTCCCTGCCGGCCCTCAGTTCGGCCGGGTGACGTCAGTGCCTTTGGAACGCACCGTGATCGCGGCGGCAGCTCGTTCAGCGAGGTCGGCGAGCAGGGCGCCGAGGGGGAACCAGGCAACGGCCGAGCACTTGAGGCGACCGGGGTCAGCGGTCGGAAGCGCAGGCGGCCGGGGCGGCCCACCCGGCCTGCCGCGCCCCCGAGGATGCCATCACCCGCGCGGGGCCGCCGGCCAGCTGCTGCGACAAGGACCGCGACGTGGCCGTCAGCAGGCGCGCCAGCTCGCGCGGCCGGGCGCCGGCCACCTGCACCACGACGCTGATCGCCGCCGCGACCCGGCCTGATGGGTCCCGCACGGGGGCGGCCACCACCAGGTCGTCCGGCGTGATCGTGCCCCGCGCGACCGCGACCCCGGACTGCCGGATGAACGCCAGCTGCCGCCGCAGCTCGCCGGGCTCTGTGATCGTGTAGCGGGTGAACCGCTCCAGCGGTGAGCGCAGCACCTCGGCCTGGAACGCGGGCTCCGCGTGCGCCAGCAGCACCAGCCCGGTGCCCGTCGCGTGCATCGGCCAGCGGTCGCCCACCCGGCTGTTCGTCGCGGCCGCCCTGGCCCGCAGCGTCTCCACGTAGACGACCTCGCGGCCGTCCCGCACGGCCAGGTGCACGTTGCCGCGCGTCAGCGAGTGCAGATCGTCCAGGAACGGGAACGCCGCCTCCCGCAACTGCAACCCGCGCGGCGCCAGCGCGGCTAGCTCCAGCAACCGCAACCCCACCGAATAGCGGCCCGCCGGGTCCCGCTCCAGGCCGCCCCACGACACCAGCTCGCCCGCCAGCCGGTGCGCGGTCGGCAACGTCAGCCCGGCCCGGCGCGCGATGTCGCTCAAGGACAGCGACCGGTGGCGCGGTCCGAACGCCGACAGCACGGCCAGCACCCGGCCCGCCGCGGTCGTCATCGTACGCTCCCGACGGCCTCGGGCACCGCGGCCCGCGACGGCGCGGGCAGCACCAGCACCGCAACGAGGCTCACCGCACACAACAGTCCCAAGTAGACGGCGATCGGCGTCGACGAGTGGTAGGCGCTGTACAACCCGGTCGCGGCCAGCGGCGTCACCGCGCCACCCACCAGACCCCCCATCTGGTAGGCGATCGAGGCGCCGCTGAACCGCATCCGCGCCGGGAAGATCTCGGTGAACAACGCGCCCTGCGCGCCGGCCATGATCGCCTGCACGATCCCGGCGACCATGAACGCGAGCAGCGCCGCGCCCACGCTCCCGGTGTCGACGAGCAGGAACAGCGGCCACGCCCACACCACCGCGAAACCCGCGCCGATCGCGTACACCGGCTTGCTGCCCCAGCGGTCCGCGCACCGCGCCGCCACGTAGATCCCCGCGATCCACAGCACCGTCGAGGCCAGGATCAGCGTCAGCAGCGTGCTGCGCTCGAAGCCGGCGGCCTGCGTGCCGTAGCTGAGCATGTAGACCATCACCGTGTAACCCACCGCGGGTGGCGCGATCGCGGCCAGGCTCGCCAGCAGCAGCGTGCCCGGCCGTTCCCGCAGCAGCGTCGCCGCGGGCACCCGGCTGACCTGCCGCGTCGCGCGCACCCGCTGGAACTCCGGGCTCTCGGTCAGCGTGCGCCGCACCAGCATCCCGACCACCAGCAGCGCGACGCTGACCAGGAACGGGATCCGCCAGCCCCACGTGGCGAACCCGTCGCCGGTGGTCTCCACGACCAGCAGGAACACCAGGTTCGAGGTCAGCACCCCGATCGGCACACCGAACTGCGCGAAGCTGCCGTATACCGCGCGCTGCCGCGGCGTGGCGTGCTCGGTAGCGACCAGCACCGCGCCGCCCCACTCGCCGCCAACGCCGAACCCCTGCACCAGCCGCAGGAACACCAGCAGGATCGGCGCGGCCACCCCGATCGCCGCGTACGTCGGCAGCAGGCCGATCAGGAACGTGGCCAGCCCGGCGAGCATCAGCGTCAGCACGAGCATCGACTTGCGGCCGATGCGGTCGCCGAAGTGCCCGATCACCGCGCCGCCGAGCGGGCGCGCGATGAAGCCGACCGCGAACGTGCCGAACGCCGCGAGCGTGCCGGCCACCGGGGAGAACGACGGGAAGAACAACGATCCGAACACCAGCGCCGAGGCGCTGCCGAAGACGTAGTAGTCGTACCACTCGATCGACGTCCCGATGCAGCTGGCCAGCAGGATCGAGGCCCTGCTGGGTGTCGAACCGGCCATGCGGCAGCCACCCACCTTCGACTCTGGAGGAAACGGGTGCCTCCAGTAAAGGAGCACGGCAGGCGCACGTCGTCGGCCCCTTGCCGCGCGCGGCCCGCGACGGATGTCGTACGGACCGCACCGACACGACCTGCTCGCCGGCGTCCTCGCCGAGACCAGCAGCAAGTTCTGAGCACCCGGCGAACCCTTTCCGCGTCGCGAAAGACGCCTCGCTCCGCTCGCCGCGGGCCCGGCAGAGTCGGGTTCACCAACAGCGAGGAGAGCGGTTATGACGACTGTTCTGCCAGGCCCCGGGGCCCTGGTCACGGAGAACACCCACCTCGTCGGCGGCGACTGGCTCCCTGCGGCCGGCGGGGACAGCATCGACGTGCTCGACCCGGCCACCGGTGACGTCATCGCCCGGGTTCCCCGCGGCGGCGCCGCCGACATCGACGCCGCGGTCACCGCCGCGCAGGCCGCCTTCCCGGCCTGGCGCGACACCCCCGCCACCGAGCGCGGCAAGCTGATCCTGCGGTGGGTGCAACTGATCGAGCAGCACGAAACCGAGATCGACCAGCTCGAATCGCGCGAGGTCGGCCGCCCGCACTGGGGACCGCCGCCGCTGGCGCGGATCCTCACCTTCATCGCCGGGCAGGCCGACAAGGTGCAGGGCGTGTCGCTGCCCGCCGGCCCCGGCGTGCTCGGGCTGACCCTGCGTGAACCGTACGGCGTGGTCGGCAGCATCATCCCGTGGAACGCGCCCGGCCCGATGTTCGTCAACGACGTCGGCGCCGCCATCGCCGCGGGCAACACCATCGTCGTCAAACCCGCCGAGGACGCGCCGCTCACCCCGCTCGCGCTGGCCCGGCTCACGCTCGACGCGGGCATCCCGCCCGGCGTGGTCAACGTCGTCACCGGCTACGGCGGCGAAGCGGGCGCGGCACTGCCGGTGCACCCGGGCATCCGGCGCATGAGCTTCACCGGCTCCCCGGAAACCGGCTCGCTCGTGATGGCCGCCTGCGCGCGCAACCTCGTGCCGCTGCACCTGGAACTGGGCGGCAAGTCGCCCCAGGTGCTCTTCGCCGACGCCGACCTGGACGCCGCGATCCCCGCGATCGCCATGGGCATCACGCTCAACACCGGGCAGATCTGCGCCGCCGGGTCCCGCGTCGTCGTCGAGCGGTCCGTGCACGCCGAGGTCGTGCAGCGGCTGGCCGAGCACCTGGCGAAGGTGCGCGTCGGGCCGTGGCACGAGCCGGTCCAGATGGGCCCGCTCATCAACGCCAAGCAGCACGCCCGCGTCCTGGACTACGTGCGCCTCGGCCGCGAGGAGGGCGCGGAACTGGTCCTCGGCGGCGGCGTACCGGACGGGTTCGACCGCGGCTTCTTCGTCCAGCCGACGCTGTTCGACCGCGTCGCCCCGGACATGCGCATCGCCCAGGAGGAGATCTTCGGCCCGGTGCTGTCGGTCATCCCGGTCGAGTCCGAAGAGGACGCGCTGGAAGCGGCGAACGGCACCGAATACGGCCTCGTCGCATCAGTGTGGACGCGGGACCTCGGCCGCGCGGTGCGGATGTCGAAGGGGCTGCAGGCCGGGCAGGTCGCGGTCAACGCCGCGCTCGGCGCCGGGGTCACCGGCGCGCCGTTCGGCGGCTACAAGCGCAGCGGCTTCGGCCGCACCATGGGCGCCGACGCCGTGCTCGACTACACCCAGGTGAAGGCGGTGTCGCTGCGTGGCACACTCTGACCGGCGGCTGCGGGTGCTCATGGAGCCCCGCCACGGCGCCGGCTACGACGACATCCTCGCCTTGGCCCGAGCCACCGAGGACGCCGGCTTCGACGCGTTCTTCCGCTCCGACCACCTGCTCGGCGTCGACCCCACCGACACCACCTACCGGCCCACCGACTGCTGGACCACCCTCGGCGGCCTCGCGCGCGACACCAGCCGGGTGCGGCTCGGCGCGCTGGTCGGCGCCGCTACTTTCCGCCAGCCCGGCATCCTCGCCACCATCGTCGCCAGCCTCGACGAGATGAGTGGCGGCCGCGCCGAACTCGGACTGGGCACCGGCTGGTACGAACGCGAGCACGCCGCGTTCGGCATCCCGTTCCCCGGCACCGGTGAGCGGTTCGACCGGCTGGAGGAACAGCTGGCGATCATTACCGGCCTGTGGCGCGAGAGCCCGTTTTCCTTCGAGGGCAAGCACTACCGCATCGACGACAACCGGACCCCGCCCCGCCCGGTCCAGGACCCGCACCCGCCGGTCATCGTCGGCGGCAGCGGCCCGAAACGCACCCCGGCGATCGCGGCGCGCTATGCCAGTGAGTTCAACGGCGCCCTCGGCGGCGATCTGCGCGAACGCTACGCGACCTTCCACCGGGCCTGCGAGGCGATCGGCCGCGACCCCGCCGAGCCGCGGCTGTCCGCGGTGCTGCCCGTCGCCTGCGGTGCCACCCGCGCCGAAGCCGCCCGCCGCGGCGAGATCATCGGCTCCGACTTCATCCGCGAGAACGCCGCCGTCGGCACCCCGGCCCAGGTCGTCGACCGGATCGGCGACCTGGCCGACGCCGGCGCGGACACCGTGTACCTGCACATCTACGACATCCACGACCTCGAGCACATCGCCCTGCTCGGCGCCGAGGTCCTTCCCCACGTCGCGCGGCCCGCGCTCACGGCCGGCTGAGCCCGAAAGGTCCTCCTGTGGTCACACCCGATTTCGTCGCGCCCGCGGACCGCGAGGCCGTCACCGCAGCGCTGCGCGAACAGCTGCGGGCACTGCCCGCGCGGTCGCCGTTCTACGCCGACCTCTGGACCGGGCACGGCGTCCAGCCCGCCGCCGTCGACTCGCTCGTCGACCTGCCGAAACTGCCCTTCACCACCAAGGCCATGCTGCGCGAGTCGCAGGCCGCCGCGCCGCCGCTGGGCCGCCACGCCGGCACCGGCCTGGCCGAGGTGATCCGCGTGCACGCCTCCACCGGCACCACCGGCAAACCCAGCTGGGTCGGCGTCACCCGCCGCGACGCCCAGTCCTGGACCGAAATGGTGGCCCGCGCCTTCCGCACCATGGGCGCCCGCCCCGACGACGTCGTCCTGCACGGCGCCGGGCTCACCCTGTTCGTCGGCGGCCTGCCCATCCGCGACGCGCTCGAATCCATCGGCTCCACCGTCATCCCGATCGGCACCGGCGCGTCGGAGAAAGCGTTGCTGGCACTGGAAACCCTCGGCGTCACCGCGCTGCACTCGACCCCGTCCTACGCCCGCTACCTCGCCGAGTACCTGCGCTCGCACGGCCGCGACCCCCGCGAGTTCGGGGTGCGGAAGGTGTTCGTCGGCGGCGAACCCGGCGGGGGAGAACCCGCGTTCCGCGCGCACGTGGAAGCCGAATGGGGCGCGACCGTCACCGAAGGGCTCGGCAACGCCGACATGGCGCCGGTCCTGTTCGGCGAGGAACCGGGCACCGGCGGGATGCGGTTCACCGGCGGGCGGCACGTCGTCGTCGAGCTGATCGACCCGGACACCGGCCGGCCCGTCGTCCCCGAGCCCGGCGCCACCGGCGAGCTGGTCTACACCTCCCTCGACCGCGAATGCTGCCCGCTGGTCCGGTTCCGCACCCGCGACCGGGTCGTCGTCACCGGCCTCGCGGCCGACGGCGCCCCGCTGATCCGCTGTGTCGGGCGCACCGACGACATGCTGATCGTGCTCGGCGTCAACGTGTTCCCCTCCGCCGTGCGCGACCTGGTGCAGACCCTGCACCCGCGCACCACCGGCGCGGTGCAGATCGTGCTGCCCGGACCGGGCCCGCGCGTCCAACCGCCGCTGTGCGTCGAGGCCGAATGGGGCGAGCACCCCGGCGACCGCGACCAGCTGCGCGGCGAACTGGAGCACCTGATCCGCTCCCGCCTGTCGGTGCGGGCCGCGGTCACCCTCGTCCCGCCCGGATCGCTGGAGCGCTCCGAGATGAAGTCCCGCCTGACCCGGCTCGCCGGCTGAGCAGAAAGGCGCCTTGCCATGGGAGAAACCGTCCGCGCCGCCGTGCAGACCGGCCCGCGCGCCATCGAGATGCGGGAGTTCCCGCGCCCGGAGATCGGACCGGACACCGGGTTGTTGCGCGTGGAGGCCAACGGCATCTGCGGCAGCGACGTCGAGGCCTACAAGGGACACCTGCGCATGGGCTCCGGTGGCCCGGTGATCCCCGGCCACGAACCGCTCGGCATCGTCGAGGAGATCGGCGACGAAGCCGCGAAGCGGTGGGGCGTGCAGCCGGGGGACCGGGTCGCGCTGGAGGTCATCATCCCGTGCCGGTCCTGCCACCATTGCCTGACCGGCCGCTACCAGTTCTGCCCCAACCGCACGCGCGGCCACGGCGTCACCGGCATCGACGTCGCGCCGTCGCTGTGGGGCGGGCTCGCCGAGCACCTCTACCTCTCACCCGGCGCGGTGCTGCACAAAATCGACAAGTCGGTGCCGGTCGAGGTCGCGGCCATGTTCAACCCGCTCGGCGCCGGGGTGCGGTGGGCGTGCGGGCTCGGCCAGGTCGGGCTCGGCGACACCGTGCTGGTGCTCGGCGCCGGGCAGCGCGGCCTGTCCTGCGTGATCGCCGCCCGGCACGCCGGGGCGGGCTCGATCATCGTCACCGGGCTGGAGTCCGACCGGCACAAGCTCGACCTCGCCCTCGACCTGGGCGCCGACCACGCGATCGTCGTGGACGGCGACGACGCCGTGGACACCGTCGAGTTCGTCGGCGACGTCACCGGCGGCGCGATGGCCGACGTCGTCCTGGAACTCACCCCGATGGCCGCCGCCCCGGTCACCGACGCGTTCAAGGCCGCCCGGCAGGGCGGGCGGGTCGTGCTGGCCGGGCTCAAGGGCGGCCGCGAGATCCCGGTGCCCACCGACCTGATCATCAACCGCGCCCTCACCGTCGTCGGCGCGTTCGGGGTGGACGCGACCGCCAACAAGCAGGCCATCGCGATCATCGAATCCGGCCGCTACCCGCTGGCGAAGCTGCACACCCACACCTTCGGCCTCGAACAGGCGGCGCTGGCAATGGAGACCCTCGCCGGTGAGGTGCCCGGCGAGTCCGCCGTCCACGTCTCCGTCCACCCGTGAGGAGCCCGATGCTCGCCGACGCCCACGCCCACCTGCTGCCCCGCGACTACCCGGCCGACGCCCCGGAGTGCTTCCCGCGCATGACGCCGGTCGACGGCGACACGGCCCGTGAGCTGCTGTTCGGGTCGCTGCGCTTCCGTGCCCGGGACGCGTTCTTCGACGCCGAGCGCAGGGTCGAGGAGATGGCCGTGTCCGGGGTGGACTTCGAGGTCCTCACCCCGAT
This sequence comes from Amycolatopsis methanolica 239, assembly GCF_000739085.1. Lineage (NCBI taxonomy): Bacteria > Bacillati > Actinomycetota > Actinomycetes > Pseudonocardiales > Pseudonocardiaceae > Amycolatopsis > Amycolatopsis methanolica. The sequence continues at coordinate 4,119,989 of NZ_CP009110.1, read as the reverse complement.
GCCGCCGCTGCTGCGCTACGACCTGCCCCTCGCCGACGGGCTCGCGCTCGCCCGGCACGTCAACGAGTTCACCGCGCAGCTGTGCGCCACCGACCCCGCGCGGTTCGCCGGGTTCGGGATGGTGCCGATGCAGGACCCGGACACCGCGGCCGCCGAGCTGACCGCCATCGCCGAGGCCGGGCTGCGCGGCGTGGAGATCGCGTCCAACGTGCTCGGCGCCTCGATCGGCGACGAACGGTTCCTGCCGTTCTTCGCCGAGGCCGAGCGGCTGAACCTGCCGGTGTTCGTGCACGCCATGCCGGCCCCGATGGACCGCCTGCCGGCGTCGGCGATGGGCACGTACGTGGTCGGCATCGAGGGCGCGCTCGCGGCGGCGTCGCTGATCAGCGGCGGGACCGCGGCCAAGTGCCCCGGCCTGCGGATCTCCTTCAGCCACGCCGCGGGCGGCTTCCCCCTGATGGTGACCCGGGCCCAGTACTTCTGGAGCGGCACCTGGAACGAGGAACCCCCGGTGCGGGAGCGGGCGATCATGCCCGACGACGGCCCGTCGCCGCTGGACTGCGCCCGCCGGTTCTACTACGACTCGATGGTGTTCGACGCCCGCGCCCTGCGCTACCTGGTGGACCTGCTCGGCGCCGACCGGCTGCTGATCGGCTCGGACTTCCCGGCCATGCCGCGCGAGGAACCGGCCGGGCGCACCGCCCGCCTGCTCGGGCTCCCCGCCGAGCAGGAAGCGGACCTTTTGTGGCGCAACGCGTTCCGCTGGCTCGGCATCGACCCGGCCGTCCGGAGTAGGACATCTGTCGCGGATCACTTGCGTGCGGGCGCTTGCGCTGGTGAGACTGGGGGCCGCTGAACGAAGGGGTCCAGCTTGAGCGAACTGACGAGCGCCTGCCACCGCGGTGCGCGGACGGCCGGGGACGGGCAACGGCGGCTCGCCGCGATCGCGCGCGCCGCGTCCAGCGTGGCCGACGCGGCCTCGCTCAGCGTGACGCTCGACGTCGTGGCGCGGGAGGTGGTGCAGGCCACGCACATCGCGGCCGTGCAGATCCTGCGCGTCGAGGGCGGCACCATGCGGGTCGTCGGCAAGGCCGGGTTCACCGGCGCCGACGACTTCACCGAACGCCTGGAGGAGTGCCGCAAGCTGGGCGCCCGGCTGATGTTCGTCGAAGCGTTCCAGGCCCAGAAGCGGATCGTCGTGCCGCACCGCAAGGCCGCGGTGCTGGCCGATCCCACGTGGGGCCCGCTGCACGCGATCATGGGTGCCCCCGACTGGGACACCTTCGCCGCGGTCCCGCTCGTGGTGCGCGGCCGTGCGGTCGGCGTGCTCAACGCGTTCTACTCGCCGGGCGAGGACCCGGCGCGGGAGATGCTGGAGTTCCTGGAGGCCATGGCCGACCAGGCCGCGATGGCCGTCGACTCGGCCGATCTGCTGGCCCGCTCCCGGCAGGAGGCGCGGCTGGAGGAGCGGGCCCGGTTGGCGCGCGAGCTGCACGATTCGGTGGTGCAGCAGGTGTTTTCGATGCGGATGCAGGCCAAGGCGCTGCGCGCGCACGCCGGCGACGGCAAGGTGCGCGACATCGCCGACGAACTGCTCGACCTGGCCCAGCAGGCCCTGGCCGACCTGCGCGGCCTGGTGCTGCAGCTGCACCCGCTGGAACTGGCCGGGCGCGGGCTCGGCGAGGCCGTGCGGACGCTGGCCGAGTCGGTGCAGGCCTCCTCCGGCGTGAAGATCCGGTTCTGGTCGGGCGAGCAGCCGGAACTGCCCGCCGAGCAGGCCGAGGACGTGTTCCGCATCGTGCAGGAGGGCCTGCACAACGTCGTCAAGCACGCCCAGGCGACCACCGCGGTGGTCAGCGTGTCCAGGGCGGGCGGGGAACTGGTGGTCGAGATCTGCGACGACGGGATCGGGCTGACCGGGCCACCCGCGGGCGGGCTCGGCGTGGTGTCCATGCGGGAACGAGCCCAGCGCTGGAGGGGAACGATGGAGATCGGCAACACCGCGGCCGGGTGCCGGGTCAGGGTGCGGATGCCATGCCCGCGGTGACCGGCGTGATCGGAGTGCTGGTGGTCGACGACCACGCCGTGGTGCGGCGCGGTATCGCGGCATACCTGGAAAGCGCCGAGGGCATCGAGGTGGTCGCCGAGGCCGCCGACGGCGAGCGGGCGCTGGCGGAGCTGGCGCGGCTGGCCGCGCAGGGCGAGCTGCCGCAGGTGGTGCTGATGGACGTGCTGATGCCCAAGGTGGACGGCATCACCGCGCTCAAGGCGATCGCGGCGAAGTACCCGGGCGTCCGGGTGGTGGTGCTGACCAGCTTCGGCGAGACCGAGCGGGTGCACGTGGCGCTGCAGGCCGGGGCGGCCGGGTACCTGCTCAAGGACGCCGACCCGGACGAGGTCGCGGCCGCGATCCGGTCCGCGGCGCGCGGCGAGGTGCATCTGGACCCGGCCGTGGCGGCCCGGCTGACGCGGCAGCTGGTGTCGCCGCCGATGGGGCTGGCAGCGCTCACCGCGCGCGAGCGGACGATCCTGGCACTGGTCGCGCAGGGGTTGTCCAACCGGCAGATCGCCACGAAGCTGTCCATCAGCGAACGGACGGCGCGCACTCATGTGAGCCATGTGCTGACCAAGCTGCAGTTGCCGTCGCGGACGCAGGCGGCGTTGTTCGCGATTCGCGAGGGGCTGATCGACGCGGGTTGATCGCGCTGGGTTGATCGCTCTGTATTGATCGCTCTGGGCGAACCCGCCACGCTCAGGGCGAACACGCCTGTCCGGAAGTGGTTGCACCGCCTACGTTCGGGGCATGACCCTGCGAATTCTTCCGTCGGCCAACGCGTCCGCCTCTTTGGACGATTCGGTGTTCGAGCAGCTGTTGCGCGACCGCATCGTGTTCCTCGGCTCGGAGGTGACCGACGCGGTCGCCAACCGGATCACCGCGCAGCTGTTGCTGCTGGCGGCCGAGGATCCGCGCAAGGACATCACCTTCTACATCAACTCGCCGGGCGGATCGGTGACCGCGGGCATGGCGATCTACGACACGATGCGCTTGATTCAGCCCGACGTCTCCACGTGGGGCCTGGGTTTCGTGGCGTCCATGGGCCAGTTCCTGCTGTCCTCGGGCACGCCCGGAAAGCGCTATCTGCTGCCGAACACCCGGGTGGTGATGCACCAGCCGTCGGCGGGCATCGGCGGCGCGGCCACCGACATCGCGATCCAGGCGGAGGTATTCGGCCGCATGAAGCGCCGTCTCGCGGAGATCACGGCGCGCCAGACGGGCCAGCCGGTGGAGCGCATCGTGGCCGACGCCGACCGCGACCGCTGGTTCGACGCCGAGGAGGCGCTGGCCTACGGGTTCGTGGACCACATCGTGGGCGCGGACGAGCAGGCGGTCAGCGCGTAGGGACCGCGCGAGCCGCCGCGCGCACCGGCCGGGATCGCGCGGGCGGGGCCGGGGGGCGCGGGGGTGGTAGCCGGATTGTCCGGCTTCCGGCGGGAATCAGACCCGTCGTTCGGGCACGTCCCGGCGTGAAACCGGCCGACGCAGCGGGTGCACACCGAAGGGACCGAAGTCCCCGCCGTCAGGCCCCTTGTGCTCTGCCCCGCGCGGCTGCGCCCGGGAACAGTGGAGCGGGCAAGCACTCCAGCCCGTCCCGGGAGAACCACATGTCCGTGATCCGCTCCGCCCTCGAAGCGGCGGTGCGCGCGCCGTCGCCGCACAACTCCCAGCCCTGGCGGTTCGAGGTCGCCGGCGACCGGATCGACGTCCTCCTCGACGGCGACCGCGTTCTCCAGGCAGCCGACCCCGACGGCCGCGAGGCGCGGCTGTCCTGTGGGGCCGCGATCCTCAACCTGCGCGTCGCGATCCGGGCCGCGGGGCGCACGCCCGTCGTGGAGCTCCACACCGATCCCGTGCGGCTGGCCACGGTGCGTGCCGGCGGGCCTCGGGCACCCGGCCCCGACGACCAGGCGCTGGTCAGGGCGATCGCCCACCGCCGCAGCAACCGGCGCCCCTTCACCGAACGCACCGTGCCCCCGCACGTACGGGAGGCGCTGGTGCGGGCCGCGATCGCCGAAGGCGCCGAACTCACCCTGGTGCGGGAGCCGGGCCTGACCGGTGAGCTCGCCATGCTGCTGCGCCGCGCCGAGCGGGCCCAGCGCGCCGACCCGCGGTTCCAGGACGAACTGGCCCGCTGGACCGTCACCGAGGGCACCCGCGACGACGGCGTGCCGCTGGTGGCCGGCGGTCCGCGCGCCGAACCCGGCACCCAGCTCGCGCTGCGCCGCTTCGGCGGAGGCGGGGGCGAGCGGCCCTACGAGCGCACCCCGCTGCTCGCCGTGCTGTCCTCCCACACCGACGTGCCGTTGGCGCAGGTGCGCACCGGCCAGGCCCTGCAACGCGTGCTGCTCACCGCCACCACCGCCGGGGTGAGCGTGTCGTTCCTGTCCCAGGCGGTCGAGGTCCCGGCGACGCGGGCCGGCCTGCGCCGCCTGCTCGGGCGGCCCACCCACCCGCAGGCCGTGCTGCGCTTCGGCTATGGCTTCCGCGCGCCGGCCACCCGCCGCCGCTCGGTGGACCAGGTGACGCACCACCTCGCGGAAGCCCCGTCGTGACCTGGACGGCGGCCGAGCTGGGCGTGCTGGCCAGGGCCGTCGCACAGGCGCCGTCGGTGCACAACTCGCAGCCGTGGGCGCTCGTGCCCGGCGACGGCGTGATCGAACTGCGCGAACGGACCGAGGTCGCGCTGCCCCGGCACGACCCGGAAGGCCGCGACCGGCTGATGTCCTGCGGGGCCGCGCTGGTGAACCTGCGGCTCGCGCTCTCGGTGCTCGGCAGGCGCCCGCAGGTCACGCTCCTGCCCCGCCCCGACGTCGTCGCCGAGGTCCGCGTACCCGCCCCCGGCGAGCCCAGCCCGTCCGAACTCGGCCGGTACCCGGCGATCTACCGGCGCAGCAGCTACCGCGCCCCGTTCGCCCTGCACCCGGTCCCGGCGCCGGTGCTGCGGGAACTGGCGGACGCGGCGGTCGCGCCGGGCGCCGAGGCGCGGCTGGTCGAACCACGCACCGAGTCCGCCGCGCTGGCCGAACTGCTCGGCCGCGCGGGACTCGTGCTGCGGGACGACCGGGCCTACCAGCGCGAGCTGACGGCGTGGACCGCGCAGTTCCGCCAGGCGCCCGCCGCGGCGACCACGCTGCCCTGGTCCGGCCTGGTCCGCGCCGACACCCGCCTGCCCGATGCGGTCACGCTGGCCGAACGCATCGCCGCCGAGTCGATGATCGTCGTCCTCACCGACGGCGACACCCGCCGCGACCACGTGCTCGCCGGCACCGTGCTGCAGGAGACCTGGCTGACCGCGATCACCCACGGCCTCGCCGGTTCCGTGCTGACCCAGCCGCTGCACCTGCACGAGGTGCGCGCCGGGCTGATCGAGCGTCTCGCCCTGCCCGGCTGGCCGCAGGCGCTGCTGCGGTTTGGCTACCCGGTCACCGCGGCGCCGCCGGGTGCTCGTTCCGCACGCAGGTGAGGCCTACCGGCGGGTAGGGTGGCGTCATGGGTGTCGCCGCCGAGGAACGTCGTCAGTTGAGCCGCCTGCTGGACGAGACCGGGCCGGACGCGCCCACCCTGTGCGAGGGGTGGCTGACCCGCGACCTCGCCGCGCACCTCGTCGTGCGGGAGAGCCGTCCCGACGCCGCGCTGGGCATCCTCCTGCCGCCGCTGGCCTGGCACACCCGGCGCGTGCAGGACGGCATCGCCGCGCAGCCGTGGTCCCGGCTGGTCGAGCGGGTGCGGCGCGGCCCCGCCTGGTACTGGCCCACCTCCATCGGCAGGCTCGACGAGCTCACCAACACCGCCGAGTTCCTCGTCCACCACGAGGACGTGCGCCGCGGACGGCCGGGCTGGGAACCGCGCCCTGCCGACCCCGCCCGCGGGGCGGCCGCGTGGCGGGCCGCCCGCGGCGCGGCGAAGCTCAACCTGCGGCGCGTGCCCGTCGGCGTCACCCTGCGCACCACCGACGGCCGCGAAGCCACCGTGCGCGGCGGCGCCGAACAGGTCACCGTCACCGGCGACCCGGTGGAACTCCTGCTGTTCGTCTTCGGCCGGGACGCCGTGCGCGTCGGGTTCGAGGGCGACTCCACCGCCGTCGACAAGCTCGAGGAAGCCGGCCGCGGCATCTGAGCCCCGGTCTTTCGGCCCTAGCCGCCGCCACGGCCGAGGACGACCCTGGAGGGTTCCGGGCACCACCAGCACTTCCCAGGGAGGGTTCCGTGTACGCAAGGATGAACACGCTCATCGGCGACCCCGCCCGGATCGACGAGGTCACGCACTACCTGGAAACCACCGTGCGCCCCTTCGTGGAGGCGCAGGCCGGCAACCGCGGGCTGGCCGTCCTGACCGACAGCACGCTCGGCATCACCGTCGTCGGGTCCTACTGGGACTCCGCGGAATCGATGACGCTGTCCGAGCACGCCGTGGAGGCCTCCCGCAAGGAGGCCGCCGAACTGGCCGACGGCATGATCACCGTGGACCACTTCGAGGTCGCGGTGTTCGCGCGCCGCAGCAGGCCGGGTCCCGGCGCGGGGATCCGGGTGACCACCATCGACTGCCCGCCCGGCGAGGTCGGTGCCGCGGTCCAGGCGTTCCGCGAGACCGCGCTGCCGGGCCTGCTGAAGATGGAGGGGCTGTGCAGCGCGCAGATGCTGGTCGACCGCGAAGAGGGCCGCTGCCAGGTGATCGCGGCGTACGAGACGGCCGAGCACCTGGCCGCCAGCCGCGCCGGGGTGGCCCGGTTGCGTGCCGACACGCTCGCGCGGGTCCACGCGCAGGTGCGGTCGGTGGGCGAGTACCGGCTGCTGTTCACCACCGTCCGCGAGGGCGGCACCAACACCCTCACCCAGCGCTGGACCGACCTGTGGAACGCCGGCGACCGCGAGGGCTGGCAGGCGATGACCGACCAGTCGGCCTTCGAAACCCGCGGCCCCGGCGGTTTCCGGCTCGCCGGGCGGGAGGCGCTGGACGCGGAGTGGTCGACGTGGCACGACGCGTTCCCGGACAACCGGATCACCGTGGTGGCCATCTACGGCGACGACAACGGGGGCGTGCTCGAAGGCCGCTTCCAGGGCACCCACACCGGCCCGCTGGTCACCCCGGCCGGCGAGATCGCCGCGACGCAGCGGACGGTGGACATCCCGTTCTGCGAGGTGCACCGGGTGCGGGCGGGGAAGATGACCGACAGCCACCTGTACTTCGACCAGCTGGAAATGCTGACGCAACTCGGGAAGATCGACGCCTGATCACCGGCCGCCGGGCGCGGGTTTCCCTGCCACCGGGGGAAATCCGCGTCCGGCGGTACCCGGTCGCGGCCGGGTCCGCTACGGTCCGGCCATGCGGATCGAGGTCACCAGGCGGATCGACGCCGGGCTGGACACGGTCTGGGCCATCCTGACCGACGTGGCGACGCGGCCGTCCTGGACAGCGTCGATGTCCTCGGTCCGGCTGCGAACCCCCGGCCCGCTGCGGGTGGGCAGCGAGGCGGTGGTGAAACAGCCGGGGCTCGCGCCGCTCGTGTGGCGGGTCACCGAGCTGACCGACCGGCAGAGCTTCACCCGGCAGGCCCGGGCCCGCGGTGTCACGTCGATCGGCCGGCACCGGCTGACCGCCGACGGCGACGGCGCGGTGACGGCGGTCGTCGGCGTCGAGCAGCGCGGTCCGCTCGCCCCGCTCGCCGGGCTCCTGTTCGGCGCGCGGATTCGCCGGTTCGTGGCCATGGAGGCCGACGGCCTGCAGCGCGCCGCGGAATCAGGATGATCGCCACCTCGCGGTGTGGGACGCTGCCCGTGTGACACGCAAGGTGATCCTCGACGTCGACACCGGCACCGACGACGCGGTCGCGATCATGCTGGCCGCCCTGCACCCCGATCTCGACCTGACCGCGGTGACCACGGTCAACGGCAACGTGCCGCTGTCCGCCACCACCGCCAACACACTGCGTGTGCTGGACGCGATCGGGCGGCCGGACATCCCCGTGCACCCGGGTCTCGCGCACCCGATCGCGCGCCGCGGCTTCCCGGGGCAGACGCACTTCGAACGCGACTCGGACCGGGACATGCACGGCTCGGCGCTGCCGCTGCCCGCGCCGGTGACTGCCGCGCGGGACGAGTCCGCCGTGGAGTTCTTGCTGCACACCCTGCGTGACGCGACCGAGCGGGTGACGCTGGTGCCGGTCGGGCCGCTGAGCAACATCGCCACGGTGCTCGCCGCCGACCCGGGCGTCCGGGAGGCCGTCGACGAGATCGTGATCATGGGCGGCGCGCACGCCTACGGCAACGTGACCCCGTCGGCCGAGTTCAACATCTGGGCCGACCCGGAGGCCGCCGCGATGGTCCTCTCGGCCGGGTTCCCGCGCCTGACGCTCGTCCCGCTCGACGCCACACACCAGGCGCTCGTCACCCGCCCCGACTGCGCGAAACTCGCCGGGCTGGGCACCGCCGCCGGCCGCGCGGCCGCCGACCTGATCACCCGCCGCATCGACGCCTACTCCGCGGGCCACGGCGTGCACGCCCCCGATTCGGCGCCCGTGCATGATGCGGTATGCGTGGCTTACCTGGTGCGGCCCGAGGTGATCACGACCCGCCCGGTGCGCGTGGAGGTCGAGACGTCCGGCGCACTGACCGTCGGCCGCACCGTGATGGACGTCCGTCCTAACGCGACCGGCGAGCCGAACGCGAGCGTGGCGTTCGGGGCGCGGGCGGAGGTGCTGACCGAGTTGCTGCTGGAGACGTTCAGCGGGCCAGCCGCGCGTTGATCTCGCCGATCAGCGCCTGCTGTTCTTGCACGATTTCCCCGGCCAGCGCGCGGGTTTGCGCGTGCTGCCCGGTGGACAGCGCGGTCGACGTGCTGCTGGCGATGCCCCAGTTCCTGCTCGCCGTCATCGTCGTCAGCGCGCTCGGCTTCCAGACCGTCAATGCCGCGGTCGCCACCGGGGTGTCCGCGGTGGCCGTGTTCGCCAGGGTGATGCGGTCCGAGGTCATCAAGACCCGCCGCGCGGTGTTCGTCGAGGTCGCCTACCTGCAGGGCGGGTCGCGGTGGCACATCCCGCTGCGCCACGTGCTGCCCAACGCCTCCCGCTCGGTGCTGACCCTCGCGGTGCTCCAGTTCGGACTGTCCATCCTGGTCATCGCCGGGCTGGCGTTCCTCGGCTACGGCGACCCGCCGCCCGCCTCGGACTGGGGCCTGCTCATCTCGGTGGGCAAGGACTACCCGCTGGCCCCCTGGCTGGTCTGCGCGCCCGCGCTCGTCACGATCGCCACCGTCCTCTCCGTGAACAGGATCAGCCGATGGCTCCGCAAGACGAACTGACCCTCGACCGCCCCGCGGCGGCCACGAGCACCGGCACGTTGCTGCGCGTGCGCGACCTCACCGTCGCCTACGGCCACCACCAGATCGTCACCGGTGTCAGCTTCGAGCTCCCGCGCGGGCAGCCTCGCGCTCATCGGCGACTCCGGCTCGGGCAAGTCGACCATCGCCCGCTCGCTGCTGCGGCTGCTGCCCGAGGGCGGCCGGGCGCGCGGCGTGGCCGAGTTCGACGGGCAGGACGTCCTGTCGCTGCCCGAACGCCGGTTCCGCCGCCTGCGTGGCCGCCGCATCGGGCATGTGCCGCAGGATCCGGGCAGTTCCCTCAACCCGGTCCGCACCATCGGCGCGCAGGCCAGGGAGGCCGCCGCGCTGCTGGACGAGCCCAGCGCGGCCCGGCGGCACGAGCGGATCCTGGAGACGTTCGCGCAGGTCGGTCTCGACGACCCACGGCGCGTCGATCGCCGCGGAGCGCGCCGACTCCCTGGTCGTGCTCAAGGACGGCGTGGTGCAGGACGCGGGGCCCACCACGGAGGTGTTCTCCTCGCCGGAGTCGGACTACACACGGCGCCTGCACGCCGACGTCCCGGCGCTCAACCCGGACCGCTACCGCCGGCTACGTGACGTCGGCGCGCAGCCGGCTCACCGGTTCTACGCCCAAGATCGACGTCCGCGGCGTGACGAAGACCTTCACCGTCGGCGCGGGCACCACCCACGCGCTCGTCGGCGAATCCGGCTCCGGGAAGACGACCGCCATCCGCCTGCTGCTCGGCCTCGAACGCGCCGACTCGGGCCGCATCGAGGTGGCCGGCGAGGAGGTGACCGGCGGCTCGCACGCCGCGCTGCGGTCCGTGCGGCGGCACCTGCAACTGGTCTACCAGAACCCGTACACCTCGCTCGATCCGACGTGGAAGGTGGAGCGCCTGGTGCGGGAGCCGCTGGACCGGTTCCGCGTCGGGACCCGGCGCGAACGCGCCGACCGGGTCCGCGAGGCGCTGGACGACGTCGGGCTGGCGGACGAGCTCCGCGGCCGCAAACCCGCCGCGCTGTCCGGCGGTCAGCGGCAGCGGGTCGCGATCGCGCGGGCGCTGGTGCCGCGGCCGGACGTGATCGTGCTCGACGAACCGACCTCCGCGCTCGACATCACCGTGCAGGCCGGCATCGTCGAGGTGCTCCTGTCGCTGCAGGCCGAGCTGGGACTGACGTACGTGTTCGTGTCGCACGACCTCGCGCTCGTGCGCCAGCTCGCGCACACCGTGTCGGTGATGCGGCAGGGGCGGATCGTCGAGAGCGGGCCGGTCGAGTCCATTTTCGACAGTCTGCGGGATCCCTACACGCGCGCCCTCATCGACTCCATCCCCGCCGGCGCGCAGGAGCTGACGTGACAGGGCGCAGGCTCGGTTTCAACACCCGGGTGTCGTTCAGCGACGACCCGGGCGCGGGGCTGCGGGAGGGCATCGAGCTGTTCCGGGCGGCCGAGGCGCTCGGCTACCAGTCCGGCTGGGCCTACCAGCGGCACTTCGACCACTACCTGTCCTCGCCGCTGCCGTTCTTCGCCGCGGCCGGGCAGCACCCGCACCGCATCACGCTCGGCAGCGCGGTGATCCCGATGCGCTACCAGGACCCGGTGCTGCTGGCCGAGGCCGCGGGCACGACGGACCTGCTCATCGGCGGCCGCCTCCAGCTCGCCGTGTCCACCAGCGGCAACGCCGGCTGGGACGCGGTGTTCGGCGCCGTCGGCACGGACGCGCGGACCGAGGCCGAGCGGAGGCAGGAGCGGTTCCTCGACGCGATCGCCGGGGCGGCGCTGCACATCGTGGACGGGCCGGGGCAGGGCGCGCCGGTGGGCACGCAGCTGCGGGTCACGCCGCACAGCCCGGGCCTGCGGTCCCGATCCGGCAGGGCGCGGGCAGTCTCGGGTCGGCGGCGCGGGCGGCCGGACTCGGCATCGGGCTGATGACCGGGACGGTGCTGCACGACGTCCCGGAGGGCGCGAGTTTCGGTGACCACCAGGCGCGGCTGATCGACGTCTACCGCACCACCTGGCGCGACAAGCACGGCAGCGAGCCGCCGCCGGTCGCCGTCGCCGCCTCGATCCTGGCCGGCACCATCGCCGGGCTGCGAGAAACCTACGCCGCCTACGACCGGCAGCGGCGCACCGAGGGCATGGGCGCGTCCCGCCCGAAGGGGGTGCTGACCCCGGTGATCGGCGCGGACCTGCCGGCCGGGATGCGGATCAGCCCGGTCTTCCACGGCACACCCGACGAGGTCACCGAGGCCGTGCTCGCCAACCCCGGCCAGGCGGCCGCCGAGGAGATCGTCCTGTTCCTCCCACCGGCGTTCGGGCTTGCGGAGAACGTGCAGCTGCTGACCGACGCCGCGCGGACGGTCGCCCCGCACCTCGGCTGGGACGGCAGCCCACAGGGGCGCTGATTTCCGCGCGGGAGCTGCGTCACATCGGTGCACATCCCGACCTGGCCGGCTTCGACCGCGAGCCGTGACTTCATCCCTTCGAGGCGAGGCGATCGCTGTCCGAGGATTCCGACAATCGCGTGTTCCGACGGTTGCTGAACTCGACAACGGAAGGAACACCATGAACGAGGCGACGCCAAGGGTCCCGATCGTGCTGATCCATGGGCTTTGGATGACCGCCCGGAGCTGGGATCGCTGGGCGGAGTACTACCGCGCAAAGGGCCATGAGGTCATCGTTCCGACGTATCCGGGATTCGAGATCGAAGTGGAGGCGTTGCGCCAAAACCCTCAGATCATCGCCGATGTGACGGTCCCCGCGACACTCGAGCACCTTGTCGACGTAGTCGAAAGCGTTGATACCCCACCCATCATCATGGGCCACTCCTTCGGCGGGACCTTCACCCAACTCCTCGTCAACCGTGGCTTGGGTGCTGCCGCCGCGGTGATCGACTCGGCCCCACCCGAGGGTGTGCGGATCAACCCGCCGTCGCAGATCAAATCGCTGTTCCCGGTCCTCGCCAACCCGGCCAACCGGCACCGCGCAGTGGGCTTCACCAAAGAGCAGTTCCACTATGCGTTCGCCAACACCTGCAGCCGGGAGGAGTCCGACGCGGCGTACGACCGCCTCCACATCCCGGCGCCTGGCAGCTGGGTATGGGCCTACGGCCTGATAGCCAACTGGAAGCCAGGCCACCAGGAGACCTGGGTCGACTACGACCTGGATGACCGTGCCCCGCTGCTGTTCATCATCGGCGGCAAAGACCACCTGATGCCGCCCTCAGTGATCCGCTCGAACGCGAAGAAGTACCGCAACTCCGCGGCGACGACCGAAATCTGCGAGTTTCCCGACCGCTCACACTTCACCGGCGTCGAGCCTGGCTGGGAACGCGTGGCCGACTACGCACTCGAGTGGGCGACAAGTCACATGCGAGCCGCACAAACCCCCGGCGCATCCGCGAACTCGGGAGACCGCCGTGTCCGTCCGGACTGATGTCGTTCCCGAACGGCCGTCCCGGACCTCGGGCATCCTGGTCGTATGCACAACCCGCCCAGTGACGACGAGGCGCGGCTCTTCGCGGCCCTGCCGGGGGAGTGGACCATCACCAGGACCCTGCCCGGCCTGGGCCGGATGACCGGATCGGCCCGGTTCCGTCCCGGCGGGCCGGATCTGCTGCACTACCGCGAGGACGGGAAGCTCACCCTCGACGGCGGGCAGGTCCTCGACGTCTACCGCGAGTACCACTACCGGCTGGAGCCGGGGCTGATCCGCATCTGCTTCGCCGAACCGGGGCCGCCGCGGACGTTGCACGTGCTCCGGCTCAACCAGGCCGCGGCGTCCGACGTGCACCTCTGCGGGCGGGACACCTACGCCGGCCACTACGAGTTCCCGGACGACGACCGCTTCACCGTCCGCATGCGGGTCACCGGGCCGGCGAAGGACTACTCGATCGAGACCACCTACGAGCGCGCCCGCTGAGGCGTCACAGCGCGCGGGCCAGCAGCATCGTGCCCATCACGGAGCATGGTCACCGCGACGAGGACGTCCAGCGCCCGCCACGCGCCCGGCCGGGACAGCACCGGGCTGAGCAGCCGCGCGCCGTAGCCGAGGCAGGCGAACCAAGCCAGGCTGGCGGCCATCGCGCCAAGACCGAAGATCCACCGCAGGTCGCCGCGGTCCGCGGCGACCGAACCGACCAGCAGCACCGTGTCCAGGTAGACGTGCGGGTTCAGCCAGGTCATCGCCAGGCAGGTCAGCACGGCCGACCCGAGCGAACCGGCCGCGGCGCCCCTCGTCGTCAACCCGATGGCCGCCGGGCGCAGCGCCCGCCGCCCAGCGAGGACGCCATAGCAGATCAGAAAACCACCTCCGGCGAGGCCGACCAGGGTGAGGGCGGCAGGCCAGGCGGTCACCACGGCGCCCAGCCCGGCCACGCCGAGCGAGATCAGCACGGCGTCGGAGGCGGCGCAGAGCGCGACGACGGCGGCCACCGCGTGCCGTCGCACGCCCTGGCGCAGGACGAACGCGTTCTGCGCGCCGATGGCCACGATGAGGGACAGGCCCGTGCCGAACCCGGCGAGACCTGCGGAAAGGACGTTCACGAAACCCACGCTAAGCAGCGGGCCATGCGTAGTCCAGCTAAAGATTTTTACGTATCATTAGCAGACGTGATGACCGAGTTGCCCATCGACCAGGTGCGGACGCTGCTCGCGGTCGTCGACGAGGGCACGTTCGACGCCGCCGCCGCGGCCCTGCACGTCACCCCGTCGGCGGTCAGCCAGCGGATCAAGACCCTCGAGCAGCGCGTCGGCCGGGTGCTGCTGATGCGCACCAAACCGGTCCGGCCGACCGAGTCCGGGCAGGTCGTCGTGCGGTTCGCGCGCCAGCTCGCCGCGCTGAACGAGGACGCGCGGCGGGAGCTGGGGATCGCCGGCGAGCCCGGCCCCGCGCGCCTGTCCATCGCGGTGAACGCCGATTCGCTCGCCACCTGGTTCCTGCCCGCCGTCCTCCGGGTGCCGCGTGATCCGCCGGTGTGCTTCGAGCTGTACCGCGAGGACGAGACGCGGACCGCTGAGCTGCTGCGGGAGGGGCGGGTGATGGCGGCGGTGACCTCGTCGCCCGACCCGGTCGCCGGCTGCCTCGTGCGCCCGCTGGGGCTCGCGCGTTACCTGCCCGCGGCGAACCCGGAGTTCCTGGCCCGCCACCGGTCCGGCCGGCTCCGGCGGTGGCTACCCGGCGCGCCGGTGATCGTCTTCGACCAGGCCGACGAACTCCAGGACCTCTTCGTGCGCGCACTGTCCGGTGTGGACGCCGCGGAGCACCGGCACCACGTGCCCACGTCGGAGGGCTTCCGCGACGCCGTGGCGGCCGGCCTGGGCTGGGGCCTGGTCCCGGAGCCGCAGGCCCGGCCGCTCCTGGAGTCCGGCGCCCTCGTCGAACTCGAACCGGGCCTGCACTGGGACGTGCCGTTGTACTGGCAGCAGTGGAAACTGGACGTGCGCGCGCTCGCGCTCGTCGCGGACACGATCACCGCGGCGGCCGCGGAGTCGCTGCACGCACTGCCGTCCTGAGTGGACGGCTCGTCAGGGGCGCCAGGCCGGGTCGCGGCCGATGAAGGCCATCAGCTGGTCCTGCGGCGGGGCGTCGTCTGCGACGGGCACCGCGGGACCGTACTGCCCGCTGTTCCGCAGGAGCTGCTCGATCGGCCGCATACCGGCGAGCGTGGCAGCGCACCGGTCCTGGCCCAGGTCGGGTTCGCGGCCGAGCGCCTTGGCCAGGTCCCAGGTGTGCATCCAGACGTCGGTTGTGTAGAACTGGTCGATCGCCTCGTCCACGGGTTTGTCGCCGGTGTGCGGGTTGCTCAGCACGCGCCCGGCGGGGTCGTCGAGGATCGCCTGGATGTCGGCGGCGTGCTGCTTCCAGGCGCCGGCCGGGTCGGCCTCGACGTCCAGGGCGGCGAGTTCGATCCCGGCGCCGCGCAGGAAGCCGCGGGACCACTCGACGAGGTGCTTCACGACGTCGAGCGCGGTCCACCCGGGGACCGGGCTGGGCCGGGTCCAGTCGCCGGGGCCCGCGGACTCGACCAGCTCGGTGAAGCGGGCCGCGTCGTGCGCGTGCTGCTGGGCAGGTGTCATCTTCAGGCTCCCTTGGCGAGCAGTGCGTCGAGCTTCTCGTAGCCCTCGTTGACCCCGACGTCCATGCCGCTGGACAGGATGCCGTCGCGGGTCTCGAAGTCCTTGACCACGCTGAGGGTGGTCAGCCGCGTCCGGCCGCCGTCGATCGCCTCGAAGGTGATCGTCTCCAGCGCGACGCCGTCGGGATCGCCCTCGTAGGCGAACGTCCACACGATCCGCTCGTCCGGCCGCACCTCGTGGAAGCTGCCGAAGAACGATGCGATTTCCTCGCCGTCCCGGTCGTTGGCGAAGGCCCACTCGCCGCCGGTGCGGGCGTCCCACTTGGTGATTCGCGTGGTGAGCGAGTGTGGCCCGACCCACTGCGCGAGGAGGTCGGGGTCGACGTGGGCGCGGAACACGTGCGCGGGTGGCGCGTCGAACTCGCGGATGATCTCGATCGTCGGGACCTTGTCGGCCGCCACGATCCGGGCTTCCTGACGGGTGCTGGTCATGATGCGTCCTCCTGGGGCTGGTCGGTGCCGGACATGCGGGACAGCACGGCGTCCAGGCGCCGGTACCGTTCCTCGGCCGTGCGGCGGTAGCGTTCGATCCACTTCGTCATCAGGTCGAACACCTCCGCGTCGAGGTGGACAGGCCGCCGTTGGGCGACCTTGCTGCGCGTCACCAGGCCGGCTTCCTCCAGCACCTTCACGTGCTTGGAGATCGCCTGGAGGCTCATGTCGTACGGCTCAGCCAGCTCGCCGACGGTCGCGTCCGCGGCGGCCAGGCGGGCGACCAGGTCGCGCCGGGTCGGATCCGCGAGGGCCGCGAACACGCGGTTGAGCTGCTCGGTCGTCTCGTCCACCGTGGTTCCTCAACTACTTGGTTGAGGACGACGGTAGGGGGTTCGGGGTAGCGTTGTCAATCGGGAGGTTGAGAACGACTCACCCGGCGACGCTCGCCACCGAAAACGCGTCCGCGGGCATCGGACGGTGCAGCCGCCAGGTGATCGCGATCGGCCGCTCGCCGCGGTGCTCCACGTACGACGCGGGACCGAGGCAGACGAACGGCGCCGCCCCGAGGTCGTCGGTCTTCGTCTCGCGCACGAAGAGCACCACGTGACTGCCCTGCGCGCGGTGCTGGAGGTAGCGCCGGCCGGTGGGGGAGTCCAGCGAGGTCGCGTTCTGCGACTCCCAGTGGAACAACTCGGGGCTGATCGCGTAGTCGCGGTACATCGTGGTCGGGGAGAAGTCCTTCTCGCTCTTGCGCAGGTTGATCAGCAGCGCGTCGGTCCTGGTGTCCTCGCACCAGGCGACGCCGGACACGTGATTGCCCGGCACCCGCTGCAGGGTCGCGTGGCCCAGCGCGGCGAGGATCTCTTCCCGCCGGTAGCGGCTGTGACTGGTTAGGGGAACGTGCTGCAGCCCCTCGCCGAGCGAGGCCGGGACGTGCCGGGCGCGGTCCAGCCCGAGGGTGAGCAGCTCGTCGATCTCCGCGCACACGGCCGGATGCCGGCGCAGGTGCTCAAGACCTGCGCGGTAGGACGGGAAATCGCGCCGCTTCGGCCACAGCGTGAACAGCAGCATCCGGGCCAGCCGCTGGTGCCGTTCGGTGAGCTCCTCGTAGGCCGGCCCGTCCACGGCGACCAGACGCCGGTACACCTCGGCCCGCTCCGGATCGTCGACGTGCGTGAACGCGGCCATCCGCCGCAGCAGCCCGCCTTCGTCCGGACCGGCGGGCGGAACCGGCAGCCCAGCGTCCCGCCGCAACCCGGTCCACGAACCGCCGCCGCGGTAGACGTCGACCAGCTCGCGGTCGGCGGCCTCCAGGTACCCGGTCAGCGCAAGATCGCCGTGCGACCGCACGTCGGCCGCCAGTTGGGCGCGGGTGAAGCGCAGCTGCGTGCGGACGTTGTCGAGCACGATCTGCTGCGCGACCCGGTCCAGTACCACCTGGGAGCCGGCGGGCAGGAACGGAAAGCCCTGCTCGATCTGCCGCTGCAGCCCACGCCGGCTCGCCCCGGTCAGCGCCCGGTACCGCGTGTCGAACCGGAACTCCTTGCGGTGCTGGCCGATGAAATCCAGCACCGTGAGCACGGCCTTACCCGGTGCGCGTCGCAAACCGCGGCCCAGCTGCTGCAGGAACACCGTCGCGCTGTCGGTGGGCCGCAGGAACAACACAGTGTCGACCTCGGGGATGTCCAGGCCCTCGTTGAACAGGTCGACCGCGAACAACGCGTTGACCTCCCGTGCCCGGAGCGCGGTGATGGCGCGCTCGCGGTCGCCCGGCGAGCTGTTCCCGGACACCGCCAACGCGTTGATCCCGGCCTGCCGGAACACCCGCGCCATGTACTCGGCGTGCGCGATGCTCACGCAGAACCCCAGGGCACGCATGGTTCCCACATCGGTCACCTTGTCCCGCAGTTCCTTCAGCACCTTCGCCGCGCGGGCGTCGTTGCCGGTGTAGAGGTGCTCCAAACCCGTGACGTCGTACCGGCCGCGCTTCCACTCCACGCCGGCCAGGTCGGTCCCATCCGCGACGCCGAAGTAGTGGAACGGGATCAGCAGGTCCGCGGACAGGGCCTCCCACAGCGGCAGCTCGAACGCCGTCCGGCCGCCGAACATCTCCCGCACGTCGCCACCGGTGCCGCGCTCCGGAGTGGCGGTGAGCCCCAGGAGTTCCTTGGGGCGCAGGTGGTTGAGCAGCCGTTGGTAGGTCGCCGCTTCGGCGTGGTGGAACTCGTCGACCACCACGACGTCGAAGTGTTCCGGGGGCAGCTTCTCGATGCCGTGCGCGTGCAGACCCTGGATGCTGGCGAACACGTGCCGCCACCGCTCCGGCCGTGCGCCGCCGACGTAAGCCTCGCCGAACGTTTCGTCGATCAGCGTTTCGCGGTAGACGCGGAGCGCCTGCTGCAGGATTTCCTTGCGGTGCGCGACGAAGAGCAGGGTGAGGTCGCCGTCGGCGCGCAGGTGCCGGTAGTCGAGGGCGGCGATCACCGTCTTGCCGGTGCCGGTCGCGGCCACCACGAGGTTGCGGTGCCGGTCGTGGACCTGGCGCTCGGACTCGAGCGCTTCGAGGATCTCCTGCTGGTGTGGCAGCGGGCGGACCTCCAGCCCGGCCAGGCTGATCGTGGCCGGCGCGCTGGTGCGGCGTCCGGCCTGCCGGAGGGCGTCGTCGAAGCGGTCCGCGTCGGTCTCCGGGTCGTACGGAACGAAGGCGCTGGACGCCCAGTAGGTGTCGAAGGTGGCCTCGAACTTCCGCAGCAGTTCGGGGGTGGCGACGCCGGAGAGCCGGACGTTCCACTCGAGGCCCTCCACCAGCGCGGAGCGGGAGAGGTTCGAGCTGCCGACGAACGCGGTGTCGTAGCCGGAGTTCCGGCGGAACAACCACGCCTTGGCGTGCAGCCGGGTCGACTGGGTCTCGTAGCTGACCCGGACATCGGCGCCGAACCGCCGCACCAGACGGTCGATCGCGGGCCGCTCGGTCGCACCCACGTACGTCGTGGTCAGCACGCGGAAGGGCACGCCGCGGTCGCGCAGATCGAGTAGGACGTCCTCCAGCAGCCGCAGCCCCGGCCAGCGGATGAACGCGCAGAGCAGGTCGACCCGGTCTGCGCTCGCCAGTTCGGCGCGCAGCTCGGCGGACAGGCTGGGCTCCTCCCTGGCGTTGGTGAGCAACGCGGCCTGGGAGAGCGGCGTGACCGGCCGGATGTGCTTGCGCGCGCCGGTGCCGGTCACTTCGCTCAACGCGATGAGCTGCTGCAACGCGTCGGTCAACCGCTCGTCCTCGGCGGCCAGCTGGCTCAGCACCCGGTTGGCCAGCTCCACCCGCCTGCCGCCGTCGGGCTCGTCGGCGATCACCCGGCGCACGGCCTCGGCCACGTGACGCGCGATCACGTCCGGCGCATCCGCGTCGTCCACGGCGTTGAACTCCGGGGTGAAGCGCCCCCGCGCGGCTTCGAGCGCCCGGTCAAGCCGGTGCGTCCGGACAGCTTCGTACACCCCGTCGGCCAGCGGCTCCATGAAGATCACTCTGCCACGAGCTGCCGGCCCCATCCGGGACCTTGGCGCTACGTCTGTGCGACGCCGATCGAAACTGGCCGCGAAATCACTCGTTCGTCGCAGCGCCGGCGCGAGAAGCGGCTGGACGGGCTAGCGAGTTGGGTGTGTTCGGCCGATCCAGATCCGGGGCGATATCACCGATAGGAGCGGCCACGAGGTGCTGCGGCGGCAGCGGGGTCTGATGTGACAGGGGAGCCGCTCGTCTCCAAGCGGCTCCCCTGTCACGAAAACCTTCACTCCGCGAAGATCACCGTGTCGCTCAGCGCCCGCGCGGTGTCCAGCTCCATGCCGAGCCCTACCTCGGCCGGCGCCGCCAGCCGACCTCCCACCGGGTTGACCGGCAGGCGCAGGAACAGCCGGTGCACCTGGTGCCACTTCACCAGGTCCTCCTGGTACGGCGTGTGCGCCGGCGACTGGGTCAGCGAGACGTGCAGCGTCGCGGGCGCCGAATGGCCGTGGGGGATCACCGTCAGGTCGTGCGCGGTCGCCAAGGCGGCGATCTTCAGCGTCTCCGAGAGGCCGCCGCACCAGTAGATGTCCGGCTGCGGAACGTCCAGCGCCCGCGCGTCGAGGAAGCGGCGGAAACCCCAGCGCGTCTACTCGTGCTCCGCGCCCGCCAGTGGCACGCTCAACCGCGATCGCAGCAGCGCGTAGCTGTCGATGCGGTCCGGCATCACGCATTCTTCGAGCCACCGCGGCCGGTACTCCGCGATCCGCGACGCCAGCTCGGTCACGTAGGTGACGTCCATCGCCTGCCAGCAGTCGAACATGATGTCGTAGTCCTCGCCGACCGCCTCGCGCACCGTGCGCACCAGTTCGACGTTGCGGCGCAACCCTTCGTACCCGCTGGACGGGCCGAACCGGAAGAACCACTTCTGCGCCCGGTGCCCGAGCTCTTTCAACTCCTTCGCCCGCGCCGACACCAGCGCCGGGTCTGTCACCGAGAACCCCAGCATCGACGCGTACGCCGGCACCGACTCCCGCGTCGGGCCGCCCAGCAGCCGGTACACCGGCTGCCCCAGCCACTTGCCGCGCAGGTCACACAGCGCGCAGTCCACCGCGCTGATCGCCAGCATCGTGTTGCCCGCCCGGCCGCGTACCTGGCTGCGGTGAATCCGGTCCCACAGCTTCTCGCCCGCCACCGGGTCGGCGTCGAGCAGCAGCCGCCGTCGATCACGGGCGATCACGTACGCCACTTGCTCCGGCACCGGTCCGCCGCGGCCCACCAGGCCGTCGTCCGTCTCGATCTCCACGAAGTGGCTGACCAGGTGGAACCCGTCGGAGCGCTGCACACCGCCCTCGTGGTCGTCCACGTCCCGGTGCTCGGGGTAGACGTCCAGCGGCCGCACCAGCCGCTCCTCCCACAGGTCGCCCTCGGTGGGCAGCACGCCCCCAGCCGGCGCAACCGGACCTCAGCGATGCGCATCCACATTCCCCTCCACAGTCGCCACGGTGACCCGGCGCTCCGCCGAACCCCACAGCCGCACGATCACGGTCAGCACGACGATCGCCAGCGCGCCCATCAGCGCCAGCCACAGCAGACCGCCGTTGAATTCGCCGGTGCGTTCCTTGATCACCCCGATGACCGCGGGATTGACCACACTGGACAGGTTGCCCAGCGCGTTGATCAACGCGATGCTCCCGGCCGCCGCGGTCCCCGCCGGCAGCGCGGTCGGCAGGCCCCAGAACCCGGGCAGCACCCCGAACACCCCGAAACTGGCCAGGCACAACGCGATCAGCTGTCAGCCCAGCCACCGACACCACGAGCGCCAGGTACAACGCGGCGCTGCGACGGCCCGGCCGGTCCGCCCACCGTCCGATCAGGAGCATCCCGGCCAGCCCGAACACGTACGGCACCGCCGCGACGAACGTCGTCGACGTGTCGCTCATCCCGAACGGCTTGAGGATCTGCGGCAGGAACGTGCTCACCGCGCCGTTGAGGTTGGTCAGGCAGTAGTAGCACAGCGCGAACACCAGGACCTTGGGGCTCAGCAACGACTTCCACAGGCTGTGCTTGCCCGGCGCGACCGCCTCCCGCGCCAGCCGCTCCCGCTCCATCGTCTCCGACAGCCACGTCTTCTCCGCCGCGGTCAGGAACTTCGCGTCCGTGATGCGCCGCGGCAGCAGGAACGGCACCGCGATGCCGAGCGCGACCGCGGGCAGTGCCTCGATGATGTACATCCACTGCCAGCCGTGCAGGCCCGGCCACCCGTCCAGGTTCAGCAGCAGGCCCGGACAGCGGCGTGCCGATCACCAGCGCGATCGGGATGCCCGCGGTGAACCCGCCGAGGATCTTGCCGCGGTGCCCGGCCGGGAAGCACTGCGTGAGGAAGAAGATCACGCCGGGGAAGAACCCGGCTTCCGCGGCGCCGAGCAGCGCGCGGGCCACGTAGAGCGATTCGGCGTTCCACAGCAGGGCGTGCAGCCCGGAGATGACGCCCCAGGTGATCATGATTCGCGCGATCCACAGCGGCGCGCCGAACCGCTGCAGCGCCAGGTTCCGCGGCACCTCCAGCAGCACGTAGGCACGAAGAAGACGCTCGCCGCCACCCCGAACGCCGCCGCGCTCAGGCCGAGATCGGCGTTCATGGTCAGCGCGGCCACGCCCAGGTTCGCGCGGTCGAGGATCGCGATCAGGTACCCGGCGACCAGCACGGGCAGCAGGCGGACGCTCAGCTCCGCATCACCGCGTTCTGCATCACGGCAGTCTCGGTCAAGGTGTCCTCCGTTGGACCGGCCGGTGTCCGTAAACGTTTCCGGACACGCTGGGCGGGGACGGTGCCGGAAACGTTTACGGCCCTCGGCTACACCGCCAACCAGTCCGGGCGCAGCCTGCGCAGCGGCCGGACCAGCACGGTCGCCCTGGTCATGCCGATCCAGACCGCGCGCACCCAATCCGGCGAGACGTTCTTCCTCAACGTCTGCAACGGCCTGCAGGAGACGCTGCTCGGGCACGGTCTGGACCTGGTGATCCTGCCGTTCGGCTCGGCCGTCGGGCAGGAGCAGTTCCTGCGCGACGTGGTGGACCGGCGGGTCGCCGACGCCAACGTGCTCGCCGACACTCAGCGCGCCGACCCGCGCGTGGATTACCTCCTCGCGCAGCGGGTGCCGTTCGTGAGCCTGGGTCGCACCCAGGGCGAGGGCTACCCTTGGCTCGACCTGGACTTCGCCGGGGTCGCGGCGTAGTCGGTGCGGCGGCTCGCCGAGCGCGGGCACCGGCGGATCGCCGTCGCCACCGCGGACCGCGACGTCAACAGCGACGCTGAGTTCCTGCGCGGCTACCAGGAAGCCGTGGCCGGAGTCGGGGCCGAGCCGTTGGTGATCCGGTTGCCGGACAGCCGCGACAACGGCGATCAGCTGGGGGAGCGGCTGCTGGCCATGCCGGAGCGGCCGACCGCGGTGGTGCTGGCGCAGGAAACGCTGGCGCTCGGGCTCTACCGGCGGCTGCGGGCGCACGGTGTCGAACCGGGCCGGGACCTCGCGGTGATCGGCTTCCGCGAGAACCCGGTGTGCGAGCACCTCACGCCGGCGCTGACCTGTTTCCGCGTCTCGCTCGAGGACTACGGCCGCAGGCTGGGCGAGATCGTCCTGGAACGGCTGTCGGCGTCCCCGCCGTCACCGACGCACGAGGTGTGGCCGATGACGCTGGTGTCCAAGGAAAGCGATCCGGCACCGTCCCGAGAATGGCGCGCCGGGTCGCGAAAACAATGGAATCCGGAAATCGTGGAATGGTGAATTGCATTCGCGATGGGGTGACGTGCGTCTCGCTGCGGGAGTACCGATCAGGGCGCGCGGCGGGCCGATCATGAACGCCATTCACCTCGTCGCGTAACCTCCCGTGCGCCTCGGATCGGGCCCGATCAGGCCGAGTAGCAGTGGGGCTACCGAGTGGTAGAAACGCGCCCCGAGCTGCGGGAACACGGGTGTGCCAAGATCGGCCCCCACCCCCTCAAACTGTGGGCTCAGTCACCGTTTAGTGATATTTCCGTTGCGCGTTCGTAATCTGTCTGAGGCCTCGCGGGAACGTGGAAATCCCCCGTTCCGCATCCCGCACGGCCCCCGCCGGCCTGGCCCCCGACAGGGTCGGCGTGGTTGAACGTCAAGCAAGGAGACCTCCCGTTCATGGGAAGCCATAGTTCCAATAACCGTGCTCCCCGAAAGGCGCTCCTGTTTTCCCCGGACAGGTACCGCCCGCGGCACGCAGCCAAACCGAAGAACCTCGGCCGGATCAGCGCGCGCACGTCCGTTTCGGCGGGCCTGCTCATGATGTCCATGGCCAGCTCCGCCAGCCCGCTCGCCATGGCGAGCACCGGTGGCGAAGCCGTTCCCCCGGCGCCGGCCGCCGGGGCTGCTCCGGTCGCCGACGCAACCCCGGTCCTCGGGCCGCCCTCGACGTGGATCGTCACCACGCCGGCGCCGGTCCTGGACATCCCCGCCGCCCCCGAGGCCGCCACCACGGAGACCGTCGCCGCGGAAACCCCCGCCGCGGCGCCGGCTCCGGCCCCGGAGGTCTTCGACACCACCGGCGACGAGCTCGCCGGCTGGATCAACGAGGCCATCCGGGTCATGCGGGCGCAGGGTGTGCCGGTCGACGGCGGTGACGTGCGGGCGATCCGCACGATCATCGACAAGGAGTCGAGCGGCGACCCGCACGCCGTCAACCGCTGGGACAGCAACTGGCGCGCAGGTCACCCCTCCAAGGGGCTGATGCAGTGCATCGACTCGACCTTCAACGCGCACAAGCTGCCCGGCTACGACGACATCTTCAACCCGGTCCACAACATCATCGCCGGGGTGCGCTACACCATCAGCCGCTACGGCGGTTTCGACGGTCACCCCGGGCTGAAGTCGATGCTCAAGGGCAGCGGCTACCGCGGATACTGACGACGACGGGCGCCCGTCCACTTCGGACGGGCGCCCGTGGTGTCAGCTCGACAGGTACGCCCGCCGGCCGCCGTACGCGTGATGTCCCTGGCGGGGTCCGCGCACGAGGTGCCGGCCACGAAACCGAGCACGGTGGACCCGTCGTCGAGCGTCAACGGGCCCAGGTGCCGGGGGCGGCGCGATCGTCGGCAGCAGCGCGCCGATCGCCGCCTCCGGCAGGTCCCACACCTCCAGCTCAATCCCGTCCACCGGGCCGTCTCCCGTGTGGAGCAGTCCCGGCCGCGGAAACGGGCCGTCCACTGTGTACATGCGGTGGCCGGCATCGGTGATCGTGCCGGTCATGCCAGCACCTCCCGGGCGGCTCGCAGGGCGCGGGCGCTCTCGGCGCGCAACGTCCACGACGGATCGTCCTCGCCGGCTTCGGGCGCGGGCCGGACCTCGGCCAGCGCGCCGCCGGGGTTCCACTGTGGATCGAGCGGGTGCGGCGCCGTGGACAGGACGACCAGCACGTCCATCTCCGCCCGCAGGGTCACCCAGTCGCCGGCCGAGGCGTGGCCAGGGGCGAAGGTCAGCACACCGTCGCCGGAGATCGCGACCTTGCTGAAGAAGTTGACGCACGCGTGCAGGTCCGCCGGTCCGCGGCCGTGCTTGCGCAGCTCGCTCAGGAAGCCGTCGCGGGCGGACCGGCGCCACGCGTTGCGATCGGCCGAATAGGACGACGGGTCGTATTTCGCCACGTCGACGGAGTGGTCGCTGGGCGCGTCGTGCCAGTCCAGCGACGACCTGGTGACCGAGCACAACGCGGTGCCGCGGTCGGACATCAGCACCATCGGCGCGTGGATCCGGGCGCTCATCTGGGCCTTCAACGTGTCCGGGACGTTGAGCCGGTCGACCAGGTGGTGGGCGGCGAACAGCAGCGTCGAGCAGTTCGCGCCGTCACCGGTGGCGGTCAGTTTCAGCTCCCGGCCGCCGCGGACCAGGACCGACCACGCGGCGCCGCCGGGGATTTCGTGGGACAGCAGGACCTCGCTCACGCGGCACCCTCCAGAACCGGCGCCAGCGCGGGGCGGCGCGCCTGCGCTGCGTACACGAGGGCGCCGACGAGCAGCGCGCCGGCCAGGAACAGGGGAGCGAACCACCGCAGGTACGGGTGCCCGCCTTCGGGGTCGAACACCTCCGCCCGCGGCCAGCCCAGGTTGACCGCCATCGCCGCGCCCCACACCACCGCGAGCACGTTGACGACCACGCCCCAGCGGCCGAGCCCGAAGTGGCCAGGCGCGGCAGGCAGCTCACCGCGCAGGCGGCGGACCAGCAGCGGCAACGTCACCATCAGGTAGGCCAAGTACAGCAGCATGATGCAGACGCCCGCGACGGTGGTGAACAGCGCCGGGTTACCGATGTTGATCAGCAGCACCGCGGCTGCGACCACCGCGACCACGACGGAGGCGCGGACGGGGCTGCCGGTGCGGGGGTTGACCTTCGCCAGGCCGTCGGCGAAGGGCAGGACGCGGTCGCGGGCCATCGAGAACACCATCCGGGTGGCGGCGCTCTGGATCGCCAGCGTGCACACCGTCACCGCGATCGCGACGTCCACCAGGAAGACGCGGCCGAGCGTGTCGCCGAGGCGGCTCATCAGCACGCCGGGCAGGCCCAGGGCCGGGGCGCCGAGGCTGCCGTCGGTGACGCTGCCCGCGGCCATCAGGGTGGCCAGCAGCATGAGCGCGCCGCCGAGGCCGGAGATCAGCACCGCGCGCAGGATGGTGCGCGGCGTGGTGCGGCGCGGGTTGTGCGTCTCCTCGGACAGCTCGCCCGCGCTGTCGAAACCGACGAGCACGTAGGCGGCCATCAACCCGGACACCGCGAAGGCCCACAGGTAGCTGTGGCCCTCGATGCCCTGCGTCTGCAGCACCACGCCGGGGCCGCGCTCGGCGCGGGAGAACAACGCGACGCAAAACAGCGCGACGCCCACCAGTTCGCAGGTGACGCCCACGCTGTTGATCACCGACATCAGGCGTACGCCGATGGCGTTGATAGCCGTGGTAACGGCCAGCAGCAGCGCGCCCAGCAGGACCGCGTTGGCCGCGCCGGTGGGGGAGGTCAGGGCGGAGTCGCCCGGGATCAGCTGGAAGCCGGACCAGACCGGCGGGAGCACGACCTGCGGGGCGATCGCGGCGCCGGCGAGGGTGACCGTCTGCGCGACGATCATCAGCCAGCCCGCGGTCCAGCCCCACAGCCGCCCACCGAGGCGGCTTGACCACAGAACGCCGGGCCGGCGAAGGAGAAGCCGAAGAAGAACAGCTGGAAGACGGTCGTGAGGAAGGAGACGAAGGAGAACCCCGCGGCGAACGACCCGTAGGACCCGATCTTGCGTTTGAGCTGCTGGCCGTAGCCGAAGCCGGACAGGTCGCCGGCGTCGGCGTCTGGCGTGGTCTGGGGATGCGTGACGGACATACCCGCCTCCGGATCTGCTCCCCGAACCACGCACGCAGCCCGGGGCCGTGATGGCCTCCCGGGCTTTTCTCCCGCCGTGGAACGGTTCCGCATCCGGCGCGGACCGCCTGCGTCTCTCGGACCAGACCCACCCCGGCGGTGGCGGAACCCTAGACGCGCCCCGCAACTGGTGCGGGTCGTGGAACAGTGCACCGGGCAGCGGTGTCACCGCCGCTTCGCCGGCGTTAACGCGGTGTACCGGTGATCGTCCCGGGCGGACGGATCAGGTCATGCGGGGTTAACTCTGGTTGGCACTCAGCGGGTTCGTCGCGGCAACCACGCAACCGCAGGTAGACCAACGTCGCAGACCGTCCGTGGCCGTCAGCCCCCGTAGGGCTTGGTGATGATCTCCAGCCGGTGCCCGTTCGGGTCGTTCCAATACACGCCCCGGCCGCCGTCGTGGTGGTTGATGCGGCCCGGTTCTTGGCCGAACGGGTCCGCCCAGTACTCCAGCCCGCGCGCCGTGATCCGCTCGAAGATGCTGTCGAACTCCGCGTCGCTCACCAGGAAGGCGTAGTGCTGGGGGTGCACCGGCCCGTCGGCGCCGACCACGTCCAGCGACACCTCGTTCGAGGTCTGCACCACCAGGAACGGGCCGTACGGCACCGGGTCGGGCAGCCCGAGGATCTCCGTCAGGAACTTCGCCGTCGCCTCCCGGTCCCGGGCCTCGACGATCGTGTGGTTGAGCTGGACGGCCATGGCCTGCTCCTTTCCCCGCAGAAACTGCTGCCTCCCACTGTAGGTCGCCGATAGGCTCGGGGGGTGACCGTCGAACACAGCGCCGTGCTCGCCCTGCACTGGCAGGTCAACGTCATCAAACCGGAGGGCTTCTTCGGCGGCATGCTCGCCGCGCCCGTCGAGCACAGCGGGGTCGTCGCCCGCGCGGTCCGGTTCCACGAGTGGGCCGCCGGTGCCGGCATCCCGGTCTACTTCACCCGCTTCACGATCCCCGAGGACGAGGGCAGGCTCGTGCGCAACACCGCGTTCATGACCGCCGTCGGCCAAGCACAGGAGCAGGTCCGGCCCGACGCGGGCGGCACCCAGCTCATTCCCGAGATGACCCACCTCGCCAAGCCCGACCACGTCGCCGACAACCAGAAACTCTCCGGGCTCGCCGGCAACGACCTCGCCGCCCGCCTCGGCGACGGCGGCATCACCACGCTGTACGTCACCGGCGTGGCCACCAACCTGACCGTCGAGCAGACCGCACGCCACGCCACCGACCTCGGGTTCGTCGTCCATCCCGTGAGCGACTGCGTGGCCGCCGCCGACGAGGCCGTGCACCTCGCGTCGCTGGCCAACCTCGACCTCGCCACCGCCGGCTGCCGCACCGCCGCCGAGATCACCGCCGGCTAGCGCGGTCACCTTCGCCGCCGCCGTCCGCGGCCTTCACCCAGAGCGGCTGCACCGGGCTGGGAAGTTCCCGCCCGGAGCGCACCACCCGTGCGGGGGCTGGTGGAGTGCGGGTCAGAACTCGTCGCCGCTGGACAGTTCCTTCTCGAACGCGTCCGCCTGCGCGACGACCGACAGCAGCGGCCGCTCGAACTCCTCTCGCAGGTGCAGCGATGTCAGCGGCACGGTGTGCTTGATCAGCGCCACCCCGTCCACGATCGCGGCGCCGCCGACCGACGAGCCGCCCGCCAGCTCGAGCAGGCGGCGCAGGTCGATCTTGTCGGCCCAGCCGACGGCCGAGGAGATCTCGGCCCACTCGGCGCCGTCGACGTCGGGCAGGTGGTGCACGGTGACCTGCTGGGTGCGGCCGCCGTCGGTGTCCAGGCGGAAGCGCAGCCAGTGCTCGCTCTCCTCCAGCACCTCGTACCGGATGCGTACGTAGTTGATGACGTCCGTCCAGATGGTCACGGGCGTCAGCTTAGCCAGAAGGCTCAGCTCTTGTGCGCGCGCCGCGGCGAGGCAGTAGACGCCGAACGCCGCCAGCCCGATCGCCACCACCGCCAGCAGGACGACGCCGTAGGGCTGGGCCGCGAGCGTGCGGAGGGCTTTGTCGACCCCGCCAGCCTGGCCGGCGTCCGAGCGCAGCGCGGCGTACCCGAGCAGACCGCCGATGATCGCGTACACCACGCCCTTGGCGATGTACCCGGCCGAGCCGAGCCACTCGACCGACTTGCGGGTGCCGGCCGGCAGGTCCGGCAGGTCCAGGTCCTCGAGGAAGCTGCGCTTGAACCCCTTGACCGCCGCGGCGACTCCGACCGCGACCACCGCCGCCCCGGCGATCGCCACGAGCGCCTGCCCGGCGGGCAGCTGGAGCAGCCGCGCGGTGAACGCCTGCTGCGGCCGCCGGCCGAGCCACTACCCGTCGCGAGCCGGATCGCGGTGTAGGCCAGTGCCAGCACCACCACACCCCGCGCCGCGGACCCGACGCGCTTGCGCATCCGCGTGCCCCGCTTCGGCACCCAGGTGTAGCCGCGGGCGGTCATCAAGAACAGCCACCCCCCGAACGCGATCAGCCCGATCGCGAGCACCCACAGCACCACCTGGCCGGCCGCGGTGGACCCGGCCTCCTGCAGCGCGCCCTTCTGGTCGGCCTCCTTGCCGCCGTCCCCCGAGGCGACGCGGAGCGCCAGGTAGGCGACTACCAGGTGGACCAGACCCCAGCAGACCATGCCCGCGCGACCGGCGGCCTGTGCCGCGGAACGGCCCCGCACCCCCGCCGGCCGGCCCGTGGTTCTGTTCGTCGCCGCACTGCTCGTCATCGATGCGCCTCATCATCCACCCCGACCATCACTCGATCGGGGGTACCCCGGAGATGGTGTCGCCATGCCCGGGCAATGACCCTCACGGCGGTTCACGTCACCGGCACGATCCCTGACACCGCGTGGGTGACTCGAAGCTCACCCGTCGCGGACGAGGACCGCGGATCGCGTGGCGGCGACAGTAGGGAGTGCGTGCCGATGTGGGAGGCCCGATATGTGTCGCTGGCTGGCGTATTCCGGTTCGCCTGTGCGCCTCGACGAGCTCCTCTACAGGCCCGCGAACTCGCTCGTCCTGCAGAGCAAGCACGCGCGCCTTGGTGCGGAAACCACGAACGGGGACGGGTTCGGTGTCGGGTGGTACGGCAACGTGCCGACTCCGGGGTTGTTCCTGAGCACCGAACCCGCCTGGAACGACCGCAATCTTCGCGAGATCGCGGCGCAGCTCGAATCCGGGCACGTGTTCGCGCACATCCGCGCATCGACGGGATCGGCGGTGCAG
This sequence comes from Amycolatopsis methanolica 239, assembly GCF_000739085.1. Classification (NCBI taxonomy): domain Bacteria; kingdom Bacillati; phylum Actinomycetota; class Actinomycetes; order Pseudonocardiales; family Pseudonocardiaceae; genus Amycolatopsis; species Amycolatopsis methanolica. The sequence goes on along the minus strand of NZ_CP009110.1, from coordinate 4,089,908 downwards.
AAGACGAACTGCCATCCGTTCCGCCACGGCCGCTGGCTGTGGATGCACAACGGGCTCATCGCCGGGTTCCCCGCCGTGCGACGCGAGCTCACCCTGGCCGTCGACCCGCTGCTCTTCCCGGAGATCCAGGGGTCCACCGACTCGGAGATCCTGTTCTACCTCGCCGTGACCTTCGGCCTGGAGGCCGATCCGGTCGCCGCGGTGGCCCGGACGGTCGGACTGGTCGAAGAGGTGGGCCGGCGCCACTCGGTGGTGAACCCGATCCAGATGACAGTCGCCACGACCGACGGGGAGACCACGTGGGCGTTCCGGTATTCCAGCGAGGCCCGGTCGAGGTCGCTGTTCCACAGCGTCGACCTGTCCACGCTCCGGCACCAGTACCCGGACAACCCGGCGCTGCACGTGCTGTCCGACGACGCGCGGCTCGTAGTGTCCGAGCCGCTGGGCGACCTGCGTGGGGCGTGGCGGGAGGTGCCCGAATCCACCTGCATCGTCGTCCACGGCGGCCGGGAAGAGCTGCGCCCGTTCACTCCGGTGGCCCCTGCGACAGCGGCCGCGGACGGCGTTCGTTGAGCATCGTGCGTCATCCGACCGCAACCCCGAGCACCTCGAGGAACGCGGCGGCCGCGGGGGGCAGCCCGGCCGCGCTCCACACCAGGTGCTCGATCCGCGCGGGGGCGTCGGTGACGGGCACGGTGGCCACGCCCGCCAGGCCGGGCGCGTAGGTCGACGGCAGCATCGCCACACCCAGGCCTTCCCGCACGAGGCCGGCCATCAGGTCCGCCGTCGTCACCTCGAAGGCCACGTTCCGGGTCAGTCCCGCGGCGGCGAAGGCCTGGTCGGACTGGGTGCGGCCGGGGGAGCCTTCCGGGAAGTCGACGAACTCCTCGCCGGCCAGGGTCCGCAGGTCGGTCTCCGCGCGGGCGGCCAGCGGGTGCTCCGGCGCGACGATGGCGACGTGCCGGTCCCGCGCCAGTTCGTGCGCCCGCACGCCCTCGGGCCGCGCCGTGAGCGGCAGACCGAGGAACGCCAGGTCCAGCGCGCCCTGCCGGACCTGCTCGACCAGTTCGTGGCTCGCCGCCATCCGCAGGCGGACCCGCACCTGCGGGTAACGCCGCCGGAACTCGTGCAGCGCGGCAGGCAGGTCGACCGCCGCGACCGTCGGGATCACCCCGACACTCAGCCGCCCGCGCACCTCGCCGACCGCGGCCGCCACCTCCGCCGCCGCCCGCTCGGCGAAGTCCAGGCACTGCCGCGCCGCGGGCAGGAAAGCCGCTCCCGCCGCGGTCAGCCGCACCCGGCGGCTGGTGCGGTCGAACAGGCGCGCACCCAGCTCCCGTTCCAGGCGGGCGATCTGATGGCTGAGCGCCGACTGCACCACGAGGCACCGCTGCGCCGCGCGGGTGAAGCTGCCCGTTTCGGCCACCGCGACGACGTACCGCATCTGCTGGAGTTCCACCCATCCATCGTGCATCACGATGGATCAGATGACGGACATGTGTTGGACTCATCGATCACGGGCGCCAAGACTGGAACCGTGAAACTCCGCGACACCGCACTGGCCGCCTTCGCGCCCGTGGTCTGGGGATCGACCTACGTCGTCACCACCGAACTGCTGCCGCCCGCGCACCCGATGTTCGCGGGCCTGCTCCGGGCGCTGCCCGCGGGCCTGATCGCCCTCGCCGTCACCCGGACGCTGCCGCGCGGCGCCTGGTGGTGGAAGGCCGCCGCGCTCGGAGTGCTCAACATCGGCCTGTTCTTCCCGCTGCTGTTCGTCGCCGCCGAACGGCTCCCCGGCGGGGTCGCGGCGACCCTGGGCGCCACGCAGCCGCTGGTCGTGGCCGTGCTCGCCGTCGCGGTCCTGCGGGAAAGCCCGTCGGCGTGGCGGTTCGCGTGGGGCGTGACCGGCGTCGTCGGGGTGGGCCTGGTCGTGCTCGGCCCGGCCGCCGGCTTCGACGTGGCCGGAATCCTGGCCGGCCTGGGCGGCGCGGCGACCATGGCGCTGGGCGTCACGCTCACCAAGAAGTGGGGCCGCCCCGCCGGTGTCGGCCCGACCGCGTTCGCCGCTTGGCAGCTTAGCGCGGGCGGGCTGTTCCTGGTGCCGGTGACATTCCTGGTCGAGGGCGCGCCGCCCGCGGTCGACCTGCCCGCCGTGCTCGGCTACCTGTGGCTCGGGCTCGTCGGCGGGCTGCTGGCGTACGTGCTGTGGTTCCGCGGGATCACCCGGCTACCGGTCACCTCGGTCGCGGTGCTCGGCCTGCTGTCGCCGATGGTCGCCGCGCTGCTCGGGGTCGTCGTCCTGGGGCAGACGCTCGGGCCGGTCCAGCTGACCGGTTTCGCGCTCGCCCTGGCCGCGATCGTCGCCGGGCAACGGCCGGCCGCGCCGCTGCGACCGGTGAAGACGGGTGTCCGATGAGGACCGCGGCCGGCGGTCACGGGCGGGAGTGCAGGTCCGCCAGCACGGCCGCGGCCGCGCGGCGGCCGGACACCAGCGCGCCCTGGATGGAGCTGGTGTCCCGGTGGTCGCCGCACACGTAGCGGCCCGGCGCGAGCCGCACCGGCTGCCGTAGCGGGTGGCCGGCCGGCATGACCGGCAGCGCCCGCGCGATCGCGTAGGTCTCCACCAGCTCCCAGTCCGTCGTCGACGTGTCGTAGACCTGCGCGAGCGTGGTCCGCACGTGCGGCTCCAGCTCGTTGCCGGTGTCGCAGCGTTCCGGCACCGACGCGGCGACCAGCGTCTGCCCCGGCGGCGCGTACCCCGGGGCGACGGCGCTGATCACCGCGGTGTTGACCAGCAGCTCGCCGCTGTCGGTGAGCAGCGTCGGCTGACGCAGCGGAGGGCGGCCGCTCGTCCGGTAGTAGTAGGTTGTCACCGCGTGCCAGTCCGGCTCGGGCACGCCCAGCAGGACCTCGGGCGCGGCCACCACGACCGCCTTTGCCCGCACCTCGCCGCGGTCGGTCGTGACGCCGTCGCCGGAGATCCCGGTCACCCGCACTCCACATCGGACGGTCCCGGGCATCAGGTCGCGGGCGAGCAGGTGCGGCAGCGTGCCCATCCCGGACGCGGGCAACGCGCCACCGCCACGCAGGAAGCTCCGCCACACCAGGTGGAAGGCCCGGGCGGAGGTCCGCAGTGGACGGTCCAGGAAGACCCCGGCGAGGAACGGCCGCATCACCTCGTCGACCGTCCGCGCGCTTACCCCGCGGCGGGCCAGGTCCTCGGCGATCGTCGAATCCCCGCCCGCCTTGAGCCGGCGGGCTGGCGCGAGCACGTCCCGCGCCGACATCGCCAGCAGAGCCGCGACATCCCGCGGCCGTCCGGCGCCGAAGGCGAGCAGGTCCCGCAGCGCGCTCCGGTGCCGCCACGGCGGCGCGAGCGCCTGCCCGTCCGCGACCACCCCCCGCGTGAAGTGCTGCAGCCGCAACTCCGCGACGTCGACCATCTCGCGCACCGCCGGGTAGGCCGGCAGCAGCACCTGGAACCCGCGGTCGAGGCGGAAACCGTCGACCACGTCGGTGCGCACCCGGCCACCGATGTCGTCCCCGGCCTCGCACACCAGCACGTGCAGCCCGGCGCCCTGCAGGGTCCGGGCCGCGGCCAGCCCGGCCAGCCCCGCGCCGACCACGACCACCTCGGCCCGCTCCACCATGTCCGCCCTCCCTCGGACCTGGGACTACCACGGACCGCAGGGGCGCAACCCTCGCCTGCGAAGGCGGCACTGGACTGGGCTCAGCGAGCGGCCATGACCGCCGCGAGGCCGTCGCGCAGGTCCTGGACGAAGTACCCGGGAACCTCCAGCGACGGGAAATGTCCCCCGCGTTCGGGCGACCGCCACCGGACGATCTGCCGGTACCGCTCCTGCGCCCACGGGCGCGGGCACTTCTCGATGTCGCGCGGGTACATCGTGATCGCCGACGGGACGTCGACCCGGAGTTCCGGATCCAGCGAGTTGTGGCTCTCGTAGTAGATGCGCGCCGCTGACGCGCCCGTCCGCGTCAGCCAGTACAGGGTCACGTCGTCCAGGACCCGGTCCCGGGAGATCGTCTCGAACGGGCTGTCCTCGGTGTCCGACCACTCGGCGAACTTGTCGAGGATCCAGGCGAGCAGCCCGATCGGCGAGTCGACGAGCGAGTAGCCGATGGTCTGCGGCCGGGTCGCTTGCTGCTTCGCGTACGCCGCGCGGTGGCGCCAGAAGTGCCGGGTGTCCTCGGCCCACTTGCGCTCGACCGCCGTCAGCCCGTCCGCGCTCAACCCGGGCGGCCCCTCCGCGAAGGTGCTGTGGATGCCGAGCACGTGCTCCGGGAACCGGCCGCCGAGGACCGTGGTGATGTTGCCGCCCCAGTCCCCGCCGTGCGCGAGGAACTCGCGGTAGCCGAGCCGGCCCATCAGCTCCACCCAGGCGGCCGCGATCCTTTCGGTGCCCCACCCGGTGGTGGACGGCTTGTCGCTGTAGCCGAAGCCGGGCAGCGACGGGACCACGACGTGGAACGCCGGCGCGGCCGCGTCTTCCGGATCGGCCAGCTCGTCCACCACGTCGACGAACTCGGCGACGCTGCCTGGCCAGCCGTGGGTAAGGATCAGCGGAGTGGCCTCCGCGCGCGCGGACCGGCGGTGCAGGAAGTGGATGCCCAGGCCGTCGATGGTCGTGCGGAACTGGCTGATCTCGTCGAGGCGCCTCTCGAACCACCGCCAGTCGTAGCCGGTGCGCCAGTAGTGCACGAGCTCGACCAGGTCGGCGAGCGGAACGCCCTGCTCCCATCGGCGTCGGGCCGTTTCGGGCTCGGGTAGCCGCGCCGCGGCCAATCGCGCGCGCAGGTCGTCGAGCTCGGCGTCGGTCGTGTGGGTCTCGAATGCGTGCACGTCGCTGCTGGGCATGAGCCCTCCTCCATCGGCGAACCGGCTAAGACGGTTCTAACACTCGTCCCGGGGACGCGCAACCGGCTACGGTGGTTCCATGCGTACTGGGCTTCCCGAATTCCGCCTCGGTAGCGTGCTGGCGACCAGCTTCACGGGGACGTTGTCGGAGCGTCACGGCGAGCCGGTGGAGCGCATCCCCACGCCGCAGCGGCTCGTCGACTGGCTGGCGGTGTACGGCCTCGCCGTGGACTCCTGCACCCCCGCCCAGCTGGAACTCGCCAAAGAACTGCGGGAAGCGATCCACGCCGCCGCGACGGCAGCCGCGATCCGCGAAGCCCTCCCCGCCGCCGCGGTTGCGGTCATCAACGACCGCAGCGTTCGGGGCCGGGCGGCGGCTGTGCTGACGCCCGAGGGGGAGCGGCGGTGGCGGCTCAGCTCGCCGTCGGCCGTGGAAGACGCGCTCGGCGTGATCGCCGACGACGCGATCAGCATCATCGCCGGCGAGCGAGACGGAAAGCTGGCCCTGTGCGCGTCGCCGACCTGCAAGGCGGCGTTCTTCGACACCAGCCAGAGCCGCACGCGCAAGTGGTGCGACATGAACACGTGCGGGAACCGTCAGAAGAAGGCGCGCTTCAACGCCAAGCGCACCGCGAGCTGACCGTCACCGGCTTTCCGCCGCCATCCGCACCCCGAGGGCGATCAGGACGGCGCCGCTGAGCGTGTCGAGCCTGCGGCGGACCGCGGGCCGGCGGAACCACCCGCCTGCCCGGCCGACCGCGGCCGCCAGCGCTAGGTACAGCACGGTCTCCAGGGCCACCTGGAACACGGCGAGCAGCGCGGTCGTGCCGAACAAGGGCCGCCCGTCGGGCACGAACTGCGGGTAGAACGCGATCATGAACGCGGCCAGTTTCGGGTTCGCCAGCATGACGATGACGCCCTCGGCGAAGGCCTTGGCCCAGCCCTTGGCCGACGCCGCGGGCGGTTCGTCAGCGGGCTCGGCTGGGCGCCAGGCCGACCGCCACGCCTTGACCCCCAGGTAGATCAGGAACCCGGCGCCAACGACACGCAGCACGAGGAACGCGACCTCCGACGCGGCGACCAAAGCCGCCAGTCCCGCCGCGGCGAACAACGCCCACACGTACAGCCCGGCCTCGAGACCGAGCACGGTCGGCACCGCCCCGCGGAACCCCCGCACCGCCGCCCGGCGCAGGATCAGGGCCATCGCCGGCCCCGGCGAGGCTGAAATCAGGACCACGGCCAGGGCGAAGGCGGGCAGCACCGCGAGGAGATCCATGCCCGGCATCCTGCCCGCGGCGCGACCGCGGTTTCAAACGAAATCGGCGCGACGGTGACCGCCGCCCGGCGGCTCCGCCAGGCCGCCGCCGATCCGGGACCGGGAATGCCGCCGTGCCGCGCAACCTCCCGGTGCGCACATCGAGCGAGCCGTCGTCAGTTCAGCTCGTCGAGCGCCGCCACGGCTTCCCAGCGCGCGCCGAGCGTGTTCAGCAGCCCCGCGACGTCGACGTCGCTCGAATCCGAGCCGAGCAGCGCCTTGTCCAGGCGGCGCGCCCGTCGGTTCACCTGAGTGAGCACCGCCGAGCCCTCCTCGGTGAGCGACAGGAGCTTGCGGCGCGCGTCGCGCGGCGACTCGACCCGCCGGATGAGGCCGCGCTGTTCGAGCCTGCGGCACAGGTCCGCCATCGTGGACGTGTCCAGGGCGACCGCGCCGGCCAGGGAACTCTGGTCATTGCCGGGGTAGGCGCGCACGGCGGAGAGGACCGCGAACTGCGGACCGGTCAGCACCGGGTCCACGTGGCGGTTCCACGCGGCGAGGTAGGCCTGGTACATGCGGCGGGCGCCGTAGCCGGGGGCGGCCAGGAGATCCGGGGGCGGCGCCGGTGTGACGGCCGGGGCTCCCCGGCCGCGTCGGCCTGCCCGCACTGGCTCACCCATCAAGACCCTCCCAGCATGACTCCAGGCTCGCGACTTCCCGTGATCCTACGTGTCCGGACGATCGCGTCGCCGTGACTGCCCCGCCCAAACTCTTGCGTATCCGGATAATACGTGTTCGGATTATAGGCGGAGGTGGTCAACGATGGACCAGAACCTGTTCAACGACATCTGCTTGCGCCAGCTGACGTTCTCGGGCGTGCACGAGGGCGAGACCGTGGTCGTGCTGACCCGCGGCGGCGAGCGAGCGGAGTACGCCGACGCCTTCCTGTGGGCCGCCCAGCAGCTGGGCGCCGCGACCTACCACATGCGACTGCCCTCGCCGGCCAGCGCGTCCGGCGCCTGGGCCGTGGGTGACTCTGGGCTCGGGAACATCCCCCGCGCGGTCGAGGCGCTCAAGGACGTGGACATGGTCGTCGACTGCACGTTCCTGCTGTTCAGCAAGGAACAGTTCGCGATCCAGGAAGCAGGCACCCGCATCCTCACCGCCGTCGAGCCGCCCGAGCTGCTCGCCCGGCTCATGCCCACCAAGGAACTCCGCGAACGGGTGGAGATCGGCGCCGAGCTGCTCGCCAAGGCGAGCACCATGCGGATCACCAGCCCGGCAGGCACCGACGTCACCTACCGGCTCGGCATGTACCCGACCGTGTCCGAGTACGGCTACACCGACACCCCCGGCCGATGGGACCACTGGCCCGCCGCGTTCGTGTTCACCGGCGGCGCCGACGACGGCGTCGACGGCAAGATCGTGCTCTCGCCCGGCGACGTGCTGCTGCCGTTCAACACCTACGTGCAGACCCCGGTGGAGATCACCATCGAGGAGGGCTTCATCCGGGACATCCGCGGCGGCGCCGGATCGTCCGGTTTGGACGCCGACCTGCTGCGCTCCTACATCGAAAGCTTCCACGACCCCCGCGGGTACGGGATGAGCCACGTGGGCTGGGGCCTGGACGAACGCGCGCACTGGCACGGCCTGACCCAGTTCCCCGGCGGCATGGGCATGGAGCTGCGCAGCTTCTACGGCAACGTGATGTTCTCCATCGGCCCCAACAACGAGCTCGGCGGCCCCAACGACACGCCGTGCCACTTCGACATCCCGATGCGCGGCAACTCGCTCTACCTCGACGACGAGCTGATCGTCGATGCCGGCGAGCTGACCGTCAAGGAAATGCGCCCGGTGGAGAAGCGATGACCGACCACCACATCGGGATGATCGTCCCCAGCTCGAACCTCACCATGGAGACCGAGCTGCCGCGGATGCTGCGCGCCCGCGAGGAGGCCGAGCCGGGGGAGGCGTTCGTCTTCCACTCCGCGCGCGCCCGGATGCAGCACGTCGACCCCGAACAGCTGCGCGCGATGAACGCCCAGGCCGGGCGCGCGGCGGCCGAACTCGCCGACGCCCGCCCGGACGTGGTCGCCACCGCCTGCCTGGTGGCGATCATGGCCCAGGGACCCGGCTACCACTGCACCGCCGAGGACGACATCACCCGCGTCCTGCGCGCCGAGGGCTGCGCCGCGCCGGTGGTGTCCAGCGCGGGTGCGCTGCTGTCCGGCATCGCCGCGCTCGGCGCGCGCAAGATCTCGATCATCACGCCCTACCTGAAGCCGCTCACGAAGGCGGTGGCCGACTACCTCGAGGACGCCGGGGTCGAGGTGGTGGACGCGCTGTCGCTGGAGGTGCCGGACAATCTCGCCGTCGCGCGGCTGGACCCGGCCGACCTGCGCGAGCACTACCGCAAGCTCGATCTGTCCGGAGTGGACGCGCTGGTGCTGTCGGCGTGCGTGCAGATGCCGTCGCTGCCGTCGATCCAGCCCGTCGAGGACGAGATCGGGATCCCGGTCCTGTCGGCGGCCACCGCGACCACGTACCAGATCCTGACCGAACTCGGGCTGGAGCCGCGCGTGCCCGGCGCCGGGCGGCTGCTCGCGGGCACGAGCGACGAGACGAGGAGGCCGGCATGAGCGCGAGCCAGTCGTTCGAAGTCGTGGTCGTCGGCGGTGGCCTGGGTGGCCTGTGCGCGGCGTTGTCGCTGCGGCAACGCGGACTGCGGGTCACCGTGGTCGAAGCGGCGCCGCAACTCGGCGAGATCGGCGCGGGAATCCAGACCGCGCCCAACGCCAGCCGCATCCTCATCGGCCTGGGGTTGCGTCCCCAGCTGGAGCGGGTGCGCACCGAGCCGCAGGACCAGGTCCGCCGCCGGTGGGCCGACGGCAGCATCATCGCCCAGCTGCCGCTGGGACAGCGGGTCATCGACACCTACGGCGCCCCGTACTGGCACTACCACCGGGCCGACCTGCACGGCGTGCTGCTGGACGCGTGCGTCGACCCGGACGGCCACGGCCCGGTGGTGCAGGTCGCGACCGGCGCGCGGGTCGTCGAGCTCGACCGCGCCCAGCCGGAACGCCCGGTCGTGATCACCGCCGACGGCCGCCGCTTCACCGGCGACGTGGTGATCGGCGCCGACGGCATCCGCTCCGCCGTCCGCGACCTCGCCGGGTTCGACGACACCCTGGTGTTCTCCGGCGAGATGGCCTACCGCGCCCTGATCCCCGGCGACCTGGTGGCCCAGGACCCGGCCACCCGGTTCCTCGTCGACCGCTACCACTCGACCATCTGGTACGGCCCGGACAAGCACCTCGTGCACTACATGATCCGCGGCGGCCAGTACCTCAACGTGGTCGCGATCGTGCCGTGCAGTGAGACGATCGAACGGAAGTGGAGCGGTCCGGCGACCGCCGCCGAGCTCGCGGCGGAGTACCAGGACTGGGACGACCGGGTGCCGACCGTGTTGTCGAAGGCCAAGGACGAGGACGTGTCGGTGTGGGCCATGTACCGGCGCCGGCGCGACCCGGTGTGGGTGGACGGGCGGGTCGCCCTGCTCGGCGACGCCTGCCACGCCATGCTGCCCTACCAGGCACAGGGCGCCTCCCAGGCGATGGAGGACGCCGCGGTGCTCGCCGAAGAGCTGGGCCGCGTCACCCGCGACGGGATCGACGGCGCCCTGATCCGCTACGTCGACCGGCGCGCCAAGCACGCGGGGATGGTCCAGGACGCCTCCCTGCAGAACATGAGCTTCTACCACCTCCCCGACGGACCCGAGCAGCGCGAACGCGACGAGAAGCTGCGCCGGTTCGACGGCGAGTCCGACGTGTCCTACGACTGGCTGTGGAACGGCAGCCCGCTCACCGATCCCGACACCGAGTCCATCAACTACCAGTTCGCGCGCTGAGGCGCGCGGAACTGGCCGACAATCGCAACGGAGCGATTCATGCGTACCGGAGATCAGATCGTCCAGGACCTGCCCTGGCGCTGGAGCGTGCAGGGCAAGATCTTCCTCATCGGTGGGCTGGGCTACATGTTCGACGCGTGGGACGTCGCGTTGAACGGGTTCCTCACCCCACTGGTCGGGGCCGAGTTCGGGTTGTCGCCGGGGCAGAAGGGGCTGGTGGCGACCGCCAACCTGATCGGCATGGCGGTGGGCGCCGTCGTGTGGGGGACCGTGGCCGACCGCATCGGCCGCAAACGCGCGTTCAGCGTCACGCTGCTGGTGTTCGCCCTGTTTTCCGTGCTCGGGGCGCTCTCGCCGAACGTGGAGGTCTTCCTGGCCCTGCGCTTCCTGGCGGGGGTGGGTCTCGGCGGGTGCGTCCCGGTGGACTACGCGATCGTCAGCGAGTTCTCCCCGCGGCGGCACCGTGGCCGGGTGCTCTCGGCCATGGACGGCTGGTGGCCAGTGGGCACCACCCTCGCCGCCGTCACGGCCACGTTGCTGGTCCCGGTGTCCGGGAACTGGCGCTGGATGCTGGTGCTGATGATCCTGCCCGCGCTGCTGTTGTTCTGGATCCGGCGCGGAGTCCCGGAATCGCCGTTGTACCTGGTACGCAAGGGCCGGGAAGCGGAAGCCCGCGCGGTCATCGACGAGCTCGTCCGCCGCACGGGCGCGCCCGCTGAGCCGTACTCGATCCCGCCCGCCGTGGTGGAGGACACCCGTGGGGGAGCGGTCACCGCCGCCTTCGACCAGCTGCGCCGGGTGTGGGCGTTCAACCCCCGGATCACCGCGGTCGCCTGGTCGTTGTTCATCAGCGTCATGCTGGTCTACTACGCCGCCCTGAGCTGGATGCCCTCGATCCTGCGCGCCCAGGGGTTCGGCGAGATCGCGGCCTTCGCCTCCACCGCGCTGATGAACGCGCTGGGCATCGTCGGCGTCGCGGTGGCCGTGCTGCTCGTGGAGAAGGTCGGCCGCAAACGGATCGTCGCCGTCGCCGGGCCACTCGCCGCGCTCTCGCTCGTGGTGTTCTCGCTGCTGCTGGGCTCACCCACCGGCGCGGTGATCGCGATCGGCGCGTTCGGCATGCTGGCGCTGGTGGTCATCCCGGTGATGTACGCCTACGTGTCCGAGCTGTACCCGACCGAGCTGCGTGCCTCCGGGTTCGGCTGGGCGTCGTCGTCGAGCCGGGCCGTCACCGGCTTCGCGCCGCTGGTGTTCGGCAGCCTCCTGTGGCCGGTGCTCGGCCTGCCGCTGACGTTCGCCGTGCTGGGCGGGCTCGTGGTGGCCGCGGTCGTGTTCATGATGCTGGGGGCGCCGGAAACCCGTGGTCGCGAGCTCGACCGGATCGCGGAGCCGGTGAAACCCATGGCGCCCGCGACAACCACGCAGGTGCCGTGAGCGAGGAGAGGTTGAGACTGTGAAGCCCGCCGTGTTCGCCTACCACCGGGCCCACGACGTCCCCGACGCCATCGGCCTGCTTCGCGAGCTCGCCGCGGCCGGGGAGGAGCCGAAGCTGATCGCCGGCGGGCAGAGCCTGGTGCCGATGATGAACTTCCGGCTCGCCCGGCCGACGGCCCTGGTCGACCTGGGGCCGTTGCGCCGGGACCCGGCGCTGACCGGGCTGCGGCGCGAAGGCGCGCAGCTGGAGATCGGCGCGCTGGTCACGCACCGGGCGGTCGAGGTGGCGAAGCTGGGGCCGGGCTTCGACGTGCTGTCCCGCGCCATGCGGTGGGTCGGGCACCTGCCGATCCGCTCCCGCGGCACGGTGGCGGGCAGCATCGTGCACGGCGACGCCACTGCCGAATGGTGCCTGCTCGCCCTCCTGCTCGACGCCGTGATCATCGCGGAGGGACTGGGCGGGCGGCGGGAAATCCCGGCCGCGGAGATGTTCCACGGGTTCTACACCACCGCCGTCGAACCGGACGAAGTCGTGACGGCGGTGCGCTTCACGCGGCCGGCGCCGCGGGCGGCGCTGACCGAATTCGCCCGCCGCCACGGCGACTTCGCCATCGTCGACGTCGCGGTCAGCCTGGACGGCGACGGCAGCCGGGTGGTGATCGGCGGGGTGGCGCCCGCGCCCATCCGGGTCCCGGAGGCCGAGGCCGTCCTCGCCGCGGGCGACCCCGGACCGGATCTGTTCGCCGCGTGCGCCGACGCCGCGGCCGGCGCCGTCGACCCGCCCAATGACGCCGCCGGCAGCAGCGCCTACCGCCGCCGGCTCACCCGGACCCTCGTCGCCGGCGCCCTGCACCAGGCCTGGCAGGAAGGAGTGACGCGATGAGCGACGCAGCTCCCGAGTTCGACGGGCGAGGCGGACGCTGGGTCGGCGCCTCGGTGCCCCGGCGGGAAGACCCGCGTCTGCTCACCGGCCGGGGACGCTTCGTCGACGACATCCAGCTGCCCGGCACGCTGCACGCGTGCTTCGTCCGCTCGACGATCGCGCACGGCCGGATCACCGGGATCGACCTGTCGGCCACCCTGGCGGTCGACGGGGTCTTCGCCGCCTACACGGCGGCCGACCTCGACCTCGGCGACATCGTCGCGCTGCTGGACCGCCCGCCCGAGGAGTTCGCGACGACCGCGATGCCGATTCTCGCCAAGGAGAAGGTGCGGTTCGTCGGCGAACCGGTCGCGCTGGTCGTCGCCCGCGACCCCTACGTCGCCGAGGACGGCGCCGAACTGGCCGTGGTGGACTACGAGCCGCTCGGCGCGATCGTCTCCGAGGACACGGCGCTCGCTCAGGACGCGCCCCTGGTCCACGAGGAAGCGCCCGGCAACGTGCTGCTGAACGTGTCCATGTTCGACACCCCGGGAGTGGACGAGGCGTTCGCCGACGCCGGGTGCGTGGTCGAGGTCGTCACCCGCAGCGGACGGCAGAACGCCCTCCCGCTCGAAACGCGCGGGGTGATCGCGTCCTGGGACGACCACGACGACCAGCTGCTCGTGCAGATGTGCACCCAGGTCCCGCACCAGGTGCGCACCGCGCTCGCCCGCTCGCTGCGCGTGCCCGAGCGGACCGTGCGCGTCACCGTCCCGGACATGGGCGGCGGGTTCGGCCAGAAGTGCGTGGTCGGCCGGGAGGAGATCGCGGTCGCGGCCGCGGCCCGGCGCCTGAACCGGCCGGTCAAGTGGATCGAAGACCGGCGCGAGGCGCTGACGGCCGGGTTCCTGGCCAGGGAACAGCGCTACCGCACCCGCGCCGCGTTCGACGCCGACGGGCGCATCACCGCACTGGACGTCGACATCGTGTGCGACATGGGCGCCTACTCCTGCTACCCGTTCACCGCCGGGATCGAACCGCTGATGGCTTCGGCGGAGATGCCCGGCGTGTACCAGGTGCCCGCCTACCGGGTCCGGGCCCGCGCCATCACCAGCAACAAGGCGCCCACCGCACCCTACCGCGGCGTCAGCAGGCCGCAGTACGTGATGGCGATGGAACGGGTCATGGAGCGCGCCGCCCGCGAACTCGGCATCGATCCGCTGGAGATCCGGCGCCGCAACCTGATCACCCAGTTCCCCTACACCGGGGTCAACGCCGTCACCTACGACCCCGGCACCTACCGGGAATCCCTGGACCTGGCCGAAGCCACCCTGCGCGACGAGGGCTGGTACGAGTTCCGGGACAAGGCGGCCGCCGAGGGCAGGCACATCGGCATCGGGTTCTGCTGTTTCTCCGAGCGGACCGGGTACGGGTCGGGCGCCTTCGCCAAACGCAAGATGGCCGTGGTGCCCGGGTTCGACATCTCGGAGATCCGGATGGACACCACCGGCTCGGTCGTCGTCACCAGTGGCACCATGAACCACGGGCAGTCCCACGAGACGACGCTCGCGCAGATCGTCGCCGACCGGCTGGGGCTGCACATCGACCAGGTGAAGCTGCGCCAGGGCGACACCGAGCGCATCGCCTACGGGTGGGGGACCTTCGCGTCGCGGTCGGTGACCATCGGCGGTTCGGCCGTGGCGCTGGCGGCCACGCGGCTGGGTGAGCTGCTGTGCCGGATCGCGGCGCACCTGCTCGACACCCAGCCGGACAACGTCCGTCTCGACGGCGAGGGCGGAGTCGTGCAGATCGACGATCCGGGCCGGCGCGCGTCGTTCGAGGAGATCGCCGACGTCGCCTACCTGCGCAGCAACCTGCTGCCCAAGGACGTCGAGCCGACGCTCACGGCCACCGCGAGCTTCGACGTGCCCGGCGACGGCACCTTCTCCAACGCCACCCACGCCGTGGTCGTGGAAGCCGACCCGGGCACCGGCGGCATCACGATCCTGCGCTACGCGTGCGTGGAGGACTGCGGCGTGGTGATCCACCCGCAGGTCGTCGACGGGCAATGCCGCGGCGGGATCGCCCAGGGCATCGCGGGCGCGCTGTTCGAGGAGGTCACCTACGCCGACAACGGCGAACCGTCGGCCGCCAGCTTCATCGACTACCTGGTGCCGACCGCCACCGAGATCCCCGACATCACCGTGTCCCACCTGGAAACGCCGTGTGCCTTTACCGAGAACGGGGCCAAGGGCGCCGGGGAGGGCGGCACGATCGGCGCGCCGGCCGCGGTGCTCAACGCGATCAACGACGCGCTGCGCCACACCGGGGTCGAACTCGACACCACGCCGGTGCACCCGCAGACCGTGCTCGCCGCGCTCGACGCGGCAGCCGACCCGGAACGGAGCAGGCCCGCATGACCGACCGCCACCTGATCGTCCTGACCGTCAACGGCAGCGAGCACGAAGCCGTCGTCGAGCCGCGCAAGACCCTGCTCGACGTGCTGCGCCACGACCTCGGCCTCACCGGAGCGCACGCGGGCTGCGAGCACGGTGTCTGCGGAGCCTGCACCGTCCTCGTGGACGGCGAACCCGTGCGCGCGTGCCTCGTGTTCGCCGTGCAGGCCGAAGACGCCGACATCCGCACCGTCGAATCGCTCGGCCGGGACGGCGAGCTCGCCGACCTGCAGCAGGCCTTCCGCGAGCACCACGGTCTGCAATGCGGCTTCTGCACACCGGGATTCCTGATGCTCGCCGAGGGATTCCTCGCCCAGCAGCCCGACGCGGACCGCGACGAGATCCGCGAAGCGGTCTCGGCGAACCTGTGCCGTTGCACCGGTTACCAGACCATTGTGGACGCCATCGCGGCGACCGCGGCCCGCCGCCGTGACACCGAGAAGGAAGCGACGAAGTGATCCTGGAAAACCAGCTGTCCGTCCCGGCCGAGCCCGACGCGGTGTTCGCCCTGATCAACGACGTCGAGCGGGTGGCGAGCTGCCTCCCGGGCGCGACCCTCGACGGTCAGGAGGACGGCGCCTACCTGGGCCGGGTCAAGGTCAAGGTAGGCCCCATCACCGCCGCCTACTCCGGCCGGGTGCGGTTCACCGAAGTCGACACCGCGGCCCGGCGGTTGCGGCTGTCGGCGCGCGGAGCGGATACACACGGCAACGGGGACGCCGAGGCCGACGTGACGCTCACCGTCCGCGAGGCCCCCGGCGGCGCCACCATCGACCTGCGCACCGACCTGTCCATCCGCGGCAAGCTCGCCCAGTTCGGCAAGAGCGCCATCAGCGCCGTGTCGGCCCGGTTGCTCGACCAGTTCGCCCGCAACCTCGCCGGCCAGCTGAGCGCGCCGGGGGAGGAGCCCCGCCCGGCCGCCGCCCCGCGCACGCCGGCCCCGGCCGACAGCGGCGAATCCCTCGACGGGCTGGCGATGCTGCTTCCCCCGGGCGTCAAGCGGTACGCCCCGATCGCGGCCGCCGCTGCGCTGGGACTGTTCCAGGGCTGGCTGCTGGGCCGGATCCGCACCCAGGACAAACTGATCAAGGAGTTGCAGCGTGCCCGTCGATGACCACCACCCCGGACTACACGGCGCGGAGACCGACGCCGTCTACGACCGGGCCGGGTTCGGTGCCACCGTCCCTCGTGGACAGTGCCCGGTCCTGGTCGTGGTCGACCTGACCCGCGGCTTCACCGAACCCGGGTTCCCGTCCGGGGCCGACCTCACCGCCGAAGTGACCGCGGCCGCCGCACTCGTGACCGCGGCCCGGCGCGGTGACGTCCCGGTGGTCTACACCGCGATCAGCTACACCGCCGCCGAGGCCGACGGCGACGGCGTGGCCTGGCTCCGGAAAGCGCCGGGCATGCGCAGCCTCCGCGAAGGGAGCGACGCCGTCGCGCTCGACCCCCGGCTGGACTGCCGCGACAGCGACCACCTCGTGCTGAAGAAGGGCGCCTCGGCGTTCCACGGAACCGGGCTGGCCGCCCTGCTCACCGGCCTCGGCGCGGACACCGTGCTCGTGTGCGGCGCGACCACCTCCGGGTGCGTGCGGGCGACCGCCGTGGACGCCGTGCAGTCCGGCTTCAACACCCTCGTGGTGCGCGAAGCCTGCGGCGACCGGGCCCGCGGGCCGCACGACGCCGCGTTGTTCGACCTGCACGCGAAATACGCCGACGTGATCGGCCTGGACGACGCCGTGGCCTACCTCGGCGCGCCCGATCGAGCCGGCAGAAAGGTTTCCTGACATGGTGATCCCGTCCGAGTCCCCGGCCGCCCGCACACTGAGCCAGCCCGCGCTGGCCGACCTCGCCGACATCCCCGCGACGAGCCGCTGGGTCCGGTCCGGCGCGGTGCGGCTGCACGTGCTCGACTACGGACCCGACAACGGCGTCCCGCTCCTCGTGCTGCCCGGCATCACCAGCCCGGCGATCACGATGGACTTCGTGGCCCGCGAGCTCACCGATCTCGTGCGCCCGCTGGTGCTCGACGTCCGCGGCCGCGGACTGTCCGACAGCGCGGACACCGGGCCGGCGGGCTACGACCTGGGTAGCTACGCCGCGGACGTCGACGCGGTTGTCTCCGGCCTCGGCCTGCGACGGCCCATCCTGCTCGGACACTCGATGGGCGCGCGGATCGCGGCACGGGCCGCTGCCGGCGGCAGCCGCGAGCTGCGCGGTGTCGTCCTGGTCGACCCGCCGATGAGCGGCCCGGGGCGGGGCGCCTACCCCACCACCCTGGAGGCCTTCCTCGGGCAGCTGGACCAGGCCCGCCGCGGCACCGATGCCGACGAGGTGGCGCAGTCCTGGCCCCGGTGGCCGCGCCGCGAGCAGGAGCTGCGCGCGCGGTGGCTGTCGTCGTGCTCCCGCACCGCCATCGCGACCACCCACGCCGGCTTCGAGGCCGAGGACTTCTTCGACGACTGGCCGCACGTGCCCGCCCCGGCGGTGCTCCTGTACGGCGGCGACAGCCCGGTCGTCACCGCCGACGGCGCCGCCGAAGCCGCCCGCGCCAACCCGGCCGCCGAACTGGTGCCGGTGCCCGGCGCCGGGCACATGGTGTTCTGGGACGAGCCCGAAACAGCACTGCCCACCCTGCGCGACGCGCTGCGGAAACTCTGAGCCCGCCCGCAGCGTGGCACTTCCCGCGGACGGCGGTCACGTAGCACGCTGGCGGCACCATGGCACGCATCTTCATCACCGGTTCCGCCGACGGCCTCGGCCGCCTGGCCGCCCAGACCCTGCTCGACGACGGGCACCAGGTCGTCCTCCATGCCCGCAGCCGCGCACGGCTCACCGCGGTGTCCGCACTCCTCGACCAGGGCGCCGAGGCTGTCACCGGGGACCTGTCCGATCCACGGCAGACCCGCGGGGTCGCCGAGCAGGTGAACGCCCTCGACCCGGTGGACGTGGTGATCCACAACGCCGGCGTCTACACCGGCGCGCGCATCGGTGAACGTCGTCGCCCCCTACCTGCTGACGGCGCTGGTCCGGCGTCCGGCGCGGCTGATCTACCTCAGCAGCGGCATGCACCACGGCGGGCGGCCGGACGTGCGCGGCCGGGACTGGGCGGGCCGGCGCGCGACGGCGTCCTATTGGGACAGCAAGTTGTTCGTGACGGCGCTGACGTTCGCGGTCGCCCGGCTGTGGCCGGGCGTGTCCGTGAACGCGGTCGGCCCGGGCTGGGTGCCGACGAAGATGGGCGGCCCCGGCGCCCCCGACGACCTCCGCGAGGGCCACCGCACCCAGGACTGGCTCGCCACCAGCGACGACCCGCGCGCCCGCACCGCCGGCGGCTACTGGTACCACGAGCAGTCGCGCGAGCCGCGCGCCGCCGCCAGGGACGAGCGGTTCCAGGACGAGCTCCTGTCCGAGCTCGCGTCCTTCACCGGCACCCGCCTGGCGTAGGGCTACCCCACGTGCTCCGCGCGGTCCCGGAACACCGTGCCGAGCGGCCACGCCAGCTGCGACGTGTCTACTGGAGGTTGCGGCAACGCCGCGCCACGGACGCCTGGCTGGACGCCCTTCCGTCGTCCCGGCGAACAGTCGCGTACGAGCAGAACGGAGGCTTTGCCAGGCGCAACAGCGACACGTGAAAGCGATGGCCGGATGCCTGGCGATCATCTCCGGCGCATGAGCACCGAGGGGCGCACCCGGCGTGCTAGACGTTCGTCGGGCAGGCTCCGGTTGCCGGGATCACCGGGGCCGGCTCGAAGGCCTGCACCGGTGCCGTGCAGCCGGTGGGTACCAGGTGGTCGTCCTGCTGCACGTAGGTCACCCAGTACAGCGGGGCGAGCGCGAAGCTGGGCTCGTAGGTGCTCTGCCGCACCGCGGCGTCCGGCAGGGCGTCGGCGTTGAGGTCGCGCACGTCGGCCGCGACGCCCTCCACCGCGGTGTCCACCGTGATCTTCGTGTCGAGCCGCAGCGCCGCGACGGCGGCCGAGTGCGCGCCGAACTCGAACGCGACGGAACAGCGCCCCGCGCCGCAGAGGCCGGCCGTCACCCGCTCGTAGGGCTGCCCGTCGCTGCCGCGGACCTGCGTCGTGCCGACGAGACTTGCGCCGTCCCAGTACGCCAGCACGTTGCCGCCGACTCCGTGCAGCCCGTCCAGCCGGTGCCCGCCCTCCAGCGGGACGGAGAACACGGTTTCGCAACCCTGTTCGCAGCCCGGCACGACCGGCGGCGGCCCGGCAACCTGCGGTGCCGCAGGCCTCGTCATCTCAGTGGCCGACGGGATCGCCAACGTCAAGACGCCCAGCAAGGCCAGCATGCAGCGGCGAAGCCCCCTCTTCATGTGCTCCATTGTGACCCGTTCCGGACGGGGCCTGCAGGGCGGTGCGGCAGCGGAACCTGAGGCGGAGCCTGGTCCTGTGATCGCCGCGGGGCCTCGCGGCCATCGTCGGCCGGCGGGCGGACCGGGCGCGTCCGTGAGGAGCGGCCTGCCGGTGCCGGAGCCCGTGCGGCCCCCCCCGCGCGCCCCGGCACCGGCCGGTCACCTCACCGCCGCCCGGGCGGCCCGGGCGATTCCCTCCGCGTCGAGCCGGTAGTGCCGGTACAGGTGGGTCGGCGGTCCGATGAGGGCGTACTCGTCGCGCAGGCCGTGCCGGACCACCCGTGCCCGCAGGCCCTGCTCGGCGACGACCTCGGCGACCGCACCGCCGAGCCCGCCGAGAACGCTGTGCTCTTCGACGGTGAAGGCCCGGTCGTCGCCGTCGTAGACATCCGGGTCCTGTCCGCGGCCGATGCGGAAGTAGATCGGCCCGGGGCCAGTCCGCCGCGGCGCGCAGGGCCGAGCGCAGCTGAGCCGCGTCGGCCGGAGCGATCACCGTCAGCCCGGCGATGCTGCGCGTGATGGCGAGGTCCTCGGTCGCATGGTGGGAGGTCCCGCAGTAGCCGAGGGTGATGCCGGCGTGGTGGCCGATCAGCCGGACCGGGAGCTTGGTGTAGGCCACGTCGGTGCGGATCTGCTCGCAGGCCAGCAGCGCGAGGAACGAGGCGACGGTGGCCACGTAGGGCTGCCAGCCGGTGGTGGCCAGCCCCGAGGCGGTGGAGACCATGTGCTGCTCGGAGATGCCGAACTGGACGTAGCGGTCCGGGTGGCGCTCCTGGAAGCGGACCAGGCCGTTGGAGTACTTCAGATCGGCGGTCCCCGCGACGATGGGATGCCCTCGTCGACCAATTCCGACAGGGTGTCGGCGATGATCACCACCGGGCTGGTGCGCGTGGCGCCGGCGACGACCTGACGCAGCAGCCCGAGCAGCGCGGCGACGTCGTGACCGTCGACCCGGTGCGCCTGCCAGCCGAAGGCGGTGCCCAGCCGCGGGTACTCGTCCGGCTCCGCCGGTTCGAAGAACCCCCAGTCGGCCCGGAGGGGGGTAGAGCGTGGCCGCGGCGGCTCGAGTCGCTCAGGACGCGTCAGTACCCGCACGCCGTGCCCGACCGGGCTCTTCGGGCGATCCAACGCGACCGCCGGCTCACTCGCGGTCGCCGCTCGCTCGGTGTGCGCCCGGTTCTCGTTTGGTGTCACCATCGCCGGGGCCTCCCGCGCACGAGGTGCCCTCGGAGTGAGGGAGCGGATGCTCGCCGACGAGGTTCAGGTCGTGCGGCTCCCCGTCGTGCCCGGCCAGGTGGCGCGGTCGCTGATCGCCGCTTTCAGTGCCTGCGCGACGGTGGCCACGGCGGGGTGGCCGGCCGTGCCCCGGCGGCGGCTGACCGAGATCTGCCGCGTTCCGTGGGCCACCGAAGCGGCCACCAGGTGGGACAGTTCGGGCGGCACGGCCAGCCGTGGCACGATGGTGGCCCCCGCGCCGGCCTCGACCAGGCGCGCCATGTCGCCGAAGTTGTCGATCCGGTGGGCGATCTGGGGCGTGAAGCCGGCGGCCCGGCAGTTGTGCAGCAGCGAGTCGATCGACGGGGCGCCCTCCGAGGCCGCTATCCAGTCGGCTTCGGCCAGCGCGCGCAGGCCGTCCCGCTCCACCCCGGCGTGCGCGGGCGGTGGCGCCAGCAGCACCAGCGGGTCGGCCACCAGGAACTCCGACTCCAGACCGTCGGGCAGGGTTTGGCTGCGGAACGAGTAGTGGTAGGTGATCGCCAGATCCGCCTCGCCCGCCCGCAGCGCGTTCAGCGCCGGCTCCTTGATCGCGGTGACCAGCCGCAGCTTCACCTCCGAGTGCCGCAAGCGGTCCAGCACGGGGCGGGCGAGCGCCATCAGCGCGGTGCGGAACCCCACCAGGGTCACCGTCCCGGACGTGCCCTCCCGCGCGGCCGCGACCGCGCTTTCGGCCTCGTCCAGCGCCTGCAGCACCTTCGCGGCGTGCCGGACCAGCACCTGCCCGGCGTGGGTCAGCCGCAGCACCCGTCCGTCACGGCGCAGCAGCGTGCTGCCTGCCTCCTGCTCCAGCGCCCGCAGCTGCTGGGACACCGCGGAGGTGGTGATGCCGTGCAGCTCCGACACCGCGCCGAGCGTGCCGTGCTCGGCGAGGTCGCGGATCAGCAGCAGCCGCCGGACGTCGTACATTCCCACAGCCTGGAACAGGCTTGGGCGCTTGTCGACGCTTCCCACATAATGACCAGGCGCCTTCCGTTAAGCGAAACTGCACGAAACCCGTAGTGGGATCGAGTTGTTCCGCGACAGCGTCCACATAGGACGCAACATGTCGTCTTGATCCGTGGGATCCGTTGGAAGAGCCCGTGATGCGCCGTATCGTCGCTTCTGGCACCGGCGCTCTCATCCACCATCCACAAAGGATGCTCCAGTCCCCACGGGAGAAGTGCAATGTCCGATCTTCGCAGTACCCTCGCCAACGCCGGGGCCCCACGCCGCAGATGGCGCTGGGTGGCCGCGGCGATCGCGGTCGTCGTGATCGCCGGGATCGTCGTCGCGGTCGTCCGCGGCGGCGGCTCCGGCGAGGCCACGGCCGCCGGTCAGCCCGTGCGCGGCGGCACCCTGCAGTTCGCGCTGATCGACTACCAGCGCAGCCCCGACCCGCAGTGGGGCACCAACTACGCCGAATCGCTCATCGGCAACAACATCACCGACAAGCTCACCTGGCAGGACCCGGCCACCGGTGAGATCACGCCGTGGCTGGCGCAGTCCTGGGAGTACAACAGCGACCTCACCGAGTTCACCTTCCACCTGCGCCGGGACGTGACCTTCAGCGACGGCTCGCCATTCGACGCCGAGGTGGTCAAGGCCAACTTCGACCAGTACGTCCACGGCGACCCCGCGCTGGGCATCCTGCCCAACGGCGCCTCGCTGCTGCGCGGCTACCGCGAAACCCAGGTTCTGGACCCCTACACCGTCAAGATCAGCTTCGCGCAGCCGCTGGCCAGCTTCCTGCAGGCCTCCTCGTTCACCGCGAACGCCCAGCCCGGGTTCCTGTCCCTGTCGACGCTCAAGCTCAGCGCCGACCAGCGCACCGACCCGACGAAGGTGATCGGCACCGGCCCGTTCGTCTACGAGTCGTGGGAACCGCAGGTCAAGACCGTCCTGGCGCGTCGTGCCGGCTACCACTGGTCGCCGCCCGCGCTGCACCACGAGGGCGAGGCCTACCTGGACAAGGTCGTGTTCAACACGATCCCGGAGGCCAGCGTGCGCACCGGCTCGCTCGTCTCGGGCACCGTCGACGCCACCCTGGACGTCGGCACCACCGACGAGAAACCGCTGGCCGACCAGGGGTTCCAGATCATCCACCGCGGCGTCTCGGGCACCGCGATCTACTTCGCCTTCAACAGTTCGCTGTTCCCCACCAACGACATCGCCGTGCGCAAGGCCATCCAGCTCGGCTGGGACCGGCAGGCGATCGAGAAGACCATCCTCACCCCGTCCTACTCGATCGCGAAGTCCATCCTCGAACCGTCGGTGCCCGGATTCGCCGACTACAGCGGCTCGGTCCTGAGGTACGACCCGGATCAGGCCAGGCGGCTGCTGGACCAGGCGGGCTGGGTGCCCGGGGCGGACGGTACCCGCGTGAAGGACGGCCGCAAGCTCACCGTGAAACTGCTGGGCATCAGCAACCTGGTGGTGAACAAACCCGCCTACGAGTCGGTGCAGCAGGACCTGCGGGAGATCGGCATCGACCTGCAGCTCACCGTCGTCCCCATCCCGGACTACACCGCGCAGCAGGCCAAGGCGAAGACCGACTGGAACATCACCGCCGCCAACCGCTCGCGCAACGACCCGGCCGCGCTCACGTTGCAGTTCGGTCCTTCGGCGGGCAACAGCACCTACCTCTCCGCGGACTCCACGGACGTGGACGTGAACGAGGTCGCGCAGGTGCTGGGCAAGCTGGAAACCACCCTGGACCCGGCGACCCGCAACGCCTACGCGAAGCAGGCGCAGGACATCCTGCTGGAGAAGTACGCGCTGGTGAACCCGGTCTACAACCCCTCGCAGGTCATCGCGCACGCCCCGTACGTGCACGGGATCGTCTTCGACGCGCAGTCCCGCAACCACTTCGTGGACGCCTGGAAGAACCCCGGGAACTGACATGCTGCGATACCTCGCCGGCAAGGCCGGCCGGGCGGTGTTCGTGGTCTGGGCCGCCTTCACGCTGACCTTCATCCTGCTCTACGTCCTGCCTGCGAACCCGGTCGACCTGCTCTTCGACCCGGCCGAGGTCAACTCGGTGCCGCCGGAGGTGAAGGCGGCGGTGGCCGAGAGCTACGGCTTCACCGAGCCGGTGCTGGTGCAGTACCTGGACCGGCTCGGGCACGCGGTCCACGGTGATTTCGGCACCTCCGCCCAGACGGGCGCGTCGGTGGCCTCCTCGATCGCGGGTGTCCTGCCGGCCACGCTCGGCCTGGCCGTGGGAGCGCTGGCCCTCGCGCTGGTCATCGCGTTCGTCATCGCGCTGGTGGCGACCGCGACCCGGCAGCGGTGGCTGCGCAACCTGGTGGAGTCGCTGCCGACGGCGTCGGTGTCGATTCCGGTGTTCCTGTCCGGGATCCTGCTGCTGCAGATCTTCGCGTTCCGGCTGGGCTGGTTCCCGGCGTTCGGCGAGCGGGGCTGGCAGAGCCTGGTGCTGCCGCTGGTCACGCTGGCGATCCCGGTGTCCGGGCCCATCGCGCAGCTGCTGGTGCGGTCGTTCGCCACCGAGTTCCGCTCGGGGTACGTCACGACCAGCTGGGCCAAGGGCGCCACCCGCGCGCGGATCATCGTCGGCGACGTGTTCCGCAACGCGAGCCTGCCCGCGCTGACGATCGCCGCGGTGACGTTCGGCAGCCTCATGGTCAACGCGGTCATCGTGGAGACCGTGTTCGCCCGCAAGGGCCTCGGCCGGATGACCCAGACCGCGATCAACACCCTCGACCTGCCGCTGGTGCAGGGGATCGTGGTGTTCGTCGCCGCCGCGTTCGCGCTGATCAACCTTGTCGTGGACCTGGTGTACCCGCTGCTGGACCCGCGTCTGCGCGCCACGCTCGCGGTCGCCGGGGGAAGGGGGACCCGATGACGGCGACCGTGCTGGCGCCCAGCCGGTCCGGCGCGCTGCGGCGACTCGGGGAGGCGGCGCGCCGGCGCGGGCTGGTGCTGGCGTGGGTGATCGTGCTGGTGGCGCTCGGGTGGGCGCTGTTCCCGTCGCTGTTCACCTCCTACAGCCCCTACGCCGGCGACCCGGACGCCAGCTTCGCCCCGCCCGGCGCCGAGCACTGGTTCGGCACCGACCGGCTGGGGCGGGACCTGTTCGCCCGCACCGTGCACGGGGCCGGCACCACGCTGACCGCGACCCTGTTCGCGGTGCTGATCGGGTTCGGCGCCGGCTCGCTGCTGGGGCTGGTCGCCGGGTTCGCCCGCGGCTGGGCCGACACCGCGATCATGCGGGTGGTCGACGTGTTCCTGGCGATCCCGAACCTGTTGCTGGCCATGGTGATCGTGTCGGTGCTGGGTTACGCCACCGACAACATCGCCCTCGCCGTGGGGATCTCCTCGATCGCGTCGTTCGCCCGGGTGATGCGGGCCGAGGTGCTCTCCGTCGCCTCACGGGACTACGTACGCGCGGCCTACGGGCTGGGGGTGCGCAGACTCGGCGTCGTGGTGCGGCACATCGTGCCGAACTCACTGAGCTCGGTGCTCGCACTGGCGGCGCTGGAGATCGGCTCGGCGATCCTGTCGGTCGCCGGGCTCGGGTTCCTCGGTTACGGCGCCCCGCCGCCGGAGCCGGAGTGGGGGCTGCTGGTGGCCGAGGGCCGCGACTTCGTGGCCGTGCACCCGTGGATTTCGCTGCTGCCGGGCGTGGCGCTGGCCGCGGTCGTGCTCGCCACCCACCGGATCAGCACGTCGTTGAGAAAGGACCACGGATGAGCGAGGACCCGCTGCTGCGGATCACCGGCCTGGCGGTCGACTACCGCACCGGCCGTCGTGCCTGGACCACCGCGGTCCACGACGTCAGCCTGCACGTCGAACCCGGCGAGTTCGTGTCGCTGGTCGGCGAGTCCGGATCGGGCAAGACCACCGTGATCCAGGGTGCGCTGGGCCTGCTGCCGGACTCGGCGCGGATCCGGTCGGGCACCATCGAGTTCTCCGGTGTGGACGTGACCGGGTGGAACGACCAGCGGATGGCGCTGGTGCGCGGCAACCACGTGGGGTTCGTGCCGCAGGACCCGAACACCTCACTCAACCCGGTCAAGCGGATCGGGCAGCAGGTGGTCGAGGCGGTCCGCTTCAACGAACCGGGCAAGCGGACCGCGGCCGAGCACCGGGCGGCCGCGCTGGAGAGCCTGCGCACCGCGGGCCTGGCCGACGCGGAGCGCGTGTTCGGGCAGTACCCGCACGAGTTGTCCGGTGGCATGAAACAACGCGCGCTCATCGCGATCGCACTGGCGGGCAAGCCGAAGATCATCGTCGCCGACGAGCCCACCAGCGCGCTGGACGTGACGTTCCAGAAGGTCATCCTGGACCACCTGGAGCGGCTGCGCGAGGAGCTGGGCATCGGCATCCTGCTGGTCACCCACGATCTCGGGGTGGCGCTGGACCGGTCGGACCGCATCCTGGTCATGCGGGGCGGGCGGATCGTCGAATCCGGTCCGGTGCGGGAGGTGCTGGACGCCACCGCCGACGACTACACGCGACAGTTGCTCGACGCCAATCCGGCGCGTCACACCGGGCGGCTGGAACCGGCGTCCGGCATCCCGGTGGTTCCGGGCGAGGTGGTGTTGCGGGCGAACGGCCTGAGCAAGACCTACCAGCTGCGGGGCCGCGGTGAGCTGCGTGCCCTGGATGCCGCGGATCTGGTGGTGCGCAAGGGAACCACGCACGCGATCGTGGGCGAGTCCGGGGCGGGGAAGTCCACGCTGGCGAGCATCCTGGCCGGCTTCACGACCGCCGAGGCCGGCACGGTCCACCTGGGCGAGCGTTCGCTCACCGGGCTGCGCGGAGCCGAGTTGCGCGCCGTGCGCCGGGACCTGCAGTTCGTGTTCCAGAACCCGTTCACCTCGCTCGACCCGCGGTGGACGGTCGCCAAGCTGGTGGCCGAGCCGTTGCGCGCGTTCGGGCTGGGCGGCACCCGGCGTGAGCGGACCGGCCGGGTGGTCGAGCTGCTGACGGCGGTGGCGCTGGACGAAAGCCACCTGCACCGCCTGCCCGGTCAGCTGTCCGGTGGTCAGCGGCAGCGGGTCGCGATCGCCCGCGCGCTGGCGCTCACCCCGCAGGTGCTGGTGCTCGACGAGGCGGTCAGCGCGCTCGACGTCGTGGCGCAGGCGCAGATCCTGCAGTTGCTCGTCGACCTGCAGGCCGAGTTCGGGCTGAGCTACGTGTTCGTCACCCACGACCTGGGCGTGGTCCGGCTGATCGCGCACGACGTGTCCGTGATGAAGGACGGCGCGGTGGTCGAGACCGGCCCGGTGGAGCGGATCTTCGGCGCCCCGGAGCACCCCTACACCCGAGAACTGCTGGACGCGATCCCCGGCACGCGCCTGGCCGCGGCCGGCGCGCGGTAAGGAGCGAACAGTGCTGCACCTCAACGTCAACATCCTCAACGCGGGCGTGTTCGGCGGGTCCTGGCGGTACCCGGGCACCGACGGCACCGCGAGCTACACGATCGAGCACTACACCTCGATCGCGAAGAAAGCCGAGGAGGCCAAGCTCGACGCCGTGTTCCTGGCCGACGGCCCGGCGCTGGACCCCGGCACCAAGCACCGCACCGGCAACAACTTCGAGCCCACCACGGTGCTCGCGCGGATCGCGGCCCGGACGGAGCGGATCGGGCTGATCGGCACCCTGTCCTCCTCCTACAACGACCCGGTCGAACTGGCCCGCCGCCTCGGCGACCTCGACCACGTCAGCGGCGGCCGGTTCGGCTGGAACGTGGTCACCACCGCGGGACCGGTGGCGGCCCGCAACTTCGGCCGGGACGGCGAGATCGACCACGCGGTGCGGTACCAGCGCGCCGCGTGGTTCACCCAGCAGGTGGTGGCGGCGTGGGCGTCGCGCACCCGGTTCGCCTCGCCGCAGGGCCGTCCGGTGGTGGTGCAGGCCGGCGGGTCCAGCGACGGGCGCCGGCTCGCATCCCGGGTCGCCGAGGTGGTGTTCTCGGCCGACCAGGACCTGGAGCACGCGCGCGCGTTCCGGGCGGAGATCCGCGCCGGTGCCGTCAAGTTCGGACGCGACCCGGCGGAGATCGTGGTGCTGCCGGGGCTGTCCACCGTCGTCGGCAGCACCGAGGCGGAGGCGAAGCGGCGCCGCGAGTTGCTGGACGAGCTGCTCCCGGACGCCTACGGCCGCGGCCGGCTCGCGGCCCAGCTGGGGATCTCGCTGGACGGCCTGCGCGACGACGAACCGATCCCGGCCGGCTTGCTCGTCGAACCCGACGAGGCGGGCGGATCGCAGACGTTCTACCGGGTCGTCAAGGAGATCATCGACCGGGAGAACCCGACACTGGGCACGTTGCTCAAGCGGTTGTCCGGCGGCGGCGGGCACCGCATCGTCACCGGCACCCCGGAGCAGATCGCCGACGACATCGAGACCTGGTACCGCGCCGGCGCGGCGGACGGGTTCAACGTCATGCCCGACGTGCTGCCCTCCGGTTTCGACGACTTCGCCGACCACGTCGTCCCCGAACTGCGCACGCGCGGGCTGTTCCGCACCGACTACGACGGCACCACGCTGCGCGCCCACCTCGGCCTCGGCCTGCCTGCTCTGGAAGGAGCCGCCTGATGAGCACGATCGTGCAGCTGGCCCTCGCGGTCGGTGACCGCGTCTCGCTGAGCGAGGCGAGCGCGCTGACCGCACTGGCCCGGGATTCCGGGGTGGCGGCGATCCGCCTGGCCGACACCCCGCACACCCTCGACCCGACGGTGACCGCGTCCCACCTCGCCGGAGTCCACACAGGAATCGGGTTCGTCGCCGAGGTGCCGACCACGCACCACGCGCCCTACAACACCGCGCGCCGGGTGTCGTCGCTGGACCGCGCCACCGGGGGCCGGGCGGGCATCGCCCTGCTCGCCGGGGACGGGGACGAGGTCAGCGACGCGACCGCCCCGGATCCCGCCGCGGCGGACCCGGCGCGGCGGTGGAGCGAGTACGCCGGTGTCCTGACCCGGCTGTGGGAGTCGTTCCCGCGGCAGGCGCTGATCGGCGACCAGGAGGCGGCTCTGGTCGTGCGGGAGGAGCTGATCCGGCCGGTCGGTCACGACGGCGCGTGCTACCGGGTGGCGGGTCCGCTGGACGGGCCGTCGTCGGCGCAGGGCCGCCCCGTTGTGGTCGCCGACCTCGGTGTCCTCGACCCGGCCGCGGTGGCGGAGTCCGCGGATGTGGTCGTGGTCGAGCACGCGGCCGGGGCCGCCGACGCGCTGACCGAAGCGCTGCGCGCGGTGGGCCGCGACCGCCGGGAGGTGACGTTGCTGGGCCGGGTCCCGGTGGGTTCGCCCGCGGATGTTCTGGCGTGGGTGCACGAGCACCGGCTGGACGGAGTCGAGCTGGTGCCCGCGGGCGGCGCCGGCGAGGTGGCGGCGGTGCTGCGGGCGTGGGCGACCGAGGCCGCCCCGCCACCGACCCTGCGGGCCGCGCTCGGCCTGTGTGCGGAGGTGGCGGCATGACCGCGGTGGCTCCCGCCCCGACCGTCGAGGGCATCCGCGCCGCGGTCGCCCCGATCCTCGCGCGTTTGCGGGCGACCGCCGCCGTCCGGGAACGCGCTCGGGACTACGCCTTCGCCGACGTCCGGGCGCTCGCCGAGCAGCGGATCACGCTGACCGGGATCGCCGTGCGGGACGGCGGGGCGGGCGGCTCGGTGCGCGACGTGGCCGACCTGGTGGTGGCGATCGCCCGAGCCGACTCGAACGTCGCCCAGGCGTTGCGCAGCAGCTTCCTCACCGCGAACCGGGTCGCGACGCGGCCCGATCTGCCGCACCGGGAGGTCACGCTCCGGCGGTTGCGGGCCGGGGACCTGTTCGCCGGAACCAGCAACGAGCGCACCGGCGGCGCCAGCGGTTCGGTGAGCACGACGTTGCGCCGCGACGGCGACGGCTACCTGCTCAACGGCGAGAAGTACTACTCGACCGGCGGGCTCTACGCGTCGTGGTTCTCCGGCTCGGCCCTGGACGACAACGGCGATGTTGTGTTCTTCACAGTGCCGGTGGACCGCGCGGGGGTGCACCGGCTCGACGACTTCGACGCCGTCGGCCAGCGACTCACCGCCAGCGGCACCACGCGGCTGGTGAACGTCCGCGTCATGGCCGAGGAGATCGCGCCGCGGGACAACCACCTGCTGGACAACCCGTGGCTGGGATCGTTCGCCCAGCTGTACCTGGCGGCGATCGAGGCGGGCATCGCCGCGGCCGCCCTCGACGACGCCGCCGCGTTCGGCCGCGAGAAGGCCCGGCCGATCAAGCACAGCTCGGCGTCGAGGTCGGTCGAGGACCCGTACGTGCGGGAGACCGTGGGGGAGATCGCGGCACGGGTGCACGCCGCACGGTCGGCGGTGCTGCTGGCCGCCGAGGTGCTGGAGCGCGTGCGCGGCCTGACCGGCGCGCAGGCGCGCACGGCGGGGGCGGAGGCCGCGGTCACGGTGGCGCAGGCCGGTGTGGTGGCGATCGAGTCCGCGCTGCGCGCCGCCGAACTGCTCTTCGACGTCGCGGGCGGCTCCATCACCGACCGCGACCTCGGCTTCGACCGGCACTGGCGCAACGCCCGCGTGGTCGCCAACCACAACCCACGGCGCTGGAAGGCCGCGGTCGCCGGCGCCTATCACCTCACCGGCGAGGAACCGCCGACGACCGGGCTCTTCTAGGAGGACCACGTTGACCCTCGAACCCACCCGCGTGCTGGGACGCACCGGCGTCCTGCTCACCCCGCTCACCCTCGGCGCCATGAACTTCGGCCGCCGGCAGGACGAGGCCGCCGGCGTCGGCATCATCCACGCCGCGCTGGACGCCGGGATCACCGCGATCGACACCGCCGACGTCTACGGCCAGGGCCGCTCCGAGGAGATCGTCGGCAAGGCCATCCGGGGCAGGCGCGACGACATCTTCCTCGCCACCAAGTTCTCCGGCCGCGTCGGCGACGAGCCGCGGCACGCGGGCACGTCCCGCCGCTGGATCGTGCGCGCCGTGGAGGACAGCCTGCGGCGGCTGGGCACCGACCACCTCGACCTCTACCAGGCGCACCGGCCCGATCCGCGCACGAGCCTGCTGGAAACCCTGCAGACGCTCAGTGACCTGGTGCGCCAGGGCAAGATCCGCTACTACGGCACGTCGGTGTTCCCGGCGCACCAGCTCGTCGAGGCGCACTGGCTGGCCGAAAAACACGGCCTCATCGCCCCGCACACCGAGCAGCTGCCCTATTCGCTGCTCGTGCGCGGCGCCGAACGCGAGGTCTTCCCCGTGACCCGCAAGTACGGCGTCGGCGTGCTCGGCTACGGGCCGCTCGCCGCGGGCTGGCTGTCCGGGAAGTACCGGATCGGTGGCGGGCAACCGGAGTCGGCGCGCGCCGATCTCGTGCCCGGCCGGTTCGACGTGTCGCTGGACCGCAACCAGCGCAAGCTCGCCGCCGCCGACGCGCTCGCCCGGCTCGCCGAGGACACCGGGCGGTCCCTGGTCGACCTCGCCGTCGGGTTCGCGCTCACCCACCCGGCGGTGAGCAGCGTGATCATCGGCCCGCGCACCAGCGAGCACCTGGCCGCCTACCTCAAGGCCGCCACCGTCGAGCTGGACGAGGACACCCTCGACCGCATCGACGAGATCGTCAGCCCCGGAACGCAGTTCCTCGAACGCGACACCGGCCGGGATTTCCCCGTCCGCGACAACAGGAAGGCCTCATGAGCACCTACACGCCCGCCGACGACCGCTACGACGCCGCCGAGTTCCGCCGCGCCGGCCACTCCGGTCTCGACCTGCCCGCGTTCTCCTTCGGGCTGTGGCAGAAGTTCGGCCCCGGCTACTCCTACGACACCCGGCGCGAGATCGTGCTGCGCGCCTTCGACTTGGGCATCGCCCACTTCGACAACGCCGACCGCTACGGGCCGCCGCACCGCGCCGCCCAGGAGTTCTTCGGCCAGGTGCTCGCGCGCGACCTCAAGCCGTACCGGGACGAGCTGATCCTGTCCACCAAGGCAGGCAACCCGATCGGCAAGAGCCCCTACCTCAAGGGCGCCTCGCGCAAGTCGCTGCTGGCCTCGCTCGACCACAGCCTGCGCGACCTGGGCACCGACTACGTCGACATCTTCTACAGCCACAGCCCGGACGAGAGCACCCCGCTGGAGGAGACGGTGGGCGCCCTGGTCAGCGCGGTGCAGCAGGGCAAGGCGCTCTACGTCGGCATCTCCAACTACCAGCCGGACCGGGCGCGTGAGATCGCCGGGCTGCTGCGGCGGGCGGGTGTCCCGCTGCTGGTCCACCAGCCGCGGTATTCGATCTTCGACCGGCGGCCGGAGCGCAACGGCCTGCTGGAGCTGGCCGCCGCCGAGGGGTTCGGCCTGATCGTGTATTCGCCGCTGGCGCAGGGCCTGCTGACCGACAAGTACCTGGCGGACATCCCCGACGGCGCGCGGGCGCGGGACAGCGCTTTCCTGTCGCCGGAGGTCATCGACGACACCTACCGGCAGCGGGCCGCGGCGTTGAACAAGATCGCGGCCGACCGTGGCCAGTCGCTGGCGCAGCTGGCGCTGCAGTGGGTGCTGCGCCGCCCGGAGGTCACCTCGGCGTTGATCGGCGCCAGTTCGGTCGCGCAGCTGGACCACAACGTGCGGGCGCTGGATTTCCCGCCGCTGACCGAGGCGGAGCTGGCGGCGATCGACGAGCACGGCGTGCACGGCACCGGGCTGGCGCTGTGAACGCCCCGATCGGTGCGGGTGTGGAGGACGGGCGGCCGTTCCGGCTGAACTTCCTTCTGCACCTCGACGACGACCTGCCGCCGGCGCGGGCCTACCGGCAGGGGATCGAGCTGTTCCGCATCGCCGAGGACCTGGGCTACGACTCGGGCTGGGTGATCCAGCGGCACTTCCGGCAGGGCAAGGAGCACGTGTCCGCGCCGCTGGTCGTGCTCGCCGCGATCGCCGAGCACACCAGCCGCATCGGCCTGGGCACCGGTGTGCTGGTGCTGCCACTGGAGGACCCGCTCAAGGTGGCCGAGGACGCGGCGACCCTGGACGAGCTGTCCGGCGGGCGCCTGGAACTCGGGGTCGGATCGGGGCCGTTCCCCGGCGCGTGGGAGGCGTTCGGGCGGGACCTGGACCGGCGGCACGACGAGTTCGACGCCGCGGTGGCGCGGCTGCACGAGGTGCTCGACGGCAAGGCGCTCAACAGCCTCGGCGAGGTGCTGCACCCACCCGGCGCCGGGGTGCGGCAGCGGCTGTGGCAGGCCACGACCAGCGCTCCCGGCCGGGCCGTGGCGTCCGCGGCGGCGGCCGGCCGCGCCGGGGACGGGCTGCAACTGTCCCGCGCCACCGCGTGGAGCGGCGGTTCGGTGCGCGAGGCGCAGCAGGCGCAGGCGGAGTGGATCCAGGCCTACCGGGCGGCGTGGACCGAGCCTGGTCGCGCGCCGCGGGTGCAG
Source organism: Amycolatopsis methanolica 239 (assembly GCF_000739085.1). Lineage (NCBI taxonomy): Bacteria > Bacillati > Actinomycetota > Actinomycetes > Pseudonocardiales > Pseudonocardiaceae > Amycolatopsis > Amycolatopsis methanolica. The sequence goes on along the minus strand of NZ_CP009110.1, from coordinate 4,057,099 downwards.
GTGTCGCGGGCGGTCTACCCGCACCCGGACCGGGCGGCGGCGGTGCGGCTGGTGACGCCGGGGGTGCGGCGGTGGCAGAGCTGGCAGTCGCACCGGCGGGACGCCGCCGGGCTCGGCGTGGCGGAGTACCTGGCGGCCGACCACGCGCTGCTCGGCCCGGCCGCGGAGCTGGCGGGAGAGCTCGCCGCCGACCCGGCCCTGCGACAGGTGACCGACCTGCTGGTCAGTTTCGTGCCCGGGGTGCCCGGCTTCGACGAGCACGTGCGGCTGCTGACGGACACGGCGACGGAACTCGCGCCGCTGCTGGGATGGAGTCCGGCGTCGTGAGTTTCCACCTGAACCTGTCGTTGATGACGCCCGGGCACTTCCGCACCGCGTGGCGGCTCCCGCGCGCCGACCCACTGGCCTATGTGGACATCGACCACTACCGGCGGCTCGCGCGGATCGCCGAGGAGGCGAAGATCGACGCGGTGTTCCTCGGCGACAGCCCGGCGCTGCGCGGCGAGATCGAGGACGCGCCGGGCACCGGTCTCGACCCGCTCGTGCTGCTGGGGCACCTGGCGGCGATCACCACGCACCTCGGGGTGATCGCCACCAGCTCGACCACCTACAACTCGCCCTACAACCTCGCCCGGCGTTTCCAATCGCTGGACCACGTGACGCGAGGCCGGGCCGCGGTCAACGTCGTCACCACCGGCAGTCCCGCGGCGGCCGCGAACTTCGGTCTCGCCGAGCACCCGCCGAAGGGGGAGCGGTACCGGCGGGCGCACGAATTCCTGGAGGTCGTCACGCGGCTGTGGGACAGCTGGGACCAGGGTGCGATCGTCGCCGACAAGCGGGGCGGCCGCTACGCCGACCCCGACCTCATCCACCGCATCGACCACGTGGGCGAGTTCTTCTCGGTCGCCGGCCCGCTGCCGGTCACCGCGGGACCGCAGGGACGGCCGGTGATCGTGCAGGCAGGCGGGTCCGCGGAGGGGCTCGCGGTGGCGGGGCGGTTCGCCGACGTGGTGTTCACGGTGGCGCAGACCCAGGCCAAGGCCGTGGCCTTCCGCGACGACATCCGCGTGCGGGCGGCCGGAGCCGGGCGCCACCCGGACGACGTGAAGGTCTCGCTCGGCGTGGTCGTGCTCGTCGCGGAGACCGAAGGGCAGGCCCGGCGCCGGGAACAGGAGCTGTACGCGACACTGCCGATCGAGCGGTTGTCCGCCGCGCTCGTGGCGAACCTCGGGCTGCCGCCGGACAGGTTCGGCCCGGATGATCCGATCACGGTCGCCGACCTGCCGGACCGGGTGCCGGAGAGCGCCTTCTCCGCCGGGTTCAGCGCCTCCACCCGCGCCCTGATCGCCGACGGGCCGCGCACGCCGCGGGAGCTCGTCCAGCGGGGCGCCGGGGGATCGGGGCACCGGCTGCTGGTCGGTTCGGCCGAGCAGGTCGCCGACGACCTGCAGGCGTGGTACGAGGCCGGCGCCGCCGACGGGTTCACGGTGATGCCGGCCGACACCGCCGTCGACTTCGAGAACTTCGCCCGGCTGGTCGTGCCGATCCTGCAGGAGCGCGGCCTGTTCCAGACCGGGTACCGCCACCCGACCCTGCGCGCCCGTCTCCTGGCGCGCCTGACCGAGGGAGCATTGTCGTGAGTGCCGAATTCCTGTGGTACATCCCGAACCAGGCCGAGCCCGGCCACCGCGGCGACGCCGTCACCGCCGACCACAACAGCCTGGACACCCTCACCGCACAGGCGAAAGCCCTGGAGGAGCACGGCTGGGGCGGCGCGCTGATCGGCACCGGCTGGGGACGGCCGGACACCTTCACGGTCGCCACCGCACTGGCCGCGCGCACGACGACGTTCCAGCCGTTGATCGCGGTGCGGCCCGGCTACTGGCGGCCGGCGAACTTCGCCTCCGCCGCCGCGACACTGGACCACCTCACGCAGGGGCGGGTGCTGGTCAACATCGTGTCCGGAAAGGACAACCTCGCCGCCTACGGCGACAGCGAAGGCGACCAGGCCCAGCGGTACGCGCGCACCAAGGAGTTCCTGCGGATCGTGCGCAGGCTGTGGACCGAGGAGAACGTCACCTTCCACGGCGAGCACTTCAGCGTCACCGACGCGACGGTGGCGCCGCGCCCGGTGGTGCGGGGTGAGCGCCGCCATCCGCGCCTGTACTTCGGCGGCGCGTCCGCGGCGGCCGAGGAGGTCGCCGCCACCGAGGCCGACGTGCAGTTGTTCTGGGGCGAGCCGCTGGACGGGGTCGCCGAGCGGATCGACCGGCTGGAGCGGCTGAGCGAGAAACTCGGCCGGGAGCATGCGCCGCTGGAGTACGGGCTGCGCGTGACGACGCTGGTGCGGGACACGACGGAGCAGGCGTGGGCCGACGCGGAGGCGAAGGTCGAGGCGATGGCGAAGGGCGCGATCAGCCGCGACCCCAACCGGTTCGTCGCCACCGGCCAGCAACGGCTCCTGGAGCTGGCCACCCGAGGCGACGTGCTCGACGACAACCTCTACACCGCGCCCGGCCGCTACGGCGGTGGCGGCGCGGGGACCACCTGGCTCGTCGGCTCGGCCGAGGACGTGGCGAAGTCGCTGCGCCGGTACCAGTCGCTGGGCATCACGCACTTCGTCCTGTCCGACACCCCGTACCTGCCGGAGATCAAACGCCAGGGCGACCAGCTGCTGCCGTTGCTGAGGGAGGACAGCCGATGACCGTCGAGGACCCCTACCGCGCCCGGTACGGTCCCGGCGCGCCGACGGACCTCCCCGATCGGTGGAGCGACCTGGTGGCCGCGCAGCTGGCCCACCGCTCGGTGCGCGCCTACCTGCCGGATCCGGTCTCCGACGCGACGCTGACCACGCTGATCGCGGCGGCCCAGTCCGCGCCGTCGTCGAGCAACCTGCAGTTGTGGAGCGTGGTCGCCGTCCGTGATCCGCGGCGGCGCGCCCGGCTGGCCGAGGTCGCCGGCGGTCAGTGGCACATCACGGAGGCGCCACTGCTGCTGGTGTGGCTCGCCGACCTCGCCCGCGCCCGGCGGATCGCGGCGGAGGCGGGCGCCTCCGGCGAGGGGGCGGACTACCTGGAAAGCGCTCTGGTGGCCGTCATCGATGCCGCGCTGGCGGCCCAGAACGCCGCGCTGGCCGCGGAATCCCTGGGGCTGGGCACGGTGTTCGCCGGCGCGTTGCGCAACGACCCGCTCGCGGTGTCGCGCGAGCTGGGGCTGCCTGCACACGTGTTCCCGGTGTTCGGGCTCGTGGTCGGGCATGCGGACCCGGCGCGGCCCACCGGGGTCAAGCCGCGGCTGGCGCAGCGCGTGGTACTGCACCACGAGCGCTACGACGACTCCACGCAGGCCGACGGGATCGGCGACTACGAGAAACTCCTGGCCGACTTCTACACCGAGGCGGGCCTGGAGCCCAGTTGGGTGCGGCGGGTCGCGGAACGCTTCGGCAGCGTCGCGGGACTGCGCGGCCGCGACCGGCTGCGCGAAGCGTTCCGGCGGCAGGGTTTCCAGCTGCGCTGACCGCGGGCCCGCGGGAAGCCGCTCAGTGCGCCCGTTCCAGGGCGCCCAGCTCGGCGAGCAGCTCGGTCCGCAAGGCGGCCACCAGCTCGTGCATCTCCACCCCGGGGGTGATGCGCTTCGGCCGGGCAGCGAACCCCATCACCCGGGACGCGATGCGGTGCCCGCCTCGCCGCCGCTCCAGTCCGCATAGGACTCCCACGCGCCCAGCGTCAGCTTGCTTTCGAAGTGCCGCCGCTCGCCCGTCACGGGGTCGGTGAACTTCAGCGTCTTGGCCAGCAGCTGCAGCGGGCGGCGGAAGTCGTCGAGCGGGGCGTCGACGACGGTGGGGTAGAAGCGGTCGCCCAGGATCGGGATCCCGAGGTGGTTCATGTGCACGCGCAGCTGGTGGGTGCGCCCGGTCGCGGGCACCAGCCGGTAGCGGCCGCGGCCGTCCGCGTGCTCGAGCAGTTCGACGCGGGTCTCGGCGTTGACCGGCCCGGCGACTTCGCGCGCGGTGAGGCTCCCGCGGTCCTTGACGATCCGGCTCCGCACCGTGACGGGGAAGTCCAGGTGCGGGTCGTGCCGCGCGACCGCCTCGTACTCCTTGGTGACGCGGCGGTCCCGGAACAGGGTCTGGTACCGGCCGCGGTACTCGCGCCGCGTGACGAACAGGAGCAGCCCCGCCGTGGCGCGGTCCAGCCGGTGCGCCGGGCTCAGCTCCGGCAGTCCGAGGTCGCGCCGCAGCCGGACGAGCGCGGTCTCCAGCACGTGCTGTCCCCGCGGAATCGTGGCCAGGAAGTGGGGCTTGTCGGCCACGACGAGGTGCTCGTCGCGGTGCACGACGCCGATCGGGAACGGCACCGGCACCTCGTCGGGCAGGTCGCGGTGGAACCACACGAACGCGCCCGGCTGGAACGGGGTGTCGGCGGTGACCGGGCCGTTCTCGCCGGCGATCCGTCCCTCGGCGAGCATCTCGTCGAGCCGTCCCGCGGGCAGGCGGCTGAGGCGCTCGGCGAGGTGGTCGCGAATCGTGGTCCACGGCCCCTCGTCGGGCAGCTTCAGCCGCGCCGGGTCGAGCCCGTGGCGCTGCGGCAGCGGGGCCGGCCTGCGTGACACGGGTGGACCCTACCGGCGCTCCCCCGCGAGGTTCGCGCCCCGGTCGTGCACCGAGGTGGCCCTCGAGCTCGACCAGACCCCGCAGCGGGTCTACTACCAGGTCAAGCGCCTGCTGGACGCCGGCCTCGCGCGTCAGGTAGCCCAGCGCCGGGTCCGCGGGATCCACGAGGGGATCTACCGGGCGGCAGGCCGGTCCTACTGGTTGTCCCCGGCCCTGGTGGGCCGCATCGGGATGCGGCAGACCCGCGACCGGCTCAGCCTGGGCTACCTGGTCGACCTGATGGAGGACGTGCAGGCGGACATCGCCGCGCTCGGCCTCACCCGCCCGGACCTGCCGTCGATCGGCGTGTCCGGCGACATCCGGGTGCGCCCGGAGCAACGCAAGGCGTTCCTCGACGAGCTGCGGCAGACACTGCAGGACCTGTTCACCCGCTACGGCGGGGCCGACGGCGACGCGTTCCGGCTGGCCGTCGCCTGCTACCCCAGAGGAGAACCCGATGAGCGAACCTGACCTGATCCTGACCACGATCGTGCCGACCCGGCTGGAGGAGACCTACCAGGCGCTGACCGATCCGGCCGCGCTGCGTGTCTGGCTCGCTGAGCACGCCGAGGTCGACCTGCCCGGCAGATACGAGTTCTGGGGCCGGTTCACACCGGGACGGCGCCGAACCGCACCAGCGCGTGCTGCACGTGGACGAGGACGGCACCCTGGTCACGCTCAGCCACAGCGACCTGCCCGGCTTCGAGGAGGTGATCGCGGACCAGGCCGGTGCCCGTGGCGCGCTCCACACGTTCTGGTCGCTCGCGATCGCCAACCTGGCCGACTACCTGGCCGGCCGCGAGCTGACCCCGATGGTCGACTTCACCTCCAGCGAACTGCGCGCGTCGGTCGTCATCGACGCGGCCCCGGAGGAGGTGTTCGACTCGATGATCCAGCCGGAGGTGTTCAGCAAGTGGTTCGGCGCCAACGTGGACATCGAGCCCCGTCTGGGCGGCCGCTTCGCGATGGGCGGGTTCGAACTGGACCCCGGCGGGGCCAAGTTCGTCGAGTTCGAACCCGGCCGCAAGGCCGCCCTGCTGTTCGCCGACGGCGAGACCACCAGCTGGGAGCTGGACGGCTCCGGCGGCAAGACCCGGCTCACGATGATGCACAGCGGCTTCGACCCGGACAACCCGCCCTACCCCGGCTGGGCCGGCTGGCTCGGTGGCATCGCCGGGCTCCGGCGTTACCACGAACTCCCGGGCCGGCACTCGATCGGGCGCCAGGTCGAGATCGCCGGTGTCCCGGCGGGCATGCTGACGGTCGACCAGTGAGACGAGTGCCCCGGAACCCGTTCCGGGGCACTCACCGCCGGCGGCGGTCTCAAGGGGACAGTTCTTCGAGCACCTGGCCTTTGGTTTCGACGGCGTGCCGGATGGTGACCACGCCGCCGATCAGTGCGACCACGGCGAAGGCGGCGAAGACGTAGCGGATGCCCAGGCCGGCGACGACGAAGCCGACGAGCAGCGGGCCTGCGGAGGAAGCGGCGCGCAGCCACGCGCTGCCGAACCCGGTGCCCACGGCGCGCAAGCGGGTGGGGTAGAGCTCGGCGGAGTAGAGGTAGAGGGAAAAGGCGATGGTCTGCAGGATCGCGTAGGCGATCGGGGCGAGGATGACCACCTGCGTGGCGGTCGTGGCGCCGAGGGCCGTGAGCACCACCAGTGGCACGGTGGCGGCCAGGAAGGCGATGGCGTACCAGCGTTTGCGGCCGACCTTGTCGATGTAGAGCGCGCAGAGCACGGAGGCGACGACACCGACGGCGGAGGTGATCCAGCCGTAGAGCAGGCTGGTCTGCAGGGGCAGGTCGAACACCTGCCGGTAGAGCGTGGGCAGCCAGGTGACCAAGCCGTTGTTGATGACGTAGACCGTGATCCACAGCGCCCACAGCATCAGGGTGCGCTTGAGGTAGATGCCGCGGAACAGGTCGCGCCAGCCCGCGCCGGTCGCGGGTGCGGTGACCGGGCGGGCGGCGGGCTCGGGCAGCGGTTTGCCTTCCTTGACGGCCTCCCGTTCGAGCATGGTGACGACCTTGTCGGCGCGGTCGAACTTGCCCTTGGCGGCGAGCCAGCGCGGGGATTCGGGCATGAACACCCGCAGCGGGATCATCAGCACGGCCGGGACGAGCCCGACGACGAACAGGGCGCGCCAGCCGAACTCCGGCACCAGGAAGTAGCCGGCGAGCCCGGCGAAGAGCAGGCCGACCGGGAAGATGACCTCGTAGAGCAGGAAGAACCGGCCGCGTTTGCGGGCGCCGACGAACTCGTTGATGTAGGCGCTGGCCACCGGCACCTCGCCACCGGTGCCGATGCCCTGCAGGAAGCGGAGCACCAGCATCGAGGCGCCGCTCCAGGCGAACAGGCACGCGATGTCCATCGATACGAACAGCACGATGGTGATGAGCAGGGTGCGCAGACGGCCGATGCGTTCGGCGAGCCAGCCGAACAGGATCGCGCCGGCGAACTGGCCGACGTAACCCGCGGAGAGGATCAGGCCCACCCATGCGGGGGTGAGGTGCCATTCGGTGACCAGCTTGGGCATCGCGAAGGCGATGACCAGCACGGTGTAGGCGTCGAAGAAGGTGGCGGTGCCGATGATGACGCGGATCATCAGGAGCCGTCGGGTGACCGGGAGCCGCTCGAGCCGCGCCACCAGCGCGGCGTTGGCCTTAGCAGCCGCGCCGGGGCTGCCGGCAGCGAAAGTCGTCATGGGTTTCGTTTCCTCGCCCTCCGCCGCGGTGCGGAGTCGTGGGGACAACATTGTCGCCGGTCCCGGCGGCCGGGCCGCCGCCGGGACGCGAGTGGAGCTCAGACGAGTTCGGCGCTCTTGAGTGCCTGCACGATCTCCTCTTCGGCCTCGGGGGAGAGGTCGATCAGCGGGGAGCGGACGCCGGCGTGCTCGAGGATGCCGCGCGCTTTGAGGCCGAGCTTGAGCGCGACGGTGCCTTCCATGTGCGAGCCGCGGTGGTAGACGGCCTTGGTGACTGGCAGCAGCCGGTCGTGCACGGCCCGGGCGGCGGGGTAGTCGCGGGCCTTGCCTGCGGCGATGAGCTCCAGCAGGGGTTCGGGGGCGAGGCCGCCGTAGCCGACGAGCAGGCCGTCGACGTCGAACATGGTGTGCAGGAGGTACTCGTCGTGGCAGGACAGGATCTGCAGGTCGGGGTGCTCGCGGCGGAGCACCGGGACATCGGTGTCCCAGCGGCGCATGTTGCGCACGCCGTTCTTGGTGGCGAACACGCCGTCTTGCGCGGCGATCTCGAGCAGGGTGTCCAGGTCGTAGGTGGCCTTGGTGTTGTCCGGGTACTGGAACAGGATGCAGGGCAGCCCGGACTCCTCGTAGATCGCCCGGTAGCGGTCCTGCGGCGCGCCTGCCTGGTAGCCGAAGCGCAGCCAGCCGTGTGAGGGGTAGATCAGCCCGGCCTTGGCGCCGGCGGCGACGGCGCGCTTGGCCTCGGCGACCGCGACCGCGGTGCCCTCGCCGGTGATGCCGGCGATGACCGGGATGTCCACGGCTTCGGCCAGGTTGGCGATGGTGGCGACCTGCTCCTCCTGGGTGAGGAAGGTGCCCTCGCCCGCGTGGCCGAGGATCACCAGGCTCTTCACGCCGTCGTGCCCGGCCAGCCAGGTGCCGAGCTTCGCCATCGCGGCGTGGTCCACCTCGCCGTCCGGCGTGAACGGGGTGACCGGCGCCGGGTTGAGGCCACGGAGATCCAGTGTCATCTCGAAGTTCTCCTTCTCGTCGGCGTGTTCTGGGAACGGTTGCGGGAACGTTCCCATAGAATGCGCCACATGCCTCCCGCCGTCAACAGCGAGTCCGGAAAGTCCTCGCCGACCAGTAGCCTGACCCCCGTGGTGACCATTCTCGACGTTGCCCGGGCCGCCGGGGTCAGCAAGTCCACCGTGTCCCGTGTCCTGGACGAGCGGCTGCCGCACTCCAACAGCCCCACCGCCGAACGGGTGCGGCGGGTCGCGGCCGAGCTCGGCTATGTGCGCGACCCGCTCGCCTCGGGGCTGCGCCGGGCGGGCACCAACACGGTGGGCGTGATCGTGCCCCGGCTCACCGACACCGTGATGGCGATGCTCTACGAGGAGATCGCCGCCGCCGCGGGCGCCCGGGGGATGTTCGCCATCGTCGCCACCACCGAGGACAAGCCCGACACCGAACGGCTGGCGGTGCAGACCCTGGTGCGCCGTCGCGTCGACGGGCTGATCCTCACCACGGCGCGGCTGGGCACGCCCACCGCGCGGGACGTGCCGCACGCGCTGGCCCTGCGCACTGACGGCATCGGCCCGGCCGCCGTCGGCGACGACCGCCTCGGGGCGCACTTGGCCGTCCGGCACCTGCTCGACCTCGGCCACCGGCGCATCGGCCTGGTCGGCGGCCCCGGCTACGCCTCCAGCGCCCGGGAACGGCGCGCCGGCTACCGCGAAGCCCTCGACCAGGCCGGGATCGGCTTCGACGACCGGCTGGTCGCCGGGGACGCGTTTTCCATCGAATCCGGCGAGGTCGCCGGCCGGGACCTGCTGGACCGGGCGGACCGGCCCACCGCGATCTTCGCCGTCAACGACAACACCGCCATCGGCGTGATGGCCGCCGCCCACGCGCTCGGGCTGCGCGTGCCCGAGGACCTGTCGATCGTCGGCTATAACGACATCCCCATCGTCAGCCGCCTGCCCGTGCCGCTGACCACCGTGCGCGTCCCGTTCGGACAGATCGCGGCCGGCGCGCTGGAACTGCTCAGCGAAGCCTCCCGCGGCGAGCAGCCCCGCACGCTCGTCGCCACACCCACCCTCATCCCGCGGCGCTCCACCGGACCGGCGCACACGTGACGGCGTCGCGGGAACGGCTTGGTCTGTAACTCGGGGAGGGTGGCAGCCGACTCCGGGTAGAGACACGGCGAACACCGGTCAACCGCGGAGGCACCGTTCACCAAGACCGTGTCAGCAGCCCCCGGCGGTTCCGCGAATACCGGAGAAAGAACCTCTGCCATGAGCCAGCCGATTCCGCCTGCGCCCGAAAACCCAGCCAGCACTCGTGCCGGGAGGCACTGGCCGTGGATCGTCGGCGTGGTTGCCGCGTTCCTCGCCGGTGTAGGCGCGGCAAGCGCGACCGTCCAGCGCCCGGCCGTCGATCAGACGGCCGCGGCAGCGCCGACCACCATCACCCGCACGGTGACCGTGCCCGCTTCGGCGACCACGGCCGCGCCGGTCACGATCATCAGCACCGTCACCGCCCCACAGGAGACCGTGACGCGGACCGTGATCTCGTCCGCCGCCCCGGCGGCTCCTCGATCCGGTGGCAATGGCACCCTGAGCGACGGTGTGCACCGCATCGGCACCGACGCGAAGGCCGGCCGGTGGAAGACCGCGGGTCCTCGGGACTCCTTCGGTTGTTACTGGTCCCGCAACAGCAACGACTCCGGCGACTTCAGCGCCATCATCGCCAACGGCCTCGTGCAAGGGCCGACCAGCGTGACCGTCAAGAGCGGCGAGTTCCTCGAACTCTCCGGCGGCTGCACCTGGACCCACGAGTAGCACGCTGTCCGCGCTGTGCCGCGGCCGCAGCACCGTATGACAGATGTCGCCCGAACGAGCCGCGGCGAAGCCCCGCCGGGAACGCGGCGCGCCGAACCTGGCTACTCCAACGAGCCGGAATAGGTCAGCGCGCTGGCTTCGCGCTGCATCCAGGCCCGTGGCTGCATCGGGACGCTGATCAGGTCAACTGCTGGCAATGCCAGAACGGTTGCGACGACGGCCGCCGTGGGCGCAGCGCCGCAACTCGGACTTCTCCGCGACCCTGCGTCTGCAGGACGGCGGCATCAGCCGCTGCCGATCACCGTCAGATCGGTGACGTACCGGACTGCGGCCAGTCGCGCGGTCTTCAACAGCATCTCGAGCAATTGCAGGCGCAGGGTGTCCCGGGAGACAATGCCGGCCTCGATGTCCGCAGTCAGCTGTCGGTACCGCCCTCTGCTGAGATTGGGTTGCACGATCACCACCTCGGTCCGCCCCTGTGCTCCGGCGGCTTCGAGCTTCTCCAGAAAGCCGGCTCCTTTGTCGTGAACCCGATCGCCGTCGATCCAGCTTGCCGGATCGGCGAGTGAGGGACGGCTGAGGCGGCCGATCAGCTTGCGCCGATCCATGTACGTCAGGTTCTTCAGCGCCTGGCTCACCACGACCTCGTAGTCGGTCACCTTCACGCCCCGGCGAGGGGAGCTGTTCGACGATGCCTTGACGTGAAAGATCCGGAGCAGGTTGTCCGCGTCGAGATGGAAGAAGTCGGCCGCTTCCCCTGAACTGTCGTCACAGAGCAGCCATCCTTCGGAACAGTAGTCGACGATCCAGGCGAACAGGGAGTCGTCACCGTTCTCGTGGATGGCGTCGTGGATGGCTTGGGCCCCTTCGGCGCCGGCGGGCTTCTCCCTGGTGATCCGGTAGCCGTCGAAGTCCTCCCACAACCAGCCGGAAAACGGGATCGGACTGAAGTTCTGCTTCCAGACCTTGCCCGCCGAGTACTTGTGTCCGGAGCCGAAGTGGACTTCGAGCATGTCACCGCTGTTCAGCGCGCCGAGAATCTGCTCCGCGGCTGGTAGTGGCTGGGGCGCAGTGCGGTCGAACCCGATGCTGAGCACGAAGCGGTCATCGACGCGGTTGAGGCTCGCGGCAAGCCGGCCGCTCGAGGCGCCCTCGAGTCCGACATCCATGGTGAACCTCGTTCCGGTAGCACCTTCCCGGACCTCGAGCACCGCGTCCTGAAGGAGTTCGGCTGCCGCCACGACTTCGTCGCCTCCGCTGGTCGCTTCTGGTGTCTCGTCCGGTTGAATCGGGATCACTTCGTACGCACCGGAAATCTCGGCAGGATCGCTGACTTCCTGGGCAAGGCCGGGGAATGCCGAGAAGATGCCAGGATCGGTGAGGATTTCGGAGGACACTCGCAGGATTTCGCCCACCGTGAGGAGGTATTGGTGGAAGTCGGTGGAGTCCTTGAACCAGATCTGTGATTTGCCTGCGGTGACACCCACCTTGCCTTTGAGGTAGAGGATACCTGGGTCTTCGAGCATCTCGCTGCGAGCTGCTCCCCACGCGAACGAGCTGTCCTCCACGGGATCCAGTGCGACGCCGAGATCGGTTCCGCCCAGTGCTTTGCTGTAGGGGCGGCGCGAGCTGGGTCGCTGGACCGACCGAAGCCAGATGTTTTTCGCGGCGCCCTGGAGGAAGGCTGCTTCCAGGACGTTGGTGGGAAGACGACGAAGCGGTGGTCGCGGCGGTTTGTCCAGCTGTCTCTGGAGGCGCTCTGCCACGCCTTTCTCGGCGCGCACGGCGATCAGTTCACCACGTCGGAGGACCAGTGTGAGCTCGTGCGTCAAGTCGGTGAAGCCGGATCCCGGCAGGGCCCAGCCGGGTGGACTCGCTTGAACGTTCACCTGGCCGAACAACTGGTCGATCTCGAGGCCGGTCAACGTGTCGAAGCCGGCGATGACATCGCCTGAGGCGGCGTCCAGTTCGGTCTCGGCGATGGTGTGCAGGGCGGCCCCTGGCCGATGTCGTCGCGGTTTCTTGAGGAGCCGGACGACGGTTCCGAAGCCGAACGCGGGGTCGTCCCCGATGCAGCGCAGAACGGTGACCGACATGTAGGGCTTCAGGCAGGGCCAAGGAATTTCCTCGAATCGATGCGCGGAGTCAGAATCAGCTGTCAATTCTGCTTCACCCTTTTCGCGGCTTGCAAAGGCTGGCGTAAGCACCGTTCGTCATTGTCAGTGCCGCCGTTACCCGTGCCCCGGACCCGTGACGATTTCGTCATCGAAGTAGGTGCAAGTGAGTGAAACGGATTCGCTCGGCGGTGGTGCAGAGTGCGGACTTGTCATCAATTCCCACATTCCGATGGGATTCGGGAAGCGCCTGTCAAGATCGAGATCGGTGACGATCATGTAACGCCGGTAACTCCGGCCCGCATCTCGGCGATGGTCAGGTGAATCGATCGCGGGGAGGTCCAGTTGGCGCTGGCTGTCGTCATCTTGCTGGTGCTTGCGCTGGTGATCTGGCTGATTCGGAGAAAGCGGGCATCCGCGCGATCCGCGCCGGTTGTCGGCGGTGATCGGGCAGTTCAGCCAGTCCATCCGCCGCCGCAGGTGAGTGCGCCGGTTGCGGCGATGCCGCCCATCCAGCGGTACCCGGCACTTCCGGCCGCGACACTGTCTTACGCGGAATGGGTGCCGGCCGGACGGGACGTCAAGGTCGCAGGCCTCGTTATCCGTGGCGGCATGTTGTACCTCGGACGCAGCATGGCCGATGCGGCCGGAAATGGTGTCGAGCCGGCGTTGATCGATCCCACGCTGCCTGTGGACGGCGCGCGTCCCGACTGGACCGGCGAGACGATGGACTACTGGCCGTCCTATTCGGACATTTCACCCCGCGGTCGCGCCGCGTATCTGGCATGGCTCGCCGGTGGTCGCAGCAATCCGCGCGCCTACATCGGCTACGTCTTCGTCTACTTCTACGGCCTGGAACGCCGTTTGCTCACCGAACTCCCAGGCACACCGGACCCCGCAGCGGAGTTCCGCCTGCTGACCGGCGAGGTGCGTCGGTTGCTGGGGATCTACCGGGGGAACCGCTCGTTCGAGCAGTACGCAAGTAGCCTTCTGGACTGTGTCGCGATCCTCGACCCCACCGCGCGCTGGAACGGCCCGCCGCCGGCGTTTCCGGAGTGGACCTACGAACTGCCGGCCGAACTCCGGCTCGGGTTGGGGCAACTGGTGGCCGCCGGCCGGCCGCTGCCTGCGGATTGGGCACTGGCCTGGTACACCCACCACCCCGAGACACGGTTGCGAACCCCCGCGCAGCGGTGCCCGGACGAGTTCCACGAGCTGTTCACGGCCCGCTACCAGGAGCGGTTCGGCGACGGCCTGGTCGTCAAGCCCAACAAGACGCGGTTGAGCAGCCGCTACTTCCCGGCCAGCGGCGGCTTCGGCGGTGAAGTCAAGCTGGAGAACCCGAACCTGCCCGATGTCGGCAAGCTGACCGGGCCGGTCACGAAACTCCGGGATCTGATCGAAGCGGTCACCGACGATCTGGACGCCTACAGCAGGCACCTCGGCCGTCACCCGGGCGACACCGGCTCCCCGGCCGCGGTCGCCCTGCTGCCCAAGGGCGTCAGCTATCGGGCAGATGAACGGACCGAGCGATTTGGTCCTGGGCGGCGCGCGGCATCGACGACAATGGCCGCTCGGTCGTCCCAGCGCAGGAGCTGATCGAGCGCTGGCCGACCATCACCGGCAAGCTCGCCAGGGCCGACGCGGTGGCCGTGGCGCAGCTGTTGGAGAAGCGGGGGCTCGGGATTGAGCCGGACGTCCGGTTTGGCGGTGGCGTGCCGACGCCGACCTCCTCGGTGGTGGTGTTCCGCCGCGGAGAAGAGCCGGTCAGCGCCCCGGGACCGCGGTACGGCACCGCCCTGGCAATCATCAACCTTGGCACGCTGGTGGCCGCCGCGGACGGCACCGTCACCGAACCCGAGCGTGCAGCACTGCGCGACCTGGCCTTCAGCGGCCTCGACCTGAGCACCGACGAGCGGATCCGGCTGGACGCCCACGCCGCGCTCGTGCTGACCAAGCCACCCACCGCGGCTGCGCTGCGCCGCCGTCTCAGCGTGCTCCCCGACGAGCACCGCGCCGACGTGGGCCGGCTTCTCACCACGATCGCCGCGGCAGACGGAAGGGTGACTCCCGACGAGGTCAGGACCCTGGAGAAGTTGTTCCGCGAGCTGGGACTGGACCCGAACGACGTCTACTCCACGCTGCACGCCACCGTCGTGGCCGGGGAACCGGACGAGCTCACCTCCGTCCGGCTCCCCGGAGCGACCCCCGCCGGGCGCGCAATCCCCGCGCAACCCGAGCGAACGGCTACGTTGACCCTGGATCCCGCTCGCCTCGCCCGGACGCGCGCGGAATCCGCGGCCGTGGCGGCCGAGCTCGCGGAGATCTTCGCGGAGGAACCGGAGCCGGTCCCCGCGCCACCACCGGTCGCGGCCCAGGCGACGGCAGCGGAACTCGACGCCGCCCACACCACCCTTCTCCGGCAGCTCGTCGAGAAGGACACCGTCACTCGAGGAGAGTTCGACGACCTGGCCGTTGCGCTCGCCCTGCTGCCGGGCGGTGCGCTCGAGGTGCTCAACGAAGCCGCGCTGGATGCCACCGACGAGCTTCTCATCGAGGGCGAGGATCCCCTCGAAATCAACCACGATATCGCGAAGGACATACTGCAATGACCGCTTCCGGCGCTCGTCTGCGCCCCCGTGACCGGGACGCCATCGTCTCCGCCCTGCGTGCCGGGGTGGTGCCGCGCACCGGCTTCCAGCACATCCAGGTCGGCCGGGCCTCCGAGGTCGTCGCGATGCGGCGGGAGATCGACCGGATCGCCGACGGCGGTTCGGCCGTGCGCTTCGTCATCGGGGAGTACGGGGCGGGCAAGACGTTCTTCCTCAACCTCGTCCGGTCGATCGCGGCCGAGCGCAAGCTGGTCACGACCTCGGCCGACCTCACCCCGGACCGGCGCCTGCACGCCAGCGGCGGGCAGGCTCGCGCGCTCTACGCCGAGCTGATGCGCAACCTCGCCACGCGCTCCACTCCGGACGGCAACGCCTTGCCGGGCATCGTCGAACGGTTCATCACGTCGGCGATCCAGGAGGCGTCCGCGTCGGACCGCTCACCGCGGGCGGTCATCGCCGACAAGCTGGCTCAGCTGTCGGAAAGCGTCGGCGGGTACGATTTCGCCCAGGTCATCGGGGCGTACTGGACGGGCCACGACACCGGCAACGAGCAGCTCAAGACCGATGCGGTGCGCTGGCTGCGCGGCGAGTTCGCCACCCGCACCGAAGCCCGCGCCGCGCTCGGCGTCCGGACCATCGTCGACGACGCGAACGTCTACGACCACCTCAAGCTCGTCGCCCGGTTCGTGCGGCTGGCGGGGTTCACCGGGCTTCTGGTGTGCCTCGACGAGATGGTGAACCTCTACAAGCTGGCGCACACCGGTGCTCGCCGCTCCAACTACGAGCAGGTCCTGCGCATCGTCAACGACTGTCTGCAGGGCAACGTCGAAGGGCTCGGGTTCTGTTTCGGCGGCACGCCGGAGTTGCTGATGGACACCCGTCGCGGGCTGTACAGCTACGAGGCCCTGCGCAGCCGCCTGGCGGAGAACAACTTCGCGGTCGGCGGCCTGGTCGACCTCTCCGGACCCGTGCTGCGGCTGGCGAGCCTCACCCCCGAGGACATGCATGTCCTGCTTGAACGCCTCCGCCACGTCTATGCCGGCGGAGACCCGTCGTCCTACCTGCTTCCGGACGACGCCCTCGGCGCGTTCATGGAGCACTGCGCGGGCCGGATCGGTGACGCCTACTTCCGGACGCCGCGCAACACGATCAAGGAGTTCGTGAACCTGCTCGCCGTGCTCGAGCAGAATCCTGGAACCGACTGGCGGGAGCTGCTCGGGCAGGTGAGGGTCAGCGTCGAGACCAACCCTGATCTGGCTCCGCTGCCCGGCGAGTCCGGTCCCGACACCGATGGTGCCGATGAGCTCGCCAGCCTCCGCATCTGAGGCGGCGCACTTCGATCTTCTCCACCCACGGGTGCAGCGGTGGGTCTGGCAGCAGGGATGGTCCGAGCTCCGTGATGTGCAGGACGCGGCGATCCCTGCCGTGCTGAACGGGCACGACGTGCTGATCGGCGCGGCGACGGCGGCCGGGAAGACCGAGGCGGCGTTCTTGCCCGTGTGCTCGGCGCTGGTGGAGCAGGGAACCTCGAACGGTTCGGGGGCCCAGGCACTCTACGTCGGCCCGCTCAAGGCGTTGATCAACGACCAGTTCCGGCGAACCGAGGAACTCTGCGGAAGTCTGGACATCCCGACACACCGCTGGCACGGCGACGTCGCCGCGTCGCGTAAACAGGCGGTGCTGAAGAACCCGTCCGGCATTTTGCTGATCACCCCCGAGTCGCTGGAAGCGCTGTTCGTGTTGCGCGGGCCGGCGATCCGCAGGCTGTTCGCGGCCCTGGGCCACGTCGTGGTCGACGAACTGCACTCGTTCATCGGAACGGAACGCGGCGCGCAGCTGTTCTCGCAGCTGCATCGGCTGGAGACCGCGCTCGGCCGGCATGTGCCACGCATCGGGCTGTCGGCGACCCTCGGCGACATGCGCCTGGCGGCAGAGCAGCTGCGCCCCGGCGGCGGTGATCGGGTCACGGTCCTGGTGTCCACCGGTGGCGGGCAGGAGATCCGGCTGCAGCTCCGAAGCTACGTCACCCGCCGGCCCGATCCGGGTGGCGAGACACCTGATACAGCGGTCCGCGGCATCGCCGATCATCTTTTCACCGCTCTGCGCGGGCGCACGAATCTGGTCTTCGCGAATTCGCGTAGGAGTGTGGAGCAGTTCGCGGCCGAACTCGCCGACCGATCCGCGGCCGCACGGGTGCCCAACGAGTTCCACCCGCACCACGGCAACCTGGCCAAGGAGCTGCGGCAGGACGTCGAAGCATCACTGCGCGATCCGAGCCGGCCCGCCACGGCGATCTGTACCAGCACGCTGGAGATGGGAATCGACATTGGCGCCGTCGCCCAGGTCGCGCAGATTGGGCCACTGCCTTCGGTGGCCGCGCTGCGCCAGCGCCTCGGCCGCTCCGGGCGGCGCGGTGAGGCGGCCGTGCTGCGTGCCTATGTCTCCGCCGTCGCCACGGACGCCCGCTCCACCACGCTCGACCGCCTCCAGCTCCCCCTGGTGCAGTTCATCGCAGCCATCGAACTCCTGCTGGAGCGTTGGTGCGAGCCACCCGAGCAGGCCCGGCTGCACCTGTCGACACTCGTCCAGCAGCTCCTGTCGCTGATCGCCCAGCACGGCGGGGCCACACCTGCCGAGGCGTTCCGGGTGCTGTGCGGCCGGGGCAGCCCCTTCGCCGCGGTCAGCAGCGCTCAGTTCGCCACCTTGCTCCGCGACCTCGGCTGTCAGGAGGTGCTCGTCCAGAGCGCCGACGGCACCCTGCTGCTAGGACCGCGTGGCGAATCTGTTGTCAACCACTACACCTTCTACGCGGCGTTCCGGAGTCCGGAGGAATACCGGCTCGTGTCCGCCGGACAGCAACTGGGCACGATGCCCATCAGCTTGCCGCTGTACGACGGGCTGCTGCTGGTCTTCTCCGGCCGCCGCTGGCGAGTCGTGGCCGTCCACGAATCCGACAAGGTGGTCGAACTGGCGCCGGCAGCGGGAGGCAGGCCGACCTTCCTCGGGGAAGCCTCCGGCTCGGTGCACGGAAAGATCCGTACTCGGATGCGGGAACTGCTGGAAGACGTGGTTGTCCCGGCCTACCTCGACTCCCGTTCCGTGGAGTTGCTCGGCCAGGCTCGGCGCGCGTACGCCTCATCGCACCTCGACAGTTACCCCTTCCTCGCCGAGGGCGCAGACACGATCGTCTTCCCGTGGACCGGCGACCGGACTCTGAACACCTTGGTGCACGTCCTCAACACACGGGGAGTCGACGCCTCCGCGGAAGGCGCTGCGCTTCGCCTGGGCGGGACCACACCACAGGCCGCCGCGGCAGCGTTGGCCGACTTCGCGGAAGGAACCGAGCCGGATCCGCGCGCCGTCGCCGCGACCGTCGTCAACAAGGCGCAGGAGAAGTTCGACGAATGGATCGGCGAGTCGCTGCTGGAGGAGCAGTTCGCTGCGGCGGACCTCGATTGCGCCGGGGCCGTGAAGGTGGCGCGGGTTCTCACGGCCACAAGACATCAGGATCGGATGGAATGAGGACGGGCTGTGACACAGACCGATGAATTGGGGCACGGGCTGCCGGTGGCGGTTGCCGAATTGTGGGCACCTGGCAGCGTCGTGGTCGCACGTGGTCACGACGACGAAGGCCACGAGACGATCGCGATCTGGCATGTCAGCCCCCAGGGTGCGCCGACCGGCGCTTGGATCGAGACACGACAGTCGTACCGGTCCTCGGCCGAGACCGCACGCCGTCTGACCACGCTGCTCGAGCGCCGTGCGATCACCGCGCCGGGCGAGGACGAGATCGACGCTGTGGTCGGCGAACTCACCACCGCGGCCGGGCTGGCCGAGACCGGGTGGTGGCGACGCCAGGTGTTCGCCCCTTCCGGGGTGTTCGAAGAGATCGCGCGCCGACGACAGTCCATCGAGGACGTGGTGGAGAATGCGCGTGCCGAGCGGAAGAACGTTGCCGCACTGGACTGGCCACGCGAGCTGCCGGACGTGATGCCCCGGGATGTCGAAGGCGTGCGCACTCTCGCCGGCATCGGCAAGGGGCCGGGCGCCTCGGCCGGCGCCCAGGCAATAACGGTGGCGCGCGTGCTGCGGTGGCTGGTGCAGCTGTGGACCGAGACCGAGCAGGTCAAGAACCGGCGGAGCTATGTCCGGGACGCGCTGGGTGAACCCGAGGCACTCCCGCCGTCCTGGCTGGCGGCGGTGCGGACCGCGAGTGCGAAGGTGCTGCCGCTGTGAACGGATTGCGAGGCTTCGCCGTCGTCGACACCGAAACCACCGGGCTGCTGCCCGGATTCCACCACCGTGTCGCCGAGATCGCGGTGGTCCACCTCGACCCCGATGGCACGGTCACCGGCGAATGGACCACGCTGATCAACCCCGACCGCGACCTCGGCCCGCAGGCCATCCACGGCATCCGTGCGGCCGAAGTCCGGCGGGCACCGAGGTTCGAGCACATCGCCGGCGACCTGATCGAGCTTCTCCGCGGCCGCGTCGTCGCCTCGCACAACTGGCCGTTCGACGCGATGCACCTGCACGCCGAGTTCGAACGACTGGGTGTGACCAGCCCCCTCGACGCGGACGCCGGGGTGTGCACGATGCGGACCGCGGCTCGCGCGATGCCGCTGCGCGGACGGTCACTCATCGACTGCTGTACGGCTGCCGGCCTGCCGCCGATGAACTGGCACACCGCGCGCGACGACGCGATGGGAGCGGCAATGCTCCTCGCGCACCTGCTCCAGCGCTTTCCGGAGGCGGTGCGCACCACCGAGCAGCAGCTGCGAGTCAGCCGGTGGGCATGGCCGAGCCTGCCCTGTGGTGCCGCCGCGCCGGCCCACCGGACACCGCTCGGGCAGGTCGAGCCGCATTTTCTGGCCCGGCTGGTGGAACGCCTGCCCCACGACGACGAACCGCAGGTCGACGCCTACTTCGCGATGCTCGACGCGGCCCTGCTGGACCGCCGGATCTCGGCCTCGGAGGCCGACGCTCTGATCGAGTTGGCGCACCAGTTGGGGCTGCACCGCGCGGACGCGCTCGCCGCGCACTACAGCTACCTGCGTGACCTCGCCCGGGCTGCCTGGTCGGACGACGTGATCACCGACGAGGAACGGCACGACCTGGTCACCGTCGCCATTCTGCTGGGACTCGATCCGGCCCTCGTCGAGGCCGTACTGGAGGAGGAGCAGCCCGACCGGGCTCGAACCGCCTCGCCGGGTGTCGCCACGCCCGGCGGTCTCACGATGCGGCCGGGTGACCGCGTCGTACTGACCGGCGAGATGCAGCTGGCCCGCGCTGAGATCACGCAGCGGGCGGCGGCGGCCGGGCTGCGCATCACTGGGTCGGTGAGCGGCAGAACTGATCTCCTTGTCGCCGCCGACCCCGACTCTCTGTCCGGCAAGGCCAATCGAGCACGGGAACTCGGAATCCCCATCGTCGACGAACACGCGTTCCTCCGGGTTCTCCAATCCTTGCCGATGGCTGCCTAAGTCGGTTGCCCGCATCTGGCGGCGTCGTGCGGGTGCGTTCCCGTCTGCCCCTGGTGGTTATGCCTCGCCGGAGCTGTCGCCGAACGTCTCACGCCAGGCGTCCCAGGCCGGGCGAGCGCCGGCCTTGAATCCGGCGAGAGCCGTGTGCGAACTGGAGTCCTCGCTGGGGAGGTCGGTGAACCGGAACCGAAGATGTTGTGTGGCGCAAGGATCGCCATGCGAACAGCCGAGATGGGTATTGGGAAACGTCAGGTCGGGCGCAGTCCCGATCGTGGCGCCGCGGATCCCGAACACCGGGTCTGCGGGCGCGAGACCGACCTGGGGTCGGCGTGGGGTGTCACCAGGCCACTCGACGTTGAAGTGGGTGCATCCGGTCGGCCAGGTTTGGATCCACAAGGTCTGGCACAGCACGCCTATCCGGCGTAGGAGCCCGCTCGCGAGACCCACCGGGCCGAAGGCGCGGCCGGAGGATTCCAGCGAGAGCGTTTCCTCTCGGCTGAGCCTGTCCGGCGTCACGTCGGCCAGAGACACACCGCTGTCCGTGTCGCGGTTGCGCACCGCCTGGTAGGCCTCCGCGGCGCAGCGTGCCGCCCTGCCCACTCCGACCAGTTCCACTCGAGCGTCCGGAGCGTCGACCAGGAACAGTTCCGTCGACCGCCGGTGCGAACGGATGCGTAGTCCCTCGATGCCTGACACCGTTTCCTGAAAGGCGAAGGGGAGCGTTTCGTACAACAACGGTGCCACCGCCACCGGATGGACGTGAAGCTGCAGACGATCTGGCAGGGGAGTAACTGATCGGATCACCTCGGCTGGCCGGGTCAAGCTGGCCTCGGGGTGAGTGTGCAGATGATGGACCGCCCGGGTGATGGCCTCCATGAGGCCGGCTTCGAGGTCGATCTGGGGTCGCGCGATGGCGTCCGGCAGCACTGCCGTCCGCACTGTGAGAGAAACCTCGGGATCGAGGTTGAACGGGGACGGGACCTGCTGTTTCGTTACGAGCGCGCGATGGCGGGCAAGCTGGGCAGTGGGTAGAGCAGACACGCTCGAGCGAAGCGCAGCTGTCGCCGTCTCATGCGACTCTCCGGTCAGCGCACAACGGCGGTTGACGAGCACTTTCTGCCAGGACACGACGCGCCTCGTTCTGCCTGCCCGGCGAGGCTCAACAAGGTCGATCGGTAGTCCAGGACAGACGACTCGATGAATGGGTCTCGGTGAGCAACTTCGACTGTCCAGCCGTTCCGTGGGACGCCGTCAAAAAGCCGGGCGATGACGGTTCCGACGTGGCGTTGTGCTCGACGCCGACGGCGCCATAGCACGGCCTCGTGGTCTCGACACCAAGCGTCTGTCGGAAGCTTCGGCTCCCTGCTGGGTTCGAAGCCCGGGCTCGGGCACCAGCCGAGCGTGCACTCGGGGGAGGGCCGGCATCCGTGCTGAGGGTGTGTTGTCGGCTCGACCGGCGCAGGAGCGGGGTGTGACGGGGCACCAGGGGAGGCTCCTCGGGAACCCATCGGGGCGCTCGTGCGTTGCCAGTACCTACGGTACCGTAGGTTACGGATTCGTAGGTTCCTGCCCGGCTCCCGAAGGACGTGCGCATGACGCTTTCCGACACCACCCGCCTGATGTACGACCTCGAGGGGACGGTCGAAGAGAACCTCAACCGCCATCTCGCCGCGGCCCAGGACTGGATGCCGCACGAGTTCGTGCCCTGGAGCGAGGGCCGGAACTTCGCGGATCTGGGTGGCGAGGCGTGGGATCCCGAGCAGTCGCGCGTCTCGCCGGTGGCGCGGACGGCCCTGGAGGTCAACCTGCTGACCGAGGACAACCTGCCCAGCTACCACCGGGAGATCGAGCGCGCGTTCGGCCGGGACGGGGCGTGGGGGACCTGGGTGCACCGCTGGACCGCGGAGGAGGGCAGGCACGGCATCTGCATCCGCGACTACCTGCTGGTGACCCGCGCCGTCGACCCGGTGGAGCTGGAGCGGATGCGCATGGAAACCATGCAGGCCGGCTACGACAGCGGGGACAAGCCGTTGCTGCGGGTCTGCGCCTACGTGTCGTTCCAGGAACTCGCGACGCGGCTGTCGCACCGCAACACCGGCCGCTACACCCAGGACCCGCTGGCGGAGAAACTGCTGGCCAGGGTCTCCACGGACGAGAACCTGCACATGGTGTTCTACCGCAACCTGGTGAAGGCGGCGCTGGAGATCACGCCGGACGCGATGATGCGGGCGATCACCGACGAGGTGCTCGACTTCGCGATGCCGGGCGCGGTGATCCCGAGCTTCGCGCGCAAGGCCGCGCTGATCGCCAAGGCGGGGATCTACGACCTGCGCATCCACCACGACGACGTCGTGATGCCGCTGCTGCGGTACTGGAAGGTCTTCGAGCTGGAGGGTCTGGGCCAGGTCGGCGAGGCCGCCCGCGACGAGCTCGCCGCATTCCTCAAGGGACTCGACGCGCAGGCCTCCCGCTTCGAGGACCGCCGCGCGGCCGCGCTCGCCCGCGACGCCGCGCGGGACCGCCCGCTCGCCTGACTCCCGGCTCGACGCCCGCCGGCGGGGATCGGCCGTGACCGCGAAGTCCGGCACCTTGAGGCACCGGAGGGGTGGCCAACGGCGGTGACAGGGGGACAAGGTGGGCCACCTTCACCACCCGCCGGGCGGGCAGCACCGGGCAGAATCGCGGGCATGAGCGGCATGAAGAGCAGCGAGCTGGCGGAGTTCCTGCGGACCTGCCGGTCCCGGGTCAGCCCCGAGGAGCTGGGGCTGGACGGCTCGGCCCGGCGGCGGGTGCCCGGGTTGCGGCGCGAGGAGCTGGCGCAGCTGGCCGGGGTGAGCGTGGACTACTACACGCGCCTGGAGCAGGGCCGCAGCCGCAGTGCTTCGGCCGAGGTGCCGGACGCCCTGGCGGCCGCGTTGCGGCTGAACGACGCCGAGCGCCAGCACCTGATGGACCTGGGCCGCCCGGAACCTGCGGTGCGCAAGCGGCGCGCCCGGCCGCAGCGGGTGGACCCGGCCACGCTGCGGCTGGTGGAAATGCTGGACGAGGTGCACTCGCCGGCGTTCGTGCTCGGGCGGCGGCTCGACGTACTGGCCCACAACCGGCTCGCGGGGGCACTGATCACCGAGTTCCGGGCCTTGCCCGCGGCCGACCGCAACCAGGCGCGGTTCGTGTTCTTCGACCCGCACGCCCGCGAGCTGTACCAGGACTGGGAGGCCGTTGCCGCGGACACGGTCGCCATGCTGCGTCTGGACGCCGGCCGCTACCCGGACGACCCCCAGCTGTCAGCGTTGGTCGGTGAGTTGTCCATCCACTCCGAACACTTCCGGAAGTGGTGGTCCGACCACAAGGTGCACCGGCGCACCACCGGCTCCAAGGGCTACCACCACCCGCTCGTCGGCGACCTCACCGTGCAGTACCAGGCGCTGCCCCCCGCCGGCGACCCCGATCAGATCCTGTTCGTCTACACCACTGAACCCGGCTCCGCGTCGGAAACCTCGATGCGCCTGCTGGCCAACTGGCACACCACCGAGCGCGAGCTGCCGGTGCGCTGATTGCTGTTCACGTGGCCGGCACCTCGCGCACCGCGCCCTTGTCCGCTGACAGGGCCATCGCGGCGTAGGCGCGCAGTGCTGTGGACACCGTGCGCTCACGGTTCCGCGGCCGG
The DNA here is from genome assembly GCF_000739085.1 of Amycolatopsis methanolica 239. Taxonomy (NCBI): domain Bacteria; kingdom Bacillati; phylum Actinomycetota; class Actinomycetes; order Pseudonocardiales; family Pseudonocardiaceae; genus Amycolatopsis; species Amycolatopsis methanolica. The sequence goes on along the minus strand of NZ_CP009110.1, from coordinate 4,033,041 downwards.
AACGTCGCGCGGGCCCGGCGTTCGGCGAGCACCTCCTCAGGCACGTCCAGATGCAACGTCCGGCCTGGGATGTCGAGGACGATCCGGTCGCCGTCCTCGACCAGGGCGATCGTGCCGCCCGCGGCGGCCTCCGGCGAGCCGTGCCCGATCGACAGGCCCGAGGTGCCGCCCGAGAAGCGCCCGTCGGTGACCATCGCGCACACCTTGCCGAGGCCGCGCCCCTTCAGGTACGCCGTCGGGTACAGCATCTCCTGCATCCCCGGACCGCCGCGCGGGCCCTCGTACCGCACCACCACGACGTCGCCAGGCTGCACACGCCCGGCGAGGATCGCCTCGGCGGCCTCCTCCTGCGACTCGGTCACCACCGCCCGCCCGGCGAAGGTCAGGATCGAGGAGTCCACGCCCGCGGTCTTGACCACGCAGCCGTCCTCGGCGAGGTTCCCGCGCAGCACCGCCGGCCCGCCGTCGGCCGAATAGGCGTGGGCGACGTCGCGGATGCAGCCGCCCGCGACGTCCAGATCCAGGTCGTGCCGGCGCTCCGACTGCGAGAACGCCTCGGCCGAGCGACGGCAGCCGGGCGCGGCGTGGAACAGCTCGACCGCCTCCGGCGAAGGTGAGCCGCCGCGGACGTCCCAGGTCTTGAGCCACTCGGCGAGCGAGTCGGCGTGCACGCTGCGGACGTCCTCGTGCAGGTGCCCGGCGCGGTGCAGCTCCCCGAGGATCGCCGGGATCCCACCGTCCCGGTGCACGTCCTCCATCAGGGAGCTGCCGTTGGGCGCCACCTTGCACAGGCAGGGCACCTCGCGGGACCGGCGCTCGATGTCGTGCAGCGTGTAGTCCAGCCCGGCATCGTGCGCGGCGGCCAGCAGGTGCAGGACGGTGTTGGTCGATCTTCCCATCGCCAGGTCCAGCGCCATCGCGTTGTCGAAGGCCGCGTGCGAGGCGATCGCACGCGGCAGCACGCTCTCGTCGCCGGAGTCGTAGTAGCGGCGGGCCAGGTCCACCACCGTACGCCCGGCCCGCTCGTAGAGGGCGCGGCGCGCGGTGTGCGTCGCGAGCACCGAGCCGTTGCCCGGCAAGGCCAGCCCAGGGCCTCGGTGAGGCAGTTCATCGAGTTCGCGGTGAACATCCCCGAGCAGGATCCGCAGGTCGGGCAGGCCGCCTCTTCGATGCGGGCGATGTCGGCGTCCGACACCAATCGGCGACCGCGTCGGACATCGCGGAGACCAGGTGCAGGCGGGTGCGCACCGTGCCGTCGACGAGCACCGCCGTGCCGCCCTCCATCGGGGCCGCCGGACACGAACACCGTCGGGATGTTCAGGCGCAGCGCGGCCATCAGCATGCCGGGGGTGATCTTGTCGCAGTTGGAGATGCACACCAGCGCGTCGGCGCGGTGGGCCTGCACCATGTACTCGACCGAGTCGGCGATCAGGTCGCGCGAAGGCAGCGAGTACAGCATCCCCTCGTGGCCCATGGCGATGCCGTCGTCGACGGCGATGGTGTTGAACTCGCGCGGGATGCCGCCGGCCTCGCGGATCGCCTTAAGTTGTCCTTGCGGCGCGCGGCGACCGCGACCTTCGCCCCCAGCGTGGCGAGCCGTTCCGCGGTGGCGGCCCCGATCCTGCTGCTGGCCGGCGACGACGGCGACGCGTCCGGTGAGCGGGGTTCCGGCGATGACCTGCGACATGACGGCTTTTCCTTCCCGGTTGCGGGTTTTCGTCCCGATGCCGTCACCCAACCAGCCCGGAAGCCGGAAATGGAGCCGCAACCGCGCCCAGGTGATCGGGGGACAGGATGTCCCCCTCGGCAGCCGTGCCAAGGTTGTTGGGTGGCCCACTCCGTCCAAGGATGAGCGAGGCCCTGTCCGGCGCACTTTTCGCTGCTCTGCGCTGGTTGAGTGCGGGGCACCGGCACAAACGCCGAAAGCGAAGGAGAGACGAGGAAATGGCTACTTGGCTGATCACCGGCACGTCCGCGGCCTCGGTGCGGAGATCGCGCGTGCGGCACTGGCCGGCGGGGACACGGTGGCGGTCGCGGTGGAGTCCGTGGTGGACCGGTTCGGCGGGATCGACGTGCTGGTCAACAACGCCGGCCGCGGTCTGCTGGGCGCGCTGGAGGAGATCAGCGACGCCGAGGCGCGCTCGCTGTTCGACCTCAACGTGTTCGGCCTGATCAACGTCACCCGCGCGGTCCTGCCCTGCATGCGTGAGGCGGGCGGCGGGAAGCTGGTCCACATCGGATCCCGCTCGGGTTTCGAGGGCGAGCCCGGGGTGAGCATGTACAGCGCGTCGAAGTTCGCCGTGGCCGGCATCAGCGAGGCGCTGTCGGTCGAACTCGCGCCGTTCGGGATCCAGAGCATGGTCGTCGAGCCGGGCGTGTTCCGCACCGACTTCCTCGACGCCAGCTCGCTGTCCCTGCCGGAGAACCGGATCGCGGCCTACGACGGCACCCCGGCGCGCACGACGCTGGACTGGGTCGGCGAGGCCAACCACACCCAGCTGGGCGACCCGGTCCAGGGCGCGGCGCTGATCTACGAGGTCGCCGGCCAGGAGACGCTGCCCACCCACCTGCTGCTCGGCCGCGACGCGATCGACCGCTGGCAGGTCAAGGTCGACCGCATCGCCGACGACACCGAGCCCTGGCGCGCGAAGTCCATCGCGACCGCCCACCAGGACTGACGTGGACCGCCCCATGGATTCGTCCGGCACGACCAATCCGCGGGGCCGCGTTCGTGCGCGCGAACGAACTTTTCCGCCACCGGCGCCGCTACCTTGGCCCGATGGCGGACCTGGACGAGATCACCGGCTGGCTCGGACACGACTTCCCCGGCCTGGTCGAGACGCGTGAGGTGCCCGGCGCGGCCATCGCGGTCGGCGTGGGCGGCGAGGTCGCCGACGCGGCCGCCGGGGTGCTGAACCGGGCGACCGGGGTCGAGGCCACCCCGGACTCGGTGTTCCAGATCGGGTCCATCACCAAGGTCTGGACCACCACGCTCGCGGTGCAACTGGCCGACGAGGGCGCGCTCGACCTGGACGCGCCGGTGCGCCGGTACCTGCCGGAGTTCCGGCTGGCGGACGAGAGCGCCGCCGCCGCGATCACCGCCCGCCAGCTGATGTGCCACACGGCCGGCTTCGAAGGCGACCTGTTCACCGACACCGGCCGCGGCGACGACTGCGTCGGGAAGTACGTCGCGACCCTGAGTGGCACCGACCAGCTGTTCCCGCCGGGGGAGATGTTCTCCTACAACAACGCGGCCTTCGTCGTGCTCGGCCGTATCGTCGAGGTGCTGCGCGGCAAGCCCTACGACCAGTGCCTGCACGACCACCTCGCCACCCCGCTCGGCCTGACGCATTTCGCGACGAACGCCGAGGAGGCGGTCCTGCACCGCGCCGCGGTCGGCCACCTGCCGGGCGGGCAGCCGGCCCCGGTGTGGTCGCTGGTCCGCTCCAACGCGCCGGCCGGGTCGGCGCTGGCGATGCGGCCACGGGACCTGCTGGCCTTCGCCCGCCTGCACCTCTCCGGCGGCGGAGCCCCGGACGGCACGCCGCTGCTCGGCCCCGGCAGCGTGAAGGCCATGCAGGAGCGGCAGGTCGGCCTGCCGCCGCTCGGGCTGATGGGCACCGCCTGGGGGCTCGGCTGGGAACTGTACGAGTGGCCCGGCGGCCCGATCCTCGGGCACGACGGCGGGACGATCGGGCAGTCGGCGTTCCTGCGCGTGGTGCCTAGCCGGGACGTCGCGATCGCGCTGCTCACCAACGGCGGGGACGCGATCGGCCTTTACACCGACGTCTTCGGCCACCTGATGCCCGAGCTGGCCGGGATCACCTTGCCGCCGCTGCCGGTGCCGCCCGCGGAACCGCAGCCGGTCGACGCGCGCCGCTACCTCGGCACCTACTCCAGCGAGGTCGCCGACCTCACCGTGACCCAGGACGACGACGGCCGCCTCTGGCTCGACCAGCGGCCCAAGGGTCTCCTCGCGGAGCTGGGCGAGGCCGAGCGGACCGAGCTGGTCCGGCTGGACGACGACGTCCTCATCCCGCGCACCCCCACCCACGGTGTCCACCTGCCGCACGTGTTCGTCGGTGACGACGGCACCGGCCGGGCGGCCTACGTCCACTCGGGGCGGGCGACCCGCCGCTCCGCCTGACCCAGGAGACACGATGAAGACCGCTTCGATCACGGCCGCGGCCACCGTGCTGGCGCTGGCGCTGACCGCCTGCGGCGGCGGCGCCGGGTCGACCACTGTGGACGGTGGCGCGTTCACCCTGGTCTCGGCAGGCGACCCCGGCAGCCTCGACCCGCACTTCACCGCGCTGTCGGTGACCATCCAGGCCGACCGGTTCCTCTACGACACGCTCGTGAACATCGACCCGGGCGGCAACATGGTCGCCGGGCTCGCGGAGAAGTGGGAAGGCGACACCACCACCGCGAAGTACACGCTGCGCAAGGGCATCACGTGCTCGGACGGGACCCCGCTGACCGCGTCGCAGGTCGCCGACAACATCAACTTCGTCAGCGACCCGGCCAACGGTTCCGCCTCGCTGGGCCTCTACGTGATGCCCGGGGCGACGGCCACCGGGGACGACGCGGCGGGCACCGTCACGGTCACCAGCCCGACCCCGGACTCGTTCCTCGTCCGCGACATCGGCGGGCTCTTCATCGTCTGCGGCAAGGGAATGGCCGACCGCGGACTCCTCAAGCAGGGCGCCGACGGCACCGGGATGTTCACCCTCACCGAGGCCGTCGCCGGCGACCACTACACGCTCACGCGGCGCAAGGACTACGCCTGGGGACCCGGCGACTGGAAGACCGATACCCGCGGACTGCCCGACACCGTCGTGATCCGGGTCGTCGGCAACGAGATCACCGCCGCGAACCTGCTGGCGTCCAGGCAGGTCAACGCGGCCACCGTGCTCGGCCCCGACCAGCAGCGGCTGCGCGGCATGGGCCTGACAGCGCACGACATCGAATCCCCGTTCGGCGAGCTGTGGTTCAACCAGCGCGCCGGGAAGCCCGGGGCGGACGTCGCGGTGCGGCGAGCCCTGACCCAGGCGCTCGACCTCGGCCAGCTCGGCCAGGTCCTCACCAGCGGGACCGGCCGCGCGCCGAAGAGCCTCCTCGCGCCCGGGCTCGGCCCGTGCGGCGGTGACACCATCAGCGGGCTGCTGCCCGCCTCCGACCTGGTCGCCGTGAAGTCCGCTTTGGACTCCGCGGGCTGGGTCGCGGGCCCGGACGGCGTACGCGCCAAGGACGGCAAGCCGCTGGCGCTCACCTTCTACTACCCGTCGACGCTCGGCTCGACCATGCAGGCGGCCGCCGAACTGGTCCAGCAGCGCTGGTCCGCGGTCGGCGCGCAGGTCACCGTCAAGGGCATGACCGACACCGAGTCCATGCAGGTCCTCACGCAGGGCGGCTGGGACGCGGCGTTCGTGCCGCTCGGGGTCTTCCTGCCCTCCCAGCTCGTCCCGTTCTTCTCCGGCAGCGGCGGCAACAACTTCGCCGCGGTGCAGAACCCCGCCTACGACGCGGCGGTCCAGCAGGCGGGCGCGCTCGCCGGCGCCGACGGCTGCGGCAAGTGGGCCGAAGCCGAGCAGGCGCTGGTGCGGGAGCTCAACGTGGTGCCGTTCGTCAATTCGGTGCGGCCCACGTTCGTGCAGGGCGCCACGCTCGAGACGAGCCAGGGCAGCATCACCCCCAGCTCGATCCGGATGCTCGGCTGAGGCGCGCGTGGTGACCACCGCGATCCGCCCGGCCGGACTGGGCGACAACGTCTGGTTCCGGTTCGCCGTGCGGCGGCTGGCCAGGGTGCTGGTGTCGGTCTGGGTCCTGCTCACCGCCGCGTTCGGGATGATCCACCTCATCCCGGGCGACCCGGTGCGGGCCGCGCTCGGGCCGACCGCCGCGCCGGAACTCGTCGAGGCCCGCCGCGCCGCGCTCGGCCTGGACGACCCGTTGTGGCAACAGTACCTGCACTACCTCGGGAACCTGTTCACCGGCGACCTCGGCACCTCGCTCGGCTCCGGACTGCCGGTCGCGCAGGTGATCGGCGACCGGCTGCCCGCCACGCTGGAGATCGCGGGGTACGCGTTCCTCCTCGCGGTCGCGGTGTCGGTCCCGGCAGGCACGGTGATGGCGGTGCTCACCCGTGGCGGGAAGCGGCGGACGACCGAGCTCGCGTTCACCTCCGCCACCGCCGTCCTGGCGGCGATTCCGGAGTTCCTCATCGCAGTGGGCCTGGTGTTCGTGTTCGGGGTCAGCCTCGGGTGGCTGCCGGTGGCCGGGCGGTCCGGGCCGGAGTCCTACCTGCTGCCGGTGCTGGCGCTGGCCGCGGGACCGGCCGCGGTGCTGGCCCGGATCACCCGGGTGGAGATGCTCGCCGTGCTGCGCGCCGACCACATCCGCACCGCTCGGTCCAAGCGGCTGCCGGCCAGCTGGATCTACCTGCGGCACGCGTTGCCGAACGCCTTGACGGCGACGCTGACGCTGGGCGGGCTGCTGCTCAGCGCGATGGTCGCGGGGACGCTGCTGGTGGAGAACGTGTTCGCCTGGCCGGGCCTGGGCAGCACCATCGTGCAGTCCATCCTCGCCAAGGACTCCCCGCTGGTGCAGGGCGTGGTGCTCGTCTACGGCCTCGGGGTGCTGCTGGTGAACCTCCTCGTCGACGTGGCGCTCGCGCTGCTCGACCCGCGGTCGGCGATCAGGGAGAGCTGAGAACGTGCCGAAGTCGAACTGGAGCGCGGCACTGCGCCGCCCGCTGAGCGCGAGCGCCGCCGTGGTCGTGGTCACCGTGCTCGCGCTGGCGGTGTTCGCGCCGCTGCTGTGGTCGGACCGGGCCGCGGCGCTCGACACGAACCAGATCCTGCGCGGCCCCTCCGCCGAGCACTGGATGGGCACCGACGGACTCGGCCGCGACATCTTCTTCCGCGTGCTGGTCGCCACCCGGCTGTCGGTCGAACTGGCGCTCGCCGCCACCGCGATCGGGGTGGTCACCGGCCTGCTGCTGGGCACCGCCGCCGTGCTGCTCGGCAGGCGGGCGGGACGGCTGGTGTCCGCGGCGGTCGACATCGCGGTCGCCTTCCCCGGGGTGCTGCTGGCGCTGTTCTTCGCGGTCATCTTCGGCGTCGGCGCCCGCGGCAGCGTGCTCGCGATCGGCCTGGCCATCGCGCCCGCGTTCGCCCGGCTCACCCGCACGATGGTGGCCCGCGTCGCCGCGCTGGACTACGTTTCCGCGGCGCGGATCGCCGGGGTGGGGCGGTTCCGCCTGGTGGGGTGGCACATCCTGCCGAACGTCGCCGAACCCCTGGTCGTCAACGCGACCATCACGACCGGCAGCACGCTGCTGGCCTTCGCCGGCCTGTCGTTCCTGGGCCTGGGGGTGCAGTCGCCGGACTACGACTGGGGCCGGCTGCTCCGCGACGGTCTCGACGTGCTCTACCTCCACCCGGCCGCCGCGCTCGCGCCCACGGTGGCGGTGGTGGTCGCCGGGCTCGCGTTCAGCCTCTTCGGCGAGGCGGTGGCCACCGCGATCGGCGCCGACACCGCCCGGCACCGGCAGCGGGAGGCGCCGGCACCGCGCCCCACGGACGCCCCCGCACCTCAGCCGGCGGAACCCGTGCTGGTGGTGGAGAACCTGCACGTCACCTTTCCTGGGCCGGTGACCCCGGTGCGCGGCGTGAGCTTCGCGCTAGCGCGTGGGGAATCCGTTGGTGTGGTGGGGGAGTCGGGGTCGGGCAAGAGCCTCACCGCGCTCGCGGTCGCGCAACTGATCGAGGAACCCGGCCAGGTGCACGCCGACCGGCTGGAGTTCCTGGGGCAGTCGCTGCCCGGCGCGGACACCCGCGCGCGGCGGCAGTTGCTGGGCACCTCCTTCGCGATGGTCTTCCAGGACCCGATGACCTCGTTCAACCCCACCCAGCGGGTCGGCAACCAGCTCGCCGAGGTGGCCCGGTACCACCAGGGGATGACCCGGCGGGTGGCGTTCGCGCGGGCCGTCGACCGGCTGCGCGCGGTGCGCCTGCCCGGCGCCGGGCGGCGGTCCCGGCAGTACCCGCACGAGTTCTCCGGCGGCATGCGGCAGCGCGCGATGATCGGCATGGGACTCATGTGCTCGCCCGCGCTGATCGTCGCCGACGAGCCGACCACGGCGCTCGACGTCACCGTGCAGCGCCGTGTGCTGCGGCTGCTCGATGACGTGCGTGCCGCCGACGACGTCGCGATCCTGCTGATCAGCCACGACATCGGGGTGGTCCGCCGGATGTGCGACCGGGTGCTGGTGATGTACGCGGGCCGGATCGTGGAGGACCTGCCCGCCGCGGACCTGGCTTCGGCGGCGCACCCGTACACGCGGGCCCTGCTCGCCGCCGTGCCGGACATGACGACGGACCGCGACCGGCCGATGGCCGTCATCCCCGGCCGTCCCGCCGACCCCGCCGACCGGCCGCCGGGCTGTGCGTTCGCGCCGCGCTGCCCGCTGGCGATCGAACGCTGCACGACCGAGGAGCCGCCGCTGGTGCACGGAGTCGCGTGCTGGCACCCCGTGGCGGACGTGCCGCGCGAGCAGATCCGGGTGGGGGAGGCGCGATGAGCGAACTGCGTTTCGAGGGCGTCTCCGTCCGCTACGGCTCGCGGCGGCGCGGCACGACCGCCGTGGACGGGGTAGACCTCACCGTGCCGGACGGCGCGATCGTGGGACTGGTCGGCGAGTCCGGCTCCGGCAAGTCGACCCTTGCCCGCGCCGCGGTCGGCCTGGCGCCGGTCGCCGCCGGGCGGATCCTGGTCGACGGAGCACCGGTCCGGCGGCCCGGCCCGGTGCAGATGGTGTTCCAGGACCCGTACTCCGCGCTGGACCCCCGGATGACGATCGGCGCCTCGATCGCTGAGGCCATGCCGCGCGGCCGGACCGACCGGCACGCCGAAGTCGCCCGCCTGCTCACGCAGGTCGGCCTCGCCGCGGACCGCGCCGGGATGCGGCCTGCCCAGCTCTCCGGCGGGCAACGCCAGCGCGTGGCCCTGGCGCGGGCGCTCGCCGCGCGCCCGGAGGTGATCATCGCCGACGAGATCACCTCCGCGCTCGACGTCTCGGTGCAGGGCACCGTGCTCAACCTCGTGCGCGACCTGCGGCAGCGGACCGGGTTGTCGATGCTGTTCATCTCCCACGACCTGGCGGTGGTGCGCTACGTCAGCGACTTCATCGCCGTGATGTACCTGGGCCGCATCGTCGAATCGGGGCCCGCGGAGGACGTCCTCGCCGATCCGCAGCACCCCTACACCCGGGAACTGCTCGCCGCGGCCGCCGCCGCGGAGGTGTCCGAACCGGACGCCGTCGCCGACGCCGAACCCGCCGACCCCCACCACCCGCCGGCAGGCTGCCGGTTCCACCCGCGATGCCCGGTCGGCCCCCTGGTGGTGCCCGGCCGCGACGTCTGCCGCGACACCGAACCCACCCCGGCCGGGCACCGCCACGCGGCGGCCTGCCACTTCGCCGCGACCACCACCCTCGTAAGGAGCGACTCGTGACCCGACGCCAGCGCATCACGGACCTGACCGACCTGACCGTGCCCGAGCAGCCCGCGCTGTCCCCTTCGGGCGACGCGGTCGTCTACGTCCTGCGCGGCAGCGACCTCGCGGCCGACGAGAACGTGCACAGCCTGTGGCGCGCCGACGTCCCCTCCGGGCAGGCGCGGCGGTTGACGCACGGACGCGCCGACACCGCACCCGCGTGGTCACCCGACGGCAGCCGCATCGCGTTCCTGCGCGCGGTGGACGGGCCGCCGCAGGTCTGGCTGCTGCCCGCGGGCGGCGGCGAGGCCGAGCGCCTCACCTCGTCGCCGCTGGGCGCGGGACGGCCGGTGTGGAGCCCGGACGGCACGAAGATCGCGTTCACCGCGGCCGTCGACCTCACCCCGGACGAGGACGACCACGCGCCCATCGTGGCCGACCGGCTCGACTACCACGCCGACGGCGCCGGTGTGCTACGCGGCAAGCGCGCGCACCTGCACGTCGTCGACGTCGCCACCGGCGACTGCCGCCAGGTCACCCGCGGCGACTGGCACGCCGGAGACCCGGCGTGGTCGCCCGACGGCGGCAAGCTGGCCTTCGCCGCCGCCACCGGCGCGGAGCGCGACCTCGCCATCCGGGTCCCGGTGCACGTCCTCGACGTGACCGATCCCGCCGCCGCCCCGCGCGCGGTGGGCCTCGCCGACGGGCTCGCCGCGGCGCTGACGTGGACGGCGGACGGCGACGCGCTGCTCGTCGTCGGCAACCAGCGCGGGCCCGAGGGCCACGCCGGGCTCATCCGCATCCCGCTCGACGGGGGCGATCCGGTGAACCTCGCCGCCGCACGGGACCGCAACGTGATGCCCGGCGGCCCGGCCTACCCCGGAGCCTGGCCGCAGCTCGCCGACGACGGCCGCAGCGTCCTGTTCTGCGTCCGCGACCGCGGCTGCACCCACCTGTACTCGGTGCCCGTCGAGGGCGGCACGCCGCGCCCGGTGCTCACCGGCGCCGGACGCACCGTGGCCGGGCTCAGCGTCGCGGGCACCACCGCGGCCGTCGTGCTCACCACGCCCGGCTCCTACGGCGAAATCGTCAGCCTGGACCTGTCCACCGGCGCCGAGACCGTCCTCATCGGACACACACCGGACGGCATCGAGCTGTTCACTCCGCAGGAGCGGGAGTTCCGCATCTCCGACGGCACCGTCGTGCACGGCTGGCTGCTGAGCGACCCGGCGACGACCGGCCCCGCGCCGCTGCTGCTCGACATCCACGGCGGACCGCACAACGCGTGGCAGGGCGGCGCCGACGAAATCCACTTCTACCACCAGGAACTCGTCGCCCGCGGCTGGACCGTGCTGCTGCTCAACCCGCGCGGCAGCGACGGCTACGGCGAAGAGTTCTTCACCGCCGTCCGCGGCGGCTGGGGCGCCGCCGACGCCAAGGACTTCCTGGAGCCGCTGGACGACCTCGTCGCCGAAGGCGTGGCCGACCCGGACCGGCTCGCCGTCACCGGGTACAGCTACGGCGGCTTCATGACCTGCTACCTCACCAGCCGCGACGACCGGTTCGCCGCGGCGGTCGCCGGGGGCGTGGTCACCGACCTCACCAGCATGGCGGGCACCTCGGACGAGGGCCACCTGCTGGCGGCGCACGAACTCGGCGCGCTGCCGTGGGACGACCCCGATGCCTACGCCGAGATGTCGCCGCTGGCGAAGGTCGACCAGGTCCGGACGCCGACGCTCGTGCTGCACGGCGGCGCCGACCTGCTCTGCCCGGTGGGCCAGGCCCAGCAGTGGCACACCGCCCTGCGCGAGCGCGGCGTGCCCACCCGGCTGGTGCTGTACCCGGGCGGCGCGCACGCGTTCATCCTCAACGGACGGCCCTCGCACCGCCTCGACTACAACCGGCGCGTCGTGGACTGGGTCGAGCGGCACACGCCCGGCCGCCGCACGCCGCTGGACGCCGCGCACTGGCAGCGGCGCCTGACCGAACTCGCCGAACGCCACCACGTGCCCGGCGCGGCGCTCGGCATCTTGCGTGTGGGCGCCGAGGACGAGGTGGTGCAGGCGGCCCACGGGGTGCTCAACGTGAACACCGGTGTCGCGGCTACGACGGACTCGGTGTTCCAGATCGGCTCGATCTCCAAGGTGTGGACGGCGACCGTCGCCATGCGGCTCGCCGACGAGGGCCTGCTCGACCTCGACGCCCCTGTGGTGGACGTGCTGCCGGAGCTGCGGCTGGCGGACCCGGACACCACGAAGGGGGTGACGATGCGCCACCTGCTCACCCACACCAGCGGCATCGACGGCGACGTGTTCACCGACACCGGTCGCGGCGACGACTGCCTGGAGAAGTACGTGGCGCGGCTGGACGAGGTCGCGCAGAACCACCCGCTCGGCGCCACCTGGTCCTACTGCAACTCCGGGTTCTCGCTGGCCGGCCGGGTCATCGAGAAGCTCACCGGCGGCACGTGGGACGCCGCGCTGCGGGAGCGCCTGTTCACTCCGCTCGGCCTGACGCGCACGGTGACGCTGCCCGAGGAGGCGCTGATGTTCCGCGCCGCGGTGGGGCACGTCGGCTCGCCGGAACCGGTGACGGCGCCGGTGTGGACGCTGCCGCGGTCCGCGGGCCCGGCCGGCCTCATCGACTCCACTGCGGCGGACGTGCTGGCGTTCGCGCGGATGCACCTGACCGGTGGCCTGGCCGCCGACGGCACCCGCGTGCTCAGCGCGGAGGCGGCCGCGGCGATGGCGGACAAGCAGGTCGACCTGCCGGACAAGCACTCGCTGGCCGACTCGTGGGGCATCGGCTGGTTCCGGCTGCACTGGGACGGGCAGCTGGTGCTCGGGCACGACGGCAACACCATCGGGCAGGCGGCGTTCCTGCGCCTGCTGCCCGCCGCGGGGCTCGCGGTCACCCTGCTCACCAACGGTGGCAACACCCGCGGCCTATACGAGGACCTGTACCGGGAGATCTTCGCCGAACTGGCCGGCGTCGCCGTGCCGCACCCGCTGGCGCCGACGGACGAGCCAGTGGCAATCGACATCACCCCGCACCTGGGCACCTACGAGCGCGCGAGCACCCGGATGGAGGTGTTCCGCGACGGGGACACGCCGAAGCTGCGCACCACCGTGACCGGCGAGCTGGCCGAGCTCGTGCCCGACCCGGTCGAGGAGTACGAGCTGGTCGCGGTCGACGACGACCTGTTCGTGGTGTGGATCCCGCAGATGGAGTCCTGGATGCCGGTCACGTTCTACACGCTGCCCACCGGGGAGCGGTACGTGCACCACGGCGTGCGGGCCACACCGAAGGTGGTGTGAGCATGCCGTTCCCGGACCTGCCCGCGATGCTCGACGACATCGAGCGGCTGGTCACCCGCGAATCGCCGTCCGCGGACCACGCGGCCGTGGCCGCGAGCGCGGACACGCTCGCGCGCATCGGCGAGCGGCTCCTCGGGGCGCCGCCGGACCGGATCGTCCGCGACGGGTGGACCCACCTGTGCTGGCGGTTCGGCCGCGGCCCGGCGCGGGTCCTGCTGCTCGGCCACCACGACACCGTGTGGCCGCTCGGATCCCTGACCACGCATCCGTACACAGTGGAGGGTGACGTGCTGCGCGGGCCCGGCTGCTTCGACATGAAGGCCGGGGCGGTGATGGCCCTGCACGCCGTGGCCGCGCTCGGCGACCGGGCCGGGGTGACCATCCTGATCACCGGTGACGAGGAGCTCGGCTCGCCCAGCTCGCGTGCCCTGATCGAGGACGAGGCCGCGGGCTGCGCCGCCGCGCTGGTGCTGGAGGCGTCCGCCGACGGCGGGGCGCTCAAGACCGAGCGCAAGGGCGTGTCGCTGTACCAGGTCCGGGTGAAGGGCCGGGCCGCGCACGCCGGACTGGAACCGGAACGCGGCGTCAACGCCACCGTCGAGCTGGCACACCAGATCCTGGCGGTGGCGGGTCTCGCCGACGCCGAGCGCGGCACGAGCGTGACGCCGACCGTGCTGTCCGCAGGCACCACGGCGAACACCGTGCCCGCCGACGGGCGGTTCGCGGTCGACGTGCGCGTCCGCAGCGCGGCCGAGCAGTCCAGGGTGGACGAGCGGATGCGGGCGCTGGAGTCCGCTGTGGAGGGTTCGGTGGTGGAGGTGCTGGGCGGCCCCAACCGGCCCCCGATGGAAGCGGAGTCGTCGGCCGCGCTGTTCGCCCGCGCGCAGAAGGTGGCGGCCACGCTCGGCCTGGCGCCGCTGACCGCCGCCGCGGTCGGGGGAGCCTCGGACGGCAACTTCACCGCGGGCGCCGGGGTGCCCACCCTCGACGGGCTGGGTGCCGTCGGCGGCGGAGCGCACGCCGACACCGAGCACGTGCGGATCGGCGAGCTGCCCGGCCGCACCGCGCTGGTGTCGGCACTGGTCGCCGACCTGCTGACGGACGCGCGCCGGTGAGGACCAGTCCCGAGGAGGCCGCGGCCAAGGCGGCGGTCGCGGCGGGCGTCCGCGTCCGCGAGGTCGCCGAACTGCGAGAGCTGGAGGCGGTGTACCGGCTATTCGACCTGATCTGGCGCCCCGATCCGGCCAACCCGCCGGTGACCACCGAACTCATGCGCGCGCTGACCAAGGCGGGCAACTACGTCTCCGGCGCCTTCGTCGGGGACGAGCTGGTGGGCGCCTGCGTCGGGTTCTTCGGCACGCCCGGCGTGATGCACAGCCACATCGCGGGCGTGGCCCCGGTGATGGCCGGGCGCAGCGTCGGGCTGGCGCTCAAGCTGCACCAGCGCGCCTGGGCGCTGCCGCGGGGGATCTCGGTGATCGAGTGGACCTTCGACCCGCTGGTGAGCCGCAACGCCTACTTCAACCTCGGCAAGCTCGCCGCCGAGGCCGTGGAGTACCTGCCGAACTTCTACGGCGGGATGCACGACCACATCAACGGCGACGACGACACCGACCGGCTGCTGGTGCACTGGCGCATCGGCGCCCCCGAGGTCGAAGCAGCCTGCGACGGCACACCCCGCCGCGTCAGCGCGCCGCCCGGCGCGGTCGTGGCGCTCGGCGTGGAGAACGACACACCCCGCGCCGGCAGTCTCGACGGGCCGGCCCTGCTGGTCGCCGCCCCGCGGGACATCGAGACGCTGCGCCGCGCGGACCCGCGTCTGGCGTGGCAGTGGCGGATCGCGGTGCGCGACACGCTCGGCACGTTGCTGGCCGAGGGCGCGCGCGTCGCGGGATTCGACAGGACCGGGTGGTACGTCGTCACCCGCGTGGCGAAGGAGGACAGCGCGTGAAACTGACCGGAGTGGAACTGCGCCGCATCGAGATGCCGCTGGTGGCTCCGTTCCGGACCTCGTTCGGCACGCAGACCGCCCGCGACATCCTGCTGGTGCGGGTCGAGACGGACGAGGCCGTGGGCTGGGGCGAATGCGGCGCACTGGCCGACCCGCTCTACTCGCCGGAGTACGTGGACGGCGCGGCCGACGTGCTGCGGCGCTTCTTCGTGCCCGCGCTCGCGGCCGCCGACCACCTCGACGCCACCGCGGTGGGCAGGGTGCTGGCACCGTTCAAGGGACACCGCATGGCCAAGGCCGCGCTGGAGATGGCGGTGCTCGACGCCGAGCTGCGCGCCCAAGGCCGCCCGCTGGCGCGGGAACTGGGCGCGGTGCGCGACCGCGTGCCGTGCGGGGTGTCGGTCGGGATCATGGGTTCGGTCGGCGAACTCCTCGACACCGTCGGCGGCTACCTCGACGCCGGGTACGTCCGGATCAAGCTGAAGATCCAGCCCGGGTGGGACGTCGAGCCGGTACGGGCGGTCCGGGAACGCTTCGGCGACGACGTGCTGCTGCAGGTCGACGCCAACACCGCGTACACCCTCGCCGACGCGCGGCACCTGGCCCGGCTCGACCCGTTCGGGCTGCTGCTGATCGAGCAGCCACTGGACGAGGAGGACGTGCTCGGGCACGCGGAGCTCGCCAAGCGGCTGGCCACGCCGGTGTGCCTGGACGAGTCGATCGTGTCGGCGAAGTCGGCCGCGGACGCGATCGCGCTCGGCGCGTGCCAGGTCGTCAACATCAAGCCCGGCCGGGTCGGCGGCTACCTGGAAGCCCGCCGGGTGCACGACGTGTGCGCCGCCAACGGCGTGCCGGTGTGGTGCGGCGGCATGCTCGAATCCGGGCTGGGCCGCGCCGCCAACGTCGCGCTCGCGGCGCTGCCCGGCTTCACGCTGCCCGGCGATACCTCCGCCTCCGACCGCTACTATCGCACCGACATCATCGAGCCGTTCGTGCTCTCCGGCGGGCACCTGGACGTGCCCGCGGGGCCGGGCATCGGGGTGGATCCGGTGCCGGAGCTGCTGGCCGAGGTGACGACGGCGACCGAGCGGGTGGCCTGCTGAGCCGGCGAGGAGGTGGGGCGTCGCGGTGAGCGCCGGTGTGGTCCGTGTCCTCGACGACCTCGGTGGCACGCTGCTCGACCTCGTCCACGGTGACCCGGGCGGCGCCGGGGACATCGGTGGCGTCGCGATCCACGACCCGTTCGAGGAACCCGTGCTGCCCCGCCACGCGCTCGTGCTGGGCGTGGGCGTCCGCGAGCCGGCGGACGTTGTCCGCCTGCTGCGCGGGCTCGGCAAGCAGGAGGCGGCGGGGCTGGTGGTGCGCGCGCCGGTCGCCGTGCCGGCGGAGGTCACCGCCGCCGTCGACGAGACCGGCGTGGTGTTGCTGGGCCTGACGCGCGGGGCGTCCTGGGCGCAGCTGGCCGCGATGCTGCGGGCGCTGCTCGCCGAGGGCGACGTCGGCCAGGCCGAGCCGGAGATGCTGGGCGGCGTCCCCTCCGGCGACCTGTTCGCGGTGGCCAACGCGATCGCGGAGCTGATCGACGCGCCGGTGACGATCGAGGACCCGCGCTCGCGGGTGCTGGCGTTCTCCGGCCGCCAGGACGAAGCCGACCCGTCCCGGGTGGAGACGATCCTGGGACGGCAGGTGCCGGAACGCTTCGCCCGGATGCTCACCGACCGGGGCGTGTTCCGCGAGCTGTACCGCAGCGACCGGCTGGTCTACGTCGACGCGCTGGTCAACCTCGACGGCCTCACGATGCCCCGGGTCGCCGTCGCCGTGCGGGCGGGCGACGAGGTGCTCGGCTCGATCTGGGCGGCGGTCCGGGAGCCGCTCAGCGCCGAACGCGAGCAGGCGCTGCGGGAGGCGGCGCGGCTCGTCGCGTTGCACATGCTGCGGGTCCGCGCGGGCACCGACGTGTCCCGCCGCCTACGCGCCGAACTGCTCAGCACCGCGCTCGAAGGCGGCGCCGGAGCACGCGAGGCCATGGCCCGGCTGGGGCTGGCGGGCCGTCCGGTGGTGGTGCTGGCGCTCGCGCTCGCCGACCGCGGCCCCGGCGAGCGCGACGACGCCGGGGTGGCGACCGAACTGCAACGGGTGAGCGACGGCCTCGCGATGCACCTGACCGCGGTGCACCCGCGTGCCGCGAGCGCCCTCGTCGGGGACGTGGCCTACGGGCTGGTCCCGGTGGAGGGCGAGGGCGACGGCGAGCAGTGGGCGGTGTCCATCGCGACCGAATTCGTGGACCGCGTGGGGGAGCGGGTGCCTGCGGTCGTCGCGATCGGACCGGTCGCCGAGGACGTCGCGGCACTGGCCGGCGCCCGGGCCAGCGCGGACCGGGCGCTGCGGGTGCTGCGGGCGGAACCGCGCACCGGCCGCCGGGTCGCCCGCCTGGCCGACGTCCAGGTGGAGGCGCTGCTGCTGGAGCCGCGCGACCTGGTCGCCGCACGGGGCGACCGCCCGACCGGCCCGGTCGCCCGGTTGTTCGACTACGACCGGCAGCACAACACCAACCTGGTCGAGACGCTGCGCGCGTGGCTGGACTCCTTCGGCGACGTGAACGCGGCCGCCAACGCGGTCTACGTGCACCCCAACACCTTCCGCTACCGGCTGCGGCGCCTGGCCGAGGTCGCGCAGCTGGACCTGTCCGACCCGGAGGCCCGCTTCGCCGCGATGCTGCAGCTGCGGGTGATCGCGCCCCGCTGACGCCGGAGACCCCCGCAGCCGGCTGCGGGGGTCTCCGGTCGTTCAGCTCGCGGTGGACGTCCGGTCGCGCCGCAGCGTCTCCGGCGTGCAGATCGCCGCGATCAGGCTGATCAGCGCGCCGCACGCCAGGTACCCCGCGGGCGCGTAGGTGCTTTGCGTGGCCTGCACGATGGCGGTGGCGACCAGCGGGCCCGCGCCGCCGAGGAGCACCACGCCGATGTTGTAGCCGATGCCGACCCCGCTGTACCGGCGGGCGGTGGGGAACAGCCCGGCGAAGATCGCCGGCTGCGGCGCCAGCATCAGCGCCTCGCCGATCACCACGAGCGGCAGCCCGGGCACCAGGAACCCGAACGACAGCCGGTGCAGCAGCAGGAACCCCAGCGGCGCGGTGACCAGCACCCAGATCGCCCCGGCGATGAGGAACGGCTTGCGCCCGGCGCGGTCGCACAGGCGCGCGAACACCACGGTCAGCACCATCATCACGACCATCGCGGCGAACCCGGCCAGCTTCGCCTGCGCGGCGGGCACCTTCAGCTCGGTGGTCAGGAACGTGGGCCCGTACACCAGCAGCACGTAGGTGCACATCGTCGGCGAGCACACCAGCGCGGCGATCCGCAGGATCGACCGCCAGTCGTGCCGCAGGGTGGCGCGCAGCGGGGCGCGTTCGTGCTCGCCGGAGGCGGCCACCTGCGCGAACTCCGGTGTCTCGTCCAGCCGCAGTCGCATGTAGAGCCCGATCAGGCCCAGCGGCAGCGCGATCAGGAACGGGACCCGCCAGCCCCACGACTCCAGCGCGGCGGCGGAGCGCACCTCGGTGAACAGCAGCGCGGACAGGCTGGCCACCATCATGCCGAGCACGATCGTGATCGTCTGCCAGCTCCCGTAGTAGGCGCGCCGCCCGGGCGTCCGGTTCTCGATCGGAGAAGTTCTGCAGCCCGCGCAACACGACGAGCAGCACCGGCGCGGCGATGCCGAGCGTGGCGTACCCGGGCAGCAGCCTGATCGCGAACGTCGCCCCGCACATCAGCAGCAGCACCGTGACCAGCACCGGACGACGGCCGATGCGGTCGGCCAGCGGGCCGAAGAACAGGGCGCCCAAGCGGGCGGAACCCGGAGGTGAAGCCGAACACGCCGAAGGTGGCCAGCAGCCGGGCCATCGGGTCGGCGCCGGCGAAGAACGTCGCTCCGATGTGGACGGCGACGAAACCGTACACGGAGAACTCGTACCACTCGACGAGGTGGCCGAAGACCGTCGCGAGGTAGATCCGCCTCCGCGGGACGGGGGCCTGCGTCACGACGCGCTCCCTTCGAGCGTGCTAGGCGTGGCGGTCCGGGCGGTCCGGGCGGTCTCGTCGGCGAAGACCTGCTCCAGCGTCTTGCCGGTGACGCGGGGCCCGAACAGCCGGATGACGAGCGCGCCCACGGCCAGCAGCGCGGCCATCACCGCGAACACGCCGACGAACCCGATCGAGCCGAACGCCAGGCCGATGACGACCGGTGCGGTGAGCCCGCCCGCGTTACCCGCCGTCGAGGCGAGCCCGGCGCCGGTGGCGCGAATCGCGGTCGGGTACACCTCCGAGCAGTACGGGAACACGATGCCGGAGATGCAGGTGAGCGCGATCGGCGTCGACCCGACGAAGCTCACCGCCTTGACGTCAGGGTTGGTCAGCAGTTCGTCCACCGCGTCCTTGCCGCCCTGCAGTACATTGAACACGCCGTCGGGCAACCCGGCTTCGGCCCACAGCTTCGCCAGCCACAGCGACGCCGAAGGGTCCTTCTCACTTGGCTTGAGCACCACGGTGTTACCGGCGGCGATGGCGATGGGGAAGAACCACATCGGGACCATCGCGGGGAAGTTGAACGGCGAGATGATCGCCACGGGCCCGAGCCGCTGGCGCAGCGAGCTGACGTCGACCGAGGTCGAGGCGTTCTCGCTCAGGCCGCCTTTGAGCAGGTGCGCGATACCGCAGGCGAACTCGATGACTTCCTGACCGCGGCTGATCTCGCCGAGCGCGTCCGAGCGGACCTTGCCGTGCTCCGTGGTGATAATGGCCGCGAGTTCTTCCTTGCGCTCGTTGAGCAACTCACCGAACCGGAACAGGATCGCCGTGCGCTTGGTGAGCGAGGTTTCGCGCCACCTCGGGAACGCCGCGGTCGCGGCACCGATCACGTGCCGGGCGTCCGGGACGCCGGCCAGCGCGACGTGGCCCGTGATCGCGCCGGTCGCGGGGTTCGTCACCGGCGTGGTGTTCCCGCTCGTGCCCGGGTACGGCTTGTGTCGGTCCAGTGGGCGATGGTGTGTGGCATGTCGTCCTCACTCGCGAGATCGGTCCGTCAAGGACAGCGTGCCGAGGTACCGCCCGTCGTGTCGTAAACAGGTCGCCAGATTCTTTACACTGTGACAGTGCTACCGACAGTTCGCGACGTGCTCGCCCTGCCCGTCCTCCGGAGGGGCGTGCCCGAGGTCGTCGGTGGGGGAGCTCATCTCGACCGTGCCGTGCGATGGGTGCACGTCAGCGAGTGGAGCGACCCCACCGGCCTGCTCGAAGGGGGCGAGCTGCTGCTGACCACGGGCCTTCCGCTGGTCGGCGAGCCGGCCAAGGTCAGGACCGACCTGGACATCCTCGCCCAGCACGACGTGTCCGGGCTCGTCGTCGAACTCGGTACCCAGCTGGCGGAGGTGCCGCGCTACCTGGCCGAGTTCGCCGACGACGCGGGCCTTCCGGTCGTGACCTTGTCGAAGGCGATCCGCTTCGTCGAGGTCACCCAAGAGGTCCACAACGGATCGTCGCCGACCGCTATGCGGAGGTCGAGTTCGCGCGGACCACGCACGAGGTGTTCACCTCGTGCAACATCGCGTGCGCCTCATCCACGGACATCGTCCCCCAGGCGTCCCAGCTCGTCGGTCAGCCGCTGGTTCTGGAAGACCTCAACAGGCGTGTCCTCACCTTCTGCGCGGCAGGCAGGCCGACCGCGCCCCTGCTCGCCCAGTGGGCGGAGCGATCGCGACGGCAGGAGGCGGATCCGGCGGCCGAGGAGTGGGCCTCCGTCGAGGTGGGGCTCGGCCCGGAACGGTGGGCGCGGCTCCTGCTGCCCGAACCCGTGCGGGACCGGGCACGTGTCACGATGGTCCTCGAACGTGCGGCCCAGTCCCTGCACCTGCATCGCATAATCCAGCAGGAACGTGATGCCCTCGTAGGGCAGGCACCACGGCGGGTTGCTGGACGACCTGCGTGCCGGGCGCACCACCGACGACAGCGAAGCCCTGGCCCGCGCCGAGGCACTCGGGCTCACGCGCGACGCGCCGCGCCATCACCACAGCCGGCCACACCGCGATCGTCTCCCTGCCGCGGGAAGGCACGGTGACCGCGGTGTTTTCCTGCGCCAAAGCGGAATCCGCGCTCGCCGCGGTGTGTGACAGGGAATCGGGCCGGGCGTGACGGAGGAGTGGGTCGCCGGGACGGCACGGCCGTCCGGCGCGCTCGTGCACGCCGCGCAGGGTCTGGACGAAGCCGGCCACGTCGCCGAAGCCGGGCTCGGCCTCGTGAGTCGCGACGGCTGCTGCGGTCGCCGGACGTCCGGCTTCGCGGACTGCTGACCTTGTTGCGCGACGACCATCGGGCGCAGGCGTTCGCCGAACGGGAGCTCGGCGCCTTGCTCGACCACGACGCGCGCTCACACGGCGCTCTGCTGACTTTGCTGCGCACCTACCTGGTCTCCGGCGGGTCCAAAGCCCGTACCGCCGAGCTCACCGGGCTGAGCCGTCCCACGCTCTACAGCAGACTGGAGACGATCGAACGGATACTCGGGGTATCCCTCGACACGCCGGAATCGAGAACCTCCTTGGACGACGCCCTCATGATCATGGACGGCTGACCACCCGGGGGCACGCGACCGAGTCTCTGATGCGAGGCGGTCACCCGCGTATCTCGCCGTGGTGGTGGATCACGACACCGGCAGGGTGGTCTGGGCGGCGCCGGGCAACGACAAAGGCTCTGGTCGCGTTCTTCGAGTTGCTCGGGACCCCACCGCTGCGCGCGGACCACCCATGTGTCAGCGGATGCAGCCGCGCCCGGCCTTGAACCGGGTGATCTCCGCGACCTGCTGATCGTCGGTCAGGAGGAACTCATGGTGCCCCACAGCTGGCGCCCTACAGGAGCAGACCAATCGCCTGCTCCTGGTCAAGCCATCACGGAGACACGGACATCCGCGAGCGCGAATCACCGATGCTCGCTCGCCGGTCTCTCGCAGATCTCGAACGTGAAGGTGGGGTGGAAGCCGCAGCGCCGGTAGACGGCGGCTGATCTGCTTTCGCTCGTCCTGTCGACCAGCAGCACCGCTCTGGCGACGCCCGCTGCCGCGAACCGTGTAGCGCGCTGCGGACCAGGTATTCCGCTTCCCAGCAGTAGCCGGTGTCGACCTCTTCGCAGGAGATCCGGGTGTTCCACGGGGTGGCACCGCCGGCGCAGTGGCGGTTGGTGCCCCACAGGATCCGGTAGGCGCCGGTGACGCGCGCGTTCGCGTCGAACCTGATCGCACTCGCGCCGCCGCGTTACAGGGGAGGGGAAGCCGGCCGGCGAAAAGTGCGGTAAATGGAGGAATCTGGCGTGTGAACACGGTTCGCCATGAACTGTGCGCCGGTGCATGACCGGAATGCGGTCTTGTCCGCGGGTTTCGCACCACGTGGAAAGGCCCCCGCCCGGATGCGCTCCGGACGGGGGCCTCTCGGGCAACAATCTGTCAGCCCTCGGACTCCGAGGACGGGATGTAGGCGCCCGGAACCTGCTCCGGGGCGTAGATCCGGTCCTCACCGGGGTAGGGCTGGGCCCACCCGTGCGTCTGGTACCAGGTGAAGTGGTCCATCTGCGCGGGGTTGGCGTAGTCCGGCACGGCGTCCGGCCCGGTCAGGCGCTGGTGCGACTGCCACTCCGTCCACTGTGCCGCCACCTGCTGTTTGTCCGCGGGCACCGCGTCCGGCGCGACGGCCGCGGCGGTGGCGTTCTGCGGAGCGGGCACGTCCGCGCCGCACGGGGGCAGCGTCTTCAGGCCCGCGGTGAGGGAGGTCCGGTTGGGCAGCGCGGTGAACGGCGTGAAGTCCGGCGTCTGGGTGAATGCCGCGCCCATCGGCGTCGCCGCGCTGTCCTTCTGGTTCATCGGGTGGATCCCGAGGATCTGCTCGACGGTCCGGATCATCGTGATCTGCGAATAGTAGTGGCTGTCGACCACCCCGTGCCGCGCCCACGGGCTGATGATCTGGATCGGCGCGCGGTGACCGTCGATGTGGTCGAGGCCGGCCTGCGAGTCGTCCTCCACGACGAAGATCGCCGAGTCCTTCCAGTACGGGCTGTGCGAGATCGTGTCGACGATCTCGCCGACCGCGGCGTCGTTGTCCGCGACCTGGGCGGCGCCGTTGGGCGGGCCACCGGTGTGGTCGCTGGACAGCCAGAACATGTTCAGGTTCGCCGGCCCGTTCTGGGCGAAGTCACGCTTCCAGATCTCGGCACGGTAGATGTCCGGCACACTGGTGTCAAACTTCGGGAACCCGTGCACCGACACGTCGTTGAGCGACGGGATCGGCGAGGACGACACCATCGGGTAGGTCGTGTTCTGGCCTGTTGCCTGCATGTTCCTGGTGTCGCAGTACAGGTTCTGCCAGGTGGCGCCCGCGGGCTTGGTCAGGAACTGCTGGAACTCGCCGAAGTTGCGCACCGACTTCCCGGCCGCCTGGGCGCCGGACCAGATGAAGCCCGTCCGCTGGTGCCCGAGCGCGTCGTCCTCGGTGTCGTAGCTGCGGGTGTACTCACCAGCCGAGGACTCGGTGTACTCCGGGTTGTCGGCCTGCATCAGCCAGTTGTGGCCTTCGGCGGAGTTCGTTCCGATGTCGTAGGTGTTGTCGTAGAGCCCGAACTGGCGGGCGAGCGCGTGCTGGTTCGGCGTCACATTCTCGCCGAACTGCGCCAGCGCCGGGTCGCCGTTGCCCTCCGGCATGTCACCGAAGACCTGGTCGTAGGTCCGGTTCTCCTTGACGATCAGGAACACGTGGTTGATCGTCGACGGCTCGCCGAGCTTCTGCGGCACCGGCACCGGGGTCTTGCTGCTGTTGTCCTTGGCGAGCTGGACGGAGTTGCCGATCCACCCGTTCTGCTGGAAGACCTTCGCCGTGTAGCCGTGGATCGCGGCGTCGCTGGGCAGCTGGAACTTCTGCAGGCTGGCGGTGGTGTCGTGGGTGGCGTGCCCGGCCGCGGTGGTGGGGCGGCGGGCGTCGATGCCGCGGGTGTTGGACACCAGCACGTCGTTGCCGACGGTCGTGATCTCGGCGGGGAAGTAGTCGGTCGGGAGCAGGCCGACGTAGCTGACCGGCTCGAGCGGGCTGGTGTAGCGGTAGACGGCGACCGCGTTGGCGCGGCCAAGCGTCACCAGCAGGTGCCCGTCGTCGGTGAGGGTCACCGCGTCGGGCTCGTAGCCCACTGATGCCTCCGGCCACGGCTGGGTCGCGATGGTCTGGACGACCTTGTCGCTGGCCGTGTCGATGACCGAGACGTCGTTGGTGGCGGTGTTGGTGACGAACAGCGCGCCGTTCTTGGCGTACAGGGCGGTCGGGTGCAGGCCGACGTCGACGCTGCGGGGCGCGGCCGCCGGGTTCGCGAGGTCGATGACGCTGACCGTGCCGGTGGTGGTGGCACCGGTCGACGGGTCGGCGGGAACCTGGGTGTTGTAGGACTTCAGCGTCGGCTCGCCCGGCTGGGCCGGGCGGCCGCCCTCGTTGCTGACGTAGAGCTTGGTGCCGACCTGCGCCAGGTCCCGCGGCGCGTTGCCCACGGCCCAGCTCTGCTGGATCGCGCCGGTCGCCGCGTTGATCGCGACCACCCGGTTCTGGCCGTTGACCGCGGAGTACACAGTGGACCCGTCGGGGGAGAACACAGCCTGCCCGACGAGCGCGTGCCGGGGGCCGTCCGCCGGGATGGGGACGAAGACCGGGTTGGCGACGCTGCCGTCCGGGTTCACGGTGAGCCTGCGGTAGCCGTCGCTCTGGCCGAGCCACAGCTGCTTGCCGTCGGGTGAGTAGGTGGGGCCTTCCTGGCCCACGTCGTTGCCCGGGATGCGCAGGTTCGCCGACGCGGAGTTGCCGACGAGCTGCTGCACCTTCCAGCCCCTGAGGTCCACGATGGACAGTGCCAGGCCGCCGTCGGTGATGGCGGCGGCGAGGTGCGTGCCGTCCGGGCTCACCGCGGACGACATGATCTTGCCGTCGTTCAGGACCAGGCGGTCGCCGATCGGGTCGATGTACTGGTCGGCGGAGACGACCTGGCCCCGGTCGGTGACCTGGCCGACCTGGTCCTCACCGAACTGCTGGGTCTGCGCGGCACCGATCCCGGTGCCGGTGGCGGCGAGCGCCAGGGCGGTGGCGCCGGCTGTCGCGAGCCGGGCGCGGCGGCCGGGCGCGCCGGACCGGCCCTGCTCGGCACGCCGTCTGCGGCGTGTTACCTGCATTGACTATCCCTTCGTGGTGGTGGGGAGGAGTTCGACGTTGCCGTCGAACTGCCAGAGGGGGTTCGGGGTGTCCCCGGTGGGGGTGTGCACCTGGAAGTAGCCGTTGACTTCCTTCGGGCCGTCGCCGTCGGCGACGAACCGGCCGTCCGGGGTGACATCGAGCTGGTAGATGGCGGTGCCGGTGGCCTCGATGCCGGGGAGGTGCCAGGAGACGACGCAACGCCATTCGTTGCCGGGGCCTTCGGGGGCGACCAGGCCGTCGCCCTTGGTGCAGGCCGCCGTGGCGCCCAGCTGGTCCTCGGTCACGTCGGGCCGGTTGAGTTGCGTGGTCTGCAGGCGGTAGAGGTGGGCGAAGGCCGTGGCCACCGACCGCTGGAGCTTGTCCTGCCCAATGCCGGAACCCGCGGCGGGCACCGAGACCGCGACGGCCCCGACTGTCACGGCGAGGAGCCCGGCCAGCGGCAGCGCGCCGAGGGTGAGCGCGCGGCGGGCGGAACCGTCGTCGGTGAGGTTGGTGAAGTCCCGGCGCCGGAACACCAGGTACGCCAGCGCGGTGGCCGCCACCGCCCACACGAGACCGATCGCGACGCTGATCAGCAGCGGCCCGAGCTGGGCGGGAGCGGTGAACAGGCCGTTCCAGGCGATGAAGGCGTAGGTGGGCAGGGCCAGGCGCACGGCGACCGGCAGCGGCAGCATCTGGGCCAGCCCCATCACCAGTGCGACGACCGCGGGCAGCAGCAGACCCATCGGCGACCGTCCCAACGCGACAGAACCGAGGAGGCCGATCGCGGCCAGCGCCAGGGTCGGGGCGAGCACGCAGACCCAGGCGAGGGCCACCTTTCCGGCGGCGTCCGCGGGAGCGAGCAGGTGGCCGTCGAGTCCGACCAGGCGGCCGCCGCTGACCGCCAGGATCCCGCCGACGGCGCTGGACAACGCCATCCCGGCGACGAGTACCAGGATGACGGTGAGTGCGGTCAGCGCCTTGGCGGTGAAGATCCGCTGCGGCGACCGGACCGCCACCAGCAGGTGCCGCCAGGTGCCGAGGCGGTCCTCTGCGGCGAACACGTCGCCGGCGACCACCGAGGTCAGCAGGGGGAGCGCGTAGCTGCCCGCGAAGCCGAGCATCACCAGCGAACCCGCCCAGCCGGTGGCGTTCATCCATCGGCCGAAGAGGGTGTCCACGGGCAGCGAGCTCTGCAGGCTCACCGCCGCGACGAACACCGCGGGGGCGATCCAGCAGGCCAGGACCAGCAGGCGGATCCGCCACTGCGAGGTGAGCTTGACCAGTTCGAAGTGGTAGCCGCGCAAGACCGGGACCGGCTGCGCGGCGGGCGCGTCGGACACGGTCGCGGTCATCGGTGGGACTCCTGGTGGTCGGTGAGGGCGAGGAATGCGGCTTCGAGCGGCGAGACGACGGGGGCGAGTTCGCGCACCGCGATGCCCGCACCGGCGAGGCGGACCACGAGTTCGTCGAGGGCGGGCACCGGGGCGCGCACCACGAGCGCGTCGCCGGTGTCCCGTGCGGCGTTGTCGGCGAGCCGGACGCCCGGGGTGGCGGCGGCGACGTCGCGGGCCGCGCCCGGGTCGGAGGTGCGCAGCCGGTAGTCGAGTTCCTGGCTCTCGGCCGCGAGCTTGCCCAGGGGGCCGGAGAAGACGACGCGGCCGGTGGCGAGGATGGTGACCTCGGAGCACAGCGCCTCGAGGTCGTCCATGCGGTGGCTGGAGAGCACCGCGGTGGTGCCCTCGCCGGCCAGGCGGTGCAGGACGGCGTGGACGTGGTTCTTGCCTGCCGGGTCGAGGCCGTTGGACGGCTCGTCGAGCACCAGGAGCCGGGGTGCGGTGAGCAGGGCCGCGGCCAGCCCGAGCCGCTGGCGCATGCCGAGGGAGAACCCGCGGACCCGGTCGTCGGCGACATCGGTGAGCCCGACCTGGCCGAGCACGTCGTCGATCCCGGCTGTTCGTGTGTCGAGACCGCGGAGGCGGGCCAGCGCGGTAAGGTTCTGGCGCGCGGTCAGCGACGGGTACAGGCCGGGGCCGTCGACGAATCCGGCGACCCCGTGCGGCGCAGCCGGGGCAGGCGTGCCGAGGATTTCGAGGTCGCCCTCGTCGGCGACGGCGAGGCCCAGCAACAAGCCGAGCAACGTCGTCTTCCCGGCGCCGTTCGGGCCCACCAGGCCGTGGATCTGTCCCGGAGCGACATCCAGGTCGACACCGTCGAGCGCGACGATGTCCCCGAAGTATTTGCTGATCCCGCGAGCCCGGACAGTCTGCATGGGTTTCTCAGCTCCTTCACAACTCGGCCCCCGGAACTTAGGCACAGCAAGTGACTCGGCCCGGCCCGCTGGATGAACGGCGGCGAAACGCGCGCTGACCGGCACGTCGCTAACGTCGATCGTGGACATTTCGGACTGGCTCGCGTGGCTCGTCCGAGGTGCCGGCGATTTTCGATCTCGCAGGACCCGTGGCGGTTCAGATCACGGGCAGGGGCAATCGAGCTGCCGCCAAGCTGTTCAGAGGGCGGGTTTTCTCGCGCGCGGCCTGTAAACCGAGCCGACCGGCGTCACGCCGTCGGCGTGTAGCGCAGCGTCCCCGCGATGTCTCCACCGCCCGGCACGTCGTCGCGCCGGACTGCCAGCAGCCGGGCGCCGGAGAGCCAGGCGCGGCGCATGATCTCGTCCACGACGCTGCCGGGGCCCTCGGCCGCGAAGGTGACTGTCAGAACACTTACGAGTTCCTCCGGGCTGGAGAAGCCCTGGTCACGCCTTCTTGCAGGTAGCCGTGGGTTCGCGCGATCGCGAGGATAGGTTGACGTTTGGTCGGGATTGCTGAAAGATCGTCGGACATCGCGACGCATGGTCGCTCCTGGTGAATCGGGGTGTGGATGGCGCTCGCGGTGGTCCGGTCGCTGAGCAGCGGGCGACGGTTGTGTACTCCGCAGGACCTGGAGGACTTCGAGCAGGAACTGATTGACCAGTATCTGCTGGCCGCGGTGGGCGATGAAACGATCCGGCAGGACCGGATGGTGATCTTCGAGTTTGCGCGCTTCCTTGGACGTCCGTTGTGGACGGCGCACGCCGAGGATGCCGACAGGTTCTTGCGTGACCAGCGCAAGGCTCGGGGACTGGCACGATCCACTGTCTACAAGAAGTCGCTCGCGCTGGCGCAGTTGTTCGACTTCCTGATCGCCCGCTACCAGGGCGACGTCCACGCGTTGACGGGCCATGTGCTGGTACAGCCCATCGATGAGTTCAACCGGCCGGTCAATCGGGATTACGGCCAGGCCCGGGTTCCGCCGTCCGATGACGATGTCGACCTGCTGTTCACTGGTTGGCGCACGGTGGTGCCCAGACCGCGGAAGTACCTGCCGGCGGCTCGGGATTACCTGGCAGCGTCGTTGTGGCGTCGGGTCGGGCTGCGTATCACCGAAACCACCATGCTCGACGTGCGGGACTGGCGGCCGGATCTGGGGGAACTCGGCAAACTGCACGTCCGCTACGGCAAAGGAAGCCGTGGCCGCGGCCACAAGACGCGACTGGTTCCCGCGAGCAACGGCGCCGACGCGCTGCTCACGTGGTGGTTGACCGATGTGCGCCACCAGTTCGGTGATGACTGGGCGGATCCGGACGCGCCACTGCTGCCCAGCGAACGCCGCGACCGGGACACCGGACGCTGTCGGCGCGCGGGCGTCAACTCGTTGCGATCGGGATTCACCGGGGCAGTCGCGAAGCACCTCCCGGCGTGGAGCGGGCGTCTGTCGCCACACGGCATGCGGCACTATTGCGCCTCGTCGCTGTATGCCCGAGGCGTCGACCTCAAAGCCGTGCAAGAACTCCTGGGCCACGAGTGGTTGTCCACGACGACCCGCTACGTGCACGTCCACGACGACCACATCGAACATGCCTGGGCGGTCGCCAACGACCGGATCGCGGCGCGGCTGATTGATCGGGAAGGGTGATCCGATGCGCTGGAATCTGAGGATGAAGGCCGCCGAGGCAGGGATCTGGAAGTCCTCCGAGTTGCGGCGTCGCCTGGCTGAGGCCGGGCTGGAGATCAGCGCCGGGAAGATGTCGGGCTGGTGGACCACAACGCCGACCACCATCCGGCTCGATGACCTGGACGTGCTGTGCTCGGTGCTGGGTTGCCAGCCCACCGACCTCCTGGTCTGCGAACCGGACAAAGTCGCCGAGCGGGCACCCAAGGCGCGCACGGAAGCCACCACCGGCGGGCCGGCGATCACACCACGGCTGGGCCGCAACAGGTCAGAGCCCCCCGCGTGAAAAGTGGTCCCCCGAGGCTGTGCCCCGGTTGCAACGTCAAGCCAGTCGCCTGGTCGGGTCAGCGCAACGCCCGCTGTTACGACTGCATGCCCGGCGGGCCGCACACCGCGCCACCTTGCCGCCGATGCTCGTCCACCGTGGACTTTTTCTCGGCAGGCTTGTGCGCCTTGTGTCATCCCAAAGCGCCGCAGCACCCTGAACCGTCACGGGTTGGGGACCGGCTTCGGTGTCAGACCATCGCCGGTTGGCGTGGCTGGTGTTGAGCGTAGTAGGCGTGTTCATACTCGACGGGGGTGAGGTAGCCCAGCCGGGAGTGGAGGCGGGCGTTGTTGTACCAGTCGACCCATTCCATGACCGCGTATTCGACCATGGCGAGGGTTTTGAATGGTCCGTGCCGGTTGACGACCTCGGTTTTGAACAGTCCGATGATGGACTCGGCGAGCGCGTTGTCGTAGGCATCACCCACCGAGCCGATAGACGCGGAGAGTCCTTGCACTGCAGAGGATTCGGTGAACGCGACTGTGTGTATTGCGAACCGGCATCGCTGTGGTGGATCAGGCCCGGCTCAACCGGATGCCCGTAGTGATCACGTCGCCAGATCGCCATGTTCAGCGCTTGGGAGACCAGCGCGGTGGTTTTCGGGTTCGCCGCGGTCCAGCCGACGATGGTGCGCGAGTACACGTCGAACACGAACGCCACGTAGGCCCATCCGGTCCAGGTCGAGACGTAGGTGAAGTCGGCGACCCAGGCCTGGTTCGGGGCCTGGGCGGTGAAGTCCCTGTTGAGCTGGTTACCGGCTCGCACGCCGTCCGCGGCGCGGATCGTGGTCCGCGGTGCCCGGCCTCTGGTCACTCCGTTGAGGCCGAGTTGGCGCATGATCCGGTCGAGGGGTGCACAACGCCACGTCATGTCCCTGGCGGCGCAGCCAGCGGGTCATCTTCCGCCGCCGTACATCGCCTCAGGCTTGCCTGCCACGCCACGCAGGGCGTTCTCCACACGCGCATCAGCGATGTCCCGGCTTGATGGCGACCGTCGACGGGCTTTGCGGTAGGTCCGGGGCGCGATCTGGATTGCGAAAAAAGCCGAGGCCAGCTTCAGGATCTCATTGGACTGCTTGAGCTCACGGTTCTCCCTGCGCAACCTGTCCAACTCGGCACGCTCAGCCGCCGCCAGCTCACCAGCGGCCCGCGCGCCCGGCCCGCCCCGCAGGGGCTGCTGCTTGAGCGCCTTCACGATCCACACCCGCAACGTCTCCGGATGCACATCCGCCCGCGGCCCGATCGCATGCGCAGCGGCATAGGCGGACCCCTACTCCTCCAGGTGATCAAGAGCCAGACGCAGGGCCTTCTCCCGAACCTCGGGCGGGTAACGCTTCGACATAGTGACCATCAATCCTCACGCAAGGAAGCGGCCCCCAACCCGTGACAGTTCAAGGTCATCCCGCAGGCGTCAATGATCTTCACGCGCAGGGTGTGGTTGGAGGTGACGTGCAACGGCAGGGCGGTCGAAGTCATTGGGCTACTCCTCAGGAGATCGTGGGGCGTGGAGGCCGCGCATGAGTTCGCGGAGGTCAACGTCGAGGACGGCGGCGAGGCGCACCAGGTCCGGTTCGGTGAGTCCGTGCTCGATCAACACCAGATCAAGCCAAGATCAACGCAGCCTGCTGGCAACATCGCGCGTTGACCACCGCGGCGCTCGCCGGAGCTGACGCAGAAGCCGGCCGAACGCCCGGCGGACGGCGAGCCACCGGGCTGCCTCTCGTCGGCTCAGCCAGCGCACTACCACCGGGCTCCCCGATGCCTCGTCAAGCCCCGCCTCGTCATCGCTGCTCTTTTCGAATGCGCTCGCCGGGAGCGCGAGCCGAAGCCAGGTAGCAGCGAACTCGACGTGGCCGGTTATCGCGGCGACGGACCGGGGGTTGGCTGCTCGTTGCTTTTCGCGACGCTGGCGCAGTTGCACGAGGGCCAGTAGCACGAGGAGCTCACGGGGAGACCGACTGCCAGCGTGAGCAGGGCAGCCGGTTGGGTCACGGCGGCGGGAGATCGTCACCAGCGTCGGCGGCAGGGGTTCCGAGGCCGGCGTGGCGCTGCACCAGTTCGCCCAGCTCGATAATCAAGGCTCCCAGCGCCCGCACAACCCGGCGGCGACAGCGGCCACCCTCGACGCTGACGGCTGGTTGCACACCGGCGACATCGCGACCGTGACCGCGGACGGCGTGTTCACCATCGTCGACCGGGTGAGGGAGCTGATCAAGTACAGGGGCTACCAGGTGCCGCCCGCCGAACTGGAGGCGCTGCTGCTGGCCCACGAGGGAATCGACGACGCCGCGGTGGTCGGCGTGCCGGACCAGGAGGGGGAGGAGATCCCGAAGGCGTTCGTGGTCCGCCGCCCCGGCGCCCGGCTGGACGCCGCGGAGGTGATGAGCTACGTCGCGGCGCGGGTGTCACCGCACAAGAAGGTGCGGCGCGTGCAATTCCTCGACGCCATCCCGAAATCCGTGTCCGGCAAGATCCTGCGAGCGGTCCTGCGCCGACGGCCGGCTGTGCAAGAGGTGCCTTCGGGGACTCAGCCCGGGCCGCCGGGATGGGCGAGGTCGTAGGCGCGGGAGACCTTCTGCGGCACCACCATGCGCCACGCGTCGACGACGAGCTCGCGGGCCTCGGCCGGGTCCAGCGCGGCGAGCACGGCGTGGACCCAGTTGAACCGCATGTCCGACTGCGCGGGCAGCCGGAACTTCTCCGGCTCACCGCCGACGAGCGCGGCGCGTTCCTCCTTCGGGAACGCGAACTCCATCACCGTCTCGTCGGCGGAGAACGCGACGTAGACGATCTGCCCGACCCGGAACTTCAGCTGGCCGCGCACGTAGACCGGATAGGAGCGCTCGAGTTCCGTGCCGAGCGCGCGAACGTCGTCGAGCACCGCCATGACACACCTCCCCGGCCGGAAACCGACCATCGTAGCCGACCACCGGTGTCCTCGGGTGGAGCGCGTTTCAGGATCCGCGCGGCGAACCCGCCGCGCGGAGCACGATCCGGCCGCCCACGCCGCCGTTCGCCAGCCTGTCCAAGGCCTCGCGCACGGAGTCGGCCGTGAGGGGAGCGTCGATGACGGGGATGTGCGGCAGCGCGCCGCGCCGGGCCAGGTCCACGAGTGCGGACAGCTCGGCCGGGGTGCCGACGAAACTGCCGCGAATCGTGATCATCTTCAGGGCCATCAGCGCGGTGGGCACGGTCAGCTCGCCGCCGAACAGTCCTACCTGGACGAGCTGCCCGTTCTTGCGGAGGGCGTCGAAGGCCGCGGTGGCGGTGGCCCCGTTGTTGACGAAGTCGATCGCCGCCGCCACGGGGCCACCGCACGCCCTGACGATGTCCTTGCTCGCGGCGCCGTGGGTGGCCACCACGGTGGTGGTGGCGCCCAGTTCCGCCGCGACCGCCAGGTTCTCCGCCGACAGGTCGACGGCGCAGATGGCCGCGTGGCCCAGGGCTTTCAGGGTCGCGATGGCGGTGAGCCCGACGCCGCCCGCGCCGATCACGACCACCGGCTCGTCCGGGGGCAGCGGGAGTACTTTGTGGACGGCGCTGAAGGCCGTCAGGCCGGAACACGCCAGCGTGGCAGCCCAGCCCGGTTCGAGCCCCTGGATCCCGACCAGGTACTTCTCGTCGGGCACCAGGATGTACTCGGCGTAGCCGCCATGCCGGGCGACACCGAGGTTCCGGCCTGCCGCGCAGTGGTTGTCCCGCCCGTGCCCGCATTCGGTGCACTCGCCGCACCCGATCCACGGGTACACCAGGCGCACGTCGCCCGGGCGGTGCCCGGTCACCTGGTCGCCGATGCGCACCACCGTGCCGACCACCTCGTGCCCCATCACCAGCGGATACGTCATGCCGCGGTCAGCCAGCCGGAGGCTGCCACGACCGCCGAGGTCGTAGAAGCCCTGACGCAGGTGCGTGTCGGTGTGGCAGACACCGGACCGTTCGACCCTGAGGAGAACCTCGTGGCCGCCTGGCTCCGGAGTCGGCACCTCCACGTCGGTGACGTCGGCGCCTTCTCCGGTGACCGCGAACGCGTGCATGTTCTCCCACCTCACATCGGGAACTGGCCGGTGGATCTTTGGTACCAGCGCGGCCACGGCCGGGAGGTGTCCCGATTCGGAACACCTCGGTGGTGTCGGTCCTGCCGCATGCTCGCCATGACCCGCCGCACCGAAACGAGGAGACCATGAGCGGTTACCGCACCATCAATCCGGCGACCGGCGAGCTCGTCAAAGAGTTCCCGGCGGCCTCCGACCAGGAGGTGGAGCACGCCCTGGCCCGGGCGCACGCCGCCTACCGGTCGTGGCGCGAGGTGCCAACCGGGCAGCGCGCGGCCCTGCTGCGCCGCATCGCGCAGCTGCACCGGGAGCGGGCGGACGAACTCGCCGCGATCCTGACCCTGGAGGTGGGAAAGCCGATCACCCAGGCGAAGGGCGAGGTCGCGCTGGTCGCGTCCATCTACGAGTACTACGCCGAGCACGGCGCGCGGTTCCTGGCGGATCGGCAGCTGGACGTCGCGGGCGGCGGCGAAGCGGTCGTGCGCACCGAGCCGATCGGTGTGCTGGTGGGGATCATGCCGTGGAACTTCCCCTACTACCAGGTGGCGCGGTTCGCCGCGCCGAACCTGGTGCTCGGCAACACGATCCTGCTCAAGCACGCGCGGAACTGCCCGCAGGCGGCCCTGGCGGTCGAGGCCCTCATCGCCGAGGCCGGCGCGCCGGACGGGGCCTACGTCAACCTGTTCGCCGACAGCGGGCAGATCGCGCACCTCATCGGCGACCCACGAGTGCAGGGCGTGTCCCTGACCGGCTCCGAACGTGCCGGTTCCGCGGTCGCTGAGATCACCGGCCGCCACCTGAAGAAGTACGTGCTCGAACTCGGCGGTTCCGACCCGTTCATCGTGCTCGACGGCGAAAACCTGGACAGCACCGTCGACGACGCGGTCGGCGGCCGCCTGTTCAACGGCGGCCAGGCGTGCACCGCGTCCAAACGGTTCATCGTGCTGGCGGACGTCTACGCCGCATTCCTCGACAAGTTCGTCGCCAGGATGCGGCAGTGGCGGCCGGGGGAGCCCGCCGACCCGGCCACCCGGCTGGGGCCTCTGTCCTCGCACCAGGTGGTGGACGACCTCGAAGAGCAGGTGGCGGACGCGCTGGCGAAGGGGGCGACGTTGCACACCGGCGGCCGCCGCGGTGACGGTCCCGGCGCCTGGTACGAGCCCACGGTGCTCACGGACGTGACGCCCGGGATGCGGGCCTACTCCGAGGAGCTGTTCGGTCCGGTCGCCGTGGTGCACCAGGCCGGATCGGTGGAGGAAGCGGTCGCGCTGGCGAACGAGTCGCCGTACGGGCTGGCGGCCTCGATCTACACCGCCGACGTCCAGCGGGCCCGCGCGCTGGCCCGGGACCTGGAGTGCGGCATGGTGTGGATCAACGGCACGAGCAAGAGCGCACCGGATCTGCCGTTCGGCGGCGTGAAGCGGTCGGGCGTCGGGCGGGAGCTGTCCGAGCTGGGCATCAGCGAGTTCGCCAACAAGAAGCTGGTCCGGATCCCGCGCGTCCGGTCGTGAGTCCGGTCTCCGGCCGGCAGCTCGTCGACGGGCCGCCGGCCGGGTGGTCCGCTCAGGTGATCCCGAACTCCCGCATCTTGCGGTAGAGGGTATTGCGGCCGATGCCGAGCGCCTGGGCCGCGCGGCTGCGGTTGCCGCCCGCGGCGTGCAGCGCCCCGACCACCGCCGTGCGCTCGGCGGACTCCAGCAGGCTGAGCGAGCGCCGGGGCGTGCGCAGCTTGTCGGGCAGGTCGTCGACGGTGCCCCCGCAGGCGCGGCGGGCGAGCAAGGCCACGGTGTTGCGGAGTTCGGCGAGGTTGCCCCGCCAGTGCCAGGACATCAGCCGGTCCCACGCCGGCGCGGCGAACGTGGTCGCCGACTCCGGTTCCGGAAGTTCGGCGCTCACGGTCCGGACCAGCGCGGGCAGGTGTTCGAGGCTGTGCGCGAGGGCCGGCAGCCGCACGGTGGTGGCGACCTGCCGCACCAGGCCGACCGCCGCGTCACCGGCGGCGTCGAGGTCCACGGTGAACGCGAGCGCGACCCCCGTGCGGCGAGGGCCCGCACCTGCGCCACCGACGGGACGGGGTCGTGGTGGATCCTGCGGATCACCAGGCCGCGTCCGTCCGCGACAGCCGCCGCGGCGTCCCCGAACCAGCCGGGCTCCAGGTGGGGTTCGACGACCAGCGGATCAGGGGTGCCTTGCCGGCCCAGCACGCGCACTGCGGTGCGGAGCTTCCCGGTGCCGCTCGGCCCCGTCAGGGCGATCAGTTCGCGGTGCCGGACGACGGTCTCGAGTTGCCGGTTCACCTGGTCGTCGAAGTGCAGCAGGTCACCGACCACGGGTGGGGTGACCGCGCCGGTGGCGCCGCCGCCTGCCAGCGAGCTCGGGTGCCGGGACAACAGTTTCACGCTGTAAGCGGCTTTGCCGGCGTCCCGGATCGGTTCGACCAGGGCGCCGTGCGAGCCGTCGGCGAGCGGCACCCGCATGCGCCGGGTCCGGTCCGGGCCGTGTTCGCTCAGGTACCGCCACAGCAACGGATGCAAGTCCGGTCCGGTGTGGCTGAGCCCGAGGCGGTTGGCGAGCACGGTGTCCTCGTCGACGACGAGTGTGGCGGTGTTCGCCGGGTCCAGGGACAGGTAGCCGTGCACGAGCCAGTGAGAACGAGCCGATGACGCGGCCGGCGCCGGGTTCGATGATCGGGGTGCCGGCGCAGGTGAGGTCCTCGAGCAGGGCGTTGTAGTGCTCGGGGCCGCGAACCAGCACGGGGCGGCGTTCCACGTGCCGATGCCGTTCGTGCCGATCGAGCGTTCCGAGTAATCGAACCCTTCGGCGGCCCGTGCCCGGTCCATCACCTCGCGCTGACGGCGCACCGCGGCGTGGCGCACCACGATCCGGCCGGTGACGTCGGACAGCACCATGGCCACCGGCACGTCGGCAAGGCTGTCCTTCAGCCGTTCCAGCACCGGCTCGGCGGCGCGGCTGAGCGTCGTCCGGTTGTCCTCCGGTTCGCGGTAGTCGACGTGGTCGGGCGTGACCGGCACCGCCTCGCCCACACACCGCCGCCGGCTCTGCTCGATGTGCCGCGGCACGCCGCTGCGACCCGGCGGCGCGGCCAGCAGCCCGCCGCGGACGAGCGCCTCCCGGGTGCGGCGGATCCGTTCCCGCTGGTCCCGCGACAGGTCCCGCGACAGGTCCGGCGAGTGGGGGATGTCGTCTCGACGCATCGTTGCCTCGTAGTCCGTCCCGAGCTGTCCGGACACACCGGAGCCGCCACCGCGGCCGCGTGCGGTGTTCCGTTCTGGAACACCCGCGGTCGTTCCGAAACGGAACAACCGGCGGCGCCGCCCGCTCGCCACAGTGAGTCCCACCCCACAGCGGCCGCCGTGCGGCCCCTGACGAGTTCGAGGAGGAACCAGATGACAACGGCGCCATCGACCCGCCCGCCGGGCACGTCGGCGGGAGCGGACGCCCTGCGCGCGCTCTACGCGGACTGGGCGGGCATCATCGCCACCACGCCGGGCCTGACCACGCGCCTGTTCCGCAGCATCTTCGACGAGTGGCACCAGCCCACGCGGGAGCCCGAGGACGTCACCTACCGCGAGGACACCGTCGGCGGCGTGCCCGGCATCTGGGCGCTG
Source organism: Amycolatopsis methanolica 239 (assembly GCF_000739085.1). Taxonomy (NCBI): domain Bacteria; kingdom Bacillati; phylum Actinomycetota; class Actinomycetes; order Pseudonocardiales; family Pseudonocardiaceae; genus Amycolatopsis; species Amycolatopsis methanolica. Next base: position 3,996,043 of record NZ_CP009110.1, on the reverse strand, counting down.
CCGGCCGGCGCGGACAGCTCGCAGGTGATGCTGTACACCCACGGTGGCGGCTTCGCCGTGGGCTCGGCGTCCAGCCACCGCAAGCTGGCCGCGCACGTGGCCAAGGCCGCCGGCGTCACCGCCTTCGTCCTCGACTACCGGCGGGCGCCCGAGCACCCCCACCCCGCCCAGGTCGAGGACGGTGTCGCGGCGTTCACGGCACTGACCGAGCGGGGCGTCCGCCCGCACGACATCACCACGGTCGGCGACTCGGCGGGCGGGAACCTCGCCATCGCCATCCCGCTGGCGCTGCGGGAGCGGGGCCTGCCCCTGCCGGGGCGGGTGATCGCGTTCTCACCGTGGCTGGACATGGAGAACTCCGGCGACACGCTGGTGACCAACGACGCGACCGACGCCCTGATCAGCGTGCCGCTGCTCGACGGCATGATCGCCGGCGTGCTCGCGGACGGCAAGATCGATCCGCGCACGCCGCTGGCGAACCCGCTGTACGCCGACTTCACCGGCTTCCCCCGGCTCTACGTCAACGCCGGCTCGGCCGAATCCCTGCTCGACAACGCCACCCGCGTCGCGGCGAAGGCCGAGGCGGCGGGGGTCGACGTCACCCTGTCGATCGGCGAGGGCATGCAGCACGTCTTCCCGTTCCTGGCCGGCAACGCGCCCGAGGCCGACGCGGAGATCGCCGCCATCGCGAAGTGGTACCGCGGCTGAGCCGCGCCCGTCCCCGACTCCAAGGAGCGACCATGAGCACCACCCATACCCCGGACGTCGACGCGATCGTCATCGGCGCCGGATTCGGCGGCATCTACATGCTGCACAAGCTGCGCAACGAACTCGGCCTGTCCGTCACGGCCTTCGAGAAGGGCGGCGGCGTCGGCGGCACCTGGTACTTCAACCGGTACCCGGGTGCCAAGTCCGACACCGAGGGCTTCGTCTACCGCTACTCCTTCGACAAGGATCTGCTGCGGGAGTGGAACTGGACGACCCGCTACCTGGAGCAGGCGGACGTGCTCGCCTACCTCGAGCACGTCGTCGAGCGTTTCGACCTCGGCCGCGACATCCGGCTGAACACCGAGGTGACCGGCGCGGTCTTCGACGAGGAGAGCGACCTGTGGACGGTCACCACCGCCACTGGGGAGACCACCACGGCGCGCTACCTGGTCAACGCGCTCGGCCTGCTGGCCAAGAGCAACATCCCCGACATCCCGGGCCGGGACGGCTTCGCCGGCCGCCTGGTGCACACCAACGCCTGGCCGGACGACCTGGACATCACGGGCAAGCGGGTCGGGGTGATCGGCACCGGGTCGACCGGCACCCAGTTCATCATCGCGGCCGCGAAGACGGCGAGCCACCTCACCGTCTTCCAGCGTTCGCCGCAGTATTGCGTGCCGTCCGGCAACGGCCCGGTGGACCAGACCGAAGTGGACGGCACCAAGGAGAACTTCGACGCCATCTGGGACCAGGTCCGCAACTCCGTCGTCGCGTTCGGGTTCGAGGAGAGCGGCGTCGAGGCGATGAGCGTGTCCGAAGAGGAACGTCGCAAGGTGTTCCAGGAAGCCTGGGACAAGGGCAACGGCTTCCGGTTCATGTTCGGCACGTTCTGCGACATCGCCACGAACCCGGAAGCGAACGCGGCCGCCGCGGCGTTCATCCGTGCCAAGATCGCCGAGATCGTCGACGACCCGGAGACCGCGCGCAAGCTCACCCCGACCGACCTCTACGCCAAGCGCCCGCTGTGCAACGAGGGCTACTACGAGACCTACAACCGGGACAACGTCGAGCTGGTTTCGATCAAGGAGAACCCGATCCGCGAGATCACCCCGGCCGGCGTGCGCACCGCCGACGGGACCGAGCACCCACTCGACGTCCTGGTGTTCGCGACCGGGTTCGACGCGGTCGACGGCAACTACCGGGCGATGGACCTGCGCGGCCGCGGTGGGCGGCACATCAGCGAGCACTGGACCGGCGGGCCGACCAGCTACCTCGGCGTGTCCACAGCCGGTTTCCCGAACATGTTCATGATCCTCGGCCCGAACGGCCCCTTCACCAACCTGCCGCCGAGCATCGAAACCCAGGTCGACTGGATCGGCGAGCTGATCCGCCACGCCGAGCGAACCGGGGTGCGCACGGTCGAGCCGACCGCGGCCGCGGAGGAGGCGTGGACGGCCACGTGCGCGGAGATCGCGGACATGACCTTGTTCCCGAAGGCCGATTCGTGGATCTTCGGGGCGAACATCCCGGGGAAGCGCAACGCAGTGATGTTCTACCTCGCGGGGCTCGGCGCCTACCGGGCGAAGCTGCGTGAGGTCGCCGACGCTGGATACACCGGCTTCGAGCTGACCCGGGAGAACGCGACGGCGGCCGTCTGAGCAGCCCTCACCCGGCGGGGGTGCCGGCCGGGACCGGCACCCCCACGGTCCCGCCGGGTTGGTTCAGGGTGGCCCGCGGGCTGTGCCGCGCCTACCGTGGAACGACAACGTCACGCACTCGTCGACGAGGACGGACCGATGGCGGAGTTCGAGCGCTTCAAGCTGGTGATCGGTGGCAAGCCGGTGGACGCGACGTCCGGGGCGACGTTCCGGTCGGTGAACCCCTACACCGGCCAGGCGTGGGCCGAGCTGGCCGACGCCGCGCCGGTGGACGTGGACGCGGCGGTCGCGGCCGCCCGGTCGGCGTTGACGGGGGAGTGGGGTGGCACGACCGGGTTCGCCAGGGCCCGGCTGATGCGCCGGGCCGCGGAGGTGATCGCCGGCAACGCCGAACGCCTGGCCCGGCTGGAGGTCAGCGACTCCGGCAAGCTGTACCGGGAGATGATCGGCCAGATGGCCGGGCTGAGTTCCTGGTTCCACTACTACGCGGGCCTGGCCGACAAGGTCGAGGGACGGCAGATCCCTTCGCCCAACCCGGACTACCTCGTCTACACCCGCAAGGAGCCCATCGGGGTGGTCGCCGCGATCACGCCGTGGAACTCGCCCCTGCTGCTGCTCACCTGGAAACTCGCGCCCGCGCTCGCCGCCGGCTGCACGGTGGTCGTCAAACCGTCCGAACACGCCCCCGCCTCCTCGGTCGCGTTCGCGGAGCTGTTCGACCAGGCCGGGTTCCCGCCCGGCGTGGTCAACGTCGTCACCAGCCAGGACCCGCAGGTGGGTGCCGCGCTGGCCGGGCACCCTGGCGTGGACAAGGTCGCGTTCACCGGCTCCACCGCCACCGGGCGCCGCGTCGCGCACGCCGCGGCGGACAACCTCAACCCGGTGACGCTGGAACTGGGCGGGAAGTCGCCGCAGATCGTCTTCGCCGACGCCGACCTGGCGGCTGCGGCCAACGGTGTCGTCGCCGGGGTCTTCGCCGCGACGGGGCAGACCTGCATGGCCGGCTCGCGTCTGGTCGTGCACGAGTCGGTGCACGACGAACTGGTGCGGCTGGTGGCCGACCGCGCCGCGACGATCGCACTCGGCGATCCGATGGACCCCGGCACCGAGATGGGCCCGGTTGCCAACGCACCCCAATACGCCAAGGTCATGGACTACCTGAAGACCGCGCAGGAGGAAGGCGCGACCCTCGCCTACGGCGGCGCCGCCGACGCGGGGCTGGGCGGGTTGTTCGTCAAACCGACCGTGCTGACCGGGGTCGGTCCGGAGTCCACGGTCGTGCGCGAGGAGGTCTTCGGCCCGGTGCTGTCCACGCTCACCTTCCACGACGAGGACGAGGCGGTGGAACTGGCCAACGACACGGCGTTCGGTCTCGCCGGCGCCGTGTGGACCAAGGACGTGCACCGGGCGCACCGCGTCGCGGCCAGGGTCCGGGCCGGCACGGTGTGGATCAACGCCTACCGGGTCGTGGCGCCCAGTGTCCCCTTCGGCGGTTACGGCCAGTCCGGCATCGGCCGGGAGAACGGTGTGGACGCGATCGAGGCCTACACCCAGACGAAGTCGGTGTGGGTCGAGCTGACCGGCGGCACGCGCGACCCGTTCACGCTCGGCTGAGCCCGTCTGCCCGCTGCCTGGTCAGTCCTCCGCGCGTAGTCCCGCGAAGGCGGCGTCGATCGCGGCGGTGGCGGTCGCCGGGCCGGTTCCCGTGCGCGCCAGGAGCGAGGTGCCCTGGGCGAGGACGAGCAGGCGCTACGCCTGCGCTTCGGGCGGGGAGGCGGTGCTGACTTCCCCGCGTTCCCGGGCTTGCCGGAGCGGCTCGATCATCACGTCGGCGAACCGGGCGAACGCGTCGGTGACGAGCGTGCTGGCTTCGGCGTCGTGGGGGACGAGTTCCGCGACGGTGTTGCCCATCACGCAGCCGTGCGGGGCCTGCGGGTCGGAGGCCACGGTTCCGAGTTGCGCGGGCATCACCAGGACCTCCCGCAACGCGGGGAGCAGCGGGACCTGGGTGAGCGCTGACCGGAGCGTCTTCTCGTACTCGGCCCAGTACAGCTTCACCGTCTCGAAGTACCTGCACTCGCTCAACATCTTCGCCAGCGATGACAGTGCGCGGGTTGTGGATTGCGCCTGGTCTCGGTGGGGCAACCCGGCCGTTGACACAGCGTTCCTCATACCTCGGCTCATCGCCGCCGGCCATGAGCCGAAGGCTGCGGAACGCTGGGCCGAGTCCGTACTGTGCTGGCGGGCCACTCCAGCCGCCACACGAACCGCGTTCGCCATCGCTATCTGGGGCATCTGGAACTGCTGGAACGGGACCACCCCCCGCCGCACCGCCCGGCACTCACCGCTGCTGCGCGGGCGTGAGCGCTCCACCGTGTTGACCCTCGTGAGGAAAGGTGTGGGTAGGCCGATGGCCAAGTTGGTGGCGGTTGAGGAGCCGCCGGACAGGGAGTTGGGTTTCGTGCCCTGCCGCGTGCCGGACTCGTTCGACGATCCGCTTCCCGAGGACGAACTCGCGGCGTGGGAGGCGTGACATCGCGACATCGTCCCACTCGCCGGCCCGTCAGCATTTCGGAAATCAGGGACACAGAGAGAGCGCACCGACCCGTCGCTCGTCTGGCGGCGCTGTGTTGATACCTGGAACAGCTGGACCAGCGGTCCGTGTGCCAGGCCGAAGGATTACGTGCGGTCGAACTCGGCAATGATGCCTCGTTCGACGGCCGAGGGGGCTGGCGCTGTGGTCGTCGATCACTCCTTCCTGCGGCGAGCGTTCCGACAACCCCCAGCCGCACCACGGAGGAACCCCTTACGCCTGCCCAGCGTCGATGTACACCTCGGCCTCGACATCCTCAGGGCGGCGTGGGCAGGGAGGGTTCGAGGCGTTCGGCGAGGCTTTTGGCGTTGTGGCAGGTTTGGTCCTGCGGCGAGTTGATCATTGAGGCGATGACGAGGACCCGGGATTGTTCGGTGATCTCGATGGCCAGGGCGCAGAGCTGGAAGCCGGTGTCGTAGATGTAGAGGCCTGGGCGGTCGTTGATGCGGATCTGGGCGGCGCCGGGGTTGTTCTCGCGGAAGGCGGCCAGGCCTTGCACCGGGTCGAGGGCGAGGGAGTAGGCGCCGTATCGGGATTTGTTGGCGGTGCATTCGTTGCGGGCGCTCTTGTTCTCGCCGGGGTTGAACCCTTGCCCGGTGAGGAGTTGGTCCAGCACGCGGCAGGCGTTCATTCCCGCGAAGACGTCGGTGCCGGGGCTGAGGCCTGATGCTGGGCCGGGGGTGCCGGCGGTGGCCGTGGTGCAACCGGTTGTGGCGAGTGCGCCGCAGAGGGCGGTGGCGATCATCGGCAGGATGCGGCGACGGTTCAACGTTGTCCTCACGCTGTGCGGGTGGGCGGCAGGTCCGCGACTCCGGCGGGGGCCGGGCCTCCTCGGGCTCCGCGGTCTCGGTGACCGTGACGGTGCGGCTACGGGAAGGTCGAGTCCAGAAGTTGCTGACGGACGACGTAGGCGAGGGCGACGCGGGCTGCCTGGCAGGCGGAGTTGTCCGGCTTGTTTCGGTCCGGCCCGGTGGTCAGCTGGAACACCTTGCCGCCGGTGAACTCGAGGCTGGCGGTGCACCGGGCGAGTTCCTGCTCCAGGCGCAGCGTGTAGGAGGTGCCGAAACGGCTGGTGGTGACCTTCGCGCCGGCGACCGGGGGGACTCCGGCGAGGCCGGGTGTGCCGGTGGTCAGCAGGAAGGTCGCGGTGTTCTCCTGCCCGGCCGACATGCAGGTGGTGCCCAGTGCGGTGCTGCCGCGCTGCCGCGCTTCTTCGCGGTAGGAGACGTTGAGGTGGTAGAGGGCCGTTCCGGCGAGGTCGCACGCCGATGTCGCATCCAGCGCGCCGGGGGGCAGGTCCTGGATGGCGTCGCGGGCAGGTGTTCCGCCGGGCAGCGGCACGTAACGCCGGGCGAGCAGCTCCATCCCTTGCCGGGCGAGCGCGCACATGGCCTGCTGGTCGCCGTTGTTGTCGAGGGCGAATGCGTCGACGGCAGGTACCGCGATGGATCGGCCGGCCAGCTGCGCGGTACAGGTGACGTCGGGGTCGTCGGCGGGGATGAAGGAGTACATCCGGCCGGGGATGCCGGCGAAGGTCGCGGCCTCGAGCACGCTGGTGTACTGGTTGATCGCGTAGAAGGGGCCGTTGCGGACCTGGATGACGTTGCCGTCGGCGAGTCTGAACGAGCAGCCGGGGCCGCCCTCGACGCTGCCATCACTGGTGCGGACCACGCCGCCGCCGAGGCTGCCGGAGGCTTCCGCCATCTCGGGCATCCAGGAACACAGGTTCGCCCCGACCGGCAGCGGGATGGGCTGGTCCCAGACAGCGGTGTCGTAGCCGGACCCGTTCGCGGGAGCTTGGTACTCGGTGATCGCGGCTGCCGGTGGCGCGCTGGGGCGCAGGGTGATCACGAGCGTCGCGGCGATCGCGGCGACGGCGACCAGCGCGATGCAGGTGGCGATGAGCGTGCCGCGCCGGCGCCGGGGCGGCCGAGCAGGCGGCTGGGGATAGGCCAGCGGCGGGTAGGGCTGCGGGTACACCGGCGGCGGATACGGACCGGGGTGCGGTGGATTCCCGTGCGGGCGCGGCTGTCCAGGCCATTGTGGATGGTTCGTGTTCTCCCCCTCGTGCGATCGACATTGTAGCCAGCGCAGCGGTCTGAGCAGCACAGATAGCCGCTTTCGGTGCATCCGGCGCGCGGCTGCCCGCGGTCTGCCGGCCCGGATCGCCGGTGGTCGTGCGAGATCACCCGCGCAGGGAGGGGTGGTGGCGCTATCGTGACGCTGGGGAGTTGATCGACGTTCTCGTGTGGGGGTGGCGTGGTGAGCGCGCTGGGCGATTCTGGGGTGGGCCGGTCATGACCAGCAGCAACGGCGGCCTGCCGCAGGCCCGATGCCCGAACTGTGGCCGCCCGGTCTGGCCGTCGCGGACGCATCCGGGTGCCTGGGTTGACGAGCGGGGCGCCACGTACTGCCGCCCGGGAACCGCCCACGTCGCTCCCGCCGCCGTCCTGGCAGCACCAGCCTGCCGCAGCGAGTGGCTCGCGGAACCCGAATCGGACAGCCTGGTTGATCGTCGCGGTGGTCACCGTGGTGGCGGTGCTCGGCGTGGTGGTCGTGGCGATCTCGGCGAGCAGGGACGACTCGCCCAGGCCCACCCCGGCAGGGCCAGCATCCAGTCTTGCGCCTGCATCCACCTCGGCGGTGCCCCGTTCCAAGGTCGTACCGGGAGGTCCGGCGCCGTGCGATCCGGCCAGGCCGGACCTGTTCTACTGCTTCGACCCGGCACTGACGTCGGACGCGCTGCGGTCTCCCATCCTGCAGCGGCTGCCCTGGTGGAAGCGTTATGGGCGCCGGGACCCCACGGCACCGCCGGATCTTGATGTCAAGGGGTACCTCGGCATTTGCCAGGGAGTGGCCCGCGCGGATAGTTACTTGTGGACGCAGGAGATCAAGTCGAGACACCCCGGGTACCGCCTAGAGGCCCCGTTGGAGGAGGTCACTGCCTCCGCGAGCGTGCTCGTGTTCCCCGGGCTGGGTGAGCACGTCGAAGACGCCGAGATGAATCAGACGTCGGACGGGGCGTTGCAGCTCGCTCTGACTTCGCTCTGGCCTAACGATCACGCTATGGGACAGGCGATCTACGACGTCTACAAGCCACTGAAAGCCGAATGCGACCGCGGCTTCGACCACCCGTACCCGGCAATCGCAGCGGCGAAGAGGTCATCATCCGGTTGGCGTCTGCCCAGCTGAGCTGCCCTATGACCGAAGAAGAGGCCCTGGAAAGCCGCCAGCTGAGCAACTCACCGCCGGCACCGACGCGGTAAGGGCTTGCATGGCGTTGCAGCGTCGCTGGCGACAGCAAGAACCCGCGCAGTGGTCGGCGGCGTGGCCATCCGTCGGATGAGCACCTCGATCAGCGGAAGTCTCGGGATGCGTGCTAGGTGATCGCCTCGCCGAGATCGTGCGCAACCTGCACGACCGCATCACCGAGGCGAAGATGAACAACTGGCTGGGCGAAGTCGACGGCTCACAGTCAGCGCGAACACCGCCGCCCGCAAGGCGGCCGACCTCGACCGCCAACGCCAACGAGCAGCAAGAGTCGATCCCGTGCTGCTGGGAATGCCCTTCATCCACGACCGTTGATCAGGGGACTGCCGCGGCGCGAGGCGCACCTGCTCACCGGCGCGTACGTGGGTTTCTACGCGACGTTGGGGTCGCTGTGCATTGTTGTCGAATTGAGCGTTGCCGATGCCGAGAAGCGCCGGTGATGCCAAGCGGCACTCGGTCTTAACTCCGTGTCCCCGTCCGCCGCGTGCATGTGGGCATCCTTCCCAGGATGGCTGGTTCCGGCGGGGGCAGCGGCGCTGCCGGTCCGGCGACCGCCGCAGACTGTGGGGTCCCAGCGTCCTTCCGGGGGCGGCGTTTGGGTTGGTGAAGAAGATCTGCAGGTCGTCGCGGGCTGGTGCGGCAGCTTGTGGCCGGTGATCAGGCACCCGTGCATCGCGCGCGGGTCGGCCAGCAGCTCCTCCAGGTGCGGCCCGCTGGTGTGGTCGAGGGCGGTAGGTGCCCGTCGCACCACGGTCTGGCCCAGGGTCCAGCGCGGCGCTGATCTGCATGGCGCCGTCGACGCCTGTACAGAGCGGCTGGAGTCGGCGCGGACGCGGTGAGGACTTGCTCGGCCGCGGCCAGCTGGTCGCGCGCCTGCTGCAGGCTGTCACGCAGATCGATCTCGCTCACCGTTCGCCTCCCTTGCCCCGGTGAGGACGGCGGTCACGCTTTCGGCGTGTACTCGCCGCGCGCTTATTCTGCGGTGCGCGAGGCCCCGCTGGGCGGGGTTGTTGTCGCCCAGGGGGCCCGCATCGCCAGCTCACCGGGCACCGGTGCGAGTGTCAGGCGTTGATCTGCTTCGCCTCGCGGCCGCCGGTGATAGCGATCCGGCGCGGCTTGGCCTGCTCGGCCACCGGGATCCGCAGCGTCAGCACCCCGGCGTCGTAGTGGGCCTTGATGTTGTCGGCATCGAGTGCCTCGCCGAGGAACAGCTGCCGCGAGAACACCCCGCGCGGCCGCTCGGACACCTGCACATCGGCACCGTCGGCGTAGTCCGGGTGGCGTTCGGCCTTGACGGTGAGCATGTTGCGCTCCACGTTCAGGTCGATCGACTCCGGCGCGACACCGGGCAGGTCGAACTGCACCACGTACTCGTGACCGGACCGGTAGGCGTCCATGGGCATCGCCGCCGGCCGCGTCACGGTGCCGGTGCTGCCGAAGAACTGCTGGGTCAGCCGGTCCAGCTCCCGGAACGGGTCAGTCCGCATCAACATCGACCATGCACCTCCGTTCTCCTGTGTGTCGGTTCGGTCGACCCTTACAACGCCGCACTCACCAAATCTGTTCCCGACACTGCAGATTTAGTTCATCATAGGCTATCGTTTAGATTAAGGACTTGGTGTAGCTAACCTGGAGCAGGCAGGCGAGGATGTTGCCCGGCATGAGAGGTGCGGTGGCCGATCTCGACAAGCTCGACGACCCGCACTACCCGGCGTTCCCCACCGCGCAGGCCGCTAAGGTGCTGGGCGTGCAGGAGGCGTTCCTGCGCAACCTCGACACGGCCGGCCTGGTGCGCCCGGAACGTTCCGAAGGCGGTCACCGCCGCTACTCCCGCCGCCAGCTCACCCAGGTGGCGCGGCTGCGGGAGCAGCTCGACCAGGGCCACACCCTCGCCGCCGCCGGCCCGCATCATCGGTCTGCAGGACCAGCTGGCCGACACCGAGCAGCGCCTCGCGGCCGCCGAAACCCAGCTCGAGGACCTGCGTGCGCAGCTCCACCGGCAGGACGGGCACGACCGCGACCGGCGCACCGCGCGAAACGCGGTGGCGGGGGATTCCCCCGCCACCGGGCTGACGTGCGCTACCACCGGGCACCCGCGCCGGGTGCCCCAGCTGTTCGGCTGCTTGTACCACGTTCCGTGACCGTCGCCCCTGCCCACTAGTCGGGAAGACGGCAGGGGTGCGACCGAGGGAGAAAGCGAAGTGGGATCTGACAGCACCACCCCCGCGCGCCGGGACGACACCGAGCTCGTCCCCCTGCGCACCGGCTTCGACATCAGATGGCGCGGCTACGACCGGCCCCAGGTTCAGCACTGGGTCCAGCAGGCCGAAACCGAGCTCGCCATGCTGGCCGCCGACCGGGACGCGGCGATCAGCGAGCGCGACGACCTCGCCGCCGAACTCGAATCGACCCGCGCGGCGCTGCGGCGGCTGCAGGACCGGTTCGACCAGGTGTGCCGCACCCCCATCAGCGACGAGGGCCTCTCGTACCGAATGCGGCGCATGGTCGAGCTGGCGCAGGACGAGGCCGCCGAGATCACCGCCCGCGCCCGCGCCGCCGCCGACACCAGCTGGGCCGCCGCCCAGGAAGCCGCCCAACAACTGCGCAGGCGCCACATCGACCTCATCGGCGAGCTGGACCGGCGGCGCCAGGCCCTGGAACGCGAACACCAGGACCTGCTCGACCGCACCCGCGCCGACGTGGAAGCCATGACGACCCGGGCGCACGCCGAGCGAGCGGCGCTGGACGAGCAAGCCGCCCGGCGGCGCGCCGAGATCGAACGGGACTTCCAGCGCGACCTGCAGGCCCGCCGGGCAGCCGCCAAGCAGGAGGTCGACGCCCTGCGCTCGGCCGCACGCGCCGAGGCCGAAACCATGGTGCGCGAGGCCGAGGAGGTCGTGCGCAAGCTGCACCGGGCCCGCGACGAGGCTCTCGCCCAGCTGCGCACCGCCCGCGAACTCCTGGCCAAGGCCCTCCCCCTGCTCCACGACGACCCGCCGGAGCCCGACCCGGTGGCGGTCGAGGTGCCCGCCCAGCTGGCCCCGCTTCCGGCGCGGGCACCAGCGCCCGCCCGGGACGACCTGGAGGGCGCTCCCGCCGCCGCGTGATACCAGGTCACCCCATGGCCCGGTGCCCCGGCCCGGCCGGGGTGCCAGTCGATGTTGGTTGTGTGCGAAGGGTTCTTCTCATGGCAAACACGACGATCACCAGCGATCGCGAACGGTCCGCTCTCCGCCCCGCCGACGCGGAAGGGGACGGCACGGCGCAGCCGGACGCCGACCGGGGCACACCCGATCCGCTGCCCGACCGGGCGTTCACCCCGGCGCTGTTCGGGATCTGACGGGCGAGACCGGCATGCTCAGCCTGATCGGGCTGATCGGTGACGAGGTCCGGTGCCCGGGCTGCGTCGGCGCGGAGACAGCCCGGGCGGACCTGCCAGAACCGGCTGCCGCCTGATCACCACCGGCGCCTTTCCGAGAGGCACGGCCATGCCGCCTCCAGGAACGGGACCGCGTGCTCCGGGCCGCATCGCGACCGGCGGCCGGGGTGGGCGCCGGATCGTCGCTCGCCGAGACCGGCCCGACCGTTGTCGGCACGGTCATCGCCGCGTCGACGATCGTGGCGGTGGTGGCGCTGATCCGCGCGCAGCCGCGCTCGAGATCAGGCCCAGGTGGTAGCCGCCGTCCCGCATCATGGTGCCGTCGTTTTCCCGCCAGCGTTGTCGCCGCGCCACTCCTACCGTCGTCGCCGTGGACACTGATCTTTCGACGGCCCGGCCGGTGCTTCGTCCACGGGTGGTTGGGTTCCTGACGCTCGCTGCCGCTCTGGGCACCGCGACTCTGTATCCGCTTCAACCTTCGATCGCGGAGGTCGCTGGGTCGCTGGACGTGCCGGCCGCCGTCGTCGGCACGGTGCTCGCCTGCGGCCCGGTCGGGTATCTCGCCGGGCTCGCGGTGCTGGTCCCGCTGGTGGACCGGTTCCCGCCGAGAACGGTGGTTGCCGCGCAGTTCGCCGCGCTCGCCGTCGCCCTGGCGCTGGCCACCGCCGTGGGTTCCGCGGCGCTGCTCGGGCTCGTGCTCGCCGTGATCGACGCCGGCTCCGCGGTGGGGGCGCAGCGTAGTTCGGTGGCGGGACGGTTCGCCGAGCCGCGGCGCCGGGCGACGGTGCTCGGCGTGGTGACCGCCGGGATCTCCGCCGGCATCCTCGCCGGGCGGATCGGTGGCGGCTGGCTGACCGGGCTGATCGGCATGGCGTCCCATGCTGCTGGTGTTCGCTGGCGTGCGCGGTCATCGCGGTCGCCGCCCGTCTGGTGTTGCCCGCGACGCCCGGCCGCGCCGAGCCGGTTACCTGGCCACGCTGCGCGGGCTTCCGGGCCGGTACCTGAGGTTCCCGGTGCTGCGGCTGGCCGCCGGGCGCGGGGCCCTCTGGTTCTTCGCGTTCTGCGCGGTGTGGGCGGGCATCGCGGTCGCGCTGTCCCAGCCGCCGTTTTCGTATTCGCCGGAACGGATCGGCCTGTACGGGGCGGCCGGGCTGCTCGGCATCGTCGCCAGGCGGATCGCCGGGGTGTGGATCGACCGCATCGGCGCGCGCCGGGTGATCCTCATCGGACTCGCGCTCGCCGCCGCGGCGGCGCTGACCCTCGGCCTCTGCCTGCCGAACACGCCACTCGCGCTGGTCTGCCTCGGCCTGTTCGACGCCGGGCTGGTCGCCGCGCAGGTGGCCAACCAGAGCACCGTGCTCGCGCTCGACCCGGCGGCCGGCGCGGCCGCGGTCGACTGGTTCGGCTGGACCGCGACCGCGGTGGTCTGCGCCGCGGCGATCGTGGCCGCCGCCGGGATCACCGCGGGCAGCCGCGTCGGATCACGCTGACGCGCGCAACGTCTGGGACAGCGCGTCGACGGTCACGCCCACGATGGCCCGCAGGTGTGCCGTGCTTGCTCCGGCTCTGCTCATGACGGCGCCCCTGCAACACCTGACCGGATTCACCCACCGCTGGGTGGACGCGGACGGTGTGCGCCTGCACGTCCGTCCAAGGTGGACGGCCGGAGGGGCCGGCCGTCGTCGTGCTCGCCGGATTCCCGCAAACCTGGTGGGCCTGGCGCAAAGTGATGCTTCGCCTCTCCGGCCGGTTCCACGTCATCGCGATCGACCTGCCGGGTCAGGGGCACTCCGAGCGTGACCGCTCTCGGAGTGTCGAGTTATTCGCTGGTCGCCCACGACATCGGCGTGTGGGTCGCGTTCTCCCTCGCCCTCGGCTTCGAGGACCACCTGTACCGGGTCGCGCTGCTCGACGCGGGAATTCCCGGTGTGACGCTCCCGGAGACGATTCCCACTGATCCGGATCGGGCGTGGAAGACGTGGCACTTCGCGTTCCACACCGTGCCCGATCTGCCCGAGGTGCTGCTCGCCGGCCGCGAACGGGACTACGTCGGCTGGTTCCTGACCGCGACGGCCTTGTCTCCCGAAACGTTCGACGACGCCGAGCTCGACCACTACGCGGCGGCCGTCGCCGCCGACGGAGGGCTGCGTGCTTTCCTCGCCTACTACCGGGACGCCGCGGAGTCGGCGCGCAAGAACCGCGAGGCGCTCGAGCAGCGGCGGCGCCTGACCGTGCCGATCCTCGGGGTCTCCAGCAGCCACGGGTCCATTCCGGACATGGCTGCCTCCATCAGCCCGTGGGCCGAAACACCACCGGGATCGTCGTGCCGGACGCCGGACACTTCATCCCCGACGAACAGCCCGACGCTGTCGCCGACGCGCTGGCCGAGTTCCTCACCGACGCCCGCTGACGCCACCCCGACATTGAAACTGGGGACCGCAACGCCGCGACGTCGCGGCCCCCGGCGGGACCGTTACCGGTGTTCAGCGGAGCCGGATCGGAGGGTGGCGATGACGGCGTCGGCGATGTGGTCCAGGTGCGCCGGGGTCATCGCCGTGGACAGAGCGAGCAGCCCGTTCGTGCCGGCGAGCACGCCGCGCTCGTAGAGGCTCCACCACAGTTTCGTCGTGTCCGCGGCCATCAGCCGCAGCAGGGAGCCGGAGCCGCGCACCGCCACTCCGGCGTCGCGGAGCCGGCTGCGCAACTCGTCGCCTCGGCGGTTCAGCTCGGCGATCTCGGCGGGGCCGAAGAGGCGCAGCGCCGTGAGCCCGGCCGACATCGTGACGGGGTTGGCGCTGAAGGTCCCGCCCCAGGACACGCCGTCCGGCGTCTGCGGGTCGAACGGCGACAGGACCTCGGCGCGGCCCCCGACCGCCCCGACCGGGAACCCGCCGCCGATGACCTTGCCCACGGACACCAGGTCGGGCCGGATGCCGTACCGCTGGTGCAGTCCGCCTTCGTGCAGGCGGAACGTGATGACCTCGTCGACCGCGAGCAGCGCGCCGTGCTGCCGCGTGAGCGCGTCGAGTTCGGCCACGTAGGCGGGGTCGGCCGGGGTGAGGCCGGCGCGGTTGGGCATGAGGTCGATCAGCACGGCCGCGACCCGGTCGCCGTGGTCCCGCATCGCCGCACGCAACGCCGGAAGGTCGTTCTGCGGCAACACCAGCACCGAGCCGGGCACCACCCCGGGCGCGCCGGGCGAGACGACGGCGTCGCCGGTGCCGTGGTAGCTGCCCTCGAACCGCACGATCAGCTCCCGCCCGGTGTAGGCCCGGGCCGCGCGCAGGAGCATGAGCACTGCCTCGGTGCCCGAGTTGCAGAAGCGCCACTGCTCGATCCCGGTGCGGTCGCGCACGTGCTCGGCGAGCGCCACCTCCGAGGCCGTGGGGAGGCCGAACGCGGTTCCGCTGCGCGCGGCTTCGAACGCCGCTTCGAGCACTTCGGGACGGGCGTGCCCGTGGATGAGCGACGTGTAGTTGTTGTTGCAGTCGATGACCCGGTGTCCAGTGTGGTCGGTGACGATCGCGCCCTCGCCGCGCACCGCGTAGGGCGGGTGCGGCGGGACGAACAGAGTCGTCCGGGTGTTGCCGCCCGGCAGTACGCGGCGGGCGCGCTCCACGACGCTCACGAAGCGCTCCGCACCTTCGTCGCGGAACCGGCGCCGGTCAGTTCGCCGCCGCGGGTTTCCCGGGTCAGCAACGCGGTCCCGGCCACGAGAGCGAGCGCGGCGCACACGTACACCACCACGAGAGTGGTCGAGTCCGAAGCCCGCAGCAGCGCCACGGCGATGGTCGGGGCGAGGCTGCCGCCGACGATCCCGGACAGCTGGTATCCCAGCGAGGCACCGCTGTAGCGGTGCCGGGTGTCGAACAGCTCGCAGATCCAGGACGCCTGCACCCCGTACATCGCGGAGTGGAAGAACAGGCCGCCGACCACGGCGAGCAAGATCAGGCCGGTATTCTTCGAATCGACCAGCGGGAAGAACGCGAACATCCACGCGAACGCCCCGACCGCGCCGAAGACGGTGACCTTGCGGCGGCCGTACCGGTCGCTCAGCGCCGCGAACGCGGGGTAGGTGAACAGCTGCATCCCCGCGCCGACCAGCGCGGCCAGCAGCCCCACTCCGCGGGGAAGGCCGAGCCTCGTCGTGACGTAGGTGAGCAGGAAGGTCACCAGCAGGTAGTAGAGGATGTCCGCCCCGGCGCGGATGCCGACCACCCGCAGCACGTCCACCGGCTGCGTCTTGAGCAACGTCAGGATCGGGGCGCGCTCGGGGGCGGCCTTCTCGAACGCGGGTGATTCACCGACCTGGCGGCGGATGTAGACGCCGATGAGGACGACCACGACGGACAGCAGGAACGGCACCCGCCAGCCCCACTGCAGGAAGGCGTCGCGCGAAAGTATGCCCGACATCAGGTACAGCACGGCGGTGCTGACGAGCGTGCCGATCGGGACACCGACCTGCACGAAGCTGGTGAGGAAGCCGCGGCGCGCGGACGGGGCGCGTTCGGCGATCATCAGCGCGCCGCCTGCCCACTCACCGCCGAGTGCGAACCCCTGCGCCAGCCGCACGACGATCAGCAGGATCGGCGCGGTGACGCCGATCGTCGCGTAGCTCGGGATCAGTCCGATGAGGACCGTGGAGGCGCCCATGAGGGACACGGTGAACAGCAGGACCTTCTTGCGGCCGAACCGGTCGCCGTAGTGGCCCGCGACGATCCCGCCGATGGGGCGCGCGACGAACCCGATGGCGAAGGTGAGGAAGGACAGCAGGGTTCCGGTGAGCGGGTCGAACGTGGGGAAGAAGACCTCGTTGAAGACGAGTGCCGCGGCAGAGCCGTAGAGGAAGAAGTCGTACCACTCCAGTGATGTTCCGACGAGGCTGCCGAGGATCGCTTTGCGGATGGGAGTGTCCGCGGTGGTTTCGGACATGGCTTTCTCCAGCTGGGGGAGTAGGGGCGGGCTAGGCGGTGTGCGCGTAGATCCTTCGTGCCGTTTCGTCGTCGAGGTAGCCGTGTTCGAGGTCGGTGGCGACGGCTTCGGGGTCGCGTTCGGCGGTCGGCCCGTATCCGCCGCCGCCGGGGGTACGCAGGCACACGATGTCGCCGGCGCGCAGCAAGACGTTCTCGCCCTTGCTGATCATCGGGAGGGCGACCTGCTCGCCGCCGATGCGGAACCACGGCGACGACGGTTGTCCCGGTGTGCCGCCGGCGCGCCCGACCGGGGCGGTCTTGGCCTGGTCGCCGAGCAGGCTCGCCTGCCCTTCGGCGGCGGTGAACTCGAACTCGAAGTGCACGCCGAACCCGCCGCGGTGCCTGCCGTGCCCGGCCGATCCGTCCCGCAGGCCGTACTTGCGGAACCGCAGCGGGTAGCGCTGTTCGAGGGTCTCGATCGACTGGACGCGCCCGATGCTCATCAGCGAGCAGCCATTGGACAGCCCGTCCCCGGCCGGGTGACCGCCGTAGCCACCGCCGAGGAACACGTACAGCACGAACGGGGTGCCGTCCTCGCGCACACCACCGATGGAGAGGTTGTTGACCGTCGCGGACGACCCGGCAGGCACCCGGTCGGGTGCGGCTTCGGCGAGCGCGCCCATGACGGCGGTGATGATGCGCTGGCTGGTCTCCGCCGCGCACCCGGCCACCGGCCGCGGCGGTTTGGCGTTGAGGAACACGGTGTCCGGGATGACGAACGTGATCGGTTCGAAGATGCCGGAGTTGATCGGGATGTCGGGAAACAGGTGCTTGATCGCGACGATGCTGCTGGAGACGGTCGCGGCGTACACGGAGTTCATGGGGCCCTGGCAGGGCGGCGAGGAGTGGCTGAAGTCGATGGTGAGCTCCTCGCCGGCGACGGTGATCCGCGCGTCGATGCGCAGCACCTCGTCGGTGATGCCGTCGTTGTCCATCTCCTCGACGAAGGAGTAGGTGCCGTCCGGGATCTCCGCGATGTAGGAGCGCATCTGCCGCGCCGACCGTTCTCGCAGCGCGTCGATGACCGCGCGCACCTGGTCGGGCCCGTACTCGTCGAGGAGCTCGGTGAGACGCGTTTCGCCGGCGCGCAACGCGGTCGCCTGGGCGTCGATGTCGCCGAGGACGTCGTCGGGCAGCCGGGAATTGGTTTGCAGGATCGCGACGATGTCGGCGTTGAGCTCGTCTCCGCTGAACAGCTTCACCGGCGGCAGGCGCAGCCCTTCCTGGTAGCAGTCGGTGGCCGCGGCACCGAACCCGCCCGGCACCCGGCCGCCGAGGTCCGGCCAGTGCCCGGTGTTGGCGAGATAGGCGAACAGTTCGCCGCGGTAGAAGAACGGCCGCACCATCTTGGTGTCCATGATGTGCGTGCCACCGGCGAACGGGTCGTTGACGATGAACGTGTCGCCCTGCCGCACCTCGCTCGCGCCGGCGATCACGCTCGCGACCGTGTACTGCATGGTGCCCACGAAGATCGGCAGCCCCCGGTTGCCCTGGACGATCATGCTGCCGTCGACAGGGGAGTAGATGCCGTCGGCGCGGTCCCAGGCGTCGGAGATGACCGGGGAGAACGCCATGCGTTCGAAGACGGTGTCCATCTCGTCCGCGATCTGTTCGAGCCTGCCGCGGATGACGGCGATGGACAACGGGTCGAGCTCGGTCATGATGCCACCTTCACGATGAGACTGCCGTTGGAGTGCACGGTCGTGGTCGTCGCCGGGGGGAGCACGATCGTGGTGTCGCTCTGTTCCACGATCGCCGGCCCGGCCAGGACCTCGCCCGGGCGGAGGTGTTCCCGCCCTAGCACGGGAACCGTGTGGCTGCCGTCGGCGAACACCACGGTCCGCTCCCGGGGTGCCGGGTGTTCGCCCGGTGTGGTCACCACCTGCTCGACGGGCTTGCGCTTGCCGGCCACCACGGTGCGCAGGCTGATCAACCGGATCGAGCCGGAGGGGTTGCGGCCCTGGTAGATCGCGAGGTACTCGCGGTGGAACTCCTCGGTGAGCTTCGCCGGGGTCCAGGCTTCGCGGTCGCCGCCGAGCGGGACGCGGATCGAGTAGAGCTGCTTGGCGAAGCTCATTTCCGCGACGTGCTCCACGGCGATGTCCTCGTCGCCGAACCCGTCGGCCTCCAGGGTCTTGCGGCCCAGCTCGGCCTGGTCGGCCAGGATCCGCTCGATCCCGCCCGCGGTGCAGTCGTCCACTTCGGATCCCACGGCCGTGACGTAGTCGTACTTCACGTCGGCGATCAGGCAGCCGTAGGCGGACAGCGCGCCGGGGTGCGGGGGGACCAGGACGGTGGTGGCGCCGACAGCCCTGGCCAGCTCGGCGACGTGCATGGGGCCGGCGCCGCCGAAGCCCACCAGGGCGAACTCACGGGGGTCGTGTCCCTTGTCCACGCTGACCATGCGGATCGCGTTGGCCATCTTCTCGTTGGCGAAGCGGATGATCGCGAGCGCCGCGGCGGTGACGTCGAGTCCGAGGGGTTCCGCGACGTGCGCCCGGACCGCTTCGACGGCGGCGTCGCGGTCGAGCGTGAACCCGTCCTGCGTGCCCAGGCGCTGCTCGGCGGAGATGCGGCCGAGCACGATGTTGGCGTCGGTGACGGTCGGGCGGGTGCCGCCGCGGCCGTAACACGCCGGACCCGGATCGGAGCCCGCGCTTTCCGGCCCGACCTGCAGGATCCCGGCCCGGTCGACCGAGGCGATGGACCCGCCGCCCGCGCCGATGGTGGTGATGTCGATCATCGGGACCTTGATCGGGATGCCGTAGTCGATCGCGCTCTCGGCGGTCACCGCGGGCCGCCCGCCGGGGATGAGGGCGACGTCGAAACTGGTGCCGCCCATGTCGCAGGAGATGACGTCGGGCAGGCCGGCGGCCTCACCGAATGCCGCGGCGGCGACGGTGCCCGCGGCGGGACCGGACAGCAGCGTGCGGACCGCGAGTTCGCCGGCGCGGCGGGCGGGGATCAGCCCGCCGTTGGACTGCATCACCTGCACGTCCCGGGCGAACCCCTCGTGCTTCAGGCGTTCCTGCACGGCGCCGAGGTAGCGCGACATCGGCGCGCGGACGAACGCGTTGACCACCGTGGTCGTGGCCCGTTCGAACTCGCCGGGCTCCGGGCACACCTCGTAGGAGGCCGTGACCTCGACGTCCGGCAGCAGCCGGCGCAGTTCGTGGGCGAGTGTGCGCTCGTGGTCGGCGTTGGCGTAGCTGTTGAGCAGGCAGACCGCGACACTTTCCACCTCGGCCGCCCGCAGCGCGTCCGCCACGGCCCGGACCGAGCCGGCCGAGAGGGGCTCGACGACCCGGCCGTCCGCGTCGACGCGTTCGTCCACTTCGAACGACCGGCTCCGTGGTACCAGCGGGCGGTAGGCGCCGGTCAGGCCGTAGGTCGTGGGCCGGTCGCGCCTGCGCAGTTCCAGCACGTCCCGGAAGCCGCGCGTGGTCACCAGCGCGGTGCGCGATCCCTTGCGCTCCAGGACCGCGTTGGTCGCCACGGTCGTTCCGTGCACGACGGCGTCGAGTTCGC
This sequence comes from Amycolatopsis methanolica 239, assembly GCF_000739085.1. Classification (NCBI taxonomy): domain Bacteria; kingdom Bacillati; phylum Actinomycetota; class Actinomycetes; order Pseudonocardiales; family Pseudonocardiaceae; genus Amycolatopsis; species Amycolatopsis methanolica. Next base: position 3,975,934 of record NZ_CP009110.1, on the reverse strand, counting down.
CGAGCGGAACATCGAACTGCCGCAGCCCGGTGAGCAGCCCGTCAGCCTGGCGCCCGGGGGTGGAGAACACCTTGGCGAGGCGGAGTTCCCCCGTCCCGGGGTGGTGGAGCAGCACGTCGGTGAACGTGCCGCCGACATCGATTCCAGCGACGATCTCCATGTGGGGGTGAACCTCTTCCTCAGCCGGTCAGCGCCGGCTGGACAGTAGTTCGGTCATCTTGTGCGCGGCCTCCGCCAGCGGTTCGATCCACTGGTCCGCGCGGAACCGGCTGGTCGGCCCGGCGACGCTGAGCGCGGCGATGTACTGCCCGCTGCCGTCCGCGACACCGGTGGCGATGCCGGAGATCCCCTCGGCGTACTCCTCGTCGTTGAGGGCGTACCCCTGGCGGCGGATCTCCGGGAAGGTGGCCTTGAGCTGCGACTTGGTGCGAATGCTGTGCACGGTCACGTGCGGCAGCACCTCCTCCGGGTACAGGCTGTCGACCTGCTCCTCGGGCATGTGGGCGAGGAGGAACTTCCCGGACGCGCAACTGATCAACGGCATCCGGGTGCCGACGCCGATCTCCGCGCGCAGCACGTGCTTCGTTTCGAAGCGCTGGATCATGATCGCGTCGCGGTTGCGCAGGACCGCCAGTGAAACGGCTTCACCGCACAGGTCGGCGAGTGCGCGCATCGGGGTGATCAGGTCCCCGCCGAAGCGGGCCGCGTCCGGCACGGCCGAGCCGACCTCGAACGCGGTCAGGCCCAGCCGGTACCGGCTGTCCGCGGTGCGCTCGACGAAGTCCTGTTCGAGCAGGGTCGCCAGCAGGAGGTGGGCCTTGCTCTTGGCGATGTCCAGCGCTCGCGCGACCTCGGTGATGCCCATGCCGCCGGGGTTGTCGGCGAGCAGGCGCAGCACGCGCAGAGCGGTGGCCACGGTGCTGGAGGTTCGCGATGTGTTTGACATATACGAACGCCTTTCGTAAGATGCAAACACACGCTAGGTAGCGCACGAAGAGCCGTCAAGGCCTCGTGTGTTTCGTTCGTGTATCCGGTGGCCGGATCGGCCTGTCCTGCGCGGCCCGTGACCCCGGCGTCGCGGCGGACGGGTGGGCACGTGCATCGAGCGCTCTCAACGCATCAACGCCGAGGACTCCACCGCCTGCCCGGCGGTGGAGTCCTCGGCGATATCGGCGGCTTCCGCCTCTTCGCGCTTGCGGGCCTGCTCGATCGCGTACGCCAGATCCTCGCGGCGCACCACGACCAGGCCGTCGGCGTCACCGCGGATCACGTCGCCGGGGCGGACCAGTTCGCCGCCGATCTGGATCGGCTCCGCCAGAGGGCCGACGGTCTCCTTGACCGTGCCCTTGATGGACACGCTGTAGGAGAACACCGGGAAGCCCAGCTTGCGCAGCTCGGCCGTGTCCCGCACGCCGGTGTCGGTCACCAGCCCGGCGAGCCCATTCGCCTGGCAGGCATTGGCCAGCACGTCCCCGAAGGACCGGCCTCGGCGTACTCGCCGGCCGACACCACGACGACGTCACCGGCATTGTCCAGTGCTCCTTGGGGGGTCGGGTCAGGCGTCGTGCAGGGGCTCGTGGGCCCGGTTGCGCACCCTGGGCACCGCGATGAGCGTGCCCAGCGCGGTGAGGACGGCGTAGTAGGCGGGGGTGCGGACGTCGCGGGTCTGTCCAATGAGGAACGTCATCAGCAGTGGCGCGGTGCCGCCGAAGACGGCGGAGGTGATGTGGTAGCCCAGCCCGTAGGCGGAGTAGCGCACGCGGATGGGGAAGAGTTCGACCAGCAGGATGTGGATGACGCCCGTGTGCCCGGCGAAGATGACCGCCATGACGCTGGCGCCCACCATCGCGAGTGCGACGTTGCCGGTGCCGATGAGCAGGTAGCAGGGGACACCCGCGAGGGCCATCGCGATGGCGGCGCCGGCGATGACCTTCTTGCGGCCGATTTGTCCGAGAGGGCTCCCATGAACGGGATCGCCACGGAGATCGCCACGAGGCTCACCGCGGTCACCAGGAGGCCTTCGACCTTGCCGAAGTGCAGCTCCTTGCTCATGAAGGTTGCGTGCCAGGCCGCCTTCTTCCTGGAGCCGCGTGAAGTCGGGGGTGTCGGAGATGCGGCGGCGGATGTAGAGGCCGGTGATGCCGAGCGGGATCGCGAGCAGGAACGGGATCCGCCAGCCGAAGGACTGCATCCGCTCGGCGCCGAGGCCGCTGGTCATCGCGGCGGCTACGAGGCGATGGCCGTCGCGGTGATGCGGTCCCTGGCCGGCGACGGCGCGGCGACCCCGGTGCTGAACGCGCGCAACCGCGGTGCCGTGCCCGGTCTGCCCACGGACGCGATCGTCGAGGTCCCGTGCCTGGTGGACACCAACGGCGCGCACCCCATCGCCGGCGACCCGCTGCCGGAGGCGCAGCTCGCCCTGGCCCGCGCCGTGAAGACCGCCGGGCGGACGACGATCACCGCGGCGCTGACCGGTTCGCGGGCGCTGGCCGAGGACGCCTTCGCGGCGCACCCGCTGGTGGGCGACCGGTCGGTGGCGCGGCGTCTGGTGGCCGGGTACCACGCGGCGCACCCGGAGTTGCGGGCGCTGCGCTGAGGGCGCTGGTCACCCCCGCTCGCTGACCGCCGCCAGCGTCGCGCTCGCCCGGCGGACCGGGACCAGGCGGTGGCTCGGCAGCAGCCCCACGACGAACGCGTAATCCTGCCGCAGCTCCTCGTCCGCCTCTCGCCACCAGGTGGCGATGTCGTGCCAGCCCGGCGCCGCCAGCGAGCCCCCGAACTGGCGCACCGACAGCGAAGCGCGCAGCGTCGCGAACCGGACCCGTTCGGCCGGTGTCCATCCGGACAAGGTGCCCAGCACGAACGCCGCCGCGAACACGTCGCCCGCGCCCGTCGTGTCGATCGCCTCGACCGGTAGCGCCGGGACCGACACCACCTCGCCGCTCGCCCGGTCCGCGGCCACCACACCGTCCGCGCCGCACGTGATCGCCACCAGCGGCACGTGCCGGAGCAGCTCGCGCAGCGCCGCCTCGACCGTTCGCTGCCCGGTCAGCGCCAGCGCCTCGTCCCGGTTCGGCTGGAAGACGTCGCAGTGTCGCAGCTGGTCCAGCGCCTGCTCGCGGCACACGGCGGACAGCATCAGCATGACGCTGGTGATCGCCACCGGCGTGCCGAACCCGGCCAGCGCCTCCAGGAGAGCACCGAAGGAGAACGCGATGATGACGCCCTGGAGCCGCTGGTCGTCGCGGACGCGCGCGAACGAGCGGCGCAGCACGTCGAAGTGCCCGGTCGCCACCATCATGTTGTAGATCCAGCGCGTTGATCACGATCCACAGGATCGGGAAGAACCCGAACGCCGCACCCTCGGACGCGGCGAGGAACGCGGGCCCGGCGGGCATCGGGTAGACCACGACCGCGACCACCAGGGCGACCGCCAGCGAGATCAGCGCGGCCAGCCACGCGGTCATGCGCAGGATTCCGAGCAGCACGAACAGGGGTGAGCAGCGGGATCGCCGCGACGAGTGACGACCACGCGAGCGCCCGGGTCGAGAACCTGGCGGTACATCGATCACCTCACGGATGTGGAGCGTGCCGACCCGAACGCGCCCACCCGACCCCGTCGGCCGGGAGTCCCCGGATCGAGGCGTCCAGCACCTCGATCGTGTGGGCGAGCCGCACGGGCTCGCCGGGAGCGTCGAGCGCGGCGGCCACCTGCATCAGGCACCCGGGGTTGGCGGTGACCAGCAGCGGCGCACCGGTGGCCAGCACGTTGCGCGCCTTGCGCTCGCCGAGGTCACCCCCGGCTCCCGGGTTGAGGATGTTGTAGATCCCCGCGGAACCGCAGCAGATCTCGGGTTCGGGGATCTCGCGCAGTGTCAGGCCGGGGATGTCGCGCAGCAGGCGGCGCGGCTGCGACCGGATGCCCTGGGCGTGGGCGAGGTGGCAGGCGTCGTGGTAGGCGATGGTGACCGGGAGGGGGTGCCGCCGCGCCACCGTCCCCTGCTCGGCGAGCAGTTCGGACACGTCCCGCACCCGGGCGCTGAACTCGCGCGCTCGCTGCGCGTAGGCGGGGTCGTCGGCGAGGAGGCCGCCGTACTCCTTCATGGCCGATCCGCACCCGGCGGCGTTGACCGCGATCCAGTCGGCGGCGGACCCGTTGAAGACGTCGATCAGCTTGCGCGCGAAGGACTGCGCCTCGTCCTCGCGGCCGTTGTGGACGCTGAGCGCACCGCAGCAGCCCTGGACGGCGGGCGCGACGACGTCGAATCCCTCGGCGGCGAGCACGCGTGCGGTGGCCGCGTTGACGCGGGGGAAGAACTCGCGCTGCACGCACCCGAGCAACATGCCCACGGTGCCGCGGCGCGTGCCGCGCGCGCGGATCCGTTCCGGGACGCGCTGGAACCGTCCCAGTGGAGGCGCGAGCGATTCCAGCGCGGCCAGGCGGGGGAAGGCGCGGCCCAGCACGCGGCGCACCGGCCCGCCGAGTCCGCTGGCCTGGTAGGCGCGCAACGGCCCGCGCAGGGCATGCAGCCGCCGCGGGTAGGGGAAGACGCTGAAGATCGCACGGCGCAGCAGGCGGTCGCGCGGCGAGCGCGGGTGACGGCGCTCGACCTGGGCGCGGGTCGCTTCGATCAGCTTGTCGTACTGGACGCCGGAGGGGCAGGCGGTCACGCACGCCATGCAGCCGAGGCAGGCGTCGAAGTGCTGCACCATCTCCGGTGTCATCGGCTCGCCCTCGACGCCCAGGCCCATCAGGTAGATCCGGCCGCGCGGCGAGTCCATCTCCTCGCCCCACAGCTGGTAGGTCGGGCAGGTCGGCAGGCAGAACCCGCAGTGCACGCAGTCGTCCAGGAGATCGGCCGAAGGCGGGTGGTGGTCGTCGAACGCGGGCCCGGTCATCTCAGATCCCTCCTGCGAACCGTCCGGGGGCCATCAGCCGAGCCGGGTCGAACTGGTCCTTGACGCGCCGCATCAGGGTGAGCCCGCGGACCGGTCCCCACACGTCCAGCGCGGTCTTGACCCGCGGCGGCGCGTCCAGCACGACGACGTCCCCGCTCCACGACGGCGACAGCTCGCGCAACCGCGCGACGAACGCGGGAACCGCGCCGGGGTCCGCGGGGATCCCGGCGTGCAGGACGCCGACACCGGCCGAGCCGCGCACCGCCGCGCGCAGGCCGCACCGCCGCGCGGTGTCGTCGACGGCGTCGAGCAGCCGGGGCAGCCCGGCGATCTCGTGGGTGAGGCGCAGGGCCACCTCGCCGGCCGCCCACGGTGCGTGGCACCACCACGCCGGGGGTTCGTCGGCGGCCGTCGCGTCACCACCGAGCAGGTCGACCAGGGTGCGCACGCGACCGTCGACCCCCTCGGGGATGCCTTCGACGAGGACCGCCAGCGCGGCGGGGTCGCCGGCGGGGCGGTCGAGTTCCAGCGCGCTCGCGACGACCTGGGAGTGCACCACGCGCTGGACCTTGTCGTGCGTGTCGGCCGCGGACGCGACGCCGACGACGACCCACCGCGCCGCCCGCGGCAGCGGGTGCAGCCGGAACACGGCCTCGGTGACCAGCCCGAGCGTTCCCCACGAGCCGGTGAGCAGCTTGCCGAGGTCGTACCCGGCCACGTTCTTGACGACCTTCCCGCCGGCCTTGGCGACCGTCCCGTCGGCGCGCACGAGGGTGATGCCGATGAGCAGGTCGCGGACCGCGCCGTGGGACAGCCGCAGCGGGCCGGTGGCGGCGGTCGCGATCACCCCGCCCGCGGTGCCCGGCCCGGCGCCCGGTGTCAGCACCGGCGAGATGCCCAGCCGCTGCCCGGCCGGCGCGAGGTGTTCCTGCGCCGCGCCGAGCCGCGCCCCGGCCTGGACGTGCACGACGAGGTCGCCCGCGCGGTGCTCGACGATCCGGTCCATCCGCCTGGTGTCGAGGACGAGGTCGGCGCGTTCGGGCGGGCGGCCCCAGGTCAGCTTCGTGCCGGTGCCTCGCGGCACGACCGCGAGCCCGTGCTGCGCGGCGATCCGCATCACGGCTGCGGCCTCGTCCGTGGTGGACGGTGCGGCGACCAGGCGGGCGGGCACCCCGTCGACGTGGTCGGCCTCCCCGGCGGGCCACGCGGCGGCGGTCGCCGACAGTTCGCCGAGCACCAGGTCCCCGGGCGCGCGCATCAGAACACCTCGGCGATTCCCGCGTCCTGCAACGGGTGCGCACCCTTGTGCCGTCCCGGCACCTCGCCGCACAGCCGGGGGGTGGGGAAGACCTTGCCGGGGTTGGCCAGCCCGTCCGGGTCGAACGCGCACCGCAGCAGCTGCATCGTGTCGAGGTCGGCCTCGGTGAACATGCGGGGCATGAACTTCGCCTTGTCCGAGCCGACGCCGTGCTCGCCGGTGATCGAGCCGCCGTGCTCGACGCACAGGTCCAGGATCGCGCCGGAGACCTCCTCGGCGCGCTCGGCCTCGCCGGGCACCGAGTCGTCGAACAGCACCAGCGGGTGCAGGTTCCCGTCGCCGGCGTGGAAGACGTTGGCGACCCGGATCCCGGTGTCCCGGGACAGCTCCGCGATGCGGTGCAGGACCTCGGCCAGCACGGTCCGCGGGATGACGCCGTCCTGGACGATGTAGTCCGGGCTGATCCGCCCGACCGCCGCGAACGCCGACTTGCGGCCCCGCCAGAAGCTCGCGCGCTCCGCGTCGTCGGCGGCGATGCGGATCTCGAACGCACCGTGCGCCCGGCAGTGGCGCTCGACCTCGGCGAACTGCGCGTCCACCTCCGCCGCGGGCCCGTCCAGCTCCACGATCAGGACCGCGCCTGCCCCGGCCGGGTACCCGCAGCGCACCGCGGCCTCGGCGGCCTCGATCGCGAGCGCGTCCATCATCTCCATCGCGGCGGGCACCACGCCGGCGCCGATGACGGCCGAGGTCGCGGCGCCGGCAGCGTCGGTGCCCGGGAAGCCGGCCAGCAGCGTCCGCACGGCCTCGGGGAGCCGGACCAGCCGCACGGTCACCTCGGTGACCACCCCGAGCGTTCCTTCCGAGCCGACGATCGCGCCGAGCAGGTCGTACCCCGTCGCGTCGGGGGCCTTGCCGCCGAGCCGCACGACCTCCCCGTCCGGGGCGACGAACTCCGCGCCGGTGACGTGGTTGGTGGTGAACCCGTACTTCAGGCAGTGCGCGCCGCCGGAGTTCTCGGCGAGGTTGCCGCCGATGGAACAGATCTGCTGGCTGGAGGGATCGGGTGCGTAGTAGTAGCCGTCGGCCCCGGCCGCCCTGGTGATGTCGAGGTTGATCACCCCGGGTTCGACGACGGCGCGCTGGTTCGCCGGATCGATCTCGACGATGCGGCGCAACCGGGAGGTGACGATCAGGACGCCGTCGGCGTGCGGGAGGGCGCCGCCGGACAGCCCGGTGCCGGAACCGCGTGCGACGAACGGGACGCCGGCCTCGGCGCACGCCCGCACGGTCGTCACGACCCCGGTCGCGTCGGCGGGCAGGACCACGAGGGCGGGGGTGACCTTGTAGTGGGCGAGCCCGTCGCATTCGTAGGTGCGCAGCCGCTGGTGATCGTCGATCACCGCGTCCGGGCCGAGGGCCGTGCGCAACCGCCTGGCCAGCCCGGTGATCGCGGACCGGCGGGCCGGTGCCTCGTCGATTGTCATGCGCGCCCTCCGTGCTGGCTTGCAACGGGTGTGGACGGGCCGATCGACTCGCGGGGACGTCGATGTCCTGGTGAAACCGTAGGATCCGGCTCCGGCGCCGTCAAACCGTGTGTAACAGGTGCTACATTGCTGTCTGTGACAGATTTGGAGCCGGTTCGCTGGCTGGTGCTGGTGGTGCGGGTCCCCGCCTCGCCGTCGCGGCACCGGGTGGCCGTGTGGCGGGAGTTGCGGCGGGTCGGCGCGTTGTCGCTGGGCCAGGGCACGTGGGCGGTCCCCGACGTGCCGGGGTTCGCCGACGGCGTGTCGCGCGTGCTCGAACTCGCCCGGCGCGGCGGCGGCGAGGTGGTCGTCCTCGACGCCGCCGGGCGCGCCGAGGAGGACGGAGCGCGCCTGGAGGCGCTGTTCACGGCCGACCGCGAGGAGGAGTGGGGGAGTTCGTGGCCGACTGCGGCAAGTTCGAGGCCGAGATCGACAAGGAGATCGCCCACCGCAAGTTCACGATGGCCGAGCTCGAGGAGGAGGAGCAGAGCCTGGAGCGGCTGCGCCGGTGGCACCGGGACCTCAAGGCGCGCGATGTGTTCGGGGCCCCGCGTGCCGCGGAAGCCGCCGAGCGGCTGGAGCGGTGCACGGCGCAGCTGGCGGACTACACGGAGCAGGTCTTCGAGGCGTTGCACCAGATGTGAGGAGGTGGCGGTGAACACCCAGCTCTTCCTCTGGGTCAATGATTTCGCCCGTGGCACGCCCTGGCTGCACGCTGTCGTGGCGGGGTATGCGGCCTACGGGCTGGTCGTGTTCGCGGCGCTGATGGTGGCGGGCTGGTGGTCGGCCCGCGGGCAGGCGGCCGTGCCGCCGATGGCCGCCGCGATCTGGACCCCGCTGGGCATGCTCGCCGCGCTCGGCGTGAACCAGCCGGTCGCCGACCTGGTCGGAGAGGCCCGGCCCTACGCGGCGATGCCGGGTGTTCTCGTGCTGGCGCACCGCAGCACCGACCCGTCCTTCCCGAGCGACCACGCTGTGATGGCGGGCGCGGTGACCGCGGGACTGTTCCTGGTGCGGCGGAGCCTCGGTGTGATCGCCGCGGTGGCCGCGATCCTGATGGCCTTCTCGCGGGTGTACATCGCCGCGCACTACCCCGGGGACGTGCTCGCCGGGCTCGTCCTGGGCGCCGTGGTGAGCCTGGCCGGCTACCTGGTGGTGCGGCGGCCGCTGGAGTGGCTGCTCCGCCTGGCCGAGCGCTCACCGCTGCGGCCGCTGCTGACGACCGCCCCGCAGAAGGGCTCGGCATGACCGGGACCGGCACCACCACCCACCGGCGCGCGTTGCGACCCCTGTACGCGGCCGGGTTCGTCACCGCCTTCGGCGCGCACAGCATCGCCGCCGGGCTGGGCGCGTACACGCACGGTCAGCACGCCTCCCTGCTCACGCTCGGGTTGCTGCTCGCCGTCTACGACGGGGCGGAGGTCGTGCTGAAACCCGTCTTCGGGTCGCTGGCCGACCGCATCGGGCCGCGCCCGGTGCTGCTGGGCGGGTTGCTGGCGTTCGCGGTCGCGTCCGCCGCGTTCGTGGTGGCGGGCAACCCGGCGCTGGTCGGGCTGACGCGCCTGGGACAGGGCGCCGCCGCCGCGGCGTTCTCGCCCGCGGCAGGGGCCTTGGTCGCCCGGCTCTCCCTGGTGAAGCGGCAGGGCCGGGCGTTCGGGGGTTACGGCGCGTGGAAGGGTCTCGGCTACACGCTCGGACCGGTGCTGGGCGGCGCGCTGATCACCGTCGGCGGGTTCACACTGCTATTCGCCGTTCTCGCGGGGCTCGCGGTGCTGGCCGCGCTGTGGGCGGCGCTGGCCGTCCCGGCGGTGCCACCGTTGCCCCGTGCCCGCCAGACGGTGTTCGACCTGGCCCGCCGGCTGGGACAGGCGAACTTCCTCCGTCCTACGGCGACCCTCGCCGCGGCGACCGGGGCGTTGGCCGTCGGCGTCGGGTTCCTCCCCGTGACCGGCGCGGCCGCCGGGCTCGGGCCGCTGGCGACCGGGGCGGCGGTCTCGGTGCTGGCGGTGTGCTCCTCGCTGGTCCAGCCCTGGGCCGGACGCGCCCGCGACGCGGGCCGGCTGCGGGAGGGCGCGGGCATGGCCCTCGGGCTCGCCGCGGCCGCGGCGGGGCTCACGATCGCGGCGCTGGTGCCCGGGATCGGCGGGGTCCTCGGCGCGGCGGTGGCCGTCGGCGCCGGGGTCGGTCTCGCCACCCCGCTCGGGTTCGCCCACCTGGCCGCGACGACGCCCCCGGAACGCCTCGGCCAGACCATGGGGGCCGCCGAGGTCGGCCGCGAACTCGGCGACGCCGGGGCGCCGCTGCTGGTGGGCGCGGTGGCCGTGACGTCGTCGCTGGACGCCGGGCTGGTCACGCTGGCCGCGGTGATGGCGGTCGCCGCCGTGGCGACCGGTCTGGAGCGGCGGTCGTGAAGCCCGGCCGGCTCGCCTGCGCCCTCGCCGCGCTGGCGCTGCTCGTGCCGGCCTGCACCGCGCCCACGCCTGCGCCGCCAGTCGCGCCCACACCCGCGCCGCCCGCTCCGGCGCCGGGAGCCGAGCGGGGCACGCCGGGCTGGGAGATCACCCATCCCGGTCCGGAGCACGGGATCGAGGGCTACGCCGACCGCACGAGCGCGCTGCCCGGGGACACCGTGCGGTTGTTCGTGAGCACCACGGCCGCGCGGTTCACCGTGACCGCGTTCCGCATGGGCGCCTACGCCGGCTCGGACGCGCTCCGCGTGTGGCAGTCCGCCCCGGTGCCGGGCCGTGTGCAGGCTCCGGCTGTGGTGCAGGCGCCGACGAGCACGGTGGTGGCGCCGTGGCAGCCGTCGCTGGAGGTGCCGACGGGGGGCTGGGCGCCGGGGGACTACCTGCTGCGCCTGGACGGCGACAACCAGGCCCAGCAGTACGTGCCGCTCACCGTGCGCACCCCGTTCAACGCCTGCCGGATCGTCCTCGTCAACGCGCTCACGACCTGGCAGGCCTACAACCGCTGGGGCGGCTACAGCCTCTACGACTCGCCGAGCGGCCGGAAGCCGCAACGGTCCCGCGCCGTCTCGTTCGACCGGCCCTACCAGGCGCGCGACATGCGGGCCGCGGGCGATTTCCTGTTCTTCGAGCTGCCGATGGCGCGGTTCGCCGAGAGCCTGGGGCTGCCGCTGGGCTACACGACCGACGTGGACCTGCACGCCGATCCGCACCTGCTCGACGGCGCCCGCGCCATGATCACCCTCGGCCACGACGAGTACTGGTCGAGCGCGATGCGCGCGAACGTCAGCGCGGCCCGCGACCGCGGCGTGAACCTGGCGTTCCTGGGCGGCAACGAGATCTACCGGCACATCCGGTTCGCGCCGTCGGCTACCGGCCCGGACCGGGTCGAGATCGACTACAAGTCGTTCGGCGAGGATCCGGCCCGGCTGACCGATCCGCTGGAGGCCACCCCGGAGTGGCGCTCGCCGCCGTACCCGAGGCCGGAAAGCGTGCTGCTCGGCAACTTCTACCAGTGCAACCCGGTGCACGCCGACCTGGTGGCCGCCGCCGAGCAGAACTGGCTGCTGGCCGGCATCGTCCACACCGGACAGCACCTGCGCGGTCTGGTGGGCGATGAGTACGAGCGGGTGGACCTCGCGGTGCCGACGCCACGCCCGATCGACGTCCTGTTCCATTCGCCGGTCACGTGCGGCGGGAAACCGGACTTCGCGGACACGACGTACTACACGACCTCATCCGGCGCGGCTGTGTTCTCCGCCGGCACCCAGTACTGGATCTGCGGCCTCGACCCGGGCTGCCCACAGTCCGGCGGCGATGCGGCCGCGGGCGCGGCCATCCGCGCGATCACCGAACGGCTGTTGCGAGCCTACGCCGCCGGCCCCACAGGAGCCGCGCACCCGGCGGCCGACAACCTGGCCGCCCTCGGCATCCACTAGGCCGACGCCGGTCCGGTGGCGGGCCGCTGAGAGGACGCTGAGCGCGGGGGCATCGTGATCCCGTGCGCCCCGGCGGTGCGGCCTCTAGATTGGCGCCTCGTGACCGTCCTCGCGGAGACGCCGCTGACCGGCTGGTGGCCGGTCCGCGTCCTGCTGCTGGTCGCGCTCGTGGGCGCCGGGCTGCTCGCCTGGTTGCTGCGGCGGCGCTGGGCGCGCGTCACCCTGGCCGCCGTCGCGTTCGTGCTGGCCGTCGCGAACGTGCTCGCCGCGGTCAACGCCTCCTACGGCTACTACCTCACGGTCGGGCAGGTGATCGGGCTGCCCGGGCGGGACGCCGCATCAATGCGGCAGCTCGGGCAGTCCGGCGTGCCCGGTTCGGGGAGGCTCGTCACGATCACGATCCCCGGACCGGCGTCGCACTTCGACACGCGCCCGGCCCAGGTGTACCTCCCGCCCGCGTGGTTCGCCCGTCCCCGCCCGAAGCTGCCCGTCGTGGTGCTGCTCCACGGCACGCCGGGGGCGCCGGGGGACTGGACCGGCGGCGGCGACGCGACGACCACTCTGGACAGCTGGGCCGCCGGCCACGGGGGCAGGGCGCCGATCGTGGTGATGCCCGACATCAACGGGGAGTTCGACGCCGACAGCGAGTGCGTCGACGGCCCGGCCGGGCGGGCCGAGACCTACCTGGCCCGGGACGTGCCCGGGTTCGTCACCAGCCGGTTCTTCGCCCAGCCGCCGGGCGCGCACTGGGCGGTCGCCGGACTGTCCGAAGGCGGCTCGTGCGCGATCACGCTCGCCTTGCGGCATCCGGAGACCTTCGCCGCCTTCGCCGACTTCAGCGGCCTGGCCGGGCCCCGCTCCGGGGACGGCAACGACCTCGGCGACACGGTCCCCGCACTGTTCGGCGGCTCCACAGTGGACTTCGAGGCGCACGAACCGGCGTGGCTGATGGCCCACCGGCGCTACCCCGGGCTCGGCGGGTGGTTCGAGGTCGGTGACGCCGACGACGACCCGCTGGCCGCCGCCCGCACCCTGGAGCCGGCGGCCGCCCGGGCGGGGATCACGACGCGGCTGGTGGTGGTGCCCGGCGGCGGGCACGACTTCGTCCTGTGGCGCCAGGCCTTCGCCGACGCGCTGCCGTGGCTGGTGTCCAGGGTGAGCGGCTGATCCTCAGCCGGCGCGGAAGTTGTCGCCGGCGAACACCAGCAGGTACGGCAGGGTCGCCCGCGCCGTCCGCCAGGTGTGGCTCAGGCCGGGTTCGACGTGCACGACGGCCCGCTGCCCGTCGGCGGCGAGCTGGCCGGCGAGGTGCCGGGCCCGGTCCAGGTCGCCGCCGTCGTGCGACCCGGCCGCGAGGAACACCGCGACCGGGTCGGGGAAGACCATGCCGGGCAGGTAGTCCCGTGGCGTGTTCCGCTCGATCGCCGCGCGGTCGCCGTGGAACTCGGCCCGGATGTCGCCGGGTGTGTCGTAGGGCAGGGTCAGCAGCAGCACCCCGAACTCGCCGGTGTGGTGCAGGCCGGTGTTCAGCGCGGCGAACGCGCCGCCGGACATGCCACCCAATGCGCGATCCGCGCGGTCCCGGATCGTGCGGTAGCGGCTGTCGACCGCGGGCACCACGACACCGGCCAGGTAGGTCTCCAGCCGCGGACCCCCCGGGACGTCCAGCCCTTCCCAGTCGCGCTCGGGCTGCCCGGCGGTCAGGTCGACGCTCACGACGATCATCGGCGGGATTGCGGCATCCCGGTACAGCCGGTCCAGCGCGCCGGGTGCGTCGCCCGCGGTCAGCCAGTCCTGCGCGGACCCGAACGGATACCCGTGCACGAGGTAGACCACCGGGTACGACCGCTCCGAGCTCGCGTATCCCGGCGGCAGCAGCACGTACGTCCGGCCACTGGGGATGCCGTCGGCCGGGTCGGCAAGGTCGAACGAGTCGAGCAGGGGAGCGCTCTGGCCGGCGGGGACGGCCCGGCCGGCGGCCGCCGAGCTGCTGCCGCCGCCGTCGTCGAACAGCCGGCCAAGGGCGCGGCCGGGCGCGCCGCCGCGATCGAGGAGCACCGCCAGGTCGTGCCCGGTGCGGATGTACCCGACGTAGGTGTTGAGCCCGGTCAGGCCCGCCAGCAGCGCGCAGCACACCGCCGCGATCACGGCCCGGCGGCGCGCCCGGCGCGACCGGACGGCGAGGCCGGCCAGGACGAGTGCCGCCGCCGCGAAGCCGAGCCAGATCAGCGGCGACTCCAGCGGCCCCGCGGCGCGGCAGTAGCGGGCCACGTCGGCCGGGACGACCACATCAGTGGTCATGGCGCCGACATCCGGTAGCCGACACCCCGCAGGGTGTGGATGAGGTCCGGTCCGAGTTTGCGGCGCAGATAGCCGATGTAGACCTCGACGATGTTCTCGTCGCCGTCGTAGTGCGCGTCCCACACGTGGGTGAGGATCTCCCGTTTGCTCAGCGCCTCCCCGCGCCGCCGCAGCAGGAACTCCAGCAGCCCGAACTCGCGCGCGGTCAGCTCGACCTCCCGGTCGCCGCGGTGCACGGTCCGGGCCGCCGGGTCCAGCCGCAGGTCGCCCAGGGTGAGCACGGCAGGCCGTTCCGGCGCGCCGCGCCGCAGCAGGGCCCGCAATCGGGCGAGCAGGACGACGTAGGAGAAGGGCTTGGTGAGGTAGTCGTCGGCGCCGAGGTCGAACGCGTCGGCCTCGTCGTACTCGCCGTCCTTCGCGGTCAGCACCAGCACCGGCGTCCAGATCTCGTTCTGCCGCAGGCGCTTGAGGAGCTCGTACCCGGACATCCCGGGCAGCATGAGGTCCAGGACGATGACGTCGAAGCGCTGCTCCCGCGCCAGCCACAGCCCGTCCGGCCCGCTGTGCGCGACCTCGGCCGAGAACCCCTCCGCGGTCAGTCCTTTGCGGAGGGTCTCGGCGAACGCCCGCTCGTCCTCGACGACCAGCACGCGCATCAGGGTTGCCTCCTTCGCGGCAGCCGGATGCGGAACTCGGCGCCAGGATAGGCCGGGTCGGTGCTGTCCACGCACTCCGCGCAGCCGCCGTGCCGGCCGGCGATCCCCGCCACGATGGCCAGCCCGAGCCCGGCCGATCCGCCGCTGCCGGGAGCGCCGTGGTGCCGGGCGTCGTCGCGCCGCACGAACCGCTCGAAGATCCGCTCCCGATCCCGCTCGGGCACGCCGGGCCCGTCGTCGCTGACCACGACCACGGCGGTGTCGCCGTCGGTGGCGGTGCGCACCTTGATCCGGCCGGCCGCGTGCTCGCACGCGTTGTCGACGAGGTTGCGCACCGCGCGGCGCAACTGGGCGGCGTTGCCGGTGACCTTCACCGGCTCGGTGCGGATCTCCACGCGCACACCGGCGGTGGCGCGGGCCCGTTCGGCCTCGGCGCGGGCGAGGTCGTCCAGGTCGACCTCGCCGGAGGGCGGGTTGTCCGTCGCGTCGTCGGTGCGCGCCAGCAGCAACAGGTCGTCCACCAGTTCGCGCAGCCGGCTGGTCTCCCGCGACACCACGGTGACCAGCTCGTCCTTGCTCATCGCGGCGGGGTGGTGCTCGGCGACCTCGAGCGCGGTGGCCATGGTGTTGACCGGGGACCGTAGCTCGTGGCTGGCGTCGGCGACGAACCTGCGCTGTGCTCCCTGGGCGGAGGCCAGCCGGTCCAGCATCGAGTTCAGTGTCACCGCGAGCCGGTGCACCTCGTCGCGGCCGGGCGGCAGCTCCACCCGGCGTTCCAGGTCCCGGGTGGTGATTTCGGAGACGGTGCGGCGCATCCGCTCCACCGGGCGCAACGCCGAGCCCACCGCGCGGTGCACGGTGAACGCCGAGATCGCCAGCAACGGCAGCGCCGCCGCGGCGAAGAGCAACGACAGGCGCGTCAGCGCCTCGGTCACCGGCGCCAGCGAGCGCGCCGACACCACGGTGTAGGGACCGCCGGGACCGGCCACCCCGGTCGACACGAGGCGGTAGTCCTCGCCGGTCCCGTTCACCGTCACGCTCACGGTCTCCACGATCTCGTGGCCCGGCGCCGGCCGCACCGGCGTCAAGGGCGGCAGCCCGGCCAGGGCCGGGTCCGCCGTGACCACCCGCCCCTGCGCGTCGAGGACCTGCAGCACCGAGGCCGAATCCCCGCTACCCGCGACGTCGGCGCCGGTCAGGTCACGGGTCCCTTCCCGCGCGATCTCGTGCACGACCTGGCGTCCCGCGCTGCGGGCATCCTCGGTCGTGGACTTCTCCAGGGACCAGCCCAGCAGCAGCACGACTCCGGCCCCCGCCACCACGATCGCCGCGGCGACGACGGCCACCGCCACCACCGTGGTCCGGGTGCGGACACCGAGACGGGACAGGAGGTGCGCCATGCCAGCAGGGTAGGGAAAGCCGGTCACCACCGCGCCCCGCCACGGGCGGCGCGCAGCCGTTCCCGCCGCAGCTCGTCCACCTCGGGCAGCGGCAGGTCCGCCGGCGGCGAACCGGTCACCCAGCCGATGAGCAGATCGGCCAGCGCGGGATTGCGCGCCAGGGCCGGGCCGTGCAGGTAGGTCGCGAGGACGTGACCGGTGACCGCGCCGTCGGTGCCGTCCCCGTTCCCGGTCCCCGTGCGCACCCGGCCCAGTGGCCGGCTGCCGGGGCCCACCGTCGTGACCCCGAGGTGGTTCTCGAATCCGGTGAGCGGTCCCGCGGGGGTTTCCACGACGATCTCCCCGACCGCGCGCCGCTTCCCCGGGCCGGTCACCACGTCGAGCAGGCCGAGCCCGTCGTGGCGGCGGCCGTCGCCGGTGCGGAACGACGTGCCCAGCACTTGCAGCCCGGCGCAGACTCCGAACACCACCGCACCCCGCGCGGCCGCTCGCCGCAGGCCCGCGTGCTCGCGCAGATAGTCGGCCGCCAGCTCCTGCCCCTCGTCCTCCCCGCCGCCGAGCAGGTACACGTCCAGGCTGTCCGGCACCGGGTCGCCGTAGTGGACCTCCACGACGTCGGCCGGCATGCCGCGCCACCGCATGCGCTGGCGCAGGACCACCGCGTTGCCCGAATCGCCGTAGGTGCCCAGCACGTCCGGCAGGACGAGCCCGATCCGCACCGCCGAGTCAGCCATCGGCGCTCCGCGGTGCCAGCTGCCGGAAGGCGGTGTAGTTCGCGACCAGCTCGACCGGGCCGGGATCGAGCGCGGCCACGGCGCGAACCGGGTCGGGACACCGGAGGTGCGCCACACCGGCGTAGGTCAGGCGCACCGCCAGGTCCGCCGAGCGTTCCCCGGCCGCCACCACCGGGCGGCCGCGCAACCGCTCGAACGGCACGTCCCACAGCCACGACAGGTCGCGCCCGTCCGCCTCGCGCCCGTTGACGGCGATGACGACCGGCGCCCGGTCGTCCAGCAGCGGCAGGGTTTCGCGCCACCCGGCGGGGTTCTTCGCGAGCAGCAGCCGCACCGGGTGCCCGCCGAGGACGGTGCGCCGGTACCGCCCCGCGACCTCGGTGATCGTGGCCAGGCGGGCACCGGCCGCGCCGGGATCCACGCCGAGCAGCGCGGCCGCCGCGACGGCCATGACCGCGTTCGACGCGTTGGCCCGGCCCGGCAACCGGAGCTCCAGCGGAACCGTCCGGCCCCCGGCGTCCACGGCCCGGTCGCCGGCGAGCACCCAGTCCGGGCGCGGCCGCGCGAGCCCGCACCGGCAGCGCCAGGCGGGACCGTCGTGGTGGATCGGCCGTCCGCACCGTCCGCACGCGAGCGCGTCCGCGGTCCAGCAGCCGCCCGTGCTCACCCAGACCGGCCGGGCCGAGGCCGTCGCGGCGGAGGTGGCCAGCGGGTCGTCGCAGTTGGCGACCACGGCGGTGCCCGGCAGCGCGCCGATCGCCTCCCGCAGGGCGCGCTCGACCGTCCGCACCTCGCCGACGCGGTCGAGCTGGTCGCGGCTGAGGTTGAGCAGCACCAGGCACGCCGGCCGCAGCCGCTGGGCCACCTCGGCCACGTAGTTCTCGTCGACCTCCAGGACCGCGAGCGGCGCGTCCGGACGGTCCACCAGGGCCGTGATCACCCCGTCCGGCATGTTCGCGCCGTCGCGGTTCGCCGCGACCGCGCCCAGCGGCTCCAGGATCCGGGTCAGCATCGACGCGGTGGTGGTCTTGCCGTTCGTGCCGGTCACCAGGACGACGGTGCGGTGACGGCCGAGGTGGTGCAGCACGTCCGGGTCCAGCGCGGCGGCGATCCGGCCGCCGACGACTCCGCCCGCTCCCAGCCCGAGGCGGCGGGATCCGCCGGCTGCCGTCCGTCCGAGCGCGACCGCCACCCGGGCGCGCCGGGGCAGCCGGGGCGCGGTCCGGGCTCGCCGTTCGTCCAGGACCGGGGAACCCAGGGGCACGGGCGATCTCCTTCGAGGCGGGGTCGGCTCGGCCCCACTGTGCGCCGTGGATGCTGTGCGGACCCTGAGAACGGGTCCGCGCG
Organism: Amycolatopsis methanolica 239; assembly: GCF_000739085.1. NCBI lineage: Bacteria > Bacillati > Actinomycetota > Actinomycetes > Pseudonocardiales > Pseudonocardiaceae > Amycolatopsis > Amycolatopsis methanolica. Next base: position 3,957,909 of record NZ_CP009110.1, on the reverse strand, counting down.
CGCCGCGGCCAGACCGCTTCCGGGTCACTCTAGGCCCGGTTTCCTGAGTGGACGCTGAACGCTGTCTTGCCTGGTAGGGGCGTCGGAACCCAGGTGGAACGCGGTTAGATTGAGTGCGTGCACGCCTCCACGATCCGCATCGACACGCTCCCGTTCGTCCTCGTCGTGGCCGTCGTGGCGCTCGGCTGCGCCGCCGCGGTGCCGTGGGCCTGGGACCGCTGGCGCCGTCGCGTCGCCGGCCGGGTCGCCACCACCGTGGTGGCGGTGGTGGCCGTGGTGCTCGCGTGCGGATCGGCCGTGAACGCGGCGGGCAGCTTCTACCCGACGCTCGGGTCGTTGCTGGGCACCTCGCCGGACCCGGCCGAGGGCACGGTCGCCGAGGCCGGGCCGGACGGGCGTGACCTCGGCCGCGCACTGGGCACGGCGAGCGCTCGCGCGGGCAACGCGCTCGGGTCGCTGGTGCACCTCACCGTGACCGGCAAGCGCACCGGCCTGACCCGGGACATCGACGTCTACCTGCCCGCGGTGTACACCGCGCCGGACTGGGCGGGCTTCCGGTTCCCCGTTGTCGAGTGGATCCCGCATTTCCCGGGCGAGCCCCGCCAGGTCGCCACCCTCTACGGCCTGCCCGGGCAGCTCGACGACGCGATCGCCGCCCACCGGCTGCCGCCGGTCGTGGTGATCGTGCCCGACCCCAACGGAGAACCGCGGCTGACCCACGACTCGGAGTGCGTGGACGCGGCGGGCGGGCCGGCCGACGACACCTACCTCTCGGCCGACCTGCGGTCGTGGGCGGTCGACCACCTGCGGGTCCGCGGCGACCGCGAGGGCTGGGCCACGGCCGGGTGGTCCTCGGGCGGCTACTGCGCGCTGGACCTCGCGGCCCGGCACCCGCAGTGGTACGCGAGCGCGGTCAGCATGAACGGCTACGACGCCACCCCGCACGACGCCGAGACCGGCGACCTGTTCCACGGGCGCGAGGACCTGCGCCGCGCCAACGACGTCTCCGCGGTGCTGCGCGACCACCCGGCCCCGCTGCGGCTCCTCGTCACCGCGGACGCCGCCGCGGGCGACGAGTGCGCCGCCCTGCGGCGCCTGCAGGCTGCCGCGACGCCACCGGCGGAACTGACCGCCTGGGTGCTGCCGATCGCCGGCCACAACCTCGCCGCCGTTCGCGCCGAGCTGCCCGCCGTGCTGGACTGGCTCGACACCCAGCTGGGCAACCCCGTCGCAGCGTCCGGCCCGGGTGACGTCCAGCAGTACGCGGGCGGCATCCCGGCATGGCCCCTGCCCGACACCGGAACTCCCGGAGCGCTCCATGGCACCGACACCAGTCTCTGACCCCGTGATCCGACGGCCCGTGCCGCGGTGGCGGTCCAAGGCGGGCGGTGTGGTCGCCACCGTCGTCCAGCTCGGCGCGGTGGCGTCGGTGGCGCTGCTGGTGTCCGGCGGGAACCACGACTTCTACCGCTGGACCGTCGGGCTGTTCTCCCTGATCAACATCCCGGCCGACGCGAACATCTTCATCGCGCTCGTCCTCGCCGTGCTGGGGGCGGCACTGCGGCGACGCAAGCGCGCCGCGCTGAACACGCTCATCCTGTTCCAGGTCGCCGGGCTGCTCATGGACGTGGCGTTCCAGATGGTTCTGCTGTGGGCGCCGCACGTGCTGGTGCTGCCGCGCCGCGCGCCCGAGCACCTGCCGGCCACCCTGTGGGCGCTGACCGGCGCCGAGATCGCCGCGGTCGCCCTGATCGCCCTGCTGCTGGCGTTGCGCCCGGCCTTCCCGGCGCGGCTGGCGCCGGGCGCGTGGAAGCACGCGCTGGGAGTCGCGCTGGCCGGGTTCGGCGCGACGATCCTGTTCGGCTGGGGCCTGCTCGCCGTCTTCCCCGGCACCCTGACCGGTCTCGGCGACGCCTTCGCCTGGGCGGTCAACCACGCGACCGGCGAGCTCCTCCAGCTCAGGCGGCTCGGCGTGCGGGAGGGACCGGCCTGGATCGACGCCCTCCTCGACGTCGGCGCCACGCTGTCCGCGGTCGCGACCCTGTGGGTGTTCTTCCGCGGCGTCCGCGGGCAGCAGCGCCGCACCGACGACGACGAGCTGCGCCTGCGTGCCCTGCTGGCTGAGCACGGCGAGGACGACTCGCTCGGCTACTTCGCCACCCGCCGGGACAAGTCGGTCGTCTTCGATCCGAGCGGCCGGGCGGCGGTGACCTACCGGGTGCTGGGCGGGACCAGCATCGCCAGCGCCGACCCGGTCGGCGATCCGGACGCCTGGCCGCAGGCCATCGGGGCCTGGCTCGCCGAGTCGCGGACTTACGGCTGGGCCACCGGTGTGCTGGGCGCGAGCGAACGCGGCGCCCGGGCCTACGTGCGCGCGGGCCTGAAGGCGCTGGAGCTCGGCGACGAGGCGGTCCTCGACGTCCGCGACTTCAGCCTCGCCGGCCCGCAGCGCCGGTCGGTGCGTCAGGCCGCGCGCCGCATCGAGCGCGCCGGGTACACCGCGCGGATCCGCCGCCACGCCGACATCCCGCGGTCCGAAATGGACGACCTCCTCGCGCACGCCCAGCGGTGGCGGGACGCGCGGACCGAACGCGGCTTCTCGATGGCGCTGTCCCGGCTCGGCGACCCCGCGGACGGCCGGTGCGTGATGGTGGAGGCGTTCGACGCGCACGGGAACCTGCGCGGCCTGCTGTCGTTCGTGCCGTGGGGACGGCGCGGGCTGTCGCTGGATCTGATGCGCCGCGACCGCGAGGCCGAGAACGGGCTCAACGAGTACCTGATCGTGCAACTCGTCCGGGCCGCCGGGGAGCTGGGTGTGCAGCGCATCTCGCTGAACTTCGCCATGTTCCGCGCCGTGTTCGCCGCCGGTGAGCGGATCGGCGCCGGGCCGGTGCTGCGCGCCTGGCGCGCGCTGCTGGGCCTGGCGTCCCGGTTCTTCCAGCTCGAATCGCTGTACCGGTCCAACGCGAAATACGGACCGGACTGGGAACCGCGCTTCCTCTGCTACAGCTCGGCGCGGCGGCTCGGCCGCATCGGCCTGGTCGCCGGCGCGCTGGAGGGTTTCCTGCCCACGGGTGTGGGAGCGGGGCGCCGCGCCATCTCCTCCGACGGCGTCGACGAGGCTTTCCTGGCGCGTCTGCGCGAGATCGAGGCGGTCCGCCCGCAGCCGCGCCCGGTGCGCCGCCCCGAGCAGGTGCGCGTCCGGATCGCCAAGCTCGACCGCCTGCGCGAGTCGGGGATCGACCCCTACCCGGCCTGCTTCGACCGCGACACCTCCCTCGCCGCGGTGCGCGGCGAGTTCGGCGGCTTGCCGCCGGACACCCACACCGGCCGCAAGGTGCGCGTCGCGGGACGGGTGACGGCGATCCGGGACCTCGGCGGCGTCTGCTTCGCGCGAATCCAGGACGGCGATTCCCACCTCCAGCTGGTCCTCGGCGACGATCCATTGTGGCGGGACGGGGTCGATCTCGGCGACCACGTCGGCGCGACGGGCGAGGTGATGACCTCGCGGCGGGGCGAGTTGTCGGTGATGGTGTCGGACTGGACGGTGACGGCGAAGTGCCTGCACCCGTTGCCGGACAAGCGGAAGGGCCTCACCGACCCGGAGACGCGGGTGCGGCAGCGGTACCTGGACCTGATCGTCAACCCGGCCGCGGCGGACATGTTGCGGTTGCGCAGCGCGGTGGTGCGCTCGGTGCGTGACGGGTTGCAGGCAGGCGGTTTCCTCGAGGTCGAGACCCCGATGCTGCAGGCGGTGCACGGCGGGGCGAACGCGCGGCCGTTCGTCACCCACATCAACGCCTACGACCAGCGCATGTACCTGCGGATCGCGCCGGAGCTCTACCTCAAACGGCTGTGCGTGGCCGGTGTGGCGAAGGTGTTCGAGCTCAACCGCAACTTCCGCAACGAGGGGGTGGACGCCACCCACAACCCCGAGTTCACGATGCTGGAGGCCTACCAGGCCTACGCCGACTACGAGACGATGCGGGGGCTCGCGCGGTCGCTGATCCAGGACGCGGCCGTCGCCGCCTACGGCGCGCCGGTGGCGCGCCGCCCGGACCTGGGCGAGGTCGATCTCTCCGGCGACTGGCCGGTCGTCGGCGTGTACGAGGCGGTGTCCCGTGCGCTCGGCGAGACCGTCACTCCCGGCACCTCGGCGGACGATCTGCGCCGCTGGTGCCGGGCGGCCGGGGTGCCCGCCGACGACGGGGCGGGGCACGGCGACCTCGTCGGGAAGGCGTTCGAGCACCTGGTCGAGCCGGCCACGGTCGAGCCGACGTTCTACACCGACTACCCGGCCGAGACCTCGCCGCTGACGCGCGCCCACCGCCGCGATCCCCGCCTCGCCGAACGGTGGGACCTGATCGCTTTCGGCGCGGAGATCGGCACCGCCTATACCGAGCTGACCGATCCGCTGGAGCAGCGCCGGCGCCTGGAGGCGCAGTCGCTGCGGGCTGCCAGCGGCGACATCGAGGCGATGGAACTCGACGAGGACTTCCTGCTGGCGCTCGAGCACGGGATGCCGCCCACCGGCGGGCTCGGCATCGGGATCGACCGCCTGGTCATGATGCTGACGGGGGCCTCGATCCGGCAGAGCCTGGCGTTCCCGTTCGCCCGGCCGGGTCCGCGTCCGTGAGGTGGCCGGGGTCAGGGCAGGAACAGTGTGGAGTCGCCGAATTCGTGCCACAGGTAGTGGTGTTCGAGCGCCGCGTCGTAGGCCGCTGTGACCAGGGGGCGCCCGGCGACCGCGGCGAGCAGTCCGAGGTGGCTGGCCTCAGGCGCGTGCAGGCCGGTGACCAGCCCGGTCACCACCCGCGGTGGCCGGGCGGGCCCGAGCACCAGCTCGGTCCACCCGGTCGCTGCGTGCATTGTGCCGCCGGGTTCGGTGGCGCTCTCCAGCGCCCGGACGACGGTGGTGCCGACCGCGATCACCCGCCGGCCGGCGGCGCGCGTCAGCTCGACCAGCCGCGCGGTCGCCTTGGGCACGGTGAACCGTTCGGCGGCCGGTGGTTCGTACAGTTCTGGGCTGGAGACCCCCGCGTGCAGGACGATCGGGGCGACGACGACGCCGCGGGCGATCAGGCGCACCAGCAGCGGCGCGGTGAACGGGCGCCCGGCGCTGGCCATCTCGGCGCTGCCCGGCTCGGACGCGTACACGTTCTGGTAGTCCCGCAGCGGGAACCGCCCGGCGAGGTAGCCGTAGCCGATCGGGCGGCCGTGCCGGGCCAGGTAGTCCCGCACGGGCACCTCGGGCGTGACCGCCGCGCGCCAGAGCCGTGCGCTGGTGAACGGCTCGACGAGCGTCAGGGTGACCCCGTCGGGCAGGCGCATCCGCTCGCCCGGGTGCACCGAGAGGTCCGGGCCACTGCCGTCCGCGAGCCGCACCTCGACCACCCAGCCGCCGTCATCCAGGGTCGTCGAGAGGTGCACGGGCGCCGGATTTCCGTTGCCGCGCACCGCATCCAGGGCGGCCGGCACCGTGGCGGAGGTGTTGACCACGACGAGGTCACCCGGCTCGACGAGGTCCGGCAGGTCGCGGAACCGGTGGTGCTCGATCCGGCCTGGCCGGGCGACGAGCAGCCGCACCGCGTCGCGCGGCACGCCCCGGTGTTCGGGCGGCGCCGTCGCCTCGCTGTCCGGCGGCAGCGTGAAGGGGATGGTCACGGCAGGATGTCCCGTGCCACGTAGCGCCCGCTCGGCAGGTCGCCCTCGGCGAGCCGCAGCAGCGCGGGCACGACCGTCTGCGGCGCCGGCCGGCCGGAGACGTCCTCGCCGGGGAACGCCTGCTGCTGCAGGTCGGTGTTCATGTCGCCCGGGTCGCACGCGTAGACCCGGACGTCCGGCTCCTCGGCGGCGAGGACGGCGGTGAGCTGGTCCAGGGCGGCTTTGGCCGAGCCGTAGCCGCCCCAGCCCGCGTACGGTTCGACGGCGGCGTCCGAGCTGATGTCGATGATGCGGCCGCGGCGGCGGCGCAGGCCCGGCAGCAGCAGCTGGATCAGCGCCAGAGGAGCGATCGTGTCGATCGCGTAGACGCGTTCCAGCGCGGCGAGCGGGTAGTCGGCCAGCGGCGGCTGCGGGCTGGGGCCGAGCGCGCTCGCGTTGTTGACCAGCAGGTCCACCCCGTCCGGAGCGGCCTCGGCGAGGGTCGTCCGGTGCCCGGGGTCGGCGACGTCGCCCGCGACCGCGGTGACGCCGGAAACGCCGGCGAGCGCGCGCTCGAGCCGGTCCCCGTCGCGCGCGTCCGCGATCACCCGCCAGCCGCGCCGCGCGAGCGCTCCGGTCAGGGCGAGTCCGAGCCCGCGGGAGGCCCCGGTGACGACCGCGGTTCTGTCGTGTGCCATGTCGTCAGCATGAAACCTCCAGTTACCTGGAGGTCAAGGGAAATCTCCGCGCGTATCGCGGGGCGCTGACCAGGTCTTCGCGCGCGTCGTGAGAACACGTTGGGGGTGGCGCCATGGCGTGGTCTGTTCCAACGGTACAGCCCGTGGAAGACCGCGCATGCACGGTCGCGGTCGTGGGACCGTGGATGGCACCCCCTGCTGGGGCCTCGGAAAATGGGGCGCACGCCCGCGGCCGACAGCTACCAGGTCGAACTCACAACGGTGGCCATCGTCCTCTGGCTCCGATGACCTACCGGACAGTCCCTAGGTCTAAAACTGACAGAGGTTGTTGACAGTCTGGGCTCCTGATCTAGGAAGGGAGCTCATGGCTGAGCGAGTGTGGAGTGAGAAGGACCTGGCCAGGCGCGCGAACCGGCGTCTGGCTGTGCTTGGTCGTGCTGAGGAGGTCAGCGGCAATGTGGCCGCGACGTGCCGCTACTACGGCATCAGCCGCAACATCTTCTATCGGTGGAAACGCCGTTACGAAGAACACGGGCTGGAGGGGCTCAAGGACCGCTCGAGCGCGCCGATGCGCAGCCCGAACGTGACCCATCCCGAGGTGGTGGGCAAGATCATTCACCTGCGGCAGCACTATCACTTCGGCCCGCTGAAGATCGCGATGTACTCGCGCCGCTACCACGACGTGGCCATCAGCCAGTCCGGTGTGTGGCGGATCCTCAAACGGCTGGGCATGAACCGGCTGCCGGCCTCGCAGCGCTACGAGCGGCACCAGCAGCGCTGGAAGTGCTACGAGAAGCAACGGCCCGGCCACCACGTTCAGATCGATGTCAAGTTCATCGAACCCATCACCACGGGAACCGCCAAGCGCAAGCGGTACTACCAGTACACCGCCATGGACGACTGCACGTGACTGCGGGTGCTGCGCATCTGCCCTCGGTCGGACCAGAAGACCGCGATCCAGTTCCTGGACTACGTGCCCTCCCGGCTGCCCTTTCAAGTCGAGAAAATCCAGAGCGACAACGGCGCTGAGTTCCAGCCCGCGTTCCACTGGCACGTGCTCGACAAAGGCATCGGCCACCTACATCCGCCCGGCCACACCCCGGCTCAACGGCAAGGTCGAGCGCTCCCACCGCATCGACACCGAAGAGTTCTACCGTCTCCTCGACGGCGTGGTCATCGACGACGCGGGGGTGTTCAACGACAAGCTCAAGGAACGGGAGGACTACGACAACTACCACCGACCCCACGGCGGCCTCGGCGGCCAAACCCCCTATGAGAGGCTGCTACAGAAGTCCCAAGCCCAGCCTGTCACCGGCCACCGTCAGTAGCACACCTAGACGGCCAGGTAGCTGTCGCTGCTGAACGCCACGGTCTGGTTGAGCGAGCCCTGGCCGGCCAGCTCGGAGGCCTGGCGCGCGATGCCCAGGTCGGCGGCGGCGAGCGCGGAGATCTTGGCGGGGTCGATGGATTCGTCCGCGTCGGCGAAGATGCAGTTCCCGTCGACCGCCGCGACCACCGTGTCCGGCACCCCGGCGACACTGTCGCGGAGGCCGCGCAGTTCGGCGGCCAGTGCGTCGAAGTCCACCACTTGTCCGTCTTTCTCCGTCAGCGGGCACGAGGTCTCGGTGAACGCGCCTTCGCGTCCACGAAGTGTCAGAACATGGCGTGAAAATCGGGCGTACATCATCACTACTCGCGGTCGGTGCAGGCGGGTTGATCAAACCGCGTACAAGGCCTTCGGGTGAGATTGCTCTTGCCCTGTAATGTAAAACGTGACGACACCGTGCAGGACTCACGGTCCACGCGGCGCCGTGGTGTCTGATCTTCCGAAGTGGACATGACAGGCCACAACGCCGAAATCAGTCCGGAAAGGACAGTCGATCAGCGAGGGCAGCGCGGTCCGGTGATAGCGTTTTCGCTCTCAACACCACGGGATGCGGAAAGCGCATTCAGCGGTGCGCCTGTGCGGGCGGCACGCCGTACCGGCGCCGGTAGGCGGCCGCGAACCGGCTCGCGCTGGAGAAGCCCCAGCGCGCGGCCACCTCGCTGACCGTGCTCCCGGAGGCGGCCAGGTCCGCGTCGGCCCGCTGCAGGCGGATCCCCAGCAGGTACTCGGTCGGGCTGCAGCCCACCCACTGCCGGAACCCCTCCTGCAGGCGGCGGACGCTGGTGCCCGCGACCTCGGCCATGTCGCCCGCCGTCCAGGGGCGGCCCGGGTCGTCGTGCAGCTGGTCCAGCACCCGGTTGATCGCCCGCGGGCGCGGCGCCGGGCCCGCGCCGGCCTCCGGGCACCCGGCCAGCAGGAAACTCGCCGCGAGCGCGCCGGCCAGCTGGTCGCGCACGACGTCGCCAAGCAGGCCGGGCTCGTGCAGGTTCGCCGCCAGGCTGCCGACCAGCTGACGCCACGCGCGCCCCTGCCCGGCGGCCAGGTCGAGCTGATCCGGCAGCTCGCCGCGCAGCGTGACGCGGTCGCCGCCGAGCACCCGCTCGGCCTCGCGGTCCAGCCACCCGCTGTCGAACTTCACGCCCAGCACCGTGCAGGTGGCGTCCCAGTGGCTGATCAGCGAAGGCGTGTCGGCCCGGAACACCGTCGCCTGCCCGGACACCGACACCACCGGCCCGTGCCTGCCACGGCTCTCCAGGTGCCCGGTCAGCGGCATGTTGATCTCGTAGGCGCCGGGGTAGTCGCACGCGACCCGCACGTCGGCGCCCCACCCGACGTGCCCCACCAGCACCGGCCCGAGGTCGAGGGTACGCAGCGTCAGGCGCGGATCGCGGCCGCCGCCGAGCGGCTGCAGCTCGTGCGGGAAATACGCCTCCGCCACCTTCCGGGACGCCTGGTGCCAGTCCCGGGGCGGCGCACTACGCCGTGCGGGCATGCGCAGGAGGGTATCAGAGACAGACGTCCCGAACTCGCCGCGCGATCCGTGCCGGGACCGCGCGAAGCGTGTCGCGCCGCGGGTCAGGGCTGCCTAGCCTCCCGTCTCATCCCGGACAACGACGTGGGAGGACACCGCGATGACGACGACCGAACGGCCCGATCTCGCCTGGCTCGACGAGGTCACCATGACGCAGCTCGAGCGCAACCCGTACGAGGTGTACGAGCGGCTGCGCGCGGAGGCGCCGCTGGCTTTCGTGCCGGTTCTGGGGTCCTACGTCGCCTCGACCGCCGAGGTCTGCCGCGAGGTCGCGACCAGCCCGGACTTCGAGGCCGTCATCACCCCGGCCGGCGGCCGCACCTTCGGGCACCCGGCGATCATCGGCGTCAACGGCGACATCCACGCCGACCTGCGCTCCATGGTCGAGCCCGCCCTGCAGCCCGCCGAGGTGGACCGCTGGATCGACGACCTGGTGCGGCCCATCGCGCGCCGCTACCTGGAGCGGTTCGAAAACGACGGGCACGCCGAACTGGTGGCCCAGTACTGCGAGCCGGTCAGCGTCCGCTCGCTCGGCGACCTGCTCGGCCTGCAGGAGGTCGACTCGGACAAGCTGCGCGAGTGGTTCGCCAAGCTGAACCGCTCCTTCACCAACGCCGCCGTCGACGAGAACGGCGAGTTCGCCAACCCCGAGGGCTTCGCCGAGGGCGACCAGGCCAAGGCCGAGATCCGCGCCGTGGTCGACCCGCTGATCGACAAGTGGATCGAGCAGCCCGACGACAGCGCCATCTCGCACTGGTTGCACGACGGCATGCCGCCTGGCCAGACCCGCGACCGCGAGTACATCTACCCGACGATCTACGTGTACCTGCTCGGCGCGATGCAGGAGCCCGGCCACGGCATGGCGTCCACCCTGGTCGGCCTGTTCAGCAGGCCCGAGCAGCTGGAGGAGGTCGTCGACGACCCCACGCTGATCCCGCGGGCGATCGCCGAGGGCCTGCGGTGGACCTCGCCGATCTGGTCGGCCACCGCGCGCATCTCCACCAAACCGGTGACCATCGCCGGTGTCGACCTGCCCGCCGGCACCCCGGTGATGCTGTCCTACGGCTCGGCCAACCACGACACCGGCAAGTACGAGGCGCCCTCGCAGTACGACCTGCACCGCCCGCCGCTGCCGCACCTCGCCTTCGGCGCGGGCAACCACGCGTGCGCGGGCATCTACTTCGCCAACCACGTCATGCGGATCGCGCTGGAGGAGCTGTTCGAGGCCATCCCGAACCTGGAGCGCGACACCCGCGAGGGCGTCGAGTTCTGGGGCTGGGGCTTCCGTGGCCCCACTTCGCTGCACGTCACCTGGGAGGTGTGAGGTGACGTTCGCGGTCAGCGTCGGGGGCAGGCGGGTCGACTGCGAGCCCGGCCAGACCCTGCTGGAGGCGTTCCTGCGCGGCGGGGTGTGGATGCCCAACTCATGCAACCAGGGGACCTGCGGCACCTGCAAGCTCCAGGTGCTCTCCGGCGAGGTCGACCACGGCGCTGCGCCGGAGGACACCCTCAGCGCCGACGAACGCGCGGCCGGACTGGCGCTCGCCTGCCAGGCCCGGCCGCTCGCCGACACGGAGGTGCGCAGCACCTCAGAGGCCGGACGCGTCACGCACCCGCTGCGCGACCTGACGGCCACCGTGCTGGAGGTGGCCGACATCGCGCGCGACACCCGCCGGGTGCTGCTGGGCCTGGCCGAGCCGCTGGCGTTCGAGGCCGGGCAGTACGTCGAGCTGGTCGTGCCCGGCTCCGGCGCGCGGCGCCAGTACTCGCTGGCCAACACGGCCGACGAGGACAAGGTGCTGGAGCTGCACGTCCGGCGGGTGCCCGGCGGGATCGCCACCGACCGCTGGCTCTTCGACGGGCTCACCGCAGGCGACCGGGTCGAGGCGACCGGGCCGCTGGGCGACTTCCACCTGCCGCCGCCGGACGAGGACGACGGCGGCCCGATGGTGCTCATCGGCGGTGGCACCGGGCTGGCGCCGCTGGTCGGCATCGCCCGCACCGCGCTGGCCCGGCATCCGTCGCGGGAGGTGCTGCTGTACCACGGGGTGCGCGGCGCGGCGGACCTGTACGACCTCGGCCGGTTCGCCGAGATCGCGGAGCAGCACCCGGGCTTCCGGTTCGTGCCGGTGCTGTCGGACGAGCCGGATCCGGCGTACCGCAGCGGTTTCCCGACCGACGCGTTCGTGGAGGACGTCCCCAGTGGACGCGGCTGGTCCGGGTGGCTGTGCGGCCCGCCGGCGATGGTGGAGGCCGGGGTCAAGGCGTTCAAACGGCGCCGCATGTCGCCGCGGCGGATCCACCGGGAGAAGTTCACGCCGGCCTCGTGAGGACTTCGAGGGTGACGGCCGTGGTGTCGCCCGGGTGCAGGCCCTCGGCTTCCCGGACGGCGCGTTTGACCGGCAGCACGTAGCAGCCGCGCGCCTTGTCCGGGAAGACCGAGGTCGTCCACGTGGTCGCGCCGACCCGGACGCGCACCCGCACCGAGCCGAAGCCCGGGCGGCTGCCCTCGGTGAGGTCGCTGATCTCGTCCGAGGCGTCGGCGGGCAGGCTCACGAACGTCCAGGTGTCGGCGCGCCGCGCGTCCCACACCCAGAGCTCTGCGTCGAAGACGATGTCCACCCGCGGAGCGTCTCACGGGGCACCGACAGTTTCGGGGCGTGCGTGCGGTGCCGGTTCACCGGGGCGACCCGGATTCATGCCGAGGCGACCGGACCGGCGGGTGCGCCGGAGGTGGTGTGCGTGCACAGGTTGGGCTGCTCGCACCGGTACTTCCGGCCGCTGGCGCGCATGCTGGGGGAGCGGCTGCGGGTGAGCGCGGCGGACCCGCCGGGTTTCGGCCGCACTCCGGGGCCGCGCCGGGCGCTGGATGTGCGCGGGTTGTCGATGGCGCTGGCGGAGTGGTTGCGTGAAACCGGGCGGGGCGGCTCGGTGCTGGTGCCGAACTCGGCGGGGTGCCAGATCGTGGTGGACCTGGCGGTGCACGCGCCGGAGCTGCTCGGCCCGGTGGTGCTGATCGGCCCGAGCACCGGCCGGACGGCGCCGTCGCTGGTGCGCCAGCTCGGCCGGCTCGTCGCCGACGCGCCGCGGGAACGGCCGTCGCTGCTGGTGGTGCTCGCCTGGGACTACCTGGTGTGCTGGCCGCGGCGGCTGGTCGCCACCGCCCGGCACCTGCGTGACGACCCAGTCGAGACGAAGCTGCGGCACCTGACCACTCCGGCGGTGGTCGTGCGCGGCAGCCGGGACCCGATCGCGTCCCGGGTGTGGGCGCGGGACATGGCGGCGCGGCTGCCCGCCGGCCGGTACGTGGAGGTCCCCGGCTTCGCGCACGCGCTGAACCATTCGGCGCCAGTGGAGGTGGCGCGGTTGGCTGAGTCTCTGGTGGGAAGTGTGCCGGGGTGATTCAGTCCTTGGCGGGCAGCGCGCCGGCGTAGGACACGCCCCGCGTCACCCACTCGTGCAGCCGCGGCCCGGTCCGGACGACCGCGGCGTCCACCCGGAGCCACCCGCGCATCTCGCGGCCGCGCATCACCATCGGCTGGACGCCCTCGCCGAGGAGGCGCTCACCCTCGTCCGGCTCGACGCGCACCAGCAGGCCGCCTTCCGAACTGGCCGCGACGGCCATGTTGCCGTGGACGAGGAACGCCAGCCCGCCGAACATCCGCTTCTCGCGCACACCGTCCACACCGGACAGCAGGTCCCGGATGCGGTCGGCGAGTTCGTGGTCGTAGGCCATGTGCCAGTATCACCGCCGTTTGGGTTTGCCGCGCCTGGTCGGGCGGCGCGGCTGGTTCCGGCGCGGCGCCGACTTGCGCTCCTCCGCCGGGCGCTTCGCCTTGGACTGCTTCGGCGCGGGCGGCCGCCCGCGGGTGCTGTTGACCGTGCGGCCGCGGACGATGCCGATGAACAGCTCCATCTCCTCGGTCGTCTCATCCTCCGGCCAGGACAGCGCGACGCGTGACTGGGGGACGCCGGTGACCGGCCGGTAGGTCAGGTCCCGCCGGTGGTGCAACCGCGCGAGGGACTGGGGCACCACCAGCACCCCGACGCCGGCCGCGACCAGTTCGATCGCGTCGCCGGTGGTGGCGGGGCGCTCGAGGGCCGGCTTGCCGGGCGGGTGCGCCCAGTCCAGGGTGTCGTCGAGCGGGTGCAGCACCAGCTCGTCGGCGAGGTCGTCGGCGGTGATCTCGTCCGCGGCGGCCACCAGGTGGTCCTTCGGCACGACCACGACCGTCGTCTCGGTGTAGAGGGGGATGGCGTGCAGGCCTTCGCGGTCGGCGGGCAGGCGCAGCAGCACCGCGTCGAGCTCGCGGTCGCGGACTCGTCCGGCCGCCTCCGCGGCGGTGACCTGCACCAGCTCCAGCGGGACGCCGGGGCTGCGCTCCGCCCAGATCCGCACCCACTTGCCGGGTGTCACCCCGGGCACGTACCCGAGCGTGAAGGACTCTGCCACCTGGCCAGGCTACCGGGCGTGACCGGCGTCGTTACGCGGGACGGCGAACCGGGTGATCAGGAACGCCTGCCGGACGACGGCGCGACGGCACGGTTCGCTCGCCGGACCCGGGGGCGCCAGGACGGGAACACCGCCTCGTAGCACGAGTAGCCACCGCCGTGCTGGCCAGTGCGCTGACTTCGTCGGGCGGGAGGAAGGCGGCTTCGACGGTGCCCGGGGCGACGCGGACCCGCGGCCGGCCGTCGACCGGACTGCTGCACGCGACCAGGCCGGGCAACGCACCGGACGATGGCCCCCAGCTTGGCGTCCATGCCGGGAAGTTTGGCGGGGGCGAGGAAATCCGGATGACACGGTTGACGCAACTGCTTGGTTGCCATAACTTGGCAACCAAGCAGTTGCGACACAGGAGGCGTCATGGCGTTCCCGGACCGCATCGAGCGCGTCGTCGAGCTCGGCCACCCGCCCGCGAAGGTGTGGGCCGCGCTCACCACCGCCGAGGGGCTCGGCACCTGGTTCGGCCAGGAGGCGTCGATCGACCTGCGCCCTGGTGGCGCGGGGGAGCTGAAGTGGGACAACGGTTTCCGCCAGTACCTGCGCGTCGAGCGGGTCGAGGAGCCGCGTGTCTTCGGCTTCACCTGGCGGATCTATGGCCTGCCCGACGACGACCCGCGCCGGACCTACGTGGAGTTCACCCTCGAACCGGCAGGCGCGGGCACGCGGCTCACCGTCGTGGAGACCGGGTTCGCCCAGCTGCCGGACGACACGCACCGCGAGGCCTTCGGCGGCAACACCGGGGGCTGGGCGCGGGAACTGGACGAACTGGCCGGCTACCTCGATGCAGCGTGATGCCGAGGCCGTCGCCGAGCAGGTCTTCGCCGCGCTGGCCGATCCGACGCGGCGGGCGATCCTGGCCGAGCTGGCCGCGCAGGGCCCGGCCACGGCCACCGACCTCGCCGGCCGCCTGCCGATCACCCGGCAGGGCGTTGCCAAGCACCTCGCCCTGCTCGCCGAGGCCGGGCTCGTCACGGCCGAGCCGGGCGAGCGGCGGCGGGTCCGCTACCACCTCCGGACGGCCCCGATGCAGGTGACGCAACAGTTCCTGGCCGCGCTCGCCCGGGACTGGGACAACCCGCTCGCGAAACTGCGCGACCACCTGGACGGCACAGCGTGATCATCCGAAGTGGAAGGTGGAGAACCCGATGAGGACACCCCCGATCGTCTCGCGACAGGAGTGGCAGGCCGCGTGGGAGGAGCTCCTGGTCAAGGAGAAGGAGCTGACCCACGCGAAGGACGCGATGGCCGCCGCGCGCCGTCGCATGCCGTGGACCGAGGTGGACCGGGACTACCGGTTCGACGGCCCGGACGGGCCGGTGGACCTGCTCGGCCTGTTCGACGGGCGCCGCCAGCTGATCGTCTACCGGGCGTTCCTCGAACCCGGCGTGCACGGCTGGCCCGCACACGCGTGCGTCGGCTGCTCGATGGTGGCCGACCAGGTCGCGCACCTCGCCCACCTCAACGCCCGGGACACCACGCTGGTGTTCGCCTCACGCGCGCCGCAGCCCGACATCGCGCGGGTCACGGCGCGGATGGACTGGACGATGCCCTGGTACACCATCCTGGACGACTTCGACACCGACTTCGGGGTGGCCGAATACCACGGCACCAACGCCTTCATCCGCGACGGCGACCGCGTGTTCCGCACCTACTTCGTCAACAACCGCGGCGACGAGGCGATCGGCGGCACCTGGAGCTACCTCGACATCACGGCGCTGGGCAGGCAGGAGACGTGGGAGGACTCGCCGGAGGGATATCCGCAGACGCCGCCCTACGAGTGGTGGCACTGGCACGACGACTACCCGGCGCGTCAGCCGTCGGTCTGAGGCATTTGTCGCGCCGGACCGGGATCGCGCGCCGCACGCGGCCGGGTGCGGGAAACGGGTCGCCGTGCCTCGCGCACCTACGTGCGGATGAGGGCGAACCGCTGCGCGAAACCCGGCATGCGGTCCCGGCGCGTCGAACTGCCCGCCGACATCCCCGCCGCGCGATCCGGAAGCCGCCCAGAGGATCCCGGCGTGGACGGGAGCCTGCTGCGGCCGAGGTCGCGCGGGCCGACGTGGTGGTCGCCGCCGCGGGACGGCCCGGTCTGGTGCTGGTCGAGCGGATCAAGCCCGGCGCGGTCGTGGTGGACGCCGGCTACGCCGACAACCGCGGCGACGTCAAGTTCGCTGCGGGCCTCGCACATCACCCTGGTGCCGGGCGGCGTCGGCCCGATGACCATCGCGACCCTGCCGGCGCAGACGCTCGTCGCGGCGCGCCGGCACGTGGCTCAGCGGTAGCGGAACCGGGCCAGCTGCGGCGGGACGAACAACAGCAGCAGCGAGTAGTAGCCGGCGGCGGGCACCAGCGCGGACAGCGCGAACGCCAGGACCAGGGCGGCGGAGGCGCCCACCGAGCCGAACACCCAGCGCCCGTCGATCATCGAGGCGTCGTGGGCCAGGCCGCGGGTGCGCCGGACGTACAGCGTCATCGCCGTGAGGCACAGCGTGTTGGCCAGCACCGTGCCGATGTAGAACAACACCGCGAACCGGTCCGCGCCGTAGGCGCCGGTCACTTCGGTCGGGAACGGCAGCACCGCGACGGTCAGCAGCCACGCGATGTTCAGCCACACCAGAACCACGTCGACGTACCGGATCTGCTCGAACAGGTGGTGGTGGCTCAGCCACTGGTGGGCGATCACCACGAAGGTGAGCAGGAAGCTGGCGATCTCCCAGCCGTTCTCGCTGATCGCCGCGGCCGCGGGCCGTCCGTCGCCCAGCAATCCAGGCACCGAGTCGACGAGGGGGAGCACCAGGAGCGTCATCGCGATCGCGACCACGGCGTCGGAGAAGAAGACGAGCCGCTCGGCTGGTCGCGGCCGGCCGCTCACGGACCCTCCGACCGCCGCGCCGCCTGCCGGGCCACCTGCCGCAGCCAGCGGTGCGCCTCGTCGTGTTCCTTGCGCTCGTCCCACCACATGATCTCCACGATGGGCGGCGGGTCGCCCGGACACTCCAGGATCCGCAGGTCCGACCGGCCGGCCAGGTAGCGAGTCAGCCGCCGCTGCATGACCGCGATCCGGTCGGTCCCGGCGATGAAGTACGGCGTCGCCTGGTAGCTGTCCACCCGCACCGCCACCCGCGGGCGCGTGGACAGCCTCGCCATCAGCGGCCCCAGCGGCGAAGTGGCCGGGTAACCGCCGTCCGGGTGGTGTGGCACCACCCACGGCAGCCGCTCCAGGTCGGACAGCTCCAGCCGGTCGCCGACCGGGTTGTCGGCGGACACCACGCACACCCAGCGGTCCCGGAACAGCTCCAGCGAGTTGATCCCCGGCGCGTGCAGCTCGGGCTTGGCGGCGCAGATCATCGCGTCGATGACACGCAGCGCCTCCGGGATGTCGGCCGGCAGCCGCTCCCGCACCACCCGCACGTGCATCCGGATGTTCGGCGCCGCGGCGTACATCGCCGCCGACAGCTGCTCCCCGTAGGCGGCGAGCACGTAGTCCGGCATCAGCAGGGTGAACTCGCGCTCCGAGGACTCCGGGTCGAACCCCGGCGTGGTGGCGAACAACCGCTCCAGGCTGGCGCACAACGGCTCCACCTGCCCGGCCAGCTGCGCCGCCAGCGGGGACAGCACGTACGAGCCGCGGGACCGGATCAGCAGCTGGTCGTCGAAGTGGCGGCGCAGCCGGGACAGCGCCGCGCTGGCCGTCGGCTGGCTCACCCCGACCCGCTCGGCCGCCCGGGTCACGTTGCGCTCACGCAGCAGCTCACGCAGGAACACCAGGAGGTTCAGGTCCAGACTCGCCAACGACAACGGGCGTCGTGTCACCTTGCGGACGGCCGAACCCATGGATCCATTAGCAGCCGGGCGAGATCGGGTGTCAAGGATCTTGTCGTGTGGCGGAAAGGAACTCCCGCAACGCCCTGGCGGTCTCGGCGGGACGCTCCTCGGCGAGGTAGTGGCCGCAGTCCAGCGCCAGACCGGTGACCCGCGGGGCCCACGGCCGCCACACGGCGAGCACGTCATCGGTCCTCCCGAGTGGTCCGGCCGCACCCCACAGCACCAGCGTGGGGCAGGCGATCCGCCGACGGCCCCGGTCGGCTTCGTCGTCGACCCGGTCCACGGTGGCGCCCGCACGGTAGTCCTGGCACATCGCGTGCACGACCGACGGCCGCCGGTAGGCCGCCCGGTAGGCGCGCAGCGCGGGCTCGGCGAAGATCCCGTCCGCGCCGCGCAGGAAGAACGCGTCCGGGTCCGCGGCGATCAACCGTTCCGGCAGGTCACCCGGCTGGGCGAGGAAGAACCAGTGCCACGCTGACCTGGCGAACTCGGCGTCCACCGTGGCCAGCACGTCGGCCGTGGGCAGGATGTCCAGCACGGCCAGCGCGGTCACCGCGTCCGGGTGGTCGAGCGCGAGCCGGTAGGCACAGCGCCCGCCCCGGTCGTGCCCGGCGACGGCGAAGCGGCGGAACCCGAGCCGGCCCATCACCGAGACCAGCTCGCGCGCCATCGCCCGCTTGCCGAACGCCGCCAGGTCCGCGCCCGGCGCCACGCTGTCCCCGTAACCGGGCAGGTCCGCGGCGATCACCGTGTGGTCCCGGGCCAGCTCGGGCGCGACCAGGTGCCACATGGCCGAGGTCTGCGGGTAGCCGTGCAGCAACAGCACCGGCGGGCCGCTGCCGCCGACGCGCACCCGGACGCGCCCGCCCGCGGGCGTCGCCACGTCCTGGCAGGTGAACCCGTCGAACACGGTCAGATCCCGTACCAGGCCGCCGCGTTGCCCGCGAGCACCGCCTCCGCCTCGGCCGGGGTCAGCGCGTCGAGCAGCCGCTGCCCGCTGCCGCCGTGGTCGTGCGGGTGGTCGCTGGCGTGCATCAGCATCGAGCCGGCGCCGACCATGTCCAGCGCCTCCCGCACCTGCGCGGGGTCCCGCGGCAGCTGCGCGGGCGCGGTGGTCAGCCGGATGTGCCGCGCCACCACCTCCGACGGTTTCGCGCCCAGCCACGGCACCTCGCGCCACACGCCCTTCCAGTCCTTGTCGAACCGCCACAGCAGCGCGGGCAGCCAGGAGAACCCGCACTCCAGCAGGGCGACCCGCAGGTCCGGCAGTTCCGCGAAGACCCCCTCGGCGACCAGGCTGGTGAGCTGGGCCTGCACGAGCATCTGCGAGTTGCCCACGTAGTCCTCGAGGTAGGTGTGGGTCAGGCCGGTGCTGGTGGGCGCGTTCCCGATCCGGCCCCACGCGTGCAGGCCGACCACCAGGCCGCGTTCGGCGGCGGCCCGCAGGATCGGCCGGTGCCGCTTGTTGCCCCACGGCGCGTCCGTGCGCACCGGCAGCAGCACCTGCACGATCCCCGGGTGGTCGCCGATCCGTTCGATCTCGGCGGCGGCGGCCTCGGCGTCCAGCGTCGGCACCACCATGCTGGCGCGCAGCCGGTCGTCGGTGCTCAGCCACTCCGCGACCAGCCAGTCGTTGATCGCGCGGGTGAGCGCCGCTTCGTAGTAGGGGTTGCGGTTGCAGTGGAACGACGTCGTGCACACCAGGATCGCCGCCCGCAGCCCGTCGAGCAGGCCGGCCCGCACCGCCGCCGCGTCGTGGGCGGGGGTCAGGCCCGCGGCCCGCGCGGCCGGGGTGGCGCTGGTGGGCGCCGCCGGGGGATAGGCGCCGCCCTGGTGCGGGGACAGCATCAGGCCGCCCTCCAGCACGTAGCCGCGCCAGTAGGGTTCCAGGTAGGGCACCAGGTCGTTCAGCGACGACGGTCCACAGTGGATTTCGGCGTCGATGCGGGTGGTGCCGACCGCGGCGGTCATGAGGCCTCCGGCAGACCGTAAAGCCGGCACGCGTTGACGCCCATGACGCCTTCGCGCAGCGCGGCGGGGAACAGGCGCGGCGCGTGCCGCGGGGAGTCGAAGTCCCAGTGCGGGTAGTCGGAGGCGAACATGATCCGCTCGTCCATCCCGAGGTGGGCCAGCGCCTTGTCGAGGTCGCGCGGGTCGTCGGGCTCCTCGATCGGCTGCGTGGTGAACCAGAACCGCTCGCGGATGTACTCCGACGGCGGCTTGACCAGGTGCGGCACGTCGCCGCGCAGCTGCTCCCACGCGTCGTCCAGCGCCCACATCAACGGCCCGGCCCAGGCGATGCCGCCCTCCACGCAGATCACCTTCAGGTCCGGCAGCCGGTCCAGGACGCCCTCGCAGAGGATCCCGGTGACGAACGCGGCCATCAGGTTGCCGTTCCACACGTGCTCTTCGAGGTAGAACGACGGCCACCCGGCGCCGCGGTGCATCTCCAGCCCGCCGGTGTGCGCCGCGACCGGCAGCCCGGCCTCGGCCGCGGCCTCGTAGATCGGCCAGTACCGGCGGCGCCCGAACCCGAGCTCCCCGCCGGTGGACAGCAGCACCTGCACGAACCGCGGGTCGCCGGCGTGCCGCCGGATCTCCTCGGCCGCGAGGTCGGGCGCCTCGATCGGGATGGCGATCGACCCGCGCAGCCGGGGTTCCGGCTCGAGCAGCGTCTCGATCTGCCACTCGTTGAGCGCCCGGCACAGCGCGGCGGCGTACTCCGGTTCCTCGGCGCCCCAGCTGTGGCTCTGCAGCGGGATCAAGATGCCGTGGGTGACGCCGAACTCGTCGAGCAGCTGGTCCCGGATCATCCCCAGGTCGCTGCCCGGCGGCCCGCCCTCGGGCCAGGAGTCCAGCCGGAAGCCCGCATTGCGGACCCGCGGGTAGATCTCCGGCGGACCCGGCACCCGGCTGCCGAACAGGTCCCACCGCGCGCGGTGCTTCTCCGGCAGCCGCTCCCGGATGGCGGCGGCCGGGGCCGCCGGATGGATGTCGGTGTCGACGATGGTGTAGCCCGTGCGGCCGGGCGTGCTGCCGGGCCGCCCGGCGATGGCAGTGCTGGTCACCGGTCACCTCCCTTGTCGCCAGGGCGTGCTCCGCCGCTGGTGTCCACGACCACGTAGGCGTCCTCCACGTGCACCGGGTACGTCTCGGCGACGTACGGGCCGGGGATGCGCCCGTTCTTGCCGCGCTCGACCGACACGTCGTAGGTGCGGGCAGGCGGTTCGTCCGGCCCGAGGAACGACTGCCCGGTCTCGAGGTCGTACTCCCAGCCGTGCCAGGGGCAGGCGACGAGCGAGTCGCCGTCGTCCTGCCGGACCTCACCGGGCGCGGCGGAGGTCAGCCACGGCTGGGTGGCCCCGAGGCAGAGCGGGCCGCCCTGGTGCGGGCAGTGGTTGTTCAATGCGTAGAAACGGTCTCCGACCCGGAAAACCCCGATCGACCGCCGGCCGGCCTGCACGATCCGGCGCTCTCCCGGCGGGAAGTCGTCGAGCCGGGACACCACGATCCTCATGGTGTGCCACGGTAGAGATCGCCACGGGTCGCGCGGAAAGTGAAAGTTTCGATGAAGAGCATCGGCGAGCCCGATAGTGGCGCATGTGGACCCGTCTCACCGTGCCGTGATTTCCCTTGTCCAGCAGGGGAAACTCCGCTCCGGCGGGGAACCGCCGCTGGACCCTCGCCTGCGGCGGCGGGAAACCGGGGACCTTGACGGGGGCGATCGGCTCGGGTCAACCTCTTCCCCAGCCGGTCACAGGGTGGTGGCCGGCAGGAGGAACGAGGAGAACCATCGTGTCCACTCCATCGCCGAGTCCATCGTTGCCCCGGCGGGCATTCCTGAGGCGTTCCGCGCTGACCGCGGCGGCCGTGGCCGCCGGGCCGGCCGTGTTGTCCGCGTGCGGCGCCGGCCCGGCGGCGGGCGGGGGCGGCAGCGGAACGGCGACCTTCCTGAGCATCCTGCCGCTGGAAACCCTGTCCATGTCCCCGGAGCTGCTCGCCGTCGCGGGCGGCCACTTCGCGCGGCATGGGCTGGACGTCACGCTGCAGGAGGTCAAGGGATCGCCGCAGGCCACGCAGACCCTGATCGCCGGTGTCGGCGTGGTCGCGCGGCTCGGGCAGATCGACCTGATGACCGCGGTCGCCGAATCGAACCAGCCGCTGGTGAACATCGGCACGCTGTGCCGCGGTTCCGCGGTGCGCGTCGTCTACAGCAAGCAGGCCCCGCTGGAGAAGCCGCAGGACTTCGTCGGCAAGACCATTGGGGTCAGCTCCGAGGGCGGCACCAGCAGCAAGATCGTGTCGCTGGTGCTGGCCAACTCCGGGCTGGACCCCAAGAGCACGCCACGCCAGGTCACCGGGCTCACCCCGGGCACGTTCAACCTGGTGCAGCAGGGCCGGATCGCCGGGTACGTGGTCAGCATCGACACCGCGAACATCGTGCAGTCGCAGCACGCGGACGCGGGCGTGTTCGACCCGGGCACCGTGGTGAAGTCCGATTCGCAGATCTACGTCACCACGGCCGACGTGATCGCCAAGCACCCCGACACGTTGCGGGCGTTCATGGCCGGGATCCGCGATGCGGTCGCGGAGTACGTGGCCGACCAGGACTTCGGCAAGACGATCGGGACGCTGCGCGGCAAGTACTCCTTCGCCACGCTCGACGACGACGCGATCGCGCGCAAGAGCCTCGGCATGATGCGTGACCTGTGGACGGGCAAGGACCCGTCGCGGCCCCTGCTGGTCACCGACCCGGCCGCGTGGACCGCCGGCTACGACGAGCTGACCAGGGC
This sequence comes from Amycolatopsis methanolica 239, assembly GCF_000739085.1. NCBI lineage: Bacteria > Bacillati > Actinomycetota > Actinomycetes > Pseudonocardiales > Pseudonocardiaceae > Amycolatopsis > Amycolatopsis methanolica. The sequence continues at coordinate 3,935,525 of NZ_CP009110.1, read as the reverse complement.
GGGCCAGGCCAAGCCTGGCGGCGACGCCGCCAGGTGGTTCGACAACAGCTTCCTGCCTGCCACCACCACCTGATCGCGAGGAGACGCATGTCCGCGCACCACGCCGAGACGCTCACCGCGGCCCCGCGGCAGGCCGCACCGCCGAAGCTGGAGCTCGCCGGTGTCGGCAAGGAGTTCCGGTCCAAACGCGCCACTACCCGCGCCCTGCATGACATCACGCTGACGATCAGCGATGGCGAGTTCGTGTCCGTGATCGGCCGCTCCGGCTGCGGCAAGACGACCCTGCTGCGCACCCTCGCGGGGCTGCAGAGCCCGTCCGAGGGGCAGATCCTCGTCGAGGGCCGGTCGCTGTGGAACGGGTCCAGAGTGGACTCCTCCGTGGTGTCCGAACTCGGCGTGGTCTTCCAGGACGCCAACCTGTTCCCGTGGTACTCGGTCGCCGACAACATCGCGCTGCCCCTGAAGCTGCGGGGCGCGGGCAAGCGTGAACGCCGGGAACGGGCCCACGAGCTGGCGAAGCTGGTGGGGCTGGCCGGGTTCGAGAAGTCCTACCCGCGCGAGCTGTCCGGCGGGATGCGGCAGCGCGTGGCTATCGCGCGGGCGCTGTCCACGCGGCCGAAACTGCTGCTGATGGACGAGCCGTTCGGCGCGCTGGACGCGCTGACCCGGGAGCGGATGAACGCCGAGCTGCAACGGATCGCGCTCGCCACCAAGGCGACCGTCGTGTTCGTCACCCACGACATCACCGAGGCGGTGTTCCTCGGCGACCGGGTGGTGCAGCTGAGCCCGCGGCCGGGCCGCATCAGCGAGATCCGCATGGTGGACTTCCCCAAGCCGCGTGATTTCGACGTCCAGACCGAGCCGGAGTTCGGCAGGATCGTGCGCGAGCTGCGGCACGCCCTCGACAGGCAGGAGTGACCCGGTGAACAGGGAACGTTTCGGTAGGTGGCTGCCGTGGGTGAGCACCCCGCTCATCCTGGTCGTGTTCTTCCTGCTGTGGGACGTGTTCGTGCGCGTCAACGGCATGTCGGAGCTGGTGCTGCCGCGGCCGGGCACCGTGTTCGCGAGCCTCGGCGAGCTGGTCACCACCGGCGACACCTGGTACCACGCGCGGGTCACCGCGATCGAGACGATCAGCGGGTTCGCGATCGCCCTGGTCGCCGGGGTCGCGGCTGGCGTCGTGCTGGGCAAGGTGCGGTGGATGGAGCGCAGCCTGCGGCCGCTGATCGTGGCTTCCCAGGTGGTGCCGAAGGTGGCGCTGATCCCGCTGTTCGTGATCTGGTTCGGCTTCGGCATCACCTCGAAGGTGATCATGGCCGCGATGCTGGCGTTCTTCCCGATCATGCTCAACGTGCAGCTGGGCGTCCGCTCGGTCGAGGCGGGGCAGCGGGACGTGATGCGCAGCCTCAACGCGAACCGGTGGCAGACGTTCAACCACCTGGAGTTCAAGAGCACGCTGCCGTACGTGTTCGCCGGCATGGAGGTCGGGATCGTGCTGGCCATCATCGGCACCATCGTGGGGGAGTACCTCGGCGGCAGCGAGGGGCTGGGCTACCTGGTGGTGCGCACGCTCAACGCGCTCGACGCGCCCGCGTTGTTCGCGGTGATCATCCTGTTGTCGGTGCTGGGGCTGCTGCTGTACTTCGTGGTCAACGGCCTGAAGCGGTTCTTCATCCCGTGGCACGAGTCCGTCTACAGCATGCGGGAGACCAATGCCTGAGCCGGTGTTCGAGGCGGACGTGGCGGTCGTGTCCCGGCGGGTGGAGTCCGACGGCGTCGTGTCGCTGGAGCTGGGCGGCGCGGATCTGCCCGCGTGGGATCCGGGCGCGCACATCGACGTCGTGCTGCCGAACGGACTGGTGCGGCAGTACTCGCTGTGCGGTGAGGACGGCCGCTGGCGCATCGCGGTCCTGCGTGAACCGGACAGCCGCGGCGGGTCGGCGTGGATCCACGACCACGCGCACCCGGGCACGACCCTGCGGATCCGCGGGCCGCGCAACAACTTCCCGCTGCTGCCCGCGCCGCGATACCTGTTCGTCGCCGGCGGGGTCGGCATCACGCCGATCCTGCCGATGGTGGCCGCGGCGGAGGCCGCCGGCGCGGACTGGACCCTGCACTACGGGGGCCGCAGCCGGACCTCGATGGCGTTCGTCAAGGACCTGGAGTCCTACGGCGAGCGGGTCGTGGTGACGCCCGAGGACGAGGCGGGGATGCTCGACCTGGACGCGATCCTCGCCCCGCCACGGGAATCCACTGTGGTCTACTGCTGCGGTCCGGCCGGGCTGATCGACGCGGTCGAGACCCGGTGCCAGGCCTGGCCGCCCGGTTCGCTGCACGTCGAACGGTTCACCGTGGTCGAGCACGGCGGCGAGGCGCACGAGTTCGAGGTCGAACTGCGGGCCAGCGGGATGACGGTCACCGTGCCCGCGGAGCTGTCGATCCTGGAAGCGGCCGAGAACGCCGGGGTGCGCGTGATCTCCTCGTGCACTGAGGGGATCTGCGGCTCCTGCGAGACGACCGTGCTGGACGGCGAGATCGACCACCGCGACTCGGTCCTCGACGACGACGAGCGCGACGCCGGCGACGTGATGATGATCTGCGTGTCACGTTCGAAGGGCGCCCGCCTGGTCCTCGACCTCTGAGTCGTCGGGGACCCACTCCAGCAGGTCGCCGGGCTGGCAGTCGAGCACCCGGCACATCGCCTCCAGCGTGGAGAAGCGCACCGCCTTCGCGCGGCCGTTCTTGAGCACCGCGACGTTGGCCGGGGTGATCCCGACGCGTTTGGCGAACTCGCCGACGCTCATCTTGCGCTTGGCGAGCTGGACGTCGATGCGCACGACGATCGGCACTCAGATCACCGCTTCCATGTCGGTGCGCAGCGTGGTGGCCTGCCGCAGCAGCGCGCGCATCACGACCATCAGCAGCCCCACGGCGACCCCGACCACCAGCAGGAACAGCACCACCGGGAGGCCGGGGTCGTCGGCGTTGAAGCCGACGTAGAGGAAGACCGCGACGAGCACGGCCCACCCGGCGGCGATCGCGCCGACGATCACGTTCACCCAGCGCATCGAGGCTTCGCTGAAGATGCGGTCCTTGCGGACCATCGTGAGCAGCCGCCACATCGCGAGATCACCACCTGGACGCACAGCACCCAGAACACGGTGACGGCGGTGGCCGGCCACCTGAGGTAGGCCATCTCGGGGTCCTCCCGTGCCATGTGGGCGAACTGCCCCGGCAGTGACATCACCTGGAACAGCACCAGGATCCCGAACAACGCGACGAGGAAGATCCGGAGGAGGGGGACGACCCAGCGTTCGGCGAGCATGCGCCGAGTATCGTGCGGTATCTATCGAAAATCAATGTATTCCTGTCGTTTTACGGCGGCCTCCGAGCATTGATGATCAGTATTGACTCACATTGTGGGTCTGTGCTCATAATGTGGCGACAGTGCAACGAGGCACGAGCGACGGGACAACCGCATGTCAGACACCGCAATACTGATCAACACCGGGGTCACGGTCGCGGCCATCGTGGTGTTGATCGTCCGCTTCCGGCTCAACCCGGTCATCGCACTGGTGCTCGGCTCCTGCTACCTGGGGCTGTCCACCGGGCTCGGCGTGAGCAAGACGGTGGAGGAGATCACCGCCGGCTTCGGCGACGTGATGGCCGAGATCGGCCTGCTCATCGCGTTCGGCGTGCTCATCGGCGCGATCCTGCGTGATCTGCGGGCGATCGAACGCCTGGTGGACAAGCTGCTCAAGGTGTTCGGCGAACGCCGGATCCCCTACGCGATGGCGCTCACCATCGCCACCCTGCTGCAGTCGATCTTCCTCGACGTGCTGCTGGTGATCTCCGGGCCCCTGGCCAGGGGGATCGGCAAACGACTCGGGCCACGCGGCGTCGCGCGCATGGCGACGGCGCTGGCGATCGCGCTGGAATGCGGCATCGTGTTCACCGTGCCCGGCGTCGGCGCGCTGGCACTGGCCGGGCTGCTGCACGTGCCGCTGGGCAAGTACCTGCTGTTCGGGCTCGTCGTGGTCATCCCGACGGTGACCATCGCGATCGCGATCATGTCGGTGCTCTTCGCCCGCGGCTGGTGGGACCCGGCCAAGGACGAGATGGCCGACGAGATCGTTGCCCCGGAAGCGCGGCCGCAGGGCGGCCCGGGCACCGTGGCCGCGGTCGACCTGCGCAAGCCGCCCGCGCTGCCGGTGGTGTTCAGCCCGCTGCTGGGCGCACTAGTGCTGATCGCGACGGGCGCGGTGGCCGAGATGCTGGAGTGGTCCAACCCGGTGGTGGCGTTCCTGTCCAGCCCGGTGGTCGCGCTGCTGCTCGGCCTCGTCGGCACCTGCCTGATCGGACGGCGGTTCATGGGACAGCCCGCGGTGGAGTCGGCGCTCGGCTCTGGCCTGCGGGACAGCGGGCAGATCCTGCTGCTCAACGGCGTGGGCGGCTGTCTCGCGGCGGTGCTGGCCGCGGCCGGGCTCGGCGACATCCTCGGCAAGTACTTCTCCGCCAACACCTGGGCGCCGCTGCTGCTGGTGTGGCTGATGGCCGCGGTGCTGCACATCGCGGTCGGGTCGGTGACGATCTCCGCGATCACCTCCGCGGGCCTGCTCGCCCCGATCGCGCCGTCGCTGGGCCTGGACCCGGTGCTGATCGCGCTGTCCGCGGGCGCCGGATCGCTGTTCATGGTCCACCTGACCAGCAACACCTTCTGGCTGCTGCAGTCGCTGCTCGGCCAGACCACGCGCGGCGCGCTGAAGACCGTCTCGGTGGGCGTCTCGGTCGCCTCCGTGGTGGCGCTCGGTCCGATCCTCGCGCTCAACCTCGTCCTCTGAGAACGGGAAGGAACAGATGGACACCGAACACGCACACCTGCCGCTGCGCGGCGTCCGCGTGCTGGAACTCGGCAACTACATCGCCGGGCCCACCGCCGCGCGGCTGCTCGCCGACCTGGGCGCCGAGGTGATCAAGGTCGAGCGCCCCGGCCGCGGGGACGAGCTGCGCAACTGGCGGCTCTACGCGGGCACGGTGTCCATGCTGTTCCACACCGTCAACCGCAACAAGAAGTCGATCGCGGTCGACCTGCGCACCGGCGAGGGCCGGGACATCGTGCTCGACCTCGTCCGGCGCTGCGACGTGGTGATCGAGAACTTCCGGCCAGGCACGCTGGAGAAGTGGGGCCTGGGGCCGGCGGAGCTGGAACGCGCCAACCCGGACGTGGTGCTCGCGCGGATCTCGGCGTTCGGGCAGACCGGGCCGCTGGCAGACCGGCCCGGGTTCGCCGCCGTGGCCGAGGCGATGGGCGGAATGCGCAACCTGGTGGGCGAGGCCGACCGGCCGCCGTCCCGGGTCGGGGTGTCCATCGGCGACTCGATCGCCGGGCTGTACGCCGCGTTCGGCGTCATGGTCGAGCTGTACGAGCGGGCCGTGGTGCCCAGCAGGCGGCCGCTGCGGGAACGGGTGGTCGACGTGGCGCTGCACGAGGCCGTGTTCTCCACGATGGAGTCGCTCGTGCCGGACCACCTCGCCTACGGCGTCGAGCGGCGGCGCGTCGGCGGGCGGATGGAGGGCATCGCGCCCAGCAACGCCTACGAGTGCGGCGACGGCGCGAGCGTGGTGATCGCGGGCAACGGCGACTCGATCTTCCGCCGCTACATGCTCGCGATCGGCCGCCCCGACCTGGCCGACGACCCCGGGCTGGCGGACAACGCGGGCCGCTGGGCGCGACGCGACGAACTGGACGAGGCGATCGCGGAGTGGACCCGCGGCCGCGACCGCGACGAGGTGCTCAAGGTGCTCGACGAGGCCGGCGTGCCCGCCGGCCCGATCTACACGGCGGCCGACATCTGCGCCGACGAACAGTACCGGGCGCGGGCGATGATCCAGCCGCTGCCAGTCGACCCGGGCACCGGCGAGGAGGTGCCGATCGGGTTCCCCGGGGTGGTTCCGGTGATCGGCACCGAGTCACTGCCGTTGCGGACACCCGGGCCCAAGCTCGGCGAGCACACCGACGAGATCCTGCACCTGCTCGGCCGGAAGGACACCGGAAATGACTGACCTGCGGGACGTGACGTTGCGGGACGGCCTGCAGCTCACGGGGAAACCGCTGCCGACCGCGCGCAAGGTCGCGGTGGTCCGGGAACTCCTCGACGCCGGGGTGCCGAGCGTCGAGATCGGCTCGATGGCGCGGCCCGACCTGGTGCCGCCGCTGGCCGACACCCTCGACCTGATCCGCGCGCTGGACCCGGACGAGCTGGCGCGCTGCTGGGTGTGGGTGGCCACGCCCCGGCACGTCGAGCGCGCGGCGGAGGCAGGGGCGGTCAACTTCCAGTACTGCCTGTCCGCCTCCGATGCGCACAACCGGGCCAACATCGGTCGCTCCACAGAGGACAGCCTGGCGGCGATGCCCCGGGCGGTGGCGGCCGCTTCGGCTGCGGGTGGCCGGATCCAGCTGTGCATCGCCACCTCGTTCACCTGCCCGTTCGAGGGAGCGGTGCCCGAGGAACGGGTGCTGGCGATCGCGCGGGACCCGCGCGCCGAGGGCGCCAGGGACATCGTGCTGTGCGACACGCTCGGGCAGGCCGTGCCCACGCAGGTGACCAGCCTGGTCGCGCGGGTGGCCGCCGAGATGCCGCCCCGCCGGATCGTCTACCACGGGCACGACACGTGGGGCCTGGGGGTGGCGAACACGCTCGCCGCGCTCGCCGCCGGAGCGTCCGAAGTGGATGGTGCGCTCGGCGGGCTCGGCGGGTGCCCGTTCGCGCCCGGCGCCAGCGGCAACGCGTCCACCGAGGACCTGTTGTTCGCGCTGCGGCCGTCGTGGCTCACGCCGTCGTCGTTCGCGCGGATCGTGCGGTTGTCCGGTGCGCTGCTGGACGAGCTGGGCGAACCCAACCGGTCGCGGGCGGCGCAGGGGGCGCGCACCAGCGCGACGGCCTTCCCGTGGGCGCTCGGCGCGGAGGTGAGCTGCCGGTGAGGTTCTCCGTCACCACGCCGCTGCCGGAACCCGGGATGACGCTGCTGCGCGAGGCCGGCACGGTGGTGGTGCCGGAGCGGCCGCCGGATCTGGCCGCGGTGTGCGCGTCGGGGGAGTACGACGTGGTCGTGGCGCAGCTGACCGACGTGTTCGACGCCGACGTGCTGGCGGGGGCGCGGCTGCGCGGCATCTCCAACTACGCGGTCGGGTACGACAACATCGACGTGGCCGCCGCGACCCGGCGCGGGATCCGGGTGTGCAACACGCCGAGCGTGCTCACCGACGCGACCGCCGACGTGGCGATGCTGCTGATCCTGGCGAACGCGCGGCGGTGTGTGGAGGCGGACGCGTTCGTGCGCGCCGGGCGGTTCACCGGGTGGGAGCCGTCGCTGCTGCTGGGCGGGGATGTCAGCGGGGCGTCGCTGGGTCTGGCCGGGTTCGCCCGCATCGCGCGGGCCGTGGCGCGGCGGGCGCTCGCGTTCGGGATGACGGTGCGCTGCACCAGCCGGCGGCCCTCGACGAGCCGGGTGTCGAGCGGGTGGACTGGGACGAACTGGTCGAGCGGTCGGATTTCCTGTCGCTGCACGTGCCGCTGACCGCGGAGACCCGGCACCTGGCCGACGCTTCCGTGCTGCGGCGGATGAAGCGCTCGGCGATCCTGATCAACACCGCGCGCGGCCCGGTGGTGGACGAGCGTGCCCTGGTGGAGGCGTTGCGGAGCGGGGAGATCGCGGGCGCCGGGCTGGACGTCTACGAGGACGAGCCCCGGCTGGCTCCCGGCCTGGCGGACCTGCCCAACACGACGTTGCTGCCGCACGTGGGCAGCGCGACGCGGTCGGTGCGGGCGAAGGTGGCGGAGTCGTGCGCCCGCAACGCGATCGCGCTCACCGCGGGTGAGGCGGTGCGGATGGTGAACCCGGAGGCCGCGTGAGGCTGGTGGCCGCGCCAGCGCGCGGGTGCCCGGGCGATCGCCGCGCGGGCGGGGCGGCTATCAGCGACGGCGCGCCGGTGCGCGGGAGGTCAGCGCCGCGGGGACGATTCACCCGGCGCCGAGCTGCTCAGGCCGGGTAGCGGCCGCCCAGTGCGCGCGTGATCCGTTCGGCGTGCTCGACCAGCACGTCGACCCACTCGAGGCACTTCTCGTACGGCATGCGCATCGTCGGGCCGCTCACCATCAGCGCGCCCACCAGGTCCGCCGCCGAGTCGAACACCGGCGCCGCCAGGCCCGAGGCGCCGTCGACGCGCTCGCCGACCGTGATCGCGTACCCGTCGGCCGCGGTCTGCTTGATCAGGCGCCGCAGCTCGTCCCGGTCGGTCACCGTGCTCTCGGTCAGCTGCGGCAGGTCCTCCCGCAGCACCTCGTCGGCCAGGCCGGGGGACCAGGCGAGCAGCACGCGCCCGGACGAGCCGACCGTGATCGGCGCGATCTTGCCGACCGACATCTCCCGCCGCAGCGCGTGCCGCGTCTCCGCGACCGCGATGCACACCCGGTGACGCCCCTCGGCGCGGAAGAAACACGCCGTCTCGCCCGTGGCGTCCCGCAGGTCCTTCAGCACCGGGTTCACCACCGACAGCACGTCGAGGTCCTTGCCCGCCGCCGCGCCCCAGTACGCCATCCGCACCCCGAGCCGGAACCCGTCCCCGGCGCGGTCGAGGAAACCGTGCGCCACCAGGTTCGTCACCAGCCGCTGGACCGTCGACTGCGGCAGCCCCGTCTTGTGCTGCAGCTCCCGCAGCGTCAGCGAGGGCTGGTGCAGCGTGAACGCGTCCAGGATGTCGACGATCTTGCCCAGTACGAGCAGCGGACGCCGACCGCCCTCACCGTCCGCCCTGCGCTCGTCCGCGGTGCTCATACCGAAAAGGTACGGCAACGGCCTCAGCTCGGCGCGCCGTCGGGCTTGTCGGTCCAGTTCGCGCGGCACAGGTAGAGCGTGATGGGCGCGGTGTAGCCGTAGCGGGCGCCGAGCGCGTTGTACTCGGTGACGTCCACCCGCCCGGCTACGTAGTGGTCGGTGGCCGTGCCGACGGCGGTGTCGCTGTAGGTCGGCGTGCCGGGGCCGGAGCCGTCGTCGGCGATGCCCCAGAAGCGGCCCATGTAGTAGGCCGCGCAGATCTTCACGTCGAGCAGGTACGCGCCGGCCGTGCCGCACTGCGTGATCGTGGTGCCCGGGTCGACGGGCTGGCCGTGCCCCATCCCGCTGATCTCCTAGTACTCGACCTTGCCGCCGTAGACCCGGTGCCGCTGTCCGGCGACGGTGTCGGTCACGTCCGGCGTCTGGTCGGTGCCCGCGACATCGGTCCACTGCTCGACGAGTCCGGTGGCGTTGCGCGGGGCGACGGTGGTGTCCGCGGTGCCGTGCCAGATCGACACCAGCGGGTGGGCGCCGGAGTGGTCGGCGGCGGCGCCCACCTTGTCGCCCCACTGGGCGGGGGGGGGGGGGGGCAGGTCGGTGCCCGGGTTCATCCAGCTGAAGGCGGTGGAGGTCGCGCAGCCGTAGGGCAGCCCGGCGACGATCCCGCCGCCCGCGAACACGTCCGGATAGGCGGCGAGCAGGACCGCGGTCATCGCCCCACCGGCGGACAACCCGGTGACGTACGCCGACGACGAGCCCAGGTCGGCCTTGGTGCGGTCGGCCATCTGCTTGACCGACAACGCCTCACCCGAGCCGCGGCGAGTGTCGGCCGGCTCGAACCAGTTGAAGCAGCTGTTGGCGTTGTTGGCGGAGCTCTGCCGCGGGAACACCACCGCGACGCGCCACTGGTCGGCCAGCTTCATCCAGCCGGTCCCGGTGGCGTTCTGGGTGCAGCCGTGCAGCGCCCACCCCGCCCTCGGCGCGACGATGACGGTGTGGGGAGCCAACAATCCCGCCGGCCGCTCCACGGCCGACGTCCTGGCTACAACGGCGGGCGACATCCGCGCCGAGGGCGGGCAGGTGACGGTCCAGTGCGTCGAAGGCGAGCTGTACACGATCTCCGGCTACCGCGGCGACGGCCGCATCTTCTACGAGCGCGGTTTCGTCGGCTTCGGCTCGACGGCCACCCTGCGGTGGGTCTACCCGCGGGGCAACAAGGACGCGCTCGACGGGCCGGTGAGCCGCACGGTGAAGACGTTCCGGGCAGGCGACCTCAGCCGGCCGCACTGATCGCCCCTGGGGCCGCGGCGCCTGGTGGACCCCCGCCCGGATTCCGGTGATCTCCTGGACAACCGGTCACGGAATCAGCACCATGGGTGCTTGATCGACGACTGGGGGTTGCCGTGGAAGTGATGCTCACCGTGACGGCGGAACGCGCCGGGGACGAGGCGCGGTCCCTGCGGGAGTGGCTGCTGGGCCAGGACGAGCTGCGCGGGCGTGTCCGGCTCGTGGAGTCGCCGCCGGAACCGGGGCGGCTCGGTTCCGTCGTGGAGACCCTCGCGGTCGCGCTCGGGCCGGGTGGCGTCGCGACCGCCGCGGCGACCGTGGTGATCGCCTGGCTCCGCCGCCGCACGTCGGACGTGACGATCACCGTCAACAAGCCGGACAGCGACTTCGAGCTGTCCGCCACCAACGTGAAGGGCGTCGACGCCGGCGAACTCGCCGAACTCACCCGGCGGGTGTCGGCCGAGCTGGACGGCGGGGACGAGACCGCCGCATGAACCTGGGCTCGGCCGGAACCCGGGTCCTGCTCGTCGGCACGGGCACGCACGCCGAGGGTTCCCGGCTCCCGCCGGTCCCCGCGGTCGGGGCCACGCTCACCGCGCTGGAAACCGCTTTCCGGGAGCGCTGCGGAGTGCGGCCGGAGAGCCTGCCGGACCCGATCCTCGACCCGGATCCCATCGAGTTCGGCAACGCCCTCACCAAGGCGGCGGCCGAGGCCGAGGACGTGTTCGTCCTCTACTACGTCGGCCACGGCCTGGTCAGCCCGGGCAACAAACTGCACCTGGCCACCCGCGAAACCGACGACCTGAGCACCGGCCTGGCGTTCAAGGCCCTGCCGTATTCGGCGGTCGAGGACGCCCTCACCCTGTGCCGGGCCCGCACGATCGTCGTCGTCCTCGATTGCTGCTTCGCGGGCCGCGCGCACGGCTCGTTCGGCACGTCGGCGAGCGACGCGTTCGAACTGGCCTCGCTGGGCGGCGCCTACGTGCTCGCGTCCGCGGCGTCCGACGAGCAGGCGCTGGCGCCGGAGGGCGAGCCGCACACCGCGTTCAGCGGCGCGCTGCTGACCCTGCTGGCGGAGGGCGATCCCGCCGGGCTGCCCGACCTGACCGTGGAAGCCGCCTACCGGCACCTCCGGCGCGTCCTGCCGTCGCGGAACGTGCCGGCGCCGGTCCGCCACCTCAGCGGGCAGGCCGGCGACCTCGTCCTGGCCCCGAACCCGGCCGCCGCGCCGCCACGGCTCCCGGTTCCGCGCACCGACGGGCAGCCGCAGGCCGACCAGCCCTGCCCGTATCGCGGACTGGACCCGTTCACCGCCGACGACACCCGGTTCTTCTTCGGGCGCGAACAGCTCACCCGGGAACTGCTCGACGACCTGGCCGCGTGGTCCGCCGAACCCGGCCCGGTCGCCGTGGTCGGCCTGTCCGGCGCGGGGAAGTCCTCGCTGCTGCGCGCGGGTCTGCTGCCCGCCGTCGAGCGCGGCGAACTGCGCGTGCCCGGCTCGCGCACCTGGCCGCACATGCTGCTCTCCCCGGGCGAGGACCCGCTCGGCAACCTCGCCGCCCGGCTGGCCGCGCCGGCCGGCCTGACCCCCGAGGCGATCCGCGCCGACCTCACCGCCGATCCGGCCCGGCTGGCCGACGTCCTGCGCCGCGCGCTGCGGCACCAGGCCGGCGGACGCGACGTGCCCGGCGGGCGGCTGCTGCTCGTGGTCGACCAGTTCGAGGAACTGTTCACGACGTGCGCCGACGAGGACCGGCGGCGGGCCTTCGTCCGCGCGCTCACCGCGGCCGCCGAGGAGACCGCACTGGTGGTGCTCGGCCTGCGCGCGGACTTCTACGCCCACTGCCTCGCCTACCCCGAACTGGCCGGGGTGCTCAAGGACCGCCAGCTGCCGGTCCCGGCGATGACCTCCGCCCAGCTGCGCGACGCCATCGAAAAACCCGCGACAGCCGCGGGCCTCCAGCTCGAACCTGGCCTGACCGACCTGCTGCTGCGCGACGTGCGGGCCGGCGGCGACTTCGGCGCCGGCACCCTGCCGCTGCTGTCCTACGCCCTGCTCCTCACCTGGCGGGCGCGGCAGGGCCGGACGCTCACGCTCGCCGGCTACCAGGCCACCGGCGGCGTGTGGGACGCCATCACCCGCCAGGCCGAGACCATCTACAACGGACTCGACGCGGACGGTCAGCGGGCCGCGCGGCTGATGCTGCTGCGGATGGTGAGCGTCGGCGACGGCACCGAGGACACCCGGCGGCGGGTCCGGCTGTCCGAACTGGACGCCGGGGCCGCGGCCGTGCGCGACCGGTTCGCGGCCGCGCGGCTGGTCACCGTCGACGGCGACACCGCCCAGATCTCCCACGAGGCCCTGCTGCGCGCCTGGCGGCGCCTGCGGGAGTGGATCGACACCGACCGGGCCGGTCTCGTCATCCACCAGCGGCTCGCCGAATCCGCCCGGCTGTGGGACCGGGACGGGCGTGACGCGAGCGCGCTCCACCGGGGCAACCAGCTGCAGCTGGCGCGCGACTGGGCCGCCGACCACCCGGAACAGCTGGACGAGCTGAGCACGCGGTTCCTCGACGTGAGCGTGCGCGCCGACCGGCGACGACGGCAGGTCCGCGCCGTGGTGAGCGGCGCGCTGGTGGTCCTCCTCGTCGCCGCGCTGGTCGCGGCCGTGCTCGCGGTGCAGGGCCGCAACGAAGCCAGGGCCCAGCAGCGGACGGCGACCGCGCGCGCCCTGATCGACCGGGCCGAGAGCGCCCGCGACACCGCGCCGCAGCTCGCGCTCATGCTCGGCATCGCCGCCGACCGGCTCGACAGCACCGCCGACAGCACCGCAAGCCTGGTCACGAGTCTGCTGGACCCCTACGCGGGAACCCTGGAGGCGCACACCGCCCCGGTGTCGGCCGTGGTGTTCAGCGGCGACGGGCGGCGGCTCGCGACCAGCGGCATGGACAACCGGATCTTCCTGTGGGACACCGCCGATCCGGCCCGCCCGCTGGGCGAGATCACCGACACCACACCCTCGAACGGGTTCCTGTTCGGCCCGGACGGCCGCACGTTGTTCGTCGGTGAGTTCACCGGCCGCGTCAGCGTGTGGGACGTCGCCGCCGCGCCGGTGCGGGTGGGGGAAGTGGCGACGGGCGGCGGTTACATCACCGCGGCCGCGCTCGACCCCGGCGGCACGGTGTTCGCCACCGGCAGCGCCGACGGCGCGGTGCGGCTGTGGGACGTCGCGGACCGCACCCGGCCGCGCCTGCTGACCACGCTTACCGGCTACCCGGACCAGATCGGCGCGATGGCGTTCAGCCCGGACGGCGGCGTGCTGGCGGCGGGCGGCTACAACCCGGAGCAGCCGAAGGCCGCGGGCGTGGTCCTGTGGGACGTGCGGAACCCGGCGGCACCCCGGGAGGCGGGCCGCCTCGCCGACCAGGACGGCGGGACCGGGGCGCTGGCGTTCAGCCCGGACGGCCGCGTGCTGGCCGTCGGCGCCGCCGCGACGATCGGTCTGTGGGACGTCGCCGATCCCGCCCGGCCCGGCCGGCTCGGCGACCTGACCGGCCAGGTCAGCCCGGTGCGGACCATCCGGTTCGAGGGGCCGCGGCGGGTCGCGGCGGCAGGCTACGACCACTCCTGGACCGCCTGGGACATCACCGATCCCGCCAAGCCCGGCCCGTCGCGGAGCAGGCTCGGCGGCGGGCAGTCCAACTGGACCAACGCGGTCACCCTCAGCCCGGACGGCGAGATCCTCGCGGCGGCGAGCGCGGAGAACACCGTGCTGCTGTGGCGCCGGGACGCCGACGCCGGGATCGGCGCGCTCGACCACTACCTCAGCGTCCAGCAGGGCGCGGTCCGCGCGGTGCGGTTCAGCCCGGACGGCAGGCTCGCCGCGGTCGGCAGCGGGGACGGGACCGTGGGCCTGTGGGACGTCACCGACCGCGACCGGCCACGCGGGATCCGCCGGGTGTCGGGCCACACGAACTGGGTCGACGCGGTCGCCTTCGCCCCGGACAGCCGCACGCTCGCCAGCGCAGGCGAGGACGGCGTGGTGATCCTGTGGGACGTCGGCGATCCGGCGAACCCCCGGGAACGGGCCCGCGTCACCGAAGCGATGGCGCCGGCGTCCACAGTGGACTTCGATCCGAGCGGGCGGCTGCTCGCGGTGGGGACGGGGAACGGTTCGGTGAGCTTGTACGACGTCGCCGACCCCGGCTACCCGGCTAGGGTCGCGGTCGTCCCGGCGCACCGGGCGCTCGTGTCGGCCGTGGTGTTCGGCGACCAGGGACGCGTCCTGGCCACCGGCAGCTACGACGGAACGGGCTCGCTCTGGGACCTGTCGGCCCCGGCCGCGCCCCGCGAGCTGTCGAAGTTCACCGCGCACACCGGCCGCTGGTACGCGCTGGCGCTCGACCCGGCGGGCCGGACCCTCGCCACCGCGAGCGAGGACACCACCGTCATCCTGTGGGACGTCCGCGATCCGGCCGCGCCACGGGTGCTGGGATCCCCGCTGGCGCGGCACACCGGCCGGGTCCGGTCCGTCGCGTTCAGCCCGGACGGCCGGATGCTCGCCACCGGCAGCGAGGACCAGACCACCCGGGTCTGGGACGTCACCGACCCGACGTGGCCGGTGTCGATGGTCCGGCTCAGCAGCCAGCAGGCGATGATCATCACGGTGGCGTTCAGCCCGGACGGTCGGACCCTCGCCACCGGCGACGGCGAAAACCGGGCGTACCTGTGGGACACCGGGGAGGTCGTCGACATCCGCGAGCACGCGGTGGAGCAGGCGTGCCGGCGCGCCGGGCGGGGCCTCAACCCGGACGAGTGGCGGCAGCAGGTGCCGGACCTGCCGTACCAGCAGACGTGCCCGTGACCGCCCTCAGGCAGCGTTCGCCCTGCCGCCGCAGGGCTTCGGCGAGTTCCGGTGGGCCGTCGGCGAGTGTGAAGGCCGCGTCGACCGAGGTGATCATCCACACCAGCGCGTGCAGGGTGTCGGCGCCGACGTGCAGCAGGCAGCTCGTGTCGTCGACCGGTTCGAGCGTGCCGGTTCCCGGCCAGCCCCGGCCGGCCACGGCGGTCGCGGATTCGTGCAGCACGACCGTCGCCCGGCAGGGCCACATCCGCGACGACAACTGCCGCTCCAGGTACACCGCCACGTCCCCGCACGGCGGCTCCCGCGGCGTGAACCGGGCTCCGCCGGGGGACTTCGGCGTCACGCGGTCCACGCGGAAGGTCCGCCAGCCGTCGCGGGCGACGTCCCAGGCGACCAGGTACCACCGCCGTCCCCAGCTGACCAGCGAGTGCGGCTCGACCTCGCGGCGGGACGCGGCGCCGGTGTGGTCGGCGTAGTCGAACCGGAGCCGCTCGTGACGCCGGCACGCCTCGGCGATCGCCACCAGCGTCCCGGCCGGCACCTGCGGCCCGGGGGCGAGCCCGGCCCGCACCGTCGCCTGCTGGAGGGTGCGCACCCGGTGCCGCAGCCGCGACGGCAGCACCTGCTCCAGCTTCGCGAGCGCCCGCACCGCGGTCTCCCCGATGCCCGCGACCGAACCACCGGCCGCCGTGCCCAGGCTGACCGCCACCGCCACGGCTTCCTCGTCGTCGAGGAGCAGCGGCGGCAGCGCGGCGCCCGCGCCGAGCCGGTACCCGGCGGCGCCGCGCGTCGCGTGCACCGGATAACCCAGGTCGCGCAAGCGGTCCACGTCCCGGCGCACCGTGCGCGTGCTGACGCCGAGGCGCGCGGCGAGTTCCGCGCCCGCCCAGTCGCGCCGGGTCTGCAGCAGGGACAGCAATTCGAGCAGCCGCGCCGAGGTCTTCGACACCCGGCCAGTGTGCCGGACAGTTAGGACCGGATCCGGCCTAATCGGTCCCTACCGTCGCCGCCATGACCGAGATCCACCCCTTCCGCGTCGACATCCCGCAGGCCCAGCTGGACGACCTGCACGCCAGGCTCGCCGCCACCCGGTGGCCGGACGAGCTGCCCGGTGTCGGCTGGAGCCGCGGCGTGCCGGTCGGCTACCTGCGCGAACTGGCCGGCTACTGGCGCACCTCCTTCGACTGGCGCAAGCAGGAGGCGGAGATCAACAGCCACCCCCAGTTCACCACCACGATCGACGGGCAGAACCTGCACTTCCTGCACGTCCGCGCGGCCGACCCGGACGCGCTCCCGCTGGTGCTGCTGCACGGCTGGCCGGGCGGCGTGACCGACTTCCTCGACGTGATCGAACCGCTGTCGCGGGAGTTCCAGCTCGTCGTGCCGTCGCTGCCCGGGTACGGCTTCTCCATTCCGCTGAACGGGCCCGGTATGCGGCCGTCGAAGATGGCCGGCCTGGTCGTGGAACTGATGACCCGCCTGGGGTACGACCGGTTCGGCGTGCAGGGTTACGACCTCGGGGCGTGGGTGGCGCCGTCGATCGGCAGGCAGGCGCCGGACCGGATCGCCGGGATCCACGTCAACGCGCTGCTGACCTTCCCAGCGGGCGAGGAGGGCGAGTTCGACGGCCTGACCGACGCCGAGCGGGCCCGGTGGGCGGCGATGCAGGACTTCAATGACGGCTACCTGCGGTGCAACTCGAAGCGCCCGCAGACGGTGACCTACGGCCTGCACGACTCGCCCGCCGGGCAGCTCGCGTGGATCATGGAGAAGTTCAAGGAGCTGACCGACCCGCCCGAGGGCCTGCCGGAGGACAGCATCGACCGGGACCGCATCCTCACCGACGTGTCGCTGTACTGGTTCACCGGCACGGCGGGCCCGGCCGCGCAGGTCTACTACGAGGAGATCACCGCGGGGGAGTGGGAGCCGGTGGCGCGGGGCACGGTGCCGACCGCGGTGCTGGTGTCCCGGCACGACAAGACGATCCGCCCGTGGGCCGAGCGGGACCACAACGTGGTGCGGTGGACCGAAACCGGGCGGGGCGGCATTTTCTCGCGATGGAGGAGCCGGAGCTGCTGGTGGCGGATGTGCGGGAGTTCTTCATGAAGCTGGCTTGAGTGGTTCGGGGCAGGATCGCGGCCGGTGCGTGGAAGCGCTTCCCGGAATTGACCTATCCCGCGCCGGTGCGGGCGAGGATCGCTTGCGCGCGCAGGATGACCGGCCGGTCCACCATCTGCCCGTTGTGGACACCCACCGACCCGTCGCCCACCGAGGCCAGCACCCCCTCCGCCCACTCGACCTCCGCGGCGGTGGGGGTGCAGGCCTCGTGCACGGGGCCGATCTGGCGGGGGTGGATGCAGAGTTTGCCGGTGAAGCCGAGCTCGATCGCGTGCGCGAGGTCGGCCTGGAGGATGTCGGTGTTGTGGAGGGTGGTGGTGACGCCGTCGATCGGGGCGGCGCGTCCGGTGGCCGCGGCGGCGAGTACCAGGGTGGAGCGGGCGTGGTGCAGGGCGGTGTGGGAGTGGTGGTCGACGCCGAGTTGGGTGGCGAGGTCGATGCTGCCGAACGCGGGCCGCACCACGCCCTCGGCGGCGCACACGTCCACGGCGCGGGTGATGCCGAGGGCGGTTTCGATCAGCGGGATGACCGGTGCGCCGATCGATTCCAGCGCCGTGGGGTCCTCGGCCTTGGGCACCATGATCGCGGTGGCCTGCCGGCTGATGGCGGCGAGGTCGTCGTCGTACCACGGCGTGCCCGGGCCGTTGATCCGCACCACCGCCTCATGACCGTCGGCCAGCCACGCCCGGACGTGTTCCCGCGCCGTAGCCTTGTGGTCGGGAGCGACGGCGTCTTCCAAATCGAGCACGATCACGTCGGCGCCGGAGGCGGCGGCTTTGGGGAACCGGTCGGGGCGGTGGCCGGGCACGAACAGGAAACTCCGCGCACCGGCGATCATGCGGCACTCCGCAGGACGCCGGTGGCGGTCTGCCGCCCGTGCCTGTCCCGCACACTCGTGGCTACGCTGTCGGGTTCCTTGGTGGCGTGGGTGATCAGGCCCTGGTGGTCGAACAGTGGCGCCACCAGCCGGTAGGTGAACTCCACCTCACCGCCGACACCGGTGGCGCGGGCGGCTTCGGCCATCGCGAGCGCCTGCAGCGGCCCGTGGGTCAGCAACCCCGGATAGCCCTCCACGTCCCGGGCGTAGTCGCGGTCGTAATGAATCCGGTGCGCGTTGTAGGTCAGCGCGGAGAACCGGAACAACAACGTCGGTGTCACCTCGATCGCCCACTCACCCGGCCCGGCCGGCACCACCTCGGAACCCTCGGCCGCGGTCAGCCCACCGGCGGTGGCGGGCCGGTAGACGATGTCCTGCCGCTCCTCGACCACCACCCGCCCGCCCTGGGAGATCAGGTGTTCCACCGCCACGAAGGTCAACGGCCCGGTGCGGCCCTGCTTGTCGGCCACCGAGGCCACCCGGGTGCGCCGGGTCGCCGGCTCCCCGCACCGCAACACCCCGCGGGTGCGGACCTGGCCCCCGGCCCACATCCGCCGCCGCCCCGGCCCCGGCGGCGCCGGCACACAGTTACGCACCGGATGCCCATCCGGCCCCAGATCCGTCTGCGCCGGCCGCTCAAGCAGATACAGCCAGTGCCACAACAACGGCAGCCCCTCGCGCGACAGATCGGGCACCGGCACGTCCAGCAACGCGCCCAGCGCCCGCGCCGGCTCCGGCGACACCACTTCGGTGCGTTCCACGATCCCCACCATGGCGTCAGATCCGGTTCCGGCTGATCAACTGCCGCGCGATCACACCACGCTGGATCTCGTTGGTGCCCTCACCCACGATCATCAACGGCGCGTCCCGGAAATACCGCTCCACATCGAACTCCGTCGAATACCCATACCCACCGTGAATCCGCACCGCGTTCAACGCCACCTCCATCGCCGTCTCCGACGCGAACAACTTCGCCATCCCCGCCTCCATGTCACACCGCTGCCCCGAGTCGTAGCGACGGGCGGCCATCAACACCAGCTGCCGCGCCGCCTCCAACTTCGTCGCCATATCCGCCAGATAGTTCCCGATCGACTGGTGCTGCCAAATCGGCTTCCCGAACGACTCCCGCTCCTGGGCATACCGCAGCGAGTCCTCCAGCGCGGCCCGGGCCACGCCAAGGGCGCGGGAGGCGACCTGTATCCGCCCGATCTCCAGCCCGCGCATCATCTGCGCGAACCCCTGCCCCTCGACGCCGCCCAGCACGGCACCGGCCGGGACGCGGAGGTCGTCGAAGGACAGCTCGCAGCTCTCCACACCCTTGTAGCCCAGCTTCGGCAGGTCTCGGGAGACGTGGAAACCGGCGCCCTTTTCCACCAGCAGCACGCTGATCCCCCGGTGCGGCGGGTCGGCCGCGGGGTCGGTCTTGCACAGCAGCGCGACCAGGTCCGAGCGGCGGGCGTTGGTGATCCAGGTCTTGGACCCGTTGACCACGTACTCCGGGCCGTCGCGGCGCGCGGTCGTGCGCAGGGCCTGCAGGTCCGAGCCGCCGCCGGGCTCGGTCAGCGCCATCGTGGCCCGCAGCTCGCCGGTCGCCATCCGCGGCAGGTAGCGGTCCTGCTGCTCCCGCGTGCCGTAGTCGACCAGCAGCTTGGCGACCACCGTGTGCCCGCCCATCGCGCCGGCCAGGCTCATCCAGCCGCGCGCCAGTTCCTCGGTGACCGCGGCGTAGCACTGCGCCGACACCGACGCCTCGCCCCACGGTGCCGGGATCGCCAGCCCGAAGATGCCCATCTGCTTCATCGCCTCGATGAGCTTCTCCGGATAGCTGTTCGCGTGTTCCAGCTCCCGCGCCACCGGCCGCACCTCGCGGTCGACCCACTCGGCGACCGCCGCGACGATCGCCGTCTCGTCCTCGGTCAGGCCGTCCATCCGGTGTCCTTCCTGCGTTGCGTGGTTCTCACTATCGCTCACCCGCCGATCACCCCGCGAGCGCGCAGCTCCTCGACTCGCGCCGACGGCAGCAGTTCGGCGAGCACCTCGCCGGTGTGCGCGCCGAGCTCCGGCGCGGGCGACGGCCCTGCCTGCCGGCCGTCGAGCACCAGCGGCGGGCCGGGCGCGAGGTAGCCGCCGACACCGGGCTGCGTGAGCGGCCCGAACAGCGGGTGCCGCGACAGCGTGGAGCCCCGTGCCAGCTCGGCGAACGTGCGGTAGCGCGACCACAACACCGACGTCGGCCGCAATACGGACTGCACCTCGTCGCACTTGCGCGCCTCGATCCAGGCCCCGAACAGCCCGGCGAGCACGTCCCGGTGCCGGTAGCGGTCCGCGGCGCGGGTGAAGTCCGCGCCGAGCGCGTCCTCCAGCGCCGCGACGACGGCCCCGGTGCCGGTCGCGGCGAGCAGGTCCCGCCAGTGCCGGGGTGTGAGCACCAGGACCATGATCCGGACGCCGTCGGCGGTGCGGAAGTCGCGGCCGAAGTCGCCGTAGACCTGGTTGCCGATGCGGCCGCGGGGATCGTCGCGCAGCTGCGCCTCGGCGAGGTAGCCGAGGTTGCCCGCGGTGGCGAGTGCGACGTCCTCCAGCGCGACGGTCAGGCAGGCGCCCTCGCCCGTGCGCCGACGTTGCCGTTCCGCGGCCAGCAGCCCGACCGCGAGGTACAGGCCGGTGGCCACGTCCCACGCGGGCAGCACGTGGTTGACCGGGCCGGTCCGGTCCTCGGGGCCGGTCAGGTCCGCGAACCCGCACGCGGCGTTGACGGTGTAGTCGACGGCGGTGCCGCCGTCGCGGGTGCCGTGCAGCTGGACGTGGATCAGGTCCGGACGGCGGCGCCGGAGGTCGGCGGGGGACAGGCCGGGCCGGGGCCGCGCGTTGGTCAGCACGATGCCGCCGTCCGGCCCGCTCGCCGCCACCAGATCGGCGACCAGCGCCGCGCCCTCGGCCGAGCGCAGGTCCACCGCCACCGACCGCTTGCCCTGGTTGAGCCCCGCCCAGTAAAGGCTTTCCCCGTTCGGCGCGAGCGGCCAGCGCTGCCGGTCGGCCCCGCCGCCGAGCGGGTCGACGCGGATGACGTCGGCGCCCAGCTGCGCGAGCGTCACGCCGCCCAGCGGTGAGGCGACGTAGCTGGACAGCTCGATCACCCGCAGCCCCGCCAGCGGCACGGTCACCGGGCGTCCAGGTCGATCCGCGACTGCGCGCCCTGGCCGGCCGCCATGCGCTCGAACGTCTTCAGCCCGGTTCGGTGCGTCACCAGCGGGGCCAGGTCGAGACGGCCCCCGGTGACCTGGCGCCTGCGGCCGCCGCCGACCGTGCACGAGCCGTCGCGTGGGGCCGCCGCCCATGCCAGCCGGATCAGGGCCGCCGCGCCGACGCCTTCGAAGGCGTCGGCGCCGCGGCCGCCGGTCAGCGCCCGCACGTCCTTCGCCGGCTCGGGATGGCTGAGGACGAACCGGGGCGCCCCGGCCGCGCGGGAAGTGTTGCGGTCGATCGCGGCGACTCCCCTCGGGCGGTCTCGGCTCGCCCGCTCCGGCAAGCAGTGCACAGACTCTATTCTATATAATCGGCGAGAGGACAGCCGTCGGTTACCCACATCACACACTTTTCTATGGGATATAGGATGGCCTCGGATGTCTGGCACGGAGGTGCGTCATGAGTGCAAGGCACGGCCGCGGGAGCAGCTTGCGGCGCACGTCGTTCGAGAACAAGCAGCAGCTCAGCGAAAAGGTCGCCGCCTACATCCGCGAGGGCATCATGGTCGGCCAGTTCCGCGCCGGCGAGTACATCCGCACCGAGCGGCTCGCCGAGGAGCTCGGCGTCAGCCCCACCCCGGTGCGCGAGGCGCTGATGCTGCTGGGTAGTGAGGGGTCGGTGCGCTGGGAGCCGCGGCGCGGCTACCGGGTCGTGCCGCTGACCACCCGGGATGTCGGCGACCTCTTCCGGGTGCAAGCCTTCATCGCGGGCGAGCTCGCCGCGCGTGCCGCCACCGAGCTGCGGGACGAGGAGCTGGACCTGCTGGAGGAGACCCAGGCCAAGCTGGAACAGGCCGAGCGGGACGGCGACTTCGACCGCGTCGAGACGCTGAACTACCAGATCCACCGCACGATCAACAAGGCGTCGGACTCGGCGCGGCTGGCCGTTCTGCTCGGCGTCACGGTGAACTACGTGCCGCTGGGGTACTACGCCTCGATCGAGGGGTGGTCGTCGGCCTCGGCCCACGACCACAGCTCGATCTTCCAGGCTCTGCGGGCCCGTGACCCGGAGGGGGCCCGCAAGGCGATGGCGGCGCACATCGAGCACGTGGGCGGGCAGCTCGTCGAACACCTGCGCCGGCGCGAAGTGCTCAGCTGACGGTCTTGCTCGCGACCGCGACCCGCGCCGGCGAAGTCGCCGACGTTCGCGCCCGCCGGCACCGTGGGCACAGCGCCCGGCCGGGGGCGACGAGCGCGCACCCGAGCATCGCGAGCGCGACGGCTTCCACGCCGGTGCCCGCGATGGCCCGCGCGAGGTGCAGGGCCTCCCGCGCGAGCCGCTCGCCGGTCACCGCGTCGAAGTGCGCCGGCAACGCCATGTCCGCCTCGAGCACGACCAGGAAACCCAGTTCGGGGCAGGCGTCCCGAACCAGCGCGCCGCGGCGAGCGCGTCGTCCCCGCGGAAGTCGAGGTGGTCCGCGGCCGGCCACATCGCCATCCGCGCCGCCGCGCGGTCGTCGCCGCGGGCCCGGTGGCCGGGTAGGCGCGTTCGCGGGCGGTGATCGTGCCCGCCTCGTCGCCCAGCCACCAGGCCGCGCGGCTCAGACCGTCCCGGGTCGGCGCGTGCGTGGTTGCCGCACTCATCCGGTGCTCCCCGCGTTGGTGGGACCACCGTCGAGCGGAATCAGTTCATCGTCACCGAGAAGTCGGAGACGGTGAACCGGGCGGGCACGCCGCCGGTGGAGCAGAACTCGATGCCGTAGCCGAGCTGGTTGACGGTCGGGTTCGGCGGGATGTAGCCGCGGCCGACCGACCAGTCGATCATCGCCTTGATGTCGATGGCGCCGGAGTACTGGGTGGACTGCGCGACGAAGGCGAGGTAGCCGCTGCCGTTGGCCCACACGTCGTAGGTCACGCCGCCCGCGGTGTAGGTGGCGACCTTCTCCCCGGAGGGCACCTGGTTGTGGTTCTCCGTCCACACCATCAGTTCGGTGACCCCGGGCTGCTGACCGACGCCGTTGAGCCAGATGTCGTAGGCGACGTCGTAGATCCCGGTGGCGGGACCGCGGCCGGCGAAGGTGGAGGTGATGGTGGAGTAGTTCGACAACGGGGCACCGTCGAGGTTGTTGATGTCCTTGTGGACGTTCGGGTAGGTCTTCACCGACGTGGAGTCGGGCTGGGTGGAGTCGACGTACCAGTTGTCGTGGGCGCAGGCGTGCAGGGTTTCCGGGCCCGCCTCGTCCTGGTTCCACATGTTGTTGTGCACGTAGTAGCCGCCGTCGGACCAGCCGCCGTCGGGGTCGCTGGTGGTGAACACCGGATCGGTGCAGGTCTTGTCCGGCACGGGGGTGCTCGCGGCGGAGGTGCTGGTGCCGGACGTGCTCGTGGCGGGCGTGCTTCGGGGCGTCATGCTGCTGGACGTGCTGGATGTGCTGGACGTGATGGGCGGGGTCCTGGTCGTGCTGCTCGCCGCGGCGCTGGTCGTGCCCGGCGCGGAGCTCACGCTGGACGACGGGGCAGGTCCGCCGCGGGAGGCCTGCGTGGCCCAGGAACTCCCGGGGTCGCAGGCCGTGGCGCTCAGCAGGACCAGGGGAGCGGCGAGCAGCACCGCCGGCAACTTGCGTTTCATGTGCGATCTTTCCTGTTTCGGTTGGTCCCCCAGCCGAACGGTTCGGAAAGCTAGCACAGATAACGGGAAGATCACATCCGCATCACGGCAAAGTGTCTGCTGCGCCACGTTCGGGTTCTGGCCGCCTGCGCGCCGGCCCAGCCGGAACCGCCCGTGCCGGACCGCGACGTGACGTGTCAGGCCCGGCGCTGCTCGGCCTCCAGGCGTTCGGCCTCCTCGCCGCCGATGGCTTCGCCGCGGGCGACGAGGCCGGCCACGTCGGAGAGCGGGATCTGCTTCAGCACCAGCGACAACGCGAACGCGATGCCGATGAACGGCAGCAGGTACCAGAACACCGGGGCGAGCGCGTCGGCGTAGGCGGCGACCACGCCGTCGCGCACCGGTTCCGGTAGCTGGTTCAACGCGGCCGGGTCGAGGGTCGCGGTGGCGGCCGAGGCGTCCGTCGCCGACGCGCCGGCGGCGGTGAAGACGCCGTTGAGGTTCTCGGTCAGCCGCGTGGTGAAGATGGTGCCGAACACCGCCGTGCCGAGCGCCGCGCCGACCTCGCGGAAGTAGTTGTTCGTGCTCGTCGCGGTGCCGA
Source organism: Amycolatopsis methanolica 239 (assembly GCF_000739085.1). Classification (NCBI taxonomy): domain Bacteria; kingdom Bacillati; phylum Actinomycetota; class Actinomycetes; order Pseudonocardiales; family Pseudonocardiaceae; genus Amycolatopsis; species Amycolatopsis methanolica. Next base: position 3,911,150 of record NZ_CP009110.1, on the reverse strand, counting down.
TCATCGCCGCGGGCACGGCGTTCTGCACCACCAGCACGACGACCTGCATGATCAGCCCGAGCCCGGCGCCGAACACGAACAGGTACACGCAGATCAGCCAGATCGGCGTGTCCGCGGCGAGTGTGGTCATCAGGACCATCGCCACGGCCGTGATCACCGTGCCGAGGATCGGGTAGATCCGGTACCGCCCGGTCTTCGTGATCGCCGACCCGGACACGATCGAGGTGCCGATGAGGCCGACCATCATCGGCAGGAGCAGCAGGCCGGAGGCGGCCGCCGAGGTGCCCGAGGACATCTGCAGGAACGTCGGCACGAACCCGATCGCGGCGAACATGCCGAGGCCGAGCGCGAGCCCGATCGCGGTGGCGTTGACGAAGATCCCGTTGCGGAACAGGCTCAGCGGGATGATCGGGTCCGCGGCACGCTTCTCGGCCACGACGAAGGCCACCGCCGACACGAGCAGGCCGAGGCCCCACGCCCAGGTCTCCATCGCGGCCCAGCCGTGGTCCTTGTCTCCCCCGAAGTCGGTGAAGAAGATCAGGCAGGTGGTGGCCAGTGACAGCGACACCACACCGGCCAGGTCGATCGGCTGGGTCGCCTTCTTGCTCGGCAGCGTCAGCGCGACCAGCGCGATGACGAACGCCGCGACGCCGACCGGGATGTTGATGTAGAACGCCCACTGCCAGGTGAGGTGGTCGACGAAGAACCCGCCGAGCAGCGGGCCGCCGACGGCCGACAGCCCGAAGATGCCGCCGAGCGGGCCGAGGTACTTGCCGCGCTCGTTGGCGGGCACGATGTCGGCGATGATGGCCTGGGACAGGATCATCAGCCCGCCGCCGCCGAAGCCCTGCAGCGCGCGGAACACCACGAACACCCAGAAGTCGGTGGCGAAGGCGCACCCCACGGACGCGAGGGTGAACAACGCGATCGCGACGAGGAACAGCCGCCTGCGGCCGAGGACGTCGCCGAACTTGCCGTAGATCGGCATGACGATCGTGGTCGCGAGCAGGTAGGCGGTGGTGATCCACACCTGGTGCTCGACGCCGCCGAGGTCGCCGACGATGGTCGGCATCGCGGTCGCCACGATCGTCTGGTCGAGGCTGGACAGCAGCATGCCCGCGATGAGGGCGCTGAAGATGATCCAGATCCGCCGCTGGGTCAGCAGCAGCGGAGCGGGCGCGGTGGTCGTCATGGCGTCCGTTCGGTGTCGGGGGACAGCAGGGCGCGCGCGGCGGCGAGCCGGCGCGTGAGGAGGTCGCCGAAGCTGGTCGTGTTGCCCTCGCGGAGGAACTCGCGCACCGAGGCCCCGGCGAGGGCGCCGACGATCTGCACCGCGGCGGCGGCGCGCAGGTCGCCCGCGGGCAGTCCCTCGCGGCGCTCGACCAGCTCCACATCGGACTGTTCGTCGCGCAGCAGCTGCTCGAAGAACCTTGCGAGCAGGCGGGGTTCCCGCTCGACGGCGGCCTGCACCTCGCGGCACTTCTCGACCGTGATGTCGGCGCGGACCCACCGGCCCGCGGTGAGCCGCACGAGGTCGTCGACCAGGTCGCCGCCCGCGGCGAGGAACCCCTCGACCAGGTCGTGGTCGTCCCGGTGCGCGGACCGGCCGAGGACGGCGTCGTCCTTGGTGGCGAAGTAGTTGAAGAAGGTGCGGCGCGAGATGCCGGCCCGCTCGCACACCTCCTCGACGGTGAAGCCGGTCAGCCCCCGCTCGGCGGTGAGCTGCCGCGCCACCGTGGTGATTCGGGCGGCGGTGGCGGCCATCCGCCGGGTGGTTGCACTATTCATCTCAAAGTGCATTCTTCCACGCCTGCCCCGTCGTTCGCCAGCGCGTTCTGCTACCGAGTCGGCCGGCTGGAACGGGGTCATCGCCCGGCTGCGGGAGCAGGGGCGCTGGGTCGTGGCGGTGGCGAACCCGTTGCGCCGCCTCGCGGGCGACGCCGAGGACCTGCGGCGGGTGCAGTCCGGGATCGAGAGCCGCAGACGATGCCGGCGGCCGAAGCCACGCTCATGGCGGCGACGCAGCGCCCGGTGCGCGATGTGGCCCTGTCGGAGGAGGCGACGCACGCGGCGTGGCACGACATCCCGTCGTGGTTCCTGATCCCGCTGGCGGACAAGAACATCCCGGCGGCGGTGGCGGACCTGATCGTCGACGCGGCGAAGTCCGCCTGACGGAAAACGGAAGACGGGGCCCGCGCGGAGTGCGCGAGCCCCGTCGTTCCAGGAGCGTCAGTCGTTGCCGGCTTCCAGCGCGGCGTGGTCGAGCAGCTCGACATCCTCCGCGGCGCCGCCGCGGGAGGCGATCACCTCGGCGCCGCCCTCGGTCATGGCGCCGATCAAGCCCGTCGAGGCCGCCTGGGCGGCCCCCACGAGCTTCGGCTGCTGGGTGCCGCCGGTGCCGACCAGTCCGAGGCCCGCGTACTGCTCCAGCCGCGAGCGCGAGTCGGCGATGTCCAGGTTGCGCATGGTCAGCTGGCCGATGCGGTCGACCGGGCCGAACGCCGCGTCCTCGGTGCGCTCCATCGACAGCTTGTCCGGGTGGTAGCTGAACGACGGGCCGGTGGTGTCGAGGATCGAGTAGTCCTCGCCGCGCCGCAGCCGCAGCGTGACCTCGCCGGTGACCGCCGTGCCGACCCACCGCTGCAGCGACTCGCGCAGCATGAGCGACTGCGGGTCGAGCCAGCGGCCCTCGTACATGAGCCGGCCGAGGCGGCGGCCCTCGTTGTGGTAGCTGGCGATCGTGTCCTCGTTGTGGATCGCGTTGAGCAGGCGCTCATAGGCGGCGTGCAGCAGCGCCATGCCCGGGGCCTCGTAGATGCCGCGGCTCTTGGCCTCGATGATCCGGTTCTCGATCTGGTCGGACATGCCGAGTCCGTGCCGCCCGCCGATCGCGTTGGCCTCGAGCACCAGGTCGACGGAGGTGGCGAACTCCTTGCCGTTGATGCGCACCGGGCGGCCCTGTTCGAAGGCGATCGTGACGTCCTCGGCGGGGATCTCGACCTCGGGGTCCCAGAACCGGACACCCATGATCGGCTCGACCAGCTCGATTCCGGCGTCCAGGTGCTCCAGTGCCTTCGCCTCGTGGGTCGCGCCCCAGATGTTCGCGTCGGTCGAGTAGGCCTTCTCGGTGCTGGCGCGGTAGGGCAGGTTCCGGGCCGTCAGCCACTCCGACATCTCCGTGCGGCCGCCCAGCTCGGTGACGAAGTCGGCGTCCAGCCACGGCTTGTAGATGCGCAGGGCCGGGTTGGCGAGCAGACCGTACCGGTAGAAGCGCTCGATGTCGTTGCCCTTGAAGGTGGAGCCGTCGCCCCAGATCTGGACGTCGTCCTCCAGCATCGCGCGCACCAGCAGCGTGCCGGTGACCGCGCGGCCCAGCGGGGTGGTGTTGAAGTAGACGCGGCCGCCGGAGCGGATGTGGAAGGCGCCGCAGGCCAGGGCGGCCAGCCCTTCCTCGACGAGCGCCTCGCGGCAGTCGACGAGCCGCGCGATCTCCGCGCCGTAGGTCTTGGCGCGGCCCGGCACGGAGGCGATGTCGGGCTCGTCGTACTGCCCGATGTCAGCGGTGTAGGCGCAGGGGACCGCACCCTTCTCGCGCATCCACGCGACCGCTACCGAAGTGTCGAGGCCACCGGAGAAGGCGATCCCGACACGTTCACCGACAGGCAGAGAGGTGAGCACCTTGGACACGGGAACAGTATATGCATGGCGATGCATGATCATGCAAAGGGGTGCGTGGTGTTCCCGGCCACGTGGGTCAGGCGCCGGAGGAGGTCCCTGGCCTCCGCGCGGCACAGCCGGCTCACGCGGGCGAGCAGGCGGGCGGCCTTGACCCGGACGTGACGCGGCGCCGCCTCGTCGTGCGCCACTTCGCGGGCCACCAGCGCGGCCTGTTCCCGGTGATCGGCTCGGAGGTTCGCCATCGCCGCGGCCCCGCGGAGCCGCACCCGCGGGCCCAGCGATCGATCCGCCGCGAGGGTGCGCAGCCCGCGCGCGCCGTCGAGACTGTCGAAGTGCCCGATCGCCTCGCACACCTGGACGCGGGCCAGTGGCTTGCCGGTGTGGCGGAGCCGCTGCAGGAACCCCAGCATCTCCGCGCGCAGGTCGGGCCGGTGGCCGGCGAGCGTGCGGGCGGCGTCGGCGCGGACGAGCTGCGGCAACGCCTCGTCGGTCACCATCTCGTGCAGCGCGGGCGCTCCCAGCTCACGACCGCGGCCGCCGAACGACATCAGGTCGCGTCCGGCGCGCCACCGCAACGTGGGGCGGCACGCGCGATCCGTGGCGAGGGCGTGCAGGGTCCGCACCCCGGCCGCGCGGTCGGCGACCGTGAACCCGGCCAGCCGGTTCGCCGCGGTCCACCGGGTCGCCGCCGGCGCCCGGTCGTCGTCGCGGATCCGGCGCAGCGCGCCGAGGCCGTCCAGGTCGCGCAGGAGGAGGCGGATCTCGACCCGGTCGAGGTCGCCCACCACCGGGTCATCCAGGACGCCGCGCAGGTAGCCGGCCACCGCCTCGGGGGAGACCAGGTCCACCAGCACTTCGGAGGCCTCGGCATGGTCACGCCATGGCCGGGACTCGTCGGCGAGCACGGCGTGCGCCTCGGCGATCCGGCGGCGCCGCCAGTCCGGGTCCAGTTCCGCGAGCTTGTCCCACGCGAGGCGTCCGAACCGCTCCTGGGAGAACCCCGCGAGCTCGCCCACGGCTCGTGGCAGGTGCCCGGGTGAGAGGCCGGCGAGCGTGACCGCGGCCTCGGCGCTGTCCGCGGGCAGAGCCTCCGGCGCGATGAGGAGGTCCTCCAGCGCCGACTCCGCCGCCGCGACGAGGTCCGGGTCGTCCCAGGTGGTGAGGCCGGCGAACCGGTCCCCGGGTGCGACCGCCGGGTCGTCGAGAAGCGCGAGCCGGGTCTCCCGTGCCTCCCGGCCGCGGTAGCGCTGCGCGAGCCGTGCCTGGAACCACACGGTGGCCGCGGGGTCCCGGGCCCGCAGGAGGTTGGCCTGCCGCAGTCCGTCCGTGCGGTCCTGGCTGAGCCCGTCCCACCAGTACGCCGCGAGCTCGTGTTCGTGCGCGGCGCGTTCCTGGTCGCCGGCCAGCCGCCGCAGGACGGTGAGCGAGCGCCCGGCCAGTGAGTCGTCGAGCTGAGCCAGGTTCTTCGCGGCCTCGCACCGGTCGGTGATGGACTGCCGCTCGTCTTCGAGGACCCGGCGGACGAAGCCGATCGCCGCCTCCCGCCTGCCCGGATCCAGCTCGGCGAGCAGCGCGGCGGCGATCTCGCGCCGGAGGCGTTTCGTCGCGCTCGCGGCCGTCACGTCCCGCAACCCCGGCACCAGGTCGGTGCCGAGCGCGGCGAGGGCACGAAGCCGGGTCTCCCAGCGGTAGTCCGATCCACGCCGGCTCGACAGGACCACGGCGGCGGCCGCGCCGGTCCGGTCCGGCGCCGCCCTGGCCAGTGCGACCGCCGCTTCGCCGCGGGAGTCCCCGTCCGCCGTCTCGTCGACGGCGATGCGCTCCAGCGCCGCGACCACCTCGGGATCGCCGCGGTGACCGAGGTGGTCCAGAGCCCCGGCCACGCCGCACACGATTCCCGCGGTGACGGCCCGCCCGCGCAGCAACTCGCGGAACGCCTCGGCGGCCTCGCCGCGCGGCGCGTGCCCCAAGCCCGTCAGGCTCCGCGCCAGCCACGGGAGTTCCGCGTCCGGCACGGTGCGCGACCGCAGGAGGGCGATCACCCCGTCGAGTGCGTCGCGGTGGTACGGGCGGCCCAGTGTCACCAGGGTGGTGGCGGCGGACCGCCTGGCGTCGCCGCGCCGTGCCGGGTCCCGGAGCACCCGGATCACCGCGCGGGCCAGCGCCTCGTTGTCCTCGGTGTCGGTGACCTGGGGCATCGGGAAGTCCCGCCACGCCACCCACGTCGCGGCCTCGTCCGGACCCAGCAGGTGGAGCAACTCCGCGGCAGCGCGCTCGCCGGCCGGACCGTCGAGACGCCGCAACAGCCGCCACGCGTCGTACCGCAGGTCCGGGTCCCTGCGGCGGTGCGCGATCTCGCCCAGCTGCTCGACGATCTCCGGGTGGAATTCCGGCCCGAGGCGGGCCAGCTGGGTGGCCGCCTCGAGGCGCAGGCGCGGATCGGCCGCCGTGTCTGCGAGGACGTCGCGCAGGTCGTCCACCGCGGCGGCCCGGTGTGGTTCCCCGGCCGCGGCCAGCCACGCGAGCGCCGCGGTCCGCTCGTACCCGGTGCCAGCGGGTGCGCGGCCAGGCGCTGGAGCAGCGCGGCGGCTTCCTCGCCGTACTCCGGAGCGGCGTCCCCGAGGCTGCGCGCGGCCCACAACTTGTGGTTGACGGTGGCCGTGCGGTCGGCGAGAACCGCACGCAGGCGCTCCACCACCTCGCGCAGCCGGTGGCACGCGGCGTCGCCCTCCGCGCCGCGCACCCTGGTCGCCAGCGCGGTCGCGGCCGCCACCCGCGACGGCTACGGGAAGGCCTCGTCGTCCATCAGACCGGACAACCAGCCGCCGGTACCGGGGACTTCCCCTGGCCGGGCCCGCCGGTCACGACCACGTGGTCGTCGCTGGCCAGCACGTCGTGCACCGAGCGCGACGGCGGCCGGACCACCAGCCGGGTCACCGGGGCCGTCGCCGGCTGCACGAGCCGGCCCCGGTCGTCCACGATGGGGGCCGGGCGCTCCGGCTCGGGCTGGTCGTCGTCCTGCCCGCTGCCGAGCTCCTGGCGCACGTACAGGGTGGCCAGCGCCGGGCGCCGCGCCCCGGGCAGCCGGTACGGCAACTCCTGCGCAGCTTGCGCCTGGGCCCTGAGCAGGGCTTGGACGTCGGCGGGCAAGGCCGAGGCCTGGCCCCAGCCGGCCGGGGCGGCCGGGTGAGGTGCGGGTGATGGATCCGGCTTGGACAGCCGCGCCGTGGACGGTGCCGCTCAGGTCATTGCTGATGCGCTGCTCGTCCGCGCCTCCTCCTTCGCCGCGGCGAAGGCACCCTTTCACGAAGATCGCGTGCGAGAGGCGGAAACGGGCTACTCCCCGGCCGCCGCGGCCGGGATGTCGTTCGCCGCCGCCCAGGCGCCCACGTCCTGCCGCTGGACCGCCGCGGCCATCAGGTCCGGGAACTTGTCCGGCGTGCACGCGAACGCCGGAATCCCCAGCGCCGCCAGCGCGGCCGCGTTGTCGTGGTCGTAGGCGGGCGCCCCGTCGTCGCTCAGGGCGAGCAGGCACACCACCTGCACGCCGTCGGCCTTCAGGGCCTGCGCGCGCTGCAGCATCTCCGCCTCGTCACCGCCCTCGAAGAGGTCGCTGATCAGCACCAGCACCGTGTCGCGTGGCGCGTCGATCCGGCTCTGGCAGTACGCCAGCGCCGCGTTGATGTCGGTGCCGCCGCCCAGCTGGACCCCGAACAGCAACTCCACCGGGTCGGACACCGACTCGGTCAGGTCCGCCACCGCGGTGTCGAACGCGATCACCTGGGTCCGCAGCGACCGGATCGACGCGAGCACCGCCCCGAACACGCTCGCGTACACCACCGACGCGGCCATCGATCCGCTCTGGTCGAGGCACAGCACGATCTGCCTGGACACGCTCGGCAGCCGCCTGCCGAAACCCACCAGCCGCTCCGGCACCACGGTCCGCTGCTCGGGCTGGTAGTGCTTCAGGTTGGCCAGGATCGTGCGGTTCCAGTCGATGTCGCCGTGCCGGGGCCGGTTCGTGCGGTTGGCCCGGTGCAGCGCCCCGCCCACCGCCTGCCGCGTCGGCTGCGCCAGGCGCTTCTCCAGGTCCTCGACCACCTTCCGCACCACCGCGCGCGCCGTTTCGCGCGAGCGCTCGGGGATGGCCCGGTTGAGCGAGAGCAGTGTGCCCACCAGGTGCACGTCCGGCTGCACCGACTCCAGCATCTCCGGCTCCAGCAGCAACTGGCGCAGCCCGAGCCGTTCCATCGCGTCGCGCTGCATGACCTGCACCACCGAGCTGGGGAAGTAGCCGCGGATGTCGCCCAGCCACCGCGCGACCCGCGGGGACGACCCGCCGAGCCCGCCGCGGCGGTCCTTTTCCTTGTCGTACAACGCTTCCAGCGTGGCGTCCCGCCGGGTGTCCGCACCGGACAGCGACACGCCGGTGCCGTCGGCGTCCTGTCCGCCGAGCATCATCCGCCACCGCCGCAGCCGTTCGCTCATCCCAGCAGCTCCAGGATCCGCGGCACCACCAGCGCCGCCCTCTCGTGGTTCAGGTCCTCGTCCGCCGCGCGCGCCCCGGACGCACCCTCGCCGCGGTCGATCCGCCGCACCCGCAGCCCGATCTCCCGCCGCTCCGGCGCGCTGAATTCGGCGAACGTGCGGCGCAGCAACGGCAGCAGGTGGTCGAACACCTCCTCGCCGACCCCGGTGGCCCACCGGTCGACGATCTCCAGCAGCTCCGGCTCGTGCACCAGCAGCGCCGCCTCGCCGGACAGGAACCCCTCCAGCCACCCCGCGGCCTGCGTCGCGTCGGCGGCGACGGACAGTTGCCGGGAGAGCCTGCCCCCGGCGTCGGCCACGTCCAGCAGCCCGGCGTCCAGCAGCAGCCGCACCGCGCGGCCGGCGATCAGGCCCGGCACGCCGAGCCGGTCGGCGACCGTCCGCAGCGCGCCGTACCAGACCTCCCGCAGCTCCTGCTGGTCGAGCAGCCCGATGCCGCGCTGCACGCCGTCCACGAGCTGCCGCACTTCGCGGCCGGCGTCCTCGTCGAGTCCCGCGCACGCGGCGGGCAGGCCAACCGCGATGCGTGTGACCACGCCGGTCAGCACCCGCTGCACCAGTTCGGTGTCCGCGCGCCGCACGTTGCCGTAGCGGCGCACGCGCGCCATCGGCTCCACCGCCGCCATCAGCCGGGTGGTGTCGTGCTGGCGAGCGGCCCGCTCGTCGAGCGCCGCGAGCACCCCCGCCAGCGCTTCCGGGAGGTCCGCGGTCAGCGTGTCCTCGACCAGGGCGCTCAGCTTGGCGATGTCGGCCCCGGCCGCGCGCTGCGCCACCACCGCCGTCGCCGCGGACTCGATCGTCGTGCCGAGGCCGCTCGCCTCGATCAACGCGACCGCCAGCTCCGGCCGCCACTCCAGCACCCACGATTCGCGGAACGTGCCCCGCGTCCGCGCCGTTTCCGCGGGCTCGCCCCACCGCACGCCGAGCAGCAGCAGCCGGTGCAGCAGCTTGCTGCGCTCCAGGTGCGTCGGCGTGCGCAGGTCCAGGTCGAGCTGCTGCTCGGCCGCGCTCTGCTTGAGCCGCAACCGTTTCCGGGTCGCCTCCAGGTCCTTGGCCAGCGGCACCATCGGCGTCTCGGCGGGCACCCGGCCCAGGATGTCGCCGACCAGCAGCTTGCGGGCGACCAGCCGCATCGGGACGTCCGACCCTCCACACAGGACCGCCTGGCAGGCCTCCAGCACCTCGGGCAGCCCGGGGTGCGGGCGGTTGCGCAGCACGGCCAGCGCGTCGGCGAGCCGGACGCCTTCGATCACCGCGGCCGGGGACACGTCGTGCTGCTCGCGGCGCAGCAGGTGCGCCACCCGCACCAGCCAGCGGCCGACCGCCTCGTCCCGGGCGGTGGTGAACAGGTGGTGGTACCAGCCGGGGGAGGAGATGCCCGCCCCGTAGCCGCTGGCCCTGGCCAGCCGCGACGACGTCCACGGCACCCAGGTCGCGGCGACCTTCGTCGTGCGCAACCCCTTGAGCAGCCCGTTGTCCGCGGCCTGCGCGGGGAACTCCGAGGGCACCAGCACCGGCGCGTGCCAGGCGCCGCACACCACCGCGATCGTGCCGGCCCCGCCGCGGATGACCGCCCGCAGCACCTTCCGCATCGCGGCTTCGCGCCGCTGCGTGCGCAGGTCGGGCACGTGCCCTTCGCGCAGCGCGCGCATGGCGTCGAGCAGCGCGTCGAACACCTCGAGCCCGTGGTAACGCAGCTCGACCGCGTCCTCCCACCAGCGCTCGGGGTCGTCGTAGCCGGCGGCTTCGGCCAGTGTCGCGATCGGGTCGATCGGCGGTTCCGCGGACGGGTCTTCGGCGTCCTCCAGCACGAGCGCGGCGTTCGCGGGCAGGTCGAGGAACCGCACCTGCCTGCCGTGCTCCAGCGCCCACCGCAGCGCCACCCACTCCGGGGAGAACACCGCCATCGGGTAGAACGCGGCCGTCGCCGGCCGGTCGGTCGCGTACACCAGCCCGGCCACCGGCGGGCGCATGCCCGCGGCCGCGGCGAGCGGGGCGACGGAGTCCAGCTCCGGCGGCCCCTCGATCAGCACGACCTCGGGGTCGAGCCGTTCCAGGGCGTCGGCGACCGCGCGGGCCGAGCCGGGCCCGTGGTGCCGGATGCCGAGGATGTGAACGCTCACACCAGTTCCCGGCACGCGCGGTAGAGGTCGGACCACGGCTTGCGTTCGCGCACCACGGTCTCCAGGTACTCCTGCCACACGATCCGGTCCTGCACCGGGTCCTTGACCACCGCGCCGTGCAGGCCGGCCGCCACGTCGTCGGCCCGCACCACGCCGTCGCCGAAGTGCGTCGCGAGTGCGATCCCGTTGGTCATCACCGAGATCGCCTCGGCAGTGGACAGCGTGCCCGACGGCGACTTGATCTTCGTGCGCCCGTCGGCGGTGACCCCGTCGCGCAGTTCGCGGAACACGGTCACCACGCGGCGGATCTCGTCCACGTTCTCCGCGCCGGCAGGCAGCTGCAGCGACCGGCCCAGCTGCTCGACGCGCAGCCGGACGATCTCCACTTCGGACTCCGCGTCGTCGGGCAGCGGCAGCACGACGACGTTGAAGCGGCGTTTGAGCGCGGCGGACAGGTCGTTCACGCCGCGGTCGCGGTCGTTGGCCGTGGCGATCACGTTGAACCCGGCGAGCGCCTGCACCTCGCTGTCCAGCTCCGGGATCGGCAGGGTCTTCTCGCTGAGGATCGTGATCAGCGCGTCCTGCACGTCGGACGGGATGCGGGTCAGCTCCTCGATCCGCGCGATGCCGCCGGTCTCCATCGCGCGCAGCACCGGGCTGGCGACCAGCGCCTTGGGCGAGGGCCCCTCGGCGAGCAGGCGCGCGTAGTTCCAGCCGTAGCGGATCGCCTCCTCGGCGGTGCCGGACGTGCCCTGCACCAGCTGGGTGGAGTCGCCGGAGATCGCCGCGGCCAGGTGCTCGGACAGCCACGTCTTCGCGGTGCCGGGCACGCCCAGCAGGAGCAGCGCGCGATCGGTGGCGAGCGTGGCGATCGCGACCTCGACGAGACGGCGCGAGCCGAGGTACTTCGGCGTGATCGGCGTGCCGTCCGGGGCCTCGCCGCCCAGCACGTAGGTGGCCACCGCCCACGGCGACAGCTTCCAGTTGGGCGGTTTGGGCCGGTCGTCGGCGGCTGCGAGGGCAGCCAGCTCGTCGGCGTGCTGCTGCTCGGCGTGTGCTCTCAGCACGTCGGTCATGTGAACTCCTGCCGGATGGTCGCTCGGATGGTCAGCGCGTGGGCGATGCCGCGCAGGGTGCGCGCGGTGGGTTTGTGCTCGGTGCCGAGGGCGAGCAGCCAGTTCTCGACGGCGGCCAGCGCCGCGGGGTGCAGGTGCTCGGCCATCGCGCGGGCGGCGAGCCGCAGCACGGCCTCGGCCTTGGCGGTGCGCAGCCGCCCGACGATCCCGGTGGAGAACTCCGCGGGCCACGGTCCGGGCGCGGCGGCGAGCAGCGCGCCGAACCGGGCATCGAGTTTCCGGCTGCCGCCGAGGATTTCCGCGGCGGCAGCCGGGGTGAGCGCGGCGATCAGCTCGGGGGTGGGCTGGTGGCGGGCCAGCGCGGCGAGCCACTCCTGGTCGCGCTGGCGCAGCGCGGCCTTCGTCCAGCCGAGGAGGACGTCGTGGCCGGCCTCGGGGATCCAGTCCGGGTCCCAGGCGGACAGCGGGGCGGCGGCGAGGATCTGGATCAGCCGGGACGCGCCGCGGCCGAGACCGGGTTCGCGGTGGTCGGTGACACCGTCGCGGCGGGCCGCGTCGTCGGGTTCGCCGGGCAGGTCGAAGGCGCCGCGGCCCTGGTGGAGCCGCTGGGCGCGCTCGGCCATACGGCGGGCGCGGGCCGAGCCGGGCAGGTGGTCGAGCAGCGCGGTGGCGGCGGCGCGGACGGTCGCGGCGCGGTCGTCGAGGGCGCGTTCGAGCAGCGGTTCGTCGTCGCCGGACAGGCCGGTGCGCAGGGTGTCGAGGAAGGCGGCGCGGGTGGCGGCCGGCTCGTCGGCCCAGGTTTCCTCGATCAGTTCGCGCGCGCGGCCGGGTGCGGTGGCGCGCAGGTCGGTCAGCAGCGCCACCCGCTCGGCGCGGGTGCCGGTGGCGAACCGCTCCGCCACGTCGGCCGGCGGGACGGTGGCGGCCCAGCTCCACGCCGGGTTGTGCCCGGCCAGCCAGGCGCCGCGCGGGCCGAGGACGTCGCGGACCAGCGGGCGGGCGGTGGCGGTGGTCGTGCCGAACCGGAGCAGCTCGGGCAGCAGCGGGTACGGCGGGCGCCGTCCGGTGTCGCGGGCGGCGGCGAGCCAGTCGCCGGTGAGCAGCTCGGTGCCGACCTCGAGGCGGATGGCCTTGGTGAGCAGCAGTTCCAGCAGCTGGGCTGCGGCCGGGGTGCATTCGGGACGGTCGTCGGGGGCGGCCGGTCGCCGTGGGGTGCCGCGCCACACCGGTGGCATCCAGCCCGCGCGCCGGTGCCCGGCGGCGATGGCGGCCGCGGCCAGGACCGCGGCCTCGGGCGACTCCGCGGTGACGCTGCCGGCGCCCGGGATGCCGGAGGCGGTGAGGTCGAAGGGGCGGCGGCCGGTGCCGACCAGCGCCGTGCCCAGCAGGTCGTCCCACGGGGTCACAGCGCCACCAGCCGGTCATCGACCTGCACGCTCAGGGGGTGCAGGCGCTCGTCGATCCACTCGCCGAACACCGGCACCGGGTGCCCGCCGGACAGGGCGAGCAGCTGCCACACGTCGGTGCCCGGCGCCAGGGTGAGCGCGGCGCCGGTGGGGTCGACGAGCAGCGGCGGGTCGCCGGGGACGACGGTCATCCCCGCCAGGGCCAGCGGAATGCGACGCAGCCACGGGTTCCGGGCGAGCCACCGGGCGGCCTGCCCGAGCGCGGTGCGGACGTCGGTGGCGTGCGGCAGGCCCGAGCCCGGCGTGACCTTGTGCTCGTCGCCGGCGAGCAGGGCGCGGCGGGGCGGGCCGCCGGGGTAGCGGGCCACCTCACCGTCCACAACGGACCCGAGCACTTGCGCGACCTTCAGGGCCTGCCCGGTGGCGGCGAAATCCAGCAGCACCACGGTTTCGCCGGTGCGCTCGCCGTGCAGCCAGGTGCGCTGGGACAGCAGGCGCTCGTCCTCCTCCTGGCTCAGGCCGACGACCCACCACCGGTCGGCGACCCGGTCGCCGATCTCGTCGCGGCGGCGGGCCCAGCCCAGCACCGTGCGCAGGTCGCCCATCGCGGCGTCGTCCAGCTCGGCGCGGCGCCGCCACGCGCGGACCGCGAGGTACCAGCGGCCGAGCTCGCCGAGCAGGTGCGGCGCCCAGTCGGCGCGGGCGTGGATGTCGGCGCCGGCGGCGCGGACCCGGTCGGCGAGCCCGGGCAGCTGGGCGTCGACGAGCCGGGCCGCGGCGGTCTCCCAGAACCCGGGCGGCTGGCGGCGGGCGGTCGCCAGGCCCTGCCGGACGAGGTCGTGCAGCCACAGCTCGAAGTCGTCGAGGCCGGCCGACATGAGCGACTCCCGCTCGGCCAGGCGCTTGGCCTGCGCCTCGGGGTCGGGTTTGGCGGCTTCCCGGCGGGGTGCGGCGGGGGTGACCCAGTCGGCGGGCCCGGCGTCCTCGGTGACGGAGCCGTCGCCCGCGGCCCACATGAGCAGCAGCGCCAGGCCGTGCTTGCAGGGGAACTTGCGGCTCGGGCAGGTGCAGCGGAAGGACGGTTCGGTGAGGTCGACGGTCACCTGGTAGGGGGCGCGGGCGCTGCCCTGGCACTTGCCCCAGACGAGTGAGCTGGTGCTGCCGAGGTCGGACCAGGTGCGCGGGTTCGCGAGCCCACGGGCGGCCCGCGCGGACCCGGCGTCCGGGGCCAGCGCGAGCACCCGAGCCACCGTCCACCGCGATCCCACGCGGCCAGCCTAACGGCCGTGATGGAGCCGCGGGCTGCTGGTTCGCCGGGTGGGGCGCGTCCCGCGTGCCGGTGGCGCCCACCCCGGCGCGCCCCGCCGCGTGCCGGGGCGGGCGCCTCCCCACAGCGCGAGGTCAAGGTCGGCATGATCGGCATCAACGTGCCCATCCCGGTCCCGATGTCCTACTACAGCTTCGGCGGCTGGAAGGACTCCCTCATCGGCGACAGCCCCATCCACGGCCCCGAAGGCGTCCGCTTCTACACCCGCGCCAAGGTCGTCACCACCCGCTGGCCCCACACCGAAGCCGGATTCAACTTCCCCACCTCCAGCTAGGAGCACCATGACCACCGCGACGACGCGCACCGTGATCGGCAACCTCTGCCTCGGCTCCGCCCCCGACTCGTGGGGCGTCTGGTTCCCCCAGGACGAGCAGCAGGTCCCGCACACCCGGTTCCTCGACGAGCTCGTCCAGGCCGGGTACGAATGGCTGGAGCTGGGCCCGTTCGGCTACCTGCCCACCGACCCGCGGCAGCTGGCCGAGGAGCTGGGGGAGCGCGGCCTGAAGGTGTCCGGCGGCACCACGTTCGGCGCGCTGCACCGGCCCGACCAGTGGGACGACATGCTCGCGACCACCCGCAAGGTCGCCGAGCTGACCGCCGCCGCCGGCGCCCACCACCTCGTCTACATCCCGCCGATGTACCGCGACGAGAAGACCGGCGCGTACACCGAGTCGCCTGAGCTGACCGCCGAGCAGTGGGCCTCCTTCGGCCGGCGTGCCGACGAGCTGGGCCGGATCCTGCTGGAAACCTACGACGTGCGGCTCGTGCTGCACCCGCACGCGGACAGCCACATCCAGACCCAGCCCGAGATCGAGCGCTACCTCAACGAAAGCGACGCCCGCTACGCCAACCTGTGCCTGGACACCGGGCACGTCGCCTACGGCGGCGGCGACGCGGTCGACCTGATCCGCCGCTTCGGCGAGCGCATCGGTTACGTCCACATCAAGCAGATGGACGCGGCTGTCCTCGACCGGGTGCGCCCCCGAGGTGCCCCTGCCCATCGCGGTGCGGACTCGCGAGTACCTGAACTCGCGCGGCCTGTCCGGCACCCGCCGCCCCGGAGGAGAGCTCGCATGACCGTCCACATCGGAGTGATCGGCACCGGCATGATCGGTCAGGACCACATCCGCCGCCTGACCGACGTGGTCACCGGCGCCGAAGTGGTCGCGGTGACCAACGTCGACGGCGCCCGCGCGGCCGAGGTCGCCTCCGGCATCGGCGCCCGCGCCCTGCCCACCGGGCAGGACGTGATCGCCGACCCGCTGGTCGACGCGGTCGTGGTCACCAGCTGGGGCCCGACGCACGCCGAGTACGTGCTGGCCGCGATCGAGGCGGGCAAGTACGTGTTCTGCGAAAAGCCGCTGGCCACCACCGCCGAGGACTGCCTGCGCATCATCGAGGCCGAGCAGACGTTCGGACGGCGGCTGGTGCAGGTCGGTTTCATGCGCCGCTACGACGCCGGCTACCGCGCCATGAAGCAGCTCCTTGACGGCGGGCAGCTGGGCCACCCGCTGATGATGCACTGCGCCCACCGCAACCCCACCGTGCCCGAGGCCTACCACTCGGCGATGGCGGTGCAGGACACCGCGGTGCACGAGATCGACACGATCCGCTGGCTGCTGGAGGAGGAGATCGTCTCCGCCCAGGTGATCCAGCCGCGCCGCACAGCCAACCGGTTCGAGCACCTGGCCGACCCGCAGTTCATGCTGTTCGAAACCGCGAGCGGCGTCCGGGTCGACCTGGAGGTGTTCGTGAACTGCCAGTTCGGCTACGACATCCAGTGCGAGACGGTGTGCGAGGCCGGCACCGTGCGGCTGCCCGACCCGGCGGACGTGATCGTCAAGACCGGCGCCGTGCAGCGCACCGGCGTGCTGCAGGCCTGGAAGGACCGCTTCGGCGCCGCGTTCGACCGGGAGTTCGTCGAGTGGGTCGCCTCCATCGACGACGGCAGGCTCGCCGGCCCCAGCGCCTGGGACGGCTACGCCGCGGCGGTGATCACCGACGCGGGCACCGAGGCGCTGCACACGCAGCGCGTGGTGTCCGTGCGGCTCAAGGACCGCCCTGACCTCTACGGGAGCTGACGTGAAGATCGCACTCGACCCCTACATGCTGCGTCACCTGCCGATGCGCGAGATGGTCCGCACGGTCGCCGACATCGGCTACGACCACATCGAACTGTCCCCGCGCGCGGACTTCATGCCGTTCTTCCTGCACCCGCGCGCCGACGACGACAAGGTCGCCGAGCTGAAGGGCGTGCTGGCCGAGACCGGTGTCCGGCTGGCCAGCGTGCTGCCGCTGTACAAGTGGTCCAGCCCGGACGAGGCCGAGCGCCAGGCCGCGGTCCGCTACTGGACGCGGATGATCGAGGTGACCGCCGAGCTGGGCTGCCCGCTGATGAACTCCGAGTTCAACGGCCGCCCGGAGAAGGCCGCGGAGAGCGAGGCCGCGTTCTGGCGGTCCATGGAGGAGCTGCTGCCGGTCTTCGAACGCGAAGGCATCGCCCTCAACCTCGAAGCGCACCCGGACGACTTCTGCGAGCTGAACGACCCCGCGGTGGACCTGGTGCGCGCCATCAACAAGCCGTGGGTGAACTACCTGTACTGCGCCCCGCACACGTTCCACCTCTCCGACGGCGCGGGCGACATCGCCGGGATGCTGCGCTACGCGGGCGACAAGCTGCAGCACGTGCACATCGCGGACACCTTCAACCACAAGGGGTCCTCCGGTCTGCGCTACATCCTCAACCCGCCGGGGACCCCGGCGCGGATCCACCAGCACCTGGACATCGGCCAGGGCGAGGTCGACTGGGACGCGTTCTTCGGCACGCTCCGCGAGCTCGGCTTCGACGGGGTCGCGACCGTGTGCGTGTTCGCCTGGGAGGAACGCGCCGTCGCCTCTTCCACTTTCATGCTCGAACGGGTTACCAAGGAACTGGCCGCCTAGAGGAAGAAACCCTCATGTCACACATCAAAGACGACGCACCATCCGGGCAGACCCTCCCCGAGGACCGGAAGGGGCCGCACACGCGGCGGCTCCGCCTGGTCACCGTGATCGCCACCTTCGGGGGGCTGCTGTTCGGCTACGACACGGGCGTGATCAACGGCGCCCTGCCCTACATGCAGGCCGACCTCGGGCTCACCGCCCTGACCGAGGGGCTGGTGACGAGTTCACTGCTGCTGGGCGCGGCGCTCGGCGCGGTGCTCGGCGGGCGGTTGTCCGACCGCCGCGGACGCCGCCGCACCATCCTGGCCCTGGCGGTGATCTTCCTCGCCGGCACCCTGGGCTGCACGCTCGCGCCGGACACCACGGTCATGGTGATCTCGCGGTTCGTGCTCGGCCTTGCCGTCGGCGGGGCTTCGGTGACCGTACCGACCTACCTCGCCGAGGTCTCGCCCGCCGAACGGCGCGGGCGCCTGGTGACCCAGAACGAACTGATGATCGTCACCGGTCAGCTGCTCGCGTTCACCTTCAACGCGATCATCGGCAACGCCTTCGGCGAGAGCGGCGGCGTGTGGCGGTGGATGCTGGTGCTGGCCACGCTGCCCGCGGTGGTGCTGTGGTTCGGGATGCTGGTCATGCCGGAGAGCCCCCGGTGGCTGGCTGCCCGGGAGCGGTTCGGCGACGCGCTGTCCGTGCTCAAGGAGGTCCGCTCGGCTCGGCGCGCGGAGGCCGAGCTTGCCGAGGTGCGGCAGCTCGCGCTTGAGGACCGGCAGGCCAAGACCGGCGGCTGGTCGGACCTGGCGACCCCGTGGATCCGGCGGCTCGTGCTGACCGGGGCCGGCATCGCGATCGTCCAGCAGATCACCGGCGTCAACTCGATCATGTATTACGGCACGCAGATTCTCACCGACGCCGGGTTCTCCGCGAACGGCGCACTGACCGCGAACATCGCCAACGGCGTGATCTCGGTGCTGGCCACGTTCGTCGGGATCTGGCTGCTGGGACGGGTCAACCGCAGGTCGATGCTGATCGCCGGGCAGATCGGCACCACCTCGGCGCTGCTGCTGATCGGGCTGTTCTCGCTCCTGCTGCCGGAAGGGACCGGGCGCGCGTTCGTCGTGCTGACCCTGACGGTGACGTTCCTGGCTTTCCAGCAGGGGTCGATCTCGCCGGTGACGTGGCTGATGCTGTCCGAGATCTTCCCGCTCAAGTTGCGCGGGTTCGGGTTCGGGCTGTCCGCGCTGGTGCTGTGGCTGACCAACTTCGCGGTCGGGCTGCTGTTCCCGCTGCTGGTGGAGGCCATCCACATCTCGGGCACGTTCTTCCTGTTCGCCGCGCTCGGCGTCGGGGCGATCACGTTCGTGGCGAGGTTCGTGCCGGAGACCCGCGGCCGGTCGCTCGAGACGCTGGAGAAGGAACTGCGCACCCGCTACACCGGTCAGGTGACGGCCTGATGGCGGTGCTGGTCGCGGTGACCGATTCGGACGAGGGCACGCCGGCGCTGGACACCGCGGTCGCCGAGGCGCGCCGCCGCCGGACCGGGCTGCTGGCCGCCAACCTGCGCCTGGCGCCGCTGGACACCTCGCACGTGCCTGACGACGTCGAGACGACCGTGCTCGAACGGGAGCCGGACGTCGAAGTGGGGCAACACGTGCTCGGCCTGCTGGACCGCCACCGCGACGAGGTGGACCTGCTGGTGATCGGCATGAAGCGGCGCAGCCCGGTGGGCAAGCTCGTGCTGGGCAGCCTCGCCCAGTTCCTGCTGCTCAATGCCGACGTGCCGGTGCTGGCCGTGAAGACGCCCGGGTGAGAGGGAGCCAGCGGGCCGGGGCTGACCGCCCCGGCTCGGTGGCCTTGGCCGGGCTCGGTGGTTGGCCTCGGCCCGTTGGTCTTGGTCGGGCTTGGTGGCCCGCCTCGGGCCGTTGGCCTGGTCTGGCTCGGTGGCCCGTTGTGGTCGGGTGGCCTGGTCCGGCCCGGTGGCGCGTCTCGGTCCGGTGGCCCGTCCCGGCTCGGGTGGCCCGGTCAGGCCATCTCGGGGACCCGCAGGTGCGCCAGCGCGAGGTCGAACTCGGCCACCTCCAGGATCTCCACGCCGGCCTCCTCCGCGCCGCGCGAACGGAGGGCGTCGGCGCGGTTGCGGGTGCTCGCCATGTTCGCGTGGTTGTCGTAGGTCACCGAGGACACGGCGAGACCGGCGTCGCGGTCGATCATCAGGCTGGCGCTGCAGAACCCGTCGAGGCGTTCCAGCTCGGGTAGCAAGCCCATGCGGTAGGTGTCGACCGCGCGCTCGAGCTGGTCGAAACGGGTCCAGGTGACGCGGCAGCAGGCGCCTTCGGGAGCGGGCCGCGTGCGGTGCAGCACCGCGATCTCCCACTCGTCGACCTGGGCGCGGTTGCCGCCCATCACCTCCGCCGCGTGGTCGCGCAGCGGGCGTACCCGGTCCGCGCTGTCCCGCATCGCCTCCCTCGACTCCCACGAGCTGGTGGCGATGCAGCGCCCGGATTCGCGGTCGACGAGCATCGACAGTCCGACACAGCCGGGCATCTCCATCAGCTCCGGCATGACCTCGTCGCGGATGTGGGCGATCCCGGCGTCGATGGTGTCCTGGTGAGCTTGCACCGTGGTGGAACGCGCGAACACGCCTTCCACCCCCTCTCCGGTCGAGGCGGCGTCCCGGCGGCGCCGCCGGTAGCCCTCCACCTTGCGCCGCGGGGCGAGCAGGCGCAACCGTGGTCGGAATCGACGGCCGCAGCTTCTTCCGCTTCCACGGGGACACCCGCCGCGGTCCACCACTCAGTCGACGACGTACCACTGGCCGCCGCGGTATTCGAGGACCGCGTCGCCGAGGTCGCTGTCCGCGAACGGGGTGTCCGCCCGCACCGCGCCGGCCGGGATCTCGATCCGCCCCGCGGTTTCGGTGACCCGGGCCCGGTCGACCGTCGCGGTACGCAGGGCCCGCTTCTGCGCCGGCGAGAACATCTGGAACGTGATCGGGAAGGTCTGCTCGCACGGCCCGAAACCCTGGTCCTCCGCCTGCTTCGCGGCCGGGCCGGCGATCTCGCAGACCACCGCGAGGTCCTCACGGCCCACCGCGTGCAGGAACTCCTCGTAACGCCGGATGCCGTCGGACGCCGACGGCGCCGACGACGTCGGCGGTGCCGAGGACCCGGACGGGGGCTGGCCCTCCTGCTTGCGGTACAGCGTGGCCTCTCCCGTCACGCCGCCGCCGGAGTAGGTCATCTTCAGCGACTCGCCGTCCCGGTGGAGCGTCACCGTGCCCTCGGTGACGCAGTTGCCCGCGTCCTTGTCCAGGATCGTCTCGCGCAGCTGCAGCCACTGGGTGGTCGCGTCGACCAGCCGGAGGATGCCGCGGCAGGCCAGGTCCGGATCGGGACCGGTCCAGGTCGTGCGGTACTCGACCGGGTTGCTGTCGCCGCCGAGGACCACCCGCATGTGGTAGGGCCGGGTCGCCGGGGACTGCTCGACCGGGTCGCGGGTCTCCCAGGTCCCGGCGAACCCGTCCGGCAGCCGGGCGGGCATGGCGCAGCGGCGGTCGGTGGACAAGTCGGCGAGTTGCCGTCCCGGGTAGGGGCCGGCTGGGCCGGAGAAGCCGGGCACGAGCGACTGCGCGCCCCACGCGCCGCGGTAGCCGTACCACGGCTCGCCGTCGAGCGCGCGGGGTTGCGCGTGCCACAGGTTTCCCTGCGAGGTCCAGTCGAAGGTGGCGCCGGAGACGTGCCAGCCCTTCGACGGGTACGACGCGTGCGACCCCTTGGCCGAGTACACGACCGGGTGACCGTCGTCGTGGTCCAGGTCCGTCCACGGCACCGAACATGGCTCGGCGCCGTGGCCGAAGAAGGTCACCGCGACCGGCTCGCCGTTCCGCAGCTGGACGGCGACCCGCTCCCAGTCGCCCTCGTGCGTGTTGCCCACGGGGGTGCCGGCAGGGCGAAGTTCGTTGCGGCCGTAGAAGAACCAGTACACGTACGCGGAGCGCTCGTCGTCGGCGCGGTGGTGCTCCCAGTACATCGGCGGGGGAGCGTCGTCGGGCTGGACGTCGTCGTGCGCGTCCAGGTAGAACCCGCCGTCCGAGTCCGGCGTGACCTCCTCGCCCGAGTGGCGGGCGCAGGGGAACAGCGGCTTGCCCGGGGACGGCACAGCTGGGTCGGCGTCCTTCTGGTGCTTGTAGACAGTGCCGCGGAGCGAGCCGGGTTCGACCGGGTCGGCCACCGGTTCGCCGTCGGCGCAGTCGTCGTGCTCGTACCGCAGCACCGACTGCCGGATGTACGCGGTCGTGTCCATCGGGGTGAACCGTTCGTCGCCGGCCAGCCACACCCGCGGCGCGAACTGCAGCGCGGTGGGTTCGTCCGCGCGCGCCGGAGTGGGCGCGGTCTGCTCCTTCGGCCCAGGATCGTGGTCCTGGCAGGCCGTCAGCAACGTCATGGCCAGCAGAGCCACCCCCAGCAACGCGCGCATCTGCAGGACTGTACGCAACGGACGCCGCCCGCGTGGCCGTTTCCCGGATCCGCCGCCGGTGATCGTTTTTCCGGTTCCGCCGGAACCGGGCGGAGAGCTGTCGCATCCAACCGGTGCACTTCGACGAGGAGGTCATCGTGGCTGAACTACCCGATCGGAAACCGCAGGCGGGAACCGGTTTCGACGTGGTGCCCGGCTCGCTGGCGCTGGCGGCGACCGGGTTCGGCGTGGCGTCCGACGCCTGGCGGGACGCATGCGAACTGTTGCTGGGCTGCGACCTTCGCCTGGACGACCTCGGCGCGCTCGCCCGGCGCAGCCCGTCCATCGTGGACGGTGTGCGGTCCTATCAGGACGCCGTGGCCGAGGTGCGGCTCGCCCTGGCGCACGGTGCGACGGTGCTGGCCGAGTCCGAGCTGACGCTCAAGCAGATCGCCGGCGTCTACGCCCGCGTCGACGAGGATTACGCCGAGGCGTTCGGCTACCGGAAGGGATCACATGGCTGACCGGAACCTGCCGCTGGCGTTCGACGTGGTGATCCTGTGCGCGGAGAGCACGGGTTACGACGACCTGGCCGACCTGTTGCGGACCGCGCCCGACTGGGAGCCGCGGACCGCCGCGCTCGACGCGCTGGCGCACCTGTGGGGGAACGAGCTCGGCAGGCGGTTCGCCGGCTGCAAGAGCCGGCTGGAGACCGTGAAGAGCGAGGTCAAGCACGTGTGGGCCGGCGACGCCGCGGACGCGTTCGTCCGGCACGTCGACGACACCCTGGCCCGGCACGCGGAGTACCAGGCCGCGGCCGGGCAGGTCGCCGTCGCGCTCGGCGAGGTGAACAAGGCGATGGCCACCTGCGCCGCGGACTGCCACGGCGCCGTCAACGACGCCGCGGCCGCGATCATGAGCGCCGGCCTGCTCGGTGTCGCCGGGTTCGCTTCGGGCACCGCACCGGTGTCGGTGACCGGCGCGGTCTTCACGATCATGGCCACCCTGTCCGGCAAGGTGGCGCAGATCCAGGCGATCGTCGAGCGCGACGCCGGCGTCGCACTGGCCAGACTCCGGGAGGCGTGCAACGCCCTGGCGCAGCTCACCCTGCCCGCGGCGATGGCCGAATCGCTGAAGGACCCCGCGCACTGGTTGCCGAAGCCCTACGGCAGCACCGTCCTCGCCACGGTGCCGCCCGGGTTCGCGGAGCACCTCGCGCAGGTCAGCGCGGACCACTTCGGCAAGGACGTGAGCGCCGCGGCGCTGCACCGGTTCGAGCAGACCTTCGACCACGGCTTCGACGGTCTCGACGAGGACGAGTACCTCGCGGCCGCCGAGGCGATCAACGGGTACACCGACGACGTCGACCTCGGCGCGGCTGACCCGGAACCGGAGGGGAAGGTGACGGTGGTGGGGCCGCCGCCGTTGGACATGCCCCCTGCCGAGCCGAAGGCAGGCGCGCAGTGACGCCGGAGATCCCGCCGCCGCTGGCCGAACTCGGCCGCCGGCTCGACCACCACCGCGCCACCGCCGCGCACGGGAACGTGGCGGCCGAAGTGGACGGACACGGCAACCTGACCGGCCTGCGGCTGGCCGCGGGCACCCTGCGGCGGGTGCACCCGGACGTCCTGGGCCGCGAGATCGTGTTCGCGGTCGCGGCCGCCCGTGCCGCTGCCGCCGAGCACCGGCGGCAGGCGATGTCCGCCGTGCTGCCGGGGATGGCGACGTGACCGGGTTCGACGAGCTGGCGCGGGAATCCGACGAGCGCCTGCGGGCGATCGCACGTGCCGCGGGGGAACGCGCCAGGGCCACGGTCAGCGAAGTGATCGACGGTGGGTTCGGCGACGTGCTGGTCAGCGGAACCGGTGTCCTCGTCGACGTGCGGCTGGACGCGGCGCGGCTGCGGACGGTGCCGGAAGCACGGTTGGCGGAGGCGGTGGTGAGAACGATCCGCCGGGCGGGCCAGGGGGCGCCGTCGGGGGTGCGCCGGCCCCGTCCGCCTGCGGGTGACGAGCCGGAGGAGTTGTTCACCGGTCTGGCCGACGAGCACCGGCGCCGGGCGGCACGGGAGCGGGTGACGTGCTGCCCGCACTGCGGCGGAGCGTTGCCCGCTCAGCCGTGAGGCTGCGCTTCGAGGTGCTGCTTCAGCAGGCCGAGCGTGGCGGGCACTTCCTTGCGCGCGTTGCGCCGCGCCAGGGGAGCGATGAACCTGCCCACGCCGTGCCCCTCGAAGGCGATGCCGTACTCGACGTGGGTGCCCTGGCCCTGCGGGGTGAACGTGACGTCCACGTTCGCCCGGACCGGCCCGTCCACGCCGCGGACCCCGTACCGCCGGCCCGGCTCGTAGGCCGTCACCTCCCACGTGATGGTCCGGTCGGCGCCCATCACGTGGCGGACCTCGTGCCCGCGGGTCCCGACGGTGACCGGACCCGGGCCGTCGAAGGCGGCGGTGCGGACGTCGGGCTGCCAGTCGGGCAGGTGGGTGGCGTCGGCGAGGAAGCCGAACACCTCCTGCGGGCTGCGCGCGATGTCCACCGCGGCGGTGGTCTTCCCGGACATGACCCGACTCCTCTCGTGGTGCGTCGAGGGTAGGCCGGGCGGGCGGCGCCCGGAAGGAGTTCGGTCCGGCAACCTCGTCCGCGCTCGACCGTTCTGTCAAGGAGCGTCGCCGAGGAGCAGAACCACGCGCGGCTGCTCGCCCGCCTGCTCCAGGCCGCTGGGGCGCCGACGATCACGCGTCACTGGACCGACACGGTGTTCGTCGCACTCCGGCGCGGGCTGCGGCTGGAGCTGGCGGTCCCGCTGATCGCCCAGACCGTGGCGCTCAGCTACTACCGCATCCTGCGCGACGGTTCCGGGGACCTCCTGACCCGCGACGTGGCGGCCCGCATCCTGGGTGACGAGCAGCGGCACGTGTCCTTCCACCGGGACCGCCTGCGCGGGTCGATGCCGCGCCCGGCATGGTGCCTGGTGCGGACCGCGTGGCCACTGCTGCACACCCCCACCGCGATGGTGGTCGCGTGGGACCACGGGGCCGCGTCGCGTGTGCTCGGTGTCGGTCGGCGACAGTTCGTGGCCGAACAGGTCCGCCAGTTCAGCCGGTTCCTGACCACGCTGCGAGCGGAGCACGCCGGGGTATGAGGCCGCGTGGTGCGGGGTCAGCGATAGCGTGCCGCCAGGTAGGCGAGGTGGTGCGAGGTCGCGATGGTGACCGGTTTGCTCCTGCGGCCCAGCCCGTTCCCGCGGCCGTCTGCGGCCGCGGCCACTTCCCGGTCGCCCCAGGAGAACCGCGGTCCCGCGAAGTGCTGGCTCGTCACCAGACGGCGGCAGGTCCGGCGCAGGGTGTGCGCCGGGCTGCTGTCCGCACCGGAGTGTTCGTCCTCGGTCAGGCGGTCCCGGCTGTAGACCCACCCCGCCGGACAGGAGTACTTCACGGCCACGTGCTTGCTCCTGAACCCAGGGCCGGCGATGGGGTGCACGGCGCCGTAATCTCCGAACCGGAGATCGCCCGCCCCCGTGGCCACGACCTCGTTCCACAGTTGTTCCTCCTAGCGCGGGTGCTGCCACAGGTCCGTCCGATTCAGCGTGCGCGGGATGGGGCCGCTCAGCAGGACGGTCGACACCGGACCGGCCCGACCACCCGAACGAGGTCCAGAACCGCCTGCACCTGCTCGACACGCTGGGGCGCCACCTGATCGACGTACCGGAGGTCGACGATGACGTCGACCAGGCCGACGTCGATCCGCAGCCGATCGACGAGCCGCGCCACCCGAGGACCGGTCGCGCAGGGGCACGCGAACCCGCACGGCCGCGCCGATGCCGATTTCGTCCGCCAGCCTGCCCAGGTTGGTCACCGCGTCGTCGGGAGTGTCGTCGCGGACGACCGGGATAAAGGGGACGGGGTAGTCGCCGTCGAGCAGATCGACGGGATCGGACAGGCGGTTGGCGAGCTCGCCGAGTCGGCCTGCTAGTCCGAACCTGCTCGGTTCGCGGATCTCGGCGGCATCGACCATGAGGTGACCCGAACCGGTGGAGAGCCGCGCGACCGCTTCGATCCGGGACAGCTGGGTCGCCGGGGGGAAACGGCCGTGGATCCGCCGAACGCGCGACTTCAGGCGTGCGCCACGCCGAGGCCCGCGCCCAGTGCCAGCGCCGCCGCCTCGCCGCGGGAGCTCACTTCCAGCTTCTGCAGCACCCTGGTGACGTGGAACTTCACGGTGCTCTCGGTGACGCCCAGCTCCGCCGCGATCGCCTTGTTGCGCTTGCCCTGCGCGAGCAGCGCCAGCACCTCCCGCTCGCGGCGGTTGAGGTTCGTCAGCCGCGTTTCGCCGGACGGCTGCGGCGCGTCCAGCGGCAGCGAGATCGTCACCCGGCTGCCCCAGCCCGGCGCGGCGTCGATGTCCAGCGCGGCGCCCAGGGTGCGCGCCCGGCCCTGCAGGCCACGGCGCAGCCCGTCCACATCCAGTTCGCCGGACCCCTGGTCCCGCACGTCGACCACCAGGCTCGCGCCGTCGCTCGACCACGCGATCCGCAGGCGCGCCAGGCCCGGCTGGGCGGTGAACGCCAGCACGGCCGTCCGCGTCATCGCCCGTGCGGCGTGCGCGATCTCGCCCGGCACGGAACCGCCCGACGGGGCGACGAACTCGATCGGCGCTTCGTGGTGGCGCAGCATCTGCCGGATATCCTCGCGCAGCCGGGCGAACGCCTCCGGCGCCGCCTCCTCGGACAGCGCCTGGTCCGACTTCCGCGCCGACCGCAGCGCGAGCAGCGCCGCCGACGCCGAGTCCGCTGCCGAAAGCCGGGCCCGGCGGTCGTCCAGGCCGGCGGACCGTAGCGTGGTCAGGATCGCCACCAGCGCCGCCTCGTGCGCGGCCGCCAGCTCGGCGATCGTCCGCTCCCGTTCGCTCGACGCGGCACGCGACTCGGCGAGGTAGTCGGGGCTGGCCTGGGCGACCTGCTGGCTGATCGAGGTCACCACCAGGCCGAAGATCGCGGCCAGCAGCTCCGGCTCGGGCAGCCGCCGCCGCGCCGCGCGGGGGACCAGCACCAGCAGGGTGCCGGCCGGGTCGCGCACCACCCACACGGTCCGCGGCGCGCCCGCGATCGACGCGGTCGTGCTCACCGGACGGCCGGGCTCGACCGCGGCCTTCAACTCCTCCAGCTCGCCGATCGTGACCTTGTTGATCATCTCCGTGGCCCCGGCGACCTTGCGCGGCCGCCCGGTGCACTCGCGGGTGAACACCACGAGCGCGGTGTGCGGCCACCGCTCGGCCAGGAACCGCGAAAGGCGGCGGGCGATCTCGTGCAGCGGCCCGTCCACGACCTCTCGCAGAGCCACCAGGTCGGTCACCGGATCCATGCGGCCACTCTAACCGGAGGTCGAGGTTTTACTGGTCCGACGACCAGGTCGCGGAAACGCCACTCAGGGCTACCGTCGCCAACGGTATGCGTCACCGCGCATGCTTCTCCACCGAAAGGAACAGCCGATGCCACAGACGGTCCGCGGCGTGATCGCCCGCTCGAAGGGAGCTCCGGTCGAGCTCACCGACATCGTGATCCCCGACCCCGGTCCCGGTGAGGTCGTGGTCGCGATCGCCGCGTGCGGGGTGTGCCACACCGACCTGACCTACCGCGAGGGCGGCATCAACGACGAGTTCCCGTTCCTGCTCGGGCACGAGGCCGCCGGCACCGTCGAAAGTGTCGGCGAAGGCGTCGATTCGGTCCAGCCGGGCGACTACGTCGTCCTCAACTGGCGTGCCGTGTGCGGCCAGTGCCGAGCCTGCAAGCGCGGCCGCCCGCAGTACTGTTTCAGCACGTTCAACGCCACCCAGAAGATGACCCTGACCGACGGCACCGAGCTGACCCCGGCGCTGGGCATCGGCGCGTTCGCGGACAAGACGCTCGTGCACGCCGGGCAGTGCACCAAGGTCGACCCGGCCGCCGACCCTGCCGTCGCCGGCCTGCTCGGCTGCGGCGTGATGGCCGGGCTGGGTGCCGCGGTCAACACCGGCGCGGTGAGCCGCGGCGATTCCGTCGCGGTGATCGGCTGCGGTGGTGTGGGCGACGCGGCCATCGCCGGAGCGCGTCTGGCCGGGGCGAACAAGATCATCGCCGTGGACCGCGACGCGAAGAAGCTCGAGTGGGCGACCGAACTGGGCGCCACGCACACGGTGAACGCCACCGAGACCGACGTCGTCGAGGCCGTCCAGGCGCTGACCGGCGGGTTCGGCGCGGACGTGGTGATCGACGCGGTGGGCAGGCCGGAGACCTGGAAGCAGGCCTTCTACGCGCGCGACCTCGCCGGCACGGTGGTGCTGGTCGGCGTCCCGACCCCGGACATGCGCCTGGAGATGCCGCTGCTCGACTTCTTCTCCCGCGGCGGCGCGCTGAAATCGTCCTGGTACGGCGACTGCCTGCCGGAACGGGACTTCCCGGTGCTGATCGACCTGCACCTGCAGGGCAGGCTGCCGCTGGACAAGTTCGTCACCGAGCGCATCTCGCTCGACGACGTCGAGAAGGCCTTCCACACCATGCACGCCGGCGAGGTGCTGCGTTCGGTGGTGGTCTGGTGAGCTTCCGGATCGACCGGGTCGTCACCTCCGGTGTCTTCGAACTCGACGGCGGCAGCTGGGAGGTCGACAACAACGTCTGGCTCATCGGCGACGACCACGAGGTGGTGGTGGTCGACGCCGCGCACGATGACAAGCCGATCGTCGAGGCCGTCGCCGGGCGCAAGGTCGTCGCGGTGATCTGCACGCACGGCCACAACGACCACGTCACCCACGCGCCGCAGCTCGGCGAGCAGCTGTATGCGCCGGTGCTGCTGCACCCGGGCGACCAGGAGCTGTGGGACATGACCCACGCCGGGCAGGCGTTCTGGAAGGCCGACGACGGTCAGCGCATCGCCGTCGCGGGCACCGAGATCGAGGTGCTGCACACGCCGGGCCACTCGCCCGGATCGGTGTGCCTGCACCTGCCCGAGGCGAAGGCGCTGTTCACCGGTGACACGTTGTTCGCCGGCGGGCCGGGCGCGACGGGCCGGTCGTTCTCGGACTTCCCGACGATCATCGACTCGATCCGGGACCGGCTGTTCCAGCTCCCCGAGGACACCCGGGTGCACACCGGCCACGGCGACGGCACCACCATCGGAACCGAGGCGCCGCACCTGGCGGAGTGGATCGCGCGCGGCTACTGAGCTGGCGTGGTTGCTCACGCCGTGGCCCTCGTAACGCGTCTGGCTACCGCGCGGGCTGCCCAGCCGCGATGGCGGCGAGGTGGTGCGTCGGCGGGGCAGCGCCCGCGCTCAGTGCGCGGCAGGCGCCGGCGTCGCCGAGGCGGGCTTGCGCACGAACAGCGCGGTCACCAGCACGAGCACCCCGACGACGCCGGCCACCACGAAAGCCGTGCGCAGGCCGACGGCGTCCGGGGTGCCGGCCGGGTCGTTGCTGCCCAGCGTGGCCACGCTGACGAACACCGCGGTGCCGAACGCGCCCGCGACCTGCTGCAGCGTCGCCAGGATCGCGCTGCCGTGCGAGTACAGGTGGTCCGGCAGCACGCCGAGCGACTCCGTCATCAACGGGGTCATCATGAACCCGAGCCCGGCCATCAGCAGCACGTGGATCGCGATCACCGCGGCCAGCGGCGAACCCGGCCCGAGCAGCGCGAACAGCCACATCGACACCGCCAGCGCCACCGCGCCGGGGATCACCAGCGGCCGCGCGCCGAACCGGTCGAACAGCGCGCCGACCGGGCGGCCCAGCAACCCGAGCGTCAGGCCACCGGGCAGCACCGCCAGCCCGCTGACGAACGTGCTGGTGTGCAGCACGGTCTGCAGGTACAGCGGCAGCATGATCGAGGCGACCCCGAGCAGGCACACGAACAGCAGCGCGGCCAGCACCAGCGCGACGACGAAACTGCGGTGCGTGAACGGCCGCAGGTCCAGCAGCGCCCTGGCCGCGCGCTGCAGCCGGGTCTGCCGCCAGGTGAACG
Source organism: Amycolatopsis methanolica 239 (assembly GCF_000739085.1). Classification (NCBI taxonomy): domain Bacteria; kingdom Bacillati; phylum Actinomycetota; class Actinomycetes; order Pseudonocardiales; family Pseudonocardiaceae; genus Amycolatopsis; species Amycolatopsis methanolica. The sequence continues at coordinate 3,881,608 of NZ_CP009110.1, read as the reverse complement.
CGGCCAGCATGGCCAGCCCGCCGATGATGGTGGCCCACGGCGGCACCGGCGAGTGCCCGTCGCCTTCGCCGATGCCGGCCAGGCCGTAGAGCACGCCGCCGAACCCGAGCGCGGACAGCAGCACCGACGGCACGTCCAGCGGCACCTTGCGGGTCGAGCTGTCCAGCCGGAACCAGGCCGCGCCGACCGCCAGCGCGGCCAGCGCGAGCGGGAGCACGATCCAGAACATCCACCGCCAGCCCAGCGACGCCAGCACCGCGCCGCCGATCGTCGGCCCCACCGCTGGGGCCACGGCGATCACGATGGTGATGGTGCCCATCGTCGCGCCGCGCTTGTTCGGCGGCACCAGGCGCATCACCGACGTCATCAGCAGCGGCAGCATCACGGCGGTGCCGCACGCCTGGACCACGCGCCCGACGAGCAGCACGCCGAAGCCGGGCGCGAGCCCGCTGATCGCGGTGCCCAGGCTGAACAGGGTCAGCGACGCGAGGAACACCTGACGCGGGGTGAACCGCTCGAGCAGGAACCCGGTGGTCGGGATGACCACCGCCATCGTCAGCAGGAACCCGCTGGTCAGCCACTGCACCGTGGTGGTGGAGACGGCCAGGTCGGCGGTGAGGTCGCGCAGTGCGACGCTCAGGATCGTCTCGTTCAGGATCATCACGAACGCGGAGACGACCAGTACGCCGATGAGCAGCCCGGACCGTGGCCGCGCCTCGTGCGTGGCGTCGGGCGGAGTGGTCGCGGGGGCGGCCATGGAAGCACCTCACAGGGAATTCAGTGGTCGGGATCGCGGCCTCGGCGCCGCCGGAACGGCCGCACCCCATCCCCCAGCAGGGCAGGCGAAAACAGCCGAACCACTTATACGGTGCGAACGCACCGCCCGTCCATCGAATTCCCGTTCCGGCGCTAGGTCATCTGGCGGATGAGGATCGTCGCCACGCAGGCCGGTTTCGGCACGTCCTCGACGGCGATCGTCATCGTGATCGCCAGCTGCAGCCCGCCCCGCACCTCGGTCACCTCCTCCAGCGTCGCGGTCGCGCGCACCTTGCTGCCCACCGGCACGGGAGAGGGGAAGCGGACCTTCTCGCAGCCGTAGTTGACGGTCAGCCCGAACCCGGTGAACTCCACGATCTCCGGCAGCAGCCGCGGCACCAGCGAGAGCGTCAGGTAACCGTGTGCGATGGGACCGCCGAACGGCCCGCTCTTCGCCCGCTCGACGTCGACGTGGATCCACTGGTGGTCGCCGGTCGCCTCGGCGAACCGGTTCACCGCCTCCTGCGTGACCTCGACCAGCCCGCTGCTGCCGAGCGGTTCCCCGACCGGCAGGGCGCGCACCCCTTCGACGCCGTGGACCACGATCGCCACGTCAGACCTCCTCGAGCGCCAGCGGCGCGGGTTCGAACTCCTGCAGCGGCGCCTCGGCGAACAGCCGCGCGACCTCCGGCACGGTCCAGCCACCGGGCCGCAGCTCCTCGGCCACCTCGCCCGGGTGCGTCCACAGCGCGATGCGGTCGCCGCCCGCGGCGATGGCCTGGCCGGTGACGTGCGCCGACTCCGCGGACGCGAGGTAGACCACCAGCGGCGCCACGTCCTCCGGGGTGCCGAGACCCTGGCGCCGCAGCGGCTGCGGCACCGGCTCGCCGGCGTCCACCCTGGACACCAGCTCGCCCAGTCCCGGGATGGTGGCGACCATCCGGGTGAGCGCGGTGGGCACGATCGCGTTGACCGTCACGCCGATCTTCGCGTGCTCGACGGCCCAGGTGCGCATCATCGCGACGACGGCGCCCTTCGACGCGGAGTACGCGGTCTGGCCGAAGCTGGCGCGCTGCCCGGCGGGGGAGCCGACGAGGATCAGCCGCCCGCCCTCGCCCTGCTCCCGGAACCGCCGCACGGCCGCCCGCCCGCAGGTGAAGGTGCCACGCAAGTGGCTGGTGACCACGAGGTCGAAGTCGTCGTCGCTGGTGTTGCGCAGCGTCTGGTCGCGCAGCGCGCCTGCGTTGGTGACCATCACGTCCAGGCGGCCGAACTCGCCGACCGCCCGCCGCACCAGTGCGTCGGCCAGGTAGCTGCCGCCGACGGAACCGACCACGGCGACCGCCCGGCCGCCCGCGGCGGTGATCTCCGCGACCGTCTCCTTGGCGACGTCGGCGTCGAGGTCGTTGACGACCACGGCGGCACCCGCGGCGGCCAGCGCCCGTGCGTAGGACCGGCCGAGGCCGCGGCCGGCCCCGGTGACCACGGCGACTCTGCCGTCGAGCATGTGCCCTCCTTCGATCACGGATCTCCTCGACGGTATGGGCCGCGGCGGCCCGGCACGCTGGCCTTGCGTCGCCAGCGTGGCGCGACGTTTGTCCCGCCAGGCCTGCGGTTCCCGGCCGTGTCGCCGGGACCCCGCGCCTTCCTACGCTGGACGCCGAGCCGAGGAGGTGCAGACCCGATGGACGTCTCCTTCGGCACCGTGTGGGAGGCCGTGGCCCGTGGCCTGCCGGACGCGGTCGCGATCTCCGAACCGGGGCGCGACCTCACCTACGCGGAGTTCGACGACCGCGCCGCCCGGCTGGCCACCGCGTTCGAAGAGGCCGGGGTGCGGGCGGGCGACAAGGTGGCCTGCTACCTCCACAACGGCGCGGCCTACCTGGAAACCGTGTTCGCCGCGTTCAAGATCGGCGCCGTGCCGGTCAACGCGAACTACCGGTACACCGCCGACGAGCTGACGGCGCTGCTGACCGATGCCGACGCGGCGGCGGTGGTGTTCAGCGGCGCGCTCGCGCCGAACCTGCGCCACGCCGCGGCGCACGTGCCGGCCCTGCGGCTGCTGGTCCGCGCCGGACCCGCCGCGGAGCCCGGGCCCGCAGCGCCGGAACTGGAGGAACTCCTCGCGGACATGCGGCCGCGGCCGCCGGAGCACCGGTTCGGCTCGGACGAGATCTTCATGTACACCGGCGGCACCACCGGCAAGCCGAAGGGGGTCATCTGGCGGCAGTCCGATCTGCTGCACTCGCTGTTCGTGCCGGTCTTCCGCCCGCTGGGCGCGCGGGAGCTGCCCACCACCCTCACCGAGGCCGTCGGTCTCGCGATCGACGCGCACGCCGAGGACCGCTCGCACGCGACGATCCCGGTCGTGCCGCTGATGCACGGCACGGGCCTGTTCAACTCGATGGGCGCGCTGCTCACCGGCGGCCGGGTGATCACCACCAATCCCGGCGCGCTCGATCCGCGCCACGTCTGGATGACGGTCGCCGCGCGGCGGGCGCGCACGATCATCGTCGCGGGCAACGCCGTGTGCCGTCCGCTGGTCGACGAGCTGGTCGCGGCGGAGCGGCGGGGGAGACCGCACGACCTCGGCTCGCTGCGGTCGGTGATCAGCTCCGGCACAGCGCTGTCCGACCGGCTCAAGCACGCGTTGCACGAGCGGGCGGGCGTCACGATCTTCGACGCGATCGCCTCCAGCGAGGGCGGGCCGTTCGCGTTCGCGGTGACCTCCACTGTGGACGATCTGCCGTCGCGGTTCTTCCCGGTGCCCGCGACGAAGGTGTTCGGCCCCGGCGACGTCGAGGTGACGCCCGGCAGCGGCGAGCCCGGCGTGCTCGCCTACCGCGGCCCGATCCCGCTCGGCTATTACAAGGACTCGGCGAAGACGGCCACGACGTTCCGCACGATCGGCGGCGTCCGCTACGCCATCCCCGGCGACCTGGCCGCCGTCGAGGCCGACGGGGCGATCCGGTTCCTCGGCCGCGGAGCCGGGGTGATCAACACCGGCGGCGAGAAGGTGTACCCGCAGGAGGTCGAGGACGCGTTGCTGACCCACCCCGAGGTCACCGACGCGGTCGTGGTCGGCCTGCCGGACGAGACCTGGGGCGAGCGCGTCGCGGCGGTGGTCGCGACCGCGTCGGCGACCTTGTCCGCCGGGGAACTGCGGGAATGGGTGCGCCGTGGCCTGGCCGGGTACAAGGTGCCGCGCACGATCGCGCTGCTGCCCGAGCTGCGCCGCACGCCCACCGGGAAGCTCGAGCTGGCCTGGGCCCGCGACCTCCTCCTAAAACATTTAGGAAATTCCTGATACGCTTTAGGCATGGTGCGAGCGGGACTGACCACGGAACGCGTGGTCCAGGCGGGGGCGGAGCTGGCCGACGAGGCCGGGTTCGACGAGGTGACCCCGTCGGCGGTGGCCCGCCGGTTCGGCGTCCAGGTCGCGAGCCTGTACTCGCACGTGCGGGGCGCCCACGACCTCAAGGTCCGCGTCGCGCTGCTCGCGGTGGGCGAGCTCGCCGACCGGGCCGCCGACGCGCTGGCGGGGCGAGCCGGCCGGGACGCGCTGGCCGCCTTCGCCGGTGTCTACCGCGACTACGCCCACGAGCACCCGGGCCGCTGGGCGGCGGCGCAGTTCCGGCTCGACCCGGAGCACGCGGCCGCGAGCGCCGGGCCCCGGCACACCCGGATGATGCAGGCGATCCTGCGTGGTTACGACGTGCCGGAGGCCGACCACCCGCACGCCGTCCGGCTGCTGGGCAGCGTCGTGCACGGTTTTGTCGAGCTCGAATCGGGCGGCGCGTTCGGCCACAGCGCGCCCGAGCCCGGCGAGTCCTGGTCGCGGATCCTCGAGGTCCTCGACGTCATCCTGCGGAGCTGGCCCGGGAGGACCGGATCGTGATCACCACACCCCTGACCGCGGACCTGCTACGCGGCGCCCTGGACGTCGAGTCCGGTGCGCACGGCCTGGTGCCGCACCGGCTGCCCGCCTGGGCGCGCGCCCGGGCCGACGCGCAGCTCCGCATGGCGGAGTCGCAACCCTCCGGCGTGCGGCTGGCCTTCCGCACCCGCGCGACCGTGATCGAGCTGGACGCGCTGCGCACCACCCGGTCCTACGTGGGCGCCCCGCCGCGGCCGGACGGCGTGTACGACCTGCTCGTCGACGGACGGCTGACCGCGCAGGGCGGAGTCGGCGGCGGTAACACCGTCCACATCGACCTGGCCGGTGGCGCGGCCCGGATGGAGCCCGGACCGCCCGGCACGGTCCGGTTCGACAGCCTGCCCGGCCACGACAAGGACGTGGAGATCTGGTTGCCGCACAACGAGATCACCGAGCTGATCGCGCTGCGCACCGACGCGCCGGTCTCGCCGTCGCCCACGCGCGGGCGGGTGTGGCTGCACCACGGCAGCTCGATCAGCCACGGCTCGGACGCGGCCAGCCCGGTCACCACCTGGCCCGCGGTCGCCGCCGGCCTGGGCGGGGCCGAGCTGGTGAACCTGGGCTTCAGCGGCAGTGCGATGCTGGACCCGTTCACCGCACGCGTCATGCGCGACACGCCGGCCGACCTGATCAGCGTCAAGATCGGGATCAATCTGGTGAACGGCGACGTGATGCGGCTGCGTGCGTTCACGCCGGCGGTGCACGGTTTCCTCGACACGATCCGCGACCGGCACCCGGGCGCGCCGCTGCTGGTCGTGTCCCCGATCTGGTGCCCGATCCACGAGGACACGCCGGGACCCGGCGCGTTCGACGTTGAGGCGCTGAAGTCGGGCGTGGTGCGGTTCCGGGCCACCGGTGACCCGGCCGAGCGCGCCGCGGGGAAGCTGACGTTGCGCGTGATCCGGGACGAGCTGGCGCGGATCGTCGCGGAGCGCGCCGACGAGAACCTGCACTACCTCGACGGCCGCGACCTCCACGGCGAGAACGACCGCCCGCTGCCCGACAACCTCCACCCCGACGCGGCGACCCACCGGCTCATGGGGGAGCGGTTCGCCAAGCTCGCGTTCGGCGGCCCGTTCGCGGCTCGCTAGTCCAGGCAGGAGCGCAGCGCGGCGAGGTAGGCAGTGGTGTTCGGCGCGTTCACCAGGCCCGGTGTCATCCGGTTCATGACGTAGGCGAAGGTCAGCCGCCGGTCGAGGTCGTTCAGCACCACCGCACCGCCGAACCCGCTCCACCAGCAGGTGTGGCCGTCGACCGCCTAGCCGGGTCCGAACCGGACGGGCGTGCCGAGCACCCGGTCCACCCCGTCGGCCTGCACCTGGAAGATCCGCTCCACAGTGGACTCCGCCACGAACCGCCTGCCGTCGATCGCGCCGCCGTGGGAGACGACCGACTGCAGCCGCGCCACCGAGCGCGCGTTGCCCTGGCCGTTCAGCCCGCCCAGCTCGGCCGCCAGGAACGGCCGCGTGGTCGTCACCGAGGGTGGGATCAGCGGGTTCGTCAGCGTGCGCACCGCGATCGGGTCGAGGGCGGCGTAGTCCACACCGGACGATTCAGGTGCAACGAGTGTGGCGACCCGGGCGTCCACGTCCTCCGGTGCGCCCAGTCAGTAGTCCGCTCCCGGTGGGTCCGCGAACTCCGACCGCAGCACCGTGCCCAGCGACCGGCCGGTCACGCGCCGCACGATCTCGCCGACCAGGTGGCCGTGGCTGACCGCCTGGTACCCGGAGGCCCCGCCCGGCGGGAACCACGGCTCCTGCGCCGCCAGCAGCGCCGCCGCCCGTTCCACGTCGCAGATGTCTTCCAAGGTGACCGGCGAGTCCCACCCGCACACCCCCGAGGTGTGGCCCAGGACGTGCCGCACCAGCACGCCGTCCTTGCCCGCGGCGCCGAACTCCGGCCAGTACCGCGCCACCGGCGCGTCCGGGTCCAGCTGCCCCCCGGTCCACCAGTGCGAGCGCCACCAGCGCCACCATCGTCTTGGTCAGCGAGTACGTGGTGACCAGCGTGTCCCGCGTCCACGGCACCCCGGGCGCGGCCGAGCCGCCCCACAGGTCCACCGCGACCACGCCATCGGCGATCACGCAGACCGACGCGCCCGCCTCCGCGCCGTCGCGCAGCCGCTCCGCCAGCAGGTCGCCGAGTGCGGCGAACCGCGGGTCGCAGTGGCCGTTCACCGGACGGCCGCCGCCCGTTTCCGGCCCGCCTCGATCTCACGGTGCAGTTCCCGCACGTAGCGGGCGAAGTCGAGCTGGATGGTGTGCCGCGGCGCGGAGTAGTACTGCCCGAGGTGCTTGGCCTCGTCGCGCGCGATGGTGGCCGCCATCTCCGCGACGTCCGGCAGCTCGTACTCCCCGGTCAGGTGCCGCGCGATGAGCTTGCTCTGCTGCTCGGCGAGGTTGACGATCGTCGGCGACGCCTGCGCCAGGCCGGCGAAGCAGGGGTTGCCGATTCCGGGCGTGACGATCCGCTTGAACAGCGGCAGCCGGTGCCCGGTAGGCCGATCTTCTTCGGCATCCACGGCGGCATCATCATCTTGTCGGCCGGTTTGCCGCCGCGGTACTTCGACAGCACCCACACGCCGCGCCGTGCGGACACCCGCACGGGCCGCGCGATCATGCCCACCACGACGATCCGCTTGTCCCGCATGTCGACCGGGTCGAACGGGCTGCGGCAGGCGTGGCTGTGCAGGACCGGCCCGTCGAACGTGCGGGGGTAGTCGGGCAGGTACGGGTTCCAGTGGTGGCCGTTGGCGACCACGAGCGCGTCGTAGTCCCGGGTCTCGCCCGTGGACAGGGTGATCCGCCACCTGCCGTCGGGTTGCCGGGCCGCGTGCTCGACCGCGGTGTTGAAGGTGATCGTCTCGCGCAGTCCGAAGTGGTCGACCTAGTCGCGGAAGTACTGGTGGATCAGCGAATGGTGCGGGAAGTGCGGCCAGTCCGCGCCCGCCGGGAAGTCCTCGAACTGCAGGCGCGTGGTCGAGGTGTCGATGCGTAGCGATCGCAGCAGGCCGAGCGCCCGTTGGGATTGCCGAAGTACCAGTTGCCGCCGACGTCGTCGGACATCTCGAAGCAGTCGTAAGGGATGCCGTGGTCGCGCAATCGCTTCGCCGTGGCGAAGCCGGAGCAGCCGGCGCCGATGATGCAGACGGTGGGGAGTGACCTCACGGATGCCTCTTCCGCTGGCCACGATGCCGCTGAACACTCTGACATGTTCGCGACCTGCTGGAGCACGCCAAGGCGCTGTTTCGTGGAGCGCGGCTACGCGGCGGTGGCGATCGACGACATCGTCTCCACGGTCGGGTGCAGCCGCGCGACGTTCTACCCGCACTTCACCGGCAAGCTGGAGGTGCTGCAGAAGATCGGCGCGGAGACGATGGCGCAGCGTGCGGTCGCGGTGTCCGCGGAGCTGGACGAGGTGCTCGCCACCGGCTCGCGCGCCGCGTTCACCCGCTGGATGCGGGGCGCGGTCGCGTGGTTCGAGGAGAACCAGGCGATCCTGCCCGCGTGGGACGAGGCGGTCGCGCTCGAACCGGAGCTCCGGGCCATCGCCAAGCGCGCGGTCGGCGAGCTGCCCGCCGCGATGCCGCGGTACCTGGAACGGTGGGGCTCGCAGCGGCGGGCCGAGGCGCACCTGCGGATCGAGCTGCTGGTCAGCCAGCTGGAGCGGTTCTTCACCCGGTGGGCGGTGCAGGGCACGATCACCTCGACGGCCGACGAGACCGCGCAGGTGCTCAGCGACATCGGGTTCCCGGCGCTGCGGCCGCCGCACTGAGACGCTCGTCGTCTCAGTGCGGCTTGAATCGGATATTGGACTTCATGGTCCGGGGGTGCGATCGTCGGACGTAGCCCTGCCCAGCCGTGAAAGGACAACGGATGTCCGTCGATGTCGTGATCTGCGAGCCGCTGCGGACGCCGATCGGGCGGTTCGGGGGAGCGCTGGCCGGCCAGACGCCCGCCGCGCTCGCCGCGCACGTGCTGTCCGCCGTCGTGGAGCGCACCGGCGTGGACCCGGAGCGCGTCGACGAGGTGATCCTGGGGCACGCCTACCCGACGTCGGAGGCGCCCGCGATCGGGCGGGTCGCCGCGCTCGACGCCGGCCTGCCGGACACGGTGACCGGCATCCAGATCGACCGCCGCTGCGGCTCCGGCCTGCAGGCCGTGCTCGACGCCGCCATGCAGATCCGCGCCGGGTTCAGCGACGTCGTGCTCGCCGGTGGCGCCGAGGTGATGAGCGCCGCGCCGTACTACACGCACGAGGGCCGCTGGGGCATCAAGGGCGCCGGCCTGCAGCTGCACGATTCGCTGGCGCGTGGCCGGGCCACCGCGGGCGGGGTGCACCACCCGATCCCGGGCGGGATGATCGAGACCGCCGAGAACCTGCGCCGCGAGCACGGCATCTCCCGCGAGGACCAGGACGCGCTCGCCCTGCGGTCCCAGCAGCGGGCGGCGCGGGCGATCGAGGGCGGGCTGTTCAAGGACGAGATCGTCCCGGTCACGGTGAAGTCGCGGAAGGGCGAGACGGTGGTCGACGCCGACGAGCACCCGCGCCCGGACACCACCGCGGAGGGCCTGGCGAAGCTGAAGCCGGTGATGATCCGCACCGACCCGGAGGCCACGGTCACCGCGGGCAACGCGAGCGGCCAGAACGACGCCGCCGCGGCCTGCCTGGTCACCAGCCGGGAAACCGCGGAGAAGCTCGGCCTGCGCCCGCTGGTGCGGCTGGTGTCGTTCGCGCGCGCCGGGGTGCCTGCCGAGACGATGGGCATCGGCCCCGTGCCCGCCACCCGCGCGGCGCTGGCCAAGGCCGGGCTGTCGCTGAACGACCTGGACCTGATCGAGCTGAACGAGGCCTTTGCCGCGCAGGTGCTGGCCTGCACCCGCACACTCGGGTTGAGCGACACCGACGAGCGGTTCAACGTCAACGGTTCCGGTGTGTCGCTGGGCCACCCGGTGGGGGCGACGGGCGCCCGGATCCTGGCGACGCTCGCCCGGGAGATGACCCGCCGGGAGGTGCGGTACGGCCTGGAGACGATGTGCATCGGCGGCGGGCAGGGCCTGGCGGCGGTGTTCGAGCGGGTGAGCTGACCACCCGCTCGGTCGGCTGACCCGAGGCGGCAGGCAGCCGCCTCGGGGCTCGCCGAGCAGCGCGCGCAAGGTGCGCGCGGGGCTGGGGCAGGTCAGTCCCGCCGGGCCGGCGCCCCCTCGGCGGGTGCGGCGCGCAGGTACTGCCACGGGTACTTCTCCCGCGCCGAGCCGGGGTCCAGGGTTTCCGCGGCGTGCAGGGGCCACGCCGGGTTGCGCAGGGCCTCCCGCGCCAGCAGCACCACGTCCGCGGACTTCGCGGCGCCAGGATCGCCTCCGCCTGGTCCGGCTCGGTGATCAGGCCGACCGCGCCGACCGGCAGCGCCGTCCGGGCGCGGACCTGCTCGGCGAACGGGACCTGGTACCCCGGCCCGACGGGGATCCGCTGGTCCGGGTCGAGCCCGCCGGTGCCCACGTCGATCAGGTCCACCCCGCGGTCGTGCAGCAGCGGCGCCAGATCGGCGGTCTCCGCGGCGGTCCACCCGCCCTCGACCCCGTCCGTCGCCGACAACCGCACCAGCAACGGGCGTTCCGCTGGCCACCCAGCGCGCACCGCGCCGATCACCTCCAGCAGCAACCGCACCCGGTTGCCGAACCCGCCGCCGTAGCGGTCGGTGCGCCGGTTCGCCCGCGGCGACAGGAACTGGTGCAGCAGGTACCCGTGGCCGGCGTGGATCTCGATCGCGTCGAACCCCGCGTCCACCGCCCGCCGGGCCGCCGCGGCGAAGTCCGCCACGACCCGGGCCAGGTCGGATTCCGTCGCTTCCGCCGGGGTCGCGAAGCCGCGGCAGGCGACGGGGACGGCGCGAGCGGTGTCCAGCCGCCCTCGCCCGCCGGCACCGTGCCGCGCCCCTCTCCCGGCGCGAACGCCGACGCCTTCCGCCCGGCATGACCCAGCTGCACCGCGATCGGCATGCCCTGCGCGTGCGCGAACCCGGTGATCCGCCGCCAGCCCGCGACCTGCGCGTCCGACCACAGACCGGTGTCCCGCGCGCTGATCCGCGCCTCCGGGGACACCGCGGTGGACTCGGTGATCAGCATCCCGAACCCGCCGGCGGCGCGGGCGCCGAGGTGGACCAGGTGCCAGTCGCCCGGCACCCCGTCCGCCCCGGCGCTGCACTGGCACATCGGGGACAGCCACACCCGGTTCGGCACCGTCAGCTCCCGCAGCGTCAGCGAGGTGAACAGCCTGCTCACGAGCCGGCCCCGAGGAACGCCCGCGCGTTGGCGGCCAGGGTCGCGACGTCCAGGCCGGCCGCGGTGGCGAACCCGACCGGGTCCGGCTGCGCCATGTCGAACGGGTGGTCGCTGCCGCACACGACCGCGTGCTCGCCCACCCGCGTGGTCAACAGGTGCAGCAGCTCCGGGTCGTGGGTGACCGTGTCGAACCACAGGGCCCGGACCGCTTCACCCGGCGGGCGCGACGAGTCGCGGCGCACGTCGGCCCGGGTGTGCCAGCCGTGGTCCCACCGGCCCAGCACCCCGGGCGTGCAGCCGCCGCCGTGCACGAAGCAGATCCGCAGGTCCGGCAGCTGGTCGAGCACCCCGCCGAGCAGCAGCGCGCCGACCGCCGTGGCGGTTTCGACCGGGTTGCCGAGCAGGTTGGCCAGGTAGTGGTCTCGCCACTCCGGGCGCGGCAGCTGCATCGGGTGCACCAGCACCGAGAGGCCGAGCCGCGCGGACTCGCCGAGCACGTGCCGCAGCCCGCCGCGGTCCAGCGACTCGCCCCCGAGCAGCGGCGGGATCGCCACCCCCGCGATCCCCGGCTGCGCCGCGAGCCGCTTCAGCTGCGCGGTCGCCACCGCGTCGTCGTCGAGGGAGACCAGGCCGAGCCCGGCGAGCGCAGCATCAGCGGACGCCACGACCTCGGCGAGCGCGGTGTTGAACGCGTCCACGTACTCGGCCGCCGGGCCCGCGACGGGGAAGGCGAACGGCGGGGCCGACAGCACCCGCACGCCGAGCCCGGCCGCGGCGGTGTCGGCGAGGATCGCGGGCACGTCGCTCATGGCCCGCGTCGGGATGGACAGGGGCACCTCGCCCAGGTAGAGCTCGCCGCCGGAGTCGCGCAGCGGCCCGAACGGCGCGCCCGGAGGGAGGCCGAACAGCTCGGCGGGCAGCCAGTGCGCGTGGACGTCGACCGGCCCGTCCGCGATCGGCCCGATCACTGCCGCTCTCCCAGCGGCAGCGGGGCGTTGGCGCTGTCCAGGTGCTCGACCGTGGTGAACACCAGGTCGCCGTCACCGATGTTCTCGATGTCGTGCAACAGGTATTCGCCCGGGCCGAACGTGAAGTGCCGCGTCTCACCGGCCACATAGGACACCTCGCGGGTCGTGCCGTCGCTGGTGTGCTGGCGGCTGCGCCCGGCGTTGACCGCGGTCCAGAAGTAGTCCAGCACGTGCCGGTGGGCATGCCAGCGCTCTCCGGGCGCCAGGCGGATCTCCCAGACCCGGACGCGGCCGTTCTCGCTCAGCAGGCGCGAGCCGACCTCGCCGTCGTGGGCGTGGGCCTCGAACTCGGCGCGCAGCTGCGGGCTCCAGCCCTCGAAACCGCTCGCGACGAGGGTGCCCGCCAGGGGCAGGTCGGACAGGAAACTGGTGTCGGACATGGTCTTCTCCTCGTATCAGTGGCCGGGCCCGTAGAGGCCGAACCGCAGGTCCGGGTCCCCGGGCGTCCAGGTGTTGTGGAATTGCGAGCGCTCGCCCATCGCCTTGACACGGTCGAGCAGCCGGGCGCTCAGCTCCAGCTGCGCGGGCTCCCACTTGCGCAGGGCTGCGGGAACGTCGCCGTCGGCGTCGGTCAGCGCGCCGGCCAGCGCCCAGGCGTCCGCGGCGGCCTTCGCGGTGCCCGCGGCGGCGTGCGGGCGCGCCGCGGCCGCGGCGTCGCCGATCAACGCGATCCGGCCCTGCGCCATCCGGGAAGCGCGGACGTCCGACACGACCTGAATGTAGGGCTGCGCGGTGCGCGTGACCACCTCGGCGGCGGCGGGCGCGAGCAGTTCCGCGGCCGTGTCCCGCATCTCGTCAACGTAGCGGTCCTGGACCTGTCCGGGGTGGATGGACACGGTGCCGGTGAAGCCGCGCTTGTCGATGAGCATCTCCGCCAGTTCGCCCCCGGCCGGCACGTTGCGGTACCAGACGTAGTTCATCAGCCGCTCCGACGGGCCGGTCTCGCCGGGGATCGGGTACACCGTGATGTGCGAGTGCGGGACCACGCTGTAGGAGATCGCGTTGCCGAGCAGCTCCCGCGTCGCGGGCGTGAGTTCGTGCTCGGGCACCGTGCCGCGCCAGCCGACGTAGCCGGAGTACTCCAGCTGCGCCCCGGGGTCGAGCAGGGACCGGCCGATCGAGGTGATGCCGTCGGCGAACACGACCAGATCGGCCTCGGCGCGGTGCCCGGACACGAACCGGACGGTCACGCGGTCCTCGTCCTGCGCGACACCGCACGCGAACTGGCCGAGGTGGTAGTGCTCGCCGCCGAAGTCGGCGAGCAGCGCGCGGTAGAAGGTGCCCCAGGACGTGTAGGTCCAGCGGCGGCGGTCGCGGTGCACGACGCCGTTGCCGCGGTCGAGGTACTGCACGTACTCGGTCGGGGTGGACAGCGCTTCCGGGTTTTGCGTGCTGCGCTCGGCGAACCAGCGCACGGTGTCCGGCTGCAGCACGATCCCGCCGCCCCGGCCGTCCAGCGGCGTCGGGGTGCGCTCGTACACATCGACCTCGAACCCGAGGTCGCGCAGCAGCAGCGCGGTGGTGAGGCCGCCGATCGACCCGCCGATCACGGCGGCGCGGGCGCCTGCGTAGGCACTCATCAGTGGATCTCCTCCGAAGCGGGAACCGGGCCGGGCTGGACCGGATCGGCGGGCAGGGGCGCGCCCCGGGTCTCCGGCGCGAAGAACAGCCCGACGGCACCGAGCAGCCCGACGGCGACGACGCACGTGGTGGCCAGCCCGAGGTCACCGCCGAACCAGGACGCGGCCACCACACCGGCCACCAGCGGCCCGGCCGCCGTGAGGTAACGCCCGATGCCGTTGTAGAGCGCCATCCCGGTGGCGCGGACGCTCGGCGGGAACAGCTCCGGGCCGTAGACGAGGATCCCGGACAGCGCGCCGTAGAGGCCGAATCCCGCGACCGGGATGACGGCGAGGAACACGCCCCAGCCGGGCGAGAACGGGAACAGGAGCCCCACACTCACCGCGGAGATCGCGAAACTGGCCGCGAACGCTTTCCGCCGGCCGATCGCGTCGGCCAGGAAACCCCAGGTGGCGTAGCCGAGCACGCCGCCGGCGTTGAACAGCATCGAGGCCAGCGCGACGCGTTCGTTGACCACCGCGGGCGTCAGCTGGGCCGCCGTCGCCGCCTGGCGGATCACCTGCGGGTACCAGGTGGACACGCTCCAGAAGGCGACCAGCGACCCGGTGGCCAGCGCGGTGCCGACCAGGGTGTGCTTGAGCAGCGGCCGGGTCAGCAGCCGGCGCAGCACGAAGCGGTCCTGCGCGGTGCGGTGGCCGTGGGCGCGGCGTTCCCGGCGGGCGGCGATGGAGCCCTTGATCTCCGGCGGTTCGGGCACGTGGCGGCGGATGAAGTACACCAGCAGCGCGGGCAGCACGGCGATGCCCATCATCAGCCGCCAGCCGTGGCCGCCGAGCATCGCGTAGGCCAGCGAGGCGATGAAGAAGCCGAACGCGTACCCGGACATCATCACGCCGCAGGCCCGCGCCCGGTAGCGGTTGCGCCAGACCTCGGCCACGAGCGCGGCGCCGACCGGCGCCTCCACCCCGGACCCCAGCCCCGCGACGAACCGCAGGACACCCAGCTGCCACCAGGTGTCGGCGAAGGCGGCCAGCGCGGTGAACACCGCGTACGTCACGATGCCCGCGGACAGCACGCGGACGCGGCCGAAGTAGTCGGCGAGGATCCCGAACAGGATCCCGCCGGTGCCCCAGCCGAACAGGAACAACGCGACGGTGATGCCGCCGTAGAGCCCGATGCTGCCGGTGGCGGGCGCGATCCCGCTGTGCGGCAGCAGTTCGGTCATCGCCGGGCCGAGGATCAGGGAGTACAGGCTGCCCGCGAATCCGTCGAGGGCCCAGCCCATCGTGGTGCCCAGCAGGACCAGCCACTGGGTGCGGGTGATCTCGGTGCGCCACGGTGGCGCGGAGGGGTTGGCCATGGAACGGCTCCTTTGCCGTGGGGACAGGGGTCAGTTGAGGCGGCCGGGGGTGTCGGCGCCATACCAGTCGACGTCGTCGGTGGCGGTGCGGGCGACGACGGTCTTGATCCAGGTGAAGTCGTCGAAGGATTCGGAACCGGCGTCCCGGCCGGTGCCGGATTCCTTGATGCCGCCCCAGGGCAGCGACGGTTCGAGGCGGTGGTGGTCGTTGATCCAGACCATGCCCGCCGCGATCCGGTCGGCGACGCGGTGGCCGCGCGCCAGGTCGCGGGTCCAGATCCCGGCGCCGAGGCCGAAGCGGTTGTCGTTGGCCTTGGCGATGGCGTCGGCCTCGTCGTCGAACGGGACGACGACGGCGACCGGGCCGAAGATCTCCTCCCGCGCGACCCGCATGTCGCTCGTGGCGTCGGCGAGCACGGTGGGCCGCAGGAAGAACCCACCGTCCAACGGGGTGGGCAGGTCGGGCGCGCCGCCGCCCGCGGCGAGCCGGGCGCCCTCGGCGATCCCGGCGCCGATCAGGTTCAGCACCTTGTCCCGTTGCGCGGCGCTGACCAGGGGACCGAGCTGGGTGCGGGGGTCGGACGGGTCGCCGATCCGGATCGCGTCCGTGCGGCGGGCCAGCGCGGTGACGAAGCGCTCGTAGCTCGCGCGCTGCACCAGGAAGCGCGAACCGGCCACACAGGACTGTCCGGCCGCGACGAAGGCGGCGAACGCCGCGCCCTCCGCGGCCACCTCGGGGTCGATGTCGTCGAACACGACGATCGGGGTCTTGCCGCCCAGTTCGGCGGTGACGCGGGCGAACCGCGCGGCGGTCGCGACCGCCGCGGCCCGGCCGGCCTCGGTGCCACCGGTGAGGGTGATCTTGGCGATGTCCGGGTGGCCGGTGAGGCGCTCGCCGACCTCCCGGCCGCCGGTCACCACGTTCACCACACCGTCCGGGACACCCGCTTCGCGAACCAGCCCGGCCAGGGCCAAAGTGGACAGTGGTGTGATCTCGGAGGGCTTGACCACGACCGTGTTCCCGGTCGCCAGCGCGGCGGACAGGCTGCGGGCCAGGATGAGCAGCGGGTGGTTGAAGGGCGTGATGATCCCGCACACGCCGAGCGGCGCGCGCCGCTGGTAGGTCAGGTACGGGCCGTCGGAGGGCAGCACGGCGTCGCGCTGCGCGGCCAGCAGTCCCGCGTTGTAGCGGAACCACTCCGGCACCCGGGACAGCTGCGCGCGGGTCTCGGTCACCGGGCGGCCGTTGTTGCGGGTCTCCAGCCGGTACAGCGACTCGGCGGCGCCTTCGACGACGTCCGCGACGCGCAGCAGCAGCCGTCCGCGTTCGGTGCGGGTCAGCGCAGGCCACGGCCCGCCGAGGAACGCCGCGCGGGCGCGGGCGACGGCGGCGTCGACCTCGTCGAGGGTGCTGTCCGGCACCGTGTCGAGCACCCGGCCGGTGGCCGGATCGAGGATCGGCCGCGCGTGTCCGGTCCCGGCGGTGGTGGGGGAGGTGGTCGTCGACATCCCGGGCCCTTTCGGTCGTGGGGGAGCGCTTCCCGAGTCTGATCGACGGCGCCGCGCCGGGCGATGTCTGCGGCGACACAGAGTTGACTTGCGCGGTGTTCCCACTGACACTCCCGGGATGGATGAGGCTTCCGAGTTGCGCGAGTGGCTGGGCGCGATCGGCGCCCTGACCGCGGCGGTGAACGCCGGGCAGGGGCTGCGGGAGGTGCTCGACCTGGTCGCGGCGACCGCGCGGGAGCTGCTCGGGCTCGACTTCTGCGGTGTCCTGGTGCCGGACGCCGCGCGGGCGAACCTGGTGATCGCCGGGTGGAGCGGGCTGACCGAGGCCTACGTCGCCCGCGTCAACTCCGACCGGCCGGTGCGCATCGAGGCCACCGCCGACGTCGGGGCCCCGTCCAGCCAGGCGTTCCTGTCCGGCCGTCCGTGCGCGGTCTCGGACATCTCCCGGGAGCCGGACTTCGTCTGGGGCGGTGTCGCCCGCGAGCAGGGCTACCTGTCGATGCTGTCGGTCCCGCTCGTCACGGCCTCCGGCGTGATCGGCACGCTCAACAGCTACCGCTCCACGGTGCACGAGTTCGGTGCCGAAGAGGTCGGCCGCCTCCAGCTGCTCGCCGAGCACGCCGCGATCGCGATCACCTCGGCGCGGGTGCTGGACGACCTGCGCCGCCAGCACGACCTGGTGACCCGGTCGGAGCGGATCCACGAACGGCTGCTGCGCGTCGCGGTGCAGGAGGGTGGGGTCGCCGGGATCGCGGCCGCGCTGCACGACCTGCTGGGCAGGCCGGTGCTCGTTCGCGACGCGCGGGGCGAGGAACTCGCCGCCGCGGGCGGCCCGGTGGCGGCCGGCGACGCCGGTCCGTGGTCGCCGCGTGCGGAGCTGGTGCGGGAGACCGGCGCGCACGTCGTCGCCGACGTCGTGCTCACCGGCGAGGTCGCCGCCCGGGTGTGGCTGCCCGGCGGGCCGCTCGCGCCATTGGACCGCCTGGCCCTGGAGCACGCGTCGGTGGTGCTGTCGCTGGAACTGCTGCGGCAGCGGACCGCGCTGGAAGTGGAGCAGAACCTGCGTGGCGAACTGCTCGCCGACCTGCTTGCCGGGGCGGACCCGTCGGCCGCGTCGGTGCGGGACCGCGCGGGCCTGCTGGGACACGACCTGACCCGGCCGCACCGCGCGCTCGTCGCCCAGGTGGTCGCCGCCGGGAAACCGGCGCCGACGGGCGCGACCCAGCGGGCCGTGGCCGAGGCGACCCGGCTCGCCGCCGGTGTCCGGCCGCGCCCGCTGGTCGCGCTGTATCGCGGCGAGGTGGTCGCCCTGTGGCCCGACGGCGAGCCAGTCGACGGCTTCCGCCCGGCACTGGTCACCGCGCGCGGGGTCGACGACGCCACCGTCGCGGTGTCCGCACCCGCCGTCAACCACGCCGAGGCCTACCGGGTCGCCCGCGGAGCGCTGGCCGTCGCGGCCCACGCCGGGCAGTCGGGCGCCACGATCACGCTGGACCGGCTCGGCGTGGCCGGGTTGCTGCTCCAGCTCGGCGATCCCGCGCCGCTGCGCGAGTACGCCGACCGCACCCTGGGCGGGCTGGTCGCCTACGACCGCGACCACGGCACCGCCCTGCTGGAGACGCTGCGGGTCCACCTCGCCGCCGGGCTGGACCGGCAGGCCACGGCCGCGGCGCTCACCGTGCACCCGAACACCGTCAGCCAGCGGCTGCGCCGCATCGAGGCGCTCAGCGGTCTGGACCTGCGCTCCGCCCGCGACGTCGTCGACGCGCAGTCCGCGCTGGTGGTGCTCGACGTGGCGAACTGGACGCACGCCGAGGGGTGATCGTCCGAGGTGGACGGAGGCCCGCGACGTCACGGTTCGGTTTCGGCGGCAACCGGATCGGGCGGGGGAGCGAGTTAGCGGCATGGTCGCCGTGCGGTTCCTGCTCGCCTTGGCCCTGCTCGTGCTGGGCGGGTGCGCCACGCAGCCTGCGCCTGTGCCTGCGCCGGTGCAGTCCGCACCGGAGTCGGAGGTCGTGGCGCCGGCGGAACCGGAAGCGCTCGACATTCCGCGGATCGGCGCGCGCTCGACGCTCGTCCCGCTGGGCCTCAACGCGGACGAGACCATCGAGGTGCCGCCGGTGACCCAGCCGATGCGGGCCGGGTGGTACCGGCTCGGTCCGGCGCCGGGGGAGCCGGGGCCCGCGGTGGTCCTCGGGCACGTCGACGGCGGCGGACGGCCGGGGATCTTCCACCGCCTCAAGGAACTCGTGCCGGGGGACGAGGTGCTGGTGTCGCGAAAGGACGGTTCGACCGTCACGTTCGCGGTGACCCGCGTGGAGCAGATCGACAAGGACGAGTTCCCCACCGAGGCGGTCTACGGCGACACCGCCGGGCCCGAGCTGCGGCTGATCACCTGCGGCGGGGGCTTCGACCGGGCCGCGCACAGCTACCGCGACAACATCATTGTCTACGCCGCACCGCGGTGACCATTCTGGGAGGAAACCATGCAGCACAAGAAAATTCTCGCCAGCGCCGGGCTGCTCGCCTTCGCGGCCGGGGCGCTCGCCGCGCCGGCCGCCGGCGCGACCGCGCCGCCGCCGAAGCTCGGCGTGTCCCCGTCCTCGGTGTCGCCGGGGCAGACGCTCGAGTTCAGCGCGTACTGCTCGGGCAACGCCGGCACGGTGACCTCGCCCGGGCTCGCCGCCCCGGTCACGCTCATCCGTGTTCTGGACGGCTACACCGGCACCGGGAAGGCCGGGGCGAAACCCGGCAGCTACCAGGCCACCTTCACGTGCTCCGGCAGCGGCGGGCCGGCCGGAAACGGCACGGCGACCGCGACCTTCACGATCACCGGCCCGGCGGCGACGACCACGACGAGGCCGCGGCCGGGCACGTCCACGCGGCCGCCCGCGCCGTCGAAGACCACCACGAAGGCCCCGCAGGTCAAGGTGCTGCCCAAGGGCGCCCCGGAGACCGGCGACGGCACGTACGCGGGTTGAGGGTGTCCTGCCCCGGTCAGTCCGGCACATTCCGGTCCGCGACGTGCACGGCCCGGCCGTCCTGGTACACGGCGAGGATCCGTTTGCCCAGGTCCCGCACGTCGAGCAGGTCGCCGTCGACGATCACCAGGTCCGCGCGCTTGCCCGGGGTGATCGAACCGAGCGTGGACTCCAGCCCCATCAGCTCGGCGGCGGACAGCGTCGCGGCGTGCAGGGCCTCGGCCGGGGACAGGCCGTGCTCGACGAGCAGTTCCAGCTCCAGCAGGTTCTCGCCGTGCGGGTAGAGCGGCGCGTCGGTGCCCATCGCGATCCGCACGCCCGCCTCGACGGCGCGCCGCACGCTGTCGCCGGAGCGCTGCCGGATCTTCTCGGCGATGTGGTCCGGGTAGGGCACACCCGCTTCCACGGCCTGCCGCAGCCCGACGCCCGCGCTGAGCGTCGGCACCAGCCAGGTGCCCCGCGCGACCATCATCTCCAGCGTTTCGTCGTCCAGGAAGTGCCCGTGCTCGATCGAACGGACTCCGTTGCGCACGGCCGCTTTCGCGCCCTCGCCGTGCGCGTGCGCCATGACGTGCAGGCCGGCCGCCGACGCCTCGGTCACCATCATGGCGATCTCGTCGTCGCGGAAGTGCGGGATCCGCGGCCCGGCGCCGCTGGACACCACCCCGCCGCTGGTCGCGACCTTGATGACGTCCGCGCCGGCACGCACCAGTTCGCGGATCTTGCGCCGGATCTCCTCCGGCCCGTCCACGATGACCGGCGGGCGGCCCGGGTGCGGCGGCAGCAGGTCCACCACGCACGTGGAGGGCCACCACGGGTCGCCGTGGCCGCCGGTCTGGCTCAGCATGTTCAGCGAGATCTGCATGCGCGGCCCGGGAATCAGGCCGCGTTCCCGCGCCACGGGCATCCCGAGGTCGGCGCCGGCCGCGTCGCGGACGGTGGTCACCCCCGCCGCAAGCGTCCTGGCCATGTTCCGCGCGCCCTCGTAGAACTGCAGCGAGAACGGCTCCTGCGCGGCGGCGAACAGGTCCGCGCCGGTCATGGTGAGGTGGACGTGGCAGTCGATCAGTCCGGGCAGCACGCCGCGGCCGGCGCAGTCGACCTCCTCGTCGCCGTCGAGGCCGGTGCCGACGTCGGTGATCCAGCCGTTCTCGACCGCCACGTCGGCGGGACCGGCGGTGCGGGAGGCGGCGTCGAACACCGTGCCGCCGCGGAGGATGGTGCGTGTCATCGCTGCCCCTCGCGTACCGGTTCCACTGTGGACAATCCGCGTTCGGACTGCCGCCGGATGAGCGGCGCGAGCGCAAAGAGCACCAGGGCGAGCACCACCGCGCCCATCCCGAGCAGGCCGAAGTAGGCGGCCGCCGACCCGGCGTCGTAGAACTTCACCAGCTGCGCCCCGATGCCCTGCCCGGCGGCGTTCGACGACAGCCACAGGCCCATCGTCTGGGTGGCGAACGCGGCGGGCGCCAGCCGGGTCGTCGCGGACAACCCGATGGGGGACAGGCACATCTCGCCGATCGTGACCACGGCGAGGCTGCCGATGAGCCACAGCGGGCTGGTCTGGCCCGGACTCGCCGCGGGCAGCACGAGCATCAGGTAAGACAGCCCCGCGATCGCCAGGCCCGCCGCGAACTTGTGCGCCGTGCCCGGGGGCCGGGCGGACCGGTCGAGCCGCAGCCACATCACCGCGAACAACGGTGTCAGGACGATCAGCACGAGCGACCCGACCGACTGGAACCACGACGCCGGGATGGTGAACCCGAACGCGCCCAGGTCGGTGCTCTCGTCGGCGTACTGCGCGATCACCGTGGCGCCCTGTTCCTGGATGCACCAGAACGCGACCGCGGCGACGAACATCGGGATGTAGCCGCGCACCCGTGCCCGTTCCGCCGCGGTGGTGCGCCTGCTGCGCAGCATGACCGTGAAGTAGCCGACCGGCAGCGCGATCGCGAGCACGCTGATCAGGTCGACGACCCCGCCCGGGCCGAGCGCGCCGGTGCCGGTCGTCGCGGCGAGCACGGCGACGAGCACCGCGATCCCCGCCGCCACCGCGACCAAGCGCGACCGGGGCACCTCGCCCAGTCGCAACGGGTTCTTCGGCGCGCTGCTGAGCGGGCTCAGGTGGCGCTGGCTGCGCACGTAGCCGACGAGGCCGAGCGCCATGCCTATTGCCGCCAGGCCGAACCCGAGGTGGTAGTCGTACCGTTCGCCGACGGTGCCCACGACCAGCGGCGCGGCGACCGCCCCGACGCTGATCCCCATGTAGTAGATGCTGAACCCGGAGTCGCGCCGCGGATCGTCGCGGGCGTACAGGTCGCCCACCGACGAGGAGATCGTCGGCTTCAGCAGCCCGGTCCCGCTCGCGATGAAGATCATCGACGCGAACAGGGCGCCCGCCCCGGCGGGGATCGCGAGGCAGATGTGGCCGCACATGATCAGGACTCCGCCGGTGAGCGTCGCCCGCCGGTCCCCGAGCAGCCGGTCGCTGATCCAGCCGCCCAGGATCGCCGCCATGTAGGTGGCCGAGCCGTACACCGCGATCAGCGACTTCGCGCTGCCCGGGTCGATGCCGAGACCGCCGTCCAGAATCCGGTCGGTCATGTAGTACAGCAGCAGCGCACGCATGCCGTAGTAGGAGAACCGTTCCCACGCCTCGGCGAAGAACAGCCCGACCAGCCCGCGCGGCTGGCCGAAGAACACCCGATCCGTACTCCCCACGCCCACCGCACCTCCGAGCCGACCGTGTCAGATGGGCGCAGACGTTACATCCGCACGGCCCGGTGATCAATGCATGATTCGACTGTATTCACGGCTTGATGCCGCCGTTGCGACTTTCGATGGGCGATTTGTGTGAATAGATCGTCGGAGCGCTCGGCATGCGTTAGGTTGTCCCCGTGCACGGGAACCTGGACGCCATCGACGAGCGGCTCGTCCGCGCCCTGCACGAGGACGGCCGGGCCTCCTACGAGACGTTGGCCCGTCTGGTCGGGCTGGCCCGCTCCACCACCAAGGCCCGCGTGCAGCGCCTGCTCGGCGAGGGCGGGCTCCGCCTGGTCGGGGCGATCCACCCCGCGGTGTTCGGGCTGCACCAGCTCGGCCACGTGACCATCGAGACCGACGGCCCCGCGGGCCCGGTCGCGCGGCAGGTCGCCGAACTCGACGAGGTTTCCTTCGTCACCACCACCGCCGGGCGGTTCGCCGTCACCGCCGAGCTGCGCACCGCCGACCTGGAGTCCTTCGCCCGCGGCCTCGCGCGCGTGCAGGCCGTGCCGGGGGTGCGCGCGCTGCAGACGATGACCTACCTGCGCATCTGGAAGGACCCCTATTTCCCGCCGGGGCCGCTGGAAAGCCCCGGCCCGCTCGCGCACATCGAGCTCGACGCGCACGACCACGCGCTGCTGGCGCACCTGCGTGCCGACGGCCGGGCCTCCTTCGCGGAGCTGGCGAGCGTCAGCGGCCTCTCCGCCGGGGCGGCTCGCGCCCGGGTGCTGCGGCTGCTGGAGTCCGGGGTGGTCCACGTCGGCGCGCTGGTGCGCATGACGCCGCTGAGCCGGGGCCACACGATGGGGTTCGCGCTGGACGTCAACGGCGACACCGAACCCGTGGCACGGAAGATCGCCGCGCTCGACGAGATCGACTGCCTGGCCACCGGGATCGGCTGGTGCAGCGGAATCGGCACCATCCGCGCCGGTTCGCTGGACGACGTGCTCGTCACGCTGGAGCGCGTGCGTGGCCTGCCGGGCGTGCGGACGGTTGAGGCGTGGACGCACCTGCGCGCCATCAAGGAGGAGAACGACCGGGCGCTGCCACTGGCCGAATAGCGCCAGGCCGGGAATTCCGTCGTGGCGCGGGCTTCCCGGCCGTAGGGTGGGGGGCCGATGTGCTACGACCGTCGCCGACGGCGAGGTCTCGGTGTGGGTGCGCGGCAGCTTCACGACGTCGGACCACCACGGCAACGAGCCGCCTGCCGCTGCCGGAGAACGCCGAGGGGTACCGGCACGATCTGTCCCAGCCGGCTCCGGCGAAGTCCACATGAGACCGCGCCACGTACCCGGGGTAAGAGGCGTTCGGCCCTAGCCGGGCGGTCGCGGACCGGGTGTGATCGGGCCGGTGCAGACCGATTTCACCGCCGTGCCGGACTGGTTCCCGTGGGAGAACAGCGGCGCGTCGATCGCCACCGCGGGCGGGGACGTCGTGCTCCTGATGGTCGACAACCCGCCCGGCCGCAACGCCGCCTTCTACCGCGTCGGGCGCGGGCTGGACCAGACCGGCGCCCTGACCGGCGGGTGGGCCGGCTGGCAGCAGGTGCCGGACTGGTTCTCCTGGGAGAACGACGCGGCCGGGGTGGCCGTGGCCGACGTGAACGGCGACGGCGTCCCCGACCTGATCGTCTACCTGATCGACGCGCCGGACGGCCCCAACCAGGCGTTCTACCGCGTCGGCTGGTCGCTCGACCGGGACACCGGCGCGGTCACCGGCGGCTGGACGCCGTGGCAGCCGGTGCCGGACTGGTTCGCCTGGCTCAACGCCGGCGGGGACATCACCGTCGCCGGCACCGCCGCCGGGCTGCAGCTGGTCGTGTTCATGGTCGACGCGCCGGCGGGCGCGAACGCCGGCTTCTACCGCAGCGGCACGCTGAACCCGGACGGCGTGGTGACGGACTGGCGGCCGTGGCGCGCCGTGCCCGACTGGGGTTTCTGGGAGAACCAGGGCGCGGCCGTCGCGGTCGCCGATCTGGACGGGGACGGCAACGACGAGCTGATCGTCCTGACCGTCGACAACCCGGCCGGCCAGAACCGCGCGCTGTAGCACGATCGGCTGGCGGCTCGACGACGAGGTGCGGCCCGCGGACGGCTGGGGACCGTGGATCCCGGTGCCGGACTGGGGTTTCTGGGAGAACCAGGGCTGCGGCCTCGCCGTCGCCGGATTCGGCGGACAACCGCACTTCGTCGTGCTGGCCGTGGACAACCCGGCCGGGCAGAACGCCGCGCTGCACCGGTTGCTGCACCCGCTCACCGACCTGCACATGGCGCCCGAGATGGGGGTGTGGCGCCTGCTCGAGCGCGACTCCGGCACCCTCGCCGTGCACGCCGCGCTGCTGCGCACCGGGGACGTGCTGTTCTTCGCCGGGTCGAGCAACGATCCGGACCGGCACAACGCGCACCGCTACGGCACCACGGTCTGGCACTACCCGGGTGAGGAGGTCGAGCAGCCGGACACGCCGGTCGACCTGTTCTGCGTCGGGCACGCGTTCCTGCCCGACGGCAGGCTGCTCGCCGCTGGGGGCACCGGGCAGTACGACCCGTTCTTCGGGCTGCGGCAGTCGATCGCGTTCGACCCGGACACCCTGAGCTGGACGGCGCAACCGGACATGGCGGGTGGCCGGTGGTACCCGTCGCTGCTCGCGCTGGGTGACGGGCTGGTCCTCGCCGTCGCCGGGCTCGACGAGACCGGCATGCTCAACACCGTCCCCGAGGTCTACACCGGCGGCGCGGGCTGGACCACGCGGCCCGCGTCGGCGCACTGGCCGATGTACGGGCACCTGTTCCTGCTCGCCGACGGCCGCGTGTTCTACAGTGGCGGCCAGTACGGCAGCAACAACGGGGTGCGGCCGGGCGTGTGGGACCTGGCTTCCAACGAGGTGACCGACGTGCCGGGCCTGCCCGGCGCCGGGCTGCGCAACCAGTCGGCGAGCGTGCTGCTGCCGCCGGCGCAGGACCAGCGGGTGATGATCGTCGGCGGCGGGCCGTGGGACATGCACGACCACTCCGGCGCGACCGCGTCGGCCGCCATCGCGGACCTGTCCGCCGCCACGCCCCGCTACACGCCCGCGGCTGACCTGCACATGGCGCGGATGCACCTGTGCGCGACGCTGCTGCCGGACCGGACGGTGCTGGTCAACGGTGGCTCGATGATGGAGGAGCACGCGGACGCGGCGGCGCTGGGGGCGGAGATCTTCGACCCGGTGAGCGGGGCGTGGACGATGGCCGCGGAGAGCCGGGTGCCGCGGCTGTACCACTCGGTGGCGCTGCTGATGCCGGACGGCAAGGTCGTGACCGCGGGCTCCAACCCGGCGCGCAAGACCGAGGAGATGCGCATCGAGGTGTTCTGGCCGCCCTACCTGTTCGCCGGCCCGCGCCCGCTGGTCGTCGTGACCACGCCCGAGGTGCACTACGGCGACACGCTGGAGGCCGGCGTCCCGGACGCGGCGGACATCGCGAGCGCGTCGCTGATCCGCCCCGGCGCGACGACGCACTCCAGCGAGCTGGAGCAGCGGCTGGTGGACCTGCCGGTCACGGTGACGGGGGAGGACACGGTCGAGGTGCGGCTGCCCGCGTCAGCGAACCTGGCGCCGCCCGGCTGGTACCTGCTGACGGTGGTGAACCACGCGGGAGTCCCGTCACCCGCGGTGTGGGTGCGGTTGAGCTGACCGGTCAGGCCGCCAGGCGCTGGAACAACGCGACCGGGAACGCGCCCGTGCGCACGAGCGTCCGGGCCGTGCGGCGGCCAGCGGCGGCGGAGGCCGCGCGGACCGCGCGGGAGGGCGCCCAGCGGATGTCGTATATCCACAGTGGACCGCCGGGTCGCAGGACCCGGTGCAGGGCGGTCACGATCGCGGGGACGTCGGTCCAGTGGTGCATGCTCGCCGTGGACACCGCGAGGTCGGTGGTGGTGGCCGGCAGCGGGAGGTCCGCGAGGTCGGCGACCGTGAACGCGACCCGGTCCGCGAGGCCCGCCCGCTCGGCGCGCTCGACCGCGACGTCCACCATGGCCTGCTGCAGGTCCACGCCGTGCACCCGCAGATCCGGCCGCCGGTGCGCGATCTCCGCGGCGAGCAGGCCCGTGCCGCAACCGGCGTCCAGCACCAGCCCGTCGCTCGGGGCCGCCGCGGCGACGTCGTCGGCGACCCGCCGGTGGAGCGTGCGGAACGCGCGGCCCGCGTGCCGGTCGTACGACCGCCCGTCGGCGAAGAGGTGCCGCTGGCCGAGCCCGTGCAGTGTCCGGTGCATGACCGCTCCCTATGATGGTTGACAGTGGCAACTGTGACCGACGCTAGCGTCAACGGTTGCCGCTATCAACCATGGAGGTGCGGTGGCGGAGATCGACTCGCTGGAGGCCCTGCTCGCCCGGGTCATGCGACTGGTCGCGACGCAGGGCGACGAGCCGGCCGGCGACGGGGCGGCGGCGATGACGCTGACCGAGGGCGTCGTGCTCGTCGAGCTGTTCGGGGCGGGGGAGGCGACGCAGGCGCAGCTCAGTGCCCGGCTGCGGGTGGACAAGAGCCGGATGAGCCGGGTCTGCTCGTCGCTGGAGCGCAAGGGGCTGGTTGCCCGGGAACGGGACGAGCGCAACCGGCGCAACCTCGTCGTGCGGATCACCGGCGCGGGGACCACTGCGGCGAAGGGGCTCCGCGAAACCTGGCGGGAACGGCACGAACGCATGCTCGGCGCGATGACCGCCGAGGAGCGGCAGGGGCTGATGCTGGGGCTGCGGGCGCTGGCCCGCGAACTCGACGGCTTCCACCCCCCGCGGGAGGCGATCTGACCCGGGTGATGCCACCCCGCAGGGAGATCACCCGGGGCCGGACCCGGCGGGTGGCCGGGACGCCTGCCGTGGCTGGCTTCCCGCCCGCCCGCCTGACCGCCCTGCCCGCTTGAGGGCCGCGGTCGCCGGCCGGCTGATCGCCACGCGAACCGGCGCTCGCCCGGCCCGGATGGGGCCATGCGCCGGGGTAAGACACCGCCTGGACGGGGTCACCGTCCAGGCGGCGCTCGCCGCCCGTGCACGGTCCAGACGGGGGTCACCGTCGGGATGGGCGCCGGCACCCCTCATCCCAGCGCGGTCACCACCCAGGCGGCGGTCACGGCCCGGGCACCGTCCGAACGGGAGTCTCCGTCCGGACGGATGCGGGCACCTCACCCCAGCGCCGGCACCGCCAGGCGGCGTTCGTTCGCCGTCGCGTCGTCGGGGGCTTCCTGGGCGGTGCGTTCCGCCTCGACGCGGGCCCGGTAGTGCGCCACCTCGCGGTCGCGGCGCTCGGCGGTCCAGCCCAGCTCCGGGGCGATCAGGTCGGCCACCGCGGGCGCCGCCGCCAGTCCGCGGTCCCGCTGCTCGATCGAGATCCGCGTCCGCCGCGTCAGCACGTCCTCCAGGTGCAGCGCGCCTTCGTGCGTCACGGCGTACACGGCCTCGGCCTTCAGGTAGTCCGGCGCCCCGGGGATCTCCTCGCCCAGCTCCGGCCGCTCACCGACCAGCGCCAGGACCTCCTCGACCGCCGTGCCGTACCGGCCCAGCAGGTGCTCGATCCGCGCCACCGGCAGTCCCGCGCGCCGCGCGAGCGCGTACCGGCCCTCCCAGACCTCCGCGTACCCGCGCGCGCCCACGATCGGCAGCTTGTCTGTCCACGACGGCGGCGCCGGACGGTCCACATCGGACATCGCCGCGTCCACCGCGTCCGCCGCCATCACCCGGTACGTCGTGTACTTCCCGCCGGCCACGACCACCAGCCCCGGCACCGGGTGCGCCACCGCGTGCTCCCGCGACAGCTTCGTCGTCGCGGTAGCCTTCGCCGCCAGCAACGGCCGCAACCCGGCGTACACGCCCTCGATGTCGTCGTGCGTCAACGGCTTGCGCAGCACCCCGTTCACGTGGTCGAGCACGTAGTCCACGTCCGCGCGGCTGGCAGCCGGGTGCTCGCGGTCCAGGTCCCACTCGGTGTCCGTGGTGCCGACGATCCAGTGCGGGCCCCACGGGATCACGAACAGCACGCTCTTCTCGGTGCGCAGGATCAGCCCGGTGTCCAGGTCGATCTTCTCCCGCGGCACCACCAGGTGGATGCCCTTCGACGCGCGCACCGTGAACGGCTTCTCGATGCCGGCGGCCTCGGCGATGTCGTCGCTCCACACCCCGGTCGCGGCGATCACCACCCGCGCCCGCACCGTGATCTCCGCGCCGCTCTCCCGGTCGGTGACCCGCGCGCCCACGACCCGCTCGCCGTCGCGGACCAGCGAGGTCACCCGCGTCCTGGTGACCACCGCCGCGCCCTGATCGGCCGCCGTGCGCGCGATCATCATCGTGTGCCGCGCGTCGTCGACCTGCGCGTCGTAGTACTGGATCGCGCCGATCAGCGCGTCGTCGGCGAGGCCGGGCGCCACCTCGAACGCGCGCCGCCGGCTCAGGTGCCGGTGCCGCGGCAGCGCCCGCGCCCCGCCGAGCGTGTCGTACAACGTGACCCCGGCCCCGATGTAGCCGCGCTCCCAGACCCGGTGCTGGAGCGGCACCAGGAACTTCACCGGCCGCACCAGGTGCGGCGCGAGGGTGCGCAGCAGCAGCCCGCGTTCACGCAGCGCTTCCCGCACCAGCTTGAAGTCCAGCTGCTCCAGGTAACGCAGGCCGCCGTGGATCAGCTTGCTCGACCGGCTGGACGTGCCCGCGGCCAGGTCGCGGGCCTCGACCAGGGCGACCGACAGCCCGCGCGAGGCCGCGTCCAGCGCGGCGCCCGCGCCGGTCACGCCGCCACCGACGACGAGCACGTCGAACTCTTCGTTCGCCAGCCGCCGCAGCGCGTCGCCGCGGTATGCGGGGGACAGGGGTTGGGACACGGCTCTCTCCTCTTTTCCAGGCCTGGTGCCGGAGCGGCGAGCCGCCTCCGGGCGTCGCCACGCAGGCCGCTCCGGCACGGGGTTCACTCGACGTCGACCCAGTCGAGGGTGCGGCCGACAGCCTTCTGCCAGCCGGCGTACCCCTCGGCGCGCTGGGCGTCGTTCCACGACGGCTCCCACCGCCGGTCCTCGTTCCAGTTCTGTTCCAGCTCGTCGGTGGACCGCCAGAACCCGGCGGCCAGCCCGGCCGCGTAGGCGGCCCCGAGCGCGGTGGTCTCGGCGACGACCGGCCGGGACACCGGCACGCCGAGGATGTCCGCCTGCAGCTGCATGCACAGCTCGTTCGCGGTGACGCCGCCGTCGACGCGCAGCACGTCGAGCGTGACGCCGGAGTCGTTCTGCATGGCCTCCACGACGTCGCGGGTCTGGTAGCAGATCGATTCCAGGGTGGCGCGCGCCAGGTGGGCGTTGGTGGTGGCGCGGGTCAGGCCGACGATCGCGCCGCGCGCGTCGGAACGCCAGTACGGCGCGAACAGCCCGGAGAACGCCGGGACGAAGTAGATCCCGCCGTTGTCCTCGACCTGCCGGGCCAGCGTCTCGCTCTGCGAGGCGCCGCTGATGATCCCGAGCTGGTCTCGCAGCCACTGCACCGCCGACCCGGTGACCGCGATGGAGCCTTCCAGCGCGTACACCGGCTTGTCGTCGCCGAACTGGTAGCACAGCGTGGTGAGCAGCCCGTGCTTCGACCGCACCAGCTCGTGGCCGGTGTTGAGGAGCAGGAAGTTGCCGGTGCCGTAGGTGTTCTTGGCCTCGCCGGGCCGGAAGCACACCTGGCCGACGGTGGCCGCCTGCTGGTCGCCCAGCACGCCGGTGATCGCGATCTCGCCGCCGAGCGGCCCGTCGGCGCGGGTGGTGCCGAAGTGGCCGGACGACGGCTTGATCTCCGGCAGCATCCGGCGCGGGATGCCGAAGAACGCCAGCAGCTCGTCGTCCCAGTCCAGCTTCTCCAGGTCCATCAGCATGGTGCGGGAGGCGTTGGTGACGTCGGTGACGTGCACGCCGCCGTCCACCCCGCCGGTGAGGTTCCAGATCAGCCAGCTGTCGGTGGTGCCGAACAGCGCGTCGCCGTTCTCCGCGTCGGCCCGGACCCCGTCGACGTTCTCCAGGATCCACTGCAGCTTGCCGCCGGAGAAGTACGTGGCGGGCGGCAGGCCGGCCTTGCGGCGGATCACCTCGCCCTGGCCGCCCCGCTCCAGCGCGGAGGCGATCCGGTCGGTGCGGGTGTCCTGCCAGACGATGGCGTTGGTGTAGGGGCGGCCGGTGCGCCGGTTCCACACCACGGTGGTCTCGCGCTGGTTGGTGATGCCGAGCGCGGCCAGGTCGGCGACCGTCAGGTTCGCCTTGGTCAGCGCGCTCGCGATCACCGCGCGGGTGCGCTCCCAGATCTCGGTGGGGTTGTGCTCGACCCAGCCCGGCCGGGGCAGGATCTGCTCGTGCTCCAGCTGGTGGCGGGCGATCTCGTTGCCCCCGTGGTCGAAGATCATGAACCGGGTGCTGGTGGTGCCCTGGTCGACGGCACCGACGAAATCGGGCATGGTCACTCCTTCGTGAACTCAGGCGGTGGGCTCGAGGGCCTTGGCGGGCCCGATGTCCTCGGTGCGGGGCAGGTGGCGGCTGATGAAGTACTTGTAGATCGCGCCGCCGATCACCGCGCCGACGATCGGCGCGAGGATCGGGACCCACCAGTACGGGTTGCCGTACTGGTCGCTCCACGCGGTGTCGTAGCCGGTCAGCCAGGACGCCAGGCGCGGCCCGAAGTCGCGGGCCGGGTTGATGGCGTAGCCGGCGTTGGTGCCCCAGGCCATGCCGATTGCGACGACCAGGAAGCCGACGACCACCGGGCCGAGGTTGGCCGCCGGCGCGGTGTTGCGCAGGTCGGTGATGGCGAAGATGACCAGCGCCAGGATCGCGGTGCCGATCACCTGGTCGCGGAAGGCGCCCCAGTCGCCCACCGGCAGCGTGCCGTTGCCCGGCAGGGTCGAGAACACGCCCTGGGTCTTGATGGTCAGTCCCGGGTCGACGGCGTTCAGGACCTCGGTGTAGTTCCAGCGCACCAGCAGCGCGGCGACGAACGCGCCCGCCGTCTGGGCCAGCGCGTAGGGCGCCACCTTGCGCCAGGAGAAGCCCTGGAACACCGCGAGCGCGACGGTGATCGCCGGGTTGAGGTGGGCGCCGCTGATCCGCGACGCGACGTAGACACCCAGCGTGACGCCGATGCCCCAGGCCCAGGCGATGCTGTCGTGGTCCCCGATGCCGGCGGCCGACACCTGGGCCACCACCCCGCACCCGAACAGGATGAGGATCATCGTCCCCACGAACTCGGCGGCGAGTTCGCCGGCGAGTCCGTGGGCCTTGAGGCTTCGCGTCATTGCTTCCTCCACAAAGGACCGGTTCCCCCATTGGTGACGCCGAAGCTATGACCGGCGGTGAGACCGCGGCAACGCGCGGTGGTCGGCATTGTCGAACACTCGGAAGTGCGGTTCGACATTGTCGAACCCGCGGCGGTCGGGTTAGGGTCCCCGCTGTGCCGGGTCCCATCCAGTCCATCGAGCGCGCCGCCGCGATCCTCCGGTTGCTGGCGCGCGGTTCCGGGCGCCTCGGCGTCGTGGAGATCGCCGAGTCGCTGGAGCTGGCCAAGGGCACCGCGCACGGCATCCTGCGCACGCTCGCCGGCGTCGGGTTCGTCGAGCAGGACCGCGACACCGGCAAGTACCAGCTCGGCGCCGCCCTGCTGCACCTGGGCAGCAGCTACCTCGACGTGAACGAGCTGCGCTCCCGCGCGATCAACTGGGCCGACGCGCTGGCCGCCCGCAGCGGCGAGGCGGTGCGCATCGGCGCGCCGCTGGAGGGCCGGGTGCTGGTGGTGCACCACGTGTTCCGCCCGGACGACAGCCCGCAGACCCTGGACGTCGGCGCGATGCTGCCGCTGCACGCCACCGCGCTGGGCAAGGTGCTGCTCGCCTACGACGCCGCGCTGCTGGCGTCCTGGCGCGCGGCCGGGCCGGAGGCCTACACCCGCCGGACCCTGCCGCCCGCCGCGGTCACCCGCGCGCTGGCCGAGGTCCGCCGGGCCGGCTGGGCGGCCGAGCGCGGCGAGATGGTGCCCGGCGAGGCCGGGATCGCCGCGCCCATCCGCGGGCACGGTGGCATCGTGGTCGGCGCGATCGGCGTCTCCGGCGCCGAGGACCGGATCTGCGAGCCCAGCGGGCACCCGAAATCGCGGCTGCTGGAGCAGGTCCGCGACGCGGCCAGGGCGGTCTCCCGCGACGTCGTCGCGTCCCGGTGAGGAGGAGGTGATCCGGTGCAGCACTACGTGATGGCGGTCGACCAGGGCACCACGTCGACCCGGTGCATCCTGTTCGACGCCCGCGGACGGCTGGTGTCCGTGGCGCAGCGCGAGCACCAGCAGCACTTCCCGCGCCCGGGCTGGGTCGAGCACGACGCGACCGAGATCTGGCGCAACCTCGGCCGGATCGTGCCGCAGGCGCTGGCCGACGCGGGCATCGGCGCGGAGCAGGTCGCCGCGCTCGGCATCGCCAACCAGCGCGAGACGACCGTGCTGTGGGACCGGCACACCGGCGTGCCCGTCGGGCGGGCGATCGTGTGGCAGGACACCCGCACCGACGCCATGGTCGAGGCGCTGGCGCGCGAGCCGGGCGCGGACCGCGTCCGGCGGCTGTGCGGGCTGCCGCTGGCGACGTACTTCTCGGCGCCGCGCATCCGCTGGCAGCTGGAGCACATGCCGGGGCTGCGTGAGCGGGCCGAGCGCGGCGACGTGCTGTTCGGCACGATCGAGAGCTGGCTGATCTGGAACCTCACCGGCGGCCCGGACGGCGGGGTGCACGTCACCGACGTCACCAACGCCTCGCGCACGATGCTGATGAACCTGCGCACGCTGTCCTGGGACGACGAGCTGCTGGAGTTCTTCGACGTGCCGCGCGCGATGCTGCCGGAGATCCGCTCGTCCACCGAGGTGTACGGCACGACGTCGCGGGTGGTGCCGGGGATCCGGATCGCCGCGGCGCTCGGCGACCAGCAGGCCGCGTTGTTCGGGCAGACCTGCTTCGCGCCGGGCGAGGCGAAGTGCACCTACGGCACCGGCAGTTTCCTCCTCCTCAACACCGGGACGACACCGGTGCTGTCCACGCACGGCATGCTCACCACGGTCGGGTTCCGCATCGGCGAGGAGCCCGCGGTGTACGCGCTGGAAGGCTCGATCGCCGTCACCGGGTCGCTGGTCCAGTGGTTCCGCGACGGGCTCGGCCTGATCGGCAGCGCGCCGGAGATCGAGACGCTGGCCCGCACGGTCGAGGACAACGGCGGCTGCTACATCGTGCCGGCGTTCTCCGGGTTGTTCGCGCCGCACTGGCACAGCGAGGCGCGTGGCGTGATCGCCGGGCTCACCTCCTACATCACCAAGGGGCACCTGGCGCGGGCGGTGCTGGAGGCTACCGGCTGGCAGACGCGCGAGGTGGTCGAGGCGATGAACGCCGACTCCGGGATCGCGTTGTCCACGCTGCGTGTCGACGGCGGGATGACCGCGGACAACCTGCTGATGCAGTTCGTCGCGGACGTCCTGGACGTGCCGGTGGTGCGTCCGATGGTGGCCGAGACGGTGTCGCTGGGCGCGGCCTACGCGGCGGGGCTGTCGGTCGGGTATTGGCCGGACCTGGAGGGGCTGCGGCGCAACTGGCACCGCGCCGGCCAGTGGCTGCCGGAGATGGACCCGGCCCGCCGCGAGCGGGAGTACGCGCACTGGCGCCAGGCGGTGGAGCTGACGTTCGGATGGACCCGCCCGTCCCCGGCGGCGACCGCGGGCACCGACGTGACCGAGCTGGTGCAGGCCGACCACCGGCGGATGGAGGAGCTGTTCCGCGAGCTGCGCAACGACGAGGCCGACCGGGCCGCGCTGGCGGGTGAGCTGGTGTCGCTGCTGACTGCCCACGCCACGGCGACTTCGCGGGTCCTGCGCCCGGCCGCGCCCGGGACGGACATCGCCGCCGACGTGCTCGCGCTGGCGGAGTGCGCTTCGGAGAAGGCGTTGCTGCGCCTGGAAACCGTGGTGGAGGACCACATCCGCGCGGAGGAGCGCGGTCTGCTGAACGAGCTGCGCCGCACGGTGTCGCCCGCGGAGCGGCTGAGCCTGGGGCGGGCATTCGCGGCGGAACGCGCGCGCCGGCTGGACGCCACACCGGACCCGCGGCGCGGGCTGCGGTTGTGAAGCGCAGCCCTCGCCGGAGTGTTCAGCTGATCAGGTCCTCCACCGTAGGGGCGATCGTGCCGAACAGGTCGCCGATTGTGGTCAGGGCCGCGGTCCGCAGCGTGGCCGCCGCCACCGCAGTGCCGTCCGGGGCGGGCAGGTTCCGCGTGGCGGTGGGCTCGGCGACGACCGTCGGGCGGTAGCCGCGGTTGAACACGCCCCGGGCGGTGGACGTGACGCACATGTGGGTCATGAAACCGGCCAGCACCAGGTCCGTGCCGGAACCCAGCTCGCGCAGCACCTTCTCCAGCCCGGTCTCGTGGAAGGCGTCCGGGAACCGCTTGACCACCACGGGCTCACCCTCGGCCGGGGACACCTCGGGGCTGATCGCGCCGATGTCGGCCCGGATGTCGTACGGGCTGCCCGGCCCGCCGTCGTTGACCACGTGCACCACCGGTGCGCCGGCCGCGCGAGCCGCGGCGAGCAGGCGGGCTCCCGCGGAGAGGGCGGGCTCGGCGCCCTCGAGGGCCAGCACCCCGCTGCGGTAGGTGTTCTGGAAGTCGATCAGCACGATGGTGGCGTCGGCGAGCCGGGGCAGCTCGGCGCCGAGGCCGAAACCTCCCGCAGGGTCGGGGAAACGGGCATGACGGAACTCCTTCTGGGCAGGGGAACGGCAGGCGCGGCGGGATTGCCACGCCCGGAACGAAAGGGTCAGACAGTGGTGCGGAACCGGCGGCGGTAGGCCGCGGGCGTGGTGCCGACCTGCTTGCGCATCGCCCGGTGCAGGGTCTCCGCGGAGCCGAGCCCGCACGCCGGCGATCCGGTCCAGCGGCTCGTCGGTGCCCTCCAGCAGACGGCGCGCGGCCTCCACCCGCGCGGCCTCGACGTAGGCGGCAGGCGGATGGCCGGTCTCCTGCTGGAAGACCCGGGCGAAGTGCCGCTCGCTCAGGCACATCCGGGCGGCGAGCGCCGCTGTGGACAGGTCGCCGTCGAGGTGGTCGGCGATGAACATCCGCAGCTCGTCGATGTCGCGGCGGGTGGCCGGTGGCGAGCTCAGCGGGACCGAGAACTGGCTCTGCCCGCCCTGGCGCTTGAGGTACATGACCAGCTGGCGCGCCACGTCCAGGGCGACCTCCTCGCCCAGGTCCTCGGCCACCAGCGCCAGCGCGAGGTCCATGCAGGCGCTGATCCCGGCGCCGGTCCACACGTTCCCGCTGCGCACGAAGATCGGGTCGGGGTCCACCCGCACCGCCGGGTGATCGGCGGCCAGCTGCGCGGCGGTCGACCAGTGGGTGGTGGCGGTCTTGCCGTCCAGCAGCCCGGCCGCGGCCACCACGTGCGCTCCCACACACACCGAGGCGACCCGGCGGGCCTGCGGCGCGGTCGCCTTCACCCAGGCCACCACCTCCTGGTCGATCCGCGCGACCGGCCCGCCCGGGTGCAGGTCGACCGCGCCGGGCACCAGGAGCATGTCCAGCGAGCCGTCCACGTCGGCGAACGCCAGATCCGTCACCAGCCGCACCCCCGCCGACGTGGCCACGACGCCGCCGTCCGGCCGGTGACGTCGAGGAGGTCGTGACCGGCGGCCGGCCATGGCGGCAATGACGGTGTTCTGTCACATCCGGACACGCCTCACAATCGAGGGCGCTGTCTCGTCGAACAGGGGGCACATCACCGAGGGAGCCGCCATGACCACCGATCCGGGCCTGAGCGCCGTCTTCAGCGAGCGGCGCCAGCTGATCAACCTCGCCTACCGGCTGCTCGGCACCCTGGCCGACGCCGAGGACGTCGTGCAGGAGACCTACGCCCGGTGGTACTCGCTGTCCCGCGCACAGCAGGAGGCGATCGCCTCCCCGGGCGCGTGGCTGACGACGGTGGCCAGCCGGATCTGCCTCGACCTGCTCGGCTCGGCCCGCGCCCGCCGCGAGCGGTACGTCGGCGAGTGGATCCCGGAGCCGCTGCCCGACCGCGGGTCCGCCGCCGACCCGGCCGAGCGCGTCACGCTCGACGAATCGGTGAGCATGGCCTTCCTCGTGGTGCTCGACGCGATGACCCCGGCCGAGCGGGTAGCGTTCGTGCTGCACGACGTGTTCGGCTACCCGTTCGCCGAGGTCGCCGAGATCGTCGGCCGCACACCCGCGGCGTGCCGTCAGCCGGCCACGTCGGCGCGGCGCCGCGTCCGCGACGCGCGGGTGCCCGCCACCTCCGCCGAGCAGCGCGCGGAGGTCGTCCGGAACTTCAAGCGGGCGTGGGAAAACCGGGACATCCGGGCCCTGGTCGGGCTGCTCGACCCCGGTGCGACGGTGGTCGCCGACGGCGGCGGTCTCGTCAGCGCCGCGCCGCACCCGATCGAAGGCGCGGCGGAGATCGCGCGCTACCTGGCCGCGCTCGTCGAGCGGGCCCCCGCCCTCGGCCTGCTGGAACACCCGGTCAACGGCCAGCCCGGCCTGGTGGTCCGGCACGCCGACCGCACCGAGGCGGTGCTGGCGTTCGAGGTCGACGGCGACCGTGTGAGCCGCATCTGGGCGGTGCGCAACCCGGAGAAACTGCGGCCCTGGACCGATTCCTGACCCCTGCCCGGTTTGTCTAGGCTGGTGTCCGGACGACGGGGGTATGCGATGAGCGTGCGCAGTGCGGAGTTCCACGACATGGTGGACGCGCTGGCGGAGGTCGAGCGCGGCAAGGGCAGCGAGTACACGTCCTTCAGCGTGCGCGGCAAGCGGTTCGGCTACTACTGGCCGCGCACGGAGACCGTGGGGCTGAAGCAGACGCTGATCGAGCAGCAGGCGCTGGTCGCGGAGCGGCCGGAGGTGTTCGAGGAGCAGTTCACCGCGGGCGGGTTCGGCTGGGTGGTGGTGCACCTGGCCGGCATCGACGCCGACGAGCTGGCCGAACTGGTCTACGAGGCGTGGCGGCTGTCCGCGCCGGAGGAGCTGATCGCCGCGCAGCCGTTGCCGCGCTAGCGATCACCACGTCACCGGCGGCACGACCTCGCCGGTCGCGCGCCCGTCCGGGGTGAGCAGCCAGCCCATCCGCACGGTGCGCTGCTGGTCGGCCGGGGCGACGCTGGCCAGCCAGGTGCTGCTGATCGGCCAGCGCGACACCGACTGGGCGACCTCGCACGGAACGACAGCAGCCCCGAGGCGAGCAGCCGGGCCAGCTGCCGCCGCACGGTCGCCGGGTTGCGGCCGGTCAGCGAAGCCAGCTCGGGGGCCGTGCGCCGCCCGTCGTGTGCCAGCGCGGAGATCAACGGGCCCGCGTTCGGCGGCGGGGTCACGCCCGGCGCCGGCGGGTCGCCCGGGCGGCGGCCTCGAACGCCAGCTCCTGCGACCAGTTCAGCGCGCCCAGCAGCCACGAGCTGCCGTCGCGGTGGGTGGCGCTGACGACGTGTGTGCGCTGCCGCTGCAGGCCGGGCATCCGCGGCTGGTCGTCGAGCACGAACGTGGTGAGCCCGGCCAGATCGGGCGTGATCACGGTGAGCAGCAGGTCCCGGCCGCGCGTCGACTCCTCGACGGTGACCGCCCGGGGATCCGTGCACACCACCCGCACCACCTCGTCCCGCGCGCCGGGCAGGCAGTCGACCTCGACCAGCGCCAGGACGACCCGCCGGTAGTCGCCGCCGGGGTGGGCCGTCACCCACGCCACCCCCGCCTCCCGCAGGCGGGCCCAGTGCGCCGCCACCGTCGCCGGGGTCGTGCCCAGGATCCTGGCCGCGTCCGCCCAGGTCACCCGCGGGGCGATCTGCAGCCCGTGGAGCAGCTCGAGGTCCCGTTCGTCCAGATCCGGATGCACGAAAACCTCCCTGATCCCGGAAACGGTGCGCGAATCGTTCGATTTCGGCGGCCAAAGGGTAGCCGCTGCGCAAACTCCTGGGCACAACGTGACGACGAGGAGGGCGAGAACGGATGTCGGTCGTGGCGGACGCCAGGGCGATGGCGGAGGACCTCATCCGGCTGCGGCGGGACCTGCACCGCGAGCCGGAGGTCGGTCTGCACCTGCCCCGCACGCAGGAGCGCGGTGCTCGCGGCGCTGGACGGCCTGCCGCTGGAGATCACCACCGGCCGCAGCTCCACCGCGGTGACCGCCGTGCTCCGGGGCACCGGCTCCGGCTGGGCGGTGCTGCTGCGCGCCGACATGGACGGGCTGCCCGTGCAGGAGGCGACCGGGCTGGACTACGCCTCGCGCACCGAGGGGACCATGCGCGCCTGCGGGCACGACCTGCACACCGCGATGCTCGCCGGCGCGGCCCGGCTGCTGTCCGACCGCCGCGACCGGCTGGGCGGGGACGTGGTGTTCATGTTCCAGCCGGGGGAGGAGGGCTGGGAGGGCGCGCGGGCCATGATCGACGAAGGCGTGCTCGACGCCGCAGGCCCGCGTGTCGAGGCCGCCTACGGGCTGCACGTGTTCTCCACGTTCGAGCCCGGTTTCACCAGCAGGCCAGGGCCGATGATGGCCGCCTCCGCGTCGTTCGCGGTCACCGTGCACGACCGCGGCGGGCACGGCTCCGCCGCGCACCTGGCGCGCGACCCGGTGCCGGTCGCCGCCGAGATGATCACCGCGCTGCAGACGATGGTCACCCGCCGCTTCGACGTCGTCGACCCCGTGGTGCTCACCGTCGGGGTGGTGCGGGCGGGATCGCGCAGCAACATCATCCCGGAGACCGCCCGGGTCGAGGCCACCGTCCGGACCTTCTCCGGCGACTCCGGGCAACGCGTGCGGGACGCCGCGGTCCGGCTGGTGCGGGGCATCGCACAGGCACATGACGTCGAGGCCGACGCCGAGTACCTGGAAGCGCGTCCCGCGACGGTCAACGACGACGGCGAGACCGCGTTCGCCCGCGACGTGGTGCGCGAGACGCTCGGCGACGACGGCTACGCCACCATGCCCAACCCCATCGCCGGCGCCGAGGACTTCTCCCGCGTCCTCGCCGAGGTGCCCGGCTGCTTCCTCGCCCTCGGCGCGCTGCCCGCAGGCGCCGACCCGAGCCGGGCGGCGTTCAACCACAACCCGCACGCCGTGTTCGACGACTCAGTGCTCGCCGACGGCGCGACCCTGTTCACCGAGCTGGCACGGCGCCGGCTCGCGTCCGAAGGAGACCGACCATGACCGAGACCGCGTAGCGCGGCACCCGGGCCCCGGCCACGCGCCGCACCACCACACTCGTCGGCACCGGCCTCGCGCACGCGCTCGAGTGGTACGACTGGGGCATCTACGCGATCTTCGTGCCGTTCTTCGCCACCCGGTTCTCCGACCGCGGCAACCAGTTCTCCGCGGTGCTGTCCAGCCTGGCCGTGTTCGCCGTCGGTTCGTCGCGCGGCCGCTGGGCGGGCTGCTGTTCGGCTGGTTCGCCGACCGCGCCGGGCGGCGGACCGCGATGACGGTGACCGTCGCGACCATCGTGGGCGCCAGCTTCGGCATCGGCATCGCCCCCACCTACGCCGCCGTCGGAGCGTGGGCGTCGCTGATCCTGCTGCTCGCCCGTGTCGTGCAGGGCCTGGCCTGCGGCGGGGAACTGCCGTCGGCGCAGACCTTCGGCTGGCGCATCCCGTTCTTGCTCGGCGGCGTGTTCGGGCTGGTGGCCGTCTACAAGCGACGGAACCTGACCGAGAGCGAGACCTTCACCTCGTCGCGGCGGCGCGAGAAGGCCAGGCTGTGGGCGGCGATCGTGGAGCACCGCAGGCAGGCACTGCAGGTGATCGGGCTGTCCGTCGGGTTGACCGTCGTCTACTACTCGTGGGTGATCGCCGCCCCGGCGTACGCGATCAGCTCCCTGCACATCGGCTCGACCGCCGCGCTGTGGGCCGGGGTCGGGTCGGCGGTGATCCTCATGGTCACCATGCCGTTCTGGGGCATGCTGTCGGACCGGATCGGGCGCAAGCCGGTGCTGCTGATCTCCACCCTCGGGTGCGCGGCGCTGCTGTTCCCGGTGCAGTTCCTCGTGCGCACCAGCGCGTGGCAGCTGTTCCTGGGCATGAGCCTGGCGGCGGTGTTCATCTCCGCGGGCGTGTCGATCCTGCCCGCGGCGTACGCGGAGATGTCCCCCGCGATCCGCGCGCTGGGGCTCGCGGTGCCCTACTCGATCGCCGTCGCCGCCTTCGGCGGGACCGCGCCGTATCTTCAGGCGTGGGTGGGCGCCGAGTTCGGCCGGTCCGCCTTCACCGGATACCTCGTCCTGCTGATGCTGGTGTCCACCGCCGCCATCGCCACCCTGTCCCAGACCCTAGCCAAGGAACTGAGCTGAACCATGTCCCTGCTGGACGCGCCGACCGACGGCCACCGCATCGCCGACCTCTCGCAGCCGCTGGAGAACGGCATGCCGTCCTCGCCGATGCACCCGCCGTTCCGGTTCGCGCTCGCCCAGCGGCACGGTGACGTCGTCCGCGAGGACGGCCTCACCGGGTCGCACGAGCTGATCGTGATGGGCGGGCACGTCGGCACCCACATGGACGCCGTCAGCCACCTCGCGGCCGACGGCGTCCTGCCCGGCGGGGTGCCGGTGGCGCAGGCGCTGGAGCGGGGACGCTACCGGGTCGGCGGCATCGAGGCGGTGCCGCCGATCCTGTGCCGCGGCGTGCTGTTCGGCGTCCCGCAGCTGCGGGGCGTGGGCGAGGCCGTCACGGCGGAGGATCTCGCCGCGACCGGTCTGGAGGTGCGCGCCGTGGACGTCGCCCTCGTCCGCACCGGGTAGCGCAGCTGTGGGACCGGCCTGCGGACTACCTCGGCGGCGCGGGCGGCGTGCCGGGACTGGACGCGGACGGCGCGGTGGCTGGCCGAACGCGGGGTGCGCGCGGTCGGCGGCGACACGATCGTTCTGGAGCAGATCAGCCCGGAGGCGGGGCTGGGGCAGCTGCCGGTGCACCGGATCCTGTTGCAGGAGAACGGGATCAACATCATCGAGGTGATGAACCTTGAGGAGCTGGCGGCGGCCGGACCGTCGGAGTTCCTGTTCATGTGCGCGTCGCTGCCGGTCGTCGGGGCCACTGGCGCACCCGTGCGGTCGCTGGCAGTGTGGTGACGCGTGACCGGTCAGAAGGAACGCATGCTCGCGGGGGAGCTGTACCGCGCGGACGACCCGGAGCTGCAGGCCGGGCTGCGCCGCGCGGCGGAGCTTCAGCGGCGGTTCAACGACGGCGGGGACCCGGCGGTGCTGCGTGAGCTGCTGGGCTCGGTGGGGGAGGACGCCGAGGTGCGGCCGCCGCTGTACGTCGACTACGGCTCGCACGTCACCATCGGGCCGCGCGCGTTCCTCAACTACGGCGCGGTGCTGCTGGACGTCGCCCCGATCACGATCGGCGCGGACGCGCAGATCGGCCCCGGCGTCCAGCTGCTGACCCCCACCCACCCGCTCGACGCGCGGCTGCGGGACAAGTGGGAGGCCGCGGAGCCGATCACCCTGCACGACAACGTGTGGCTCGGCGGCGGGTGATCGTGTGCCCCGGCGTGACGATCGGGGAGAACACGGTGGTGGGCGCGGGACCGGTCGTGACGCGGGACCTGCCGCTGGACGTGGTGGCGGTTGGCAACCCCGCGGGCGTGGTGAAGACACTCTGATTTTCCTCCCCGTCCCGTCGATCCGGCGCGTGGTGGTTCGACGTACCGGTAGGGACGAAGAGGAAGGACGAGGGCGATGACCACCACGACGCTGCTGACCCGGATCGCACTGGACGACGCGCTCGTCGCCGAGGACCACGCCGAGGAGTGCGGTTTCCTGGACCCGCTGGACCGGATCACGTGCCCGTGCACCGGCGGTGGATCCACCAGTGCTGGCACAGCGACCTGCATGTCAGCCAGGTCAGCGGGCACCGGTGGTGCCGCCC
Organism: Amycolatopsis methanolica 239; assembly: GCF_000739085.1. Taxonomy (NCBI): domain Bacteria; kingdom Bacillati; phylum Actinomycetota; class Actinomycetes; order Pseudonocardiales; family Pseudonocardiaceae; genus Amycolatopsis; species Amycolatopsis methanolica. The sequence goes on along the minus strand of NZ_CP009110.1, from coordinate 3,839,493 downwards.
GTGCAAACGGGCGCTGGAGGTGGCGGTCGATGAGGTGCTCGGCACGGTCGCCGTGAGGTGCCGCAAGTGCGCCCGGGGAGCCACACTCGCGCCGACGCACAACTGATCACCGCCTGCGAAGCGAGCCTCGTCGCGGCGTCCCGCGCCGCGCGGCGCGCCGCCTGAAAAATTCTTGGTCACCTCTGCCCGCCGTGCGTCACTTACTGGTGGAGCCGAGGGAGGACGACATGAGCAGACGGACCGGCAGTACGCGCGGACGGGCAGGCAGGCGATCCCGGCCGGCCCCGACGTGACGGGCGGGCCGGACGATGTCGCCGAGCGCGCCATGACGCTCCGCAAGCTCTACTACGCCGAGCTGGCCGCGCACGCGGTCAAGCTCGGGTGCCCGGTCTCCGAGGCGCGGACGATCGCCGAGGACGCGGTGACCGAGCTGGTTCTCGGCGAGCACCGGGGGACCCTGGGGCCGATCCAGAAGGAGCGGGCCTGGCTGTTCGCGACGGTGCGCAACATGGTGCTCGCCGCGCGGCGTAAAGCCCGCTGGAACGCCGAGGCGGACGCCCACCTGATCGCCGACCGGACGCGGCAGCGCACCTGGGCCTCGCCGGAGGCGCACCTGGAAACCGTGGAGACCCTGCGCGCGCTCCACTCCCTGCCCGGCAGCCATCGCGACGCGGTGGTGCTCGCCGCGGACGGGTTCTCCCTCCGCGAGATCGCCGATGCCCTCGGGATTTCGGTGCCCGCGGCCAAGAAGCGCGTCTCGCGGGGGCGGCGGGCGCTGCGGGACCTTCTCGATCCACCCGGCGGGAGGCACAGGGATGATTGACGACGACGTCCTGACCGGGCGGCTGGCCGCTGCGGATGCGCACCTCGACCGCCTCTTCACGGCCGATCTCGACGATCCGGCGCGGGTCCGGGCGTTCCGGGCCCGGGTGGCGCGCGAGGTCGCGGCCGACGGGCTCGCCGCCGCCGTGGCCGGGGATCCCGTCGCGGTCGAACGGCTTCTCGCGGAGATCCGGCCGCTGGTCGTCCGGTACTGCCGGGCGCGCGTCGGCAGGCGCGGGTCTTTCGCCACCGCCGACGACGTGGCCCAGGAGGTGTGCCTGGCGGTGCTCACCGCGCTGCCCACCTACCGGGACCGGGGCCGCCCGTTCCTCGCGTTCGTCTACGGAATCGCCCAGCACAAGGTCGCCGACGCCCACCGCGCGGCGGGCCGGAACCGGGCCGAACCGGTCGCGGAGATGCCGGACGAGAGCGACGGCGACGCCGGGCCCGAGGCGCGCCTGCTGCACCGCGAACTGAACGACCGGATGTCGGCCCTGCTGCGGTTGCTGCCAGAGGCGCAGCGGGAGATCGTCGTGCTGCGGGTGGTCGCCGGGTTGTCCGCGGAGGAGACGGCCGAGGTCGTCGGGTCGACGCCGGGCGCCGTGCGCGTCGCGCAGCACCGGGCGCTCGCGAGCCTGCGCAGGGCCCTCGCCATGCAGGCTTAGCGCGCCCACTCCGGCACCCACACGTCCCCGCCCGCGGTGGTCCGGTAGCGGCTGTGCGGGTAGTCGAGGAAGTGCGCCAGCACCGGGTGCGGGTTGTCGGCCCGCCAGATCACCGAGTGCGGGTACACGGGCGTGGGGCCGACGACCGGGATCCGGCGCAGGTCGTAGCTCTCCGGCCACAGGTACCGCGAGCCCTCGCCGACGAAGGTGGCCAGCCGGGCCGAGTCGGCGATCTCCGCGAGCAGCGCTTCGACCCCGAAGCTCGGCCCGGTCGTGTCGATAGTGAGCCCGAACGCGGCCGCGAGGTCCGCGTAGTAGCCCTTCGCCTCGGTGTCGGCGAGGCGAAGGGCATCCAGATCGGGTGCCCGGCGAGCTCGGCGAGCGTCACCGCCGCCGCGCCGGCCAGCGCCGACGCCGCGTCCACGGTCAGGGTCACCACGTCCAGTTCGATGCCGGGCTGCTGCCGGTAGAAGTCGTGCAGGATGACGGCGGCCGCGACCCGCCGGTTCAGCACGTCGATCCGCAGCGCCCCGCCGCCCGGGAGTGACCGCCGTCAGCGCGCGCTCGGCCGCGCGGAGCAGTTCCCGGGCGTGCGGCAGGAACGCCTGCCCGTCCACGGTCAGCCGCACACCCCCCGGCCGTGCGCACGAACAGCCGCACGCCGAGCTGCCGCTCCAGGCCGGCCACCCGCTTCGACGCCGCCTGCTGCGTGACGCCCAGCTCGTCTGCGGCCGCCTGGAACCGGCCCGCCGCGGCGACCGCGGCGAAGGTGCGCACCGCCTCGAGATCCACGACGCCGAACCTACTGCCACAACCAGCGGTTGTGCAGCCGCGCCGAAGTCGTTGTTGACAAAAGGCAGGTAATTACCTGCATAATGGTCGGCGTGAGCGCGGAAGCGATGGACGTGGTGTTCAAGGCGCTGGCCGACCCGACCCGGCGGCTGCTGCTCGACCGCCTGCGGGAGCAGAACGGGCAGACCCTGAGCCAGGTGTGCGAGCCGCTGGGCATGGCCCGCCAGTCGGCGACCCAGCACCTCGACGTCCTGGTGCGGGCCAACCTCGTGACCGTGGTGCGTCGCGGCCGCGAGCGCCTGCACTACCTCAACCCCGGGCCCATCCACGAAATCGAGCAGCGCTGGATCGCCGAGTTCGACAAACCCCGGCTGCGTGCGCTCGCGGCCATCAAAACCCAGGCAGAGGAGTCCGCCATGACCGTCCCGGACTACGTCTACGTCACCTACATCCGCGCGAGCGCCGAGCAGGTGTGGCAGGCGCTCACCGACGCGGACCTGACCGCCCGCTACTGGGGGCACGCCAACATCTCCGACTGGCAGCCCGGTTCGGCGTGGGAGCACCGCCGCGTCGACGGGTCGGGCGCCGTGGACGTCGTGGGGAAGGTGCTCGAGTCCGAGCCCCCGACCCGGCTGGTCATCACGTTCGAGGATTCGCCGGGCGAGTCGCGGGATCCGTCGGTGGTCACCTTCGCCGTCGAACCGCACGAGCAGATCGTGCGGCTCACCGTGACCCACGAGAAGCTGCCCAACGAGGAGATGCGCGACGGCATCTCCAGCGGCTGGCCCGCGGTGCTGGCCAACCTGAAGTCGTTGCTGGAGACCGGTGACGTGCTGCCCCAGGCGCCGTGGGAGATGTCGCAGGCGCACGCCTGACCCGGCCGCGCTGAGCCGTTGCCCGCTTTGTGGGACGGCTACCGCGAAACCGCCGGAATCCCCCATGATCCGAGGGACTTCCACGGCTCAGGGGGTGGTGACGGTGGCCCGGATCCTCCGCGCGTTCGGGCGCGCGCTCGGCAGCATCGGTCACGCGATGGTCCCGGTCGGCGCGCCCTACGACGTCGGCTTCGCGCTGTCACGCCCGGACTGTCCGCCGCTGGGGCATCCGGCGGACCGTCTCACGGTGCCGCTCTCCGCACGGGAACGGGAAGCCTTCCACGTTCTCGCCGCGGACCTCGCGCTGTGAACCTGCGTCGGCGGACCCTGCTCGGCATGGCGGGAGCCGTCGCCGCCGGTCCGTTGTGGACAACGGCGGCCGCGGCGGCCGACACTCCCATCGTGAAACCCGTGCCGCCGGAGGACTTCACCGTGCTCGGCACGAACGCCGAGCTGCGGTGGGACTCGCCGCACCCGGTCGGCGACATCGTGCCGGCGTCGCGGTTCTTCGTGCGCAACCACACCGCCACCCCGCTGCTCGACGCGCGGACCTGGCGCCTGGAGATCACCGGCGACGGGTTGCGCGGCGGCCCGGTCACCGTCACCTACGACGACCTGCTGCGCCTGCCGTCGGAGACGATCACCGCGGCCATCGAGTGCGCGGGCAACGGGCGCAGTTTCTTCACCTCCCAGCAGGGGCAGACCGTCGCCGGCACCGCGTGGCGGCTCGGTGCGATCGGGGTGGCGCGCTGGCGCGGCGTGCCGCTGGCCACGCTGCTGCACCGAGCCGGCCTCGCCCGCGACGCCGTCGACGTGCTGCCCGAAGGCCTCGACGCGGACTACGTCGCCGGCGGGGTGAACCTGGGCCGGGTGCGGCGCCCGCTGCCGGTGGCCAAGGCGCTCGACGACGTGCTGGTCGCCTACGAGATGAACGGCGAACCGCTGCCACCGGACCACGGCTTCCCGGCGCGGCTGGTGGTGCCGGGCTGGATCGGCATCGCGTCCATCAAGTGGCTCGGCCGCATCCAGGTGTCCCGCACCCCGCTCGACTCGCCGTGGGACACGCAGTACTACCGGCTGACCGGCCCGGACTACTCGCCAGACGGTGTGCTGGTGACGCGGCAGAACACCAAGAGCGTGTTCGAACTGCCGTGGCGGGCGACCCTCGCCGCGGACCGGGAGCACGTGCTGCGGGGCCGGTCCTGGTCCGGGTCCGGCGGCATCGGCCGGGTCGAGGTGAGCACCGACGACGGCCGCACCTGGCGGCGTGCCGAGTTCGTCGGCAGCGGCGGCGGGTGGCAGCGGTGGACATTGCGTTGGCGCCCGCGACCGGGTGAGCACACGATGCGGGCGCGCGCGGTCGACCGCCACGGCGTGGCCCAGCCGGACACCGAGCCGTACAACGCGCAGGGCTACCTGTTCGGTGCCGTCGTCCGCCACCCGGTGGTGGCGGTCTAGCGGGTGCCGGTCGGCTCCACCGCTCGTGACCGACTAACCGCTGCGCGTGTAGAAGAAGTCGTCTGCACCGCCCGGGTCGCCGGTCGTGACGGCGACCGGGCAGCCGAGCAGCCCGGACAGTTCGCCGGCCAGCCCGGCGACCGCGCCAGCCGCCGTGCCAGGGCGTAGCTCCACCGCCAGGTCGAGGCCGGAGTCAGGGCGGTCCTCGCCGCGGGCGGCGGGGCCGGTCAGCCACGCGCGTGTGACCGGGGACCGCGCGAGGACCTCGGTGACGTTCCGGCGCTGCCGCTCCAGGAGTTCGCTCGGGCGCAGCGCGTTCACGAGTTCGGTGGCCAGGTGGAACCCCGCGGCGCGCAGGAGGCGTTCCAGCATCGCGACCGACGGCTGACGGCGCCCGGCCTCGATCGTCGCCACCGTCGACTGCGGCACGCCGGCCAGGCGCGCCAGTTCCCGTTGCGACAGTCGCCGCCGCGCGCGGGCAGCCGAAAGCAACTTCGCCGCGGTTCCGGTGACAGCGGATCCACTCTCGGTTCCCTCGCTATCGGTACTCGTTTCGTCACCCATTTTCCCGGTGAATTGTCGCGGCGATTGTCCGGAGTATAAGTCCGCCTCGCACGCCGCCGCGGACGACGAGCTGCTGAACCGCGTCTTGACGCGCCAGTAGGGAACGCGGTGAGTAGATCTTGAAGAGAGATCGTTTCGTGGAAATTGTTTTTCGCGCGCCGCTCGCAGTTTTTCCGGTGGGGCCGCAGGGTAGTTCTCGCCCGGTACATCCTGCTCGCCCCGATGAGTTCGGGGGGTGGCGCGTGGGTTGTCGGCAGGACTCGCCAATCGCCGGAGTCAGGAGGACTTACGAATGAAGGCAGGATCGCGTGTCGCCCTCGGTGTCGGGCTCGGCTACCTACTGGGCCGCACGAAGAAGATGCGCCTGGCGCTGATGATCGCGGCCGCGGGGGCGACCGGCAAGACCGGCGTCACCCCGGGGAAGCTGCTCCAGAACGGCCTGAGCCAGCTCGGCTCGTCCGCGGAGCTGACGAAACTGACCGACGTCGCCCGCGACCAGTTGCTGAGCGCGGCGAAGGCGGCCGCGGTGACGGCGGCCTCGCAGCGCATCGAGTCGCTCAGCGAACGTCTCCAGGACGGTGCGAAGCGCGCGTCCGGGGACGAGGGCGCCGAAGAGGAGCCCGAGGAGACCGACGAGGAGACCGAGGACCGGTCCGAAGAAGCGCCAGAAGAGGACGAAGAGGCCCAGGAGGAGCCAGAAGAGGAGCCCGCGCCACCAGCGCGCGCCCGCCGCACCGCCACTCGGCGCCGCCGGGCCGAACGGGAACCCGAGCTCGAGGACGAGGACGAAGGCGAAGAGCCCGCTCCGACCCGGGCGCGCCGCACCGGCCGGGCGGCCGCCGCCCGCACCCCGGTCCGCCGGGCGCGGAGGTGAGCGCCATGGCGACCGGCCAGATCAAGAAGACCCTCGACAAGGCCACCGGCGCGGCCACCGACACCGTCTCCGGCGTGGCCGACGCCGTCCCGAAGCCGTCCACCGAGCTGACCGAAGCCCTGCGCAAACTGGCCGGCGCGGTCACCACCCGCGCCTCGACCTCGCTGGCCAACCGGATCACCTCGACCTCCGGCCGCCTCCAGGACTACGCCTCGGGTGGCGGCGGTGGCGGCCTGATCGAAGCCGTCACCGGCGGCAAGCCCAGCGTCAAGGGCAAGGCCATGATGGGCGCGGTCAAGGGCGGGCTGTCCGGGCTCGCGGACAAGGTGAAGGACTCCGTCGGCGGCGGCGGGGGCGGCAAGCTCAAGGTCACCAACATCGTCGAGCAGGCCGACATCGGCGCCCCGATCGACCTGGTCTACGACCTGTGGACCCGCTTCACCGAGTTCCCGCGCTTCATGAAGAAGGTCGAGTACGTCGACCAGACAAGCGACGAGACGCTGACGTGGAAGGCGCAGATCTTCTGGTCGCGCCGCACGTGGGAGTCCACGATCCTCGAACAGGTCCCCAACGAGCGCATCGTGTGGCGGTCCAAGGGCGAGAAGGGGCACGTCGACGGCGCGGTGACCTTCCACGAGCTGACCCCGGACCTGACCCGCGTCGTGCTGGTGCTGGAGTACCACCCGCAGGGGCTGTTCGAGCGCACCGGCAACATCTGGCGGGCCCAGGGACGGCGCGCGCGGCTGGAGCTCAAGCACTTCCAGCGGTACGTGATGACCGAGGCGATCCTGCACCCGGACGACGTCGAGGGCTGGCGCGGCGAGATCCACGACGGCGAGGTCCAGGACAGCGACGAGGAACCCGGGAACGAGGAAGAACCCGAGGAACCCGAGGCCGACGAGGCCGAGGCGCCCGACGAGGAAGAACCCGAAGAAGAGGCCGAGGAACCGCCGGCGCGACGTACACGCGCCCGGGCGTCGGCGGGCAGAGGACGGGGGAGCAGGCGATGACGACAGCGGTGCAGCCATCGGGCGGCGGCGGGGGCCTGGACCGGCCCACCTCCAGCAGCCTCGCGGACGTGATCGACACGATCCTGGACAAGGGACTCGTCCTGGACGCCTACGTGCGCGTGTCGCTGGTCGGGATCGAACTGCTGACCATCGACGCACGGGTCGTGATCGCGAGCGTGGACACCTACCTGCGGTTCGCGGAGGCGGTGAACCGGCTCGACATCTCCGACACCGAACAGAAGGGCCTGCCGGACCTGCTGGAGGACGTGACCTCCGGCGGCGCCAAGGCGAAGACCCGGGGAGCACTCGAAGCCGCCGGTGACAAGCTGCAGGACCTCCTCGGCGGCAACGAGGAGACGGACCGCGCCGGGCGCCGGAAGGGCGGCGGGCGATGACCGAGGAGCGCGAGACCGTGGTCTACGTGTACGGCATCGTGCCGTCCGACGTGGAGACCGACCCGGAGGCCCGCGGCGTCGGCGACCCGCCCGCCGAGGTCCGCGCGGTCAAGCACGACCGGATCGCGGCGCTGGTGAGCGAGGTGCCGAGGGACAAGCCGCTCGGGCGGCCCGAGGACCTCACCGCGCACGCGGCGCTGCTCGACGCGGCCGCCGCCGAGGTGCCGGTGCTGCCGTTGCGGTTCGGCGCCGTGGTCACCGACGAGGACGCCGTGCGCACCGAACTGCTCGAAGCCAACCAGGACGACTTCGTCGCGGCACTGGATGAGCTGGAGGGCAAGGCGCAGTACGTCGTCAAGGCGCGCTACGTGGAGGAGACCATCCTCCGCGAGATCCTCGAGTCCGACGAGCAGCTCGCCCAGCTGCGCGAGGCGATCCGCGGGAAGCCCGCGGACGCCACGCGCAACGAGCGGATCGCGCTGGGCGAGAGGATCGGCAATGCGATCGCCGCCCGGCGCGAGGCCGACACCAAGCGGGTCGCCGACGCGATCGCCGGGACCGGCGCCCAGATCGCCCCGCGCGAGCCGACGCACGAAGAGGACGCGGTGCACCTCGCGTGCCTCGTCGAGACGGCCAAGCAGTCCGATCTGGAGGAAGCCGTCGACCGCGTCGCGCGGGACTGGTCGGGCCGCGCCGAGGTGCGCCTGCTGGGTCCGCTCGCGGCCTACGATTTCGTTGTGACACAACGGCCGGAGGCGTAGCCGATGGGCCTGCTGTCCGGGATCCTGGGCTTCCCGCTGCTGCCGGTCTGCGGCGTGATTCAGCTCGGTGAGCTGATCCAGCGCCGGGTCAACGAGGAGATCGCCGCGCCCGCGTCGATCCGCCGCGAACTCGAAGCGGCGGAGGAGAAACGCGCGGCCGGGGAGATCTCGCCCGAGGAGGAGGCCGAGGTCCAGCAGCAGGTCCTGCGGCGGCTCGACATGACGGAGACCGACGAGAAGGAGAGGTGATCGCCAGTGGCTCCACGCGATGAGGCCGGAGGGGACGGCGCGCTGTCCGCCCCGGAAGCGGCGTCGCGGGCGCTTGCCCACGCCGGCGAGCTGATCAGCCGGAACCCGGTGTCGGTCACCTCGGTCGAACCCACCGACGACGGCTGGCTCGTCGAGCTCGAAGTGCTGGAGGACCGGCGCATCCCGTCCTCGGCCGACATGCTCGCCCTCTACGAGCTGGAACTCGGCGTGGACGGTGAGCTGCTCGCCTACCGGCGCACCAAGCGATATGTCCGCGGCCGGGCCGACAGCGGAAGCGGGGTGTCCTGACATGGCGACTGGGCAGCCGGCCACCACGCCGGGCGGAGGCGGGTCCCCTGCGCTCGGCAACCACCAGCCCGCCAACCTGGGGGACATCCTCGAGAGAGTGCTCGACAAGGGGCTGGTGATCGCCGGGGACATCAGGGTCAACCTGCTCGACATCGAACTGCTGACCATCAAGCTGCGGCTGGTGATCGCCTCGCTGGAGACCGCGCGCGAGGTCGGGATCAACTGGTGGGAAAGCGATCCGTGGCTCTCCGGCGACACCACCCGGCTGCAGCGGGAGAACCGCGAGCTGCGTGCCCGCGTCGAGGAGCTGGAGGGCGCGGAAGACCGCGCCGTGATCGAGGACCGGCACCGTGACTGAGGACAGCGGGATCTGGCTCTACGCCGTGACCCGGCGGGAGGGCGCCGGCGCGGCAGGCGAACTGCCCGGCGTCGCCGGGGAAGTGCTGCGCACGGTGGAGGCCGGCAGGCTGGCGGCGGTCGTCGGCGACGTTCCACTGGAGACGTTCGGCGAGGAGGCCCTGCACCGCAACCTGGAGGACCTGGACTGGCTCGGCGCCGTGGCCCGCGCGCACGATGCCGTGGTCGGTGCCCTCGCCGGCGCCGGTCCGGTCGTGCCGGTGCGGCTGGCCACCGTGTACCGCGACGAGCACGGCGTGCGCCGCGTCCTCGAACACCGCGGGCACGAGCTGGCGCGTACCCTGGACCGCGTCGCCGGGCGGACCGAGTGGGGCGTCAAGGTCTTCGCCGGAGAGCCGCCGCCCGGGCGCGAGGAGACACCGTCCCGCCGGGGGGCCGGGACGGCGTACCTCGCCCGGCGCCGGGCGGAACGCGACGCGCGCGCGGAATCCGAACGGCTCGCACGCGAGCAGGCCGCGAAGGTCCACTCCAGACTCGCGGCGCTGGCCGCCGGCGCGCGCCTGCACCCGTTGCAGAGCAAGGCGTTGTCCGGTGACGACCGGCAGATGGTGCTCAACGCCGCCTACCTTGTCGGCGACGACGACGCGCGCGCCTTCGCCGAGGCGGTGGCGGCCTGCGACGACGAGAGCCCGGCGATCCGGGTGCAGCTCACCGGGCCGTGGCCGCCGTACTCGTTCTCGTCCTTGGAGGAAACATGACCGAACCGGTTCCCGCGCCCGTCGCCGACCAGCCGGTGGCGCTGGTCGACCTCCTCGACCGGGTTCTCGCCGGCGGAGTCGTCGTGACCGGCGAGATCACCCTGTCCATCGCCGACGTCGACCTCGTGCACATCTCGTTGCGGACGCTGCTGTCCTCCGTGAGCGCATTGCAGCCCGCCGATGACTGACCCCGCGAAGCGCCGCATCGACACCGATCCGGACAGCGTCGAGCGCGGTCTGGCCGGCCTCGTGCTGACCGTGGTGGAACTGCTGCGGCAACTGATGGAGAAACAGGCACTGCGCCGGGTGGACCGCGGCGACCTCACCGACGAGCAGGTCGAAGCGATCGGGCTGACGCTGATGCGGCTGGACGAGCGCATGACGGAACTGTGCGAGCATTTCGGCGTCTCCCCGGAGGAATTGAACATCGATCTCGGCCCGCTCGGCCCGTTGCTGTCGGATCGGCGCTGATGTGAAATAGGTTTCATCGGGAATTGTCCGGGAATCCGGAACCATCGCCGAACAATGGAGTTGCGATGGCTATATCCGGAATCATCAGTGCCTTGCTCGTGGGGCTGGTCATCGGTGTCCTCGGCCGCCTGCTCGCGCCGGGGAAGCAGAACATCCCGATCTGGCTGACCATCGTCGTCGGTATCGTCGCGGCCTTCGCAGGCACCGCGATCGCCCGGGGTGTCGGGTACGCCGACACCGACGGTATCGACTGGCTCGAAGTGCTGACCCAGCTGGTGCTCGCCGTCCTCGGGGTCTCGCTGGCCACGGCTCTGCGGGGCGGCCGCCGGCGCAAGCTCATGCACTGACCCCCTTCCCGGCCCGGTCCGGTCCGGACACCGTTTCCGGCCCGGGCCGGGCGCCCGGTCCCCTCAGTTCACGGATGTGATAGATGAACGTCACCGAATTCTGGAACGACGCGGTCGGAGCCGTGATCACGTTCCTGCCGAAGTTCGCCGTATTCCTCGTTGTGCTGGTCGTCGGCTGGCTCGTCGCGAAAGCGTTGCGCAAGGTCGTCAAAGTCGTACTCGAACGGGTCGGTTTCGACCGGGCCGTGGAGCGCGGCGGGATCAAGCGAGCGCTGGAACAGTCCCGGTACGACGCGAGCGGGCTGCTGGCCGCGCTCGTCTACTACGCGGTCCTGCTGATCGCCCTGCAGCTGGCGTTCGGCGTGTTCGGGCCGAACCCGGTCAGCGCCATCCTGGCGGCCATCGTCGCCTGGCTGCCGCGCGCCATCGTGGCCATCGTCATCGTGATCGTCGCGGCCGCCGTCGGCAGCGCGCTGCACGACCTGATCCGCGGCGCGATGGGCGGGCTCAGCTACGGCCCGCTGGTCGCGAAGATGGTGCAGGTCGTGGTGATCGCCTTCGGTGTGATCGCGGCGCTGAACCAGATCGGCGTGGCCACCACGGTCACCGGGCCAGTGCTGATCGCGCTGCTCGCGACCGTCGGCGGTGTGCTGGTCGTCGGCGCGGGCGGTGGCCTGATGCGGCCGATGCAGCAGCGCTGGGACCGCTGGCTCAACCGGGCCGAGGAGGAGATCCCGTCGGCCCGCACCAGGGCCGAGGCCTACCGCCGCGGCCGCGAGGACGCGGAACGGGAAGCCGGCGCGGGTGCTCCGCGGCACGCGGCCGAAACCGCCATGCCGCAGGAACGGACCGCGGCGATGCCGCCGTCGTCGCCCGGCAGCGCGACGATGCCGCAGGACCGGCCGAAGGCCTGACCTCGTGCAGCGAACGGGGCGCCGCTGCCCGTGGCGCCCCGTTCGCTTGCCGTGAGCGGACTTCGCCTGCGTCGGACGTTTGTCGTGAATCCCGGGGACCATCGGCACTTCCGCGCGGGGCCGCGGGCGCACCACGATGCCTTCATCCACAGGTCTCCAGGAGGGTCGCGATGAAGATCGACGAGCTGATCGAGAAGGCGAAGAGCTCGGCCGGTGCGAAGCTCGTGTACACCGAGCCCTACGAGAAGGACGGCATCACGGTGATCGCGGCGGCGAGCGTCGCCAGCGGGGCCGGCGGCGGCGACGGCGTCGACAAGGAGGGACAGCACGGCGAGGGCGGTGGGTTCGGCCTGACCGCCAAGCCGACCGGGGCCTACGTCATCAAGGACGGCACGCTGCGGTGGGAGCCTGCCGTCGACGTCAACCGGCTGGCCGGGGTCGTGGGCGCGGTCGTGGTGGCCGTGTTGCTCGTCAGCTCCCGCATCGCGAAGGTCCACGCGCGCCGGGCCATCGCGCGGGCCGCGGTGGTGCCCGCGCCCTGACCGCTGCCCGGCGTGGCGCCGTCAGCGCACCACGGGCGCGCCGGGCCGGGGCGCGTCGGCGTGCTCGCCGGTCTGGAGTTTGGCGGCGAGGACGGCGGCCTGGGTGCGGCGTTCCAGTCCGAGCTTGGCCAGCAGCCGGGAGACGTAGTTCTTGATGGTCTTCTCGGCGAGGAACATGCGCTGGGCGATCTGCGCGTTGGTGAGTCCTTCGCCGATGAGGTCCAGCAGGGTGCGCTCGCGGTCGGTGAGGCCGGCCAGCGGTCCGTGGTCGGCGGCGTTCGTCCGCAGTTTGGCCATCAGGGTCGACGCGGCACGCGTGTCGAGCAGGGACCGGCCGGAGCCGACCTCGCGGACGGCCGACACCAGGTGTAGCCCGGCGATGTCCTTGATGGCGTAGCCGCCCGCGCCGGCGAGGATGGCGTTGAGCATGGCCTCCTCGTCGGTGTAGGAGGTCAGGATGAGGACGTTGAGCTCGGGGATCCGCGACCGCAGCTCACGGCAGAGTTCGATGCCGTTGCCGTCGGGCAGGCGCACGTCGAGCACCGCGACGTCGGGGTTGAGCGCCGGGATCCGGGCCATGGCCTGCGCGGCGGTGGCGGCTTCGCCGACGACCTCGAGTTCGGCGTCGGTGCCGAGCAGCTCGGCGACCCCACGGCGCACGACCTCGTGGTCGTCGACCAGGAACACGGTGATCACGGCAGTCCCCTTTCGCAGGTGACGTCTCCAACCTAGAGCCGACCGGGCCGCGCGCGACCCGGCGGAAGTCACCTCCGGCGGGGACCAAGGTCACTTTCGCGTCTCACCACCTGGCCCGGTGCGTTCCCGGCGGTTGTTCACGGGCCGTTTTCCCGGTCCGCCCGCAGCGCGGGCAGACTGGGCGGGTGAGCACCGGAACCGGCTACGTGCTCGGGCACCACGATCCCGAGGTCGAGCGGCTCCTGCTGCAGGGGCGCCTCTACCGCGGCCACACCGAGCACGCCTTGCGCCAGGCCGGGCTCGAACCCGGCATGCGCGTCCTTGACGTCGCCTGCGGCCCGGGCGACGTGTCGATCGCCGCGGCGCACCTGGTCGGGCCCGCGGGGTCGGTGACCGGTGTCGACGCGCAGGCCTCGATCCTCGACCTCGCCGCGCAGCGGGCCGCCGGGGCCGGGCTGTCGAACGTCACATTCCGCCACGCCACGCCGCGATCGAGGAGCTGGACGGGGCCCGACCGTTCGACGCGGTCATCGGCCGCCTGATCCTCATGCACCTGCCGGACCCGGTCGCCGCGCTGCGGCGGCTGGCCGGGCTGGTCCGGCCGGGCGGCCTGGTGTCCTTCCAGGACTTCGAGGTCAGCGGCGCCCGCAGTGCCCCGGAGATCCCGCTGTTCGACCGGGTGCGGGACGTCATCGTGCAGGCGTTCCGGGGGGGGGCGGGCGCGACCACCGAGACGGGCACCGCGCTGCCGGGGCTCTTCCGCACGGCCGGCCTGCCCATGCCCGCCTTGACGATGGGCGCGTGCCTCGGCCCACTGTCCCCGGACATCCTGGGCTTCGTGATGGGCGTGTGGCGCGCCCTGTTGCCGGTGGCCGTCCAACTCGGACTGGACGTCGGCGACCTCGACCGCCTGCCCGCCCGGCTGGTCGCCGAGGCGACGGAAGCCGGCGCGATCGCGATCCTGCCGCCGCTGGTCAGCGCCTGGGCGCGGGTGCCTACCGCCTGAGCTTCAGGACAGGCCCAGCCGGCGCAGGGCTTCCGGCAACCGGTCGAGCAACGGCTGGGGCGCCTGCCCGCCGAGCGTGGCGCGCAGGTACAGCCCGTCGCCCAGCAGGCCCACGATCTCGGCGGTGAGCGGATCGCTCACGTGCCCGGCCAGCAGTTCCGACCACAGCCGGCCGGCCTCGTTCATCGCCTCGGTGACCTTCGGCTCGCTGCCCAGCAGCCGCAGTGCGGCGATCGACGCGCGGTGCGCCGGCTTGGTCATGTCCGCGTCGGTCACCGAGGAGAGCAGGTAGTAGCGCACCACGCCCTCGGGGGCGGTGCGCGCGTACTCGACGTCCGCGGCCGTCAGCCGCAGCAGCCGGTCGAGGAGGCCGTCGAGCAGGGCGTCCTTTGACCCGAAGTGGTACAGCAGCCCGCCCTTGGACACCTTCGCGCGGGCGGCGACGGCGTCGAGCGTGACCGCGGCCGAACCGCTCTCGATGAGGATGTCCTGGTAGGCGTCGAGGATCTGTTCCCGCGCGGAGGGGCGTCCCATGGCGCTTGACTATACCGTCCGGACGGTTTAGTTTCGATCTGAGGGGCAAACTGTACCGTCCGGACTGTTCAGAAAGGGGTCGTGATGGCCGGGGGACGCCGGGACTGGGCCGCGCTGGGTGTGCTGGTCCTGCCGGTGCTGCTGATCAGCGTCGACATGACGGTGCTCGGGTTCGCGCTGCCGTACCTGAGTGAGGACCTCGGCCCGACCGGCGCCGAGCAGCTGTGGATCGTCGACATCTACTCGTTCGTGCTCGGCGGGCTGCTGGTGCTGATGGGCACGCTGGGGGACCGGATCGGGCGGCGCAAACTGCTGCTGTCCGGCGCCGTCGCGTTCGGCGTCGCGTCCGTGGCCGCGGCGTTCGCGACCAGCCCGGGCATGCTCATCGCGGCGCGGGTGCTGCTCGGCGTGGGCGGGGCGACCCTGATGCCGTCGACGCTGGCGCTGATCCGCTCGATCTTCACCGACCCGGCGCGGCGGCGGACCGCGATCGCGGTGTGGGGCGCCGGGTTCTCCGGCGGGATGGCGCTCGGCCCGGTGCTGGGCGGCTGGCTGCTGGAGCACTTCCGGTGGGGCTCGGTGTTCCTGATCAACGTGCCGGTGATGGTGGTGCTGCTCGTCGCGGGGCCGTTCCTGCTGCCGGAGGCGCGCGATCCGCGGCCCGGCCGCTTCGACCCGCTGTCCGCCGTGCTGTCGCTGGCCGCGGTGCTGCCCGTGGTGTACGGCGTCAAGCGGTTCGCCGAGCACGGCGCCGATTCGCTCGCGGCCGGGAGCGTGCTGGCCGGCGCGGCGCTCGCGGTGGTGTTCGTACGACGTCAGCGGGCGCTGCCGGATCCGATGCTGGACCTGGCATTGTTCCGGGACCGCCGGTTCAGCGCGTCGGTGCTGACCAACATGCTCGGCGTGTTCGCGCTCGTCGGCCTGCTGTTCCTGGTGCCGCAGTACCTCCAATTGGTACTGGGGCTGCGGCCGCTGACGGCGGCGCTGTGGCTGCTGCCGACGATGGTCGCCGGGATCGCGGGCTCGTTCACCGCCGCCCGGCTCGCCCGGCGCGTTCCGGTCCCGCGGCTGATCGGCGGCGGGCTGCTGGCCGCGGCGGCGGGTTTCGCGGCGCTGGTGACGGTCGGCGTCCACAGTGGACTCGCGGTCCTGGTGGCCGGGATGGCGCTGGTCGGCTTCGGCGTGTCGTTGTCGGAGACGCTCACCAACGACCTCATCATCACCGCGGCGCCGCCCTCGCGCGCCGGTGCGGCGTCGGCGATCTCGGAGACGGGGTTCGAGCTGGGCGGCGCGCTCGGGACCGCGGTGCTGGGCAGCATCGCGGCGGCGGTCTACCGGGCCGGCGTGCCGGGCGAGGCGGGGGATACGGCGCGGGAAACCCTCGGCGGCGCGGTCGCCGCGGCCGCCGGGCTGCCTCCCGCGCAGGCCGAGGCGCTGCTGGCCGCGGCCAGGGCGGCGTTCGTGCACGGCCTGCAGGTGAGCGCCGTGGCCGGGGCCGCGCTGCTCGCCTACACCGGGGTGCAGGCGCTGGTCCTGCTGCGGTCTAGAGGAACAGGCGCAGCACCCGGGCATGAGTCGCGCCGAGCAGCGGTTCCGCGCGGCTGAGCAGGTCGCGCAGTTCGGCGGCCCGCTCGCCACCCGGGGCGGTGTAGGTGGTCGCGGACCCGTGGGCGAACCAGTTCCGCAAGTCGCTGTGAGCGGTTTCCCGGAGCGGCTCGTTCGGGCCGAGCAGCAGGCGCAGGTCGAGGGCGAGGCGGGTCCAGGTGTCGCGGGCGGACAGCAGCTGGAACGCGTTGCGCCTGCGGTGCCCGGGCTGGCCGGGATCGAGCATGCGGCGGAGCGCCGCCTCGTCGATCTCGGTGGCGCACCCGCGCAGCGCGAGCACCACCTGCCGGGCGACGCGCGGGGACGGGTCGCCCAGCAACGGCGCCAGGCGGTCCACAGGGAGCACCCGCAGGTGCCGCAAGGCGCGGACGGTTTCGGCGCGCACCTTGGGCCGGGGATCGGCGAGCAGCGGCAGGAGCACCGCCCCGTCGGCCTCGGTTCCGGTCTCGCCGAGGCCCGCGACCGCGCCCGGGCTCGCCGCCGTGGTCACCAGCTCGCGGTACTGCGGCGCCGGGTCCTCGCCCGCGCGGCGCAGGATGAACTGGGCGTACGCGCGGACCAGCGAGGCGGGGTCGGCCAGCGCCGGCAGCGCGTCGGCGGGGCCGCGGATCGCCCTGGTGCGCAGGGCAGCCGTTCCGCTGGTGCGGAGGAGGCGCAGCACCTCGGGGTCGGTGCTGCCGGCCAGGGCGTCCGCGCAGGTCAGCCGGATCTTCAGGTCCGTGTCCAGTAGCCCGGCCGTCAGCTCGCCGACGTCGGCGTGCCCGGAGCCGTAGACGGCCCGGCGGGTGAGCGGGCCGGGGGAGGCGAGCGCGGCCGAGCGGATTTCGGGCGTCCGCAGCATGCCTTCGAGCGTCTCGGCCAGCCACTCGCCCTGCGCGCGTGGCCGCAGCAGGCACGCGAACGGGAACAGGTCCACCGCGGTCATCGGGTCGCGGAAGAGGTGGCGCAGGCACTCCCGCCGGGCGCGCTCGCGCACCTGCGGCACCCAGTCCGCCGCGCGGATCGCCAGCACCGGCAGGGCGATCCGCTCGTCGAGGCGCGTCAGCGCGGCTTTCGAGGTAGGTCTCGCGCCCCTTCAAGTAGCGGCCGGTCCAGGTGATGCCGCCGCCGGTGGTGGTGCGGACCTCAAAGTTCGCGAACTCCAGCAGGTAGGCGGAGTGCTCGACGGCGTCCGCGGTCTGTCTGTCCCGTCGTAGGCGTGGTGGTAGAACAGCAGCTGCGGCACGCGGCCGTCTTCGTCGGCCTGGGCGGCGGGCGCGGCCACGGCCGCCCCGGCGACAGCGAGGGTGAGTGCGGTGATCGTCCGCCGGAGACGCAGTTGTCGGATCATGGCGGGATTGAATCCCGTCCGGTCAAGCGGCACCGTGGTCTACACTGGTGATCGCGGCCCGCACAGTTCTGCCTCGGGCCGCGTTTCGTTGTCGGCCACCACGTGCCGCGACCGTGCCGGTCCGCGCCGGGCAGGACGACCCCCGACGTTCGGAGCCTTCCCCGTGACCTCTGCCCCTGTGTCCGCTTCCGCTGTGCCTTCCTTCGCCGCGCTCGGCGTGCCCCCGGTGCTGGTCGCCGCGCTCGCCGAGCGGGGCATCGAGGCGCCGTTCCCGATCCAGGCGGCGACCCTGCCGCACTCGCTGGCCGGCCGGGACGTGCTCGGCCGGGGCCGCACCGGCTCCGGCAAGACCTACGCGTTCGCGCTCCCGGTGCTGACCCGGCTCGCCGCGAGCCGCACGCCGCGCCGGCCAGGGCGGCCCCGCGCGCTGATCCTCGCGCCGACCCGCGAGCTCGCCACCCAGATCGACGCGGCGCTGGCGCCGCTGGCCGAGGCGTTGTCGCTGCGCACCATGACCGTGTTCGGCGGGGTCGGCGCCGCGCCGCAGATCGCCGGGCTGCGCGCCGGGGTCGACGTGCTGGTCGCGTGCCCCGGCCGGCTCGCCGACCACCTCGCGAGCGGGCACGCGCACCTCGACGCCGTCGAGATCACCGTCCTCGACGAGGCCGACCACATGGCCGACCTCGGGTTCCTGCCGCAGGTGAAGCGGCTACTGGACCGCACGCCGCGCGATGGCCAGCGGCTGCTGTTCTCAGCCACCCTGGACGCCGGGGTCGACGTGCTCGTGAAGCGATTCCTCACCGACCCGGTCACGCACAGCGTCGACTCCGCGCGCTCGCCGGTGGCGACGATGGAGCACCACGTGCTGCACGTCGAGCCGGACACACGGCTTGATGTCCTGGTGGACCTCGCGGCCGCGCCCGGCCGGACGGTCGTGTTCACCCGCACCAAGCACCGGGCGAAGGCGCTGACGCGCAAGCTGGTCGCGGCGGGCGTGCCCGCGGTGGAGCTGCACGGAAACCTCGGCCAGACCGCGCGGACCCGCAACCTGGCCGCGTTCGCCGACGGCAGCGCGACCACGCTGGTGGCCACCGACATCGCCGCCCGCGGCATCCACGTGGACGACGTGGCGCGGGTCATCCACGCCGACCCGCCGGTCGAGCACAAGGCCTACCTGCACCGGTCCGGCCGCACCGCCCGAGCCGGCGCGGCGGGCGTGGTGATCACCCTGATGACCGACGACCAGATTTCGGACGTCCGCGACCTGACCAGGAAGGCCGGGATCAGCCCGGTCACGACCCGGCTGGCGCCCGGGCACTCGCTGCTGGCCGAGCTCGCCCCGGGCGACCGGGTCTTCCGAAAGCCCCCAGCGCGCAGCGGCGCGGGTGCGGCCGCGGGCCGGGGTGGTGCGGGTGCGTCGCGCCGGTCGGGCGCGGAGCCGCGGGAGAAGCGGGCGGGTGCGGCCGCGCGAGGTACCGGTGGCGCGCGGCGCAAGCCGGGTGGGGACGTGCGGGAGCAGCCGGGCCGTGGTGAGGCGCGGCAGAGTTTGCGTGGTGACCGTCGGCAAGAGTCGGGCCGTGGTGAGGCGCGGCAGAACTCGGGTGGTGAGAGCCGGCAGGAGTCGGGCCGGGGCGCGCGCCGGTCTGGCGGTGCCGGCCGGCGCGAGCCGGACGCGCGGCAGCAGTCTGGCCGTGCCGCGGGCGAGCGCCGGTCCGGCGGTAGCGCCCGGCAGGAGCCGGGAGCGCGGCAGCAACCGGGCGGCGAGCGGCAATCAGGCCGTGCGGGAGCCACCTCCACACGGCGGTCGGGCGGGGCCGCGGCCTTCTCCGCGGGTGCCCGCACCGGCCGCCGCCGGGGTGGCTCCTCTCGCTGAGCTGCGCCGGGCCCCACCGCGCACCGCAGGTGGCTCCGCGCTGGACGCCGCTCCGCGCTGCGCCCAGCGCGGGTTTCACGCCGCCCGAGCACGGTGCGGACAAGCGCCGGGCGCAGGCCGCGCCGAGTCCGAATTCGGATCCGCGCCAGGCGCGTCATGCCCGGGCGGAGCCGCGCCGGGCGTCAGGTGCGCTGCGCCTGCGCGTGGACCCGCGCCAGTGCCCGGTAGTTCTCGGCATTCGCGCGCGTCCCCGCCTGTTCCTCGGCCGTGAGGGGGCGCCGGACCTTCGCCGGGAGTCCGGCGACCAGTGAGCCGGGCGGGATGTCCGTGCCATCGAGCACCACCGCGCCCGCCGCGACGAGGCTGCCCGCTCCGATCCTCGCGCCGTTGAGCACCACCGCGCCCATCCCGATCAGGCAGTCGTCCTCGATGGTGCAGCCGTGCAGGACCGCGCGGTGCCCGACGCTTACCCCGGAGCCGATCGTGACGGGGAACCCGGGATCGGCGTGCACGATCGTGCCGTCCTGGATGTTGCTGCCCGCCCCGACGGTGATCGTGTCCAGGTCCGCCCGCAGCACGGCCGTGTACCAGACCCCGGCGCCCGCGGCGACGGTGACCGCGCCGGCGACCACCGCGCCCGGCGCGATCCACGCGCCCGCGTCCACGGACGGCTCCTTGCCGTCCACGGTGAGGTGTTCCATGGGTGTCCTTTCCAAACCTGTCTACTGTGGATTCAGAGTGCGGACGGCAGGATCGCCGCCGTCCAGGCGAGCAGCGGCGCGCCCGCCACGACGAGCGCGCTGTAGGCGAGCATGCGGCGCTGGAAGACGCGCTTGTCGGGGACCACGGCCTGCGCGAGCACGATGATCCCGTTGGTGGAAAACGGGCTCACGTCCACGACGGTGGAGCAGAAGCCGAGCGCGACGACGAACCCGGCGGCCCCGAGCTGCCCGAGGTCGAGCAACGGCACGGCCAGCGGAAGCGCGATCCCGAGGGTGCCGATGGACGAGCCGAACGCGGACACGATCGCCACGGCGAAGCACAGCAGCAGTGCGGCGAGCACCGGCGACCCGAGTGCCGCGGCCGCCTCGCCGAGCATCGCCAGGGTGCCGTTCTCCTTCAGCACCGCCATGTAGGACAGCATCCCGCACACCAGCAGCACGGCGGGCGAGGCGACCTCGTCGGCCGACGGCTTGTGCCGGTCCGGGGCGAGCAGCAGCAGGACGGCGGCGATGACGAACGCCGCCAGTCCGACGTCGATCCCGAGCGCCCCGGTGACCAGCAGCGCGAGCATGCCGGTCAGGGTGATCACCCGCAGCGGGGTGACTCGTGCTCCGGTGACGACGGTGGTCCGGGTCCGCGCGAGCGTGCCGGTGGACCCGCCACCGCCGGCCGGCTGAGCCGGTCCCGCCACGTCCTCGTCGCGGCCGAACAGGTCGCGCCCGAGGACCGCGAACAGCACCGCGGCGATGAGCACGTTGAGCCCGAACGGCACGGCGAACAGCAACGGCGGGCTGACGTCCAGGCCAGCGTCGTGCACCATGCCGGTGGTGAACGCGCCGTAGACGGTGGTGGGGGAGAACGCGGCCGACAACGCGCCGTGGCTGAGCATCATGCCCATCAGCAGCGGGTTGATCCGGTAGCGCGCCGCGATGGGCATCGCGATGGGTGCGAGCATGCCGACCGCGAGCACCGACCCCAGCGACATGAGCACG
The DNA here is from genome assembly GCF_000739085.1 of Amycolatopsis methanolica 239. Taxonomy (NCBI): domain Bacteria; kingdom Bacillati; phylum Actinomycetota; class Actinomycetes; order Pseudonocardiales; family Pseudonocardiaceae; genus Amycolatopsis; species Amycolatopsis methanolica. The sequence continues at coordinate 3,818,571 of NZ_CP009110.1, read as the reverse complement.
GCGGCGAGCGCGAACATCAGCCACACCACCGCCCACCGCCGCCCGCGCACCAGCTTGAGCGATGCGGCGACGACGAGGTCGATCGTGCCGTTGACCTTCGCCACCCCGAACAGCAGCGTGATGCCGACGACGAGGACGAACGTGTCGCCGGGGAAGTATCCGGTGACGTCGTCCACGGAGATGCCGGAGATCGCGCCGACGACGAACGCGGCGACGAACGCGAGGATCCCCATGTTGACGGGCAGGACCGTGGCGAGGGTGAACACCGCCACGAGGACGAGGAGTGAAACGAACTGGACCATTGCGACCTGTTCCGGTCACGCACGCCCGCGGGCGGGCCACGTCACCATTGACGAGGGACCAGGGGAACGACGCGGCCGGTCAGGCCGGTGCGGGGGCGCGGCGCAGCGCGTCCCGCACGGTGGCGACCGCGGTGGACAGCACGTCTTCGTCGATCCCGGTGGGGATGCCGCGGGCGTGCAGGTGGGCCACGAGATCCTCGGTGGCGATGTTGCCGTGGGCGCCGGGCGCGAACGGGCAGCCGCCGTAGCCGCCCGCGGCGCTGTCGAAGAGGGTGACGCCCGCCTCGATCGCGGCGTCCACTGTGCTCAGTGCCTGACCGTGCGCGTTGTGCAGGTGCAGGGAGAGTTCGACGTCGGGCAGGGCGTCGCGGACGTGCGCGAGCGAGGTCATGACCTGGTCCGGCGGGGCGGTGCCCAGGGTATCGGCGAGCCCGATGCGGCGGATGCCCATCGCGGCGAACCGCCGGGCGACCGCGACCAGCCGGTCCGGGGCGACCGCGCCGTCGAACGGGCACACGAACGCGGTCGAAATGCCGGCCCGGAAAGCGGTTCCGGGGTGCTCGGCCGCCGCGCGGGCCAGGTCGTCCAGCGCGGCGTCGCTGTCCCGGCCGGCGTTGGCGCGGCTGTGCCCGCTGCTGGCCGAGGCGACGACCAGCACGTCGCGGGCGCCCGCGGCGACGGCGCGGCGCACGCCGCGGGCGTTGAGCGCGAGAAAGGTGTAGCGCACGGAGTCCTGATGCGGCAGCGCTGCGACCAGGTCCTCCGCCCCGGCCATCTGGGGCACCTTGGCGGGGTTGACGAACGATCCGGCTTCCAGGTGCCGCAGGCCGGCGGCGACGAGCGCCTCCGCGATCGCGACCCGGTCGGCCACCGGCACCACGGCCGCCTCGTCCTGCAGGCCGTCGCGCAGCACCACGTCGGTGATGGTCACGCTCACCTCAGATCACCTTCCGCTCGCGGTAGCCGGACAGGCGGTCGGCGCCGATGCCGAGCAGCCCGCCGAGCACGGCTTCGGTGTGCTCGCCCAGTTCCGGGCCCGCCCACCGGACGTCGCCGGGGGCGCCCGGCAGGCGCGGCACCACGCCGGGGAAGCGGATCTCCTCCGGCTCGGACTCGACCACGACCTTGAGGGGGCGCAGCATGTCCCGCGCGCGGTAGTGCTCGTCCTCGGCGATGGCCCGCGCGTCGTGCACCGGCCCCGCAGGCACCCCGGCTTCGTTGAGGATCCGCACCGCCTCCGGCGCGGTGTGCGCCGAGGTCCACGCGGTGATGGCGGCGTCGAGTTCGTCTTCCCGGGCGGAGCGGGCGTCGCCGTCGGCGAGCGCCGGGTCCTCGGCCAGGTCCTGGCGGCCGACCGCGGTCATCAGGCGGCCGAACGCGCCGCTGGAGTTGCCCGCGATCATGACCGACTGCCCGTCGGCGGTGGGGTAGACGCCGCTGGGCACCACACCGGGCAGGTTCCCGGCCGTGCGCTCGCGCACCACGCCGTAGGCGTCGAAGTCCGGGATCAGCGACTCCATCATCATGAACACCGACTCGTAGAGCGCGACGTCGGCGACCCGTGGGCCGTCGTGGGGGAGACCGCGTGCCTTGCCCAGCAACAACATCAGCGCGCCGACGACGCCGTAGAGCCCGGCGGTGGCGTCGGCGATCGGCGCGGCCGGCCGCACCGGGGGACGGTCCGGGTGCCCGGTGACCTGCCGCAGCCCGCCGAAGGCTTCGGCGACGCCGCCGAACCCGGCGCGATCGCGGTAGGGGCCGGTCTGCCCGTAGCCGGAGATGCGGACGACCACGAGGTCCGGGTTCACCGCGGTGAGGTCGGCCGGCCCGAGGTCCCAGCGTTCCAGCGTGCCGGGGCGGAAGTTCTCGACCACCACGTCGCACTGCCGCACCAGGTCCAGGACGAGCGCGCGGCCCTCGTCCTTCTTCAGGTCCAGTGTGACCGACTTCTTGTTGCGCGCGATGGTCCGGAACAGCATCGACGTGCCGCCCCGGGTGCGGCGCCAGCCGCGCAGCTCGTCGCCGACGCCGGGCCGTTCGACCTTGATCACCTCGGCGCCGAAGTCGGCGAAGACGCGGGTGGCGAAGGGGGCGGCGATGAAGTTGCCGAGTTCGAGCACGCGGATGCCGGTCAGGGGAGCGTCGGCCACAACGCCTCCGTTCTCAAATAATGACTAACGCTGTCATTTAACGAGAAGGACCATAAGCCGCGAGAGCCCGGCGCCACAAGACCGGCGCGCGACTTCAGCGGTGGCGCAACGCCCTTTCCAGGGTTTCCGCGGCCGCGACCACGAGGTCGCCGTACTGCGCGCCCGGCCCGTCGCCCGACACCCGGAACACCGGGGCGGCCAGGCAGACCGCCGCGACCACGTCGCCGCGATAGCGCACGGGCGCGCTCACCGAACACAGGCCGGGGGTCCGCTCGGACACGCTCGCCACCCAGCCCCGGCCCGCGCCGGTGAGCGCCAGAGCCGCCGATCCCTTGTCCGACAACGGCAGCACCGTGCCCACGGGCACGGCGGCGCGCAGCTCGTGGGGCGACTCCTCGCTCGCCACGCACAGCCGGTCCTCGCCGCGCAGCACCCACAGCTGGGCCGTCTCGCCGGTCTCGGCGCGCAGCCCGGTGAGCACCGGCGTCGCGGCGGCCGTCAGCGCGGACGAGGCGAACCGGGGGCCGATGTGGTGGCGGCCGTCGTCGTCGCGGTGCAGCAGACCGTGCTTGACCATGGCGGACACCAGGCGGTGGGCGGTCGGCACCGACAGCCCCAGCGCGCGGGCGATCTCGCTGGCCCCCATCGGGTTCGCCTCGACCGCGTCCAGGATCGCGACCACCCGGTCCAGCACACCGACCCCGGTCGACACCGTCTCGCGCCGCTGCTCGTCGTCCGCCACGCCGACACCGTAGCGCCGCCGGTGCGTGGTCGCCGCGGCGGCTCGCTGGACAAAATGACCAGTGAAAGCGGCCAAACGCGGGGCAGAACGCGCACAGTGATCAGCGTCCGGGGCGACACTTGCGCAGCTTCGGCGCCGCCCCGCACCCTTCCGCCATGCACGAAGCTGATCTCCCCGCGCTCCACCGCCTGATGGTCGTGGCGCGCCGGCTCGACGAAGAGGCCATCGCGCTGCAGCGCCAGGGGGTGTTCCCCGCCTACGCGCCCGCCAGGGGCCAGGAGGCAGCGCAGGTCGGCAGCGCCGCCGCGCTCGACCTGGCCCGCGACTTCGCCTTCCCCTGCTACCGCGAGCTCGGCGTCGCGGTGGCGATGAGCGTCGACCTCGTCGGCTACCTCGCGACCCACCTCAACGTGTGGCACGGCGGGCTCTACGACCCGAAGGTCTCCCGGCTGGCGCCGTTCAACGCCGTCGTCGGCGGCCCCGTCACCCACGCGGTGGGCTGGGCGATGGGCGCGAAGTTCGACGACACCGGCGGCGTGGCGATCACCTATTTCGGCGACGGCGCCAGCTCACAGGGCGACGTGCACGAGGCGATGAACTTCGCCGGCGTCTACCGGCTGCCGGTGGTCTTCTTCTGCCAGAACAACGGCTGGGCGATCTCGGTGCCGGCCGCGGAGCAGGTGGCGGGCGGCTCGGTCGCCGCCCGCGCCGCCGGGTACGGCATCGAGGGCGTGCGCGTCGACGGCAATGACGTGGTCGCGGTGTTCGACGCGACCCGCGCCGCGCTGGACCGCGCCCGCGACGGCGGCGGCCCGACCGTGATCGAGGCGATGACCTACCGGCTGGGCCCGCACTCCACATCGGACGATCCCGGCCGGTACCGCACGCTGGAGGACGAGCGCGTGTGGCTCGACCGGGACCCGCTGACCCGTGCCGCCGCGCGGCTGTCCGCCGACGAGGTCGCCGCGGCCGAGGAGCACGCCGCCACGGTGGTACGCGGTGTCCGCGACGGCCTGCTGGCGCTGAAACCGCCGCCCGCCGAGGAGCTGTTCTCGTTCGTCTACCGCGAGCCCACGCCGGCCCTGCTGGAGCAGCAGCGGGTGTGGAAGGAGTCCCTCGATGCCTGAGTTCTCGTTGCAGCAGGCGCTGAACGTCGCCCTGTGCCACGCCTGCGAGGACGACGACCGGGTGCTGATCTTCGGCGAGGACGTCGGCACGCTGGGCGGGGTGTTCCGGGTGACCGACGGGCTGCGCGACAAGTTCGGGGAGCACCGCGTGTTCGACACCCCGCTGGCCGAGTCCGCGATCATGGGCATGGCGGTCGGGCTGGCGGTGGCCGGGTGGCGGCCGGTGCCGGAGATCCAGTTCGACGGCTTCAGCTACCCCGCGATCGACCAGATCGCCAACCAGGTCGCCCGCATGCACTACCGCAGCCGGGGGGTGCTGAACATGCCGATCACGTTGCGGCTGCCCAGTTTCGGCGGGATCAAGGCGCCCGAGCACCACGGCGAAAGCCTGGAGGCGCTGTTCGCGCACGTGCCCGGCCTCAAGGTCGTCGCGCCCGCCACCCCGAGCGAGGGCTACCACCTGCTGCGGCAGGCCATCGCCGACCCCGACCCCGTGATCTTCCTCGAACCCAAGTCCCGGTACTGGCACCGCGAAACGTTCGACCCCACCGAGCCGGCCGAGATACCGCCGCCCGGCACCAGCCGCATCGCCCGGCCCGGCGAGCACGGCACTCTGGTCGCATGGGGCGCGATGGTCGCCCGCTGCCTGCAGGCCGCCGAACTGGCCGCCGAGGACGGGGTCGAGCTGGAAGTCCTCGACCTGCGCTGGCTCAAGCCGATCGACGCCGACGGGCTCGCGCGGTCGGTGGCCCGCACCCGGCGCGCGGTCGTCGTGCACGAGGCGCCGCTGTCCGCCGGGCTCGGCGCCGAGGTGTCCGCGCTGATCACCGAACGCTGCTTCGCCGACCTGCGCGCGCCCGTGCAGCGGGTCACCGGGTTCGACGTGCCCTACCCGTCCGGAGCGCTGGAGGACGAGTACCTGCCCAGCGTCGACCGCATCCTGACCGCCGTGCAGACCACCCTGGAGTACCGCCGTGGCTGAAGTGACCTTCCCCCTGCCCGACCTCGGCGAGGGCCTGATCAGCGCCCGCGTGCTGGAGTGGCTCGTCGCCGAGGGCGACTGGGTCGAGCGCAACGCGCCGCTGGTCGAACTGGAGACCACCAAGTCCGCCGTCGAGATCCCCTCGCCCCAGTCCGGCCGCGTCGCCCGGCTGCACGTCGGCGAGGACGAGGAACTCGCGGTCGGCGCGCCGCTGGTCACCTTCACCGTGGAGGACGCCGGGATCGTCGGCACCGTCCCGGAGGAGCGCAAACCGCACCGGCGCGTCCGCCTGACCCTGCCGGAGGACTGAGGCGTGTTCGCCACCGCCGCCGACGGCACCAAGATCTGGTACGACCACGCCCCCGGGTCGCGGCCGGTGCTGCTGGTCCACGGCTTCGCCTCGGACAGCGCCCGCACCTGGGAGCAGACCGGCTGGTTGCGGGCGCTGGCCGGGCTCGGGCACGTGGCCGTGGATCTGCGCGGGCACGGGCAGAGCGGCAAGCCCGCCTCCGGGTATTCGCCCGGCGGTCTGGCGCGGGACGTCCTCGCCGTGCTCGACGACGCCGGGGTGTCCACTGTGGATGCCGTGACGTACTCGATGGGCGGCCTGGTCAGTTGGGAGCTGGCGCGCCTCGCCCCGGGACGGATCCGCCGGATGGTGCTCGGCGGCATCGGCGGGCGCCCCGCCGCCCGCGAGTCGATGGAGCGCGTGCGTGAGGCGCTGTCCGGCGGCGGCCTGGACGGCTGCGTCGCCGGGATGGCCGGCCACCGGCTCGGCGGCCCGCCGCCGGTGCCCGTGTTGTTCGCCGCCGGTGAGCAGGACGAGATCGCCACGGGCGCCCCGGAGTTCGCGGCGTCGCTGGGTGCGCCGTTCGTGTCGCTCGGACGGCGCACCCACCTCAACGCGGTGTCCAGCCGCAGGTTCAAGGACGCGGCGCTCGCGTTCCTCGCCCCCGCAGGATGACCAGCGCCCACTGGTACAGCGCGGGCCGGGCCATGGCCGGAGACTCCAGGCGGTCACCGCCGGGTCAGGCGGACCACCGGGTACTCGCGGTGGCTCTTGCGCTGGTACTTGCCGTAACGCGGCTGCGCCGCGACGATGCGCTGCCACGCCCGGTCGCGGTCGGTCCCCTCGAGCCGCTGCGGCTTCACCGGCACCCGGTCCGGACCGGACAGCTCGATCGCCGCCCGGTCCGGGCGCGCCATCAGGTTCGCGTACCAGTCCGGGTTCCGGTGGCCGCCGCCGGAGGCGACGAGCAGCCAGTCGTCGCCGTCGGCGAACCAGGTCACCGGTGTCTCCCGCGGCTGCCCGCTGCGGCGGCCGGCGGTGTGCAGGATCAGGACCTCCATGCCCATCATCCGGCCGCCCTTGCGGCGGATGCGGGTGACGGTGCGGGCGTTCATGCGCCGCTGGAACCAGAGTAAAGGCTTGCTCGCCATGCCGGACAGTCAACCGCGCGGCGCGGGCCGGTGCTTCTCGATTCCTGACCGGTTCGCGGGCGTGACCAGCCCGGACTCGTAGGCGAGCACCACCAGTTGCGCGCGATCGCGCGCGTGCAGCTTGGTCATCGCGCGGTTGACGTGCGTCTTCGCGGTCAGCGGGCTGATCACCATGCGCTCGGCGATCTCGTCGTTGGACAGTCCCTGCGCGACCAGCGCCACCGCCTCGCGCTCGCGGTTGGTCAGCTCGCCGAGGCCGGGGCCGGGGTGCAGCGGGCGGCTGACGTACCGGTCGATCAGCTTGCGGGTGATCGACGGGGCCAGCAGCGCGTCACCGCGGGCGGCGACCCGCACAGCGTGCAGGAAGTCCTCCGGCTGGATGTCCTTGACCAGGAACCCGGCGGCCCCGGCCCGCAGCGCGTCGAACACGTACTCGTCCAGGCCGTAGTTGGTCAGGATGACCACGTGCACCGCCGCGAGCGCCGGGTCCGCGGCGATCCGGCGGGTGGCTTCGATGCCGCCCACGACCGGCATCTGGACGTCGACGAGCGCGATGTCCGGCACGTGCTCGCGGGCGAGCGCGACCCCGGCCGCGCCGTCACCGGCCTCGGCGACCACCTCGATGTCGTCCTCGTTGTCCAGCAGCGCGCGGAACCCGCTGCGGATGAGCGGCTGGTCGTCCACCAGCAGGACGCGGATCACGGCACCCGCTCCACGGGCAGTTCGGCGTGGACGCGGAACCCGCCGCCGTCCCGGGGCGCGGCGACGAGGCGGCCGCCGAGCGCGGTGACCCGCTCCCGCATGCCGAGCAACCCGACTCCGGGCGACGGCGCCGCGTCCACGGTGGCCGTTCCGTCGTCGTCCACGCGGATCTCCATCGCGCCGGGCCGGTATCCGATGTGGACCGACGCGCTGGCGGCGCGCGCGTGCCGGGCCACGTTGGTCAGCGATTCCTGGACGATCCGGTAGGCGGTGCGCTGCACGGCGGCGGGCACCTCGTCCCGTTCGCCGTCGATCGTCAGCGTCGTCTCCAGGCCGGTGGATCGCGCGCGCCGCACCAGTTCCGGGACGTCGTCCAGCCCGCGCGGCGGGCTGGTGTCGTCGTCGCGCAGCGCCTCCAAGGTCGCCCGCAGCTCGCGGGCAGCCTCCCGCCCGGCGTCCCGGATCGCCAGCAGCGACTCCGGCACGTCCTCGCCGCGCTTGCGGGCGAGGTGCACGGCGACCTCGGCCTGCACCTTGATGACGGAGATCTGGTGGGTGAGCGAATCGTGCAGCTCGCGCGCGATGTGCAGGCGCTCCTCGTCGGCGCGGCGCCGCGCGGTCTCCTCCCGGGTGCGCTCGGCCTCGTCCGCCCGGCGCTCGGCCTGCCGCACCGCCTCGCCCGCCGCGCCGGCGGCGACCAGCCACGCCAGCTGGAGCACCTCCCGGGAGTGGGCGAACGCCGCGCCGACGGTCTCCTCGTGCGAGATCAGCAGCACGAACGGCAGCGCGGCCAGCATGACCACGGTGGCGGCCACCGCGGCGAGCCGCCGCCCGGCGCGGACGGCGGCGAACACCGCGAACAGGTAGGCCAGCGCCGGCACGACAACCCCGATCGCCTGGGCGCCCAGCGCGCTCAGCCCGGCCACCGCCAGCACGGCCACCGGCGCCCGGCGGTGCGCGGCCAGTGCCAGACCACCGGCGGCCAGCAGCGCGTAGCCCAGCGGCACGAGGGCCGGGGCGGGCGCCGACAGCGCGGTCACCAGGAGGATCGCCGCCATCCCGGCGCCGATCGCCCAATCCCCGGCGCGGATCGTCCCGTTGCCGGCGCGGATCACCCGGTTCCCGGCGCGGCTCATGCACGAAACCCTAGCCGGATCGTGGCGAGGGCGAGTCCTGCGCGTGGAGCATCCCGCCACTACCGCGGACGCAGTATTTCCGCTGGTCCTGCGGCGCCGGCGGCAGTGCGGATTGCCTGCGCTCGCCGGACGACCGGCGGCATGATCCGGCGCAGGATCACCGGTGTCGGAAAAACCGTTGCGGCAGAAGGAGTTCCCCATGTTCGTCCAGTACGCGCTCGCCCAGTCCGTCGGCGCCGGAACGCTCACCACCGGGCGGCTCGTCGGAACAGTTGCCGCGCTGGTGGCGCTGGCGGGGGTGATCGCCGGAGCGCTCGCGGTGGCCCGGCACCGGCGGCGGGGCGCCACCGCGGCACTGGCCGCCGGTGTGGCCGGCATGGCGACCGGCGGGATCGTGGTGGCGATGGCCGAGGGCGGTCCGGGCACCGGCTACGGCATCGTCGGCGGGTTAGCGGCGCTGGCCATCGGGCTGGTCGCCGCCGCGCTGGGCGGGCTCGGGCTGGCCCGCGCCCGCACCCGCGTCTGAAACCGGTCGCCCGGGCGGGCGGGCGCTGTTAGCTTGCGAAGCGTGGATCTCTTCTCACGCTCGTGGGCGGCGCTGCGGACCGCGGTCGCCGGGCTCGCCGACGACGACCTCGCCCGTCCGTCCGGCTGCGCCGGCTGGCTGGTGCGGGACCTGGTGTGCCACCTGATCATCGACGCGCAGGACGTGCTGATCACGCTGGTGACCCCGGCGGACGAGGAGCCGACCCGGGACGAGCTGACCTACTGGGAGGTCAGCGACGAGCCGCCGACCGGTGAGGACCCGCTCGACGCGCTGACCGTCCGGCTGGCCGCGGCCTACGGGGAGCCGTGGCTGCTGAAGTTCCACCTCGACGACGTCGGCTCCGCCGCCGGGCGCGCCGCGGAGCTGGCCGACCCGTCGGCGCGGGTGCGCACGCGCGACCAGGTCCTCACCGTGGCCGCCTACCTGTCCACCTGCGTCATGGAGTGGACGCTGCACCACCTCGACCTGGTGGCCCAGCTGCCGTCCGTGGCCGGGCCGCCCGCCGAGGGGCTCGCCGCGTCGCGCGAAATGCTGGAGAAGATCGCCGGGGCGCAGTTCCCCGAATCGTTCTCCGACGCGGACGCGTTGCTGGTCGGCACCGGGCGGCGGGCCCCCACCGAGGCCGAGCGGGCGGCGCTGGGCCCGCTGGCCGCGCGAGTCCCGTTCGTGCTCCGATGACGGCCGGGGTGATGCTGCCGCGGGATCTCGCGGCGGCGGAGATCGTGCCGTTCGCCCGGTGGGCCGAGGAACTCGGCTTCGGCGAGGTGTGGATCGTGGAGGACCTGGGCTTCCACGGCGGCATCGAGCAGGCGGCGACGGTGCTTGCGGTGACGTCCCGGATCCGCGTGGGGATCGGCATCCTGCCCGCCGGGGCGCGCAACGTAGCCTTCGCCGCGATGGAGCTGGCGACGCTGGCGCGGCTCCGCCCCGCGTTGTTCGCCGAGTACGCGCGGACGCTGACGGGGTTGCTGCGCGGAGAGCGGGTCCGCGTCGACGGCCGGTACGTGCGGCTCGACGGCGCCGGGCTGGAGACCGTCCCGGCCGCCCGGGAGGATCTCCGCCGCGGACGGGACCGGCCGCCCGAGGGCAGGTAGATGAGCCTGCGCTGGAAGGCGACGGCGCTGCCGAACACCACCGCCACGATGATGACGACCACCGCGGCGCCGATCAACAGCCGCCCGCGCACCACCCCATCATCCGCATGTGGCCGCAGTCACCGGCAGAATCGGGTCATCGTGTTAAAAAGGCTGCCAATATGATCGCGCGCTCCCCGACCGGGGTCGGCCACGGGGGAGCGCGACCAGGAGTACGTCGACGTACGACACCCGGCGTTCGTCGTCCAACCGTGGACGAGGTGATTCGATGCTGGTCGGAGTGCTGAAGGAGGCCACCCCCGGCGAAACCAGGGTGGCCGCGACGCCCGCGACGGTGGCCCAGCTGCTCAAGCTGGGGTACGAGGTCGTGGTGGAGCCGGGCGCCGGGGAGCTGGCGAGCTTCTCCGACGAGGCGTACGCCGAAGCCGGCGCCTCGATCGGGAACGCCGTGCAGGCGGAAATCGTCCTGGGGGTGAACGCGCCGGCCAAGGAGCAGCTGGACGCGATGAAACCGGGCGCGACGCTGATCAGCCTGCTGGCCCCGGCCCTGAACAACGAGCTGGTCGACGACCTGGCGAAGCGGCCCATCACGGCGATGGCGATGGACGCGGTGCCGCGGCTCTCGCGGGCCCAGTCGCTGGACGTGCTGTCGTCGATGGCCAACATCGCCGGGTACCGCGCGGTGGTCGAGGCGGCACACACGTTCGGCCGGTTCTTCACCGGGCAGGTCACGGCCGCGGGCAAGGTGCCCCCGGCGAAGGTCCTCGTCGTCGGCGCGGGCGTGGCCGGTCTGGCCGCCATCGGCGCGGCGGGCAGCCTGGGCGCGGTGGTGCGCGCGACCGACCCGCGGCCCGAGGTGGCCGACCAGGTCGCCTCGCTGGGCGGGGAGTACCTGTCCATCGAGGCGCCCGACGTCGAGGTCTCGTCCACGGGCTACGCCAAGGAGATGAGCGACGACTACAAGGCCCGCGAGCGGCAGCTGTACGAGGAGCAGTGCCGCGACGTGGACATCATCATCACCACCGCGCTGATCCCTGGGAAGCCGGCGCCGAGGATCATCACCGCCGACATGGTCGCCTCGATGCGGCCGGGCAGCGTGATCGTGGACATGGCCGCGGCCAACGGCGGCAACGTCGAGGGCACGGTCGCCGGCAAGGCCGTCACCACGGACAACGGGGTGACGATCCTCGGCTACACCGACCTGCCCGGGCGGTTGCCTGCGCAGTCGTCGCAGCTGTATGGCACGAACCTGGTCAACCTGATGAAGCTGGTGACGCCGGGCAAGGACGGCACGCCGGTGTTCGACCTGGAGGACATCGTCATCCGGTCGATGACCGTGGTCCGGGAGGGCGAGCTGCTGTGGCCGCCGCCCCCGGCGCAGGTGTCGGCGGCCCCGGCGCAGGCCGCGCCGAAGGCCGTCGCCAAGGAGCCGGAGCCGGAACAGAAGAAGCTGTCCCCGGCCGCGCGGATCGGGCTGGTCGCGGCGGCGGGCGCATTGCTGTTCCTGCTGGTCGCGGCGTCGCCGCCGGCGTTGCAGGGGCACCTGACGGTGTTCGCGATGGCGGTGGTGATCGGCTTCTACGTGATCGGGCACGTGCACCACGCGCTGCACACGCCGCTGATGTCGGTGACCAACGCGATCTCCGGGATCATCGTGGTCGGCGCGCTGTTGCAGCTCGGGCACGGCGGCGGGGCGGTGACCTGGCTGGCGTTCGCGGCGGTCCTGCTCGCCTCGATCAACATCTTCGGCGGGTTCGCCGTCACCCGGCGCATGCTCTCGATGTTCTCCCGCAGCTGAGCCCGATCAGGAGACCTGAACTCATGACTCTCGACACGATCGCGCAGGCGGCCTACCTGGTCGCCGCGTTGTTGTTCATCCTGGCGCTGGCGGGGCTGTCCAAGCACGAGACCGCCAAAACCGGCAACGGGTTCGGCATCGCCGGCATGGTCGTCGCGCTGGCCGCGACGATCGCGCTGGCCGTGCACCGCGACATCTCCACCCTCGGCGTGGTGCTGCTGGTGGTGGCGATGGTGCTCGGCGCCGCCGTCGGCCTGCAGCGCGCCCGCGTGGTGCAGATGACCGGCATGCCCGAGCTGATCGCGCTGCTGCACTCCTTCGTCGGTCTGGCCGCGGTGCTGGTCGGCTGGAACGGCTACCTGGAGGTCGAAGCGCATCCCGAGGGCGCCGAGGCGCGGACGCTCGCGGCGCTCGGACTCGGCGGGATCCACTCGGCCGAGGTGTTCGTCGGCGTGTTCATCGGCGCGGTGACGTTCACCGGGTCGATCGTCGCGTTCCTGAAGCTGTCGGCGCGGATCAACTCGAAGCCGTTGATGCTGCCCGGCAAGAACTTCCTCAACCTCGGCGCGCTGGCGGTGTTCGTCGCGCTGACGGTGTGGTTCGTCATCGACCCGCGGCTGTGGCTGCTCGTCGTGGTCACCGCGGTGGCGCTCGCGCTGGGCTGGCATCTGGTCGCCTCGATCGGCGGCGGGGACATGCCGGTGGTGGTGTCGATGCTGAACAGCTACTCCGGCTGGGCGGCCGCCGCGAGCGGGTTCCTGCTGGAGAACAACCTGCTCATCGTCACCGGCGCGCTGGTCGGCTCCTCCGGTGCCTACCTGTCCTACATCATGTGCAAGGCGATGAACCGCTCGTTCATCTCGGTGATCGCCGGCGGGTTCGGCCTGGAGAACACTGCGGCCGGGTCCGATGTCGACTACGGCGAGCACAAGGAGATCACCGCCGACGGCGCGGCCGAACTGCTCGCCGACGCGAGCAGCGTGATCATCACCCCCGGCTACGGCATGGCCGTCGCGCAGGCCCAGCACGGCGTCGCCGAGCTGACCCGGCGGCTGCGGGACCGCGGGGTCGAGGTCCGGTTCGGCATTCACCCGGTCGCCGGCCGCCTGCCCGGGCACATGAACGTGCTCCTCGCCGAGGCCAAGGTGCCCTACGACATCGTGCTGGAGATGGACGAGATCAACGACGACTTCGCCGACACCGACGTCGTCCTCGTCATCGGCGCCAACGACACGGTCAACCCGGCCGCGGCCGAGGACCCCGGCTCGCCGATCGCCGGCATGCCGGTGCTGCGCGTGTGGGAGGCCCGCAACGTCGTGGTGTTCAAGCGGTCGATGTCCTCGGGTTACGCGGGCGTGCAGAACCCGCTCTTCTTCCGCGACAACTCCGCCATGCTCTTCGGCGACGCGAAGGAACGGGTCGAGGACCTGCTGCGGGCACTGCCCGCCCCGAGCACGGCCGGGGCCGGGGCCCGCGCCGGGAACTGAGAACGGCGAAAGCGCTTCCCCGGCGGGCCCGCCGCACGTGGTCCGCCGGGGAAACGCCCGGGTAACAGACCAAGGCCGATCACCCGGTTGATCTACCCACCTGCTATGTTCGCGCTCCCCACCGTCGAGAACTCCACAAGGACAACGACATGGAAACCGAGAGCGACCAGCACGCTGCTTCAACCGACGTGATAAGCAGCGCGGCGCACGCCGCCCGCCTGGTCATGTTGGACACCATGGACGAGAAGATCCGGTACGCGTGCGAGACACTGGGTGAGCCGTCGACCTCCGACGTGCTGGCCTTCCTGGTGACCTACGGCGTGGTCACCAACCCCAAGCGCGAGCGCGCCGCGGTCGCGGAGAAGGTCGGCAAGTGGCGGGAGGAGCGCGGGCTCGGCGACACCGGGGACCTGCCGAGGCTGTCGGTGAAGATGCTGGCCGAGCTGGACGGCCGCAAGGAAGCCGACGCGGCCGCCGAGGCGGAGCCGCAGGGCGACGAGACCGACACGCCCACCGGGGAGATCACGGAGACCGCCGAGGCGGCCAAGCCGGCGAAGCGCAAGTCGCCGGAGGGGTCGCGCGGCTTCTACCTGGTGGCGTTCATGTCGCTGCTGGTCTCGGTGGACACCTCGTGGCGCTTCTTCGGGGAGAAGCTCGGGATCACCAACGTCTACGAGCGCGCCGCGATGTTCGCCGTGGTCGAGGTCGCGCTGATCGCGTGCGGGTTCGCGATGCGCGCCGAGATCCGCAGCCCCAAGGGCAAGCCGGGCCCGGCCCGGCTGATCCTGTGGGCGCTGTGCGCGGCGTCCGGCTACATGGCCTTCGACCTGGCCGGCCCGGTGTCCGGCCTGGCGCGGGTCACCCTCGGCCCGGTCCTCGGTGTGGTCATGCTGCACCTGGCCCTGGGCATCGAGCTGCGGCACACCCGCGCCCGCGTCACCACCTGGTCGCGGGTCAGCCGTGAGCTCAAGGAGCGCTTCCTCTCCCGCCTCGGCCTCGGCGACGACGAGCGCGACGCGCTGGCCCGGACCCGGGACCGCGCCGCCCGCCGCGCCGCGCACCTGGCCCGCGCGTCCTGGTTCACGCCGTTCCGCAAGACCCGGCTGGACCGGGCCCTGCGGGCGGCCAACGCCGCGCACGACGACCGGATGCGCGCCCGGCTGATGGCGGAGCTGGCCGCGGTCCAGCACGCCGATGAGCTGCGCAGGCTCGACCTGGCCTCGCCGTGGTCGGACTCGCTGTCCAACAGCCTGAAGTTCCTCAAGCGCTGACAACTCGTCCCGTCCGGAAACGGCCGCGTGCCGCCACGAGATCGTGGTAGCACGCGGCCGTTCCGCTGTGGACGGTCAGCGGCCGGGGCGGAAGACCGCTGTCCTTCTTGGGCTTGAACAGGTCGTGCCCGTTCGCGCCCGTCGAGCGGCAGCGTGCGCGTGACCCCGTGCCGGGTCAGTCGCCCGCGCCGACCTCGACCACCTCGCCGGGGAACTCGTGGCCCAGCGGGGCTCCTGGCGATGTTCCTGCCCAGCGGGCCAGCCCCGCGCTCGCGGAAGACCCGGAGGGCCGCCGGAGCTTGCCTGGGCAAACAGTCCGATTTATAGTCCCGCGATGGCAAGGGCCTCCGCCGTCCATCTGGTCAATCTGGACCTCAACCTGCTCGTGGTGCTGCGCGAGCTCCTGCGCGAACGCAACGTCACCCGCGCGGCGGCGCGCCTCGGCGTGACGCAGCCCGCGGTGAGCGCGTCGCTGGCGCGGTTGCGCCGCCACTTCGACGACGACCTGCTGGTGCGCAGCGGCAACGGCTACGTGCTGTCCCCGCTGGCCGCGCAGCTGACCGATCAGGTCGAGGCGATCTGCGGCGCCACCGAACGCCTCTTCGGCACCGGCCACGACTTCGATCCGGGCGTCTCCGGCCGCGAGTTCACGGTGTTCATGGCCGACTACACGATCGAGGTGCTGGGCTCCCGGCTGTCCGCGGTCCTGGCCGAGCAGGCGCCCGGCGTGCAGCTGCACGTCCGGCTGGTCCGCGAGGCGTTCGCCAGGGACATCGGGGGCACGATCCGCCTCATCGACGGCCTGGTCGCGCCCCCGGCCAGCCGGTTCGACCTGCCTGACGTGCGGTCGGTGGAGTTGTTCACCGAGCGGTGGGTGTGCGTCGTCGACGCCGCGAACCCGCATGTGACCGGGGACGAGCTGAGCCTGGCGCAGCTGGCGGAGATGACCTGGGTCGCGCCGTTCCAGCCCGACCGCGGGTTCGCCCCGGCCGCGCCGATGAGCCGCCAGCTGGTGTTGTTCGGCATCCAGCCACGCATCCGCGTCCGGGTGGAGAGCTACCAGGCGGTGCCGCACTTCGTGGCGGGCACCGACCGGGTGGCGCTGCTGCAGGAACGGCTCGCCCGGCGCGTCGCTCCCCGGCTCGGCCTGCGGGTCCTGCCGTGCCCTGGCGATCCGGAGCCGATCGTGGAGCGGTTCTGGTGGCACACCGACTACGACGGCGACCCCGCCCACCGCTGGTTCCGCGAGGTCCTGGTGTCGCTGGCCGCCGGTATCTGAACCACCATCAGCGCTGTTTATGCCCGCGCAGCACGATCTTCTATTTCCGGCCGCCCGGCGCACCCGCTTAGCGTGTGATCCATGCCGCACCCCCTCACCGAGCTCAAGGTCCACACGGTCCGCAAACCCCCCGGGCCCGCCACGCACCACGTCACCGCCGACGTCTGCGTGGTCGGCGCCGGGATCGCCGGCCTGTCCGCCGCCGTCGAATCCGCCCGCCTGGGGCGCTCGGTGGTCCTCGTCGACGCGCTGCCGGTGCTCGGCGGCCAGATGGTCAACTCGCTGATCGGCCTGTTCTGCGGGGTCTTCGGGAACGCTCCCGGCTACCGCCAGCTCACCCACGGGATCTTCGACGACATCTTCCGCGACCTGGACGCCACGGGCGACCTGTTCTACAACCGCCGGCACACGATCACCGTCGGCTACGACGAGGTCGCGCTGGGCCGGTGGGTCGAGAACACCGTGCGCGAGCACGGCATCCAGGTGATCACCGGCGCCTCGATCACCGGTGTGCACCGCGACGGGGAACGGATCGAGTCGGTCACCGTCGCGACCCGGTACGGCTCCGTCGAGGTCGGCGCGGTCGGCTTCGTCGATGCCAGCGGCGACGCCTCCCTGGTGTGGGAGGCGGGGCTGCCGTGCCGGCTGCCGGAGCGCGAGATCTACGGCTCCCAGCAGCTGGTCGTCGAGCACGTGGACGAGGACGGCACGCCGGACCCGGACGTGCTGGCCGAGCGGGTCGGCGCCAAGGCCGCGGAGTACGGCCTGCGCCGCCACGACGGGCTCGCGTTCTACTTCCCCGGCCGGGGCACCGCCGTGCTCAACATGACCCACATCGAGGCGCCGCTGGACCCGATCGCCGCCGCGCGCGCCCAGCTCGACGGCAAGGCGCAGGCCGACCGGGTCGTGGCGTTCCTGCGCACCGAGTTCCCGGAAGCGTTCGCCCGGGCCCGGGTGCGGGCCTACGGGTTCCCCGGGCGGCGTCAGACCCGCTGGGCGCAGGGCGCCCACCAGCTGACGCTGGACGAGGTGCGGTCCGGGAAACGCTTTCCCGACGCGGTCGCGCGCACCGCGTGGCCGGTCGAGCTGCACGACAGCCCGGAGGGCTACGTGTGGGAGACGTTCGGGCCGGACCACGTGCACTACGTGCCGCTGCGCGCGATGACGCCGCCGGAGGCGCACAACGTCCTGGTCGCCGGCCGCTGCGTCGACGGCGACGCGGCCGCCCTGTCGAGCATCCGGGTCATGGGCCCGTGCGGGGCGATGGGCATGGCGGCCGCGCACGCGCTGGACCTCGCGGGCAAGGACAGCGTGCACGACATCGACCACGGCGATCTCGCCGCCCGGTTGTCCGCCAACCTCGACGGCTGAGGAGGACAGAACCCTTGGTACGCAGCGACTTCCCGCCCGGCACCGTGCGCTGGGCGACCCGGCGCGCCCAGTGGCGCGCGCTCGGCCTCACCGACGACGACCTCCGGAAACCCAAGATCGCGGTGGTCAACTCCTCGTCGGACCTGGCCATCTGTTTCAGCCACCTGGACGAGATCGCCGCGCGGATCAAGAAGGGCATCGCCGCGGCGGGCGGTCTCGCGTTCGAGGTGCGCACGACCGCGCCCAGCGACTTCATCCACTCCGCGGGCCACGGCGGCGGCTACATCCTGTCCGCCCGCGATCTCATCGTCAACGACATCGAGGTCGCCGTCGAGGGCGCCCAGCTGGACGGCATGATCTGCCTGGCCAGCTGCGACAAGACCGCACCGGCGCAGCTGATGGCCGCCGGGCGGCTGGACATCCCCACGCTGCTCGTCGCGTGCGGCTACCAGCCCAGCGGGTGCTTCCGCGGCGGGCACTGCGACATCGAGGAGGTGTTCCTGCACGCCTGCGGGTCGTCCACAGTGGACGAGCTGACCGAGATGAGCGACGTCGCCGTCGGCGGGCCCGGGGTGTGCCCGGGCATGGGCACCGCGAACTCGATGCACATCGTCGCCGAGGCCCTCGGCATGGCGCTGCCCGGGACCACCCCGGTGGCGGCGAATTCGCCCGCGATGTGGGCCGCCGCCGACGACGCCGCCGCCCGGATCGTCGAGATGGTCGGTGAGGACCTGCGTCCGCGCGCCGTCCTCACCGAGGCGGCCTTCCGCAACGCGGTCCGGGTGACCCTGGCGGTCGGCGCGTCGATCAACACCGTCAAGCACCTCCAGGCCGTCGCGGCCGAGTCCGAAGTGGACGTCGACGTCCTCGGCCTGTACGCCGAGCTCGGCCCTGCCACACCGGTCCTGTCCGCCGTGCGGCCCAACGGCCCGCACACCATCGAGCAGTTCGAAGCCGCGGGCGGCGCGGCAGCCGTGATGCGCGCGCTCGGCGACCTGATCGACCCGTCGCCGGTGACGGTGACCGGCGCCACCGTGGGCGAGAACCTGGCCCCGGTCACCGTGGCCGATCCGGAGGTCATCCGCCCACGCGACCGGCCGTTCACCGGCCAGCCGCTGATCGTGGTCCTGCGTGGTTCCCTCGCCCCTTCCGGCGGCATCGTCAAGCTCGCCGTCGGCGACGAGCGGCCGGCCGCCTTCACCGGCCCCGCCCGCTGCTTCGAGTCGCAGGAGGACGCCGTGGCCGCGCTCGCGGACGGGCGGATCGCGCCCGGCGACGTCGTGATCGTCCGCGGGCTGGGCCCGCGTGGCCGCCCCGGCATGGGCATGGCCTCGCAGATCGTGTTCGCGCTCGACCGCGCCGGGCTCACCGGCCGGGTCGCGGTCGTCACCGACGGCCAGCTCTCCGGCCTGGTCAACCGCGGCATCGTGGTCGGCGAGGTGCGCCCCGAGGCCGCCGACGGCGGACCGCTCGCGCTCGCCCGCGACGGCGACACCGTCCACATCGACCTGCCCCGCCGGGTCTGCGACCTGCGGGTCGCCCCGGCCGAACTCGCCACCCGAAACCCCCAGCCGGCCCGGGACCACGAGGAGACCGGCTGGCTGTCCGTCTACCGCCGGACCGTGCGTCCCCTCGACGACGGCGCCGTGCTCCGTCCCTGACCTCACCCCGACAGGAGGCCGCAATGGCGCTGCCCGAAGTTCCCCCGTCCACCGCCATCGGCGAAGCCGACCAGCGACGGTCCGCCCGCGGCGGGGCGTTCTCGATGTTCGTCGACAGTTTCGACGTGTATCTGCCCGCGCTGGTCCTGCCCGCGGCGATGGCCTACTTCATGCCGCCCGACCTGCCCGCGTCGGTGCGCGCCACGTTCACCACCCTGCTGTTCACGGTCGGGCTGGTCGGCCGCCCGATCGGCAGCGTGATCTTCGGCAACCTCTCCGACCGCATCGGCCGCAAGCCGGTCACCATGATCAGCGGCTGGGGTTTCACCATCGTCACCCTGCTGATCGGCCTGCTGCCCGGGTACGGGTCCTGGGGCTACGGCGCGATCGCCGTGTTCGCGGCGCTCCGGCTGATCGGCGGGATCTTCCTCGCCGGCGGGTACGCCGCGCCGATCCCGCTCGCGCTGGAACAGGCGCCACCCGGCCGTCGCGGTCGCGTGGGCGGTCTCATCGGCATCGGCGCCCCGGCGTCGTTCCTGGTGATCAACACGCTTCTGCTCGGCATGCTCGACGTGCTCCCGCACAGCGGTTTCCTCTCCTGGGGCTGGCGGATCCCGTTCTTCCTCGGCTTCGCGCTCGGGGTGGCGTACCTGATGCACTACCGCCACGTCGTCGAGGACGACTCCGCGCGCACCGCCCGTCGGGGCGCCCGTCAGCCGGTGGTCGAGCTGTTCACCGCGCACCGGGCGCTGATCTTCAGCGTGTTCCTGTTCACCTGCGGCTACTGGTTCGCCACCCAGATGTCGGTGTCGTTCCTGCCGACGCTGCTCGTGCAGGTGCTCGACCAGAGCCCGCGGCTGTCGTCGGCCGTGGAGATCATCGGGTCGGTCTGCTCGATCGTGCTGATCATGGTGCTGGCCGCGGCCGGGCAGCGGTTCGGGCGGCGGGCGCTGCTGATGCGGTGGGCGCTGGTGCTGGCGTTCGTGGTCGGCGGCGCGTTCGCGCTGCTGGTCGTCGCCGCCCGGGCGGGCGCTCCGGTGTGGCTGATCGCGCTCATCGCGGTGGTGGCGAAGGTGCTGCCGTCGGCGCCGCTGGGCGTCATCCTGGTCTACCTCAACGAGCGGTTCCCCGCCTCGGTGCGGGCCAGCGGGTACGGGATCGGTTACATGTTCGGCCTGATCCTGCCCGGCCTCTACACCGTGTGGCTGCTCGCGTTGTCCGCGATCATGCCGTACGAGTTCACCCCGATCGTGCTGATCGTGTTCGGCGGCCTGCTGATGTTCGCGGCGGTGCGCCGCGGGCCGGAGACGAACCCGATGGGGCAACACGCGCCCGTCGTCGCGAGCGAGGTGGTTCGGTGATCCTCACCGAGGAGGAGAAGGCCATGCGCGACGGCGCCGAGGGCCCGGCCGTCGCGGCCGCGATGGACCTGCTCATCCGGTACGGCGACGCGCTGGGCGCCCAGCGGCTGTGCGACACCCGCAACGTGGCGGGCACCAGCACCCAGCCCTCGCCGCTGAAGGCGAAGCTGGTGGCCGAGGGCGGCTGGCACAAGGCGTTCGCCGTGCTCAACCTCGACTGCGACGATCCGGTCGAGATCCCGGACATGCGGGTGCCGACCTGCCAGCTGCAGCAGGGTTTCGGACCGGACTCGGCCGGCGTGGTGCCGTATCCGAAGGAGTTCGTGGAGCTGCAGAGCGACGCCGAGGCCTTCTACGGCCGGCGGGGCGTGAACATCCTGGCCACCTGCACGCCCTACCAGGTGGGCAACCTGCCGGTGCGCGGCGAGCACTGCGCGTGGATGGAGTCCTCCGCGGTGGTCTACTGCAACTCGGTGCTGGGCGCCCGGACCAACTGCGAGGGCGGCACGTCCACCGGGGCGGCGTCGCTGACCGGGAAGATCCCGTGCTGGGGCAACCACCTCGCGGAGAACCGGTTCGGCACCCACCACATCCGCGTCGAATCCGGAGTGCGCGACTTCCTCGACTGGGGCATGCTCGGGTACTTCGCCGGGGAGCTGGTGCAGGACCAGCGGCCGGTGGTCACGGGCGAGTTCACGCGGCCGGATCTTGTGGACCTCAAGCACTTCGGCGCGGCGGCGGCGTCCTCCGGCGGCGTGGAGCTCTACCACCTGCCCGGGATCACGCCGGAGGCGCCGACCGTGGAAGCGGCCTTCGACGGCCCCGTCCCCGACGCCGTCGTCTACGGCCCCCGCGAGCGGCGGGCCATCTACGAGAAGCTCAACGACCAGGGCCGGTCCACCGACGTCGACTTCGTGCTGCTCGGCTGCCCGCACGCCTCGATCGACCAGATCCGCGCCGCGGCGCGGGCGCTGGACGGCAGGCGCCTGCACTCGGGCACCCAGCTGTGGATCATGGCGCCGCGGGCGCTCAAGGCGGTGGCCGACCGCAGCGGCTACACCGCCGTGATCGAGAAGGCGGGCGGCAAGCTGCTGGCCGACTCGTGCCCGGCGATGTCGCGGGTGGCGCCGCCGGGCACGAAGGTGTTCGCCACCGACTCCGCCAAGCAGGCCCACTACCTGCCCGCGATTCTCGGTATCGAGGCGTGGTTCGGGTCGCTGGAGGACTGCGTGGACGCGGCGGTCACCGGGCGCTGGCGGGGTGGGCTGCGATGATCACGTTGCGCGGCCGGACCGTCGTGCGCGGCGTGGTCGAGGGCGAGGCGCTGGTGTCGCACGAGACGATCTCCGGCTGGGGCGGCATCGACCCCGCCACCGGCACGATCATCGAGCGCAGGCACGAGCTGTGCGGGGTGTGCTTCACCGGGAAGATCCTGGTCTTCCCCGGCGCGAAGGGCTCGTCCGGCTGGTCGGGTTTCTTCCAGTCCACCCGGCTGCTGGGCACCGCCCCGGCGGGCATGATCTTCACGGTGACCACGACGAAGGCCGCGCTGGGCGCCGTCGTCACCCGGGTCCCCACGCTGAGCGACCTCGACCAGGACCCGGTCGCGGTGATCCGCACCGGCGACCACCTCCGCCTCGACGCCGACCGCGGGATCGTGGAGATCACCCGGGGGTGAGGGCCGGCCGCCCGCGCACCGATGAGGTTTCCGCAGCGCGTCCGTCTGTACCGGTGAGACTCACGGGAGGCTGGCGCGATGCCGAAACTGACCTTTGCCATGAACGTGACCGTGGACGGCTACATCGCCGCGCCGGGCGACGACCTGGGCTGGAGTGGGGGTGAGGGACCGGACTCGTCGCCGGGCGACGAGCTGTTCCAGTGGTGGTCCGACCGGGTGGCGGCGACGGGCCTGTCGCTGTACGGGCGCAAGCTGTGGGAGGAGATGAGTTCCCACTGGCCGACCGCCGACGAGCAGCCCGGCGCCACACCGGCGGTGATCGAGTTCGCCCGCCGCTGGCGGGACATGCCGAAGGTGGTGTTCTCCTCGACGATCGACCAGGTCGGCTGGAACACCCGCCTGGTCACCGGCGACGCGGTCACCGAGATCACTCGGCTCAAGGCCGCGGACGCCGGCCCGATGGACGTCGGCGGCGCGACGCTCGCCGCGGCGGCCATGCGGGCCGGGCTGATCGACGAGTACGTCCTGGTCACCCATCCGGTGCTGGTCGGCGGCGGCACGCCGTTCTTCGCCGCGCTGGACAGCTGGGTGAACCTGTGCCTGGTGGAGACCCGGACGTTTCCCGGTGGCGTGGTGCTGACCCGGTACGAGACGAGGTGATCACAGTGCCGGGGGCAGGTCCAGCCAGGGTGTGCCGGTGGCGTCGAATCCGGTGAGCTCGGCGATCTCGCCGTCGACGATGTGCAGTAAGGCGATGGCGAAGAGCCGGTGTTCCGGGTGGCCGGGGGTGCGCAGGTAGAGTGCGGCGGCGGGCATGCGGTTGACGGTCGTGGCGATACCGCGCCAGTCGTCGTGGCCGGGCTGGAAGAGCCCGCCGGAGATCCAGCCGTCCACCGCGTGCTTGGCGGTCGTGGTCACGGTGCCCGGGTCGGGGAGCATCGCGAAGCGCAGGTCGTCGCGCAGCAGGGACGTCAGAGCGTCGAGGTCGTTGCGCTGGTGGGCGTCGATGTAGGACTTCACCACGCCGCGTTCGTCGCTGGACAGCTCGTGGGTGGCGGGGCTGCGCCAGTCGAGGCGGCGGCCGGGAAGCTGCGCGCGCATCGTCACGCGGGCGCGTTGCAGTGCGCTGGTCGTCGAGGCGACGGTCAGTTCGAGGGCCTCGGCGGTCTTCGGCGCCGGCCAGCCGAGGACGTCGCGCAGGATGAACACCACCCGCTGCCGCGGCGGCAGGTGCTGGACGGCGACGATGAACGCCAGCTCGATCGTCTCCCGCGCCACCGCCGAGTCCTGCGGGTCCTCGGGCAGCATCCGGTCGGGGTAGGGCTGCAGGTAGGGCAGCTCGGAGTCGGGGAGCCCGGACGGCACGGGTGTGCGGTTGTCGCGCTTGCCCAGGAAGTCGAGGCAGGCGTTCGTCGCGATCCGGTACAGCCAGGTCCGCAGCGTGGCGTGGCCCTGGAACGACTCCCGCTTGTGCCACGCGCGCAGGAACGTCTCCTGCGTCAGGTCCTGGGCGTCCTCGTAGTTGGCGAGCATCCGGTAGCAGTGCACCTGCAGCTCACGCCGGTGGCGCTCGGTGATGAGCGCGAACCGCGCCGCATCGCCCGAGCGGGCCGCCGCGATGAACGTGGCCTCGTCGGCGCCGAGCGGTCGAGCGTCGGTCATGGTCGCCAATCCTTCCACGAGGGGGTCACCAGAACCGACGACGTGGCAGAGGATTTCTGATCGGCGCCAGCGATGTTGCGGATCTTTGACGAGCGTCACCAGTGCGCTAGTCTCGGAGCATGTCCGGGGTGGCCGCGTTCCGATTCACCGACGATCAGCGGGAGTACCAGCGCTGGGTGCGCGACGCCGCCACCGGCAAGCTCGCCCCGCGCGGGACCGGGCGGGTGGACCGGGAGCTCGTCCGCACCCTGGGGGAGCTGGGGCTGCTCCGGGGACTGTTCGGCGGGGGCGCCGAACCCACGGACGCGGCCGCGGTGCAACTGTGCCTGTTGCGGGAGACGATCGCCCAGATCAGCACCGAGGCGGAGACCGCGCTGGCCCTGCAGGGGCTGGGCAGCTACCCGATCCTGCAGTCCGGTTCGGCCGAGCTGCGGACCCGCTGGATCCCCGCGGTGATCTCCGGCGAGGCCGTCGCCGCGTTCGCGCTGACCGAAGCCGGCGCGGGGTCGGACGCCGCGGCCCTGCGGCTGCGCGCCGAGCGCGACGGGGACGGCTGGGTGCTCACCGGCGAAAAGCTCTGGATTTCCAACGCTCCCGACGCCGACATCTACACGGTGTTCGCCCGCACCACCCCGGACGCCGGCGCCCGTGGGGTCACTGCCTTCGCCGTCCCCGGTGCCAGCGCGGGATTGTCCGGCGAGCCGCTGGACATGCTGTCGCCGCACCCGATCGGCCGGCTGGTGTTCGACGGGGTGCGGGTTCCCGCGGACGCCGTGCTCGGTGAGGTCGACCGCGGCTTCGCCGTCGCCATGCGCACGCTGGACCTGTTCCGGCCCAGCGTCGGCGCGTTCGCGGTGGGGATGGCGCAGGCAGCGCTGGACGCGACCGTCACCCACGTCCGCGAGCGCCAGGTGTACGGCGCGCCGCTGGCGAGCCAGCAGGCCGTGGCGCACCGCATCGCCGACCTGGCCACCGAACTCGAAGCGGCCCGCCTGCTCGTCTACGCCGCGGCCGCCGCCTACGACGACGGCGGCGAGCCGGAGCAGCAGTCCCGGCGGTCGGCCATGGCGAAGCTGTACGCCACCGAGGCCGCGCAGCGGATCGTCGACGGCTGCGTGCAGCTGCACGGTGCGGCCGCCCTGCGGCATGGGCACCCGCTCGAACACCTCTACCGCGACGTCCGGGCGCTGCGCATCTACGAAGGCGCCTCCGAGGTCCAGCGTTCCATCATCGCGCGCAACCTGATCGGCAGGGAGTACACCCGATGACCTACCGCTTCCACGCCTCGCCGCGGCTCACCGAGGACTGGCGGCACTTCCGGTTCGGCAAGGCCGACGGGGTGGCGACGGTGACGCTGGACCGGCCGGAGAAGCTCAACCCGCTGACCTTCGAAAGCTATGCCGACCTGCGTGACCTGCTCGCTGAGCTGCCGCACCACCAGGACGTGCGGGTGCTGGTGATCCGCGGCGAGGGCCGGGGTTTCTGCGGCGGCGGCGACGTCGAGGAGATCATCGGCGAGCTGATCAACATGGAACCACGCGACCTGATGCGGTTCACCAAGATGACCGGCGCGGTGATCCGGGCCATGCGGGAGTGCCCGATCCCGATCATCACCGCCGTCCACGGCATCGCGGCCGGAGCCGGCGCCGTCGTCGCGCTCGCCTCCGACTTCCGCGTCGTGAGCACCTCCGGGCGGTTCGCGTTCCTGTTCACCAAGGTCGGGTTGTCCGGTGGGGACATGGGCGCGGCCTACCTGCTGCCGCGCGTGGTCGGCCTGGGCCGGGCCACCGAACTGCTGATGCTCGGCGACACGATCGACGCCGAGACGGCCGACCGCTACGGCCTGGTGTCGCGGCTGGTCGCCGACGCCGACCTGGACACCACCGTCGCCGAACTCGCCCGCAGGCTCGCCGACGGCCCGGCACTCGCCCTCGCGCAGACCAAGTCGCTGCTGACCGCCGAACTGGACATGTCGATCTCGGCGTCGATGGAACTGGACGCGATGACCCAGGCCCTGCTGATGACCACCCGCGACCACGCCGAATTCCACGCCGCCTTCACCGAACGCCGCCCGCCGCGGTGGGAGGGGCGGTGAGGGTCGCGCTCGTCACCGGCGCCGGCCGTGGCATCGGTCGCGCGATCGCGCGGCGGCTCAGCGCCGAAGGCTGCCGGGTCGCGCTGGTGGCGCGCAACCGCGAGCAGCTCGACGAAACCGCTGCCGAGTGTGCCGGTCAGGTGCACGTGATTCCCGCGGACGTCACCGACGCGGACGCCGCCGAGCGTGTGCACGGCGAGGTCGAACAGCGGTGGGGTCCGGTGGAGATCCTCGTCGCCAACGCCGGCGCTGGCCACTCCGCCCGCCTGGAGCGCACCACCGACGCCGACTGGCAGCGGATGCTGGACCTCAACCTGACCGCGCCGTTCCGGTTCGTGCGGCGGTCGGTGCCGTCGATGCGCGCCGCGGGGTGGGGGCGGATCGTCGTCATGGCCTCCACGGCCGCGCGGCTCGGCGAGCCCTACATCGCCGCCTACACCGCCAGCAAGCACGGCGTGCTGGGCCTGGTGCGGGCCGCGGCGGCGGAACTGGCCCGCACCGGCGTGACGGTGAACGCCGTCTGCCCCGGCTACGTGGACACGCCGATGACCGAGCAGACGATCGCCACCATCGTGGCCACGACCGGGCGCAGTGCCGCCGAAGCGCGGGAGACGCTGGCGCGCAAGCAGCCGATCGGCCGGCTGATCCAGCCGGACGAGGTGGCCGAGGCGGTGTGGTTCTGCGTGCGGTCCGGCGCGGTGACCGGGCAGGCGATCCAGGTGGACGGAGGTGCGGAGCAGTGAGCGTGCAGCGGGTGAATCCGCCGGAGCTGGCGCCGCCGCGGGGGTTCTCCCACGCGGTGGTCGCGACTGGCACCACGGTTTTCCTGGCCGGGCAGACCGCGCTCGACGCCGACGGCCGGATCGTCGGCGGCACCGTGGTCGAGCAGTTCGAGCGGGCGTTGTCGAACCTGCTCGGCGCGCTGCGCGCCGCCGGTGGCGCGCCGGACCGCCTGGTCAGCCTCACGGTCTACGCCACCGATCTGGCCGGCTACCGGGCGCACGCCCGCGAGATCGGCGAGGTGTGGCGGCGCCTGGCCGGCACCGACTACCCGGCCATGGCCGCGATCGGCGTGTCCCGGTTGTGGGACGCCGAGGCGCTGGTGGAGGTGCAGGGCTTCGCCGTCGTCTGAGGCGGTCAGGCCGCCGCGCGCAGCGATTCGACGTAGTCGTGCGCGGGGCCGGCCAGCCTGCGCTGCAGCTCGAAGAAGGTGTCCGCCGCCCGGATGCCGATCCAGTCCGGCGGCAGCACGTCGAGCGGCAGCCCGGGCTCCAGGTAGGGCAGGCGGCGCCAGTCGGTGAGCGCGCCGACGTAGTCGGCGAACGCGCGGGCGCCGTCGATGCGGCGGCGCCGCCGGCAGCCGGCCAGGACCGGCCCGTGCTGGGTCAGGAACGCGTCGTAAAGCTCGCGCAGGCGATCCAGGTCCCACCAGTCGCGCACGCGGTCCGCGGTCGCGGCGAAGCCCGCGTGATCGGCCCGGAACAGCTCGACGTAGCCCTGCAGCCCTTGCCGGGCCAGGGTTTCGCGGGTCTCGTCGAGCAGGTGCGCCGGGGCGATCCACACCCCGGCCGACACGGTCCCGAACCCGAGCCAGGACAGCCGGGAGCGCAGCTGATGGCGTTTGTCGCGTTCGGACTCCGGCACGCTGAACACCACCATCAGCCAGCCCTCGTCCGCACTCGCGCGGCGGCGCTCGAAGATGCGGCGGTCGCCTTCGTCGAGGATTTCCCGTGCGGTGTCGGACAGTTCGTACCCGGCGACGCCCCCGACCTTCGCCGCGGTCAGCAGTCCCCGCCGCTTGAGGCGGAAGATCGACGAGCGCACCGAGGGCTCGTCCACGCCGCATTGCGCCAGCAACTGGATCAGCGAGGCGACGCTCATCCAGCCGCCCGCCTCCCGGGCGTAGAGGCCGTAGACGGTGACGATCAGCGCGCGTGGTTTCGGCGCGCGGTCCTCGGGATCGGCAGGCACGCGGGGCAGCTTATCGGGTGCGCCGCTTTCTGACGATTGCTTGACTGTCGTCACGAAGAGAGAATACTTGGCGTATGACCACCGTGGGTCCGGGGCTCAGCCCCTCCGCTCATGTCGACACCTTCTGCCGGGACCACCTCCCGCCGGCGCGGTTGTGGCCCGAACTCCTCCTCGACTTGCCGTACCCGCAACGGCTGAACTGCGGGGCCGAGCTGCTCGACGCGGTGATCGCCGAGCACGGGCCGGACCGCAGGTGCCTGCTCACCACCTACGGCCGGGCCTGGACCTACGGCGAGCTGCGCGACCAGGTCGACCGCACGGCGTGGGTGCTCACCGAGCAGCTCGGCGTCGTGCCCGGCCGGCGCGTGCTGCTGCGTGGCCCCAACACGCCGGCGCTCGCCGCGTGCTGGCTCGCCGTGATGAAGGCCGGCGCGGTCGCCGTGCCCACCATGCCCCTGCTCCGCTCGGCCGAGCTCACCACCATCGCCGAGATCAGCCAGGTCGGCCTCGCCCTGTGCGACGCGCGCTTCACCGACGAACTGCTCGCCGCGGACCTGCGCGGCGCGCCCGTGATCACCTACGGCACGGCGGCCCCGGACGATCTGGACGCGCGCACCCGCGGCGCGCCCGCCGGGTTCACCGCCGTCGACACCGCGGCCGACGACGTCGCCCTGCTGGCCTTCACCTCGGGCACCACGGGACGGCCGAAGGCCACCATGCACTTCCACCGCGACATCCTCGCGATCGCCGACACGTTCTCCCGGCACGTCCTCAAACCGCGCCCGGACGACCTGTTCACGGGGACGCCGCCGCTGGCCTTCACCTTCGGTCTCGGCGGGCTGCTCGTCTTCCCGCTGCGCGCCGGCGCGGCCACGCTCCTGATCGAAAAGGCGACACCGGACCAGCTCGCGGACGCGATCGAGGCCCACGAGGTCACCGTCTGCTTCACCGCCCCCACGGCCTACCGCTCCATGCTGCGCTCCGGTCGCGTGCGGGCGCTGAGCCGGTTGCGCCGCGCGGTGTCGGCGGGGGAGCACCTGCCCGAGTCGACCTGGCGGGCCGTGCACGAGGCGACCGGACTGGCGCTCATCGACGGCATCGGCTCCACCGAGATGCTGCACATCTTCGTCTCCGCCGCCGACGAGGACATCCGGCCGGGCGCGACCGGCCGCGCCGTCCCCGGCTACCGGGCCGCCATCCTCGACGACCATGGCGAGCCGTTGCCACCCGGCACTCCCGGCCGTCTCGCCGTGCAGGGCCCGACCGGCTGCCGCTACCTCGCCGACGACCGGCAGGCCGCCTACGTGCAGAACGGCTGGAACATCACCGGCGACACGTTCGTCGCCGACTCCGACGGCTACTTCCACTACCTGGCGCGCAACGACGACATGATCGTCTCCGCCGGCTACAACATCGCCGGCCCCGAGGTCGAGGAAGCGCTGCTCGCGCACGACGTCGTGCAGGAATGCGGGGTGGTCGGCGCACCGGACGAGGAACGCGGGCAGATCGTCAAGGCGTTCGTGGTCCTGCAACCGGGCGTCGCGGGCGACGGGGACCTGGTGGGCGAGCTCCAGGCGTTCGTCAAGCAGCGCATCGCCCCGTTCAAGTACCCGCGGGCCGTGGAGTTCGTGGACAGCCTGCCACGCAGCGCGACCGGAAAGCTTCAGCGGTTCAAGCTGCGGCAGCGCGCCGCCGCGCAGACCGGGTGAGGAGACGAGGATGCGGATCGCGGTCGTCGGCGGTGGCCCGGGCGGGCTGTACTTCGCCGCGCTCGCCCAGCAGCTGAGCCCCGGCGACGAGATCGACGTCTGGGAACGCAACGCCGCCGACGACACCTTCGGCTTCGGGGTGGTGTTCTCCGACGAGACGCTCGGCGGCATCGAGCACGCCGACGAGTCGATCTACCGGCAGATGGAGCGCGAATTCGCCCGCTGGGACGACATCGACGTCCACTACCGCGGCGAGGTGCTCACCAGCGGCGGGCACGGGTTCGCCGCGATGAGCCGGAAACGGCTGCTGCAGATCCTCCAGCACCGGTGCGCGGAACTCGGTGTGCGGCTGCACTTCCGCACCCTCGCCCCGGACGTCGGCCGGCTCGCCGCGGACTACGACCTCGTGGTCGCCGCCGACGGGGTGAACTCCGCGGTGCGCGCCCGGCACGCCGCGGTGTTCCGCCCGTCGCTGGAGTCCCGCCGCTGCGCCTACATGTGGCTCGGCACGGACAAGGTGTTCGACGCGTTCAAGTTCTACATCGTCGACACCCCGTACGGGGTCATGCAGATCCACGGCTACCCGTTCGACGCCACCGGCAGCACGTTCATCGTGGAGATGGCGGACGAGGTGTGGCAGCGCGCTGGGTTCAAGGCCTTCGCCGACCGCGAGTTCGCGCCCGGCGACTCCGACGAGAAGTCTATCGCGCTGGTGCGGGAACTGTTCGCCGACGTGCTCGGCGACGCCCAGCTGCTGGCGAACAACTCCCGCTGGATCAACTTCACCACCGTGCGCAACCAGCGGTGGCGCCACGGCAACATCATCCTGCTCGGCGACGCCGCGCACACCGCGCACTTCTCGATCGGCTCCGGCACCAAGCTCGCGATGGAGGACGCCCTCGCGCTCGCCGCGGCGCTGCACGAGCAACCGGACGTCGAGCGGGCGCTGGCCGCCTACGAAGCCGAGCGGCGGCCGGTGGTCGAGTCGACCCAGCGCGCCGCGCAGGCCAGCCTGGAGTGGTTCGAGAACCTGGGGCAGTACGTGCACCAGGAGCCGGTGCAGTTCACCTTCAACATCATGACCCGCAGCCGCCGGGTCACCTACGACAACCTGCGGGTCCGCGACCCGGAGTTCGTCGAGCGGGTCGACGAGTGGTTCGCCCGGCACGAGCAGCGGCGCGGCGACGGCGACGGCGACGTGCGCCCACCGATGTTCCAGCCGCTTCGGGTGCGCGGGCTGGAGCTGAAGAACCGGGTCGTGGTGTCCCCGATGGACATGTACCGGGCGACCGACGGCCTGCCCGGGGATTTCCACCTCGTCCACCTCGGCGGCAAGGCGCTCGGCGGCGCGGGCCTGGTGATGACGGAGATGGTGTGCGTGTCCGCCACCGGCCGCATCACGCCCGGCTGCACCGGGATCTACACCGCCGAGCAGACCCGGGCGTGGCGGCGGATCACCGATTTCGTGCACACCGAGACCACGGCGAAGATCGGCATCCAGATCGGGCACTCCGGCCGCAAGGGCTCCACGCGGCTGATGTGGGAGGGGATCGACCAGCCGCTGCCGGAGGGCAACTGGCCGGTCGTCGCGCCTTCGCCGCTGCCGTACCGGCCGGGGGTGAACCAGGTGCCGCGGGAACTGACCGTGCGGGACCTCGGCGAGATCCGGCAGCAGTTCACCGACGCGGCGGCGCGCGCTGCCGAAGCCGGGTTCGACCTGCTGGAACTGCACTGCGCGCACGGGTATCTGCTGTCGTCGTTCATCTCGCCGCTGACGAACCGGCGCACGGATCGCTACGGCGGTTCCTTGCGGGCGCGGCTGCGGTTCCCGCTGGAGGTGTTCGCGTCGATGCGCGAGGTGTGGCCCTCCGGCCGCCCGATGAGCGTGCGGATTTCGGCCACGGACTGGTGCGACAACGGGATCACGGCCGACGATGCGGTGGAGATCGCGGCCGCCTTCGCCGAGGCCGGTGTGGATCTCGTGGACGTCTCCACCGGCCAGGTCCACCCCGACGAGAAACCCGCGTTCGGCCGGTCGTACCAGACCCCGTTCGCCGACCGGATCCGCAACCGCGCCGGCGTCGCCACGATGGCCGTGGGCGCGATCTCCTCACACGACGACGTGAACTCGATCCTGCTCGCCGGCCGCGCGGACCTGTGCCTGCTCGGCCGCGCCCACCTCTACGACCCGAACTGGACCCTGCACGCGGCCGCGGAACAGGAGTTCACCGGCCCCGGCGCGGACTGGCCGCTCCCGTGGCGCGCCGGCTCCCGGCGCCCGCAAACCGGTCGCACGGAAGGCCCGAAGCCACGACTGGAACTCATCCGGCACGGCGAACCGGGCACGGCGCACCGCCGCTGGCGGCCCGGGCGGGAGTGATGCGCCGGAGGTCAGCCGCCGCTGTCGCGTAGCCGCCGGGCGCGCGATTTCCATTCGTGCCGCCGGAGCGCCCACCCCACCTCGCTGATGTCCTGGGCCGATTCCAGCTTCCGGCCGGACAGGTGTTTCGCCTGGTTGATCCGGTACCGCACGGTGTTCGGATGGATCACTAGCACCTTGGCCGCCGCCGCGGTGTTCATGCCGGCGGCGAGGAACGCGTCGAGGGAGGACACGAGTTCCTGCCCGAACTCGCCCTGTGCGAGCAGGGGCGCGAGGATCCGGTCGACCAGGTGGTCGCCGACCCCGTGCTCGGACGCGACCGCCACCCGCAGCGAGAGGTTCTCCAGCGTTTGCGGTCCCGCGCGGCCGAACTCGATCATCTGGCGCGCACCGCCCAGGAGTCCTGCCACTGCAGGGTGTCGGCGGCGTCCAGGATCCGGTCGGTGCCGGGCGGGAAGTGGTGCTCCAGCTTCGGCGCCGGGTAGGGCACGTCGAACCCGGTCACCCGGCGCACCGGGGCCTCCAGGTGGTGGAAGCAGCGCTCGGTCACGCGGGCGGCGATTTCCGCGGCCACGGACGCGAAACCGGGCGCCTCGGCGATCACGACGGCGCGCCCGGTCCGGCGGACCTCGGCGCAGACGGTGTCGTCGTCGAACGGGACGATCGACCGCAGGTCGACCATGCCCAGGTCGCGGCCTTCGGTGGCGGCCTGCTCGGCCGCGGCGAGCGCGACGGGCCGTAGGCGATCAGGGTGGCGTCCCGGCCGGGCTTGCGCACGATCGCCCGCCCGATCGGCGGGACGGCCTCGGCGACGCCGGCCTCCTCCTTGGCGCAGTAGCGCTTCTTCGGTTCGAGGAACACCACCGGGTCGGGGCTGTCGATCGCCGCACGCAGCAGGCCGTAGGCGTTGGTGGCCGGGGTGACGACGGTCAGGCCGGGGGTGTGGGCGTAGTAGGCCTCGGAGGAGTCGCAGTGGTGCTCCACCCCGCCGATGCCGCCGGCGTAGGGATGCGGACGACCATCGGCAGCCGCGGGTGCGGTTGCCCAGTTTGGCGACGTGGCTGGCGATGTGCTCGAACGCGGGGTAGGCGAACGCGTCGAACTGCATCTCCACCACCGGGCGCATCCCGTTCAGCGCCATCCCGACGGCCAGGCCGACGATGCCCGGCTCGGCGAGCGGGGTGTCGAAGCAGCGGGCCTCACCGAAGTCCCGGTGCAGGCCGTCGGTCACCCGGAACACGCCGCTCAGCTGCCCGACGTCCTCGCCGAAGACGACGACCCGGTCGTCGGCGGTCATGGCGTCGCGCAGGGCGGCGCGCTGCTCGGCCAGTTGCGGGGTGGGGGTCGCGTAGACGTGGGCGAACAGCTCCTCCGGGTCCACCGGGGTCTCGGCCCCGATCCCGGCTCGCACGTGCGCCGCCATCTCCTCAGCCGCGGCGGCGAACTCGGCTTCGCGTTCCTCGCCGAGCGCGCCGGTTTCGGCCAGGTGCGTGCGCAGGCGGGTCAGCGGGTCGCGTTGGACCCACCCGGCCTCTTCGTCGTCGGTGCGGTAGCGGGTGGCGTCGTCGGCATTGGTGTGGGAATCCATGCGGTAGGTGTCGGCGTCGACGAGCGTCGGCCCGCCACCGGCGCGGGCCCGGGCGACCGCCTCGCCGAGCACCACGGTGAGGGCGGCGAAGTCGTTGCCGTCGACCAGGACACCGGGCATGCCGTAGCCGACCGCCTTGGCCGCCAGCGACGGCGCCACCGACGGGCGGGCCAGCGGCACGGAGATCGCGTACTTGTTGTTCTGTCCTTGCCCTTGAGCCGGGCCGCGTGCGCGACGCCGACGGCGTGC
This sequence comes from Amycolatopsis methanolica 239, assembly GCF_000739085.1. Taxonomy (NCBI): domain Bacteria; kingdom Bacillati; phylum Actinomycetota; class Actinomycetes; order Pseudonocardiales; family Pseudonocardiaceae; genus Amycolatopsis; species Amycolatopsis methanolica. Next base: position 3,784,789 of record NZ_CP009110.1, on the reverse strand, counting down.
AGCAGTTGTGTCGCGAGCGGGGTGGCCTGCGGGGTGACGCGGTGGGCGACCGGGTCGTAGCCGCAGTGCCAGTCGCCGCGCAGCATGGTCAGCACCTCGACGGCGGTCCACGCCGCGGGCGGCGACCGCCGCGGTGTCGCGGTAGGTGGGGAAACGCCAGTCGCCCTCGGCGAGGACCTGGGCGCAGGCGACCTGGCAGGCCTCCTGGCCGCGCGAGGACGGGTACACCGCGAGCCGTCCCTGCCGGACCAGCGCGCCGGCCCGCTCGTTGAGGCGGCGGGCCAGGAGCAGCCCGCGGTACCCGGCGACGAGCGCGGCAACGGGCGGCAACGGCTGCTCGCCGACGAGCGCGCCGCGCTCGTCGGCGAGCCGGACCGGGGCGGCCGCCTCGTCCGGAACTCGTGTGCTGGCGATGGACGACATGACAGGAAGGTCCCGTCAGCGTGTGCAGTTTGACCAGAGACACGGGACGAGTCGGGCCAATCGGCCAACTGCGGCGGGGAATCGGATCGGTTCTCTCCGGGACGGTGATCTCGGCGCCGGGAAGTGAGACGGATGGACACCCTGGACGACGTCGACCGCCGGATCGTCGCCGAGCTGCGCGCCGACGGGCGGCTGTCGGTGCGGGCCATCGCCGAGCGGGTGCGGATCTCGCGCGCGAACGCCTACGCCCGCCTGGAACGCCTCCCGGCGAGGGGAGTCATCACCGGGTTCACCGCCACCGCGGACCCGGTGAAGATCGGGTTGACCACCTCGGCGTACGTGAGCCTCACCGTGCGGCAGAACGGCTGGCGGGACCTCAAGGAGCGGCTGCGCACCATTCCCGAGGGTCCGGCACATGGCCCTCACCGGCGGTGAATCCGACGTGATGCTGCTGGTACGAGCCCCCGACAACGACGCGCTGCGCCGCGTCGTGCTCGAACAGCTGCAGGCGATCCCCGAGGTGCTCGGCACCCGCACGTTCCTGATCTCCGAGGGCTCGGCGAGCTGACCCCTGCGGGTGCCGGGCGCTAAAGCTGCGCTCACACTCTGCCGACACGCTGTTAAACGTGCTGCGCGGTCCGCTGGCACGGCACCCTCGGCCGATGCGGCGACGAATGTGGCGTCCGGTCGCGTCCGGCTGCGCGTGGTCTCGCCGGCGATCCGGCGGGCGTGCCGGTTCCATGTGACCTCCCTCGGAGCGGGACGCCGCGGCTGGTGACGACCTCGCTGCCCTGACCTGCGAGGCCGGGGCAGTGGGCGGGGTCCGGCAATCCTGGACAATCTGGTCGTCCCGCCCTGGAGCGTCGAATTCCGGATGACACGTGGGCACCGATGTCGCGAGATGGCCTCGGTTGCGAGCTACGACTGGTGGAAGTGTTGCGCATCTGGAAAGTCCTTGGCTCCGCTCCGTGTGATTCCAGCTCTTGCTTGGCTGGCCTCATTGTTATCGTCTCGCGCACTGCTGCTGCTGGTGATGTTTCCTTGTCGCCACTCTGCGGCCAGTTTGTCCCGCTTGTTCCAGAATTGATCGTTGGATTTGTTATGCGTGCTGACGCAGGTTCCTTTTCCGAACGTGTTCCCCGGGCTGGTGTTTGCTCGAACCGATGATCATCGATGGCCGAGTTGAGGCTTGGAACGGCTACCATCGCGCCGAGGTCCGCACTCTCGAAATCGAATGGGGAGTGGCCATTCGGGTCGGTATCGGGCAATCGTTTGAAGGCTCTGAACCGGTTGTTCATCTTCGCATACTGGAGCGTGACAACAAGGGGGAAGCGCCTTACGACGTGGTTCTGACACCCGGCGAGGCGGTCTACCTTGGCACGTCGATTGGCGCAGGGCAGCTCCGCCGCTGAGGAAGTCGCCAGCTGGGTCCGGCCGCGCAAAGACCGCTGAGGTGGGCGCCCAGCAGCGACCGTTTCTGGACCACATTGCCGACCATGCTGATGGTGTCGTCGGTCTGCGACCGCTGAACCCGCGGTCGTCCCGGTGTCATCGCGCGCACTGGTCGCTCATGTCGTCTCGTGGGTGAGCATCGAGCAGGGAGACGTGTGCGACCGGAACCTATCCGGGTCAACATGGCCGCGAGGATTCCGGTCAAGTGTGCGACGTCGGCCAAGGCCTGGGTCAGTTCGGGGCGGGTGTCGTACCGGATTTGCAGCGGTGCCCCTCCCGCGGTGTCGTGGATTCGAGCCTCTGAAGCTCCGCTCACGGTGGCCGACTACTCCGGCCAGCTTTCGGCGGTGAGGGGGCGGAAGATCTGCTTTCGCGTCTCGAAGTAGTGCGGGACCGGGCTCGCGGCGGTGCGGATCATTGTTTTCCGGAGCGTAGGAGTTCGACGAGGATCATCGCCACGCCGGCGATGGGCATGAGGAGAAGCCGTAGCATTCGGATCGCGCGGTTCGCGCGTCTCTCGTCGCGATGAATCAACGCGATGACCGTGGCACAGGTGAGCAGCAGCACGAAATCGAGGACGATCGCCGCGAAGATCCACTTCCATATGGCTGCTCCTCACCTTGGAGATTAGGTAAGGCGCAACCGTCAGGTCCCGCTTCGCTGTATACCCGATGAACATCGTTCAGGACAGAGTGAATCATCTATGAACGGCGTGTATACGGCACGTCATAGCTGTATTTTCGCAGCGTGGGGCCGTTTGGCTGGTGTTGAAATTCGCGCAAAAAAGTCGGGTCTTCGAGATCTTGCTGTCGGAGCTTCAGGTCAACTGCGTGCGGGTGCGCTGGACGTCCAGGCCTCCGGCCCTGGACGTCCAGCGGCGCGCCGACGAGCGTCGCGTCCACAGGGGATCATTGTCCTCGCTTGAAACGCGACCAGCGGTACTGACTGGGCATCGAACGACCGCCAAGCAGTCCGGCGCGGAGAATGCGCTCATCAGCGTCAAACTTCGGCCCCGCTGCCGGGTGCGTTGAGGCACGATGGTCGGATGGCCGGTGAGGAGCAGCGTGCCCTGGCGGGGCAGGAGCGACCGTTGCGCGAGAGGTCGTCGCAGCTGCGGCTGCGGGAACTGCTGCGCGAGGTGCAGGACCGCATCGAGGAGCTGGTCCAGTCGCGCGACCAGATGGACGGGCTGCTCGAGGCGATGCTCGCCGTCGCGGGCGGGCTCGAACTGGATGCCACCCTGCGGCGCATCGTGCACTCGGCGATCGAGCTCGTGGACTGCCGCTACGGCGCGCTGGGCGTGCTCACGCAGGACCGCGAGTCCCTGGCGGAGTTCGTCTACGAGGGCATCGGCGAGGCCACGCGCCGGGAGATCGGCGACCTGCCCACCGGGCACGGCCTGCTGGGCCTGCTGATCGAGCAGCCCAAGCCGATCCGGCTGGACGACCTGTCCCAACACGTCGCCTCGTCCGGGTTCCCGGCGCACCACCCGCCGATGAAGACCTTCCTCGGTGTGCCCGTGCGGGTGCGGGACGAGGTGTTCGGAAACCTCTACCTGACCGAGAAGGCCAACGGGCAGCCCTTCACCGAGGACGACGAAGTCGTCGTGCTGGCGCTCGCGGCCGCGGCGGGCATCGCGGTGGAGAACGCGCGGCTGTTCGAACAGGCCCGGCTGCGGCAGCAGTGGCAGGAGGCCACCAGCGAGGTCCGCGCCGAACTGCTGGCCGCCGCCGATCCGGCCGACGTCCTCACGCTCATCGCGACCCGGGCCCTGACGCTGGCGCGCGCGGACTACGCGCTGATCGCGCAACCCGAGGATCCGGACATGCCCCTGGAGGACGTGACGGAACTGGCGGTCACCGTGCACGCCGGGCCCGACCCGGGTCAGCTGACCGAGCGGATCCCGGTCGAGGGGTCGACCTGCGGGACGGCGTTCCGCGACCTCCAGCCGCGGCGGGTGGACAGCCTGGAGTTCGAGGTGTCCCCCGAGTTCGGTCCCGCGCTGGTGCTGCCGCTGCGCGCGTCCCGCACCTCGGTCTCCGGCGTGCTGGTGGTGGTCCGGCGCAAGGGCGACGCGGCCTTCGACAGCGCCCACCTGCCGTTGGCGGCGGCGTTCGCCGACCAGGCCGCGCTGGCGTTGCAGCTCGCGGAGGACCAGCGTTCGCTCAACGAGCTGAAGGTGGTCTCCGACCGCGACCGCATCGCCCGCGACCTGCACGACCACGTGATCCAGCGCCTGTTCGCCCACGGGCTGGCGTTGCAGAGCACGCACATGCGGTCCCGCAACCCGGACATCCAGCGCAGGCTGGCCGACATGATCGACGACGTGCAGAGCATCGTCGCCGAGATCCGCACCGCGATCTTCGACCTGCACGGCGGCCTGCACGGCACCGGGCAGCTGCGCAAACGGCTCAACGACATTATCGCCGAGATCACCGGCGACACCGGGCTGCGCACCACGGTGCGGATGTCCGGCCCGGTCGGCGTGGCGGGACCGGAGCTTACCGAGCACGCCGAAGCGGTTCTGCGGGAGGCGTTGTCCAACGCGGTCCGGCACGCCAGGGCCACGTCGCTGATGGTCACCGTCTCCGCCAGTGACGAGCTGGTCATCGAGGTGGTCGACGACGGGATCGGCATCCCGGACACCGTGGCCCGCAGCGGCCTGCACAACCTGTGCGAACGCGCCACCCAGGCGGGCGGCAGCTTCTCCGTCGCCCGGGCCGAGACCGGCGGGACGTGGCTGACCTGGGCCGCGCCGATTTCCTGACCGCGCCGGGCCGCTCCGGTCGGCGCGGGAAAGAGCCGAAGTGCCCCGCGGCAGGGGCCCGTCTGCCCTGCCCGCCGCGGGCGCCGGCCGGTCAGGATCGGGTCATGGCCGGATCGATCGGACCAGCGGTTCTCGCCGCTGTGGACGGCTCACCCGCGGCGCTCAACGCCGTGCGGTGGGCAGCGCGCGAGGCGTCACCGCGGCATTTGCCGCTCTGGCACGGGCACGTGTGCGCACTGCCGGCGGCACCCGGTAGTGGCGGCGACGACAGGGGCTCGCCTCCACCAGCCGGGCCCTGCTGGACCACTGCCGGTGCCCGGTCGCCGTGGTCCGCTGAGAACGTCGGGAGGATTGACATGCGCTGGTCACCGGTCGAGGTCGGGGCGCTCGCGCGAGCTGCGAGCTGCGCCCCCTCGGTCCACAACTCGCAGCCGTGGGCTCTGGAGGTCCCGGACGGGGTCTTGCGGCTGTACGAACGGTTCGACGTGTCGTTGCCGCGGCACGACCCGACCGGCCGCGACCGGGTGCTCTCCTGCGGTGCGGCGCTGGCAAACCTGGACCTCGCGGTGCGGGTCCTCGGCCGGCGGCCCGAGGTCGGGTTGCTGCCGTCGCCGGAGCGGCCGGACCTGGTCGCCGAGATCCGCGCCGCCGAGCCCGGAGAGGCCACGCCCGACGAGCTGACGCGCTACTCGGCGATCTTCCAGCGCAGCAGCTACCGCTCGCCGTTCGCGCTGCACCACGTCCCGCCCCGGGTCCTGCGGCTGCTCGGCGACACGGCGGCCGGGCCGGGCACCGAGGCGCGGCTCATCCAGCCCCGGACCGAGGCGGCGCCGCTGGCCGAGCTGCTGGCCCACGCCGGGCAGCTGCTCCGCGCCGACCGGGCCTACCAGCGGGAACTGACCGCCTGGACCGCCCAGCTGCGGGAACCACCGTCGCGGGAGACCACGCTGCCCTGGTCGGGCCTGGTGCGCGCGGACACGCACCTGCCCGACACGGTGACCCTGACCGAGCGGGTCGCGGCGGAATCCCTGCTGATCGTGCTCACCGCGGACGACACCCGGCGCGACCAGCTGCACGCCGGCGCCGCGCTGGAGCGCGCGTGGCTCACCGCCATCACCGAGGGACTGGTGGGCTCCGTGCTGACCCAGCCGCTGCACCTGCCCGAGGTGCGCGCCGGGCTCATCGAGAAGCTCGGGCTCCCCGGGTACCCGCAGGTGATCCTCCGGATCGGCTACCCGGTGACGGCCACCCCCGGCCGAGTGCCGGCGCCGACCAGGGCGGGAGAACGGGGATGAGCACCACCGCGGGGCCGTAACATCGAGCGCCCGCCGGTGGTGCCACCCGATCCGCCGCGCCCCGTCCCCCGCCGCAATGGCCGGATACCGCCTCAGGGCCCGCAGGACGGGGACCATCGGCCCTTCACCACCCGCCGTCGCCGGACAAGGCTGGGACACAGGGAGAACGACCGGCGAGAGGACGGCGTCATGGCCGCGATCGTGGTGGGGGTGGACGGCTCCGCGGGCAGTGCCGCCGCGCTGCGGTTTGCGGCGGACGAAGCGGCTCGGACCGGCCGGGAGGTGGTCGCGGTCCACGCCTGGAGCTATCCCGGTGGCGGGGCGACGGCCGATGCCGTGTTCACCGCGCACCGGCGGGCCCTCGGCGAGATGGTGGACCGCGCGCACCGCGACCAGCCGGACGCGAAGATCCGGCCGGAGGTCACCGAAGGCGAGCCGGCGCAGGTGCTGCTGTCCGCCGCGGAGGACGCGGCCATGCTCGTGCTCGGCAGTCACGGCTACGGGCGGCTCATGCGCGCGCTGGTCGGTTCCGTCGGCGCGCAGTGCCTGCGCCGGGCGCACTGCCCGGTGGTGATCGTGCCCGCCGCGCGCGCGGCCCGGCACCCGGTGGCCGAAATGGACTACCAGCCCGGCCCGATGGTCTGAGCGCGTGCTGGGGGAGGAGCGCCGATGTCACCGTTCACGTCGTGGCTGAGCAGGCAGTGGCGTCTGATCCGCCCCGGCCGCGGCTCGCTCGCCCGGAGGTGGGACCGCGCCGAGGCGGCCGTGCTCGCCACCGCGGTGCTCGCGGCGGTGTTCGCGGTCCCGGTGGCCGGTGTCGTCGTCTCCGATGTCCGGGCCGCCCAGATGGTGGTTTCCCAGCAGCAGCAGGCCGAACGGCGCGAGGTGGACGCGCTGGTGCTGGACGTGACCCCGCCCAGCCCCGACAGCGACGACGGGACCGCCACCGCGGTGTGGCGCCTGCCGGACGGCAGCGACCGCACCGGCACCGTTCCGGCCGGCCGCGGCACCGGGCCCGGCGACCGGGTGCCCGTCTGGGTCGACCCGGCCGGTGAGCCCGTGCCCGCGCCGCTGACCGCGAGCGGCGCACTGACCGTCGCTCTCGCCGCGGGGTTGCTGGCGTGGCTCGGCGTCGTGGTGGCGCTGGGGCTGCTCGTCGCTCTGGTGCGCGCCGGCCTCGGCCGGCTGCGGCTGGCGGCCTGGGAGCGCGAATGGTCCGAGCTCGGCAGCGACAAGACCCGGTGGTGAGGAAACGATGACCGTGCGGGAACACGCCCAGGAAACCCCTGCCCGCCCCGGTGATCGCGCGAGGCCCGTCGTGGTCGGCGTCGACGGATCCGGCTCGGCGCTCGACGCGGTGCGCTGGGGCGCCCGGGACGCCGCCCGGCTGGGCGTGCCGGTTCGCCTGGTCCACGCCTACCCGCGCAGCGACCGGGACTACCCCGCGCTGAGCATGAACGCGGACCAGATCCGCGCGGAACTGCGGGCCTGGGGCGCCGACCGGCTGCGGGTCGCCGAAGCGGTGGCGCGGGAGACCGCGCCCGGGGTGCCGGTGGAGCTGCGGCTGCACGAGGGCGATCCCCGGGTCGTGCTGCGCCGCGAATCGGAGCACGCCGCGTCGGTGCTCCTCGGGCACGACGGCGCGGGCGGGCTGAGCAGGCTCGTGTTCGGCTCCTGTGGCCTGGCCTTGACGGTGCACGGCCACCGCCCGGTCGTGGTCGTCCGCGGCCGCGTCGCCGACCAGGGGTCGATCGTGGTGGGCGTCGACGGCACCATCACCGCGGCCCGCTACGCCATGAAGATGGCCGCGCTGTACGGCACCTCGGTGACGGCGGTGCGGACGTGGCACGCGGCGCCCGGGGACCCGGTGGACCGGCACGACGCGGAACACCACGCGCTGGTCGCCCGGATGGCCCCGCTGACCGAGGAGTTCCCGGAAGTGCCGGTGGAGCACCTGGTGCTGCGCGGGCGCCCCGGGCACACCCTGCTCGCGTTCGGGCAGCACGCGCGCCTGCTCGTGGTGGGCACCCACGGCAGCAGCGCGTTCGCGGGGCTGCTGCTCGGGTCGACGAGCCAGTCCCTGGCCTTCCGGGCGCCCTGCCCGGTCGCGGTGGTGCCCGAAGATCCGGAAGACGCGTGAGGAGACGACGCCATGAGCGACATGGAAGACAGGACGGCGGCCCGGGAAGCGCGGCCGAGCGCGGCGTCCTGGACCGGCCATCCGGCGTCGGACCTGGCCGAGGCGTCGATGCGCCGCGACTTCGCCGGTGAGGCCTACCGGCAGCGCCCGCACACCCCGGACGGCATCCACCTCGCCGCCGACGAGCTGGCCGCCGTCGTCGGCGAACTGCGGCGGGTCTGCCCCGGCGCGGACCCGGCGCGGGTGCGTGCGATCGTCGACGACACGTACCGCAAGCTCGCCGCCGCCGCGAAGATAACCGACCACTTGATCCCGCTGACCCTGCACCGGGCGCGCGCGGTGCTCGAAGCGGAGTGAGGACCGGGGAAGGGCCTCGGGCGCCGGCCGGAGGCCCTTCCCGCAGGTAGATTTCGCAGTGTGCGAGCATCCGTTCGGTCATGAGGGGCTTCCGATTTCCGGCCCACCGGCAGGGACTACGGGACGGCACGAGCGCCGGTCAGGCCGCCATCGGCACGCCGGCGTCGGCGGCGCCGGCGAAGACGTCGTCGATGAGGACCACGGTCCGCCCGGCCCTGGCGAGCAGGGAGGCCGCGGCGGTCGCGCGGTAGCCGCTGGCGCAGTGCACCCACACCGGGCCCGCGGGGAGCTCGCCGATCCGGTGGGGGAGTTCGGGCAGGGGGATGTGCACCGCGTCGCGCACGTGGCCGTCCCGCCACTCGTGGGGCAGGCGGACGTCCAGCACCACCGCGGGCGGCGGGTAGGCGCCGGCGTGCCCGTGCCGGAGCGCGGCGGCCAGGTCGGCGAACAACGCCGCGGGCAGGCTCGCCAGCCGCCCGGACCGGCCGCCCGCCCATTCCACCGGGCCACCGCTGGCCGCGGCGGCGGGCCGGTCGATGCCGATGCGGGCCAGTTCCCGCTGCGCCTGGGCGACGTCCTCCGGGGTCTCGCCAAGCAGCGTGATCGGTGCGCCCCAGTCGATGAGCCAGCCCAGCCACGTCGCCATCGGGCCGTCGAGGCCGAGGCTCACGGTGCCGGCCAGGTGCGAGTGCACGAACGCCTTGCGGGAGCGCAGGTCCACCACCCACTCGCCGGCGTCGATGCGCTGCCGCAGTTCGTCCGGTCCGGCGGTGCGGGCCGGGGTGAGGTCGATGGGCTCGGGGCCGGCGGCATTCCGCGGCCCCATGTGCGCGTAGTAGGCCGGGTGGACGTCCAGGCCGGCCAGGGTCTGCTCGACGAACTCGCCTTCGACCAGGGTGAGCGCCGGGTTGTGCCGCCGTTCGCGGCCGATGGTGGAGGCTTCGCCGTCGGCCTGCCCGGCCGAGCAGAAGCTGCCGAACCCGTGGGTGGGCCAGACGGCCGCGCCGTCGGGCAGCAGGTCGGCGAGGCGGTGGGCGGACGAGTGCTGGTGGCGGGCCAGTTCGTGCGCGTGGTCCTGGCCGAGCAGGTCGGTGCGGCCGGTGGTGCCCAGCAGCAGCGACCCGCCGGTGAACACGCCCTCGGGCCCGTCCGGTCCGTCGAGGACGTAGGACAGGTGGTGGAAGGTGTGGCCCGGGGTGGCGACCGGCCGGATCCGCATCCGCCCGGACACCTCGATGACGTCTCCCTCGCGCACCGGAACGCGCTCGAACGGCACGTCGTCGGCCGCGGAAAGCCCGTAGCGCGCGCCGGTGAGCCGGGCCAGGTGCAGCCCGCCGGACACGTAGTCGTTGTGCACGTGGGTTTCCAGCACCCACGCGACGCGGACCCCGAGCCGGCCGGCCAGCGCGGCGATCCGGTCGATGTCGCGTTGCGGGTCCACCACCACCGCGAGTTCTCCGTCGTGGGCGAGGTAGCTGCGGTCGCCCAGCGACGACGTCTCGATCACCCGTCCATCCAGCATGGCCTTTCTCCTTCGGTTCGGCCTGGTCGTACCTCCGGGGTCAGGCCAGGGCCAGGAAGAGCTTCTCCAGCTCGGCTTCGGTCATGGGTGGCTCCTCCCCGCGGTCGCGTGCGGCCTGGCAGTGCCGCATGCCGCTGGCGACGATCTTGAACCCGGCGCGGTCCAGGGCGCGGGACACCGCGGCCAGCTGGGTCAGCACCTCCTGGCAGTCCCCGCCGTTCTCCATCATGCTGATCACCGCGGCCAGCTGACCCCGCGCGCGGCGCAGCCGCACGAGGGCGTCGCCGGTCAGTTCGGGTCCCATCTCCATCAGGCCACCTCCGCCTTCCGCACGCTCATCGCCTGAACAGGCGCCGCAACGCCCCGCCCCGCCCCTCGGGCTCGCACCGGCAGCGCTGCCCGGCGGGCACGTCCGCGAGCACTGCCTCCACGTGCTGGCCGCACCCGGCGTAGGTGGCCTTGCCGCACCGGGCACACGTCACACGGCGACACATCCGTGAACCTCCTTGGTCCGTGGCGTCCACGGTACCCCCGGGGGTATCTAGATCGCCATGGGTGAGCAGGCCCTGCGTGTCGGCGGCTCAGTGCAGCGGGAGGCTGACATGACGCGGTCGGTTCCTCCTTTGGAGGACCGGTTGACCCCCGGTGACCTTGTCGCGGAGCTGGCCGAACGCGTCCCGGACGTCGGTGGCAACGTGGGTCTGTGGCCGGGCCTCACGATCTACCGGTTCCACGAGCCGGCCGCCCCCACGTGGGAGGAAGTGCGGTCGCTCTCGTTGTGCGTGGTGAGCCAGGGCCGCAAATGCGTGACGGTGGATGGCGAACCGTACCTCTACGATCCCTTCAAGTATCTCGTCCTCAACAACCACCTCCACTTCCAGGCGGAGATCCTCGAAGCGAGCGCCGCGAAGCCGTTTCTCTCCTTTGTCCTGCAGATCGATCCCGTGATCGTCCGCAAGGTGTCGGTGGAAATGCTCGAGCAGCGGCGCAGCGAGATGCTCGCCGAGGCGACACCGCGGCGGTCGACGGCGTTCGTGTCGGCATTGGACGCCGGTCTGATGAGCTCGGTGATCCGTTTCCTGAGGGCCCTGACGACCGGGCCCGACCGCCGCATCCTGGCACCGGCCTACCTCCAGGAGATGGTCTATCGCGTGCTGCGGGCCGAGCAGTACGAGCGGCTTCTGGAGATCGCCGCGAGCCAGCAGAACCACGATCCGGTCGCCCGGGTGATCGCTTACCTCCACGAGAACCTGGCCGAGCCGGTCACCGTGGCGGACCTGGCCGATCCGGTCGCGATGAGCCCGTCGGCGTTCACCGTCCTCTTCCGGCAGAGCACGGGCAAGTCCCCCGTACCAGTTCCTGAAAGAGATGCGGCTTACCCGGGCTCGGGATCTTCTCGTGCGAGGCAGCGCCACGGTGGCCTCGGTGTCCCACGCCGTTGGCTACCCGCATGCATCGCACTTCATCAATGAGTTCCGCCGCCGCTTCGGGCTTTCCCCCGGGCCTACTGTGACTTGGCTGTTCTGCGGAGCGAGCTCGGGTGCCGGCCGGAAACCGCGCCGTAGTAAGCGACCCGGACTCACTGCCGCCAACAGGACAGCGAACCCGCCGCCGGCGACGCCCGCCGCGCCCTTCGAGGTCAGCAGCATGACCGCGAGGAGCCCGAGCTGCTGGGGGACGGTCAGCGGCGTGTCGGTGGCCTGCGCGATGTAGAGCGCGGCCAGCGACAGGCAGCGGAACAGCCGGAAGATGCTCAACCCGACGTAGGCGCGCAGCAGACCGCCGAGCACGACCACCACGAACAGGATCGAGGTGACGTAGAACAGCAGGATCAGCGAGCCGAGACTGGACAGTGTGGACAGTCCGAACGCGCCGACGGCGTAGGCCATCGCACCGAAGGCGCCGAGCGGGGCGGCCTTCATCACGAAGCTCAGCACCTTGAACACGACTTCGGTGAGCCGCTTCACGCCGGTGACGATCGGGTCGCCGAGCGGGCCGATCGCCTTGATCGCGATGCCGAACAGCACGGCCAGGAAGATGATCTGCAGGATGTCACCGTCGGTGAAGGCGCCGACGAAGCTGTCCGGCACCAGGTGGGTGAAGAACACCCACCAGTGCTGGGTTTCGCCGGTTTCGATGTAGCGTTCGGCGTTGCCCGTGGGGTGCGGGGTGGACGGGTCGGCGTCGACGCCGTCGCCGAGCCGCACGATGTTGATCGCGACCAGGCCGAACACCAGCGCGACGATCGTGCCGACCTGGAAGTAGGTCAGCGCTTTCAGCCCGGTGAGGCCGACCTTCTTCAGGTCCGCCACGCCGGCGATGCCGCCGATGATGGTGAGGAACACGATGGGGCCGATGAGCATCTTCATCGCGGCGATGAAGGTGGTGCCGATGGGCTGCATCGCCTCGCCCAGGCCGGGCGCGCGCCACCCGAGGACGATGGCGATCAGGACCTGCACGTAGAGCTGCCGGTACCAGGGCTTGCGGCGGCGCGGCGGGGCCGCGGGGGCGTGCGTCATTGCATCCTCCTCCGCGTCGGTGTGGGTGGGGGAGTCAGCCGAACACGTGCCGGGCGAGTTGTTCGCCCAGGCGTTCCAGCAGCGGGGCGGCCTCGGCCATGCACCGGCCTGGGTCCGGTTCGAGATCGGTGAGGGTGAACGCGCCCGCAAACCCGGCGGCGGTGACTTCGGCGGGAGTGAACCGGCTGCGCCCGGCCACGGCGTAGGCAGGCACCCCCGCCACGCGAGCGGCGGCGGCCACGCCCAGCGGCGCTTTTCCGCAGGCTCTGCCGGTCCAGCGATCCCTCGCCGGTGATCACGAGATCGGCCCGCGGCAGTCACGCCGGCAACCCGGTCAGGCGCAGGACGACTTCGATCCCGGGCACGCGGCGCGCTCCGAGGGTGAACAGGGCGAACCCCGCGCCAGGTCCGGCGGTTGCTGGAGCCGTAGGTCGCCATGCTCGCTGCCCGGGTGGCCACCCAGGCCGACCTCGCCCGCATCGGTGAGGTCCTGGACGCCGGTGGCGCGGCGGAGGACTTCGAGGGTTTCGAACGCTCCGACGCGCTGCTGCACCGTTCCATCGCGGTGGCCGCGCACAACGGTCTGCTGATGACGTTGTTCGACGTCATGAACACCGCGCGATCGCTGCCGGTGTGGGGAAGTCTCAAGCGCCGTACCTCGACGCCCGAACTGCGCCGCTGCTACCACCGCGAGCACAGCGACATCGTGGAAGCCCTCCGCGACCGCGGTCCCGACGGCGCCGCCGAGGCGATGCGCGTCCACCTCCAGCACGTCGGCGACACCTGCTCGGCCGCGGGTGAGCGCCGGCACCTCCTGGACCCGGGTCAGCTCGCCGGTGCGGGTCGTGTTTCCTTCGCGCGTCCGCGGGGTTGCTGGGCGTTCACCGCGAACAGCCGGTGCAGGAGCTGGATCGCCACCGAGCCCTCGCCGACGGCCGAGGCCACGCGTTTCACCGAGCCGTGCCGGACGTCGCCGGCGGCGAACACGCCGGGCATGCTCGTTTCGAGGAGCAGCGGGTTGCGCTGCAGCGGCCAGGTCCGGTCGCGGAGGTCGGATCCGGTGCGGACGAACCCCTGTTCGTCCCGGTCGACCTCGGGTGGCAGCCAGCGGGTGTGCGGCCGGGCCCCGATCATGATGAACAGGCCGTCCGCGCCGGTGGTCTCCTCGCCGCCGGTCAGGCGGTCGCGGAGCACGAGGTGGTCCAGCCGTCCGTCACCGCCGCCGCCCACGACCTCGGTTCCGGTGCGGACTTCCAGCCCGGGGGTCGCCGCGATCTCGCGCGTCAGGTACTGCGACATGCCGGCGTCCAGCGACGAGGCGCGGACCACGAGCGTGACGCTGCGGGCGTAGCGGGCGAGGTACAGGGCGGCCTGGCCGGCCGAGTTGCCGCCACCGAGCACGTACACGTCGCGGCCGGTCATGGCGGGCGCTTCCGAGGACGGCGGGCCGTAGAAGACCCCGGCGCCGCTGAGGGCTTCCAGAGCAGGCACCCCGAGCTGGTGGTAGCTCGCGCCGGTGGCCAGGAGGACCGCGCGGGTCCGCACGCGGGCGTCGCCGGACAGGGTGACGACCAGCGAGTCGCCCGCGCGCTCCACAGCGCGGGCCTGCCGCATGAACGCGAACTTCGCGCCGAAGACCCACGCCTGGTCGTAGGCCTGCTGGGCGAGGCGGCGGCCGCTGACGCCGCGGGGGAACCCGAGGTAGTTGCGGATCAGCGAGCTGGAGGTCGCCTGGCCGCCGAGCCCGCCTTCGTCGACGACCAGCGTGCTGAACCCCTCCGAGGCGCCGTACACCGCCGCGGACAGCCCGGCCGGCCCGGCGCCCACGATGACCAGGTCGAACTCCATCCGCTCGGGGCTCACCGGAGAGCCCGACGCCAACGCCAGCTCGGTGTTGCTCGGGTCGGTGAGGACCGTGCCGTCGGGGAAGAGGACGACCGGCAGCCGGATCCCGGCGCCCACCGTGGCCAGGCGTGCGCGGCCCTCGTTGGAGTCGGCCAGGCAGAACGAGTGCGGGATCGCGCAGCGGCCGAGGGCCTGGCGCAGCTCGTAGGCCCGGCCGGACCAGGTCTCGCCGATGACGTGGATGGTGTAGGGCGAGGTCCGCCGTGCCTCGGCCCAGTCCAGCAGCGAACTCGAGATCGCCTGGTGGAACGCTTCGTCCGGGGTGGCCATCGGCCGCAGGACGTAGTGGTCGATGAGCCCGCGGGCGATCGAGGTGTAGATCGCTTCGCCGGTTTCGCGGTCGCCCCAGTCGCCCCACGCGATCAGCAGCCCGCGTTTGGCGTGGGGGTGGAGGCGGCGCGTGCGGTCCAGCAGCTCGCTGCCGGTCATCCCGGGCAGCCACTGGCCAGCGAGGACGAGCGCGACCTCATCGCCCGCGCCGGCGAGTTCCTCGAGGACGGCCAGCGCCTTCTGGGGCGAGGACAGGCACACGATCCGGTAGTGCCGGGCGTAGCGCTCCCGCAGCTCCCGCTCGACATCCCCGAGTACGTCCGCATCCCCGTCGACGGCGACGAGCACTGCGCCGGACATCCCACGACTGTAACCGCTCGGCGGCCCGCTCGAAATGGCGTCACTCCGCCAGCAGGCCCCGGTACAGCGTCAGGTGTGCCCGCGCCGCGGCGCCCCAGCTGTAGGACGCCGCCAGCTGACGGCCGGGTTCTCGCAGGCTCTCCGGGTCAGCCAGCGCGGCTCGCATCTGGTCGGCCAGGCCGGCGGGGTCGGAGGCGAACCGGGCGGCGCCGTCGAACACCTCGCGCAGCACGGGGAGTTCACGGGTGACCACCGGGACCCCGGCAGCCAGCGCCTCCATCGCCGCGAGGCCGAAGCCTTCCTTGGTCGAGGGGAAGGCGAACACGTCCGTCGCCGCGACCAGGGGCGGCAGCGCGTCGTGGGCGACCGGGCCCAGCACCACCGGCTCCACGCCCAGCTCGGCGGCCCGCTTCTCCCACGCCATCCGGTAGTCGCGGTAGTCGAACAGCGTCTCGCCGCCCGCGATCACCAGCCGCACGTCCGGGTCGGTCTCACGCAGCAGCGCGTAGGCCTCCAGCAGGTCCAGCGAACCCTTGCGCGGCTCGATCCCGCCCACCGACAGCACAAACCGGCCCGACCACGCCGGATCCGGCGCGGCACTGGCGAACCGCTCGTAGTCGACGCCGTTCGGGATCACCGTCGCCTCGACGCCCCAGCCCTCGCGCAGCTCCCCGGCCACCGCGGCGGACACGCAGACGTGCGCGTACGGGCGGCGGATCGCGCGTTCGTGGCAGGCGACCAGCTCCGGCGTGGTGAAGTGGTCGATGTGGTGCACGGTGCGCACGACCCGCTCGACCGCGTTGGCGCTGATGCAGTCCTGGGCATGCACGATGTCGTAGCCGCCCGGGTCGAACGCCGCGCGCAGCACGTCGATCGAGCGCAGGATCCGCGGACCCACGCCCTCGCCCTCGACCTCCGGGAACGGCACGATCCGCACGCTCACCGCCGGGTCGAGGAGGCGGAAGAACCCGCTGTCCCCGCCGCGGCCCAGCGACCACACGGTCACCTCCGCGCCCTCGGCCGCCAGCGCCTCGGCCAGGGCCAGCGTGTGCACGACCCCGCCACGGGGCTTCGTCGAGTAGCTGAGCAGGGCGATCCTCACGTGCGGCTCCAGTAGGCGTCGGGTTTGCGTTCGGCCAGGTGGTGCAGCACCCGCCGGGCGGTGGCGACCTCGCCGGCGACGTCGACCTCGGCGATCGCGATGCCGGCCTTGCTCCAGGTGCGGGCCAGGATGTCCCCGCCGGGCCCGACCACCTTGGCCTGGCCCAGGAAGCGCATCCCGCCCATCGCGCCGGTCTGGTTCGACGAGGCCAGCACCACCTGGTTCTCCGCCGCGCGCGCCTGGTCGTAGAGGTCGAACAACCGGGCCTGCCGGTCCTGCGACATGCGGGGCGCGCGGTTGGTGATGCTGGTGGGCCACGCCGACAGGCAGGCGAGGATCTCGGCGCCGTCGAGGGCGAGGCTGCGCGCCGATTCGGGGAAGGTCTTGTCGTAGTCGATGAGCATGCCCAGCCGCCCCACCGGCGAGTCGAACGCGGCGAACGAGGTGCCGGCCGAGTAGGCGGCGACCTCGCCGGGCGGCTGGTGCACCTTGCGGTGCCTGCCGAGCACCCCGTCGCCGGTGACGCACACCGCCGCGTTGTAGCGCCGCTCGCCGTCGGCCTCGCAGTACCCGACGCACACC
Source organism: Amycolatopsis methanolica 239 (assembly GCF_000739085.1). NCBI lineage: Bacteria > Bacillati > Actinomycetota > Actinomycetes > Pseudonocardiales > Pseudonocardiaceae > Amycolatopsis > Amycolatopsis methanolica. The sequence continues at coordinate 3,768,095 of NZ_CP009110.1, read as the reverse complement.
ACCATGTCCGCGGCGAGCGCGGCGATCTTACGCAGGTGCGGGTCGTCCGGGGCGAGCGCGGGCGGGAGCGCGCCGGGGTCGGGGTGCCGCAGGTCGGCGAGGTACCCGCCGAGCGCGGCGTCCGGCAGCACCAGCAGCGCCACCCCCGAGGAGCGGGCGTGCTCGATGAGCGTGGCGATGCGCTGCAGGTCGAAGTCGAGGTCGCGGCCGAAGTGCGCGGCCACGGCTCCGATGCGGATGGTCCCCATCGCGTCAGTATCGCGCCGCGGCGAGTTCCTCCCCGCCGGTGGCCAGCGCCGGGTAGGCCGCCGGCCGCCGGTCCCGCAGGTGGCCCATCGACCGGCGCGCGGTCTCCAGCGCCTGCCGCACGTCGAGTTCGGCGACGGCGATGCCTGCGGCGACTCCGGTGCCGGCCAGGATCTCGCCGCCCGGGTCGACGACCTTGGCGCCGGCGACGAACCGCAGGTCGCCGAACACGCCGGACTGGTTGGCCGACAGCCACACGATCTGGTTCTCCAGCGCCCGCGCCTGGTCGAACAGGTCGAAGCGGCGTTTCCACCGGTCTTGCGCGAGGTCCGCGGCGGGGTTGGTGCGGCTGCCCGGCCACGCCGAGACGCAGACGCCGATCTCCGCGCCGTCCAGGGCCAGACTGCGGGCGGATTCGGGGAACGCCTTGTCGTAGCAGATGAGCATGCCCAGCCGCCCGACCGGCGTGTCGAACGCGGCGAACCCGTCGCCGGCGCGGTAGGTGGCGTCCTCCGACAGCGGCTGGTGCACCTTGCGGTGGTTGCCCAGCACGCCGTCGCCGGTCACGCACACGACGCTGTTGTAGAGCCGTCCGTCGGCGTGCTCGCAGTAGCCCGCGGCCACCACCATGTCCCCGGCGAGCGCGGCCAGCCGCTTGATCTCAGGGCCGTCGACGTCCAGGGCTGGTGGCCCGTCGGCGCCGCCGTCGAGGTTGGCCAGGTAGCCGCCGAGGCAGGCCTCGGGCAGGGCGAGCAGGCCGACGCCGTCCGCGCGGGCGGTGGCGATCAGGGCGGCGACGCGATCGAAGTCGCCCTCCAGATCGCGGTCGAAGGGCGCCGCGACCGCGGCCATCCGCAGGGTGCTCATGAGGTCCCCAATCCGGTCACCCCGGCCGCGATGGCCTGGGTCTGTTCTCCGTCCGGCCAGCGCAGCGCGACGCCGCGCCTGGCCACCAGCTCACCGCACTCGGCGCTCACCGCCGGTCCGGCGTCGAGCTCGTGCGGCCCGGTGGTGAGCATGGCGTAGCCGGGGAAGCAGGTGAGCCAGTCGCCGGCGCTCGCCCCGCGGGGCCGCGGCACGGCGGCCACGTCGAGGACGGCGCCGCAGCCGCTGGCCTCGGCGAGCATGCCGAGCGTTCCGGCGATGCCCGCCATCGACACGTCTTTCGCCGCCGCGGGCCGTGCCCGGGCGACGGCGGTCAGCATGGCGCGCAGTTCCGGTGTGCGGCGGGAGGTCGTGGAATCCCACTGCCGTCCGGCGTAGCCGGGCCGCCACCGTCCGCCGAGGTCGGCGGTGAGCCGCACCCGCTGGCCGGGCCGTCCACCACCGCCGGGCACCGGGGAGTCCGCGCGACCCAAGGCGGTCACCGCGAGCGAGGCGGGCACCCCGAGTTGCGTGTGGCCGCCGAGCACGGGCACGCCGTAGGCCTGGCTCGCCCGGCGCAGCCCGCCGAGCACGCGGCTGGCGAACGACGCGTCCCGCGCGCCGAGCGCGTCCAGCAGCCCGACCGGTTCGGCGCCCATCGCGGCGAGGTCGTTGACGTTGACCAGCACCGAGCACCAGCCCGCCCAGTCCGGGTCGCGCTCCACCATGGACGGCAGGATCGCGTCGCACGCCGCCACGACATCGCTGCCGGGCACCGGAACCCCGTCGTCGCCGACGAAACCGGGCACGCCGGTCAGCCCGGACAGCAGCGGCCCGAGGTCGCTCTTGGTCGCCCGGGCCAGCGCGGCGATGCGGCCGATCGGGTACCGCATCAGCACGTGCGGGGTGTCCGCCACCGTCACCGGCCGGACCCGGTCCCAGCCGAGCCGGGTGAACAGGCCCTCGTTGCGGGCCTGCACGGTGGCTTCGAACCGCAGCACCCCGGCGTTCTCGGCGTGCGCGCACGCGGCTCGCACCAGTGCCGGGCCGACCCGGCCCCGGCACGCGGGGTGCACCACGAGCCGCCCGCCGAGCCACCAGCCGATGTCCTCGGCGGTGGCCGGGCCGAGCCGGACGCCGCCGATGACCGTGCCCTCCCGGTCGCGGGCGACGAGGACGACCGTGCGCGGTTCGTCGTCACGGTCGTCGAGGTCGTGCCCCTCGAACAACCCTTGCTCGTGCACGAACACCTCGGTGCGCAGGGCGTGGTAGGCGCGCACCGCGGCCGCGTCGGCCGGTTCGATGTGGAAGGCGGGACGGCGGGCCAGCGTCGCCGAGTCGCCCAGCAGGGCCAGCACGTCGGGCATCACGTCAGGCTCCCGCCGCGCTCAGCACGCCGCACGCCCCGCAGGCCGCGCACCCGGCCTCCTGGTCCGCGCCGCGCATGTCCGCCTCCCGCAACAACTTCGCGACCCGCTCGCTCACGTCGCGCACCAGCGACGCGCGCGGGCCGGGCACGCCGTCCCGCCGCGCGAGGGTGCCGGCCATCGGCCGCATCGGCACCACGAACGGGTACACACCCCGCTCGATCAGCCGCGCCGCGCCGTCGACCAGCTCGTCCGGGTCCTCGCCGAGGCCGATCAACAGGTACGTGGAGACCTTGTTGCGGCCGAACACCCGCACCGCCTCGTCCCACGCGGCCTCGTACTCGGCCAGCGGCACCGAGCCCTTGCCGGGCATCCACCGCCGCCGGACCTCGTCGTCAAGCGACTCGACGTGGATGCCGATCGAGGTCGCGCCCACCGCGCGCAGGTCGGCGATCACCGACAGCTCGCCCGGCGGCTCGATCTGCACCTGCACCGGCAGGCCCGGCACCGCGTCGAGCACCGCCTTGACGCAGCGGACGAGGTGCCGGGCGCCGCGGTCCGGGCCCGCCGTGGTGCCGGTGGTCATCACCATCTGCCGCACCCCGTCGAGCCGGACCGCGGCCTCGGCGACCTCGGCCAGCTGCGCCGGGGTCTTCGCCGCGACGGTGTCCCCGGCCTTGAGCGATTCCTCGATGGTGCAGAACCGGCAGCGCTGATCCTCGGCGTAGCGGATGCACGTCTGCACGACGGTCGTGGCGAGCACGTCCCGCCCGTGCAGCAGCGCGATCTTGCGGTACGGCACGCCGTCCGCGGTGGTCAGGTCGTAGAACTTCGGGCGGGACACCGGTTCCACGGTCAGCCCGAGGTCGATCCGTCCCTTGTAGACGCGGCCGTCGCGCAGGGTGTAGGGGCTGTCCGGGTTCAGCGGCAGCGCCGCGTTCGCACCGTCGACGACGAGGTGCCCGTCGTCGCTCGGGCCGGCGCCCTTGCTGCGCCGCACGGGCGCGTCCCAGCGCACCCCGTGCACCGCGAGGTCGGTCCGGGCGTCCAGGTTGTCGGTCTTCACGCGCACTGCCTCCTCTTCCGTCAGCCCGGGGTCACCACATGTAGGTCGAGTTGATGATCGCCCCCTTGCGGGCGTAGTGGATGAGCGCGTCCTGCACGTCCAGCGGGTGCGTCGGGATGACGCCCTCGATCAGGTCCTCCTCCCGCAGCCCGTGCAGGGACAGGCCGAAGCGGCAGCAGTAGACCTTGCCGCCCTCCTTGATGAACGTCTTGAGCTGGTCGTTGATGTTGTGCTCGCCGGGGAACGCGGAGTTGCCGGTGGTCGGGAAACCACGGGTGGCCATGGCGTTCATCGAGCCGGGGCCGTAGAAGTAGATGGCGGACTCGAAGCCCTTGCGCAGCGCGCGGGTGGCCTGCAGGATCGCCACGAAACTCACCGACGACTCGTGCGCGATGCCGTGCACGAGCGTGAAGTACGACTGGCCGGGCTCGGCCTGGTAGTCCGGGAACACCTTGGTGCCGCCGTAGATGCTGGAGCCCTCCGGCAGCGACGGGTGCGGGATCTCGTTGAGGCTCTGCTGCTCGGTCTCAGTCAGCTCGGACACGATGAATCTCCTTGTTGTTGCGGGGTTGCCACGGGTGCGGATCACCCGTAGAGCTTGTCGAAGGTGCCGCGGAACACCAGGTCCGCGAGCTCGCCGTCACCGGCCGCGGCGGCCAGCCGGGCGTACTCGCCGGCCTGGTCGCCCCACGGCTCGTCGCTGGCGAAGAGGATCCGGTCGCCGCCGATGCCGCGGCGGTCGACCTCGGCGGCCAGCCAGCGCGGCGCGAAGCCGATCGCCCAGGACAGGTCGGTGTAGACCTGTTTGCCTGCCGCGATCCAGTCGAAGAACCGGCTGCCCACGAGCTTGATGTGGCCGCTCATGCCGCCGCCGAAGTGCACCAGGTGCACCTTGACGTCGTCGCCGTAGTGCTCGACCAGCGTGCCGACCTCGTCGATGTCGGACGCCGCGCCGGGCGAGGTGTGCACGTGGACGACCAGGTCGTGGTCGCGGGCGGCGGCGAAGATCCGGTCCAGGCCGGGGCGGCAGGCCGGGTCGGTGGGGCGGCCGCCGAGCAGGAAGCTCAGCTTCAGCGCCCGCACGCCCGGCTCGGTGGCCAGGCTCAGGGCCTTCGCGGTGCGCTCGGCGTCGCGCTCCAAGGGCGACACCCACAGCCCGGCGCGGATCCGGTCGTCGCGCTGCGCGGCTTCGACGCAGAGTTCGTTGAAGGAGAACGCGATCTCCGGATCCGGCACCCCGTAGTTGGGGATGACCAGCGCGCGCTCGGTGCCTTCGGCGTCGAGGTCGGCGATCAGCTCGTCGAGGGTGGCGCGGGCGCCCAGGTCCGGGTGCACGGCGGGCCCGCCGTAGAACGGGTAGGCGGGCAGCACGCCGAGGTGGCGGTGCGCGTCGTTGACCGGCATCAGGCCACCGTCCGGGGCGCGGTCCAGTACTCGTCGGCCGGGTAGGTGCTGTCGGGGGTGCCCGCGATCCAGTGCAGCCCGTCGGTGCGGCGGCTGGTGGAGGCGATGTGCGCGGCGAGGTACTCCGCGTCCTCGGCGACCCCGCAGAAGCGGCCGGAACCCCAGGTGTGCTGCCAGGGCAGGCCGATGAAATACAGGCCGGGGCAGCTGGTGACGCCGCGCTCGTGGGTGGGGTAGCCGCGGCCGTCGAACACCGGCACCTCGATCCAGCGGTGGTCGCGGCCGAAACCGGTGCTCCACACGACGGAGGTGATGCCGCTGGTGTGGAGGTCCAGTTCGGACGGTTCGGTGTCCGGCTGCCACACCGGGACGTACCGGTCCTCGTGTGGCGCGTCGATGGCGTGGGCGGTGATCCAGGTGTCGATGGAGTCCTTGATGCCTTCGGAGACGGCGTCGGCGGCGTCGAGGTTGTGGCTCAGGTCCTGGGCGAAGGTCAGCCGCCCGCCGTTGATTCCGGTGAGCCGGCCGTAGAGTCGCATGCCGTCGCGGGCGAAGGCGCGCAGGTCGATGTCGCGCCCGCCGTCGCGGCCGGTGACGTAGTGGTTGGCGCGGAAGCGGACGGCGTCGGCGTCGGCGAACTCGTCGATGCCGCGCCGGTAGTAGCCCATGTCGTCCAGCCAGGCCACGACGTCGCGGCCCCGGTAGCGGCGGGCCACGCGCGGCGCGCTGCCCACGGCCAGGTGCACGCGGCGGCCGGCCAGGTGCAGGTCTTCGGCGATCTGGCAGCCGGACTGGCCGGTGCCGACGACGAGCACCTCACCCGGCGGTAGTTGTTCGGGGTTGCGGTAGTCCGCGGAGTGGACCTGCACCACGTCCGAGGGCAGCCGCTCGGCCATCCGCGGGATCAGCGGCACCTGGTAGGGGCCGGTGGCGAGCACGACGTGGTCGGCGGTGAGCTCACCCTCCGATGTGGACACCTGGAACCCGCGTGTGGTGCGGCGCAGCCGGGTCGCCTCGATCCCTTCGATGAGCGGGAAGTCGAAGGCGTCCCGGTAGGTGCGCAGGTAGGCGACGATCTCGTCGCGCACCATGAACCCGTCGGGATCGTCGCCGGGGTAGGGGAACCCGGGCAGGCGGCACTGCCAGTTCGGGGTGACCAGGCAGAACGAGTCCCAGCGGCGGTCGGCCCACTCGTGGCCCGCGGTCTCGCGCTCCAGCACGACGTGGTCGATGCCGCGGGCGGACAGGCAGTGGCTCGCCGACAGGCCGGCCTGACCTCCGCCGACCACGACGACCGTGTGGTGGCCGTTCATCGCTCGAACCCCTCGACCACGACCCGGCCGTCCTCGAACGACTTCGCGCGGGCCTCGATGTCGGCCAGCTGGGCCGCGGCCTGCGCGCAGCCGAACCCGTAGATGCGGCGCACGCGCTCCGAGGCCTGGTTCAGCGCGGTGCGGCTGCGGTCGACGAACTCGGCGACCGGGTAGCTGTCCCCGGGGACGAAAAACTCCTCCACGACCGTGGAGGGCGAGTAGCATTGCTGAACGGAGGCGTCCGGCCAACGAACGCGAAAGACAATCTCCGGCACGGGTTTCCTCCCCATCTGCGGTGATGGGAGTAGTTCACCGGCCCGCGATGTCGGGGGCGTTGCCTCCGGAACACCGGCACGTTTCGGAACCCGGCTTTTGTTGCCAACGGGTTTCGCAGGTGCCGGATGTCGTCGTGCCGGGGGGTGAGTCCTGTCTGGCGTGGGGGAGCGAGCACGCCTGGGGTGCCGAGTCCGGAATGGCTGGCCGCCTGGGTGCGGGGGAGCGGCGGTCACGGACCACGCCGGGCCAAGCCGATGGTGGGCAGCGGCGAACGGGGGGCGGTTCAGGCGCCGGGCGTCATCGTGCCTGCGCTCACGCTTCGCCGGGGGTGGCGGGGCAGCAGGAGCGCGGGGACGATCAGCGCCGCGGTCATGCCGAACGCCACCCAGAACGCGAAACCGAACGACTCGGCCAGGATCGGGGCCACCGTCGCCCTCACGGCGGGCGGCATCGAGGTGATCTGGTTCGCCCCGGCGCCGACCGCTGGGATGCCGCGCGCGGTGAGTTCGCTGGTGAGGTGCTGGGTCAGCGCGGTCACGAGCAGCGCGCTGCCCAGCGACGCCCCGATCTGCTGGATCGCCGACAGCGTGGGCGCGGCACGGGACACGGCGCGCGGGTCGAGCTGCGCGTACGCGGCGGCGAACGTCGGCATCATCACCGAACCCAGCCCCAGGCCGCGCACGAACAGCACCGCGCTCAGCCACCCGTACGAGGTGCCGGTCCCGAGCATGCCCAGCGGCGCGGTCCCGAGCAGCGCGAGCACGATGCCCACCGGCACGACGAAGCCCGCCCCGACCCGGTCGGTCAGCCTGCCGGCGAGCGGCATCGCCACCATCGCCCCGAGTCCCTGCGGGGCGAGCAGCAGGCCCGCGGCCAGGGCGCCTTCACCCCGCACGGTCTGGTAGTACAGCGGCAGCAGGAGCAGGCCGCCGAACAGCGCGACGGCCACGAGGAAGATCGTCACCGTGCCGGCGGTGAAGTACCGGTCGGTGAACAGCCGCACGTCGATCAGCGAGGCGGGCCCCCGGGCAAGGCTGTGCCACGTGTACAGCGCGAGGCCGGCGCCACCGGCGATGAGCCAGGCGAGCACGCTCCAGTGCCCGAAACCGCCCTGGGAGCTGGCCCGCGACAGGCCGTAGAGCAGCACCACGAGGCTCCCGGACAGCAGCACGAGACCGCGCACGTCGATCCGGCCGGGGTGCTCCGCCTCGCCGCCGCCGGGCAGCTTCCACACCGCCAGCGCGACCGCGCACGCGGCCACCGGCACGTTGACGAGGAAGATCCAGTGCCAGCTGGTGTACTCGACCAGCAGGCCGCCGAGCACCGGGCCGAAGACCGGGCCGAGCAGCATCGGCACCCCGAGGATCGCCATCGCGCGCCCCAGCCGGGCCGGCCCGGCGGCCCGCGTGATGATCGTCTGCCCGCCCGGCAGGAGCATGCCGCCGCCGAGGCCCTGCACGACGCGGAACGCGATCAGGCTCTCGATCGACCAGGCGCTCGCGCACAGGGCCGAACCCGCGGCGAACAACACCACCGACAAGATCCACACCGGCTTGGTCCCGAACCGGTCCACGGCCCATCCGGTGAGCGGGATGACCAGGCCCACCGCCAGCAGGTACCCGGTCACGATCCACTGGGCCGTGGACAGGCTCGCGCCGAGCTGGCGGCTCACAGTCTCCAGCGCGACGTTCACGATCGTGGTGTCGAACACGACCATGATGAGCCCGCACACGACCACGAGCCCGGTGACGACGACCTCGCGATCGAGCTTCTCCGCACGCGCGGTGGTGGAGGGATCCATGACGGCTCCCGCATGCTGGTCCGGACGGTCCGCGACGAAGCTCCAAGCTACGCCCGCACCGGCCCGCATGCGAAGCGGTTTCCGCCCGCTACATCAGGCGAGCCGCTCCCGGGGCGAGACGAGGATCTTGACGTTGTCCTCCTTGTTGTCGATCAGCTCCCGGAACCCGCCGTCGACCAGGTCGTCGAGGGCGATCCGGCCGGTGATGAACTTCGACGCGTCGACCTTGCCCTCGCGCAGCAGCGCGATCGTGCCGGCGTGGTCGCCGCAATAGGCCAGCGAACCGACCAGGTTGATCTCGCTCATCACCAGGTCGTTGACCGTCACCCGCGGCACGTGGCCCCAGATCGCGACGTTGACCACGGTCCCGCCGGGGCGCACCGACGAGATCGCCGAGGCCAGGACCGCGTCGATGCCGGCGCATTCGAACGCCACGTCGGCGCCCGCCCCCTCGGTCAGGTCCCGGATCGCCTCGGTCGCGTCGTCGGTGGTGGGGTCGATGATGACGTCCGCGCCCGCGGGGCCGGCCTTCGCCTTGCGGGCGGCGGCCGGTTCCACCACAATCACCCGGCCGGCGCCGCGAGCCTTGAGCGCGGCGGCGGTGACGAGACCGATGGGGCCGGCGCCGTACACGGCCGCGGTGCCGCCCTCGGGGATCCCGGACAGCCGCACCGCGTGGTAGCCCACGGCCAGTGGTTCGACCAGGGCGCCGATGTCCGTGGGCAGGTCGCCGAGCTGGTGGATCCATCGCTGGTCGACCACACACCGTTCGGCGAAGCCGCCCTCGTTGCCGGACAGGCCGATGAAGCCGAGGTTGCGGCAGATGTTGTAGCGCCCGGCCTGGCAGGCGGCGCACTTGCCGCACACGTGGTAGGGCTCGACGGCCACACGGTCGCCTTCGGCGATGCCGGTGACGCCCGGCCCGACCGCGGACACCACGCCCGCGAACTCGTGGCCCATCACCACGGGCAGCCCGACCCCGGTGAGCGGGTGTGGTGATCCGGCCGGCGGGATGAAGATCGGGCCTTCCAGGTATTCGTGCAGGTCGGTGCCGCAGATGCCGCACCAGTCGACCGAGACCTCCACCTGCCCTGGCCCCACCCGCGGGTCGGGCACCTCGTCGATCCGGATGTCGCCGGGACCGTGGAACCGTGCGGCTTTCATGGGACCTCCTCGTCGCCGAACCGTGTGGTCGAGGGTGACGCGGTGGCGACGGCGCGGCCAGGGTTGCAACGAGTTGCACCGCCCGCCGGGGAAACGTCCCATACGGTGATTGCGTGACGCAAATGAACGCGGTGCCGACGGAGACGGACGCCGCCCTCGCCGTGTTGCGGTCGATGGTCGGCATCGCCGACGCGACGGTCGAGCGGGGGACCGCGGGGCTGACCCTGACGCAGTTCCGGGCACTGCGCGTGGTCGCCGAGCGCACCCCGGTCACGATGCGGCGGGTGGCCGCCGAGCTGGGCCTGAACCCGTCGTCGGTGACCCGCGCTTGTGACCGTCTGGAGGCGGCCAAGCTGCTGCAACGCGCCGCGAACCCGTTGAACAAGCGGGAAACCCTGCTCGCGCCGACGGCACGTGGACGCCGGTTGGTCGACCGCGTCGACCACGACCGCCGGTCCGTCCTGGCCGACGTGCTCGACCGGATGGAACCACGGGCGCGGGAGCATCTGGCGCGCGTGTTCGGCGCGTTCGCCGACGCCGCCGAGGCCGTCCTCCACCCCGGCGCCGACACCGCCCGGTGATTGCGCTGCGCAACCGAGGTGGTTTTCGCGTCGGGGGAGCGGGTAACCGGGCCGGGTGCGACGAGACGCGATCGCCGATCCGTGGGGCGCCCGCACGCCGTACGGACCCGGGCAGTCCTGGCCCGTGCGGGTCGATTCCCAGCTCGCCGACGGCCTGACCGAGGACGACGTCGACCGGTGGGTCCCGACGGCGGCGGTCCTCCACTCCAACGGCGACGGCCTCGAACTGGCCGTCAAGGACGGCCGCCTCGTCGGCGTCCGCGGCCGCGCCGCAGACCGGGTCAACCACGGCCGCGTCGACCCGAAGGACCTCTACGGCTGGCAGGCCAACGCCTCGCCGGACCGGCTCACCACCCCGCTGGTCCGCCGGGACGGGCGGCTCGTCGAGGCGAGCTGGGACGAGGCGATGGGCCTGGTCGCCGGCCGCAGCCGGGCCCTGCTGGACGAGCGCGGCCCCAGCTCGATCGGCTTCTACACCAGCGGCCAGCTCTTCTGCGAGGAGTACTACACGCTCGCCGCGATCGCGCACGGCGCCATCGGCACCAACCACCTCGACGGCAACACCCGCCTGTGCACCGCGACCGCGGCCGCCGCGCTCAAGGAGACCTTCGGCTGCGACGGTCAGCCCGGCTCCTACACCGACGTCGACCACGCCGACGTCATCGCCCTCTACGGCCACAACGTCGCCGAGACGCAGAGCGTGCTGTGGAGCCGCATGCTCGACCGGCTCGCCGGCCCGAACCCGCCGTCGCTGTTGTGCGTCGACCCGCGGGACACCCCGGTCGCCCGCGCGGCCACCGTGCACCTGGCGCCCCTGCCGGGCACGAACCTGGCCCTGATGAACGCGTTGCTGCACGAGATCATCGCCCGCGACTGGGTCGACCACGACTACCTGGACCGGTGCACCGTGGGCTTCGACCAGCTCGCCGCGCTCGTCGCGGACTACCCGCCCGAACGCGCGGCCGAGATCTGCCGCATCCCCGCCGCGCGCATCCGCGAAGCCGCGGCTCTGCTGGGCGGCGCGCAGCGGCTGCTGTCCACCGTGCTGCAGGGCTTCTACCAAGCCCACCAGGCCACCGCCGCGGCCGTGCAGGTGAACAACATCAACCTGGTCCGCGGCATGCTCGGCCGCCCCGGGCGCGGGGTCCTGCAGATGAACGGGCAGCCCACGGCCGAGAACACCCGCGAATGCGGCGCCGACGGCGACCTCACCGGGTTCCGCAACTGGGCCAACGATGCGCACGTCACCGAACTGGCGGACCTGTGGAACCTCGAGGTGAAGCAGATCCCGCACTACGCCCCGCCGACGCACGCGATGCAGATCTTCCGCTACGCCGAGAACGGCAGCCTGCGCCTGCTGTGGGTGTCGGCCACCAACCCCGCGGTGTCGCTGCCCGACCTCGCGCGCATCCGGTCCATCCTGTCCCAGGACCGGTTGTTCCTCGTGGTCCAGGACGTCTTCCTGACCGAGACCGCCGAGCTGGCCGACGTGGTGCTGCCCGCGGCGATGTGGGGCGAGAAGACGGGCGGGTTCACCAACGCCGACCGCACCGTGCACCTGTCGGAGAAGGCCGTCGACCCGCCCGGGCAGGCCCGGCCGGACCTGGACATCTTCCTCGACTACGCCCGGCGCATGGACTTCCGCGACCGCGACGGGCAGCCGTTCCCGCCCTGGCACGATGCGGAGACGGCGTTCGAGGCGTGGAAGCGGGCCAGCGCCGGACGGCCCTGCGACTACACCGGGCTCAGCTACGGCAAGCTGCGTCAGCGCGCGATCCAATGGCCCTGCGACGCCGAACACCCCGACGGCACCGAACGGCTCTACGTCGACGGGAAGTTCTTCGCCCGGCCCGGCTACTGCGAGGACTACGGGCGCGACCTCGTCACCGGCGGGCCCGCCGACCAGAACGAGTACCGCGCGGTCAACCCGGACGGCAAGGCCATGCTCAAGGCGGCGGAGTACCTGCCGCCACGCGAGATGCCGTCCGCCGAGCACCCGTTCGCGTTGATCACCGGGCGGACGATCTACCAGTTCCACACCCGCACCAAGACCGGCCGGGTGCCGGAACTGCGGGACGCGGCTCCTGAGGTGTGGGTCGAGATGTCCGAACAGGACGCGAAGGCCCACGATCTGTCCGAAGGGGACCTCGCCGAGATCACCACACCACGCGGCGCGGTCCGCGCCCGGGTGCGGATCCGCGGCATCCGGGACGGGGTGCTGTTCCTGCCGTTCCACTACGGCTACTGGGGCACCGACGACCCGTCCGGGCGGCACCGGGCGGCCAACGAGCTCACGATCACCGACTGGGACCCGGTGTCCAAGCAGCCGCTGTTCAAGACAGCGGCCGCGGCGATGCGCCGCGCGGAGGGGACCCGATGAAGATCGCCCTCGCCCTGCGGGAACTGCACCGAGCCGAGAAGGCGCTGGTGCGTGACCTGCTCAAGATGTCCGACCGGCACCACGCCGAACCCGAGATCCACCACGTCGCCCGCGATCTGGCCCGCTGGTCCCGCGACCACGTCCGGGCACTGGCCGACGCCGGCCGCCCCTACGGCCTGGAGCTGGGCGCCGAGGTCGCCGAGCGATCGGGCCCGCTGGCGCCGGTGCGCACCGCGGTGAGCGAGTTGCTCAGCACACGGCCCGAGCCGGGTGTGCTGTTGCTGGCCGACCTGCGTCGCTTGCACCGGGCGTGTGCCGGGTGTCGCTGGACTGGGAACTGCTGGCGCAGGGAGCGCAGGCCGTCAAGGACGACGACCTGCTGGCCCTGGCGAGCCGCTGCCACCCGCACGCACTGCGCCAGCTGAAGTGGACCAACGCGATGCTCAAGCAGCTGTCCCCGCAGGTGCTGGCCGGCTGAGCCGGGCGGCGGGCAACGCCAGGGGCGTGTTCGGCGAAGATCGCGCCGGTCGGCGGGATGGGTTGTCTGGTAGTCGTTGCCGCACGGCGCGATTCCCCGCCGTTGCTCGACGCGATGCCGCAGGTGCGGGGACGCCGCCGGTCGGGCGAAGCCGCGGCGAGCACGGGTGTCTGACGGCCCTCTCCTGTCCCGCCGGTTGGCCGGCTGCGCCGTCGGTGTGGAGTTGCGGGCCGAGCCGTCGTCCAGCTGACTCTCGATTCATGACGTCGACGGCCGTCTCCGCGGATGTTCGACGGACGCCACCGCAGGGTTCACCCATGTCGGTGAAGCTTAACCCCTTGACGAAGCTTTTATGTAGCGATCTACTAACGGCCGCGTCAAAGATGACACATTTCGCTGGAGGCTTCCCGATGGACCGCCTACCGCATCGCCGCCTGGTGGGTGTTCCCGTCCTCGTCGCCGCTCTGGTGGCGGGCGGTGTGCTCGCCGCGCAGCAGGCGTCGGCTGCCATACCGCAGGTGCTGCCGACCGGGCCCGCGCTGCTCAACGAACCGCCCGCGCGGGCACCGCAGTTCGAGAACGCCGGCATCTGGCGGGCGCAGCCCACGGAAGTCTGCATGAGCAGCGCGTACCGCGAAGGGGAGTTCCTTTACCAGGGCTGCCCGTGGGACGACCACGGCGGCGGGCCCGAGTACAGCTGGCCCGCCAACACCATGCTCCGCAACTACACCTACCCGGACGACCCCGCGTACCGCGCCAACGCGGCGGACCTGATCGAGTTGCGGGTCAAACCCCTGGCGGACTCGACGGCCTTCCGAATCACCTACAACACGATGACCGGCCCCGAACTGGTCGCCACCACCCTCGCACTCGGCGGCTCGACGGCGCCGCGGGCGGTGCCGCACGGGGCGAACACGGTGATGCCTGCGCAGGTGTTCGTCACCGTGCACGGCGCCACCGCGGACGTCACCGACGCCGAGACCGGCCGGAAGCTGGCCGAGGCACCGGTGCGCGTCGATGTGCCGCGGCGGCAGGTCGAGGTCCGGGTGCCGCACGGTGCGTTCGACCCGGCCGGGCAGCAGGTCCGGGTCGCCGCCGCGACCGGTCTGTGGGACCGGGCCGGGGACCGCTACCTCGTCCCGCGGGCCACCGCGGACCCGGACCACCCGGGCGGCGCGCCGGTCGGTGTCGCCAACCCGTCGGCGTTCTTCGACTCCGCGTTCCGCTACGACGAGCCGATGGACAGCGCGTGGCGCGACCGGCTGCAACTGGCCGCTATCGGCCAGGGGGACCTGAGCCCGTTCTTCGCCGAGGTCGACTTCGCCAAGCTCGCGTCCCGCGTCGACGACGACATGACCGGGCAGCGCGGCGGCGTACCCGCGCACGGCTACATCCAGCGCATCTTCGCCAGCCACTTCGAATCCGCACAGGGCCGGCGTTTGCCGGGAGAACCCGGACAACCGCCCACCGGAGCGTCCACCCGGCAGGGCGGACTCCAGATCGGCGGCGAGACGGTCAGCGGCGAGTTCGGCTGGGTCTGCCGCGACGGCTGCGTGCCCGACCTCGCCGGGCGCCTGCAGCGCTACATCATCTACGTGCCCCGGACACCGGCCCCGGCGACCGGGTACACGTCGCTGACCTGGGTGCCCGGCTACGCGCTCACTCCTGGCGACCAGGTGCGCGGCGGCAAGGACCTGTTTCACGCCGTCGGCGACCGGCCGGACGCGCCGACCGTCGTGATCGCCGTCGACGCGCGTGGCGCGGACAACTGGGCCTACGGGCAGATGGGCGCGAGCGTGTTCGAAAGCATCGCCGACGCCGCCGCGCACTACCGGCTCGACCCGGCCCGGCGAGTGATGGCCGGCTTCTCCAGTGGCGCCTACAGCGCGAACAAGCTGGCCCTGCAGTTCCCGGACGCGTTCAGCAAGGCCTTCATCTGCGACGGCCTCGACCGGGCGCCGTCGTTTCCCGGGGTCAACGGGATCGCGGACACGCTGTCGGTGGACACGATCACCCAGCACGAGGCGGGCTCGGAGCTCACCCCGCTGCTGCCGTCGCGGCGCAACCAGCCGGTCATGGAGTGGGCAGGGGGCAACGACGACTTCATCCCGTACCCGATCACTCGTGCGCGGGGCGACGCGTATGCGGCAGGGGACTTCTACGACTACGAGTTCATCAGCTGGCTCGGTCTCTCCGCCGAGCACATGGTTCAGTGCAACAGCGGCACCTGGGACGTGCTGACCCGATGGCTCGGCGACGGATCCGGCCCGGGCGCACCGTCGCACGTCACCTACGTGCGCAACCCGAAGATGGACGACCCCGCCTCCGGCTTGGTCGGCGACAAGGCCTACTGGCTGTCCGGCATCCAGACGCGCAGCACCGACGGCGCGCTCGGCATGATCGACGTCGTCTCGCACGGTTTCGGCCGGGCGGACGCGGCGGGGCCGGCGCAGAAGACGTCGATCGGCGCGACCTCCGGCACCACGGCCCCGGTCAACCCCTACGTTCGGGAGTACCGTCACCTGCCGGAGGGTGCGGATCGAGCCGAGGCGAACGTCCTGGACATCACGGCGACCAACATCCGCTCGGTCACCGTCGATCCCGCCGCGGCCGAAGTGGACTGCGACGCGACGCTGAACATCACCAGTGACGGTCCGCTGGAGGTCACGTTGCTCGGCTGCCCGGGCGCGGCCCCGGCCGCGCAGCGGTCCGATCAGGGCGCCACGGACACGACCTCGGAGCTGCCGCAGGTGCCGAATCTGCCGTTGTCCGGTGTACTGCCACCACTGCCGCTGCCGCCGACCACGAAGGACCCGCTCGTCCCGTTCGGCCCGGTCGAGCTTCCGCTCCTCTGACGCGCCCGGCCCGGAAGGTCACCACCGTCGCGGTGGTGACCTTCTGTCGTTCCGGGCGGTACTTTTGTGACATACATGCGTCGGCCGCGCGCGAAGTGCATCGTGTGCGTGGTATGGCTGGCACATCGGGCGGATGGTTTCCGGAGGTGGCTTGTGAAGGCACGGTCATTGGTGTTCGACCTGTTCGGCGACTACTTGCGCTACCGGGGCGGGGAGGTGCGCCTGCGGCACCTGGTCGCCCTGATGGCGTGCTTCGACGTCCCGGAGCCCACGGTGCGCGTGGTGGCGGCCCGGCTGCGCAAGGAGGGGTGGCTGAGCAGTCGGAAGGAGGGGCGCGAGACCGTCTACGAGCTGACGGGCGCCGCGTGGGAACTGCTGGACGAGGGCCGCGATCGCATCTTCGACCGGGCGCGTGGCCCGTGGGACGGGCAGTGGCACATGGTGCTGTATTCGGTGCCGGAGTCCGAGCGCGCGGTGCGTGAGCAGCTGCGCAAGAAGCTCGCGTGGTTCGGGTTCGGCCCGCTGTCCGCGTCGGTCTGGGTGAGCCCGCACGACAGGGCGCCGCGCATCCGCGAGGCCTTCGCCGACGAGCCTTCGGTGCGTCTGGACATCTTCCGGTCGCGATCGGCCGGCCTGGAGGAGGACCGGGACATCGCCGCGCGGGCCTGGGAGCTGGGCGAGCTGGACCGGGACTACGCGGAGCTCCTGCGGCGGTACCGCCCCCGGCTGGGCCGGTACCGCTCGGGAAACCTGACCGGTCGGCACGCGCTGACCGAGCGCATGCGGCTGGTGCACGACTACCGGCGCTTCCCGTTCCGCGACCCGGATCTGCCGCCGGAGCTGCTGCCCGAAGGCTGGCGCGGCCGGCAGGCCCACGAGGTGTTCCTGGAGGCGCACGGCCTGCTCCGGGGTGCCGCCGAGGCCTACGTGGACGAGCTGCTGGGCACCGACAGGGTCGTGGTCGAGCAGCCGGGCTGACGTGATGCGTGCCAGTTTCTAGACGTTCGTCGGTTGTATGTTGTATGTTGAGCCCGGTGCCGCTGAAGCGGCGTCGTACGGGTTCAACGAGGAGCGTGGTGCTCATGTCAGTGCCGACTGACACGCCTCATCGATCCGGTCTGGTCGTCGTGGGTCTGTGTTTTCTCACGATCGTCTTCGACGGCTACGACCTCATCGTCTACGGCTCGGCGGTGCCGAGCCTCCTCGCCGAGCCGGGCTGGTCCCTGGGGCCGGCGCAGGCCGGCGCCATCGGCAGTTACGCCCTGATGGGCATGCTGATCGGTGCGCTGGGCGCTGGCGCGCTCACCGACCAGGCCGGCCGCCGCCGGATCATGCTGGCCGGCATCACCTGGTTCTCGGTGATGATGGTGGCCTGCGCGCTGGCCCCCAACGCCGGACTGCTTGGGCTGTTCCGCTTCCTGGCCGGGCTCGGGCTGGGCGGCGTCATCCCCAGCGCGATCGCGCTGACTGTCGAGTACGCGCCCCGAGGGCGGCGGCAGCTGTACAACGCGCTGATGTTCGTCGGCTACTCGGTCGGCGGCGTGCTCGCCGCGGTGTGCGCCCTGGCGCTGGCCGCCGACCACGGGTGGCGGCCGCTGATGGCGATCGGCGCCGCGCCGCTGTTGATCGTGCTGCCGCTGGCCTGGCGGTTCCTGCCCGAATCGGTGAGCTACCTGCTGGCGAAGGGCCGCGACGGCGACGCGCTGATCCAGGCCCGGCGCTACGGCGTCGACCTCGACGCGGTCCGCGCTGAGCTGAGCGTTGCCACCCCGCGGGTTTCGGCCGGGCCTCGAACGTTGTTCCAGCGGGGCTCCCTGACGGCGACGCTGCTGTTCGGCGCCGCGAGCTTCTGCGGACTGTTGCTGGTCTACGGGCTCAACACCTGGCTGCCGCAGCTGATGCGCCAGGCCGGCTACCCCCTGGGCTCGGCGCTGGCCTTCCTGCTGGTGCTCAACCTCGGCGCGATCGTGGGCGGCGTGCTGGCGTCCCTGCTGGCCGACCGGTTCGGCCCCAAACCCGTGACCGTGTCGGCGTTCCTGCTCGCCACGGTGTGCCTGCTGGTGCTGAGCCAACGCGTAAACGAGGCGGTGCTGTTCGCGGCGGTGGGTGTTGCGGGCCTGGGCAGCGTCGGCACGCAGATCCTGGTGAACGGGTTCGTGGCCGTGCACTACCCGGCCCCGGTCCGGGCCACGGCCCTGGGCTGGGCGCTCGGGGTGGGCCGGGCCGGCGCGATCGTGGGCCCGCTGTTCGGCGGCTGGGTGCTGGCCTCGGGCATCGGCTTCGAGTGGAACTTCTACGGCTTCGCGGTGCCCGCGCTGGCGGGCGCGCTGCTGATCGGCCTCATCCCGCGTGCGCTGCGGCGCCGCACCGCCACCACGGCGAGTGAACTGACTGTGCGAACGGAGACGACATGACCTCGACTGCCCCGGCCGGCATCACCCACGGCCAGACGACCTCGGCGGACGGCACGGCCCTCGGCTACTTCCGGCGTGGGTCCGGGCCCGCGCTCGTCATCACTCACGGCAGCATCTCCACTTCGGACCAGTGGATCCCGGCCACCGAGCACCTGGCCGGGCACTTCACCTGCTACGTCCACGACCGGCGGGGCCGCGGGCGCAGCGGCGACACCGCGGCGTACGACCTGGCGGCCGAGGTCGCCGATATCGCGGCGATGATGGCGATCGCCGGTCCGGGCGCGCACTTGCTCGGGCACTCCTACGGCGCGCTCTGCACGCTGGCCTACGCCGAGACCCACGGGGTCGACGGCACGCTGCTGCTGTTCGAACCGCCGCTCGCGGTGGACGGGCCGGTCGCCGGGGCGGGCCTGGCCACCTATCGCACGCTGGTCGAGGCCGGAGACCTGGAGGCGGCCCTGGAGTTCGCGCTGGTCAACTTCGTCCGGGTGCCCGCCGAGGCCGTCCCCGAGATCCGGCGGACGCCGCTGTGGGAGTCGGCGGTGCCGCTCACCCCGAGCTGGGTTCGGGAGCTCGAGCAGATCGACAGCCTCGGCGACGACCTCACCCACTACGGCGCCATCACGACACCGGTCCACCTGATCGCGGGCACGGCCACCACGCCGTTCCTCTTCGAGTCGGCGCACGCGCTTACCGGTGTGCTGCCCCGCTCGGGGATCACTGAGCTGCCTGGTCTGGACCACTTCGCGCACCTCGTCGACCCGGTCGGATTCGCCGCGGTCGTGCGCGGCGCCATCGGCCGGTGACGGGCCTGACGAAGGAGGAATCGACGACATGACCTCGACCGTTCCGGAGATCACCCCGGAGGAGCAGGCGCAGCTCGACGAGCTGTACGCCGCCTTCGATGCGGCGAGCATGACTCCGCTGTGGACGCAGATCGGCGGTCTTATGCCGACCACCCCGCGGCCGGACGCGGTGCCTGCGCTGTGGCGCTGGTCGACACTGCTGCCGCTGGCCGAACGGGCGGGCGAGCTCGTCCCGGTCGGGCGCGGCGGAGAGCGTCGCGCGATCGCCCTGACCAACCCGGGGCTGCCCGGCACTCCGTACGCCACTCCGACACTGTGGGCGGCGATCCAGTACCTCGGCCCGCGCGAGGAGGCTCCGGCACACCGTCATGTGCAGACGGCGTTCCGTTTCGTGGTTGACGGCGAGGGTGTCTGGACCAACGTGGAGGGTGATCCGGTCGCGATGCGGCGGGGTGACCTGCTGCTGACCCCGGGCATGCACTTCCACGAGCACCACAACACCACGGACAAGCCGATGGCGTGGATCGACGGGCTGGACATCCCGCTCGTGCGTTACCTCGACGCCGGCTTCTTCGAGTTCGGTCCCGACGAACTGTCCACGAAGGAGACCCCCCGGGCCTCGCGCAACGAGCGGCTGTGGGGCCACCCCGGCCTGACCCCGGTCGGCGCACCCGCTCCGAAGGCGTCCCCGCTGATGGCTTACCGCTGGGAGCACACTGACGCCGCGCTGCGCGCGCAGCTGGAGCTCGAGGACGAGGGCCACCCTGGCGTTGTCGAACCCGGGCACGCTGTCGTTCGTTTCACCAATCCAGCCACCGCGGGGGACTGCTTGTCCACGATCCGCTGTGAAATGCACCGGTTGCGCGCGGGCACCCGGACTGCGGCGGTCCGTACCGCGGGTTCGGCCGTGTGGCAGGTGTTCGAAGGTTCGGGCGTCGTGACCGTCGGTCCCGAGCGCTACGAGGTGGGCAAGGGTGACCTGTTCGCCGTCCCGTCCTGGGCGCCGCTGTCCTTCGACAGCGAGGCCGGGCTGGACGCCTTCCGTTTCTCCGACGACCCCGTGTTCGAGGCGCTGCGCCTCGGCCGCACTGCCCGAGAGGACATCACCGCGTGAAGCTCGCGACCATTCGCACCGAGACCGGCACCGCCGCCGTGCGGGTCGACGCCGACGTGGCCGTGGAGCTCGGCGCGCCCGACCTGGGTGCCTTTCTGAACCGGCCGGGCTGGAAGGCACTCGCGGAGAAGGCCGACGGGCCGCGCCACGACCTGGACGGGCTCGACTACGCCCCGGTGGTTCCGCGACCGGAGAAGATCTTCTGCGTCGGGCTGAACTACCGCACCCACATCTTGGAGATGGGGCGCGAGCTGCCGGCCTACCCGGCGCTGTTCGCCAAGTTCGCTCGCGCCCTGGTCGGGGCCAACGACCCGGTGGTGCTGCCCGCCGGTTCCGAGCAGGTGGACTGGGAGGCCGAGCTCGGCGTGGTGATCGGTGCCGAAGTCCGGCACGCGAGCCCGGAAAAGGCCGCCGCCGCGATCGCCGGGTACACCGTCGTCAACGACGTGACCGCCCGCGACTTCCAGTACCGGTCGGTGGAGTGGCTGCAGGGCAAGACGTTCGAACGCAGCACCCCGGTCGGACCGTGGCTGGTGACCGATGCCCGGCCCGGTGAGATCAGCTGCACCGTCGACGGTGACATCGTCCAGAAGGCTGACACCGGCGACCTGGTGTTCGACGCGGCGGCCCTGGTCGCCTACATCTCGCAGATCGTCACGCTGGTCCCCGGCGACCTCATCGCCACCGGCACGCCCGGCGGCGTGGGGCACGCCCGCAAGCCTCCGCGTTACCTCGCCGAAGGCTCGAAGGTGGTCACGCGCGTCGAGGGCGTCGGTGAGCTGCACAACACGATGATCAAGGAGTTCTGATGCGCGTCGCCGTCGCGGGAGGCGGTCCCGGCGGGCTGTTCCTCGCCACGCTGATCCGGCGGGCCGACCCGTCGATCGAGGTCACCGTGTTCGAACGCAACCGGGCCGACGACACGTTCGGGTTCGGGGTGGTGTTCTCCGACTGCACCCTGGCCGGGATCCACGAGGCGGACCCGGTGCTGCGCGAGGCACTGACCGAGCACGGCCGGCACTGGGACGAGATCGAGGTGCGCCTCAAGGGCGCGCGGATCCGCTGCGGTGGCAACGGGATGGCCGCGATCGTCCGCAAGACGCTGCTCGCGCTGATGCAAGCCCGCGCCCGGGATGCCGGTGCGGAGCTGCGGTTTTCCAGCGAGGTCGCGCTGGACGACCTGGTCGGCTACGACCTCGTGGTCGCGGCCGACGGAACCGGGTCGAAGATCCGCGAGCAGCTGGAGGCGGATCTCGGCGTGCGGGTGGAGACCGCGACGGCGAAGTTCATCTGGTTCGGCACCGACTACCTCTTCGACGGGCTGACCTTCGTGCACGAGCGCGGCCCGGACGGGGTGTTCGCCGTGCACGGGTACCCGATCTCGGCCGAGGTGTCGACGTTCATCGTGGAGACCGACGAGGCGACCTGGCGGCGTGCCGGGCTGGATGAGTTCGACACGTCCCAGCCGCCCGGCGTGAGCGACCTGAAGTCCAAGGACTACCTGGAAAAGCTGTTCGCGGACCAGATCGCGGGGAAGCGGCTGCTCACCAACAACTCGCGCTGGGGCAACTTCCGCACCCGCCGCACTCAGCGGTGGCACACCCTGAAGCCGCGGCCGGTGGTTCTGCTCGGCGACGCCGTGCACACCGCGCACTTCTCGGTGGGTTCGGGAACGAAAATGGCGATGGAGGACGCGATCGCGCTGTCCCGCGCGCTCACCGAACACCGGAACGACCTCGCCGCCGCGCTGGCCGCCTACGAGGAGGCCGCGCAGCCGTCGGTGCGGAAGATCCAGGACTCGGCGCGGCCGAGCCTGGCATGGTGGGAGCACTTCGGCCAGTACTACGACACCTTCCAGCCGTGGCAGTTCGCCTACCACTTCCTGTCCCGCAGCATCACCGACGCCCGGCTGGCCCGGCGCGCCCCCGACTTCGTCGAGGCCACGCACCGGGCGTGGGTGACCGAACACGGCGCCGAGCCCCTGCAGGCGCCCTTCACCGCGGGCGGCTGGTCCACCCCGGGGCGGCTGGTCAAGGTCGCTGTCGCCGCGGACGGAACCCCGGTTCGCGTTCTGGGCTCCACCGAGCTGCCGCTGCAGCAGGGGG
Source organism: Amycolatopsis methanolica 239 (assembly GCF_000739085.1). Taxonomy (NCBI): domain Bacteria; kingdom Bacillati; phylum Actinomycetota; class Actinomycetes; order Pseudonocardiales; family Pseudonocardiaceae; genus Amycolatopsis; species Amycolatopsis methanolica. Next base: position 3,745,861 of record NZ_CP009110.1, on the reverse strand, counting down.
ACGGCCCGTGGGGCGCGGTCATCGCGGCGCCGAAGTCCGAAGAGGACCTGCCCGCCGTGTACGAGAAGCTGGCCGCGACGCCGGGCTCGCCGGTGCTCGTCGCCGTGCACGGCGGAACACCGCTCACCCGCACCCTGGTGTGCGAGCGCGCCCGGATGGTCGAGGGGATCCCGGCCCTGCTGGTCGATCCCGGCATGGACCGGGACCAGGCCGTGACCGCCGTCCTGTCCGGCCGCGCCGACCTGATCGGGGGTGTGGCGTGACCAGCACACTCCCGGTCGGGCAGCGGACCGATTGCGCACTGGCCCCGATGTTCACTCCTCGCGGCATCGCCGTGGTCGGTGCGTCGAGGACCCCGGGCAAGCTGGGCGCGACGATGGCGCGTTCACTGGCTTCGTTCGCCGACGGCGGCGGGCACCTGGCACTGGTCAACGGCCGCGACGAGACGATGCACCCGTCGCTGGGCGCCGCGACCGGAGCGGGCCCGGTGGACCTGGCGATGATCTGCGTCCCCGCCGCCGCGTGTCCCGGTGTCCTCGCCGAGGCCGCGCAGGCCGGGGTGCGTGCCGCGGTGATCTGCGGTGGCGGGTTCGCCGAAGCCGGTGGCGCGGGCATCGAGCACCAGGAGGCCGTGGCGCAGGTGGTGCGGGAGACCGGGATCCGCGTGCTGGGCCCGAACACGAGCGGGTTCCTGGCGCCGCACGCGGGGGTCACGGCCAGCTTCGTGCCGGGCGTGGCGGGGATCCGCCCGGGCCGGGTCGCGGTGGTGGCGGCCAGCGGCGGTGTCAACCACGCGGTGTCGTTCCTGCTGACCGAGGCCGGTCACGGGATCAGCCTCGCCGTGGGACTGGGCAACGGGGTCGATGTCACCGCACCGGACATCCTGGACTACCTGGCCGAGGATCCGCACACCGGCGCGGTCGCGCTGCACGTCGAGTCGGTCGCCGACGGTCCCCGGCTGGTGGAGTCGGTGCGGTGCCTGGCCCGCAAGCGCCCGGTCGTGGCCCTGGTGGTGGGGCAACACGATGTCGGCGCCTTCGCCGCCTCCCACACCGGTGCGCTGGCAACCTCGTGGCGCACCACCCGGGCGGCCCTGGCCCAAGCCGGCGCGGTGCTGGTCGCCGACGAGCGCGAGCTGGTCGACGCGGTCGGCGCGCTGGCCGTCACGCGAGCCCGGCCCGCGGACGATCCCGGTGTCGGCGTGGTCACCGCGCAGGCCGGCCCCGGCCTGCTGCTGCTCGACGACCTGCGCGGACGCCGTGTTCAGGTGCCGGAGCTGGAGGAGGAGACCCAGCGCAGGCTCGCGGAGCTGTTGCCTCCGTTGACGTTCCAGCGCAACCCGGTGGACACCGGCCGTCCCGGGCCGGAGCTGGGCGAGATCCTCGCCACCGTCGCCGCCGACCCCGGTGTCGACGTGATCGCCGGGTACGCGCTGCACGAGCCCGACGCCGTGAACCTGGCGGAGGCGGCACGTCGTGGCCTCACCCGAGAGGTGCCGGTCGTGTTCGGCGTCGGCGGCAGCGGCGAAGAGGTTGCCGCGGAACGCCGGGCGCTGCTGGACGCCGGGATCGCGGTCGCGGCGGACGCGCGCGGCGTCGCCACGGCGACGGGCGCGCTGATCGCCGACGCAGCGGCACGTGCCCGCGACGGCGTAACAACTGCGCCGGTGCCGGTTCCGTCCGGAATCAGCGGCCCTCACGACGAGAACCAGGCCAAGGACGTGCTCGGCCGGCTCGGGATCGCGACCACGCCGCGACGGGTCTGCGCGAACCGGGCGGACGCGCACGCCGCGCTGCGGGAACTCGGTGGCCAGGTGGCGGTGAAGATCCTCGACGCCACCGTCCTGCACAAGACCGAGATCGGCGGCGTGCACTTGAACGTGCGCACCCCGGACGAGCTCGACTCCGCACTGGACGCGCTCGACGCTGCCGGAGCGCGGCGTTACCTGGTCGAGGCGATGGCGCCGTCCGGTGTGGACCTGGTGCTCGGCGCGCGGCGGGATCCGGTGTTCGGGCCGATCGTGCTGTTCGGACTGGGCGGTACGACGGCCGAAGCGCTCGCCGATGTCGCGATCCGGCTGGCGCCGCTCAGCCCGGCCGAGGCCGCGGCGATGCCGGACGAACTGGCCGGCCGCGCCCTGCTCGAGGCGTGGCGTGGTGGTCCCGTGCTCGACGCGAAAGAGCTGGGTGCGGTCGTCAGCGCCCTCGGGCACCTGCTGGTGGACAACCCCGGCCTCGACGAGATCGAAATCAACCCGCTGCGGCTGACCCGCGACGGCCTCGTCGCGCTGGACGCCGTGATCATCCCCAGGGAGGCCGACGATGCCCAGCCCGATCAGTGACCACACCGTCCCCTGGCCCGACGCCGACGCCGAGCGTTTCGTCGAGGCCGGCTACTGGGCGGGGGCCCCGCTCGGAGACCTGCTGCGAGGGGTCGCCGAACGCACCAAGGATGCGCCCGCGCTCATCGACGCCGCGGACGGCACCCGCCTGAGCCACGCCGAGCTGACCGAGCGGGCGGACGCGGCCGCGGTGCGCCTGCTCGACCTGGGGCTCGCCCGCGGCCACCGGCTGATCATGCAGCTGGGCAACGGGTGGGAGTTCGTGGTGCTCACCCTGGCCTGCCTGCGCGCCGGGATCGTGCCGGTGATGGCGCTGACCGCGCACCGCCGCACCGAGCTGACCTACCTCGCCCGCCACGCCGAGGCCACCGCGATCGCCGTACCCGACGTGCTGCGCGACTTCGACCACCAGGTTCTGGCCCACGAGCTGGGCCCGGCGGTGCGGGAAGTGACCGGCGAGGCGTGGCACGTGCTCGTCGCGGGGGAGAACCTTGCCCCGGGCAGCGTGGACCTGCGCGCTCTCTGCGGCCCGAGCACGGACCCGGCCGCCGACCGGGCGCGGCTGGACGGGGCCGGGCCGGACAGCCGGGACGTCGCGGTGTTCCTGCTCTCCGGCGGCACCACCGGGCTGCCCAAGCTGATCGCCCGCACCCACGACGACTACGCCTACAACGCCCGCATCGCAGTCGAGTACGCCGCGCTCGGCCCGGACGCGGTCTACCTGGTCAGCCTGCCGGCCGGCCACAACTTCCCGCTGGCCTGCCCGGGCATCCTCGGCACGCTGCTCGCGGGCGGACGGGTCGTCATGCTGCCCTCGCCGGAACCGGTGCGGGCCTTCGCCACGATCGCGGCCGAAGGCGTCACCCACACCGCGGTCGTCCCCGCGGTTGCCGCGCGGTGGCTCGAACACGCCGCCGAGCACGGCGCCGGTGAACTGACGAGCCTGCGGGTCCTGCAGGTCGGCGGGGCGCGGCTGGCCGACAACCTCGCTCACCGAATCAAGCCCACGCTGGGCACGAGGCTGCAGCAGGTGTTCGGCATGGCCGAGGGACTGCTCAACGTCACCCGGCTCGACGACGACGAGGAGGTCATCTGCACCACGCAGGGCCGCCCGGTCTCACCCGCCGACGAGGTGCGCCTGGTCGACGCCTTCGACATCGACGTCCCGCCCGGCGAGCCCGGCTCGCTGCTCACCCGCGGCCCCTACACCCCCCGCGGCTACTACAAAGCCGCCGAGCAGAACACCCGCGCCTTCACCGCCGACGGCTGGTACCGCTCCGGTGACATCTGCCGGATGACACCCGAGGGCAACCTGATCGTCGAGGGCCGGGACAAGGACATGATCAACCGCGGCGGGGAAAAGATTTCCGCCGAGGAGGTGGAAAACCTCGTCTACCAGCTCCCGTCGGTGCGCCAGGTCGCCGCCGTCGCGATGCCGGACCCGGTGCTTGGCGAACGGGTCTGCCTCTACGTCGTGCCCAAGCCCGGCGCCACCATCACGCTGGACGAGATCCGCGAGTCCATGGAGCGGCTCGGGGTCGCGAAGTTCAAGCTGCCCGAGCACCTGGTGCTGGTCGACGAGCTGAAATCCACCAAGGTCGGCAAGATCGACAAGAAGGCGCTGCGCGCCGACATCGCCGACCGGCTCTCCCCGGGCGTCACGGCGTGACCGGACGGCACGACGTCGGGGTGCCCCTGAGGTCGATGCGTGACGGCACCGCGCTTTTGCCGACGTGCGCGGGGCCAGACGGTGCCGCGTTCGCCTGGCCCGAAGGTGGGGTGTGCGTCGATCAGCCGCGTCGAGCACGTCCGGCCGCCCGGGCCGGCGACACGTTCCGGTTCGCAGCGACGCGCGGCCGCACGCAGACGGGTACGGGCAGCCGAACACGGCCAGTCGAGGGAGGTTGACGTGCCTGTCATTCCCCGTCCGGTACGACCAGGCCCTCCGCCCGGCAGCATGGCGGTCGAGCGGCCCGCTCGCGGTGAACCGGCAGGGGCCGCGGTGTTCGACGAGTGACCTGCTCGCCATCGAGGCCCCGAGGGTGCCCGACAGCCGTTGTCACCCCTGGTAGGGGGGCCGGGTCCGCGAGGGGTGAGCGGGCCGGTGGGAGGATGGCGCCCGTGACGGCGAGTACCAACGACATCGACAAGGCGGCCGGCCTGCTGCGCGCCGGGCGCTTGGTGGCCCTCCCCACCGAGACGGTCTACGGCCTGGGCGCCAACGCCGAGGACGCGGCCGCTGTGACGCGGGTGTTCCAGGCCAAGGGGCGCCCGCCGTCGCATCCGTTGATCGTGCACATCGGCGGCGCGGACCTGCTGGGGGAGTGGGTCGAGGACGTGCCCGAGACGGCGCGCCTGCTGGCCGAGCGCTTCTGGCCCGGGCCGCTGACGCTGGTGCTCCGGCGGGCGAGCCGGGTGCCGCTGGAAGCGACCGGCGGCCTGGAGACCGTGGCCGTGCGGGTGCCCGGCCATCCCGTCGCGCTCGCGCTGCTGTCGGCGTTCGGCGGCGGGGTCGTGGCCCCTTCCGCCAACCGCTTCGGCTCGGTCAGTCCCACGACGGCCGAGCACGTGCGGGCCGAACTCGGCGACGTGGTCGACTTCGTGCTGGACGGCGGCCCCTGTGACGTCGGTGTGGAGTCGACCATCGTCGACGTCACCGGCGAGACCCCGAGCGTCCTGCGGCCCGGTGGGGTGACGCGCGAGGACCTCGAAGCGGTGCTGGGGCGGCCCGTCGCGGTCCCGTCGACGAGCCACGTCCGGGTGCCGGGCCAGCACCCCTCGCACTACGCGCCGCAGGCGCGGGTCGTGCTGGTCGAGCCGGAAAAGGTCGTCGTCGAAGCGGAGCTCGCGCAGGAGCAGGGACACAAGGCGGGTGTCCTGCTGCCGCCTTCGTCCGGCGACGGTCCCGCGGCGGTGCACGCGGTGGTGCCGGTCCCCGGCTCGATGGCCGCCTACGCGCGCGGCCTCTACGGGTTCCTGCGCGAGTTCGACCAGCGGGGCTGCGACCTCGTGGTGGCGTCCCTGCCGCCGGAGGAGGGGCTTGGTCTTGCGATCGCCAACCGGCTGCGCCGCGCCGCCGGGCCCCGCGACGCGGGGTGACGCGCGGTCAGCGGCGCACCCGGTAGCGCAGGTGCAGCACCCGGTTGCCCTGGATGACCACCTCGGGATCCTCCAGCAGGTGCTGCGCGTCGACCGGCCCGAAGTAGCGCTTGCCGGACCCGAACACCACGGGGACGACGTCCATGCGCACCTCGTCGACCAGGCCCGCGGCGAGCACCTGGCCGCCGACGTCACCGGCGGCGACCTCGACCAGGCGGTCGCCCGCGAGCTCCTGCGCCTTGGCGATGGCCGCCTCGACACCGTCGACGAAGTGGAACGGCGCCCCGGCGTCCCAGCCCTCGGGCGGCGGCCGGTGCGTCACGACGACCACGTGGTCGATCCCGCCCGGGGGCTTCCCGTCCCAGCCGTCGGTGAGGTCGAAGACGTGGCGGCCGGCGATGGTCACCCCAATCTGGTCCCAGTACGCCCGCGTGTAGTCGTAGGAAGTCTGCGACACCTTCACCGCCCCGCTGTCGTCCAAGGGGACGTCACCGCTGGTCAGCCAGTCGAACAGCGGTCCGGGCTGGTCGTTTTTGTCCGCGATGAAGCCGTCCACTGACACCGAGCTGTACATGACCACCTTGCCCACGGGGCTCGCCTCCTCTGCTTGGGTGCCCCGGAAACTAGCGGGTCGTGAGCCGCGGCTCTTGTAAGAAATCAATCGGCGGGCAGCGGCCAGCCCTCCAGCGCGTGGCCGGGGTGTTCGCGCAGGAACCGCCGCCGGACTTCGAGGTACCGGGTCGGCGTGAGCCCGGTGAACTCCCGCAGTTCGTGGCCGAAGTGGGCCTGGTCGAAGTAGCCCGCGGCGGCGGCGAGGCCGCCCCAGTCGACCGGCCCGGCGGGGTCGATCGCGAACACGGTGGCGAGGAGGCGGTGGGTGCGGGCCAGCCGCTTCGGCGTGACGCCGACGAGCTGCTTGAACCGGTGCGCCAGATGGGTGCTGCTGATACCGGCTGCCACGGTCAGGTCGCCGATCGCCACGGCCCCGCCTGCCGCCGCGATGACGCTGCTCGTGTGGCGGACCAGCCCCAGGCCTGCGGTCTCGCGCAGCCGTCGCCGCAGCTCCTCCTCGAGCAGCGTCAGCATCTCGTGCGGTCCGTCCGCGGTGGCCAGCCGGTCCTGGAGTTCGGCGACGGCGGGCCGGCCCCACACTTGCTCCACCGTCACCGGCCGGTCGCACAGCTCGGCCGCGGGCATCGGCAGGAACGGCGCCAGCCCCCACGGCTTGAAGTGCACGCCGACGGACGAGGTCCAGGGTGGGTAGCCGAACTCCAGCGCGCGGGTGGGCGTGGTGAGCACGCAGCCGTCGGCGTAGGAGGCCGTCTCGATGTCGGCGCCGGCGCGGATGCGGAACGGCGCCCCGAGGTTGACGACGAGCAGCGCCGACGGCGCCGGCGGCAGCGTCAGCCGGGCGTACGGCGGCGCGCCCGCCAGGTAGTAGAGGTCGTCGATCAGCCCGTCCAGCGGCGGCCGCGGCACTCTGGACACGTACTCCACATCCACAGCATCGCGGACGCAGGCCACGGTGGTAAGACCGAATCGTACCGGCCTCACCGCCACCGAACATCCATGACAGCTGCTCGCCGGCGCAGCTCCTGCGGGGACCGCCGCTTGCGGTTCCGCCCCGGCTGCTCGGGCGCCGCGGTGGTGCCCGGCGGGGGTCGCCGCCACCTCGATCCGCCGCTGCGGTGCCGGGGCAGGTAGGTGGCCGACGTGCTCCCGGACAGGACCTAGTCCGGGGTGGGCAGCCCGTGCGCCGCGAGCCAGGCGCTGGCCCGGCGGGGCGACGCGCGGGCCAGCCACGCGTCCTGGACGACCTCGGCCAGCTCGTCGTAGCCGAGCCGGCCCACATCCGCCTCCAGCAGCAGCACCGACGGGTGCCCGCGGAAGTGGGGCGTGGTGAAGAACGGCGAGCGCTCGTCGGCGACGAGGGCCTCCTTGTCGGCCTCGAAGCGGACCCAGAACACGATCACGTCGGGGTAGCGCTCACCGGTCACCGGGTCGGCGGCGTCCGGCCGTGGGTTGCGGAAGAACACGAACGACCGGCCGCCGACCTGGTAGACGGGCCTGCCCCGGGTGCCTTCGACGCGCTGGACGTGCGGCATCGCCATGGCCAGGTCGTGCACATCCTGGACCCGGGCGCGCCTGCCGGTCAGCCGACCGCCTCGTCGGTGGGCCCGAGGCCGGTCTCGTCGACCGACGACGTGCCCCCGTCGGCGAGGCGCTGCCGCAGCAGGGCCTTCCCCTGCTCGGCCCCCGTGCGGCTCTCGCCCCGCGCGCGGCGGAAGAACTCGGCCAGTTCGGTGTCGCCATCCCGCTTGGCGTCGGCGATGTACCGCTCCAGCCGCAGCGTGTTGCTGAGGCAGGCCTCGACGAACCAGATGATGTTGTAATCCTTGTCCCGCGTGCCCGTGACGTGCCCGGTCTCGCTCGTCGACATCGGGTCCTCCTGCCGGGTTGGCGGAAGTGGGTACCCACACTGGGCCTGGTCAAGCATGCGCGCGCGGCCTGCGCAACCGCGAGATCGCCGACCAGCTGTTCCTGTCGCCGCGCACCGTGAGCTCGCACCTGCACAACGCCTACCCGGAGCTCGGCGCGAGCGGGCGGCACCAGCTGCGGGAGGTCGCCGGCGACCCGCGGTGAACCGGTCAGGAATCGAGAAGCGCAGGTCAGGGCGCGGCGAATACCGTTCCTGTCATGACCTCGACCCACACCATCACCCTGGAGGTGGCCGACACCGCGGCCGCCGAGCGCTTCTACACCGCCGCTTTCGGGCTCGGCTCCCGGCTCCGCGTGCGGGCCGCCCAGGAGCAGACCACCGGCTTCCGCGGCTTCACCCTCTCGCTGATCGTGTCCCAGCCCGCCGACGTGGAGCTGCTGTTCCAGTCCGCGGTGGACGCGGGCGCCACCGTCCGCAAGCCCGTCGCCAAGAACATGTGGGGTTGCGGCGGCGTCGTCCAGGCCCCGGACGGCACGATCTGGAAGGTCGCCACCCCGGCGAAGAAGGACACCCGCCCCGCCTCCCGCGAGGTGCAGAACATCGTGCTTTTGCTGGGCGTGTCCGACGTGGCCGCGAGCCGCAAGTTCTACACCGACCACGGCTTCACCGTGGCGAAGAGCTTCGCCCGCATGTACGTCGAGTTCGCCGCCGGGGAAGGCCCGATCAAGCTGGGTCTGTACCGCCGCCGCGCGCTGGCCAAGGACGCCGGGGTGCCCCCGGAGGGAGACGGCGCGCACCGCATCGCCATCGGCGGTGGCGGCGGCTCGTTCACCGACCCGGACGGGTTCGTCTGGGAGGCCACCACGTCCGCGGCGCTGTCCTGATGTGCTTGCACGAGCCGCCGGCGCACCTGCGGCCGGCGGCCGCCGGAGACGAGCCCCCTCAGCCCGCCGTGAGCGCGGTGACCAGCCCGGCCAGCCCGTCCACTTGCAGGTCGAACGAGTCGGACCCCGTGGGCGCGTCCCCGACCGGGCGGTGCACGTAGGCGGTCCGCATGCCCACGCCTGGGCGCCACGCAGGTCCCAGGCGTGGGCGGCGACCATCAGGACCCGCTCCGGCGCGCGGCCGGCGACGTCGATGGCGTGCCGGTAGATCTCCGGCGCCGGCTTGTAGGCCCGCACGTCGGCGCTGGACAGGGCCTGGTGCCAGCGCAACCCGGCGTGCGCGTTGAGCCGCAGCAGGGCGGCGTGGCTCGCGTTGGACAGGGCGAGCACGGGGAACCGGCCGGACAGCTGTTCGAGACCGCCGGCGGAGTCGGGCCACGCGGGGAGCGGCGGTCCCGCGCCGGCCAGCCGGGCGATCACCGCTGGATCGGTGATCCCCGCGCGGCCGGCCACCAGCCGGGCGGCTTTGGCGTCGAGGACCTCGGAGCCGGCGTAGGCGCGTTCGCCCCGCCCGATGCGCGCCTGCTCGGCCTCGATGTGCTCCTGCCACACGGCGAGGAGTTCGTCCCCGGCGGCCGGGGCCGCCTCGCGGATCGCCGCCCGCAGCCCGGACGGCTCGTCGACCAGCGTGCCGAGCAGGTCGAAGACGACCACCTCGATGTCGTGGATGCCGGACACGCTTCCCCCTCGTCACCAGTCGGCCTGGTGACGATCTTGCCCGCGCTGGGGACGCGTGTCGAAACGGCGGTCACTCCCGCGCGCGGGCGAGGATCCGGTCCAGCGCGCGCCGCACCGCGTCCGGCACGTCGTCGCCACGCAGGTCGTCCCGGAACTGCTCGTTCAGGCCGCCCGGCGTGGTGTGCCGGGCGGCCATCACGGTCAGCGAGTCCGGCCGTTCGAGCAGCGAGCGGCCCAGCTCGCCGAAGACGTGCGTCACGAAGGCGTTGGCCGCGTCGTGGTCGACGCCCTGCCCGGCCATCCAGTCCACGACGGTCGCCAGGTAGTCCAGGTGCGCGGCGAACGTCGCGGTCGCGCCGAGGAACGTCTCCAGCGCCGCCTCGTCGCCGGGCACCAGCACACTGCCCACGCGTGTGAAAAGCTCGCGCGCCGCCGCGTTCTCCGGGTACACCACGGTCAGGCTGCGGCGCCGCGTGGCCTGGGGCAGCGGGATGGACCGGACCACCTCGCCCGCCGGTGCGGACCACGCGCGCAGCCGCTCCACCGGCACTCCGGACGTCGCGCTGACCAGCACGTGCTCCAGCCGGAACGCCAGCTCTGCCAGCACGTCCCGCGCGACCGGGGCGGGCACCCCGAGCACGACCACCGGCGCGTGGTCCAGCACCTCCTGGTTGCTCGCGCACACCCGCACGTTCGGGAACCGCTCGGCGAGCGCGGCCGACACGGCGCGCCCGCGCGGCGACAGGAACACCTCCGGCGGATCGTCGCCCGTGCTCAGGCCCTCCACGATCGCGGCGGTGATCTCGCCGGCGCCCACGAATCCGTATCGCATCGTCACACCGCTCGCAGATCCTCTTCGACGGCTGCCAGTTCGGCAGGCGTGCCCTGCACCTTCGGGCCGGTGAACCACCGGCGCGCCGAGGCGAACCACCACACCGCCGCGCCGCCGAGCACGACGAGGAACGCGATCGGCGTGTAGTTGAACGTGCCGACCGTGACCGGGTAGGCCTGCGGCAGCATGAACAACACGAAGATGACCGCGACCCACGCAGTCGCGACGACGCCGACCGGGCGGCCCCACCGCCCCAGGTGCCACGGTCCGCGCTCGAACTCCGCGCCCCTGCGTACCCGCAGGAACACCGGGATGACGTAGGCGACGTACAGCCCGACGGTCGCGATCGAGGTGACCGCGGCGTACGCGGTGGCGCTCCACAGGTAGGGCAGCGCGAGGACCAGCGCCCCGGCCGCGGCCAGCCACACCGAGTTCGTCGGCGTGCGGGTGCGCTTGTTGATGCGGTGCCACACGCGGGATCCCGGGATCGCGCCGTCCCGGGCGAACGCGTAGATCATCCGCGAGTTCGCCGTCACCGACGCCATCCCGCAGAACAGCTGCGCGCCGATCGCGATCAGCAGCAGGAACTTCCCGGTGGTCGCGCCCGCGGTGTCGAGGAAGATCTGCGCGGGCGGCACCCCGGTCGGGGAGTTGACCGCGCCGTCGTAGTCCTGGATCGCGAAGGTGAGGCCCAGCAACAGGATCCAGCCCGCGACGAGCGACACCAGGATCGAGTTGACGATTCCGCGCGGGCCCGCCGTCGCCGCGTTCTTCGTCTCCTCCGTCATGTGCGCCGAGGCGTCGTAACCGGTGAGCGTGTACTGCGCGACCAGCAGCCCGAGCGCGAACACGTACGGCGCGAAACCCCAGCCGGTGTTGTTCACGAAGTGGCCGAACACGAACGACGCGGACTGGTGCTTCTCGGGCACGAACACCAGCACCCCGACGATCACCAGGACGCCGGCCAGGTGCCACCACACGCTGACGTTGTTCAGCACGGCCACCAGCCGCACGCCGAAGGTGTTCAGCAGCCCGTGCACCGCGAGGATGATCGCCAGCAGCAGGATCGTGTGCCCGGGCGTCGCGGCGAACCCGAACTGCAGGTCCAGGAAGGCGTTGAGGAACAACGCGGCGCCGAAGTCGATGCCGGCGGTGACCGCGACCTGGCCGATGAGGTTGAACCACCCGGTGAACCACGACCAGGCCGCGGCCGAGCGCCGCGGTGCGAGCTTCGCCGCCCAGTAGTAGAGCCCGCCCGCAGTGGGGTAGCTGGAGCACACCTCCGCCATGCCGAGGCCGACGAGCACCACGAACACCCCGACCAGGGGCCAGCCCCAGACCATCGCGGCGGGACCGCCGGTGTCGAGGCCGAACCCGTAGAGCGTGAGGCAGCCGGACAGGATCGAGATGATGGTGAAGGAGACGGCGAAGTTGGAGAACGCCGACATCGTCCGTCTGAGCTCCTGGGCGTAGCCGAGCTGGTGCAGCCGGGTGCTGTCGGAGTCCACGGGCTCACCTCGGTGTTCAGTTCACGGGTGCGGAAACGGTAGTGCTCACCCGCGCGGAGCGTCAAGGTCCACCCGGGTGTCCACAACGGACTCCGCTGCGCCGGTCGGCGGAACGTGGCGCAGCAGGTGGACGATCAGCGCGGCCACCACGGCGAGCGCGGCGGCGCTGATCGCGGCGACCAGGTGCAGCCCGCCGGTGAACGCCTCGCGCGCCGGGGCGAGCAGCGCCCCGGCCAGGTCCGCGGGCAGGTCGCGGGCGGCGGCGACCGCGTCGGCGAGGCTTTCCCGCGCGGCGCCGGCGGCCCCGGCCGGAACGGTCTCCGGCGGGGTGAAGCGGCTGGTGTAGACCGCGGCGCCGATGCTGCCGAGCGCGGCGAGCCCGAGCGCGAACCCGAACTGGCCGCTGGTCTCGTTGAGGGCGGCGGCGGAGCCCGCCTTCTCCGCCGGCGCGGAACCCATGATCAGGCCGGTGCTCAGGGTGACCAGCGGGCCGGAGCCGAGGAAGATCAGCGCGAACCCGGTCGCCACGGTGCCTGGCCCCAGCGCGGCGCCGGTCCGGGTGAGCACGATCAGCCCGCACACCGAGACCACCAGCCCGGCGCCGATCAGGTACGCGGGCCGGAACCGGCGCGCGAGCACCGGCGACACGACGAACGACACGGTGTTCGCGGCGATCGCGGGCATCATCCACAGCGCCGCGCCGAGCGGGGAGAGGCCTTCGACCAGTTGCAGGTCCTGGGTGATGAACAGCATCAGCGCGCCCATCAGCAGCGTGCCGGACATCATCGCGCCCAGCGCCGTGCTGAACGACCGGTTCGCGAACAGCCGCAAGTCCAGCAGCGGGTGCTCCAGGCGTCGCTGCCTGCGGCCGAACACGACCGCGAACCCGATCCCGGCGGCCAGGCTCGCCAGCGGCAGCGGCCGCCAGCCGTCCTGGGCCAGTTCCTTGAGCCCGTGGATCGCCGGGATCACCGCGGCCAGCGACAACGCGACGCTGACCAGGTCCGGTTTTCCGGCGTCCGGGTCGCGGTACTCGGGCAGCAGGACCGGGCCCGCGACGAGCAGCAGCGCCATCGCGGGCACGCCGAGGAGGAACACCGAGCCCCACCAGAAGTGCGCGAGCAGGGCGCCGCCCGCCACCGGGCCGATCACCGCCCCGGCCGAGAAGCACATGCCCCACAGCCCGATCGCCAGCCCCATCTGCCGCGGGTCGCGGAAGAGGGTGCGGATCAGCGACATCGTGGAGGGCGCGAGGACGGCGCCGGCCACCCCGAGGACCGCGCGCGCCGCGATCAACATCAAGGGGGTGGAGGCGAAGGCAGCGGCGATCGAGGCGGCCCCGAACGCGGCCGCGCCGATGAGCAGCAGCTTCCGGCGGCCGATCCGGTCGCCGAGCGTGCCCATCGTGATGAGGAACCCGGCCATGAGGAAGCCGTAGACGTCGGTGATCCAGAGCTGCTCGACGCTGCTCGCGCCCAGGTCGGCGGCCAGGTGCGGCAGGGCGAGCAGCAGGACGTACACGTCGATGGAGACGAGCAGGGTGGGCAGGGCGAGCACGGCGAGCGCGAGCCACTCCCGCCGCCCGGCCTTCGCCGGGATCGCGTGGGTCATTCCATGTCCTTCCGGTCCGCGATGGTTTTCACGGACAGGTCGGAGCGGTCGCCGGGTTCTCGACACCCGGCGCGTGGCGGGTGGGGTTGGCTTCGTCCGGTGTCGTGCCACCCGGTGGGTGGCAGTGGGGTGGTGCGGGTGGCGGTCCGGCGGGGCGGCCCGGCTGCCGGGGTCGGGCGCCCGCTGCTGGCTCGTCCGGATCCCGCGAATGATCGGTGGTCACTGCCGGGTGCAGGGAGCCGCCGGGGTCTCGACATCCGGCGGCCGCCGCGCTCAGTTCGCGGCCACCTGCGCGAACCGCCGGGTGACGCGGGCGTCGGTGGACACCACGGGCGACTCGGTGCGCACCCAGCCCTCGCCGCCGAAGTAGCGCCGCACGATCTGCTCGGCCGTGCGGGTCGCCACGGCCTGGCTGGTCAGCGTCGGGTTGGGGCCGCCGAGCGCGTTGGCCAGCGCGGAGTTGTCGGCGACGAACAGGCGCCGCACCCAGCGGGCCTCGGCCGCGTCGTCCAGCACCGAGTCGCGTTCGGACAGTCCCATCCGTATCGACGAGTGGACGTGCAGGATCAGCGGCGGCCAGTCGATCCGGAACACCTTCCGCGCCCCGGCCGCGCGGACCACCTCGACCGCCTTCCGGGCCAGGAACTCCCTATTCGCCACGGTGCGCGCCGAGCGCGCCCGCTGCCGCATCTCGACCTTCGCCACCGGCCCGTGCTCGTCCGCGGGCAGCGCCGACAGCGTCGCCCGGTTGTGCGGCTCGACGTCGTCGTCGGTCATGACCAGGATGTTGAACAACCGGTCCGCGCCGTGGGTCAGCACCTCCTTGAGCTCCTCACCCATCAGCCGCCCGGTGGGGCCGTCCCACGGGCCGGTGAAACCGCGTCCGTTGCCGTACTGCCCGCGGATTCCGCTGTCGGAGAAGGTGAGCGCGAACTGCTGGATCGCCGGCGGCAGCCCGACGTTCATGATGCCGCCGCGGCCGGGGAAGTCCGCCCGCGCCGCCGACGCCGCGCCCTTGGTGGACCCGGTGTAGTCGTCGAACAGGCCGATCACCCAGTCGAAGTAGTGGTCGGTGTAGCCGCGGCCGACCCAGTCGTTGGGGTTGGGCAGCCCGCTGTTGAACCACAGCCGCGGGTTCTCGGTGCAGCCCGCGGACAGCACCACCACCCGGGCGTCCTCGGTGTGCTCCTCGCCGGTGGTGACCGAGCGCCACGACACCCCGGTCGCGACCGTCTCGCCGCCGCGCTGCTCGGACCGGATGCGGGTGACGAAGGCGTCGGTGACGAGCGAGACCGGCTTGCCGTGCGGCGACCACGCGTCGGCGGTCAGTGCCATCGGCATGTAGGAGTTGTCCGCGGACCGCTTCGCGGCCATCGTGCGCGGCGCGCCCGCCGGGTGCTTGCAGCCCTGGAAGCAGTAGCCGCAGAAGGTGCAGCCGGTGGCCAGCGGCCACTGCACGCGCGGGTCGTCGTGCCCGCTGAACCGGCCCGCGGTGCCGCCGGGCGGCAGGATCGCGTTCTCCTGCGGCCGGTAGGAGTCGCCGGTCGTGGTCTTCGTGGTCGGCAGCGCCATGCCGAGCTTCTCGCAGCCGCGGAAGAACACCGACTCCTTCGTGCCCATCGCCGCGGTGTGCACCGGCAGGGTGGCCTCGACCCATTCGTAGTAGGGCACCAGGTCGGCGTAGGTGAAGGGGAACAGGTGCGCGGTGTCGTAGGCGGCCGCGTCGCTCCCGTCGTACCCGGCGAACACGCCCGGGTAGGCGCGCGGCGAGTTGCCGAAGTAGTGCTGCGTGGTGCCGCCGACCCCGGCCAGCTGCCACAACAGCGAGTTCTGCGGGGTCTCTCGGAACCACGCCGGCCGGGAGCGGTCCGCCGGGCCGAACCGCATGAAGCCGGTGAGCGGGTTGTTCGCGTCGTTCTCGTAGTGGGTCCAGTCGGTCTCGGGGTCGGCGTACCCGCCCGCTTCGAGGACGAGCACGTCCAGGCCGCGGGCGGCCAGTTCCTTGGCGACCACCGAGCCGCCCGCCCCGGCGCCGATGACGATGACGTCACGCATCAGACGTTCTCCACCTTCGTGCGGCCCTGGTAGTACCCGAGGAAGTCGTCCCAGCCGTGCACCACGCCGTGCGGCTGGTAGCCGGACAGCTGCCAGCCGACCGGGCGCGCGCTGATCGTCTTCGTGGCCGGGTCGAACACCGCCCACTCGCAGCTGCTGCCGTACGCGGCGAACTCCAGCACCGCGCCGGCCACGAACTGCAGGACCCCGGACACCGAGGCGCGGAGCGGCTCGGGCAGGTTCGCGTCCAGCAGCGCGACGAGCCCGGCGTGCGGGCCTTCGAGTTGTTCGAAGACGCGGCACTTGTCGGCGTAGGACAGCCGCGCGAACGGGGAGAGGAACGCGCCGCCGAGCGCGAGCGGGTTCACCTCGGTGGCGACCAGGTTCAGCAGCATCGCGATCAGCGAGGACAGCGGCAGCGTGTCGTCGTTCTTCAGCAGCGTGCGCAGGGCCGTGTCCAGTGTCCGCACGCCGCTGAGCGGCAGGTCCAGCAGCGCGGATGGCAGTGGCGTGCCGGACAGCCCGGTGGCCAGGCTCTGGGTGAGCGGCGTGGCGAGCTGGTCCGGGAACGGGACGTACTCGTCGAGTGCCTTGATCAGGAAGTCGGTGGCCTTGGCCTCCAGCGCGCCCGGTTCGGTGCGTGGCGTGCCCTGGGCGCGGGAGTAGGCGTCCGGGCCGGGGCAGGTCATCACGACCAGCCCGTTGAGGGTGTCGCGCGCGAGTTCGGCGAGCACCGGGCGGAGGGCGGCGACCACGTCGGTCAGGCCCGCGGCGCGGACCGGTCGCGGTGCGGCCGTGGCGGTCCCGGGGAGCAGGCTCCCCGCGGCGACCGCGGCGCCCAGCACCCCGATCCTGGCCAGGAAGGCCCGGCGGCCGACGTCGTTGTCAGCGTGTGGCATCGATGTTCTCCTGTGGTGGGCGGCGCGTGCCCGGCGGCGGTGCCGGGGTTGCGCCGAATGGCGCAATCCTCGGTGAACCCTTCACCGCAGCCCATGTCCCCGGCGACAACTCGTCACCGCAGGGTTTGTGCCGGGGAACAAAGCGGGCGCATCTAAGCTGCCGGGGTGCCAACGGACAACTCGGGCATCGACGCCCTGGTCACCGCGCTGCTCGGCGAGCTCGACGACCTCGCCGACGCGGTTTCCGAACGCATCCGCCGCGAGGTCGTGCTCTACCAGGCCGGTGATCCGGTGCCTGTCGGGTCGCTGCGGCAGTCGGTGCTGGACAACGCCGAACTGATCCTGCGGCAGTTCGTCAGCGAGCACGCGCCCGACCTGTCCGCGCCGTGGGCCACCGGACGCGAGCGAGCCCAGCAGGGTGCGCCGTTGCCGGAGGTGGTGCGGGCCTACCGCGTCGGGTTCGCGCACCTGTGGGACGCGCTGGTGGCCAGGGCGCGGGCGTCCGAGGTGGACGACCGGGTTCTGGTCGACTTCGCGGCGACGGTGTGGCGGCTGGTCGGGACCTACACCGACGCGATGGCCGACGCCTACCGGGACACCGCCTCGCAGATCATGCTGGAACGCGAGCACGAGCGGTCGATGCTGGTCGAGGCGCTGTTCACCGGTGTGCTCGGCAGCCAGGACACGCTGTGGGAGGCCGCGCAGACGCTGGGACTGCCGGTGGAGGGCTGCTTCGTCGTCGTGGCCGCCGAGAACCCGGAGCTGGGGAAACGCTCTCTGGTGGGCATCGAGCCGCGGCTGCGGGCGGGCGGGATCCGTTCGGCGTGGCGGCTCTCGCCCGAGGAGCACATCGGTGTGCTGGCGCTGCCGTACCCGTCGCTGGGGGAGCGGCTGCCGGACCTGCTGCGCGGCGGGGCCACCGTGCGGATCGGCCTCAGCCCCGCCTACCCGCACCTGCGGGAAACCCCGCGGGCGTTGCGGCTCGCGCGACTGGCGCTGGGCACCCTGCCGCCGGGGCAGGCCGACGTCGCGCCCTGGGACGACGCGCCGGTGGCCGTGCTGATCGCCGCCGCGCCCGGGGAGGCCGAGCGGGTCGCGAGCACGGTGTTCGGCCCGCTGCTGGACCTGCCGCCCGCCGACCGGAAGGTGCTGGTCGACACCCTCGACGCGTGGTTCGCCTGCGGCGGGTCCGCCGCGGAGGCGGGCAAGCGGCTCTACTGCCACGCCAACACGGTGCGCTACCGGTTGCGGCGGGTTGAGGAGCTCACCGGGCGCGGGCTGGGCGATCCGAAGGCGGTCGCCGAACTGGCGACGGCGCTGCAGGTCGTGCGGCTGCTGCCGGTGCGCGGCTGACGCTACGGTCGGGTGATGACCGATGACGCAGGCTCGCGTCCCGCGGCGTGGCGGGACGGGTGGACCGAGGGGCCGGACCCGCTGTTCGGCGAGCCCGGGCAGCGGACCGGGGACTACCGGACACTGACCTACGAGGTGACCGGGCGGATCGCCCGGATCACGTTCGACCGGCCGGAGCGGGGGAACGCGATCACCGCCGACACCCCGTTCGAACTGGTCGACGCGGTGGAACGCGCCGACCTCGACCCGGGCGTGCACGTGATCCTCGTTTCCGGGCGGGGCAAGGGTTTCTGCGGCGGCTACGACCTGTCGATCTTCGCCGAGCAGGGTGCGGCGCCGGAAGGCCAGGACCGCGCGGGGACCGTGCTGGACGCGGCCGCGCAGGCACGCAACCACGACCCGTCCCGGCAGTGGGACCCGATGGCCGACTACGCGCTGATGAGCCGGTTCAACCGCGGTTACGCCAGCCTGCTGCACGCGAACAAGCCGACGGTGGCGAAGCTGCACGGGTTCTGCGTGGCGGGCGGCACGGACATCGCGCTGCACTGCGACCTGATCGTGACCGCCGACGACACCCGGATCGGCTACCCGCCCACCCGGGTGTGGGGCGTGCCCGCGACCGGCCTGTGGGCCCACCGGCTCGGCGACCAGCGCGCCAAGCGGCTGCTCTTCACCGGCGACCTCATCACCGGGCGGCAGGCGGCGGAGTGGGGGCTGGCGGTGGAGTCCGCGCCCGCGGAGTGGCTGGACGAGGTGACCGAGGCGCTGGTGGCCAGGATAGCGCTGCTGCCGGTGAACCAGCTGATGATGGTGAAGCTCGCGGTGAACAGCGCGCTGACCACGCAGGGGATCCACAACTCGGCGGTGATCAGCACCGTGTTCGACGGCATCTCCCGGCACACGCGCGAGGGCTACGCCTTCCAGGAGCGCGCGCGGCGGGAGGGGTTCCGCGCGGCGGTGCGGGAGCGGGACGAGCCGTTCGGGGATCAGAAGCGCGGGTGATCGAGCCGCCGGGCGCGCCGGTCGGTGACGGCGAGCCAGGCGATGGCGAAGGTGTCGCCCTCCGGGAGGCCCACCGCGACGTCGCCCGGCCGCGGCGCGCCCGCGACCCACAACCGCCGACGGCGCAACAGTTCGGCCGCGACGTCCGGCGGGCAGTACTCGATGTGGAAGCGACCGCGCAGCCCGTCCGGGAACACCACCCACCCGGACACCGGCCCGTCGACGTCGGTGGCCATCGTCGCGGCGGCGATCGAGGTCCACGGCCCGGCCGCGAGCAGCCGCACCACGCGCGCGACGCGAGTCCGCCAGAGCGCGGTGGCCGCGATGGCGAGCAGGACCGGCGCCGCCAGCACCCACGGCAGAGCCCCGCCGATCAGGACGGCCGCGGCGCCTTCGAGCCCGGCCCCCGCGGCGACGACGGCCACGAACACGACCGTGCGCAGGCGCAGCCTCCGTTTCAGCGAGGACCGGGACGGGGTGCGGGTCGCGTGGGCGACCCTGAGGGTGGCGCGGGCGAACTCGTCACCCCCGGGCTGTCCGGCCAGGACCTTCCCGGGAGCGGCCGCGGTGACGTGGAGCGTGCCGGCGCGCTCGATCTCCCTGACCACCTCGCGAGGGGGATCGTGCAGCGTGAAATACGCCCGCGCGCCGTCCGGAAAGGTCACGGTTCCCGTCTCGCCGGAGCCGTCGTCGAACCGGGCGGGAAGCGCGGTTCGCGGACCGGCGAGCAGCCGGAGCGTGCGCACGGCCCGTCCCCAGCGCACCACGAGGGCCACCACCAGGCCCACCGCGAGAGCGGCCACGAACGCGGCGTACAGCACGTCCGTCCCGTGCGGCGGGTGGTCGGCCAGTCCGATGAGGACGGCCACCACACCGAGCAGCGCGAACGGGAGCGCGACGATCGTCCGGTTGCGGCTCGCCCGCATCCACAAGCGCGACCACGGCCGCGACTCCCACTCGCCGGTGACCCAGGACGGCACCCGCCGGACGAACACCAGCACCAGCGTCGCGGCGAAGCCCGCCGGAAGCCCCACCGCGGTGGTCGAATCCCACCCGCCGCCGGCCAGGTGCACCGCGGCGACCACGGCGAAGACCGCGAACAGCCACCAGCGCGGACCCCACCCGCGTTCCTCCACCGTCTCCTCCACACGTCTTCGCGCGCAGCGTAACCGGCCGCGCGCTCTGACGCGTGATCATTTCCCGCGGATCAGACCTCGGCCGATTCCACGTTCCGCGCCAAGGCTTTCGCCGGCCGGGTGCGTGGCCCGAAGATCGCCAGCACGACCGCGCCCACCATCCAGGTGCCCGCGATGAACAGGAACACCGCCTGGTACCCGCTGCCGTTGTACAGCGACGACACGATCAGCGGCCCCGCCGCGTTCGACAGCCGTCCGAGGCCGTACGACACTCCGGTGCCCAGGGAGCGGCCGCGGGTGTCGAACAGCTCCGGCGAGTACGCGTACCCGAGCGCAGTGTAGCCGCGCTCGAACAGGTTCACCAGGAACCCGAACACGACGATCAGCAGCGGGTTGAACGTCAGCCCGTAGCACAGCCCGCACAGTGCGATGACCGTGCCGAACACCACCAGGCACCACTTGCGCTCGAACCGGTCGGTGACCAGGGCGGCCAGGTACGACCCGAGCGGCGCGCCGACCGTCGTGAGCGCCACGTAGAACACCGACTTCTCGACGCTGAAGCCCTCCTTGGCCAGCAGCGTCGGCGCCCAGCTGGAATACCCGAAGAACCCGATGGTCTGCGTCACCCACAGCACGGTCAGCAGCAGCGTCGGCAGCAGGTACTTCTTGCGCAGCAACAACCGCAACGGCGCCTTGGCCACCGGGGCCTCCTCCACCGGCGGCGCGGGCTCCGGCAGCGGCCCCTTCTCCGCGGCGACCTGCGCCTCGATCTCCCGCAGTACCGCGTCGGCCTTCGCGTGGTCGCCGCGGCTTTCGTACCAGCGCGGCGATTCCTTGAGGCGCCGCGTGAACAGCACCAGCAGCACCCCGAGCGCGCCCCACAGGTACACCAGCCGCCAGGACCAGTCGTTGATCGGCACCACGGCGCTCGCGATCAGGTTGGTCACCGGCGTGCCGCAGATGCCGATCACGATCGCGTAGGCCTGGTACTTGCCGCGGTTCGCCGCGGGGTAGAGCTCGTTGACGTAGATGACCGCGACGACCGTCATCGCCGACAGCCCCGCCGAGGTCAGGACGCGGAACACGCCCAGCGACACGATGTCCCAGGAGAACACGGCCGCGAACGAGAACACGCCGAACCACACGGTGGTCAGCAGCAGCGCGTTCTTGCGGCCCCACCGGTCGGCGATCGTGCTCGCCACGATCGACCCGAAGAACATGCCCACGAACGACAGCGAGGTCACATACGCGACCTGGTCGACGGTCACGCCCCACAGTTTGATCAGCTTGGGCGCGGTGGTGGCGAAGCTGTTGATGTCGGCGAACTCGAAGAAGTAGGCGAACGCGACCGCGAACAGGGTTATCTTGTGGAACCGGCCGATCGGCAGGCGGTTCAACCGGTTCAGCGCGTTGGCGTGCTGCATTGCATGCCTTTCCGGGGAAGGGGGAGGCTCAGGCGGTTTCGCCGGGCCAGTACAGGCGCATCGGGTTGTCGACGAGCAGTTTCCGCTGCAGCGCGGCGGTTTCGGCGATCTGCGGGACGTAGTCGACGAGCAGGCCGTCGTCGGGCATGTGATCGGTGAGGTTGGGGTGCGGCCAGTCCGTGCCCCATAGCACGCGGTCCTCGAACTCGGTCACGACGCGGCGGGCGAAGGGCACCACGTCGGTGTAGGCGCGACGTTCGCCGTGCAGCGCCGGGGGACCGGACACGCTCAGGCGCTCCGGACAGCTCACCTTCACCCACACGTCGTTGCAGTCCACGAACCGCAGGAACCGGCCGAACTCCGGGCCGTCCACGGGGTTCCGCACGTCCGGCCGTCCCATGTGGTCGACCACGAGCGGCGCGGGCAGTGACCCGAAGAAGCCGGCGAGCTCGGGCAGGTCGGCCGCCTCGAAGTAGAGCACCACGTGCCAGCCCAGCGGCGCGATTTTCCTGGCGATCGTGCTCAGCGCCTCGTGCGGCGCGGCGTCCACGAGCCGCCGCACGAAGTTGAACCGCACGCCCCGCACACCCGCCGCGTCCAGCTCCCGCAGCTCGGCCTCGCTGACCTCCGGCCGGACGGTCGCGACCCCGCGTGCCCGCCCGCCCGAGGCCCGCACCGCGTCGACCATCGCGGAGTTGTCCGCGCCGTGGCAGGTGGCCTGCACGATGACGTTGCGGCTGACGCCCAGGTGGTCGCGCAGCGCGAACAGCTGCTCCTTGCTCGCGTCGCAGGGCGTGTACTTGCGCTCCGGCGCGAACGGGAACTCCGCCTGCGGCCCGAACACGTGGCAGTGCGCGTCCACGGTGCCCGGCGGCAGCTGGAAGCGCGGGGTGGACGGGTCGGCGTGCCAGTCGAGCCAGCCCGGGGTCTTCGGCGCGGTCACCGGCCCTGGCCCTTCAGCAGCGCGTCCAGCCGGGGGTAGACCCGGCGGGCGTTGTGCTCCCTGATCGCGGCCCAGTCCTCTTCGGACAGTTTCGCCGCTTCGGCGTAGCGCCGGGTGTCGTCGAAGTGGTGGCCGGTGCGCGGGTCGACGCTGCGCACCGCGCCGATCATCTCCGAGGCGAACAGGATGTTGCGGGCCGGGACGACCTCGAAGAGCAGGTCCGACCCCGGCTGGTGGTAGACGCAGGTGTCGAAGAAGACGTTGTTCAGCACGTGCTCCTCCAGTTCCGGCTTGCCCAGCGCCATCGCCAGGCCGCGGAACCGGCCCCAGTGGTAGGGCACCGCGCCGCCGCCGTGCGGGATGATCAGCCGCAGCTGCGGGAAGTCGCGGAACAGGTCGCCCTGCACGAGCTGCATGAACGCGGTGGTGTCGGCGTTGAGGTAGTGCGCGCCGGTGGTGTGGAAGGCGGGGTTCACGCTCGTGCTCACGTGCACCATGGCCGGGATGCCGTACTCGACCATTTTCTCGTAGACCGGGTACCACGAGCGGTCGGTCAGCGGCGGGGCCGTCCAGTGGCCGCCGCTCGGGTCGGGGTTGAGGTTCAGCGCGACCGCGCCGTACTCCTCGACGCAGCGGGTGAGCTCCGGGATGCAGGTCGCCGGGTCCACGCCGGGGGACTGGGGGAGCATCGCGGCCGGGACGAACCGCTCCGGGTACAGCGTGCTGACCCGATAGCACAGCTCGTTGCAGATCGCGGCCCACTCGGCGGAGGTCTCGAACCCGCCGATGTGGTGGGCCATGAACGACGCGCGCGGGGAGAAGATCGTGAGGTCGATGCCGCGCTCGTCCATCAGCCGCAGCTGGTTGGGCTCGATCGTCTCCCGCAGCTCGTCGTCGCTGATCCGCAGGCCGGCGCGGGCCGGCGCGGGGCCGGAGCCGTCCAGCGCGGCGATCTGCTGGTCGCGCCACGCCCCGAGGGCGGGCGGGGCGGTCGTGTAGTGGCCGTGGCAGTCGATGATCAAGGTCGTTCCTCGCACGTCGTCGTTCTCTGTCCATACCCTAACGGTCGACGAAATTGTTCACAATCTCTTCGTCAAAATTGGTGCGACAGAGCTGGCTTTGGTGGAGCGAGCGGGGCCTGGGCCACAGTGCGCCTTGATCTCCCGATGCCGCCCGAGCCGCCCGCGGAATCGTCCTTCCTCTCTCTGCGACCCCGGAGTCCGGGTCGTCCCGTTCCTGCGCTGTCCGCGCCGTCTTCCCTTTGGCGCACCACCATGCCCTGTCATGGCATTCTCGACATTCACGGCAAGACCGCCACCCTCGGCGGCACCACTGTCCCCTTCGGACTCGTCCGCGCGCACGGCCTCCGGCGCGGTGACGAGATCCTGCCGGAGGGGCAGGACCTGATTTCCGTCAACGGCGCCGATCCCGGGGCCGCCGTCCCGAGTTCGACCGGCTCACCCGGTTCAGCCGGACGAGCGGCTCGTGCTGGAGACCGGCCGCCACCGGCTCACCGCCCGCGTGCTCGACCTCGCCGCGCCGATCGGCAAGGGGCAGCGCGAGCTCGTCGTCGCGCCGCCGCGCACCGGGGAAAACCGCTGTCCTGCAAGCGGTCGCGCACGCCGTCGCCACCAACCACCCGGACGTGCACCTGATGGGTTGCTCGCCGACGAGCGGCCGGAGGAGGTCACGGGCATCAGCCGCTCCGTGCGCGGCGAGGTGATCGCGTCCACCTTCGACCGCGCGCCGGCCGAGCACACCGCCGGCAGGCTTCCCGGCCAGCCGGTTGCCACCGCAGAGATGCTCGGCGAGGCTCTGGCCGGCCGCTCGCCGGTCGACTCGTCGTGGGGGGAGGAGCTGAGGCAGGTCCTGAATGAGCTGCGTGAGCACCGGGTGGTGGAGGCGTTCAGCTTTGCCACCGCCCTCGGGCTCGGTCTGGAGGCGCTGCCCGAGCGGCACCGGCCGGTGACCGCGGCGGCGCTGGTCGAGGCCGGGTTCGTCGGCACCGATCTGTGCCGGTCCATGAGGCGCCCGCTACCGGCCGACGACCTGCCACGGATTCCCCAGGTCCGGATCGAGGCCCGCGGTCGTGGGGTCGGGCGGGCACTGCTCGGCTCGGCGCTGCAGCTACCGACCGAGCCCGGCGCCTCCGAAGTGATCTTGTTCGTCGACGACGAGCCTGGCGGTGAGCGGGATCGGACGGCGGCCAACCGGCTCTACGACGCCAGCGGGTTCATCGACTACCTGATCCGCCGCCACGATCCCGGGCCGGCCCTGTCCGCCGGGCAGAGCGGGGGACCTTCGGCCCTATGACGCCTTACCGGCCCGGGTGACCCTGAACTGCGGCAGGACTCCCCCACCCGAGGTCGCGGCATGGCGGAACGAGTCGGCACCACCACCAATCGCGGCGCCGGAGCGCTGGAACGCACCGGACGGCGCTGTGCGGCGCACCCCTGGCGCGTGGTGGTGGTGTGGCTGCTCGTCCTGGCCGGCGCGACGGTGGCGAACGCGCTCGCCGGCGGCATCTACAGCGACGACTTCACGCTCCCCGGGTCCGAGTCCGGCCGCGGGAGCACCGTCCTCACCGAAAACGGCGTCGTCGGCGGGGCGACGACCGCCCGGGTGGTCTTCACCGTGGACACCGGCTCGGTGGGCACCAGCGAAGCCGCCATCGAGCAGTCCGCCGCTGCGGTGCGTGCCGTGCCGCACGTGGTTTCGGTGTCGGATCCGCTCTCCCCCGCGACCACCTCGCCCGACGGGCGTACCGCGTTCGCCACCGCGCAGTTCGACGACAAGCCGGCGAATCTGGGCGAGGACCTGGTCGACAACATCGACAACGCGACGAACCCGGCCCGCGCGGCGGGGGTCGGCGTCGACTACGCCGGCACCCTCGGCGAGGCGGCCGCGCACGCCGGCGACCTGCGCTCGGAACTGATCGGCATCGTCGTCGCGCTGCTGGTGCTGCTGGTCGCGTTCGGCAGCGTGCTGGCCGCCGGGCTGCCGGTTCTCACTTCGATCATCGGTGTCATCACGGGTCTCGGCCTGCTCGGGCTGCTCGCCGGCTGGGTCACGTTCGCGACGGCGTCACCCACGCTGGCGATCATGATCGGCCTCGGCGTCGGCATCGACTACGCGCTGTTCCTCACGACCCGGTTCCGCCAGCGCCTCCTCGACGGCGAGGACCCGGTGACGGCGGCCGGCCGCACGGTCGCGACCAGCGGGCGGTCCATCCTCATCGCCGCGACCACCGTGGTGATCGCCTTGATGGGCCTGTTCGCCGTCGGTGTCGCCTTCATCGGCAAACTCGGGCTCGCCGCCGCCATCACCGTCGTCGTGGCCGCCACCGCCGCCACCACCCTCGTCCCCGCGCTGCTGGGGCTGGTCGGACGCCGCATCGACCGTTGGCACGTGCGGCGTCCGGTGGCCGAGCAGTCCGCCGACGGATCCGAAAGCGCCTGGCACCGGTACGCGGTCCGGATCGACCGGCACCCGTGGTGGTACCTGTGCGGCGGCGTCCTGGTCGCGGGTGTGCTGGCGATCCCGGCGTTCTCCATGCAACTCGGGCACATCGACCAGGGCGCCGACCCCGGGGGCAGCACGACACGGCTGGCTTACGACGCGCTCGGCGCCGGGTTCGGTCCCGGTGTGAACGGGCAGTTCACCGTGGTCGTCGTGCCCGCTGGAACCGTCTCCCGGGACACGCTGGCGGCATCGGTGCAGCAGGCGCTCGTGACGACCCCCGGCGTCGCCTCGGCCACTCCGCTCACGGCGAGCCCGGACGGTGCCGTCCTGTTGTCGACGGTCACGCCGACGACCGGGCCGCAGGACGCCGCGACCGACGAGCTGCTGACCAGGCTCCGGACGCAGACCCTGCCGCCGGTGCTGGCGGGATCGACCTCCTACGTCACCGGCATGACCGCGGGGCAGCTCGACTTCCGCGACGTGGTGGCCGCCAAGCTGCCGCTCATCATCGGCGTCGTGGTGGCAGCGGCGTTCGTGTTGCTGCTGCTGTCCTTCCGCAGTCCGGTGCTCGCCCTCAAGGCCGCGGTGCTGAACCTGCTGTCGATCGCCGCCTCCTACGGCGTCATCGTCGCGGTGTTCCAGTGGGACTGGCTCGGGTCCGTGTTCGGGGTGCCCGAGCCGGTGCCGATCGAGTCCTACGTGCCGATGATCATGTTCGCGATCGTGTTCGGGCTGTCCATGGACTACGAGGTGTTCCTGCTCTCGCGCGTCCACGAGGCGTGGCTGCGCACGCGGGACACCCACCGGAGCGTCGCCGACGGGCTCGCGGTCACCGCACGTGTGATCACCTCGGCCGCGCTGATCATGATCTGCGTCTTCTTCGCGTTCCTGACCTCACCGAACGTGGTCATCAAGATCCTCGCGCTGGGCCTCGGCGTGAGCGTGCTGATCGACGCCACGCTCATCCGCCTGGTCATCGTCCCGGCGGCGATGTTCCTGCTCGGCAAATACAGCTGGTGGCTGCCCGGCTGGCTGGACCGCACCCTGCCCCACCTCGAACCGGAACCCGAACTCGAAGCGGCCCGGGCCTAGACGAGTGATGCGTGACTCGGTCAGTGGTCGTAGGTGGTCAGGGATCGGGTGATGGGTTGGCCGGTGGCGCGGTTGTGCCGGATGGCGGCGGTGAGGGCCAGGAGGCGTTGGGCGATGCGGACGCCGACGCCTTCGATGGTGCGGCCGCCGTGTTGTTCGAGGGTTCAGTTGGCCTTTGAGGGTGTCGTTGACTGACTCGACGAGTTGGCGGATGGACCTGAGCAGCGGCTCACTGGGATGGGGCTTGCGGTTGCGGTAGGACGGCCGGATCAGCCGGACCACAAACTGATCTTGAGCACCCTTGCCCTCACTCCGGGCACCACCCCAACTTAGGCACTACTCGTCCAGCTGTGCGACGTCTTCGGAACCGACCCGCCCCAGCTCGATCAGTTCCTGACGAACGCGAGCAGAAAGCTCCGCCGCGTCCTCGTTGGTCTTGACGACCAGGACGGATTCGCCGCCTTCGAGGCCGTCGGCGAGGTGGCCGCGGACCGCGGCCTCGGCCACCTCCGCCCTGGTGCCGCCGCGGAGCCGGCCGTGCCGGTCGTACTCGGCCAGCGCCGTCTCGTCGCCGGCGCGGAACTTCAGCGACGCTTCCTGCTCCCACTGGTTGCGGAACCGCACACCTGCGCTGACGATGGAGCACCGGCAACGCCGAGCTCCGGCTCGACCGCGCCCTCGCCGACCACCGCGTGCACCCGGCGATCGACCTGTTCGCGTCCGGCGCCCGCCGCGACGAGCTCCTGCTGGCGCCCGCGGAGCTGACGGTGATGACGGAGGTCCGGCGCGCCACCGAGCAGTTTCTGAATCGGCTCCGGGCGACGCGGTCGAACGCGGAGTTCGTCGCGCGGGTGTCGGCGACCCTGTCTGTGCCCGCGGCGGCCTGACTGCGCCGGAAATGGGAGGAACTCCGGCGGGTCCGCCCGCTACGCTCCGGCCCGTGAGCGCACGCTTCTGTGATCTCCCGCTGGCCGAGCGCATCGAACGCGCCGAAGCGCGGCGGATGGCCGAAGCGACCGAGGAAGCGCGGAAGCGGCCCGGCTCGGCCGCGTTCGTGCTGCCCGTCGCCGGGGGAGTGGCGACGTTCGCCGAGGCCGGGTCGCCGCTGAACTAGGTCGCCGGCCTCGGGTTCGGCGGCGTGCCCGACGCGGAGTCCCTGGCGGGTATCGAGAAGGCCTTCGCCGCGGTGGGCTGCCCGGCACAGGTCGAGCTCGCGCACGTTGCCGATCCCGCGATGGGGCCGCGCTCACCGCTCGCGGGTACCGGCTGGAGTCCTTCGAGAACGTGCTGGGCCGCGACCTACGCGGCGCGGCGGACCGCGTCCGGCCGCCGGGTGTGGAGATCCGGCTGAGCGACGACGAGTTCGCCGCCTGGCTCGACGTCGCGGCGGACGGCTTCGGCCACCCGGACGACCAGGACCCGCCGTCCGACCAGCAGTTCCCGCGCGAGGTTCTCACGCGGGCGATACGCGACCTGTCCGAGGGGAACGTGCGGCGGTACGTGGCGCTGTGCGACGGGTTCGTCGCCGGTGTGGCCAGCATGTGCGTGGTGGACGGCCTGGCCCAGTTCACCGGGGCCGCGACCCTGCCTGCCTACCGGCGGCGGGGCGTCCAGACCGCCCTGCTGTCCGCCCGGATCGCCGACGCGGCCGGGGCGGGCTGCGACCTCGCTGTCGTGACCACCCAGCCGGCGTCCCGATCGCAGCACAACGCGCAGCGGCAGGGCTTCGAGCTGCTGTACACCCGCGCGGTGCTGGGGACGCGCGGTGCCGGTTCGTGAAGGGAACCGCCCGTGGCGAAGGTCTTCGACGACCTGCTGCGCGACTTCCTGTGCGAGCAACCGCGTGGTGCGGTTCCACGTCGACTTCCCGGACGTGACCGCCCTGCGCCATGATGCATCGAACCACGGCCCGATCGGCTGCGAACCGGACACCGTCCGTGCTCGCCACGACACGAACGTGGACACTAACTTGATTTGTTCCAGACAAGTGCTCTAGGGTCTGCCGCGTGACGTCGGAGGACTTCGAGGCGCAGCTGCGGGCTGTCTCGTTGCGCGTGACCCGGCCCCGCCTGGCGGTGCTGTCCGCGCTGCGCGACAACCCGCACGTCGACACCGAGAAGGTGATCGAGCTGGTGCGCGCCGACCTTCCGACCGTCTCGCACCAGGCCGTCTACGACGTCCTGCGGGCACTCACCGACGCCGGGCTGATCCGGCGCATCCAGCCGGCCGGCGCGAACGCCCGCTACGAGTCCCGGGTGGGCGACAACCACCACCACGTCGTCTGCCGCTCCTGCGGTGCGATCGCCGACGTCGACTGCACCGTCGGCCACGCCCCCTGTCTCACCGCCTCGGACGACCACGGCTTCGTGATCGACCAGGCGGAGGTCGTCTTTTGGGGCGTGTGCCCCGACTGCTCGGCCGCCGCAGTTCCCAACGAAACCGCCAGCTCGGAAGGCAAGTAGATGAGCGACACCCAGGACAACACCCCCTCGAGCGCGCAGGGGGTGGACAAGAAGGCGGCGGCCGGGTGCCCGGTCGCGCACGATTCGGTGACCTCGCACGGCAGCGAGAGCGAGAACCCGGCCATCGACTCGCCGACCCCGAAGTCGAGCGGGCGTCCGCGGACCAACCGCGACTGGTGGCCCAACCAGCTCGACCTGTCGGTGCTGCACGCCCACGACTCCAAGAGCAACCCGCTGGGCAAGGACTTCAACTACGCCAAGGAGTTCGCCAAGCTCGACGTCGACGCCCTCAAGCGCGACATCGAGCAGGTGCTGACCACCTCGCAGGACTGGTGGCCCGCCGACTTCGGCCACTACGGCGGCCTGATGATCCGCATGAGCTGGCACTCCGCGGGCACCTACCGCATCCACGACGGCCGCGGCGGCGCCGGTGACGGCGCGCAGCGCTTCGCCCCGCTGAACAGCTGGCCGGACAACGCCAACCTGGACAAGGCGCGCCGCCTGCTGTGGCCGGTCAAGCAGAAGTACGGCCAGAAGATCTCCTGGGCCGACCTGCTCGTGCTGGCGGGCAACGTGGCACTGGAGTCGATGGGCTTCAAGACCTTCGGCTTCGGCTTCGGCCGCGAGGACGTCTGGGAGGCCGAAGAGGTCTACTGGGGCCCCGAGGACGACTGGCTGGGCGACGAGCGCTACGTCACCGACTCGGAGATGGTGCCCGAGCTCGGCGCCACCGAGATGGGCCTCATCTACGTCAACCCGGAGGGCCCGCGCGGCAGCGCCGACTACATGGCGGCGGCGCACTTCATCCGCGAGACCTTCGGCCGCATGGCGATGAACGACGAGGAGACCGTCGCCCTCATCGCCGGTGGCCACACCTTCGGCAAGACCCACGGCGCGGGCATCGCCGACGACCACGTCGGCCCCGAGCCGGAGGCCGCCCCGCTGGAGGCGCAGGGCCTCGGCTGGCTGAGCACCCACGGCAGCGGCAAGGGCCCGGACACGATCACCAGTGGCCTCGAGGTGACGTGGACCGACAAGCCGACCCAGTGGAGCAACCGCTTCTTCGAGATCCTGTTCGGCTACGAGTGGGAGCTCACCACGAGCCCCGGCGGCGCCAAGCAGTACGTGGCGAAGGACGCTCCGGAGATCATCCCGGACCCCTACGACCCGAACAAGAAGCACAAGCCGACCATGCTGACCACGGACCTGGCGCTGCGGTTCGACCCGGTCTACGGCAAGATTTCGCGCCGGTTCCTGGAGAACCCGGACGAGTTCGCGCTGGCGTTCGCCAAGGCGTGGTACAAGCTGCTGCACCGCGACATGGGCCCGGTCAGCCGCTTCCTCGGCCCGTGGGTCCCGGAGCCGCAGCTGTGGCAGGACCCGGTGCCGGCCGTCGACCACGAGCTCGTGGGCGAGTCGGACATCGCCGCGCTGAAGGCGAAGGTCCTGGAGTCCGGCCTGACCACCGCGCAGCTGGTCACCACCGCGTGGGCGTCGGCGGCGAGCTTCCGCTCCACCGACAAGCGCGGTGGCGCGAACGGCGCCCGCATCCGCCTCGAGCCGCAGCGGAACTGGGAGGTCAACCAGCCCGAGCAGCTCGCGCCGGTGCTGGAGAAGCTGGAGGCCATCC
Source organism: Amycolatopsis methanolica 239 (assembly GCF_000739085.1). Classification (NCBI taxonomy): domain Bacteria; kingdom Bacillati; phylum Actinomycetota; class Actinomycetes; order Pseudonocardiales; family Pseudonocardiaceae; genus Amycolatopsis; species Amycolatopsis methanolica. The sequence goes on along the minus strand of NZ_CP009110.1, from coordinate 3,714,950 downwards.
AGCGCGAGTTCAACGAGGCGGGCGGCGCGAAGATCTCGCTGGCTGACCTGATCGTGCTGGCCGGCTCGGCCGCCGTCGAGAAGGCCGCGCGTGACGCGGGCGTCGAGGTGACCGTGCCGTTCCACCCGGGCCGCACCGACGCCAGCCAGGAGCAGACCGACGTCGAGTCGTTCAAGGTGCTGGAGCCGCGTGCCGACGGGTTCCGCAACTACCTGCGGGCCGGGGAGAAGCTCCAGCCGGAGGTGCTGCTGGTCGACCGCGCCTACATGCTGGACCTGACCGCGCCGGAGATGACCGTCCTGGTCGGCGGCCTGCGTGCGCTGGGCGCCAACTACGGCGGCGCCAAGCACGGCGTGCTCACCGACCGGCCCGGCGTGCTCAGCAACGACTTCTTCACCAACCTGCTCGCGCCGGGCACCCGCTGGAAGGCGTCGGAGTCGGAGGAGAACGTCTACGAGATCCGCGACGTGGCGACCGACGAGCTGAAGTGGACGGCCACCCCGGTCGACCTGATCTTCGGCTCCAACTCGCAGCTGCGGGCCCTCTCGGAGGTCTACGCCAGCGACGACGCGCGCGAGAAGTTTGTCAACGACTTCGTCGCGGCCTGGACGAAGGTCATGGAACTGGACCGGTTCGACCTGGCCTGATCCAGTCACCGCAGCGGCGAGCCCGGCTGATCCGTCTCGGACCGGCCGGGCTCGTCCCGTTGCGGGACTGTTGGTTGGCGCGTCCTCGACGCGGCGGAGTTCGACCGCCGCGTCGAGGACCTGATCGCGCGCACCAAGGAGGTGCCACTGGCCGCGGGCGCTGCGGAGATCTTCCACCCCGGCGAGATCGAAACCCGCGCCGAGGCCGCCGGGCGGCGTTCGAGGTCGAGCACCGCTCCGCCCCGCACTACGCGGCCTGGCGAGCCGCCGCGGCGCGCTGCCTCCGGCCCGGCAGCCAGGTCAACACCTTCGCCACGCCCGCCTTCCCCGCCGACATCCCGGAAAACCCCGGATCCGGCTGACGCACGGCGAGGGCCGTGGGACGGCCCCGTCGCACCGTCCACGGCCCTCGCCCGCGGTCACTGGTACAGCGCCGCCTGGATCTTGGGGTCGTTGATGTTGCTCTTGTCGTACCAGTAGTACGCCGTGTCGATCCGCTTCGGCAGCTGCTCGCCGTTGATGGCCTTCAGCGAGGCGTCCACCAGCTGCCTGCCCATGTCCACCGGGTCCTGCGTCACGGCGCCCGCCATCAGGCCGCTGTTGATCGCGTCGATCTGGGCCTGCCCGGAGTCGAACCCGACGATCGTCAGGCCCTGCCGCCCGCTCTCCTGCACGCCCTTGATCACGCCGATCGCCGAGCCCTCGTTGGAGGCGTAGATCCCCTTCAGGTCCGGGTTGGCCGCGATGATCGACTTGGTGATGTTGGCCGACTCCAGCTGGTCGCCGCCGCCGTACTGGGGCGCGAGCACCGTGATGCCGGGCGCGTTCTTCGCCATCCAGTCCAGGAACCCGTCCCGCCGGTCCTTGCCGGACAGGCTGGTCTGGTCGTGCACCACGAGCGCGACCTTGCCCTGCCCGCCGATCTGCTCGGCCAGGCGCTTGGCCGCCTCCGCCGCCGCGGCCTTGTTGTCCGTGGCCACCGTCGTGACCGGGATGTCACTGTCCACCCCGGAGTCGAACGCCACCACCGGGATGTTCTGCGCCTTCGCCTGCTGCAGCAGGGGAGCGGCGGCGCGGGAGTCCAGCGCCGCGAACCCGAGCGCCTGCGGCGACTTGGCCAGCTCGTTGGTGAGCATGTTGACCTGCTGCTCGACGTCCTTCTCGGTGGCCGGGCCGACGAACGTCGTGCGCGCGCCCTTCGCGGCGGCCTCGTCCTCCGCGCCCTTCTTCACGGCCTGCCAGAACTGGTGCTGGAAGCCTTTCGACACGATGGCGATGAGCGGCCCGTTCCCGCCGCCCGCGGTGCCGCCGCCCTGGCCGCACGCGGTCATCGTCAGCGCCAGCACGGCGCCGGTGACCGCCGCGACGATCTTCTGCGTCCTCATCAAGAACTCCTTTGTTCTCTCAGGCTTCCCGTTTCCGGATCCGGTCGGTGTAGACGGCCACCAGGATCACGCAGCCGAGGATGACGTTCTGCCACTCTTGCGGGATCGACATGATCTGCAGCCCGTTGTTGAGCACCGAGATGATCAGCGCGCCGATCAGGGTGCCGATGATCGACCCCTTGCCGCCGGACAGCGAGGTCCCGCCGATCACCACGGCGGCGATGGCCTGCAGCTCGTACCCCATGCCGGTCGCCGGCTGCGCCGAACCGAGCCGGGCGGAGATCATCACGCCGGCCAGGCCGGTGAACAGCCCGGCGAACGCGTAGATCCCGACCTTCCACTTGCGGACGTCGATGCCGGACAGCGCCGTCGCTTCCTCGTTGCTGCCGATCGAGTAGGTGTAGCGGCCGAGCACCGTCTTGGTCAGCAGCACCCCGGCGATGATCGCGATCGCGGCGAGGATCAGCACCGCGTTGGGCACGTTCGGGATGAGGTTGCCCGCCGAGATCTCGATGTAGCCGGGCGAGTCGCTGAAGTAGATCGGCGTGCTGTGCGACAGCACCAGCGCCAGCCCCTCGGCGACCAGCATCATCGCCAGCGTCGCGATGAACGGCGGGATCTTCAGCAGCGCCACGTTGATCCCGTTGACCAGCCCCATCAGCCCGCCGAACAGGATCGCCAGCGGCACGCCGATCCCCAGCGGCAGTCCGGAGTTCACGATGAACACGCCGGACATCACCGCGCACAACGCCATGCCGGTACCGATGGACAGGTCGATGCCGCCGGTGATGATGACGAACGTCGTGCCGATCGCGAGCGTCCCGATCACCACCGTGGAGAACAGGATCGCGATGAAGTTGCCGTAGGAGAAGAAGAACGGGCTGACGATCGAGAAGAACGCGTAGATCACGATGAGGCTGGCGAACGCCAGCAGCTGTTGCAGCCTGCTCCTGATCGCGCCGGTCACTCCGCCGGCCCGCTGCCGCTCCGTCACCGGAGCCTTCACCGTGGTCATGACCGACCTGCCTTCTCTTCGGGGGCGAGACCGAGCTCGGCGGCGTCGGCCGGGTTTTCGTCCGGCCGCAGGGTGGCGTAGTGCATGATGTTCTCCTGGGTCGCCTCGGTGGAGTCGAGCACGCGGGTCACGCGGCCTTCGCTCATCACCACGACGCGGTGGGACATGCGCAGGATCTCCGGGAGCTCCGAGGAGATCATGATGATCGACTTGCCCTGCCCGGTGAGTTCCCGCAGCAACTGGTAGATCTCCTCCTTCGCGCCGACGTCGATGCCGCGCGTCGGCTCGTCGAAGATGAGCACGTCGCAGTCCTTGGCCAGCCACTTGGCGATGACGACCTTCTGCTGGTTGCCGCCGGAGAGGTTCTTCGTGGTCTGGTCGAGCGACGGGGTCTTGATCCGCAGCGCGCCGATGTAGCGATCGGCGGTGGCGCGCAGCGCGCCGTCGCGCACGAACCCGGCCCTGGTGAACTGGTCCCGCAGCGCGGACAACGCGATGTTGGCCTTGACGTCCTGGTCGAGCAGGAGGCCGAACCGCTTGCGGTCCTCGGACAGGTAGCCGATGCCGAGCTTGGCGGCGTCGGCCGGGGTGCCGATGCGGACCTGCTTGCCGTGCAGGGTGACCGTGCCGGCCTCGGCCTTGTCCGCGCCGACCAGCGCCCGCGCGACCTCGGTGCGGCCGGCGCCCATCAGCCCGGCGAACCCGACGATCTCGCCCTGGCGCAGGTCGAACGACACGTCTTTGAGCAGGTCCCGGGTGCGCAGGCCCTCAACCCGCAGCACAACGTCGCGGTCCGCGCGCACCCCCTCCGGGCGGGCTTCGGTGTTGATCGCCCGGCCCACCATCAGCGCGATGATGTCCGAGGTGGCCGCGGTGGCGATGTCGAGCGTATCGATGTACTCGCCGTCGCGAATCACGGTGACCCGGTCGGCGATGCGCTTGATCTCCTCCATGCGGTGGGAGATGTAGATGACGCCGGTTCCCGGCCGTACGAACCGGCGGATCAGCTCGTGCAGCGTCTCGACCTCGGCGTCGTTGAGCGCGGCGGTGGGCTCGTCCATGATCAGCACGCGCGGGTCGTAGGACAGCGCCTTGGCGATCTCCACCATCTGCTGGTTGGCCACGGTCAGTTCGCCGACCACGGCCCGCGGATCCAGGCGCAGGTGCAGCCGGTCGAGCAGCTCGGCGGCGTCGGCGTTGAGCTTGCGCTCGTCGAGCAGCAGCCGCCCGCGGCGCGGTTCCCGGCCGATGAAGATGTTCTGCGCCACGGTCAGGTGCGGCACCAGGTTGAACTCCTGGTGGATGATGCTGATGCCCAGCTCCAGCGCGTGCCGCGGCCCGGCGGGCTGGTAGGGCTCGCCGCCCAGCCGGAACCGGCCCGCGTCGGCGGTGTGGATGCCGGACAGCAGCTTCATCAGGGTGGACTTGCCCGCGCCGTTCTCGCCGACCAGCGCGAGCACCTCGCCGGAGCGCAGCTCCAGCCGCATGTCGTACAGCGCGCGGACGCCGGGGAAGCTCTTGTCCACGCCTTCGACTTCCAGCAACGGTTCCGTCATCGTCGCGACCTCGCTCATCGCACCCGCTCCGGCACCCGGTAGACCGCGCTCGCGGTCCCCGACAGCACCCGCGCCCGGCCCGGCGCGGGCAGTTCGCCGATCAGCGCGGACAGGACCTCCCAGGCCCGGCCGTACCCGCCGTGCGGGACGGTCATCGGCCAGTCCCCGCCGTACATCAGCCGGTCCGGCCCGAACAGCTCGAACGCCGCCTCGACCGCGGGCCGCGCGGACTCCACGGTCAGCGGCTCGCCGGGTCGCTGCAGCCCGGAGATCTTCGCGACCGTGTTCGGGCGCGCGGCCACCGCGCGCAGTGTGGCGAGCCAGTCGCGGAACCCCGCCCGGTCCGCGGGTGGCTTGCCGAGGTGGTCGACCACGATCGTCAGCTCCGGCAGGGCGGCCGCGAGGTCGGCGACCTGGCGCAGGTGCCGCGGCCAGGCGTCGGGGACGTCGAACGGCAGGCCCCGTTCGGCGAGCAGGGCCAGCGAGCGGCGCACCGCCGGCAGGTCGAGGAAGTCCGCGCGCGGGTCGTCGTGCACCAGGTGCCGCACGCCGCGGAACGCCGGGTGCCGCTGCCACCGGTCGAGCCGGCGCCGCGCGGTCTCCGGGTCGTCCAGGCGGACCCAGCCGACCACGCCGGCGATCCAGTCGTGGGCGTCGGCCTGGGCGAGCATGAACTCGGTGTCGGCCTCGGAGTCCTCCGCCTGGACCAGGACGGCCGTGGCGATCCCGGCGGCGTCCAGTTCCCGCCGCGCCTGTCCGGCGGTGAAGGTCTGGTGCAGCGGGCTGCCGGGCGGCAGCCACGCGTAGTCGCTGACGGTGAGGTCCCACAGGTGCAGGTGGGTGTCCACGACGTGCTCGGTCATGTCCGGATCAGCCCCTTGTCCCGCAGGGTGGTCCACAGGTCGGCGGGCACGGCGGCCGCGAGCCGCCGGGCGTTCTGCCGCACTTCCTCCGGGGTGGCCGCACCGGCGACCACCGCGCGCACCGCCGGGTCCCGCAGCGGGAAGTGCAGCGCGGCCGTGGGGAGGTCGACGCCGAACTCGGCGCAGATCGCGGCGATTTCCCGCGCGGTGTCGAGGACGTCCGGGGGAGCGGCGGCGTACTCGTAGCGGCCGGCGGGCTCCGGCGTGGCGAGCAGGCCCGAGTTGAACACGCTCGCGACCGCCACGCCGATCGACCGGGCGTGGCACTCGGGCAGCACGTCGTCCAGCGCGGGCTGGTCGAGCAGCGTGAACCGGCCCGCGACCATCAGCAGGTCGACGGTGCCGGTGCGGGCCGCCGCGGCGAGCGCGGCGACCGATTTCGACCCGACGCCGATCGCCTGGACGACGCCCTCGTCGCGCAGGGTGGCGAGCGCGGGCAGGCCGGACGCCAGCGCGGGCCCGAGGTCGTGCTCCTCCGGGTCGTGCAGGTAGACGATGTCGACGGAGTCCAGGCCGAGCCGGGCCAGCGAGTCGTCGAGGCTGCGCCGCACCCCGTCGGCGGAGAAGTCCCACACCCGGCGGTGGTCGGCGGGCACGGCGAAGTGGTTCGCCTCGTCCAGCCGGTTCGCGCCGTCCGGATCCGGCACCAGGAGCCGGCCGACCTTGGTGGACACCACGAACTCGGCGCGCGGCTTGCCCGCGAGGAAGGCGCCCAGGCGGCGTTCGGACAGGCCGAGCCCGTAGTGCGGGGCGGTGTCGAAGTGCCGGACCCCGGCGTCCCACGCGGCGTCCAGCACCGCGTGCGCCTGCTCGTCGCTCATCGGCGCGTACAGGTTGCCCAGGTTCGCGCCGCCGAGCGCGAACGGGCCCGGCACCTCAACCATGGGCGTACTCCGCGAGCGAGGACGCGTGCATCTCGGTGCCCGCCCCGGGGGCCTTCGGCGCGAAGTAGCGTCCACTGTGGACGTCGACCGGGGTGACGAAGTGCTCGTGCAGGTGGTCGACGAACTCGATCATCCGGTCCTCGGTGGTCCCGGACACGGCGACGAAGTCGAACATCGCCAGGTGCTGCACCGCCTCGCACAGGCCGACGCCGCCGGCGTGCGGGCAGACCCGGACACCGAACTTGGCGGCCAGCAACAGGATCGCGACGTTCTCGTTGACCCCGGCCACCCGGGTGGCGTCGAGTTGCAGCACCGACAGCGCCCCGGCCTGCAGGAGTTGTTTGAACAGCACCCGGTTGGCGCCGTGCTCACCGGTGGCGACCGGGATCGGCGCGACCGCCTTGGCGATGGCGGCGTGGCCGAGGATGTCGTCCGGACTGGTGGGCTCCTCGATCCAGGCGAGGTCGAACGGGCGCAGCCGCTCGACCCAGGCGATCGCGTCGCCGACGTCCCAGCGCTGGTTGGCGTCCACCGCGATCCCCACGTCCGGGCCGCACACCTCGCGCGCGATCCGCAGGCGGCGCAGGTCCTCGTCGAGGTCGGCGCCCACCTTGAGCTTGATCTGGCGGAAGCCGTCTTCGACCGCTTCCCGGCACAGGCGCGCGAGCTTGTCGTCGTCGTAGCCCAGCCACCCGGGGGTGGTGGTGTAGGCGGGGTAACCCTCGCTGACCAGCCGCGCTTCCCGTTCGGCGCGGCCGGGCTGGGCCGCGCGGAGGATCTCCAGCGCCTCGTCGCGGGTCAGCGCGTCGGTCAGGTACCGGAAGTCGACCAGGTCGACGATCTCCTCCGGGGTGAGCGAGGACAGCAGCTGCCACAACGGTTTGCCCTCCCGCTTGGCGCGCAGGTCCCACAGCGCGTTGACGGCCGCGCCGATGGCCATGTGCATGATCCCCTTCTCGGGGCCGAGCCAGCGCAGCTGCGAATCGTGGACCAGTTCGCGCCACAACCCGCCCAGGTCCGCGAGCGTGGCGTCCACGTCGCGGCCGAGGAGGTGGCCCTCCAGCGTGCGAAGCGCGGCGACCTGGACGTCGTTGCCGCGGCCGATGGTGAAGACGAACCCGTGGCCCTCCAGGCCGTCGCCGGCATCGGTGACCAGCCGCAGGTAGGCGGCCGAGTAGTCCGGGTCCGGGTTCATGGCGTCGGAACCGTCGAGCGTCTGCGACGTCGGGAACCGGACGTCGTGCGTGTGCAGGGCGACGATGCGTGCCACGGACCCACTCCCTTGTACGCCTCGGTGACGACGCCGACGATAGAGATCCGATGTCTCCGCCGTCAAGGCTCGCGCGGGGCCGGAAAGGTGCCCTAGGATCTTGGCGAGCTCAATGAAGAGACCCGACCAATACCGTGAGGAAGTGAACCGTGCACCTCGTCCGCCTCGGTCCCGCCGGCCAGGAACGACCCGCTGTCGTCGCCGATGGCACGACCTACGACCTGACCGGGCTGACGGCCGACGTCGACGGCGCGTTCCTCGCCGGGGGCGGGATCGCGGCGGCCCGGGCCGCTCTGGACGCCGGCGAGCTGCCGGAACTGCCGGACGCGGACACCCTGCGGGTGGGCTCGCCGATCGCGCGGCCCGGCGCGATCATCTGCATCGGGATGAACTACGCCGAGCACGCCGCCGAATCGGGCTCGGCGCCGCCGGACGTGCCGATCATGTTCCTCAAGACGCCGAACACGCTCGCCGGGCCGCACGACCCGGTGACGATCCCGCCCGGCAGCGAGCGCACCGACTGGGAGGTGGAGCTCGGCGTGGTGATCGGCAAGCGGGCGCTGTACCTCGACTCGCCGTCGCAGAGCCTGGCGCACGTCGCCGGTTTCGTGCTCGGCAACGACGTGTCCGAGCGGGAGTACCAGCTCGTCGATTCCGGCGGGCAGTGGAGCAAGGGCAAGTGCGCGCCCGGGTTCAACCCGCTCGGGCCGTGGCTGGCGACGCCGGACGAGGTGGACCACACCGGGCTGCGGTTGCGCAGCTGGGTCAACGGCGATCCGCGCCAGGACTCCACGACCGCGGACATGATCTTCGGGGTCGAGCACCTGGTGTGGCACCTGAGCCGGTACCTGGCGCTGGAACCGGGCGACGTGATCATGACCGGCACGCCGCAGGGCGTCGCGCTGTCCGGGAAGTACCCCTACCTGCGGCCGGGGGACGTGGTGGAGCTGGAGATCGAGGGCCTGGGCAGGCAGCGGCAGGAGTTCGTCGCGGCGGAGGTGGCGTGATGGGCGAGTTCGACGGGCTGGTCGCCGCGGTCACCGGTGGGGCGTCGGGGATCGGGGCCGCGATCGTGGCGGCGCTGCGCGAGCGTGGCGCGCGGGTGGCGGCGCTGGACCTGACCGAGGTCGACGACGGCGTGCGGGTCGACGTCACCGACGACGAGTCGGTGCGGCAGGGCATTTCCGCCGTGGTGGACCGCTTCGGCGGGCTGGACATCGTGGTCAACAACGCGGGCATCGGGGCGCAGGGCACAGTCGCCGACAACGACGACGCGGAGTGGCTGCGGGTGCTGGACGTGAACCTGCTCGGGATGGTGCGGGTGAGCCGGGCGGCGCTGCCGCACCTGCGCCGGTCCCGCGCTGCGGCGATCGTGAACGTCGGCTCGATCGCTGCGACGGCCGGGCTGCCGCAGCGCGCGTTGTACAGCGCGTCGAAGGGCGCGGTGGCGGCGTTGACGCGGGCGATGGCCGCCGACCACCTGCGGGAGGGGATCCGGGTCAACTGCGTGCATCCCGGCACGGCAGACACGCCGTGGATCGGGCGGCTGCTGGAGCGGGCGGACGACCCCGAGGCGGAGCGAGCGGCGCTGCAGGCGCGGCAACCCCACGGGCGGCTCGTGTCGCCGGCGGAGGTGGCGCACGCGGTGGTCTACCTGGCGAGCCCGCTGGCGACGTCGACGGCCGGGGTGGGCGTGGCCGTGGACGGCGGGATGCAGGACCTGCGGCTGCGGCCGCGCTGAGCGCGCCTTCTCACGGCTCACGCAGAACCGCGACGGGCCGCCGATCGTCCACGGCGCGGTTCACGCCGAACAGCCCGATGGGCCGCTACTCGACCAGGGTCTGGCGTAGCCACTGCTCCACGCCGGCGATGTGGACCGTCGCGGCGGCGCGGGCCACGTCGGGTTGCCGGGCGGCCAGCGCGTGCAGGATGGCGCGGTGCTCGGCGAGCGTCCGCTCCGTCACGCCCTCCTGCGTGATGCCCCGCCACGTCCGCGCCCGCTGCGTGCGCCCGGACAGGCTTTCCAGCAGCGAGGCCAGCACGGAGTTGCCGCAGCCACCGGCGATGCGGCGGTGGAACTCCAGGTCGTTCTCCACCAGCTGGTCCACCGTGGGCCGGTCGCCGAGCGAGTCGAGCAGCTTCGCGAGGTCCTCGAGGTCGGAGTCGGGCATGTGCCGCGCCGCCATCTCGGTCACCGCGGGTTCGATGACGCGGCGGGCTTCCAGGAACTGCAGCACGGTGTCGTCGCGGTGGAAATCCACCACGAAACCCATCGCGTCCATCAGCAGCGAGGGCTCCAGGCTCGTCACGTACGTCCCGTCGCCGCGGCGCACGTCCAGCACGTGGATCAGCGACAGCGCGCGCACCGCCTCGCGCAGCGAGTTGCGTGACAGGCCGAGCCGGTCGGCGAGGTCGGCCTCCCTGGGCAGGCGGTCGCCGGGGCGCAGCTCGCCGTCCACGATCATCTGCTTGATCGCCTCGATGGCGTCGTCGGTGACGGACATGCCGCTCAGCGTTCCTTCCCGGCCAGCTGCCCGGCGAGGCTCCACACCAGCGGCAGCCCGTCGTCGGCGCCGGAGTAGTCGTCCGGCGTGGCGTGCAGCGGCCCGACGGTCTCCTGCCAGCGGACGTTGGCCGGGTGGTCCCGCAGCGCGTGCCGCATCCGCCGGTAGTCCTCGACCTCGACGAGGTGGAACAGGTGCGTGCCGTCGCGCCAGATGCGCCAGTTGCGGACGCCACTGCCGACGAGTGCGGCCGCCACATCGGAGGGGATGGACCGGTGCACGGCCTCGTAGTCCAGCTCCGAGCCCGGCTTCAGCTCCGTGTGCAGCGCGATCTCCGGCATACCCGCTCCTTGTCCACGACGTAGACGCAGGATACATCGGATCTTTCGCGGATCAGTGGAGGATGTTCACGGCCCGTGCGACGACCAGCACCACCAGCACGAGGGAGACCACCGACTGCGCCAGCATGGTGAGTTTCGCCCACGGCTTCAGCGGCAGCACGTCGGTCGGGCTGAACGCGGTCGCGTTGGTGAAGGCCAGGTACAGGTAGTCCACATAGGCCGGTTCCCAGTCGCGCGGCGCGAGCCCGGGGCTGGTCATCTGGGGGAACAGCAGGTCCGGGTACTCCTGGGTGCCCGCCGCCCGTGCGGCCGGGCCGCCGCGGTCGAACTCCCAATACCACAGCGAGAACACCACGACGTTGGTGAGGTAGACGCCCGCCCCGGCGGCGAGCAGCGGCCCCGCCTGGTCGCCGATCGAGCCGTTGAGGATGTGGCCGACCAGCAGGACCGCCGAGCCGGCGTTGCCCGCGCTCACCACGAGCAGCAGGGACAACGCCACCTTGCGCGCGTGCCGGTGGTCGCCGGCCGCCCGGCCGGGGCCCAGCGCCACCAGCGTCAGCAACAGCAGCGCCGACAACCCCGGCAGCAACCAGCTCGGCTGGATCACCAGGCGGTCGGGGAGGAGCACCTGGACACCGATCACCGCGGCGATCGTGACCGCGGCGGGCCACCGCTGCGCCCCGGCGGTGGCGCGCCGCCACGCCGGCGGTTCGCCGCTGTCGTGCGAAGTCATGCGCGGATCATCCTCCACCGGCCGGGCGTGGCCGGGGCAGGATCAGCTTTCGAGTTCGGGCAGCTGCTGCGGCAGGCCGATAAGCGGCGCGAGCGGGTCGCCCGCCTCGGCGACCCGGTCGAGGACGGTGCGGACGGTCCAGCGGTCCGCGCGCAGGGCCGGGTCGTCGAGCTCGTCCCAGGTGATGGGGACCGACACCGGCGCGCCGGGCGCCGGACGGGGGCTGAACGGGGCGACCAGAGTCTTGTTGATCGCGTTCTGGGTGTAGTCGAGGCGGGCCAGACCGCCGCGCTCGCTCTTGTGCCACCGTCAGCTGACCAGGTCCGGCAGCACGCGGCCGACGACCCGGGACAGGGTCTCGACCCACTTGCGGGTGTCGGTGAAGGTGTGGCCGGGGGCGACCGGCACCCAGATCTGGATGCCGCGCTGCCCGGTGACCTTGGGCATGCCGCGCAGGTCCAGGTGCTCCAGCGCGGTGCGGTAGAGGCGGGCGAGCTCGACGATGTCGTCGAAGCCGGTGGTGGTGCCCGGGTCGATGTCGATCAGCGCCCAGGTGGGCTGGTGGACGTCGGGCAGCCGCGAGGTCCACGGGTGCAGCTCGACGCCGCCGAAACTGGCCATCCACACCAGGGCGGGCACGCTGTCCAGCACCGCGTAGCACTGGGTCTCGCCGGGGTCGGCTTCGGTGTTGTGCCAGCGGTTGAGCCACTCCGGGGCGTGGCTGGGCACCTCCTTGTGCCAGAAGCCGGGCCGGTCCACGCCGTCGGGGTAGCGGTGCGCGTTGACCGGCCGGCCGGCGAGGTGGGGCAACATGTGCGTGGCGATCTGCGCGCTGTAGCGGATGAGTTCCCGTTTGGTCACCGGCGGTTCGCCGCCCGCGCCGGGGAACCGCACCTTGTCCAGGTTGGTGAGTTTGAGGCGGCGCCCCGCGATCGTCCAGGTGCCGGACCTGCCCAGGTCGTCCAGCGCGGCGAGCTCGTCGTCCGACGGAGGAGTCCACTGTGGAACGAGGGGTACCTCGGCCTCGGCGGCGGGCACGCCGCTTCGCCACATCGCCTCCGGCGCGGCGGCGACCTCGTCGTTGGTGCGGCCGGACTTGACCGACCGGGGCAGCTCCTCGGGGTCCCAGCCGGGCCGGGCGTCCTCGTCGTGCTTGTGGATCAGCAGCCACTGCTCCTTGCCCCGGCGGGCGGTGCGGACGAGGGCGAACCGGCCGGCGAGCTTCTCGCCGCGCAGGTCGAAGTGCAGCTCCCCGTCGTCGATCGCCCGGGCCGGGTCGGCGCCGTCGGCGGGCTCCCAGGTGCCCCGGTCCCACACGATGACGTCGCCGCCGCCGTACTGGCCCTCCGGGATGACGCCCTCGAAGTCGGCGTATTCGAGCGGATGGTCCTCGACGTGCACGGCGAGCTGCCGCACCCCGGGGTCCAGCGTCGGCCCCTTCGGCACCGCCCAGCTGGCGAGCACCGGCACCAGGAACGAGGCGGAGGTCCGCACCATGCGCGCCGCGATCAGGACAGCGGCGCGGCGGAGGTGACCACCGGCTCCGCCGGCCGCAGCAGGCCGGGCCGTGCGGCGGCCAGCCCGCACACCAGCTCGGGCGCGCCCAGCAGGAGCAGCAGCCAGATCGAGGCGTGCCAGCCGCCGGTGGCGGTGTGCAGCAGGCCGAACGCCAGCGGGCCGGTGGCGGCGAGGAGGTAGCCGCCGCACTGGGCCATGCCGGACAGCCGCGCTGCGGCTGGCCGGGTTCCCGGGCGCGGTGAGCGCGCTGCTCGCCCCGGCCGCCGCCGCGCTCGCCGCCCGCCACCCGCGGCTGACCCCGCGGATCAGCGAGGCCGAGGCCGCGGACTGCTTCGACCTGCTGTTCAACGGCGACGCGGACCTGGCGGTGGTGGAGGCCCAACCGGACGAGCCGCCCCGCGACCGGGCCCGGTTCGACCAGCGGCCGCTGCTGGACGACCCGTTCGACCTGCTGGTCCCGGCGAGCCACCGGCTCGCGGCCCGGGAGCGGGTGGAGCTCGCCGAGGCCGCGGACGAGCCGTGGATCGTGCCCGGCGCGCCGTGCACGTGCCGCACCCACGTGCTCTCCGCCTGCGGCGCGGCCGGTTTCACCCCACCGGTCGCCCACGACGCGGTCAACTGGGAGGCGACGATCGCGCTGGTGGCGCACGGCCTGGGCGTCGCGCTGGTGCCCCGGCTGGCCCGGGTCCCGGAGACCGCCCCCGTGGTCCGGCTGGCGTGCGCGGACGAGCCCCGGCGGAAGATCCTGACGGTGACCCGGCCCGGCGGGCGCACCCACCCGGCCGTGGCCGCAGCGCTGGCAGAGCTGGAGCGGTTGGTGCCGGCGCCGATCGCCGGGTGAAGGTGGGGTTTCGGGTGACTCACCGAGTGCGCGCGACACCGGGCGGCTGGTGCCGTCGCTATCGCCTTCTGGTCACCCAGTCGCCTGCCGTCGCACCATTTCGGTGATCCACACCGGTGCGTAGGGGGACGTGCAGTTCGGCGGGGTGGGGTAGTCCTTGAGCACCTCCAGGCGCTCGCCGATGCCGATCGCCCGGTCCCGGTGCTCCGCGTGGGAGATCCCGATCTGCGCCAGGCAGTGGTTCATGGCCCACTGCAGGCGGTCCGGGGCGTCCTTCATCTCCGCCTCGATGACGTCCAGCAGCTTCCCCAGGTCGAGCCCCTCGGTCCGCTTCGCGACGCGGTCGGTCGTCAGCGCCCACCCGGCGCTCGCGACGACCGGGTCCGCGTCGGCGAGCCAGGCCACCCGCAGGTCCTCCGCGTGCGGGCTCTTCTTCACCACGTAGTTCACGAGCCAGTCGTGCACCTTCGGCGCCCGCGCCTCGCGCAGCATCGTGTCCAGCTCGGCGCGCTCGAACGCCTTCGGGCGGCAGATCAGCAGCGCCAGCAGCCGCGCGGCGGTGTCGCCCGTCGCCCACAGCTCGCGCGCCAGGCCGTGCTGCGTCTTCAGCCGCTTGGCGATGGCGCGCAGCTTGCCGAGGTTCACCCCGTGGTCGTCACCGTGCTTCTCGTTGACCGCCCGCGCCTTCGGGTCCTCCAGCGCGGCCAGTTCCGCCATCAGCTCTGCCACCACGACGTCAGCCTACCGGCGCTGGTACACCTGACGGCCGGCGAACCACGTCTGCTCGGCGCGCGTGCCGGCCAGCTGGTCGGCGGGCACGGCGAACGGATCGCGGTCGAGCACCACGAAATCGGCCGACTTGCCCGCCGCCAGCGAACCGGTGACGTCGTCGACGCCCATCGCGCGCGCCGCGCCCAGCGTGTAGGCGTGCAGGGCCTCGTCGAGGGTGAGCGCCTGCGCCGGCCACAGCTGGCCGGGATGCGTGCCTGTCGGGTCGGCTCGTGTCACCAGTCCCTGGATGCCCGGCCACGGGTCCGGCGAGGGCACCACCGGCCAGTCCACCATCGAGCGGATCTCGGTGGTCGACGGTTCCACCGGCTGGGTCGCGAGCTTCGGCTCCGCGCAGATCTACCTGGCCGCGCTGCCGCTGGACACCCGGGCCGAGCTGTATCGCGACGGGCCGGACGTGGCCTTCGCCGGCGCGTTGTTCCCGATGCAGCGCGCCGCCGCCACCGAGCGCGGCTCTGGTCGACGGGCACTGGAAGTTCGCCAGCGGCTGCATCGGCGCCGACCTGATCGGCGTCGGCCCGCCCGGCGACGAGGACTCCGGCGGCAAGCCGCGCACCGCGGTCCTGCGGCCGGGCCAGGTCGAGATCGTCCAGGACTGGGACGTCGTGGGCATGCGGGCCACCGGCTCGTTCGACGTCGTCGTGCGCGGGGTCGAGGTGCCCCGCGAGTGGACCTTCATCCGCGGCGGCGCGCCGACGGTGGACGAGCCGCTGTACCACTCCCCGACGATCGCCTACGCCTCCCAGGTCCTCGCCGTGGTCGGCGCGGGCGTGGCACGGGCGGCGCTGGACCACGCCAAGCAGGCCGGCGGCGGCTACACCGGTGTGACCGGCGCGCCGAAGCTCGCCGACCGGGCCTACTACCGCACCGAGGTCGCCCGCGCCGAGGCGGACCTGAGCTCGGCCCGCGCCTGGTTCTACGACCTGAGCGACCAGGTGTGGCAGCACGTGCTGCGCGGCGACCCCGCCACCGACTCGCACAACGCCCAGCTGCGGCTGGCCCCCGCGCACCTGGCCCGCGTGGCCTCCGGCGTGGTGGACCGGCTCGTCGAGATCTCCGGCACCGCCCCGATCTACACCGAACACCCGCTGCGCGACCTGGCCGGCGACGCGCTGGTGCCCAAGCAGCACGCCTTCCTCGGACCGGCGATCTTCGACTCCGCCGGCGCCGTCCTCATGGGACTGCCGCCCACCAGCCCCGGCTTCCGCTGACCCGACCACCACCGAGGAGGACCGAGATGAGCGCGACGCCCCTGCGCGTGCTGTTCTGCATCGGCATCAACCAGAACTTCTTCGACCTGCCTGCCGACGGCATCCCGCCGGGGCACGTGTGGCAGGCCTTCGTGTCCATGATGGACGGCATCAAGGCATTGCCGGGCGCGGACTTCATCGGCGACATCGACGACGACTCGCACATGGTCGGCCCCTCCGACGGCTGGCCGTGGACGGCCTACCTCCTCGCCGACGTGGACACGGCCGAGACCGTCAAGGCCACCTGCAACCTGTTCCGCACCACCCCGGTCGGCGACGGCGGCGCGAAGCTGTGGCGCTTCGCCAAGGTCGAAGCCCGCATCGGCCGTGCGCTGACGGTGCGCGAAGACCTCGAGCTGCCCGGCTGAGGAGAGGACACCATGACCGAGAACAACTTCGCCGACGCGCCCGCGGACCTCGTGCTCGCCGACCGCGTCGCCGGCCGCCTCTACACCGACCCGGAGATCTTCGAGCACGAGATGACGAGGATCTTCGAGCACACCTGGGTGTGGGTCGCGCACGAGAGCGAGCTGCCCGGGCCGGGCACCTTCAAGTCCACCTACGTCGGCCGCCAGCCGGTGATCGTGTCGCGGGACCGCAAGGGCGCCCTGCACACGCTGCTCAACCGCTGCCGCCACGGCGGCGCGAGCCTGTGCGAAAAGCCGCGGGGCAAGGCCAACGGGTTCACTGGCCGTACCACGCGTGGTCCTACGGCCTGGATGGCACACTGCGCGGTAGCCCGTACCCGGACGGGTACGAGGGCGTGGCGGACAAGAAGGACCTTTGTCGCTGCGCAAGCTGCGCACCGAGTCCTTACGGCGGCATTGCGACCGTGCGCAAACTGGTCCGCGCCATGCACGGCACCGGGTTCAACCTCAACCTGTTCCCGAACGTGTCGATGTCGGCGGCGTTCTTCCGCGTCCTGCGGCCGATCTCGGTCGACGAGGCGCTGATCGAGCACATCGCGATCGGCCCGGACGGGCCGCCCGAGCTGGACGTCGTCAACCGCGAGCGGCTGCGCATCCACGAGCACTTCCAGGGGCCGTTCGGGTTCGGCACGCCAGACGACGCCGAGGGCTGGGGCCGCGTGCAGCGCGGCGCCCAGGCCGCGCCGGACATGCCGATCCTGGTCAACCGCGGGCTCGGCAGGGAGAAGGACGACGAGCACGGCTGGCCGACCGCCCACGTGACCGACGAGACCGGGATGCGCGCCGCGTACCGGATGTGGAAGCAGATGATGAGCGATGACTGACACGATCGCCGTCCCGCTGACCGACGTCCGGGTGGCCAAGCTGCGCGTCGCCTACGGCGCCCGCCACGTCCTGGTGGCGGGCGGCGCCGGCGTCACCCCGCTGCTGAGCCTGGCCTACGAGCTCCACCGCCGCGGCGCGGAGTTCGAGCTGCACGACTTCGCCCGCGCCCGGGAGCAGGCCGCGTTCGCCGGCCTGCTGGAGCGCGAGTTCGGCGACCGCGTGCGCCTGCGGTTCGGCGGTCCCCGGGCCGAGCAGCCGACGACCGTCAAGGAGGTCGCGGCCGAGCTGGCCCCGGACGCGCAGGTGTACACGTGCGGGCCGGAGGGGTTCATGGCGCAGGTCTGCGCGGTCTTCGCGCCCGTCGTCGGCGAGGCGCGCGTGCATGTGGAGCATTTCGTGGCGGCGGAGGTCGACACCAGCTTCGACCGGCCGTTCACCGTCGAGCTGGACACCGGCGAGGTGTTCGAGGTGCCCGCGGACAAGTCGATCCTCGCCGTGCTCGGGGAGAACGGCATCGAGGTCTTCAAGTCCTGCGAGGAGGGCATCTGCGGGTCCTGCGTCTCCGGGGTGCTGGAGGGCGTGCCGGAGCACCGGGACAGCTGCCTGTCGGCCGCGGACAAGGCCGCCGGGGACAAGATGGCGCTGTGCGTCTCCCGCGCCAGGACGGCCCGGTTGAAGATCGAGCTGTACTGAACGCAGGCGCGCGTCAGGAAGCGCTTTCGGCGACGAGGTCGAGCGCGGTCGCGGTGACGCGCAGCAGCGAGGGCCGCAGCTCGGGCGCCTGCTGTCCGGCCGCTCGCACCTCGTGGGCGAGCCGGTCGGCGTCGGGGGTGCCGGACCGGGTGATCCACAGGTCGTCCGGGCAGAGGATCGCCACCGTCAGCTCGTCCCAGCCGTGGATGCCGGACATCCGCTCGTGGAAGTCGGGCAGCATGACCGCGCCCGCCGCGCCGAAGCCATCCGGGCGGTGCATCCGGATCAGCCGCCCGGTCTCGGTGACGGCCTCCTCCAGGACCAGGCCGTCCTGGACCGAGTCCAGCGCGGCGGTGACGATCCCGGTGAAGTCGGCCTCGCCGTCGAGGCGGTTGTTGAGGACGTGCCGCATCCCGACCGTGCCGTGCGGGGTCAGCGCGGTGTAGGCGAACGTGGCGAACAGGTCGCGCCCGGCCACCGGCAGCCACGGCATCGTCTGCCGCACCACGTCGCTGCCGCCGAGGGATCCGCTGCGCAGCACCGGGAGCAGCTCGCCGCCCGTCTGCTTCTCCCTGGCGCGGCGGGCTTCCGCCGCCAGCTCCTCGGCCTCCTCTGCGCGCAGGATCTCGTCGAGCACCTGCTGCGCCTTCGCCAGCGCTGCGTCCCAGCCCGCAGCCTCCGGCCGTTCGAAGATGAACTGCAGCCCGGCGTCGGCGAAGGTCTCGTCGAGGAACCTGCGGTCCGCGGCGGAAGGCTCCCAGTAGGCGGCGATGCGGGTGACCCGCGCGGCCTCGGCGCCATGCTCGGCCACGACGCGCTGCCAGGCGCGCCGGTAGCCGTCCTCGTCCCGCGCGCCGACCGGCTCGGTGAAGAACTCGTCGGCCGAACCGAGCGTGAACGAGATGGGGTTGGTGGTGGGGTCACCGAGATCCACGAAAGATGTCTCCTGCCGCTACGACGATATGTGCGGGTCAAGGGAACACCACGCTGTCAAGCCGCCGATCAGGGCTGCCGGTCAGCCTGTTCGGTGAGTAGCCGGACCGCTTCGTTGATCGCCGCGTGCCGGGCCGTGCGGACCGCCGTGCGCAACGGGCGCAGGGCGTCGGCGCGGCGAACGGCGGCGGACGACGACAGCGCGCCGCCGGGCTCGTCGATCTCCGCGATCGCCAGAATCGCGCCCACCTCGTCGGCGCGTTGCAGCACCCGCAGCGCCCGCCCGGGTGTCCCGGCAGGCCAGTTCAGGCGCGGCCGCGCGCGCAGCTTCGCCGCCAGCTCGGCCCGCACGCCCGGGCGGTCCCGCGCGACGTCCAGCGCCTGCAGGGCGCCCGCGGAATCGCGGATCGCGTCGGTCAGGCCGTGCTCCGCCTCGTTCAGCGCCACGTAGTCCGGGCTCAGCGGCACCGCGACCTTGTGGACCGACCAGCGCACCAGCCCCTCGGCGATCGGGACCGGCACCAGGCCGAACCCCAGTCCGGGCAGCAGCACGGCCTCACCGGCCCGCATCGCGGCCTCGGTGAACGGCCCGCCGCCGCCGAGGCCGCGCGGGTCGCCGGACGCGGGCAGCACCAGGCGGGCCGGGCCGGCGCCGTGCGCGCGCAACGCGGCGAGCAGCTGGACGGGCGTGCCGGGGAAGTCGCCGGCGAGCGGGAGGTCGAGGGTCACCGCGGCTTCGGCGTCCGCGGCCACCACCTCGTGGGCGTCGCCCCACGCCAGGAGCGCGTCGAGGACGTCGTCGGACGCGGCGGCGCCGGACAGCCACGCCGAGGCCCACACGGTGAGGGTCGCACTGGGACAGCACACGGCGATCCAGAATACGGCACCCGGACGCTGGAGTTGCTCCACGTCGACGACACCGCGGGACGTGCGTAGCGTCGTAGTCGTGACACCCGCACCCGAGAACCTCCCGCGCACCGCGGGAGCACTGCGCGCGGCTGGGCACCTGCCGCGCAGCATCAAGACCGAGATCCACGACAACCTCCTCGCCGCGCTGCGCGAGGGCCGGAACCCGTGGCCGGGGATCGTCGGGTTCGACCGGACGGTGCTGCCCCAGTTCGAACGCGCCCTGCTGGCCGGGCACGACGTCGTGCTGCTCGGCGAGCGCGGCCAGGGCAAGACGCGCCTGCTGCGCACCCTGGCCGGCCTGCTCGACGAGTGGACCCCCGTGATCGAGGGCTCCGAGCTGGCCGAGCACCCGCTGGAGCCGATCACCCCGGGCTCGCGCCGCCGCGCCGCCGAACTGGGCGACGACCTGCCGGTGACCTGGCTGCACCGCGATCAGCGCTACACCGAGAAGCTGGCCACACCGGACACCTCGGTCGGCGACCTGATCGGCGACGTCGACCCGGTGAAGGTGGCCGAGGGCCGCAGCCTGGGCGACCCGGAGACCATCCACTTCGGACTGGTGCCGCGCGCGCACCGCGGCATCGTCGCGATCAACGAGCTGCCCGACCTCGCCGAGCGGATCCAGGTCGCGCTGCTCAACGTGATGGAGGAGCGCGACATCCAGATCCGCGGCTACACGCTGCGGCTGCCGCTGGACGTGCTGCTGGTCGCCACCGCCAACCCGGAGGACTACACCAACCGCGGCCGGATCATCACACCGCTCAAGGACCGCTTCGGCGCCGAGATCCGCACCCACTACCCGCTGACCGTGGCCGCCGAGGTGGACGTGGTGCGCCAGGAGGCGAACCTGGTCGCTGAGGTCGGTGAGCCGCTGCTGGAGGTGCTGGCCCGGTTCGTGCGCAACCTGCGCGAATCCACCGTGGTCGACCAGCGCTCGGGTGTGTCGGCCCGGTTCGCGGTCGCGGCGGCGGAGACGGTCGCCGCGGCGGCGCTGCGCCGGGCCGCACTGACCGGCGAGCACCCGGCCGTGGCACGCCCGGTCGACCTGGAGGCCGTGCCCGCCGTGCTGCGCGGCAAGATCGAGTTCGAGCCAGGCGAGGAGGGGCGCGAGACCGAGCACCTGGTGCACCTGCTGCGCCGCGCGGTCGCCGAGACCGCCCGCGAGCGCTTCGGCGGGCTCAACCTGCGCCCGCTGGTGGAGGCGGTGTCCAACGGGCACCTGGTCGCCACCGGCGAGCGCGTGCCGGGCGCGGACCTGCTCGCCGCGCTGCCCGAGCTGCCGGTGCTGCACGAGGTCGCCCAGCGTGCCGGGGTGTCGGCCACCGACGAGCCGGGACGCATCGCGGCGGCCGTCGAGCTGGCACTGGAGTCGCTGTACCTGGCCCGGCAGCTGGCCAAGGACTCCGACGACGCGACCACGGTGTACGGGCCGTGAGCACCGCACCCGAGGGCTGGTCCTACGGGCCGTGGCACGAGGGTCCCGACCCGCTCGCCCCGCCGGTCGACCTGCGCGAGGCGCTCGACGAGATCGGCCGTGAGGTCATGGACGGCGCGTCGCCGCGGTCGGCGCTGGTGGAGCTGCTGCGCCGCGGCACCCGCAACACGCGCGGGCTCGACGAGATGACCCGCCGGGTGTGGCAGCGCCGCGCCGAGATCCAGCGGCGCCACCGCCTCGACGGCACGCTGCAGGAGGTGCGGCGCCTGCTCGACGAGGCGCTGGACGCCGAGAAGCGGGCGCTGTTCCCCGACCCGTCCGACGACGCCCGCTTCGCCGAGGCGCAGCTCGAGGCGCTGCCGCCGGGCACGGCCGCCGCCGTGCGCGAGCTGTCGGAGTACCCGTGGCGGTCCGAGGAGGGCCGGGACAAGTACGAGCAGATCCGCGACCTGCTCGGCCGGGAGATGCTCGACGCGCGGTTCGAGGGCATGAAGCAGGCGCTGCAGAGCACCAGCCAGGAGGACGTGGAGCGCGTCCACCAGATGCTGTCCGACCTCAACGCGCTGCTGGACGCCCACGCCCGCGGCGTGGACGACATCGACGAGCGGTTCGACGAGTTCATGCGCCGCCACGGCGAGTTCTTCCCGGAGAACCCGCGCGACGTGGACGAGCTCATCGACGCGCTGGCCGCGCGGGCGGCGGCCGCGCAGCGGATGCTGAACTCGATGTCGGCCGAGCAGCGGGCGGAGCTGGCCGAGCTGGCGCAGCAGGCGTTCGGCGACCCGCGCATCGGGCAGCAGCTGGCCGGCCTGGACGCGCGGCTGCAGGCGATGCGGCCGGGGGAGGACTGGACGTCCTCGGCGCGGTTCCGCGGCCAGGACCCGCTGGGGCTGGGCGAGGGCGCGCAGGCGATGCAGGACCTCGCGGAGCTGGACGCACTGGCCGAGCAGCTGGCCCAGTCCTACCCGGGCGCGCGGCTGGAGGACATCGACCTGGAGGCGCTGGAACGCCAGCTCGGCCCGGACGCCGGGGTCGACGCGCGGCGGCTGTCCGAGCTGGAGCGGGAGCTGCGGTCGCAGGGCCTGTTCGAGCGCGCGCCGGACGGTTCGCTGCGGCTGACCCCGAAGGCGTTGCGGCGTCTGGGGGAGACCGCGCTGTCGGACATCGTGCACTCGCTGCGCGGCAAGACCGGCGAGCGGCAGACGGAGTCGGCGGGCGCGGCGGGCGAGCCGACCGGGGCGAGCCGGCCATGGCAGTTCGGCGACCGGGAACCGTGGGAGGTGTCCCGCACCGTGCGCAATGCGGTGCTCCGGACGGCCTCGACGGGCGGCGGCGCGGTGCGGCTGGACGTGTCCGACGTGGAGGTGGTGGAGACCGAGCTGCGGTCGCGGGCCGCGGTGGCGCTGCTGGTGGACACGTCGTGGTCGATGGTGTCGGAGGGCCGCTGGCTGCCGATGAAGCGCACCGCGCTGGCGCTGCACCAGCTGATCTCCACGCGCTTCCGCAACGACGCGCTGCAGCTGATCACCTTCGGCCGGTACGCGGCGTCGGTGGAGCTGCCGGAGCTGGTCGGGCTGGAGGGGGTGTGGGAGCAGGGCACCAACGCGCACCATGCGCTGCTCCTGGCCGGGCGTCACCTGCGACGGCACCCGGACGCCCAGCCGGTGGTGCTGATGGTGACCGACGGCGAGCCGACCGCCCACCTGGAACCGGACGGCACCGCGGAGTTCGACTACCCGCCCCAGCCGCGGACCCTGGTCAAGACGTTGTCCGAAGTGGACCGCCTGGCGAAGATGGGTGCTTCGGTGTCGGTGTTCCGCCTTGGCGACGACCCGCGGCTGGCGGCGTTCGTGGACCTGATCGCGCGGCGCTCCGGCGGGCGCGTCGTGGCGCCCGAGGTGGACGGTTTGGGCGCCGCGGTGATCAGCGACTACCTCCGCACACGGCGGCGCTAGCCCGGTTCGCGCCTGTGCCGTCGGCCGGCAGGGCAGGCGGCCCGGGCCGGGTGGCGCGCGCACGACCCGCTTGCCGGCTGCCGCCCGCCCCGCGGGCCGGTGCTCACGCGCGGCTGGCGGCGCTGGTCGCGCCTTGGCGGGACGATCGCCCCTCTAGCGGAGTCCGATCCGCATTCCCGGGCGGCGGCGGTGCACGGTCAGGTACGACAGGCCCTCCGGGCCCGCCTCGATCGCCCGTGCCTGCCCGTGCGCGAGCCACACCAGCGAGCCGGGGCCGACGTCGACGGTGTCGTCGCCGGTGGTCAGCTTCCCGGCGCCGGTCACGACCACCAGCAGCAGGTCGAGGTCGGGCTCGGCGTGGGTGCCGATCCGCTCGCCCGCGGGCAGGTGCACGAGGTTCGCGTCGAGCTGGCGGCCCTCCTCGCGCAGCCGCCACAGGATGCCCGGCGCGCCGTCGCCCGCCGCGGCGATCTCCTGGATGTTCGCCGGGAGGGTCTCGCTCGGGCCGTGCCGGTGTGCCGTGGTGCGCAATCCAACCCCGCCCTGTTAGTACGAAAAATCCTTGGATAAATTCAGGACCAGGATAACCCGCGCGCAGGGGAGGTCACGATGACGCACCACGTGCCGGGACGCCGCGCCGGGGTGCTGCGCGCGATCCGGGAGACGGGGCCGGTGGGAGTGGCCGAGCTGGCCGGGCGGCTCGGGCTGCACCCGAACAGCGTGCGCTTCCACCTGGACCAGCTGGTGGCCGACGGGCTGGTCGAGCGGGTGCCAGGCCACGCGCGCGGCCCGGGACGACCGGCGGCCGAGTACCGGGTGCCGCCGGTGGCGGCGCGGGGCCGGGACCGCCGCTACGAAGTGCTGGCCGAGATCCTGCTGACCGGCGGCACCGGCGACCCGGAAACGGCGGGTGCCGCGTGGGGCCGCCGTCTCACCGCCCGTCCGGAGACGTCCGCGCAGGTGGTGCGCCTGCTCGACGAGCTGGGCTTCGAGCCCGAACAGGCCGCCGACCCGCACCGGATCCGCCTGCGGCACTGCCCGTTCCTGGAGCTGGCGTCCCGCCACCGCGACGCGGTCTGCTCGGTGCACCTCGGCATGCTGAACGGGGCCCTCGCGAACGGCCCCCTGCGCGCGACGCGCCTGCTGCCCTTCGCCGACCCGGACGCGTGCGTGGTCGAGCTGGGAGTGGCCGATGGCTGAGCCGCCGCGCGAGCGACCCGCCTGCGCCGAACCAAACCCCCGCGGCGAGCCGGGGCGGTCGATCGCTGGGTGGGCTCCGCGGGCGAACCGCCTACCCTGCGCCGAACCCCCGCGCGGAGCGGGAGGTGGCCGATGGCTGACGCGGCTGCGCGGGCGAATCGCCTGGCCTGGGCCGAACCCCTGCCCCGAACCGGCCCCAGCGCCGAGTCGAACCCCGCGTCGAGGTGGAGGGGCCGATGCTGGACGGCGCCCCGCGCCCACTCCTCGGCCGGCGCCGAGATGGCCCTTTGCGCTGGGTCGATCCCCGCGCCGAACCGGCCGCTTCGCCGCCCGAACCCCGCGCCGAACCGGAGGCGATCGATGCCTGATCCGGCCCCTCGCGCACGCCCGACCCGAACTCCGACCCTGAACTGGAGGTTTGCCGATGGCTGAGCTCGCCGGTGGTGTCACCTGCCTGTGGCTGGGCATGGTGCTCGGGATCTCGTTCCTCGAGGCGCCGCTGAAGTTCCGCGCGCCCGGCGTGACCGTGCCGCTCGGGCTGGGCATCGGGCGCATCGTCTTCCGCGCGCTCAACCGCGCCGAGGTGGTGCTCGCGGTGCTCGTCGCGGCCGGGGTCACCCTCTCGGACGTCCGGTGGCCGGTGTACCTGGCCGGCGCCGTCGCCGCGGTCGTGCTCGTCGTGCAGCTCGCCGTGGTCCGCCCGCCGCTGAACCGCCGCTCCGACCGTGTCCTCGCCGGCGAAGACGTCCCGCGGTCCCGGGCGCACGTCGTCTACGTCGTGCTCGAGGCCGTCAAGGTGCTCGCCCTCGTCGCGCTGGGCGGCCTGCTCCTCACCGGGGGATGACCGCGATCCGGGCGCCCCGCCCGGGCACCATCGTGATGTGCCGCGGCTTCGAGTGCTCGCCGCGGGCGCGGTCCGGCTCCACCGCGAACCGGGTCAGCACCGCCCGCAGCACGATCGTCGCCTCCAGCAACGAGAACCCGGCGCCCAGGCAGCGCCGCACGCCGCCGCCGAACGGGAACCACGTGCCCGACGCCGGGCCGCCGTCGAGGAACCGCTCCGGCCGGAACGCCGCCGGGTCCTCGTGGTGCGCCGGATCGCCCTGGACCAGCGCGATCGAGGGCATCACCGTGTAGCCGGCGGGAATCCGGTAGCCGCCGATCTCGATGTCGCGCGTGAGCCGCCGCGCCACCTCGGAGATCACCGGGTGCTGCCGCATCGCCTCCTTGGCCACGGCCTCCAGGTACTTCTCGTCCCCGGCGTCGGCGGCCTCGATCGCGCGCCGCTGCCGCGCCGGGTCGCGCGCCAGCTCGTGGAACGACCAGGCCAGCGCGGTCGCGGTGGTCTCGTGCCCGGCCAGCAGCAGGGTGATCAGCTGGTCCCGCAGCTCGGCGTCGGAGAGCCGGTCCTCCTCGGCCGGCACCGTCAGCAGGCGGGACAGCACGTCGCCGCGACCGTCGAGGTCGTCGGCCTTGCGGCGGTCGGCGATCTCGGCGTAGAGCAGCTCGTCCACCCGGTCCTGCGCGAGGCTGTAGCGCCGCCACGGGCCGAACCGGCGCAGTTTCGCGTTGTGCCAGCCGAACAGCTCGAGCACCCCGATGTCGACGATCCGGGTGAGCAGGGCGCGCAGCTCGTCCAGCCGCGGCCCCTCGGCGACGCCGAACACCACGCGCAGGATGATCTCCAGCGTCAGCGCCTGCATGCGATCGTGCGAGCGGAACATCCGGCCCGGCGTCCAGCTCGCGACCTCGGCCTCGGCCAGCTCGGTGATCATCTCCCGGTAGCCGCGCAGCGCCGCGCCGTGGAACGCGGGCATCAGCAGCTTGCGGGCGCGCAGGTGCACGTCCTCGTCGGTGAGCAGCACCGAGTGCGGGCCCATCAGCGGCTTGAGGATGACGTTGCCCTCACCGGCGTGGAACACGTCGGCCGGTCCGCTGAACACCGCCTTGATGTGCTCGACGTCCGCCAGCTGCACCACGTGCCGCTCGGGGTAGAGGTTGAGGCGCACGAGGTCGCCGTAGCGGCGCCGCAGCAGGGGCATCAGCACGTGCCGGAAGTTGCCGAAGAGTACCGTCTGCACGCCCGCCGGGAGCCTCGGGCCCGGCGGCAGCGGCAGCGTGCTCGTCCGGGACCGGGTTTCGACGCTCATCGCGACCTCCTCGACGTGACCGGTGCCTCATTTATACGCACGTGTAACTCGGGTGTCCAGCTAGGGTTCCGGTGTGGGACACCGGGAAGAGCTGCTCGCCGCGGCGCGGCGGCTGCTGGAGGAGAAGGGGTACGCGCACATCACGGCGCGGGATCTGGTCGCGGCGTCGGACACCAACCTGCACTCGATCGGGTACCACTTCGGGTCCAAGGCGGGCCTGCTCAACGCCGCGATCGGCGAGGTGTTCGAGGAGTGGACCGACAAGCTGTCCTCGATCGCGATGGCCGAGCCCGCCGTGCCGCCGATCGAGCGCGGGCGGCGCGCGTGGGCGGCGATGCTGGACAGCCTGCCCGCCAGCCGGGCGTTGCTGCTGTCCTACGTCGAGGCGCTGGCGCAGGCCGAGCGGGCGGAGTCGCTGCGGGAGCAGTTCGCCGAGCAGTACCGCCGCTGCCGCGCGAAGGTCGCCGAGCTGGTCGCGCGGTCACTGGCGGACGGCACGACGGCCGACGACCCGCGCTGCCAGGCGGTGGCCAGCTTCGTGATCGCGATCTGCGACGGGCTGGCCGTGCAGTGGCTGCTCGACCCGGACGGGGCGCCGACGTCGGAGCAGCTCACCGCCGGGCTGGAGGCGATGTGGGCCGCCTCGTTCCCGGGCGCCTGACTCACCCGATGCGGTCACGCCCCGCGCGAGGACCCGGAACTGGATCTACGGTCCGGGACGTGGCAGCGAAAAGGATCTTCCGGTTGGTGGCGGTGGTGACGGCCCTCGTGGCCGGGTTCGCGCCCGCGGTCGCCTCGGCGCAGCCCGCGGCGCAGATCGCCGGGTTCGACATCAGCGCCTCGCAGGGGGTGCCCGACTTCGCTGCCGCCAAGGCCGCGGGCGCGGGTTTCGTGTTCGTCAAGGACACCGCGGGCGTCGGGTACGTGAACCCGAACTTCCTGGCGCAGTTCCGCGGCGCGAAGGCCGCCGGCCTGTACCGGTCGGCTTACCACTACGCCCGCCCGGACAAGACCGGCGGCGCCGAGCAGGCCGCGTACCTGCACACCCACGACGGCAAGTGGTTCGCCGACGGCATGACCCTGCCGCCGACGCTGGACCTGGAGGACACGCCGAACACGCCTGCCTGCTACGCGAAATCGCCCGCGGACATGGTCGCCTGGATCCGCGACTTCAGCACCGAGCTGAAGCGGCGCACCGGGCACACGCCGATCATCTACACGACGAACCGGTGGTGGAAGGCGTGCACGGCGGACAGCACCGCGTTCGCCGCCGACCACGTTCTCTGGCTGGCCCGCTACAACACCACGATGGGCGAGGTGCCCGGCGGCTGGACGGCGAAGTTCTGGCAGTCCGCCGTCGCCGGCCCGCTGCCCGGCAACCAGGACACGTTCTTCGGCACGATCGACGAACTGCGGTCGCTGACCGCTTCGTGACGCGAAACGTTCCCACCGGGCGGGACGGTTCACCGGATCGCCACCTAGGGTTGGGGTATGAAGACTTGGTCCTCGGTACCCCTGCCCTACGTGCCGGGCACGCCACGCGCGCTGCGGTTGTACGACACGGCCACCGGGCAGGTGCGCCCCACCACGCCGGGCAAGACCGCGCGCATGTACGTCTGCGGCATCACCCCGTACGACGCCACGCACCTCGGTCACGCGGCGACCTACCTCGCGTTCGACCTGGTCAACCGGGTGTGGCGGGACAGCGGGCACACGGTGCACTACGTGCAGAACGTGACCGACATCGACGACCCGCTGCTGGAGCGCGCCGAGCGGGACCAGGACGACTGGGTGGTCCTCGGCCTGCGCGAGACCGCCCTGTTCCGCGAGGACATGGAGGCGCTGCGGGTGCTGCCGCCGAAGCAGTTCGTCGGTGCGGTGGAGAGCATCCCGGAGATCGTCGAGGTCATCTCGAAGCTGCTCGCGCACGGCGCGGCCTACCGGGCCGACGACCCGGAGTACCCGGACATCTACTTCGACCGCTCGGCCACCGGCCGCTTCGGCTACGAGTCGAACTACGACGGCGAGACCATGGCGAAGTTCTTCGCCGAGCGCGGCGGCGACCCGGACCGCCCCGGCAAGCGCGACCCGTTGGACGCGCTGCTGTGGCGCGCCGCCCGGCGGGGTGAGCCGTCCTGGGAGTCCGAGCTGGGCCCCGGCCGTCCCGGCTGGCACATCGAGTGCAGCGCGATCGCGGTCAACCGGCTCGGCATGGGCTTCGACGTGCAGGGCGGCGGCTCGGACCTGATCTTCCCGCACCACGAGTACAGCGCCGCGCACGCCGAGGCGCTGTCCGGCGAGCACCCGTTCGCCCGCCACTACGTGCACAGCGGCATGATCGGCCTGGACGGCGAGAAGATGTCCAAGTCGCGCGGCAACCTCGTGTTCGTGTCGCGGCTGCGCGCCGACGGCGTGGACCCGAACGCGATCCGGCTCGCCCTGTTCGCCGGCCACTACCGCAGCGACCGCTCGTGGACCGACGACCTGCTCACCACCGCCCAGCAGCGGCTGGCGCGGTGGCGGGAGGCCGCGACGCTGCCTGCCGGGCCCGAGGCCGACGACACCGTCGCCCGCCTGCGCGACCACCTGGCCGACGACCTCGACACGGTCAACGCGATGCGGGCGATCGACGCGTGGGCCGACGAGGCGCTGCGGCAGGGCGGGCGCGACACCGGCGCGCCCGGCCTGATCCGCGTCGCGGTCGACGCGCTGCTGGGCGTCGAGCTCTGACCGGCGTATAACGACCTATACGGTGCGGCCCTGTTCAAGCCGCAGGGTCGCACCGTCCCACTCCCGGCGCAGCCACCGGTCGTGGCTGGCGAGGACGACGGCGCCGGGCGCCGAGCCGAGCGCGTCGAACAGCTCCTCGGCGAGCGTGAGCGAGATGTGGTTCGTCGGCTCGTCGAGCAGCAGCAGGTCCGGTGGCCGGGCGATCAGGATCGCCAGCGCGAGCCGCCGCCGCTGGCCGACCGACAGCAGTCCGGCCGGCCGGTCGAGGTCCCGTGGCGCGATCAGGCCGAGGTCGGTCAGCGCGGGGGAGTCCGGGCCGGCCGCCTCGGCATAGAGCCGCCGCGGTGTGCGCGCCGGGTCGGGCAGGGTCACGTCCTGCGCGAGCATCCCGGTGCGCAGGCCCTTCCGGCGTTGCACCGCTTGCTGGGCCAGCCCGCCGGCCAGCACGGTGAGCAGCGTCGATTTGCCCGCGCCGTTGCCACCGGTGACCAGGAGCCGCGCCGACGCCGTGACGTCCAGTTCGGACAGTTCCAGCCGTCCCGGCACGTGGATCCCGCGGGCGGCGAGGATCAGCTCGTCCTCGCCGGCCGGTGCGGTGAGCGCGCCCGCGAACCGCAGTGGCGGCGGGGGCTTGCGCACCTGGTTGGCGGTGAGCTCGTCGAGCCGCTGCTGCGCGTTGCGGACCCGCCGGGAGATCTGCTTCTGCACCCGGCCGGTCTTGAAGTCGTACAGCATCTTCGCGTTGTCCCTCGGCGGACGGTCGTGGGCGACGGCACGCGCGGTGACCGCGACCGACTCCTTCAACCGCCTCAGCTCGGCGTGCTCCTCGGCGTGGCGCTGCTCCCATCGGGCGCGTTCGGTGCGCTTGTGCCTCAGGTAGTCCCGGTAGGCGCCGCCGTAGCGGGCCGGCCCGCCGAGCGCGGGATCGAGGTCGACGATCGCCGAGCACACCGCGTCCAGGAAGACCCGGTCGTGCGAGGCGAGCACCACCGTCCCGGACAGCCCGGTGAGGTGGCGTTCGAGGAACTCCATCGCCGGGTCGTCGAGGTGGTTGGTCGGCTCGTCGAGCAGCAGCGTGGCCGGCTGCCGGATGAGCAGTGCCGCCAGCCCGAGCCGGGACCGCTGCCCGCCGGACAGCTCGCCGACCGGCCGGTCGATCCCGCCGACCCCGAGGCCGTCCAGGACGACCGCGGCGCGGCGGTCGGCGTCCCAGATGTCGTGTGCCTGGGCCCATTCCAAGGCCTCGCCGTACTCGGCGAGGACCGCCTCCGACGGATCGGCCGAGACGGCCTGGGCGAGCCGGTCCAGGCGCCGCGCCGCGCGGCGGATGCCGGCCAGCGCGTCGTCGACGACCGCGGAGAGCGGGGTCTGGGCGGGGTAGGGGAGTTCCTGGTGCAGGAAGCCCACGTCGGGTCCGGTGTGGACGGTGCCGCCGTGTGGGATCTCGGCGCCCGCCAGGAGTTTCAGCAGCGTGGACTTGCCCGCTCCGTTCTCGCCGACCAGGCCGACCCGCTGGCCGGGGTCGGCGGCGAACTCGAAGCGGTCGAACAGGACGCGGTGGCCGTAGGAGAAGGACAGCTCGTGAACGCGCAATGACATGGGACATCACCGGCCGGAGTGCGATGGCGGAACCCGCCGGGCCACCTGGCCTCGGACGCGGGTCGGTCGGGATGTCAGTTCTTCATGGTGCTTCGAGGCTAGCGCGGGAGGGCAACTTGTTTTCCGGGCGGGTCGCGGACCCTGGACACGATCGGCTCGTTCGACCGCGAGTGGAGGCGTCGGCGATCAACACCTACGCCCTGCGGGTGACGCCGGCCGAACTGGCGGCCCCGACCGAGGCGATCGACGCGCTGGTGCGGCCCTATGTGGCGACCATCCGGACCGAGGCGCCGGAGGAAGCGTGGCCGGTCCACGCGAGCTGGCGGGCATACCCCCGCGTCGAGGCGAACGGGCAGCCGAGTGAGTAGCGCCGGGCCGTGCGCGCGGCGCGGGCCCCGACCGAGCGCCCGGCGCGGCGCCGGAGGTGGGTACGTACGCGGGCGGTTTGCCGTGCCGCGGCGAACCGCTGGCTCGTCGATAACCGGGGCAGTGGGGTTGAAGCGCCGTGTCGGGGTACTGAAGGCGCCTGGATGGGGTGGCAGTGTGCGGCGGCCGGCCCCGCTGCGGCGAGCGGCTGGCTCGGCGATCAGCGCCGGAGCCAAGCCCGGTCCCGCGGCGCCGGCGGCGCGCAAGTGCGCTGCCAATGCGCCCCGACCATCAGCTGGCGAGCCGCCATGCGCGCGCCCACCGGCGTCTCGCAATCCGTGGGCTGTGTCCGCCTGGCGCGCCCCGACGTCCTGCGGCGTGGTGGCAGCATCCCGGGGCGCGCGAGCGGCGTACCTGGACTGCCCACCACCATTCCGCAACCCGCGCCCACCATCGCGCATCCCGAAAGCAGCCGATCCGCCGACCGCCCCAGGGCGCGCGGGGGAGGAGCCGCCATGCCCAGCCCACTGAGAAACCCCGCCTTCGCGCGTCTCTGGGCCGCCGGCGTGTGCGCCGAGACCGCGGAGTGGATGCTGCAGGTCGCGCTGCCGCTGCACATCTTCGCACTCACCGGCTCGCCCGCGGCGACAGCCGCCACCATGGCCGCCGGCGTGCTGCCCGCCGTCCTGCTCAGCCCGGTCGCCAGGGTGCTCGCCGATCGCCGGAACCGGCGCGCCCTGCTCGCCGCGGTGTGCGCGGGCCAGGCGGTCGTCGCGGTGCCGCTCCTCAGCAGCAGCCTGCCGGTGATCTACCTCGTCATGGCGCTGCAGTCCGGTCTCGCCGCGGTGTTCGAGCCCGCCCGCAGCGCGCTCGTCCCTGTGCTGGTGCCCGGACGGACCACCGCCGCCAACGGGGCGCTCGGCGTCGGCACGTGCGTCGCCCGGCTCGCGGGCAGCGCGCTCGGCGGGGTGCTGCTCGGCCTCGCCGGCCTCGGCGCCGTCGTCGTCGCGTACGCCGCTGCCCTCGTGGCCGCGATCGGCTTCCTCGCAACCCGCTTCGCCGAACCCCGGCCTGTGCACCGGGCCCCGGCGGTCCGGGCCTGGCTCGACGGGCTCGCCGACATCCGCCGCGATCACCGGCTCCGGCTGGTGATCTTCATGACCGCCCTGATGTCCGTGGGGCAGGGGATGTTCGTCGTCCTGTTCGTCCTCTTCGTCAGCGGCCCGCTCGGCCAGGGCGAAGCCGAAACCGGGCTGTTGCGCGGTGTCCAGGCCATCGGCGGGCTGGCCGCGGGCCTCGCCCTCGCCACGATCGCCCGCAACGCCGCCCCCGCGCGGCTGCTCGCCTGGGGCGCCGTCGCGTTCGGTCTCACCGCCGCCGTCATCTGGAACGCCACGGCGCTGACCAGCGCGTTCGGCGTCTACATCGGACTGTTCATCGCCGTCGGGGTCCCAGTCGTCGTGCTCAACGCCGGGCTGCTCTCGGTCGTCCAGACCGTCAGCCCGCCCGGCAGCACCGGCCGCGTGCTCAGCACCGGCTTCGCCGTGCAGGCATTGGCCCAGGTCGCTGGCATGCTCGGCGCGGGCGCGCTCGTCGGCCCGCTCGGCCTGACCCCGCTGCTGAACTTCCAGGCCGCGCTGAACCTCGCGGCCGGCGCGCTCGGGGTCGCCGTGCTGGTGCGGCGGATGACTACGGTGGACCCGTGCCCCACCTCTTCGCCACCAGCGACCTCCACGTCACCCACAACGGCAACGCGCCGCTGATTGACGAAGTCCGCCCGGACTCGCCGGAGGACTGGCTGCTGGTCGCGGGTGACGTCGCCGAGAAGATCGACGCGGTCACCACCACGCTGGCCACCCTCAAGCAGCGCTTCGCCGAGGTGGTGTGGGTCCCGGGCAACCACGAACTGTGGACCGTCCCGCGCGACGGCGACGAACTGCGCGGTGAGGCCCGCTACCGGCACCTGGTCGAGCGCTGCCGCGAGATCGGCGTCCGCACCCCGGAGGACCACTACCTGGTCTGGCCCCATGCGGACCGGCCGCTCGCCATCGCCCCGCTGTTCCTGCTTTACGACTACAGCTGGCGCACCCCGCAGGCCGAAGACGCGTCCCTGGCCGAGGCGCTGGACCAGGCCCGCGAGGCCGGAGTGGTGTGCACCGACGAGTTCTACCTGCACCCCGACCCGTTCCCCACCCGCCAGGACTGGTGCGCCGACCGGCTCAAGTTCAGCGAGCAGCGCCTGGACGCCATCCCGGCCGACCACGGCACGGTCCTGATGTCGCACTGGCCGCTGCACCGCCACCCGACCGCGCCCCTGCGCTGGCCGGAGTTCGCGCTGTGGTGCGGCACCACCCGCACCGAGGACTGGCACCTGCGCTACCGCGCGGAGGTCGCCGTGTTCGGGCACCTGCACATCCCGCGCACCACCTGGGCCGACGGCGTCCGCTTCGAAGAGGTGTCGCTCGGCTACCCGCGCGAATGGCGCAAACGCGCCCGCGGCCCGGTCCCGCTACGCCGCATCCTCTGACCTCGGCCGCAACGCCAGCAGCGGCACCGTCGCGGCCAGCACGCCGGCCGCGACGAGGAAGCTCAGCGCGGGGCTGGTGTGGTAGAGCGCGGTGAAGACGGCGGGGGAGGCGGACATGCCGAGGAACCGCAGCGCGGTGACCACCGAGATCGCGCCGCTGCGCCCGTTGCCCTCCCCGCCGAGCACCGTCGCGTTGATCCCGACCAGCACCAGCTGCCCGCACACCCCGCCGACCGCCCACGCGACCGTCACCATGGGCAGCGACGGCAACAGCCCGATCGAGGCCATCGCCGCCGCCCCCAGCAGCAACCCGGCGGCCACCGCCACCCGCGGCCCGAACCGGTCCGACGCGGCGCCGACCAGCCGTGCGGCGACGAACCCGGCGATCCCGTAGGCCGTCAGCACCAGCCCGCGCACGCCCGGCGGCAGCGCGAACAGGTCGTCGACCCGGAACGCCACCAGGAACGGCAGCCCGGCCAGGCACGCCCAGGCCAGGAACACCACGCCGCCGGCCCACAGCACGACCGGACGCCACGCGTCCCGCAACCGCGAGTCCCGCCCGGCCCCCGGCTCGTCCGGCGGCAGCGGGCTCGCCGCCAGCACCAGCGCGACCACGGCGATCCCGGCGAACGCCCACCGCCAGTCGCCCTCCGCGGCCAGCCCGCCGACCAGCGGCGCGGACGTCTGCCCGAGCGCCTGCATCGCCCCGAACGTGCCGAGCGCCCGGCCGAGCCGCTCCGCCGGGGTGATCGCCGCCAGCTTGGTCAGCAGCAGCGGCGTGGTGAACGCGTTGGCCACGCCCTGCAGCCCGCGGGTGACCTGGAACAGCCAGAACCACGGCGCGAGCGCGGACAGCGCCGCCGCCAGGACGTAGCCGGCGTAGGCGATCCGGATCGTGCGCACCGGGCCCCAGCGTGCGCCGTAGGTTCCCGACACGAGCATGACCAGCGCGAACGGCAGCAGGTAGGCCGTCAGTGACGACGCCGCGGTCCCCGGCGACACGCCGAAGCTCGCCGACAGCTCGGGCAGCATCGACGACACCACCCCGGCCCCGAACGGTCCGAGGAGGCCACCGACGTAGAGCGCGGCGCGGGCGGGCCGCCCGCTCACCGGCCTGCCGGTCCAGGTCCCTCCGCGCCCGGTCGGCGCCGCCGCAGGTAACGCTCGAACTCGGCGGCGATCTTCTCGCCGCTGGACTCCTCCAGGGTGATCGCGGTCTCGGCGTCGCCACGCTCCTCCAGGGACCGGACGTACTCGGCGATCTCCTCGTCCTCCTCGGCCATCTCGCTGACCGTCTGCTGCCACTCCTCGGCCTGCTCGGGCAGCGCGCCCAGCGGCACCTCGACGTCCAGGACGTCCTCGAGCTTGTGCAGCAGCGCCAGCGTCGCCTTCGGCGAGGGCGGATGGGACACGTAGTGCGGCACCGCGGCCCAGATGGAGATCGCCGGGATGCCCGCCTGCACGCACGCGTCCTGCAGGATGCCCACGATGCCCGTCGGACCCTGGTAGCGGCTGCGCTCCAGCCCGAACCGGGCCGCGGCCTCCGGGTCGTAGGCGGTGCCGGTGACCGGGACCGGGCGGGTGTGGGCGGTGTCGGCCAGCAGCGCGCCGAGCGTGACGACGGTGGTCACCCCCAGGTCCTCGATGTGGCCGAGCAGCTCGCGGCAGAAGGCACGCCACCGCATGTTCGGCTCGGGGCCGGTCACCAGCACGATGTCCTGGTCGTAGCCGGGCGGGTGGCAGATCGCCAGTCGCGTGGTCGGCCATTCCACCCTGCGGGTGACACCGTCCACCATCCGGACCGTCGGGCGGCTGACCTGGAAGTCGTAGTAGTCGTCCGGCTCGAGCTCGGCGAGCGGCTTGGCGTCCCAGCTCAGCTGGAGGTGCTCCAGGGCCGTGCTGGCCGCGTCACCTGCGTCGTTCCAGCCTTCGAAGGCCAGGATCATCACCCGGTCCCTGGCCGTGGTGTCCTCCGAGTCCGGGGGCTCGGGCTGTGGGATCGCGTCGGCTGGGTCACTCACCCACCCAGCCTACGACCCGGCGGGCGGTGACAAGACCGTAGCCTGGTGTCATGTCCGGTCGATTCTCGTCACCGCTGCTGGACGCCCTCGCCGCGCGTGTGGTCGTGGCGGACGGGGCGATGGGCACGGCGCTGCAGGCGCACGAGCTGTCCCTGGACGACTTCGCGGGCCTGGAAGGCTGCAACGAGATCCTGAACGTGACCCGCCCGGACGTGGTGCGGGGCATCCACCGCACCTACCTGGAGGCCGGCGCGGACGCGGTCGAGACGAACACCTTCGGCGCGAACCTGGCGAACCTGGGGGAGTACGGGATCGCCGACCGCATCGCCGAGCTGGCCGAGGCGGGCGCGCGGCTGGCACGGGAGACCGCCGACGAGCACGCGACGCCGGACCGCCCGCGGTTCGTGCTGGGCTCGGTCGGCCCCGGCACGAAGCTGCCCACGCTCGGCCACGCGCCGTACGCGCGGCTGCGGGACGCCTACGTCGAGCAGGTCACCGGCCTGCTGCACGGCGGGGTGGACGCGGTGCTGGTGGAGACGTCGCAGGACCTGCTGCAGACCAAGGCGGCGATCCTGGGTGCGCGCCGGGCGATGCGCGCCGTCGGCCGCGAGGTGCCGGTGATCGCTTCGATCACGGTCGAGACGACCGGGACGATGCTGCTGGGCACCGAGGTCGCCGCCGCGCTGGCCGCGCTGGAGCCGCTGGGCATCGACGTGATCGGGCTGAACTGCGCGACCGGCCCGGCGGAGATGAGCGAGCACCTGCGGACGCTGTCGAAGTCGGCGCGGGTCCCGCTGTCGGTGATGCCCAACGCCGGCCTGCCCGAGCTGGGCCCGGACGGCGCGGTGTACCCGCTGTCGCCGGAAGGACTGGCCGAGGCGCTGTCCGGTTTCGTGCGCGAGTTCGGCGTCGGCCTGGTCGGCGGCTGCTGCGGCACCACCGGCGAGCACATCCGGCAGCTGGCCGAGGCGGTGCGGGACGCCGACCGCGCGCCCCGCCGGCCGCGGCACGAGCCCGGCGTGTCCTCGCTGTACCAGGCGGTGCCGTTCGAGCAGGACGCCTCGGTGCTGATGGTGGGGGAGCGCACCAACGCCAACGGCTCCAAGAAGTTCCGCGAGGCCATGCTCGAAGGCCGCTACGAGGACTGCGTGGAGATCGCCCGCGAGCAGACCCGCGACGGCGCGCACCTGCTGGACCTGTGCGTGGACTACGTCGGCCGGGACGGCGCGGCGGACATGGCCGAGCTGGCCGGGCGGCTGGCGACGGCGTCCACGCTGCCGATCATGCTCGACTCCACCGAGCCCGCGGTGCTCCAGGCCGGCCTGGAACGGCTGGGCGGCCGGTGCGTGGTCAACAGCGTCAACTACGAGGACGGCGACGGCCCGGGCTCGCGCTTCCAGAAGATCATGCGGCTGGTGTCCGAGCACGGCGCCGCGGTCGTGGTGATGTGCATCGACGAGGAGGGCCAGGCCCGCACAGCCGAGTGGAAGGTCCGCGTCGCCACCCGCACGATCGAGGACCTGGTCACCAACTGGGGCATGCGCGTCTCCGACATCATCGTCGACTGCCTGACCTTCCCGATCACCACCGGGCAGGAGGAGACCCGCCGCGACGCGCTGGAGACGATCGAGGCGATCCGCGAGCTCAAGCGCCGCTACCCGGAGGTGCAGACGACGCTGGGCATCTCCAACGTCTCCTTCGGGCTCAACGCCGCCGCGCGCCAGGTGCTCAACTCGGTGTTCCTGCACGAGTGCGTCGAAGCCGGGCTGACCACGGCGATCGTGCACGCGTCGAAGATCCTGCCGATGGCGCGGATCCCGGACGAGCAGCGGGAGGTCGCGCTCGACCTGGTCTACGACCGCCGCCGGGAGGGCTACGACCCGCTGCAGAAGCTGATGTCGCTGTTCGAGGGCGTCTCGGCCGCGTCGCGCCGGGCTTCGCGCGCCGAGGAGCTGGCCGCGCTGCCGCTGTTCGAGCGGCTGGAGCGGCGGATCGTCGACGGCGAGCGCACCGGGCTGGAGGCCGACCTCGACGCCGCGCTGGCGGAGAAACCGGCGCTGGACATCGTCAACGACATCCTGCTGTCCGGCATGAAGACCGTGGGCGAGCTGTTCGGGTCCGGCCAGATGCAGCTGCCGTTCGTGCTGCAGTCGGCCGAGGTCATGAAGACCGCGGTGGCCTACCTCGAACCGCACATGGATAAGACGGACTCGTCGGGCAAGGGGAAGATCGTCCTGGCCACGGTCAAGGGCGACGTGCACGACATCGGCAAGAACCTGGTCGACATCATCCTGTCGAACAACGGTTACGACGTGATCAACTTGGGTATCAAGCAGCCCGTCAACGCGATCCTGGACGCGGCCGACGATCACGGCGCGGACGCGATCGGCATGTCCGGGCTGCTGGTGAAGTCCACGGTGATCATGAAGGAGAACCTGGAGGAGATGAACTCCCGCGGCGTCGCCCAGCGCTG
This sequence comes from Amycolatopsis methanolica 239, assembly GCF_000739085.1. NCBI lineage: Bacteria > Bacillati > Actinomycetota > Actinomycetes > Pseudonocardiales > Pseudonocardiaceae > Amycolatopsis > Amycolatopsis methanolica. Next base: position 3,677,050 of record NZ_CP009110.1, on the reverse strand, counting down.
GCCCGTCCTGCTCGGCGGCGCGGCATTGACCCGCACCTACGTCGAGAACGACCTCGCCGAGCTCTACCAGGGCGACGTCCGCTACGCGCGGGACGCGTTCGAGGGCCTGCGGCTGATGGACACGATCATGGCGGCCAAGCACGGCCGGGCGCCGGAGATCAGCGCGGAGGAGGCGGCCAAGAGAGCGGAGCGCAAGGCCCGCCGCGAGCGGTCCCTGCGCATCGCCGAAGCCCGCAAGTCCGCCCGAGAGCCGGAGGCCCCCATTCCCGCCCGTTCCGATGTCGCGACCGACGTGCCCGTGCCCGTGCCGCCGTTCTGGGGCACCCGGGTGGTGAAGGGCATCCCGGTCGCCGAGTACGCCGCACTGGTCGACGAGCGCGCGACTTTCCTCGGGCAGTGGGGCCTGCGCGGCGCCCGCGGCGGGCAGGGGCCCAGCTACGAGCAGCTGGTGGAGACCGAAGGGCGCCCGCGGCTGCGGTACTGGCTGGACCGGCTGGCCACCGACGGGGTCCTGCAGCACGCCGCGGTGGTGTACGGCTACTTCCCGGCCGTGGCCGAGGGCAACGACCTGGTGGTGCTGACCGAGGCGCACGCCGACGCGCCGGAGCGGACCCGGTTCACGTTCCCGCGGCAGACCCGCGACCGCTACCTGTGCCTGGCCGACTTCTTCCGGCCTCGCGCCACCGGCGAGGTCGACGTGCTGCCGCTGACCCTGGTCACTATGGGGCAGCCGATCGCCGACTATGCCAACGAGCTGTTCGCGAACGACGCCTACCGCGACTACCTGGAGGTCCACGGCCTCGGCGTGCAGCTCACCGAGGCGCTGGCCGAGTACTGGCACCGCCGCGTGCGGCAGGAGCTGCACTTCACCAGCGGCCGCGCGGTCGCCGACGAGGACCCGCGCTCGGTCGAGGACTTCTTCAAACTGGGCTACCGCGGCGCCCGCTTCTCCCTCGGCTACGGCGCCTGCCCGAACCTGGAGGACCGCGCGACCATCGTGGAGCTGCTCGACGCGGAACGGATCGGGGTGAAGCTGTCCGAGGAGTTCCAGCTGCACCCCGAGCAGTCCACCGACGCGATCGTGGCCCACCACCCCGAGGCCAAGTACTTCAACACCTGAGCAGAGGGAGAACCACTTGACGGACGGCCTTGCTGCCGCGCTCTGGGACATGGACGGCACGCTCGTCGACTCGGAGAAGCTGTGGGACGTCGCGCTGTACGAGTGCGCGGAGTGGCTGGGCGGGACGCTCACCACCGAGCAGCGGCTCACGCTCGTCGGGTCCAACATGGACGCCACGGCGGGATTCCTGCTGGCGGTGACCGGTCACGAGCCGACCGCCGCCGCGGTCGCGCAGACCGGCGCGTGGATCCGCGACCGGACGGCGAACCTGTTCGCCGACGAGCTGCCGTGGCGGCCCGGCGCCCGCGAAGCGCTGACCGCGGTGCGCCGCGCCGGGGTGCCCTCGGCGCTGGTCACCTCCACCGAGCGGTCGCTGACCGAGCTGGCGCTGGACACCATCGGGCGGGAGTTCTTCGACGTCACCGTCTGCGGTGACGAGGTGGACGGGCTCAACAAGCCGCACCCCGAGCCCTACCTGCGCGCGGCGCGGCTCCTCGGCGCGGACCCGGCACGCTGCGTGGCCGTCGAGGACTCCCCGCCGGGCGCCGCGTCGGCCGCCGCCGCGGGGTGCGTCGTGCTGGTCGTGCCCAACGACGTGTCCGTCGAAGCGGGCCCGCGCCGGGTGTTCCGCACCTCGCTGACCGGGGTGGACGCGGACACGCTGCGGGGCCTGGTGTGACGTCGCCGTCAGCAGCGGCGGCCCGGATCGCCCTCGTGGCGGGCCGGATGGAAGGATCTACAGACCGTGAAGACCTTCGACGAGCTGTTCGCCGAGCTCACCGACCGGGCCCGCAACCGACCCGAGGGATCGGGCACCGTGGAGGCGCTGGACGCCGGCGTGCACGCCCAGGGCAAGAAGGTGCTCGAGGAGGCCGGTGAGGTCTGGATCGCCGCCGAGCACGAGTCCGACGATCGGCTGGCCGAGGAGATCTCCCAGCTGCTGTACCGGGTTCAGGTGCTGATGCTCGGACGCGGGCTGACCACCGAGGACGTGTACCGCTACCTGTAGCGGGGCCGAGAACGATTGAGGAGTGAGGGCATGCTGCGGGTTGCGGTGCCGAACAAGGGAGCGCTGGCCGGGCCGGCGTCGGAGATGCTCGGCGAGGCCGGTTACCGCCAGCGGCATGAGCAGCGCGACCTGACCGTGCTCGACCCGAACAACGAGGTCGAGTTCTTCTTCCTGCGCCCCAAGGACATCCCGATCTACGTCGGCTCCGGCGAGCTGGACCTCGGCATCACCGGCCGCGACCTGGCGCTGGACTCCGGCGCCCCGGTCGAGGAGGTGCTGGCGCTGGGCTTCGGCGGCTCCACCTTCCGCTACGCCGCCCCGGCCGGGCAGGACTGGAAGCCGGCCGACCTGCAGGGCAAGCGGCTGGCCACCTCCTACCCGAACCTGGTGCGTGACGACCTCGCCCGGCAGGGCGTGGAGGCGGAGGTGATCCGGCTCGACGGCGCGGTGGAGATCTCGATCCAGCTCGGCGTGGCCGACGCGATCGCCGACGTGGTCGGCTCCGGGCGGACCCTGCGGCAGCACAACCTGGTCGCGTTCGGCGACCCGATCTGCGTGTCCGAGGCGGTGCTGGTGCAGCGCGCCGGCAGCGACGCGCAGAAGGCGAAGTCGCAGCTGACCGCCCGGTTGCAGGGCGTGGTGTTCGCGCAGCAGTACATGATGCTCGACTACGACTGCCCGCGGACGCTGCTGGACAAGGCGGTCGCCATCACCCCGGGCCTCGAGTCGCCGACGGTCGCGCGGCTGGCCGACCCGGACTGGGTCGCGGTGCGGGCGATGGTGCCGCGCAAGAAGGTCAACCAGATCATGGACGAGCTGGCCGAGGTGGGTGCGAAGGCGGTGCTCGCCTCCGACATCCGCTCCTGCCGGCTTTGACCGGCGGTGTCCTGCCGGCGTTCGTGCCGATCTGGGCACTGACCGGACTGGGGTACCTGCTCGGCCGGTTCCGCGTGCTCGGCGACGGCGCCGAAGCGGCGCTGACGAAGTACGTCTTCGTCGTCGCGATGCCCGCGGTGCTGTTCACCACCATGCAGGACACCCCGCTGACCGCCCTGCTGAACCCGGGCGTGCTCGCGTTCCTGATCGGCACCGTCGTGGTGGGGGCGATCGGGTTCGCACTGGGCAAGTGGGTGTTCCGGCGCAAGCTGTCGGAGTGGGCGGTCAGCGGGATGGCCTCCTGCTACGCCAACGCCGGCAACCTGGGCATCCCGGTCCTGTTGCAGCTGTTCGGGGACTCCGCGTTCGTCGTGGTGATGATCCTGCTGCAGACCCTGGTGTTGATGCCGTCGCTGCTGGCGCTGCTGGAGGCCGACGCGCGGGAGCCGGGCCGCTCGCGGTGGCGAAAGCTGCTGATGCTGCCGGTGCGCACCCCGGTGATCGCCGCGTCGCTGGCCGGGGTGCTGTTCCGCGCGGGCGGGCTGCACCTGCCGCACCTGGTGGCGCAGCCGCTGCACCTGCTCGCCTCCGCCGGGGTGGGCACCGCGCTGCTGGTGCTGGGCATGTCGCTCACCTCCGGCGGCGCGCGGGACCCGATGGGGACGCGGCGGGCCGAGATGACGGCGGTGGTCGGGCTGAAGCTGTTCGCCCAGCCCGCGATCACCCTCGGCGTCGGCCTGCTGCTCAGCGTGCCGCACCCGGCGCTGATGATCGCGACGGTGTGCGCGGGACTGCCCACCGCGCAGAACATCTTCATCGCGACCAGCCAGTACGCCCTGGACAGCCGGTTCGTGCGGGACTGCGTGCTCATGTCCACCCTGGTGTCGATGGGGTCGCTGTCCCTGGTGTCCTGGCTGGTCGGCGAGTTCCTCTAGGGCTCCAGATCCAGGGCGGCGGCGAAGGTGCCGTCCATGTGGAACGGTGTGGACTGGTGCTGGTGCGCGATCAGCCAGCGACCGCCGTCGCGGCGCAGGCAGACCGTCGACCGGAACCACAGGGTGAACGGCTCGTCGTGGCCTGCGGGGAGCGCGGACATGCGGTTGAGGCTGTGCGCGAACGCGAGATCGCCGCTGACGGTGGCGCGCAGGTCGCGGACCTCGTAGCCGACCGGGCCGTCGAACCCGGCGAACCAGCCGCGCAGGTTGTCCGGGCCGCGCATCTCGGCCGCGCCGTGGGCCAGCGGCGGGGCGAGGGTGAACGCGACGATCTCCGGCGCGTACCGGGCGACGACCGCGTCCGCGTCGCCGGCCCGGATGGCGGCCGCCTGCTCCTCGATCACCGCGTGGATTTCGTTCGTGCTGGTCATCGTCGTCCTCCGGTTAGGGTGTGTGCTTCCAGCGGTGACGTCGAGACCGCGGGCCCGGTCTCGACATCCCGGGTGAGGAGTCCAGGAGGGCAGATGAAGTTCCTGGTGCTGATCTACCGCAACGCGGCGTCGCAGGCGGTGTGGGAAAGCCTGGCCGACGACGACAAACGGCAGGGGCTCAAGGCGTACGAGGCGCTGGATCGCGACCTGGCGGAGTCGGGGGAGCTGGTGACCTCGGCGTCGCTGGCGCCGCCGGAGACCGGCAAGCGGGTTCTGGTCTCCGACGGGCAGGTCGTGGCGGGGGACGGGCCGTTCGCCGAGGTCAAGGAGCAGCTGGCCGGGTTCTACGTGCTGGACTGCGCGAGCCTGGAGCGGGCCGTGGAGTGGGCGGCGCGGATCCCGGAGGCGGGGCTCGGCCTGGTCGAGGTGCGTCCGACGCAGGACCTGAGCGTCTTCCTGCCGTGACCGAGGTGCTGCGCGAGCTGGCGCCGCAGGTGCTCGCTGCGCTGGTGCGCCGCTACGGCGACTTCGACCTGTGCGAGGACGCCGTGCAGGAGGCGCTGCTCGCGGCCGCGACGCAGTGGCCGGCCCAGGGCATGCCGGACAACCCGAAGGGCTGGCTGATCACGACCGCGTCCCGGCGGCGGATCGAGCTGTGGCGGTCGGAGACCGCGCGCCGCCGCCGTGAGGAGAACGTCGCGCTGATGACGCCACCGGACCCGGCGCCGGTGCCCGCGGTGGACGACACGCTCACCCTGCTCATGCTGTGCTGCCACCCGTCGCTCACCCCGGCGTCGCAGGTGGCGCTGGCGCTGCGGGCGGTCGGCGGGCTCACCACCGCCGAGATCGCGCGGGCCTACCTGGTGCCGGAATCCACGATCGCGCAACGCATCAGCCGCGCGAAGCAGCGGATCAAGGCCGCGGGCGCCCGGTTCCGGCCGCCCGCGCCGGAGGACTACGGGCCGCGCCTGGCCGCCGTGCTCAACGTGTTGTACCTGGTCTTCACGGAGGGGCACACGGCGAGTTCGGGGGAGTCGTTGCAGCGCGTGGACCTGACCGCCGAGGCGATCCGCCTGGCCCGGCAGCTGCACGCCCGGCTGCCGGACGAGGGCGAGGTGGCGGGCCTGCTCGCGCTGATGCTCCTGACCGACGCGCGCCGCGCCGCCCGCACCGGTCCCGGTGGTGCGCTGGTCCCGCTCGCCGAACAGGACCGGTCGCGGTGGGACCGGGCGATGATCGACGAGGGCACGGCGCTGGTGACGCGGGCGCTGACGACCGCGCCGGTCGGCCCGTACCAGATGCAGGCCGCGATCGCCGCCGTGCACGGGCAGGCCGCGCGAGCGGAGGACACCGACTGGCGCGAGATCGCCGGGCTGTACGAGCTGCTCGCGGCGGTGGCGCCCGGTCCGATGGTGACGCTGAACCGGGTCGTGGCGGTGGCCGAAGTGGACGGTCCGGAGGCCGGGCTGCGGGAGCTGGCGGTGGCGGCGGAGGACCCGGCGCTGGCCCGGCACCACCGCGTGGACGCGGTGCGCGCGCACCTGCTGGAGCGGGCCGGCGATCTTCCCGCTGCGGCGGAGGCGTACCACCGCGCCGCGCGGGGTACGTTGAGCGCGCCGGAGCGGCGGTATCTGGAGGTGCGAGCTCGGAGCTGCGCCTCGCGCCGGACCTGACCCGGAGCGCCCTTCCACTGATCAGCTTCTCGCCGAGCCGATCCGTCGATCACTCGTTGACCGCTCGAGATGTGTATAACGACCTATACGCAGCCGCTTTGATGCACGCCTGTTCTGTGGCCGGCCCAGCGTCCCGGATGGCTCTTCCCACCGCTATCGAGGTCATCGAGGCGCTGGCGTTTCATGGTCTAGGACGCCGTTGATCACCAGCGCCGCGGCCTGGAAGAGAGGAGCATGTTGGCGGATCCCGGGGCGTCCTGCAGCAGCTTGGGCTCGGTGATCTCGTCCAGCACCGCCTCGCTCCACGTGGCGGACGCCGGGCCGGCGACCGGGCCGAACGCGGGGCCGCGCACCTCGTGCACGGTCCGTGCCAGCGCACCGAGACCGCGGTAGAAGTTGGTCCACTGTGGACGTGGGTACGATCGGAGCCCCTGTGGCGCCGGGATCCCGGGGAGGAAGGTCTGGAACACGTAGTCCCGCCCGGCGATGTCCCGCGTCCAGTCCGCGAACAACGTCTGGGGCATCAGGCTGGCGATCGGCGCGAAGAACGGCAGGCTCACGTGCTCGTTGCGCATCAGCTCCCGCTCGATGCGGAACTGCCGCCGGGGTTCCGGCGCCACCCGCAGGACAACCGCCTTCCGCGAGGGCAACTCCACCCGGTAGGTCGTGTTGTACAGACCCATTGTCGAGCTCCACCGCGGACACCGGCGGCACCCCGAACGCGCGCTGGGCCATCGCCACGACCTCACTGGCGGAAAGCGGTTGCTGGAACGACCCGGCAGGGCGCCCGATCGACCGCAGCTCCACTAGTCGCGGGGACGTTTGGGCATCAGGTCGTACAGCTTCTTCCGCGCGCCGTTGTCGTTCTCGTTGCGGGTTTGCGCTACCTGGGTGATGAAGTCCTCGAACACGAAGTCGTCCTCGGCGGGGATCGGGGCCGAAGGCTGCTGCCGCGCGAGGTGCCCGTCCAGCACCGCCGCGATTTCGCGGAAGGCGAACGCCTGGGTGGTCTCCGGTGCGAACGTCGTGACCGGCATGCCGCGCGCGGCGGCCTCGTTCATCACCACCCCGAGCGGCACGTGCGCCAGCAGCGGGTACCCAAACTGCTTGAGCTCCTCCAGCGCCGCCACCGCGTACCCCGACATCGGCCGCCGGTACAGGCCCGGCACCACCCCGAAATAGGGGATCGGCGGGCGGTTCAGCGCGGTCTGCACGTAGTACAGCTGGTCGTTGAGCAGCCGCAGCGCCCGGATGCTGGTGCGGTCCGGCTGCACCGGCACCAGGATGCCGTGCGTCGCCGCGAGGGCGTTGTTCGTCAGCACGTCCAGGGCGGGCGGGCAGTCGATGATGACGTGGTCGTAGTTGGCGAACTGCACGACCCGCGCCAGCTGCCAGCCTGGCACCCGGAACTGGTCGAGCCTGCGCACCAGGTCGAACATGCCGGGCGAGGTCGGGATCACGTCGAACGCGCCGCCGGGGCCGATGTTGCTGCGCCGGTGCGGCACGATCAGCTCCTCGACCGGCCCCTTCCACATCTTGGTGAGCGCCTTGGCCAGGCTCGGCGCCTGCGGGGGAACCTCCTCCAGGCCCAGCATCTCCGTGGTCGCGTGACCCTGCGGGTCGAGGTCGATCAGCAGCACCCGACGGCCGCGTTCGGCCAGCGCCGCGGCGGCCCCGACGCTCAGCGCCGTCTTGCCGACGCCGCCCTTCTGGTTGACCACCGAGGTGATCTGCACTCGAGCGCTCCCAGGTCAGTCGGTTCTGGCCGCAGAGTAGTGGATCTCGTGCGGCTCGCGGGGGACGGTCACGCCCGTCAGCGTGTCCGCACCATCAGCGCCTGTGCGCCGTGGCCCACCTGGCCCCGTACGTCGGACAGCGTGCTGGTGGCGGTGCCTACCCCGGACGGGCCGACCAGCGTGCGCGCGTCCAGCGCGATCCACTCGCCGACCGGTGCGCGCCGCAGGTGCACGGTCAGCTCGCTGTTGATGAACCACCACTTCGCCGGGTCCAGGAAGTTCGACGCGCCGTTGCCGGTGTCGGCGACCGCGAACAGCCGCTGCAGCGGCGTCGGCTTCTCCCCGGCCACCAGCTCGACCCGCTGCCTGCCCCACACCCACGCCGGGCCCGGCTCCGCGGGCGACCCCGCGATGACGCGCCACTCCATCGCGCCCAGGTAGCCGCCGCGGCCCCACGTGTCGGGCCAGGACGCCGGACGGCAGTCCTCGGGGGACGGTGGCGCCGGCTCCTCGGTGGCCACGTCCGTGGTGTCGGCCTCGGCGATCCGCCACGCCGAGGCCCGCGCGACTGCCCGCGTGCCGTCGTGCAGCTCAGCGCCGAGCAGCTCGACCGACCGGCCGGGACGCTCCACCCAGGACCGCAGCGACAGCTCGGTCAGCGGCGCCGGGCCGAGGATCTCCACGGTGACCCGCGCCAGCAGCCCCGGCCGCTCGGCGGCCAGGTTCTCCAGCGCGCGGGCGAGCAGCGCCGACGGCGGCCCGAAGTGCTGCGCCTCCGGCGTCCACGGCCCGGCCGTGTGCTCGGTCGGCTGGTAGCGGTCGCCGCCCAGCGGCAGGTAGAAAGCGTTCTCCGTCATCTCAGTCCGCTCGATCCAATGCTGTTTCCACACCCGGGTCCGGCTCCGGCCAGCCCGGGTACTCCGGCGGCGTGCCGCCGAACGACGGGCACAGCGACTGGTGCGCGCACCAGTCGCAGAGCCGGCTGGGGCTCGGCCGGAAGTCGCCGGTCTTGCCCGCTTTGAGGATCGCCTGCCAGATCGCCTCCAGCGTGCGCTCGAACCGGCGCAGCTCGGCCTCGTCCGGGGCGTAGGCGAGCGACTGGCCGTCGGTGAGGTACATGAGCTTCAGCTGGCGCGGCACCACGCCACGCAGCCGCCACAGCACCACGGCGTAAAACTTCATCTGGAACATCGCCTTGGCCTCGCCGATCTCGCGGGGCGCGGCGCCGGTCTTGTAGTCCACCACGCGGATCTCGCCGGTGGGCGCGACGTCCAGCCGGTCGACGTACCCGCGCAGCCGGACACCGGACTCCAGCTCCAGCTCCACGTGCAGCTCGCACGCCTCCGGGTCGAACCGGCGCGGGTCCTCCAGCTGGAAGTAGCTGTCCAGCAGCTTGGTCGCCGACTCCAGCCAGCCCTGCACGTCCTCGCCGTCGAACAACTCGGCCCACTCCGGGTTGTCGGCCGACAGTTCGCTCCAGGTGGGCGCGAGCAGCTCGCGGGCGCGATCCGGTTCGCGGTCGGTCTTCGGCAGCGCGAACAGCCGCTCCAAAACCGAGTGCACGAGCGTGCCGCGCAGCTGCGCCTTCGTCGGCACCTCCGGCAGCCGGTCGACCGCCCGGAAGCGGTAGAGCAGCGGGCACTGTTTGAAGTCGCTGGCCCGCGAGGGGGACAGCGCGGGGCGGCGCACGCCGAGCTGGGGATCCGTGGTCGCCGTCTGAGCCATACCCCGCACCCTAAACGAGGGGTCCGACAAGATCGCGACGCCGCGCGCCACGGCGGGTCACGGCCGTCTGACACCGCACGCTCTACCCTGTCCGGCATGGCCGCGACCGGCGAGCACGGAGGAAACCAGCCGAGGCGGGTGCTGACCACCGCCGACGGCGGCCTGCTGCTGTTCCGGGTCCAGGACGTGCCGGTGCTGCTCGCCCCGTCCTGGTGGGTCGGCTCGCTCGTGGTGGTCGTGCTCTACCAGCCGCTGGTCGACCGGCTCCTGCCCGGAGCGAGCGCGGCCACGTCGTGGGTGCTGGCGGCGGCGTTCGCCGTGCTGCTCGGCCTGTCCGTGCTGGCCCACGAGCTGGGGCACTGCGTGGTGGCGCTGCGGATGGGGATCCCGGTGCGGCGGCTGCGGCTGTTCCTGCTCGGCGGTCTGTCCGAAGTGGCCCGCACTCCGCGACGGCCGGGGCAGGAGGGGCTGATTGCTGCCGCGGGACCGGTCGTCTCCGTGCTGCTCGCGGCGTTCTGCGGTCTGCTGATGTTCGCCGTGCCGCCGGACGGCGCGGTGTGGCTGCTGGTCGCCGAGTGCGCCGTGGCCAACCTCGCGGTCGGCGTGTTCAACCTGCTCCCCGGCCTGCCGCTGGACGGCGGGCGCATGCTGCGCGCCGGGGTGTGGGCGGTCACCGGGCGCCGGGCCAGCGGCACGCGCGCGGCGGTGGTGGGCGGCGGGATCGTCGCGGCCGGGCTGCTGGTGTGGGCGACGGTCGGCATGGTCTCCAGCAGCGAGGACCGCTGGCTGCGGCTGGGTGTCTGCGTGGTCACCGCGTGGTTCGTCGCCGCCGGCGCCGCGTCCGAGCTGGCCGCCGACGCCAACCGCGGCTGGCCGGAGGGGCTCGCGGTCACCGAGCTGACCCGGCCGGTGCTGCAGCTGCCCGCGGAGAGCCCGGTGTCGGACGCGCTCGCGGCCGCGGCGGGCAGGGGAGTGGTGCTGGTGCGCGCGGACGGCGTCGCGGCCGGCCTGCTCGACGAGGGCGCCGCCGAGCGGCTCGCCGAGACCTCGCCGCAGGCCCCGGCGGAGCTCGCCGCGGAGCCGATCCGCGCCGAGACCGTGCTGCTCGCCTCCGAACCGGGGGAGGAGATCGCCGAGCGGGTGCGCGAGACCGCCGCGTGGCAGTTCCTCGTGGTCGACGACGAGGGCCGCCCGGCCGGGGTGCTGCGCCGGGAGGACCTGCGCTCGGCGCTGTCGGCCCGCCGCGTCCGCTGACCGGCGGGTCTGCGAAGATCGAGCGCTGCGATCGCGCGAGTTTCGAGGAGTCAATCAAGTGCAGGTGAGCGGGCCGTTCCGCCCGGGCGACAGGGTGCGTCTGACCGATCCGAAGGGGCGGAACTACACGCTGGTGCTCGCCGAGGGGGAGGAGTACCACACCCACCGCGGCGCGCTGAAGCACGACGACCTGATCGGCAAGCCGGAGGGTTCGGTGATCACGTCCGGCGGCGGCACCGCCTACCTGGCGCTGCGGCCGCGGCTGGCGGACTACGTGCTGTCCATGCCGCGCGGCGCGCAGGTGATCTACCCCAAGGACGCGGCGCAGATCGTGATGTGGGGCGACATCTTCCCGGGCGCGCGGGTGCTGGAGGCGGGCGCCGGGTCCGGCGCGCTGACCTGCTCCCTGCTGCGCGCGGTGGGCCCGGAGGGCAGCGTGCTGTCCTACGAGGTGCGCGAGGACCACGCCGAGCACGCGGTCAAGAACGTGGAGCGGTTCTTCCGCGAGCGGCCGCCGAACTGGACGCTCAAGGTCGACGACCTCAAAAATCACGAGGGCGAGGTCGACCGGGTCATCCTGGACATGCTGGCGCCGTGGGAGGTGCTCGACACCGTCCACCGCAGCCTCGTCCCCGGCGGGGTGCTGGTCGTCTACGTGGCGACGGTGACCCAGCTGTCGCGCGTCACCGAGGCGCTGCGGGAGATGCAGGGCTGGACCGAGCCCGAGTCGTGGGAGACCCTCGTGCGGCCCTGGCACGTGGTGGGCCTGGCCGTGCGCCCGGAACACCGGATGGTCGGGCACACCGCCTTCCTGCTCACCACGCGCAGGCTGGCCGACGGGGTGACCCCGCCGCGGCCGCAGCGCAGGCCGAGCCGCGGCTGAGGTCCTCCGTCAGGTCCGGTCGCCCAGGTAGCACCACACGCCGCCCTCGTTGGCGAGGCCGAGCTCGAAGTCGTTGGTGCCGCCGGGGCCGACCGCGTGCACCGGGACGTAGGCGGTGTCGCCGGAGACGTCCGGGCTGCCGGTCACGGTGACGGTGATGCCGGACGGGATGTCCGGCACCGACTGCGGGCGGCTCGCGCACACCATCGACTGGATGGTCGCCTTGTCCCCGGTGCTGTACGCGGTGGCGATCGCCTGCGCGGTCTCCTCCGGCGTGGACTTCCCGCCCGGCGCGGCGGTGCCCTTCGGCGCTGAGGTCGGCGGCGGCGTGCGCGAGCTGCTGGGCGCCTTCTCGCTGGAGCTCGCCGGCGGGGCGGCGCTCGTGCTGGGGGCGGCGGAGTTGTTGTCGTCGCCACCGTTCAGCAGCAGGATCGCGGCGACCGCGCCGCCGATGACGACCACCGCGGCGATCGCGATGCCGACGATCAGGCCGGTCTTCTTCTTTGGCGGCTCACCGCCCGGCCCGCCCGGGAACTGCTGCGTCGCGTGGGAGTCGGCGTAGGGGTTCTGGCCGGACTGCTGCGTGCCGCCGGGGAACCCGGGCGGCGGCGTCCGCGGGTAGCCGGGCTGCCCGCCCTGCGGGTACCCGGGCTGCTGGGGCCCGCCCTGGGGATGCCCGGGCTGCTGGGGGTAGCCGCCGCCAGGCTGCTGCCCGTAGGGGCGCGGCTGGCCCTGCTGCCCGTAGGGGTCTTGCTGCCCGTAGGGCCCAGGCTGTTGCGGCGGGTAGGTCATGATCGGGTTACCCCTTCTCGGATGGGTGGGCTCAGGACTCGTCGACGCACCAGTTCGACCCCTGTCGTTTCAGCGGCATCTTCGCATTCTGCTGGTCGCCGTTGTAACGCAGCGCGACCGGCACCTTGGCGGTGTCGCCGGTGATCTCGGCCGGGCCGGAGATGGTGGCGTGCAGCTCGGTGGCCGCGTCCCACTGGGACTGCAGCGCGGACACCTTGCTGTCGGTGGCGCCGCCGCAGGTCAGCGCGGCGTACCGGCTGGCGCTGCGGGCGTTCATGGCGTCCACGACCTGCTGGGCGACGCTGTCCGCGCCGCCCGTGGCGCCACCGCCGGCGGCGGTGGACGCGGACGAGCGGGACGACCGGGACGACGGCGCGGTGGCGGTCGAGGAGTTCGCGCGCGCCGTGGGGCTCGCGGCGGACGAGGAGCCCGCGGCGGCCGTGGTGGTGCCGCTGTTCTCGTCGTCGCCGCCGAGGGTGAGCACCAGCGTGACGGCCACCCCGGCGACCACGACCACGGCCGCCGCGATGCCGGCGATCAGCCCGGTCTTCTTCTTCGGCGGCTCACTGCCCTGGCCGCCCCCGGCACCGAAACCCGGAGCTCCGAACTGCTGCGTCGCGCCGGGGAACCCGGGCGCCGGGGTCTGCGGGTGCGGCGGCTGTTGCGGCTGCTGGGGAGCGCCCTGCGGCGGGTAGGGCTGCCGCGGTCCGCCCTGCGGGTGCCCGGGCTGCTGCCCGTACGGGCCCGGCTGTCCGTAGGGGCCTCGCGGGCCCTGCGCCCCGTGGGGGCCGGGCTGGCCCGGGCTGTGCGGCGGGTAGGTCATGGACGGCCGTCTCCTCGTTCACGTCGGGTGTCTGCCTGCCTTCGACGCGCCGAAGCGGCATCCGGTTTCTCCCCGGACGCGAACCGGGGCTGTAACGCGAGCGATCGTAGCGCCGATACCGGACAACTCGATCTTGGACACCGGGCGTGGCGGCCCGCGATCCGGTGCGGCGACGTGAAAACCGCCCGGTTTGAAGAAGGAGGAGAAGGGGAAGACGCCCTGTGAACGTCCTGTAAAGCCTTGGTTGGGTGGTCGTGACATGAGTGAATCGCTCACCGCCCGGATGGCCGCTATTGGTGGCCGGGTGGCTACTGTCCGTAGTGTTTCGAGCGGTTCGCCGACCGCCCGCCGGGACGCCTGTGAAACGGTTCCGTCCGGGTTCGTGATGCGACGCGCCGATCCTGTAATGCGGATAGGGCTTTTCATGTCGGTGATCGCCGGTACCGTGGGTTAAAAGCACTCCGAGGAGGTGCCGACATGCAACACGACCTTCCCGGAGGTCGGCACGAGGACGCCGACCCTTCAGAGATCAGTGGAGCTGGAACGACGCCGGACGAGCAGGCGCGGCAGGTCCGCTTCCTGGAAGAGGAAGTGGCTCTGCTGCGGCGGAAACTAACCGAATCACCCCGTCAGAACCGTGTGCTGGAACAGCGCCTCGCCGAGGCGTCGGAACGAGTCGCCCAGCTCACGGAGCGGAACAACAAGCTCGTGGAGACCCTCCGCGAGGCGCGGGGGCAGCTCCTCGCGCTGCGGGAAGAGGTCGACCGGCTCGCCCAGCCCCCCAGCGGGTACGGCGTGTTCGTCGCGGCGTACGAGGACAACACCGTGGACGTGTTCACGGCGGGCCGCAAGATGCGGGTGTCCGTCTCGCCCGCGGTGGAGGTGGACTCCCTCCAGCGCGGTCAGGCGCTCCGGCTGAACGAGGCCCTGACCGTCGTCGAGGCAGGCGACTTCGAGCTCACCGGCGAGGTCTGCTCGCTGCGCGAGGTCCTGACGCCGGCCACGGAGGGCGGCAGCGCCCGCGCTCTCGTCGTCGGTCACGCCGACGAGGAGCGGGTGGTCTGGCTCTCCGACCCGCTGGCCGCGCAGACGCTCAAGCCGGGCGACTCGCTGCTGGTGGACTCGAAGGCGGGCTACGCCTACGAGCGGGTGCCGAAGGCCGAGGTCGAGGACCTCGTGCTGGAGGAGGTCCCGGACGTCCGATACGAGGACATCGGTGGTCTCGGGCGGCAGATCGAGCAGATCCGCGACGCGGTGGAACTCCCGTTCCTGCACGCCGACCTCTACCGGGAGTACGAGCTGCGGCCGCCCAAGGGCGTCCTGCTCTACGGCCCGCCCGGTTGCGGTAAGACGCTGATCGCGAAGGCGGTCGCCAACTCGCTGGCCAAGAAGGTGGCCGAGGCGCGCGGGGACGGCGATTCGAAGGACGCCAAGTCCTACTTCCTCAACATCAAGGGCCCGGAGCTGCTCAACAAGTTCGTCGGCGAGACCGAGCGGAGCATCCGCCTGATCTTCCAGCGGGCTCGGGAGAAGGCCTCCGACGGCACGCCCGTGATCGTGTTCTTCGACGAGATGGAGTCGATCTTCCGCACCCGCGGCAGCGGTGTCTCGTCGGACGTGGAGACCACGATCGTGCCGCAGCTGCTGGCCGAGATCGACGGTGTCGAGGGTCTGGAGAACGTCATCGTCATCGGCGCCTCCAACCGCGAGGACATGATCGACCCGGCGATCCTGCGGCCGGGCCGGCTGGACGTGAAGATCAAGATCGAGCGGCCGGACGCCGAGGGCGCGAAGGACATCTTCTCCAAGTACCTGACGCCGGGGCTGCCGATCCACGCCGACGACCTCGCCGAGTTCGGCGGGGACGCGCAGGCCACGATCGACGCGATGATCCAGAACACCGTCGAGCGGATGTACGAGGAGACGGACGAGAACCGGTTCCTCGAGGTCACCTACGCCAACGGTGACAAGGAGGTCCTGTACTTCCGCGACTTCAACTCGGGCGCGATGATCCAGAACATCGTGGACCGGGCGAAGAAGGCGGCGATCAAGTCGGTGCTGGAGACCAAGCAGCCCGGTCTGCGGGTGCAGCACCTGCTCGACGCGATCGTCGACGAGTTCGCGGAGAACGAGGACCTGCCCAACACCACCAACCCGGACGACTGGGCCCGGATCTCGGGCAAGAAGGGCGAGCGGATCGTCTACATCCGCACCCTGGTCACCGGGAAGAACCAGGAGTCCGGCCGCGTCATCGACACGGCCACGAACACCGGCCAGTACCTGTAACCGCAGGGGAGCCAGGGGAGGCCGCCGATCCGTCCGGGTCGGCGGCCTCCGCCGTGTCAGGGGCGCGCCGCGCGCCGCCCCGCCCAGCAGGCGAGCAGCAGGCCGCCGGCCACGACCAGCGCGGACCCGATCATCAGGGGCACGTTCGGCCCGGCGCAGGACACCGAGTCCGGTGCGCAGCTGCGGAACGGCCCGCCCTGTCCGCTGGAGTCGTACCGCTGCGCGGAGAGCAGGAACACCAACACCGCGATGCCGTGCACGGGGGAGAGGAGGACCGTCACGGCGACCGCGGCCGCGCCGCCGCGGAGCCGCCGGATGATCTTGTCGGGCACGTGGTCAAGACGCTTCGCGACGGCTCCGGTTGCCCGGCGTGTCGTACCCCGACGGCCGTATAACGACCTATACTGCGCGCCATGACCGAGCCTGCGGCCGAAATCCGCGCCCCGATCACCGAGGCCGACGTCCTGGCCTGGCTCGAGGAGACCGCCCAGGCGGTCCGCGCGCACGCCGTCCCGCCGGAGGAGCTGATCCGGTTGCTGGGGGAGTTGCGGCGCGCGTCGGCGGCCTGCGCCGACGCCTCGGACTGGGTGCTGCTGGCCGCGCGGGAGGAGGGGGCCAGCCTGCGCCAGATCGCGCCGGTCTTCGGCAAGGGCTATGTGCGGGCGCCTGCGGCGCGGCTGGAGAAGCTGCACCGGCAGGCGCTGAACTCCGAGCAGTGGCTGGAGATCCTCCGGCAGCGAGCATCAGGCGTATAACGACCTATACGTGGCGGCTTTTGGCCAAAAACCACCGCTGGCCCGCTCCCCGGGCACCCCACAAAACCCGCACGGAAAGGACACTCCCCTGCGAATCGGACTCGGCCTGGCGGCCCTCGGGCGGCCCGCCTACATCAACCTCGGCCGGAGCAGCGAGCTCCCGGTCCGGCGGGACGTGCGGACGATGCGGGAGGCGACGTTTGCGGTGCTCGACGCGGCGTACGCGGCCGGTGTGCGGTGGATCGACGTCGCCCGCTCCTACGGCCGGGCCGAGGAGTTCCTCGCTGGATGGCTCGCCGAACGCGGCCACGCGGACCTCACCGTCTCCAGCAAGTGGGGCTACACCTACGTCGGCGGCTGGCGCATGGACGCCACGATGCACGAGGTGAAGGAGCACTCGGCGGGCGTGTTCTCCCGCCAGTGGACCGAAAGCCGCTCGCTGCTCGGCAACGCCATCAACCTCTACCAGGTGCACTCGCTCACCGTGGACAGCCCGCTGTTCACCGACGAGGCGCTGCAGCGGGCGCTGGCGGCGCTCAGCGACGACGGCGTGCGCGTCGGGTTCTCCACCTCCGGGCCGCGGCAGTCCGAGGTGATCCGGCGGGCGTTCGAGCTGGAAGTGGCCGGGCGGCCGGTGTTCTCGGCCGTGCAGTCCACCTGGAACCTGCTCGAACCGTCGGCGGGTCCCGCGCTCGCGGAGGCGCACGCGGCGGGGAACCTGGTGCTGGTCAAGGAAACCCTTGCCAACGGCAGGCTGGTGGTCAACCCGCCACCCGCGATCACCCGCCTGGCGCGACGCTACGGAGTCGGCGCGGACGCCGTCGCGATCGCCGCGGTGCTGGCCCAGCCGTGGGCGGACACGGTCCTCATCGGCCCGTCCAGTCCGCAGCAGCTGGCCGCCAATCTCGCTGCCAACGGCGTCGACCTGCCACGGGGCGAACTCGCGGCGCTGCGGCCGCTGGCCGAGCCGCCGGAACGGTACTGGGATCGGCGATCCTCGCTGCAGTGGCAGTGAAGGCTTCGACTAATCTCAGCGCCCACAACGCATACTGAAGGGAACGTCACCGTGCGTCATGGAGGGATGGTGGTCCTGGCCGCGGTCGTGCTGACCGGGCTCACCGGGTGCGCGGATCGCCCGAACGACCTGGAGACCTACTACGACAAGCCGGCGGACGCGACGACGCCGGTGACGACGCCGTCGGCCTCGCCGAGCGTCTCGGTCGGCCAGGCGGCGGAGCTCACCCCGGTGAACCACATCGCCGAGGACGTGGCGGCGGCGGTGCTCACCAAGAGCGACCTGTCGGGCGAGGGCGTGCGGGAGGCGGCGGCCCGCGCTGCCAACGGATCCTGTTTCGACGCCGTGCCCGCCGGGGACCCGCGCGGCTCGACCTGGCTCTACAACAGCGGTTCCTCGCTGACGCAGCAGGTCACCGGCTACCTCGACCGCACCGCGGCCGAGGTGCTGGCGCAGGTCGACTGCGACGGCACGGCCCTGACGGTCACCCGCCCGGCCGGCGCGGAGGCCGCGCGCGCCTGGTGCGACGGCACCACCTGCACGTTGCTGCTGGCCGGCGGGCATGTGCTGTCCGGCCTGCAGGTCACCGCGAGCACGCAGAACAGGGCAGCGGAAGCGGTGAAGGGCCTGGCGTCGGTGGCCGCCGGGAAGCTGCCGCGGAGCTGACGCCGGGCCGGAAAAGGGCTATGTGCGGCGGAACCACTCGCGGATCGCGTGCCTGCCGTCGGGCACGAAAGGGCTTTCCGGGTCGTCTGCCCACGTTCGCAGCTCGTCCAGGGGCATCCACCGGCCGGAGACGATTTCCTCCGGCTGGTGCACGACCGGTCCGTCCCAGCGGGCCTGGTAGGCGAAGTAGTGGCAGCGGAGTGGCGGCTGCTCGAACGTGAACGTAAACAGGGGTCGCAGGGGTACGCCGCGCACGCCCAGTTCCTCGGCCAGCTCCCGTTCCGCGCCCTCGGCGGGGGTTTCGCCCGCGGCGACCACGCCGCCCGCCCAGCAGTCGTACAGCCCGGGGAAGACGTCCTTGTCCGGGGAGCGCCGGTGCACGTACACGCGGGAGCCGTCCCCGGAGCGCACCAGGACCAGCGTCGCGGCGTGCCATAGGCCCTGTTCGCGAATGTCGGCGCGGCGCACCCGGCCCACGACCGCGCCCGCGGCGTCGTAGTGGGCGACCATTTCCTCAGCACTGCTCACCATCCCCGACAGCATGGCAGAACCAGGTGCTTTACCTGGTCGCAACCGGTGGCCCACTCACCGTTGCCGCCCGCGACCCGTAGGCTTGGGACATGCGGCGGATCATGGGAACCGAAGTCGAGTACGGCATCGCCGTGCCGGGCGACGCGACGGCCAACCCGGTACTGACATCGACGCAGGTCGTGCTGGCCTACGCGGCGGCCGCGGACATCCCGCGGGCGCGCCGCGCGCGGTGGGACTACGAGGTGGAGTCGCCGCTGCGCGACGCCCGCGGGTTCGACCTGGCAGGGCCCGGCGGGCCGGGGCACGACCCGGACGTGGAGGACCTCGGCGCGGCCAACGTCATCCTGACCAACGGCGCCCGGCTCTACGTCGACCACGCGCACCCGGAGTACTCGGCGCCCGAGGTGACCAACCCGCGGGACGGGGTCATCTGGGACAAGGCGGGCGAGCGGGTGATGGAGGAGGCCGCGATGCGGGCGGCCACCGTGCCCGGGCAGCCGGTGTTGCAGCTGTACAAGAACAACGTGGACGGCAAGGGGGCCAGCTACGGCACCCACGAGAACTACCTGATGGCCCGGTCGACGCCGTTCACCTCGGTGATCGCGGGGCTGACGCCGTTCTTCGTGTCGCGGCAGGTGGTCACCGGCTCGGGCCGGGTGGGCATCGGTCCGCAGGGCGAGGAGGCCGGCTTCCAGCTGTCGCAGCGTTCGGACTACATCGAGGTCGAGGTCGGCCTGGAGACGACGCTGAAGCGGGGGATCATCAACACCCGCGACGAGCCGCACGCGGACGCGGACAAGTACCGGCGGCTGCACGTCATCATCGGCGACGCGAACATGGCCGAGTACTCGACGTACCTGAAGCTGGGCACGACGGCGCTGGTGCTGGACATGATCGAGGCCGGTCAGCGGTTCGACGACCTGAAGCTGGACGAGCCGGTGCGGGCGGTGCACCAGATCAGCCACGACCCGACGCTGAAGACGAAGGTGGCGGTGGCGGGCGGCCGCAAGTACACCGGCCTTGACCTGCAGTTCGCCTACCACGAGCTGGCGGCGGCGCACCTGGAGCGCACAGGCGGGGACGCGATGTCCAAGGAGGTGCTGCGGGTCTGGGGCGAGATTCTGGACGCGCTGGCGCGGGACCCGGCGGAGTGCGCGGACCGGCTGGACTGGCCCGCGAAGCTGCGGCTGCTGGAGGGTTACCGGCAGCGGGACAACCTGGGGTGGGCCGCGCCGCGGCTGCACCTGGTGGACCTGCAGTACTCGGACGTGCGGCTGCAGAAGGGCCTGTACAACCGCCTGGTGGCGCGTGGCTCGATGAAGCGGCTGGTCACCGAGGAGGAGGTGCAGGCGGCGATCACGAACCCGCCGGAGGACACGCGCGCCTACTTCCGCGGGCGGGCGCTGGAGAAGTACGCGACGTCGATCGCGGCCGCGTCGTGGGACTCGGTGATTTTCGACGTGGGCAAGGAGTCGCTGGTCAGGATCCCGACGCTGGAGCCGTTGCGGGGCACGAAGGCGCACGTCGGGCGGCTGCTGGACGAGTCGGAGACGGCCGAGGAACTGGTCGAGGCGCTGACGGGTTCCGACTGACCGCAGCGGGAAAACCACCGATTGTCGTGGTCTCTGGGTAGGCTAGGGACAAGACTCACCGGGAGGCGAGATGGCTCAGGAGAAGATCGAGAAGCACGGTGGCGGCGGCTCTGACGACGAGGTCGAGGGTGGCGCCCCGGCCGGCCAGGAACGCCGCGAGAAGCTGGGTGAGGACGTCGACACGATCCTGGACGAGATCGACGACGTGCTCGAGGAGAACGCCGAGGACTTCGTACGCGCCTACGTGCAAAAGGGCGGCGAGTAACCGCTCAACCGCGGCCACTAGGGTGGTCGCACCGAGTAGCTTGTAGTGCCGGCTGTCGCGCTTCCGCGGGTGTGGTGCCCGCGGGAGCGCCACACTTCGTCGATGGGAACCACGAGCACGTATGGAACACACCTCGGGCCCCACGGGCTCCGCGCTGCCCGCTGCCTTCTTCTCGAGCACGACGTCGTCGTTCGCCGAGTTCCTCCGCATGCAGGCGCCTGACCTGCTGCCGGGGCGCCGGCAGCTGCCCAATTCCGGCGCGGGTGAGCTGGACGCGCCGCACGGCACCACGATCGTGGCCGTGTCGTTCTCCGGTGGCGTGCTGATCGCCGGTGACCGGCGGGCGACGTCGGGGAACCTGATCGCGTCGCGGGACATGGAGAAGGTGCACGTCACCGACGGTTATTCCGCGGTGGGCATCGCGGGCAGCGCCGGGATCGCACTGGAGCTGGTGCGGCTCTACGCGGTCGAGCTGGCGCACTACGAGAAGATCGAGGGCGTTCCGCTGTCCCTGGACGGCAAGACGAACAAGCTCGCCACCATGGTCAAGGGCAACCTGGACGTGGCGATGGCGGGCCTGGCGGCGCTGCCGTTGTTCGTCGGCTACGACATCGAGGCCGACGACCCGAAGCGCGCCGGGCGGATCGTGTCCTACGACGTGACCGGTGGCCGGTACGAGGAGCGCGCGGGCTACCACGCGATCGGGTCGGGGTCGCTGTTCGCGAAGTCGGCGCTGAAGAAGCTGTACGACCCGGAGGCCGACGAGGAGACCGCGGTGCGCACTGCGGTGGAGTCGCTGTACGACGCGGCCGACGACGACAGCGCGACGGGCGGGCCGGACCTGGTTCGCCGGATCTTCCCGACGCTGGTGACGATCACCGCCGAGCGTGGCGCGGTGCGGCTGCCGGACGAGCAGGCCGCCGCGGTGGCGGAGGCGGTCGTCGCGGGCCGGGCCGAGCAGGCCACCCACGGCCGGACCTGATCCGCGCGGTCGCCGTAGCCGAACTTCCCTCCCTTCGAGCATTCTTGGAGCCTCACCGTGACGATGCCGCTGTACGCCTCTCCTGAGCAGTTGATGCGTGAGCGCTCGGAGCTCGCGCGCAAGGGCATCGCGCGCGGCCGAAGCGTGGTCGTGCTGAAGTACCGCAGCGGGGTTCTGTTCGTGGCGGAGAACCCGTCGACGACGCTGCACAAGATCTCCGAGATCTACGACCGGATCGGGTTCGCGGCGGTCGGCCGGTACAGCGAGTACGAGAACCTGCGGGTGGCCGGGATCCGGCACGCGGACCTGAAGGGTTACCAGTACGACCGCCGGGACGTGACGGCGCGTGCGCTGGCGAACGCCTACGCGGCGACGCTGGGCAGCATCTTCACCGAGCAGCTCAAGCCGTACGAGGTGGAGCTGTGCGTGGCGGAGGTGGGGTCGGTTCCGGAGGAGGACCAGCTGTTCCGGCTGACCTACGACGGTTCGATCTTCGACGAGCCGCGGTACGTCGTGACCGGTGGCCAGACGGAGCCGGTGGCGAACAAGCTGAAGGAGATCTACGAGGACGGCCTGGAGCTGCGGGACGCGCTGAAGGTCGCGCTTGACGCGCTGCGCGCGGTCAGCAACAACGGGGACAGCGCGCCGTTGAAGCTGGAGGTCGCGGTGCTGGACCGGGAGCGGCCAGGGCGCAAGTTCCGGCGGATCCAGGGCGCCGCGCTGGACGCGTTGCTGCCGGAGCAGCCGGCCGAGTCCGCCGGGGACGCGGAGGAGAAGCCTGCGGACGGTGAGACGCCGCCGGCGAGCTGAGCTCGGGTGCGGGGCCCTCGGACTTCGGTCCGGGGGCCTTTCGCATTTCCGGGTGGTGTGCGGGGCGATGGCGGCTGCCGCGCAGTGTCGCCCGGGGCCGGCCCGGGAGCGCGTGGGCGTCGTGAATGCGGCCCGCGGCCGGGGGCGGACGACACTGATCATCGCGGCCGCGCGGGCTCGGCTTCCCCGGTGCGGTGGGCGGGTTGGGCCTGGCTTGCCCGGCGCCACCGCGATGCGGCGTGGCGCGTGGGGGCGGCTCCGGCGCGCCGCGCGGTGTTGCCGGGGGCCGCGTGACCATCGTCAGTGGCGGCACGCAGCCTCGGAATGGACCACACTGATCATCGCGGGCGGGCGGCGCAGGTCCGCGCCCTTCGGCGCCCGTGCGCGATGGAGCTCGTCAGGGGCGCCAGTGGGCGGGCCGGTCGAGCCCCTCCGGGAGGCGGGTCGTGCCGTCGCCCTGGGCCGCGTTCACCTGGGCCTGCGTGAGGAAGAGGCTGCCGGTCAGGTCGGCGCCCGCGAGGTTGGCCCCGCGGAAGTCCGCGCCGATGAGGTCGGCCTGGCGCAGGTTGGCGCGGCGGAGGTTCGCGCCGATGAGGTAGGCGCCGCGCAGGTTGGCGGCCCGCAGGTCGGCGCCACGCAGGTTCGCGCCGATCAGGTCGGCTCCGCGGCGGTTCTTGCCGCGCTTGCCGCGGACCAGTTCGCTGGCCCGCAGCAGCAGGGCGCTCACCTGTTCGCGGTGGCCGGCGACGTCGAGCCGGACGAGGTCGGCGGGATCGCTTCCGGCCATGCGGTCGGTCTTCTCGAGGGCGGCGCGCAGGTCGTCGTGGACGGGGCGGGCCGCGGGCAGGGCCAGGGCCTGGGTGAGGTGGAAGAGCAGTTCGTGCAGTTGCCGCATCACCGGGAAGGCGGCGAACATGGCCTCGCGGGTTTCCGGTGCCCGGCGCCAGTCGCGGCCGCCGAAGGTCTCCTGGGAGATGCGCTGCCCGGCGCCGAAGCAGTCGAAGACGGTGCAGCCGGTGAAGCCCTCGTCGCGCAGGCGGGCGTGGATGCCGCAGCGGAAGTCGCCGAGCAGGTTGCGGCACGGGGTGCCCGCGTCCTTGTCCACGGCGAAGTCGGCGGAGGCGGCGAAGGGCAGCGCCACGCAGCACAGGCCGAAGCAGTTCGCGCAGTCGGCTCGCAGCGCCGCGTTGCCGGTCACGGTTTCGGATCACCCCTGTCGCAGTCCGGAACGACTCTATCGGGTGGCCCGGGCCACAACGTGGGAAACCCCTGGTGACAGCGGTGTCCCGGGTGATCCGGTGCGTGGTGCGACGCTCGCTCGGCGTGTCGCCGCCCGAACGGCGCACCGCGCCGGGGCCAAAAGCGCCTAGCATTGAGAGATGCAGCGGCGGATTTTTGGCATCGAGACCGAGTTCGGCGTCACCTGCACGTTCCACGGGCAGCGCCGGCTCTCGCCCGATGAGGTGGCGCGTTACCTGTTCCGGCGGGTCGTGTCGTGGGGGCGCTCGTCCAACGTCTTCCTGTCAAACGGCTCCCGGCTCTACCTGGACGTGGGATCGCACCCCGAGTACGCGACGGCCGAGTGCGACGACCTGGTGCAGCTCGTCACGCACGACAAGGCCGGTGAGCGGATCCTCGAGGACCTGCTGGTCGACGCGGAGCGGCGGCTGGCCGACGAGGGCATCGGCGGGGACATCTTCCTGTTCAAGAACAACACCGACTCGGCGGGCAACTCCTACGGCTGTCACGAGAACTACCTGGTGACGCGCGCGGGTGAGTTCTCGCGGATCGCCGACGTGCTGCTGCCGTTCCTGGTGACCCGTCAGCTGATCTGCGGCGCGGGCAAGGTTCTGCAGACGCCGCGGGGCGCGGTGTACTGCCTGTCGCAGCGGGCCGAGCACATCTGGGAGGGCGTCTCCAGCGCCACGACCCGGTCGCGGCCGATCATCAACACGCGGGACGAGCCGCACGCCGACGCCGAGCGGTACCGGCGGCTGCACGTCATCGTGGGTGACTCGAACATGGCGGAGCCGACCACGCTGCTGAAGATCGGCACGGCGAACCTGGTGCTCGAGATGATCGAGCAGGGTGTGCAGTTCCGGGACTTCACACTGGACAACCCGATCCGGGCGATCCGGGAGATCAGCCACGACCTGACGGGGCGGCGCCCGGTGCGGCTGGCAGGCGGGCGGGAGGCCTCGGCGCTGGACATCCAGCGCGAGTACTACGGGCGCGCGGTGCAGCACGTGCAGGCCAACGATTCGGGCCCGACGGCGCAGCGGGTGGTGGAGCTGTGGGGCCGCGCGCTGGACGCGGTGGAGCAGCAGGACTTCAGCAAGATCGACACCGAGATCGACTGGGCGATCAAGCACCGGCTGGTGGAGCGGTACCGGGCGAAGCACAACCTGGACCTGTCCAGCCCGCGGGTGGCGCAGCTGGACCTGGCCTACCACGACATCCGGCGCGGGCGGGGCCTGTTCGACCTGTTGCAGCGCAAGGGTCTGGTGCGGCGGATCACCGACGACGGGGAGATCGAGGTGGCCAAGGACACGCCGCCGCAGACCACGCGGGCGAAGCTGCGGGGCGATTTCATCGCCGCCGCGCAGGCCGCCGGTCGGGACTTCACGGTCGACTGGGTGCACCTCAAGCTCAACGACCAGGCGCAGCGGACCGTGTTGTGCAAGGACCCGTTCCGCGCCGTGGACGAGCGCGTCGACCGGCTGATCAGCTCGCTGTGAGCGGGTTCGAGCAGGCGTGGCGGTCCTGGCACGCCGAGCGGGAGCGTGCGCTCGCGGAGCCGCACGGGTGGCTGAGCATCACAGCGCGGCACTGGCTGACGCCCGAGCCGCAGCGGTTCGACGGCATCCCGGGCACGTGGCGCGAGGATGGTGACGCCGCGGTCGTGGTGGTGGATCCGGACGAGGAGTTCGGGGTGTCCGGCACGACGCGGTTCGAGCTGGTCAACAGCGGGCCGGGTGAGATGGTCAAGGCCGGTGACCGGGTCGTCGAGGTGGCGCGGCGCAGCGGGTACCTGCTGCGGTTGCGGGACCTGGCGGCGCCGGTGCGGGCGGCGTTCCGCGGGGTGCCGGCGTACGAGCCGGATCCGGCGTGGGTGCTGCCCGGCCGGTTCGAGCCGTACGACGAGCCGCGGCCGGTGACCGTCGGGGCGGTCGTGGAAGGACTGTCGCATGTGTACTTCTCACCTGGCGTGCTGCGGTTCGCCTACCGCGGCGAGGAGTTCGCACTGACCGCGTTCAACGGCAAGGGCGGCGCGGCGTTCTCGGTGCTGTTCACGGACGCGACGTCCGGTGTGACGACGTACGCCGCGAACCGCAGCCTGGCGGTCGCCGGGCCGGACGCGGACGGGCGGGTGGAACTGGACTTCAACCGGGCCGTGAACCTGCCGTGCGCGTTCATCGACCTCGCGACGTGCCCGCTGCCCCCACCGGAGAACCGGTTGCCGTTCCCGGTGGAGGCGGGCGAGCAGATCCCGTGGGAGCGCCGTTAACGCGCCGCGGCGGGTTGTTTCGCCGACTCGCTGACGCCGATCCGCTCGTGCAGGCGGCGTAGCGGTTCCGGTGCCCACCAGGCGTAGCGGCCGAGCAGCCGCATGCCCGCGGGCAGCAGGACGCCACGCACGAGGGTCGCGTCGATGAGGATCGCCAGGCCGGTGCCGATCCCGAACATCTGGATGAAGCTCACGCCGCTGGTGCCGAAGGCGAACACGCTGACCGCGAGCAGCAGCGCGGCGGCCGAGACGATGCGCCCGGTGCGGGACAGTCCGTGCACGACCGCTTCGCGCGGGCCGAGCCCGTGGTCGTGGGCTTCCTTGATGCGGCTGACGACGAACACCTCGTAGTCCATGGACAGCCCGAACGCGATGCAGAACAACAGCATCAGCATGCTGGTGTCCAGCGGCAGCGGGGTGAAGCCGAGGAACCCGGCGGCGAAGCCCTGCTGGAAGACCAGCACCATCATGCCCATCGTGGCGGACAGGCTGAGCAGGTTGAACAACAGCGCCCGCAGCGGCTGCAGCACGCTGCCGGTGAACAAGAACAGCAGGATGAACGTGGTGACGGCGATCAGGCCGGCCGCGACGGGGAGCCTGCTGCCGATCGCGTCCTTGCTGTCCACCAGCGCGGCCGCGTCGCCGCCGACCGCGACGTCCAGCCCGGGCGGCGCGGGCAGTGCGCGGACCTCGGCGACGACGGTTTCGGCTTCGGCGGAGCGGGAGTCGGCGGCGGTGACGACGGACAGCTTCTGCGCGGTGGGCGTCCCGAGCGCCGGGTTCGCGGGGCCGTCGGCCCGTCCCTGGCTGAAGCCGCCCGCGCTGGAGGACACGTGGGCGGCGCCGTCCAGTTCGGACAGCCGGCCGGCGTAGCCGGCGATCGTGGCCGCGTCGGGTGTGCCGAGCGCGACGACCTCGATGGCGCGGCTGTCGTTGGCCGGGTAGTGCGCGCGCAGCTCGTCGCCGACGACGCGGCTGGACGCGGTGTCCGGCAGGACTCGTTCGTCCGGGGTGCCGAACTGGACGCCGAGCAGGGGAGTGGCGGCCGCGACGAGCACGACGAGCACCGGGACGACGGCCAGCGCGGGCCGTTTCATCGCGAAGGCGGCGACCCGGCCCCAGAACGCGGATACCGTGCTCGGGGTGCGGCCGCGGGCCCAGGGCAGGCGGGCGGCGTTCACCCGCGGCCCGAGGACGGTCAGCAGCGCGGGCAGCACGACCACCGCGGCGAGCATGGCGATCACGATGACGCCGATGCCGGCGTAGGCGTAGGAGCGCAGGAAGTACTGGGGGAACAGCAGCAGCGCGGCGAGTGCGACGGCGACGGTGGCGGCGCTGAAGCTGATCGTGCGCCCGGCGCTGGCGACGGTGCGGATCACGGCGGTGTGGGTGTCGGCGCCGGTGGCGAGTTCCTCCCGGAACCGGCTGACCATGAGCAGGGCGTAGTCGATGCCGAGGCCGAGCCCGAGCGCGGTGGTCAGGTTGATCGCGAACACCGACACGTCGGTCAGCGAGCCGAACACCGACAGTTCGGCGAACGTGCCCAGCACCGCGATACCGCCGACGACCAGGGGCAGCAGGGCGGCGATGACGCCGCCGAAGACGAGGAACAGCAGAACGAGGATGATCGGCACCGCGATCATCTCGGCGACCAGCAGGTCGCGGCTGACCTGGTCGTTGATGTCGAGGCCGACGACCGCGCCGCCGCCCGCGGTGACCGTGACCAGGCCGTCCTCGCCCTGGTAGCGGTCCACGATGGCCTTGACCGCGTCGGCGGAGGTGTCGGCGGGCTGGGTGACGATCAGCGCGGAGCGACTGTCGTCGGCGCGCAGCGGCGGGGCGCCGGTCGCCCAGTAGGAGGTGACCGATTCCAGGGCCGGATCCGCGGCGAGGCGTTCGGTCAGGGCGGCGCCCGCGGCGCGAGTGGCGGGGTCGTCGACGGTGCCGTCGCGCGCCTGGACGAGGAACAGCAGGTTGTCCTCGCCGCCGAAGTGCTGTTCGGCGAGGGCTGTGGCGCGGCTGGAGTCGGAGCCGGGGTCGTCGAACCCCTGCGACTGGAGCTTGCCGAACGCGGTCATGCCGAGGACAGCGGCGCCGGCGAGGAGGACGCCGGCGACGACGAGGACGAGCCGTGCGTGGTCGGCGGCGAACCGGCCGAGCCGAGCGAACATGGGATCCCCTCGAATGTTGACGGGCGCAAACTTGGCACCCGTCAACTTGCCACCGATGTGCACGGGTGTCAACATCGGGCTGTGAGCTCCTCAGCGCCCGTTCGAACCGGCTACCACCACGGCGACCTCCGCAATGCCCTCATCCACGCCGCCGCCGAACTCGCCCAGGCCGGCGGTCCATCTTCGGTGACCATCCGGGCAGCCGCGCGGGCCGTCGGCGTCACCCCGACCGCCGCCTACCGGCACTTCGCCGGGCACGAGGAGCTGCTGGAGGCGGTCAAGACGCGGGCGATGGAACTGCTGACCGCGGCGATGAACGAAGCGCTGGACCGGCTGGACCCGGCCGACGACCCGGCCGAACGCGGACTGAGCCGCCTGGCCGCGATCGGGCACGGGTACTTCACGTTCGCGCTCGCCGAGCCCGGGTTGTTCCGCACCGCGTTCGCCGGCGGGATCTCGCCGATGCCGCCGCTGTCCGACGTCGAGGAGTCCAACCCGTTCCGCAAGCTGGTCGACGCCATCGACGACCTGGCCGCCGCCGGATACCTGCCCCCGCGGCGCCGCCCGATGGCCGAGTTCGCCGCGTGGGCGTCCGTGCACGGCCTGGCGATGCTGCACCTGGACGGCCCGCTGTCGGCCACCTCGCGCGAGGCCCGCGAACTCGCGCTGGAGCGCACGATCGAGATCATCGCCGAGGGCCTCGGCGGGGTGGCGCTCCCGGACCACCTGAGAAAGACATTGAGCCGCGTCGCCCGTGGCGGTTGAGCCCGAGCAGGCCTGCCCCGGCCAAGTGCTCGGCGACTGAAAAACCGCGTCTCGTCGCGGTGTGGGTGGGTACCTCGTGAAGATCCTGGGCGCGCCGGGGTGGACCTCGGCGACTCGATCACCAGTGCGAGCTACTGTGGTCGGGTGTCCACCGCCCGCGCCGAGCGCCTGGTCAATCTGGTGCTCGCTCTGCTGTCGACCCGGCAGTACCTCACCGCTGACCGGATCCGCGGGATCGTGCCCGGATACGCCGACGCCGCGAGCGACGAGGCCTTCTCCCGCATGTTCGAACGGGACAAGACCGAGCTGCGTGAACTGGGGATCCCGCTGGAGACCGGCCGCAACTCGGCCTTCGACCCGGCCGACGGCTACCGCATCGCCCGCCGCGACTACGAGCTCGGCGAGATCGAGCTGGCCCCGGACGAGGCCGCGGCCGTCGGGCTCGCCGTCCGGCTCTGGGACTCGCCCGAGATGACCGGGCAGGCCCAGGGCGCGCTGGTCAAGCTGCGTGCCGCCGGGGTCGACGTCGACCACACCGAGCCGCCGGTCGTGGAGTCCCGCGTCCGCGCCGAGCCCGCCTTCACGCCGCTGGTCGCCGCCGTGCAGGCCCGCCAGGCAGTCCAGTTCTCCTACCGCCGCTCCGGCTCGGCGGAACGCCTCACCCGCACCCTCGAACCGTGGGGTGTGGTGTCCTGGCGCGCCCGCTGGTACGTCGTGGGCCACGACCGGGACCGCGGCGCGCCGCGGTGCTTCCGGCTCTCGCGCATCGTCGGCGACGTGCGCGCCGTGGGCCGTCCGGGGGAGGTGCAGCGCCCGGACGACGTCAACCTGCTGGAACTGATCGCGGGCACCGGCGACCCCGATCCCTCGCCCGTCACCACCGCCAGGCTGTGGATCGCCGACCAGCGCGCCGCCGGTGTGCGCCGCCGGGCCCGCCTCACCGGGCGGCTCACCGTCGACGGCGTCGAGGGCGACCTCGCCGAGATCGACCTGTACTTCCCGGAGAGCGCCGCGGACTGGATCGCCGGGCACGGGCCGGACGTGCTGGTGCTCGAACCGGACGTGCTGGCCAAGGCGGTGCGCGGCCGCCTGGAGTCCGTGCTCCACCACGAGGTGCGCCGATGAGCGGCTCCACCGACCGGATGCCCCGGCTCCTCGCGCTCGTGCCCTACCTGCTCGCCCGCCCGGGCATCCGCATCGAGGACGCGGCGCGCGACTTCGGCGTCACCGCCCGCCAGCTGCGCCGCGACCTGGAGCTGCTGTGGATGTGCGGGCTGCCCGGCTACGGCCCGGGCGACCTGATCGACCTGTCCTTCGAGGGCGACACTGTGACGGTCACCTTCGACGCGGGCATGAACCGGCCGCTGCGCCTGACCGGCGGGGAGGCCACCGCGCTGCTGGTCGCGCTCCGCGCGGTCGCCGAGACCCCCGGCGTGGTCGACACCGACGCGGTGCACCGCGCCATCGCCAAGATCGAAGCCGCCGCCGGGCAGGCCCAGCCCTCCGGGGTCGTGGTCGGGCTCGCCGTGCGGGAAGGTGCGAAGACCGCCGCCACCCGCCGCGTCGTGCAGAACGCGCTGCGCGCCGGGCGGGCGCTGCGGATCCGCTACTACACCGCCTCCCGCGACCAGATCACCGAGCGCACCGTCGACCCGATGCGGCTGCTGATCGTGCAGGCCGTCGGATACCTGGAGGCCTGGTGCCGCCGCGCCGAGGGCGTCCGGCTGTTCCGGCTGGACCGCATCGACGAGGTCGAGGTCCTGGAGGAGCGTGCCGCGCCGCCCCCGACCGCGCGGCCCACCGACATCTCCGACGGCGTGTTCCGCGCCCGTCCCGGCCAGCCGGAGGCGCAGCTGGTGCTGGAGCCGGACGCGCGCTGGGTCGCCGAGTACTACCCGTGCGAGGAGCTGGCCGAGCTCGACGGCGGGCGGCTGCGGGTGCGGATGCGCTATGGCGACGAGTCGTGGATGGTGCGGCTGGTGCTCGGACTGGGCGGCGACGCGCGCGTGGAAAGCCCGCCCGAGCTGGCCGAAGCCGTCCGTAGCCGGGCCGCCGCCGCGCTGGAAAGGGCACGTCACCTCCCGGCCACCTTGGGCCAGTAGGGTGACGCCGTGTCGTACCTGCCGAGCATTCTGCTCGCCGCCGCGGGCCTCCTGGCTCTGATTCTTGTCCTGATCCGGACATTCGGGGTCTTGCGCCGCTTCCGCAAGGCATCGAGCATGGTTACGGCGAGTGTCACCGACCGCACCGGGCTGTTGAAGGCCCGGACTGCCGGCCTGCGCGTCGCGCTCGAGCAACGGCGGCGTCCCGCCCCTGAGCAAGTAGAGTTGGTCACTAGCAAGGAAGGAGGCCACTGATGCTGAACGGGTTGCAGCCGTGGCACTTGATCATCCTGGTGCTCGTCGTGGTCCTGCTGTTCGGCGCGAAGCGCCTGCCGGATGCCGCGCGGTCCATCGGCAAGTCCATGAAGATCTTCAAGGCCGAGACCAAGGACCTCCGTGAGGACGGCAAGGCCGAGGAGCCCGAGAAGAAGCAGATCGCGTCCTCCGAGACGACGCCTTCCGCGGCCGACGACCAGGTCGCGCAGCTGCAGAAGCAGCTCGACGAGCTGAAGCGGCAGCAGGCGGCGGCCAAGGCCGACCAGGCTCACAAGCACGCCAGCTGAGGCGAGGACGGAGCCTGTCGTGGCGGACTCCGCCCCCAAGAGCCGGAGGGACCGGCGGCGCAAGCGCAGCCGCCGGCTCAACCCCGACGGCACGATGACGCTCATCGAGCACATCTACGAGTTCCGGCGCCGGCTGGGCTGGGCCCTGCTCGCCGTGCTCGCCGGCGGGATCTTCGGCTTCATCTGGTTCAACACCAGGATGGGTCCGGTCCCGTCGCTCGGGTCGATCATCAACGACCCGTACTGCGCCATCCCGGCCGACCGGCGGCTCGGCAGCACCGAGGGCTGCTACCTGCTGCAGACGGTGCCGTTCGAGGCGTTCATGATCCAGCTGAAGGTCGGTCTCGCCGGGGGCGCGGTGCTGACCTCCCCGCTGTGGCTGTACCAGCTGTGGGCGTTCATCGCCCCCGGCCTGTACACCAAGGAGCGCAAGTACGCGCTCACCTTCGTCGGCTGCGCGAGCGTGCTGTTCGCCGGTGGCGCCGTCCTGGCCTACCTGCTCATCCCGCACGCCCTGCAGCTGCTGATGGGCTTCGGCAGTGACTTCTTCATCACCGGCCTCACCGGCGACAAGTACATCTCGTTCGTGCTGTCGCTGCTGATCATCTTCGGGGTCAGCTTCGAGCTGCCGCTGCTGCTGGTGATGCTGAACTTCGTGGGCGTGCTCAAGTACGCCCAGCTGAAGAAGTGGCGCCGGGGGATCATCTTCCTGGTGTTCGTCTTCGCCGCGTTCGCCACGCCCGGGTCGGACCCGTTCTCGATGATCGCCCTGGCCGGCGCGCTGACCGTGCTCGCCGAGCTCGCTATCCAGATCGCGCGGGTGCACGACAAGCGCAAGTACCGCGGCAGCGAGAGCGAGGAGTGGGCGGGCCTGTCCGACGACGAGGCCGCGCCGTTCGACTACACCCCCAGCAGCATCGACGAAACCCCGGCCAAGCCCAAGACCGAGGACGTTACCTAGCCGAATCGAACTGAAATGGCTTGCGTGGCGGTGCCAGTGGCGGAACTTCAGACGACTTCTCGCTGTGGGATCGCCTCCTCATGAATGCCGATTCACCACGTCGGCGCTGTCCTCGCGAGAGGCCGCCTGAGAACCCGCGGCGGTGCGAGTCGTGTGCGTCGTGCAAGCGTCGCCGCTCGGGCAAGCCGGTCTAGGCAGGCCGATCCGACCTATGGGTATCCGTGCGGCCCTGGCCGTCCACCCCGACACCGGCCGCGGTGCGGCGGCCAGGATCGCCGGCACCGTGGCTGCTCGTCTGCGTGCCGGGGTTGACCGGCTGGAGCTGCTCGGCACGGCCGCCCCGGACAGCCTCCCGGGCGGGCTCGACGCGCTGGTCGTCCTCGGCGGCGACGGCGCCGTGCACCACGCCGTCCAGTACTGCGCCGCCACCGGCACCCCGCTCGGGATCATCCCCGCCGGCACCGGCAACGACCTCGCCCGCGGGCTCGGCATCCCCCTCGACCCGCTCCAGGCCGCCGACGCCGTCGTGACCGCCCTGCACGAACGCCGCCACCGCGCCGTCGACCTCGGCCACCTCGACGGCGCCTGGTTCGCCACCGTTCTGTGCACCGGCTTCGACGCCGCCGTCAACGCCCGCGCCGCCCGCCTGCGCTGGCCGGGCGGGCCGCGCCGCTACGACGTCGCCGTGCTCGCCGAACTCGCCGCGTTCCGGGCCCGCACGGTCACCCTCACCACCGACGGTGCACTCCATCACCTCGACGCCACCCTCGTCGCCGTCGGCAACACCCCCTACTACGGCGCCGGCATGCGGATCTGCCCGCACGCCGACCCCGCCGACGGGTTCTTCGACATCACGGTCGTCGGCCACGCCACCCGCGCCGACCTGCTGCGGATCATGCCCGGCCTGCGCCACGGCCGGCACCTACGCCACCCCGCGGTGCGCACCCTGCGCGCCCGCGAGGTGCGGATCGAGGCCACCGGCTGGCCCCTCTGCGCCGACGGCGAGATGCTTCCTGGCGGCGTGGTCACCGCCCGCTGCGCCCGCGGCGCGCTCACCGTCCTGGGCTGACACCCACCGCATGCGTCCCGCACACCGCATGTGACACCCTGGCAAGGTGGCCCCTCGCCCTTCCGT
Source organism: Amycolatopsis methanolica 239 (assembly GCF_000739085.1). NCBI lineage: Bacteria > Bacillati > Actinomycetota > Actinomycetes > Pseudonocardiales > Pseudonocardiaceae > Amycolatopsis > Amycolatopsis methanolica. Next base: position 3,643,686 of record NZ_CP009110.1, on the reverse strand, counting down.
GTCGCCGGCCGAGGCCTACCAGGCCTCCAAGCGCCGCGCCCAGTACCCCCAGCTGACCCGCTTCGCCGACGAGGCGGAGTTCGGCTTCGACGACTTCCAGATCCGCGGCTGCCGCGCGCTGGAGGACGGCCACGGCGTGCTCGTGTGCGCGCCGACCGGTGCGGGCAAGACGGTGGTCGGCGAGTTCGCCGTGCACCTCGCGCTCGCCGAGGGCCGCAAGTGCTTCTACACCACGCCCATCAAGGCGCTGTCCAACCAGAAGTACGGCGACCTCGTCCAGCGGTACGGCGCCGACACCGTCGGCCTGCTCACCGGGGACACCGCGATCAACGGCAACGCCCAGATCGTCGTGATGACCACCGAGGTCCTGCGCAACATGCTGTACGCGGGCTCCTCGGCCATCAACGACCTCGGCTACGTCGTGATGGACGAGATCCACTACCTCGCCGACCGGTTCCGCGGCGCGGTGTGGGAAGAGGTCATCTTGCACCTGCCCGAGTACGTGCGGGTCGTGGGCCTGTCCGCCACCGTCAGCAACGCCGAGGAGTTCGGCGAATGGCTGGTCACCGTGCGCGGCGACACCACGGTCGTGGTCGACGAGCACCGGCCCGTGCCCCTGTGGCAGCACATGATGGTCGGCAACCGGCTGCTCGACCTGTTCGCCGACGACGGCTCCGACGGCGAGCTGCGCATGAACCCGGGCCTGCTGCGGCGCGTGGAAGAGGTCGGCCGCATGCACGCCCCCGCGGCGCTGCGGCGGGGCCGGGGCGGGCGCACCTACTCGCGCGGCCCCCGGTTCCGGCCGCCGTCCCGGGTGGACATGATCACCCGTCTGGACGCCGCCGGGCTGCTGCCGGCGATCGTGTTCATCTTCTCCCGCGCCGGCTGCGACGCCGCCGTGAGCCAGGTGACCCGCTCCGGGCTGCGCCTGAACACCCCCGAGGAAGCCGCCGAGGTGCGCCGCATCGTCGATGCGCGCACCAAGGACCTGCCCGAGGGCGACCTGGGCGTGCTCGGCTACTGGGATTGGCGGGAGGCGCTGGAGAACGGCATCGCCGGGCACCACGCCGGGCTGCTGCCCGCGTTCAAGGAAACCGTCGAGGAACTGTTCGTGCGCGGCCTGGTCAAGGTCGTGTTCGCCACCGAAACCCTCGCGCTGGGCATCAACATGCCCGCCCGCACCGTGGTGCTCGAACGGCTCGTCAAGTACAACGGCGAGGCCCACGTCGACCTCACCCCGGGCGAGTACACGCAGCTCACCGGCCGCGCCGGGCGCCGCGGCATCGACGTCGAGGGCCACGCCGTGGTGGTGTGGCAGCCCGGGGTCGACCCGAAGGCCGTCGCCGGGCTGGCCTCGACCCGCACCTACCCGCTGCGGTCGTCGTTCCGGCCCGGCTACAACATGGCGATCAACCTGGTCGCCCAGCTCGGCCACGAACAGGCCCGCGAGCTGCTGGAACAGTCCTTCGCCCAGTTCCAGGCCGACCGCTCCGTCGTCGGATTGTCCCGCCGCATCGAGAAGAACCGCGAGGCGCTCAAGGGCTACGCCGAGGCCGTCAGCGGCGACTTCGACGCGATGCTCGACTACGTGCAGCTGCGCAAGAAGATCTCCGACCGGGAGAAGGCGCTGGCGCGGCAGAACACCGCCGCCCGCCGCGCCGACACCGCGGTGTCGCTGGAGAAGCTGCGCAAGGGCGATGTCATCGCCGTCCCCGCGGGGCGGCGCGCCGGGCTCGCCGTGGTGATCGACCCCGGTCTGGACCCCGTGCGCGAGCCGCGCCCGGTCGTGGTGACCGAGGACCGGTGGTCCGGACCGCTGTCGCTGTCGGACTTCTCCTCGCCGGTGGAGCCGCTGGGCCGGATCAAGCTGCCCAAGCACGTCGAACTGCGCTCGCCCAAGACTCGCCGCGACATCGCCTCGCACCTGCGCGACTCCGGGATTTCCCTGCCCGGCCGCCAGAAACGGCGGTCGGGGGCCAATGAGGACGGTGAGCTGGCCGCGCTGCGCCGCGCCCTGCGCGCCCACCCCTGCCACGGGCTCGCCGAACGCGAGGCCAACATCCGCTGGGTCGAGCGCTACCACCGGCTCGCCGGGGAAACCGAGCAGCTGGAACGGCGCGTCGCCGCCACCACCCACTCGCTGGCGCGGGCGTTCGACCGGATCAGGGCGCTGCTGGCCGAACGCGGCTACCTCGCCGAGGGCGAAGACCGCGTCACCGAGCACGGCGCCCGCCTGGCCCGCCTCTACAGCGAATCCGACCTGCTGGCCGCCGAGTGCATCCGCCACGGCGTCTGGGAAGGCCTGACCCCGCCCGAGCTGGCCGCCGTGGTTTCCACGCTCGTGTTCGAGGCCCGCCGCGACTCGCCGGGCGAGCCGCGGCTGCCCGCGGGCGGCGTGCCCAAAGCGTGGCAGGAGACCGCGAAGATCTGGACCGACCTCGCCGAGGACGAGCGCCGCCACCGCCTGGACCGCACCCGCGAACCCGACGCCGGGTTCGCCTGGCCGGTGTACCGGTGGGCCCGCGGCGAATCCCTCGAAAAGGTGCTCACCGCCGCCGACGCCAACGGGCAGGAACTGTCCGCGGGCGACTTCGTGCGCTGGTCCCGGCAGGTCGTCGACCTGCTCGACCAGATCAAGACGGTCCTCGGCAAGGCCGACCCGGTCGGCGACGCCGCCGCGCAGGCCGTCAAGGCGCTGCGGCGCGGGGTGGTCGCGGCGGGTGCCGAGTAGCGCGGCCCACCCTGCGTTGTGGTTGGATCGCGCTGAGCGAGGACGATCAGGGGAGGCAGGCAGCATGAGCACGCCCTACGGCGGCACCGACCCGCAGCAGCAGTGGAGCCAGCCCGGGTACGGGCAGCAACCCGGCCAGCCGCAGCAGTACGCCCAGCAACCCCAGTACGGGCAGGCGCCGGGCTACGGCCAGCCGCAGCCGGGACAGTTCCAGCCCGCACAACCCCAGCCCGCACAACCCCAGCCCGCACAACCCCAGTACGGGCAGCAGCACCCGGGCCAGGCCGCGCCCCAATACGCCGGGCAGCACCCGCCCCAGCGGTACCCGGGGCAGCAGCACGGCGCGCCGGGTGGCTACGGTCAGCAGCAGCCGGCGAAGAAGGGCGGCAAGGGCCTGCTGATCGGGCTGGGCGCGGCGGTCGTGGTGGTGGCCGCGTTCTGCGTCACCGCGTTCTTCGCACCCGGGTTCCTCAAGACCACCGTGCTGAGCCAGAGCGCGGTGCAGGACGGCGTCAAGCAGGTCCTGGTCGGCAACTATCAGCTCACCGAGGTCGGCGACGTGCAGTGCCCCGCCGACCAGGAGGTCAAGTCCGGGGCCACGTTCGACTGCTCCGCCGTCGTCAACGGCCAGGGCAAGACCGTCACGGTGACGATCAAGGACGACGCAGCCAACTACGAGGTCGCCTACCCCCGGTAATTGGCTGGCGTGCGGCCGCACCGTCGGGAACGATCGCGTCGTGAGTGACTACACCGTGCGCACGCTGCGGCCCGACGAGCACCGCGCCGCCGTCGACCTGTTCCGGTCCACCCTCCACGTCGCCGCCACCACCGACGAGACGTGGAAGATCGTCGAACGCGCGCAGCAACCCGGCCGGACGCTGGGCGCCTTCGACACGGAGCTGATCGGTACCGCCCGCTCGTTCGACGCCGAGATCACCCTGCCCGGCGGCGCCCGCGCCGGGGCAGCGGGGGTCACCGGCGTCGGTGTCCGTCCCGACCGGACCCGCCGCGGTGTCCTCACCGAGCTCATGCGCGCCCAGCTCACCGACATCGCCTCCCGCGGCCTGCCCTTCGCCGTGCTGCGCGCCAGTGAAGGCGTCATCTACAACCGGTTCGGCTACGGCGTCACCACGCGCAGCCGCGGCTACGAGATCGACCGGCGCCGCGCCGTGCTCCGCCCGGACGTCCCGGCCGGTGGTCAGGTCGAGCTGTGGCCGCTGGACACCGCGCTGGAGCGGCTGCCCGGACTGTACGCGGCGCTGCCGCACACCCGCCCCGGCATGATGACCCGCCCGCCGTACTGGTGGCCGGGCTGGGAACGGCACGCCCGCGAGGCCACCAGCCCGGTCCTGACCGCCGTGCACCACGGCGAGGACGGCCCCGACGGTTACGTCGTCTACCGCGTCGAACGCAAGCACTGGAACGACCCGGCGGTGCTGGAGGTCATCAGCCTGCACACCGGCACCGACGAGGCGTTCAACGGGTTGTGGCGCTACTTGCTCGGCGTCGACCTCGTCGACACCCTGCGCGCCGGCGAACGCCCGGTGGACGAGCCGGTTGAGCTGTTGTTCACCGACATCCGCGCTGTGACGGACACCGGCGGCGGGGACGAGCTGTGGCTGCGGCTGGTCGACGTGCCCGCCGCGCTCGCCGCCCGCGCCTACGAGGGCGAGCCGGTGGTGCTGGACGTCGTCGACCCCGTGCTGGACGCCAACTCCCGGCGCTACCACGTGTCCCCGGACGGCGCCCGCCGCACCGAGGCCGCCGCCGACCTGCGGCTCGGGGTGGACGCGCTGGCCATGATCTACCTCGGCGCGTGGCGGCCCTCGCAGCTGGCCGCGGCCGGGCGGATCCAGCCGGCGAATCCGGCGGCGCTGGAGCGGGCCGACCGGCTCTTCGCCACGCCCGTTCCCGCGTGGTGTGGTACACACTTCTGAGAAGCTCGTTCCGGGGGTGATTGGTGCGGACCACGGTGGTGCTCGCCTGCGCCGCGCTCCTGCTGTCCGGATGCGACAGCGCCCCGGCCGGCCCCGCACCGTCCACACCGCCACCGGTCACAAGGCGCACTCGAGCCTCACCCCGGTGCGGCGGGTGTTCGACGCCGCGCAGGTGCAGGACGGTGTCCGGCGCGTGCTCACCGAGTCCTACCTGATCGGCGGCGTCGGCGAGGTGTCCTGCCCGGCCGGTGAGGACGTCGTCGCCGGGCGCATCTTCGAGTGCAGAGTGGACATCGCGGGCGAGAAGGCGAAGGTGACGATCACGGTGCGGGACGCGGCGGGCGGCTACGAGGTCTCCCAACCGGAACCATGACCGACTTCGACATCCGGCCGCTGGCGGCGGGGGAGGAGCGGGCGGCGTTCGAGCTGCTCGGCCGGACCCTGCACGTCACCGTCACCGACGAGCTGTGGACGCGCCGCGCGGCGTCGTTCCCGGCCGAGCGGCGATTCGGCGCGTTCGCGGGCGGGGACCACACCCGCCGCGGCATCCTCACCGCGCTGACGGCCGCCCAGCTCGCCGACTGCGCCCGCCGCGGCGACGTGGTGGCCGTCCTGCACGCCAGCGAGGCCACCATCTACGGGCGCTTCGGCTACGGCATGGCCAGCCGGAGCCAGAACCTGCGCGTCACGCGGGCGGCCTTCCGCGCCGACGCCCCGCCCGGCGGGACGGTGCGGCTGCTCGGCATGGCCGAGGCGCAGGAGCGGGTTCCCCGGTTGTACGCGGAGATGGGCCTGCATCGGGCGGGGGTGATCGAGCGGCCCGAGGTGTGGTGGTCCTACGCGCGGGACCGGCTGATCGGCGAGCACCAGTCGCCGTCCACACCGGACCGCACGGCGACGATGGCTTCGTGCTCTACCGCACCGAGGACCCGCGCACCTTCGAGCAGCCGAACCTCGGCGCCGCCCTCACGGTCCGCGACCTGCACGCGACGAGCGTCGCGGCGCTGGCCGGGCTGTGGCGGTTCCTGGCGCGGGTCGACCTGGTCTCCGAAGTCCGCGCCCCCGGGCGGCCGCTGGACGACCCGCTCCCCGCGATGCTCACCGACCCGCGGGCGTGCGCGGTGACCGGCGTGCACGACCAGCTGTGGCTGCGGCTGCTCGACGTGCCGGCCGCGCTCGCCGCCCGCGCGTGGGGGCCGGGCGGGTCCGTGGTGGTCGAGGTGACCGACCCGCAGCTGCCCGCCAACACCGGCCGCTACCGCTTCATTCCCGGCGGCGCCGAACCCACCACCGCGGCCGCGGACCTGCGGACCGGCCCGGAGACGCTGGCGATGCTCTACCTCGGCGACCGCCTGCCCAGCGCACTCGCCGCCGCGGGCCGGCTCGAGGTGGTGGAGCCGGCCGCGGTGCCGCACGCGGACAGCCTGTTCGCCACCAGGGTGCCGCCGTGGTGCGGCACCCCGTTCTGACGCCTCAGCTCCCGGAGGCGATGAGCGCCTCGACGCCGTCCAGGATGCGGGCCAGCCCGAACTCGAACGCCTGCGGGTCGGACGGCGCCTGGTAGGCCTCGCCGGCGGCGGAGCCCACCCGGGCGGCCACCGGGAAGCGCTCGGGGTCGAAGATCTTCTCCAGCAGCGGGGCGTAGGACTCCCACCACTGGACGTCGCTCTGGCCGCTGCGTCGCGCCGCCTGCTCGGCCTCGACCACGCCGCGCATGGCGGCGTGCACGAAGCCCAGCACCAGCGTGAGCACCTGGTCCATCTCGATGTCGGTGAGCCCGGTGCCCTCCAGCGCGCGCAGTTCGTAGTCGTACTTGGCGATCACGTTCGGGCCCATCGGCGGGCGGCTCGTGGCGACCTGCAGCAGCCACGGGTGCCGCCGGTACACCGCGGCGTTCTCGCGCGCGATCTGCTCCAGCCTGCCCCGCCAGCCGCCGGGCACGTGGGCTGGGCGGGCGGTCTCGCCAACGACCGCGTCGACCATCAGGTCCAGCAGTTCCGCCTTGCCGGGCACGTAGGTGTAGAGCGACATGGTGCCGGCGCCCAGTTCCTCGGCGACCTTCCGCATCGACAGCGCGGCCAGGCCGGCGGTGTCGGCGAGCTTGATCGCGACGCGGGTGATCTCCTCGACGGTGAACCGGGCCTTCGGCCCCTTCGACGGCGGCTCCTGCAGCCCCCAGAGGAGCTCGAGGCTGCGTTTCGGATCGCCACTCGCGCTGAATTCGGTCATCTCGGAGCCTATTCTGCCGGTAACGAACTCCGTACGGTGTACGATAGTTGATCCGTGCGGCATACGGAGTAGCAGGAGGGCGTGTTTGTCCAGCGAAAACGCCGTGGTGGCGCAGGGGCTGCGCAAGCGCTACGGCGACAAGACCGTGCTCGCCGACCTGAACCTGACCGTGCCCGCCGGGACCGTGTTCGGCCTGCTCGGCCCCAACGGCGCGGGCAAGACCACCTGCGTGCGCATCCTGGCCACGCTGCTGCGGCCCGACGCCGGGACGGTCCTGGTCGCCGGGTTCGACGCACGCCGCCAGGCCGCGCAGGTCCGCTACCGGATCGGGCTGGTCGGGCAGCACGCCGCGGTGGACGAGGTGCTGTCCGGGCGGCAGAACCTGGAGATGTTCGGCAGGCTCTACCACCTCGGCGCGCGCCGGGCGCGGCAGCGGGCCGACGAGCTGCTGGCCCGGATGGGGCTGGGCGACGCGGGGGACAAGCCGGTGAAGCAGTACTCCGGCGGCATGCGGCGGCGGCTCGACCTCGCCGCCGGGCTGCTGCGCTCGCCCGAGGTGCTGTTCCTCGACGAGCCCACCACCGGCCTGGACCCGCGCGGCCGTAGCGAGGTGTGGTCCGCGGTGCGGGAACTCGTCGCCGACGGCGCCACCGTGCTGCTCACCACCCAGTACCTGGACGAGGCTGACCACCTCGCCGGGCGGATCGCCGTGCTCGACCACGACGGGATTGTCGACGAGGGCAGCCCGGCGCAGCTGAAGTCCCGCATCGGCGGCGACCGGGTCGAGGTGGTCCTGCGGGACGCCGCCGACCTGCCCGCCGCCGCGGCGCTGGCGAGCCGGGTCACCGGGGCGGCAGCAGACCTGACCGACGGCGGGCTGAGCGTGCCGGTGTCCGACCGGGCGCGCGACCTCACCGGCCTCGCCGCGGCCTACGACGAGGCCGGCATCGGCATCGCCGACCTCACCCTGCGCCGCCCCACGCTCGACGAGGTGTTCCTGAAGCTGACCGCACGCGACGAGGTGCCGGCATGACCACCCTGCGCTGGACGATCGCCGACGGCTGGACCATGACCCGCCGGGAGCTGGCGCACTGGGCGCGACAGCCCGCGGCGGTGATCGTCTCGCTGCTGTTCCCGGTCCTGATGCTGGTGATGTTCGGGTACCTGTTCGGCGGCGCGATGGCCGCACCCGGCGACTACCGGCAGTTCCTGCTGCCGGGGATGTTCGTGCTGGGCATGGCGTTCGGCATCGAGGCCACCTTCACCGGCATCGCCACCGACGTCGCGCGCGGCTCGACCGACCGGTTCCGCTCGCTGCCGATGGCGGCGGCCGCGCCGGTCACCGGCCGCGCGGTGGCCGACCTGCTCAACTCGGTGGCCGGGCTGGTCGTGCTCGCCGCGTGCGGGCTCGCCACCGGGTGGCGCTGGCACAACGGGCTCGGCGCGGCGGTGGCCGCGTTCGGGCTGCTGGTGCTGCTGCGGTTCGCGCTCCTGTGGCTCGGCCTCTACCTCGGGCTCGTCGCGAAGGGCCCGGAAAGCGTGGTGGCGCTGCAGATGCTGGTGTGGCCGCTGGGTTTCCTGTCCAACGTGTTCGTCTCACCCGGCACGATGCCCGGCTGGCTCGGCGCGATCGCCGACGCGAACCCGCTGTCGGCGACCGCCGCCGCGACCCGCGAGCTGTTCGGCAACCCGGGCTGGGACAGCGGCGGCTGGTTCGCCGAGCACGCGCTGCTGCTGGCGGTGGTGTGGCCGGTGGCGATGATCGCGGTGTTCCTGCCGCTGTCGGTGCGCCGCTACCGGCGGCTGAGCCGCTAGGGCAGGTCCTCGCCGGCCCGGGCGCCGAGGACCTTGAGCAGCGCGAGCGCCTCGGCGTCTGGGGATCCCGGCGGCGCGCTGTAGAGCACGAGGTGCTGGTCGCGGTCGGTGAGCGCCGGCGAATCGCAGTCGACGGTGAGCTCCCCGACCACCGAGTGGCGGAAGGTCTTCGTGAGCGCCGGCACGGCCCGCACGTCGTGCCGCTCCCACAGCCGCTCCCACAGCCGCGCGCACTCCGGGCTGCCGTCACACAGGTCGCCGACCAGCCCGCTCACCGCGGGATCGGCCGGGTAGCGGGCGAGCTCGTCCGCCGGGCGGAGGAACGCGCGGCGCGCGAGGTTGCGCTCGACGGGTGCGAGCGCGCCGAAGTCCTCCATCAGCGCGGCCGCGAGGTCGTTCCAGGCCAGTACCTCGAACGCGGCGGAGGTCACGATCGCCGCGGTGTCCGGCACCCGGCCGATCAACGCGCAGATGCTCGGCCGCACGTCGCGCCGGTGCAGGCCGCCGCGGGTGGCCGCGGTGCCCGCGAGGACGTGCAGGTGGGCGGACTCGGCGTCGGTGAGCCGCAGCGCCTCCGCGATCCCGGCGAGGACCTCACCGGAGGGTCGCGGCGCGCGGCCCTGCTCCAGCCGGACGTAGTACTCGGTCGAGATGTGCGCCAGCACCGCCACCTCCTCCCGGCGCAGCCCCGGTGTCCGGCGCCGCGGTCCGGAGGGGAGACCGACGTCCTCCGGCCGGAGCCGCTCGCGGCGGCTGCGGAGGAACGCGCCCAGTTCCTTCTTGTCCACACCCCGAGTGTGCCCGCCACCCGGCCGCGGATCCTGGTACTGCTTGTGCCCGCATCCGGTGTCGCAGGCCGACCGACACTGCGCTCATGACGACCGACATCGCACCCATCGGCCTGCTCACCGGCAAGGTCGTGTTCATCACCGGCGCCGGCCGCGGCATCGGCGAGGCCGCGGCCAGGCTGTTCGCCCGCGAAGGCGCCGCCGTCGTGCTCGCCGCCCGCGACGCCGTGCCACTCGACCGCGCCGGCATCCGCGCCGCGATCGCCCGGCCGGGCAGCTACACGGACGACTGGACGGCGCCTGCCACAACGGCGCCGCCATCCAGCGCAGGCCCGGCCCGCTCGACACCACCAGCGACGAGGACATCGACGAGCAGGTCGCGGTGAACTTCCGCGCGCACTGGACCGCCATGACCCCGCAGGCCGAGCTCATGCGCGGCAACGGCGGCGGGGCGATCGTCAACACCTCCAGCATCGGCAGCCGCCGCGCCAACCCCGCCCTGCCCGCTTACGGCGCCATGAAACGCGCCCTCAACAGCATCACCGAGACCGCGGCCGTGACCTGGGCCAGCGACGGCATCCCGGTCAACGGCATCACCCCCGCCGGCACGGTCACGCAGATGATGCAGACGTGGGAGGAGGCCAGTCCCGGCATCATCGAACGGGCCACCGCGTCCATCCCGCTCGGACGGATGGCCGAGCCGCGCGAGGTCGCCGAAGTCGCCGCGTGGCTGCTCAGCGACCGGGCTTCGATGGTGACCGGCGCGATCGTGCCGGTGCACGGCGGCGCCGGCGCCTGAGGCGTGGAATGCCGGCCCCGCCCCCCAGGCGGGGCCGGCTCACCTCCGACCCTAGAACCCGCCGGCCCGCCGGTCTTCTTCGTTCTTGCGCTCCTACGCCGCGCGCAGCGCCTCGCGGAAACCGACCTTCGCACCGGTGCGCAGGACGGCGTTGCGGTAGATCCGCGCCGACAGCCACACCAGCACCGGGATCAGCGCCACGACCAGGGCGACCGACAGGATCGCCTCCCACGGCGCCACCCCGCCCATCGCCAGGCGCATCGGCATCAGGGTCGGCGCGAACACCGGGATCACCGACAGCAGTGCCACCAGCCCGCTGCCCGGGTCGCTCGGCAGCACCGAAATCCCCACCACGTACCCGGCGATGACGAAGAACAGCGCCGGCGTGACCGCGCCGCCCACGTCCTCCTGCCGCGACACCAGCGCGCCCAGCCCGGCGAACACGATCGAGTACATCAGAAACCCCAGCAGGTACCACACGATCAGCCACACCACGGTGCCCGCCGCGGCCGACACCGAGATCGTCAGCACGTCGGTGGCCAGCCCGGCGACGATCCCGACCACCCCGATCAGGACCATCTGGATCAGCCCGACCGCGCCGATGCCCAGCACCTTCCCGGCCATCAGCTGCCACGGCCGCACCGTCGCCAGCAGCAGTTCGACGACGCGGCTGGTCTTCTCCTCGACCACGCCCTGCGCCACCGACTGCCCGTTGAGCAGCAGTGACATGTAGATCAGGATGCCGGCGACGATGCCGAGCACCAGTTGCTGGCTGTTGTAGGGGTAGGGCTGCTCCATCGGCGACACCTCGACCCCGGCGCCGGACACCGCCGCGTTGACCTGCGCCGGATCGCCGCCGAGCGCGGTGATCTGCTGGTTGAGCGCGAGCTGCCCGGCCAGCACGTTCAGCGCGGTGCGCAGGTTCTCGTCGAGGTCCTTCTTCACCACGACCTGGACCCGCGAGCCGTCGCCGACCAGCAGGGCGTCCAGGTCGCCGTCGCTCACCTGGGCGCGCCCCGCGGCTTCGTCGGGCAGCGTGCGCAGCTCGACGGTCTCGCCGACCGCCTGCCCGGCGGCCTGCAGCGGCGCGGCCAGCGCCGAGGTTGGCCCGGTGACGCCGACCGTGGCGTCCGCGCCGCTGCCGCCGCCGATCAGCTTCATCACCACCGCGAACCCGACGATCACCACCAGCAGCGCCAGCGTGCTCAGCCGGTAGGCCTTGGACCGCAACCGGATGCCGATCTCGCGTGACGCGACGAGCGAAACGCCCGCCCAGCCGTCCCGGTTCACGCCGCCACCTCCTCGGTCGTGACGACGTGCCGGAACAGCTCGGTCAGCGACTGCCGCCGCCGCGCGAACTCGTGCACCGGCCCGCTCGCCAGCGCCGCGCGCAGCACCGCCTGGTCGTCGGCGCCGTCGGCCAGTTCCAGTTCGGTGCGGCCATCCTCCTGCCGGATCACCGACACCCCGGGCAGCCCGTCCGCCCAGCCGGGCGCCGCGGCCGGAGCCTCCACCAGCAGCCGCACCGTCGAGCCGGCCTGCAGTTCGCCGACCGTGCCGCAGGCGACCATCCGCCCGTCCCGCACGATGCCGATCCGGTCGCACAACCGCTCGACCAGGTCCAGCTGGTGGCTGGAGAACACCACCGGCACACCCTCGGCGGCCTTCTCGCGCAACACCTGGCTCATCACGTCGACCGCGACCGGGTCCAGCCCGGAGAACGGCTCGTCGAGCACCAAGATCGCCGGGTCGTGCACCAGCGCGGCGGCCAGCTGCACCCGCTGCTGGTTGCCCAGGCTCAGCTTCTGCACCTCGTCGTCGAGGCGGGCGGCGACCCCGAGCCGCTCGGTCCAGGTCGCCACCGACCGGCGCGCCTCCGCGGCCGGCATGCCGTGCAGCCGCGCCAGGTAGACCAGCTGCTCACCGACCTTCATCTTCGGGTAGAGCCCGCGTTCCTCGGGCATGTAGCCGATGTGCCGCCGGGTCTCCAGCGTCACCGGCGCGCCGTCCCAGCGCACCTGCCCGTCGTCGGCCGCCAGGACCCCCAGCACGATCCGCATCGTCGTGGTCTTGCCTGCGCCGTTGCTGCCCACGAACCCGAACAGCTCACCGGCGCGCACGTCGAACGTCATGTCCGACAACGCGAGCCGCTCGCCGTACCGCTTCGTCAGGCCGTCGATCTCCAGTTGCCTGTCCGCCACCGTGTCCCCCTTCCGCGTAGCGCTGAAAAAGTGATATCACTATGCTACATTGAAGCCATCGAGGCAAGGAACTGAGGGGAGCGGTCATGGGAACCGTCGTGGACATGCCGGCGCCGCAGACGCGGGAACGCCTGGTGCGCGCGGTCAACGGGTTCGTGATGCTGGGCGTCGCGGTGGTGCTGGTGGCGGGCGGGGTCGTGCTGCTGGCCACCGGTGACGGCTCGGCGGGGATGCTCGCCGGGGGCGTGGTCGCCGCGCTCGCCGGGATCGTGCTCCTCGGCGGGCTGACCCCGGTCGCGCCGGGCGAGGCGCGGGTGGTGCAGCTGCTCGGCCGCTACGTGGGGACGCTGCGCACCGCCGGGTTGCAGTGGGTCAACCCGTTCACCCAGCGGCGAAAGGTCTCCACGCGAATCCGCAACCACGAGACCGGGGTGGCGAAGGTCAACGAGGCCGACGGCAACCCGATCGAGATCGCGGCGGTCGTGGTGTGGCAAGTCGCCGACACCGCGCAGGCCGTGTTCGAGGTCGACGACTTCGTCGAGTTCGTCGCCATCCAGAGCGAAACCGCGGTCCGGCACATCGCCAACGCCTACCCCTACGACAACGCCGACACCGCCCGCTTGTCGTTGCGGGACAACGCCGACGAGATCACCGAGAAGCTGTCCGCGGAGATCGCCACGCGCGTCGCCTCGGCCGGCGTGAAGATCATCGAATCCCGCATCACCCACCTGGCCTACGCCCCGGAGATCGCGCAGGCGATGCTGCGGCGCCAGCAGGCCGGGGCCGTGGTGGCCGCGCGCCAGCGCATCGTGGAAGGCGCGGTCGGCATGGTGGAGATGGCGCTGGACCGGCTCGCCCGGCACGAGGTCGTCGAGCTCGACGAGGAGCGCAAGGCCACGATGGTGAGCAACCTGCTGGTGGTGCTCGTCGGTGACCGCGACGCGCAGCCGGTCGTCAACACCGGGACGCTGTACCAGTAGATGCCGGCCGAGCGGAAGAAGATCCTGCTGCGGCTCGACCCGGCCGTGCACGACGCGGTGGCGCGCTGGGCAGGTGAAGAGCTGCGCAGCACCAACGCGCAGATCGAGTTCCTGCTGCGCAAGGCCCTCGCGGACGCCGGGCGGCTGCCCCGCGAGGTGGGCCGCATGCGCCCGCGGGGACGCCCCAAGAAGGGGGACGAGGATGAACACGCCTGACTCACTGGCCGCGCGGCTCTTCCTGCTGGCCTACGACACGGACAAGAAACGCCTCACGTCGCGGTCCGAACTGGGCTACGCCCTGCGGGCCGCGGCGCTGGCCGACCTGGTGCTCGGCGGTTTCCTCGTCGACGATGGCGGCAAGGCGGCGCCGGCCGCGCCCGCGCCCGGGCTGGACCCGGTGCTCGACCTGGTCCTGCTGGAGATCGGCGACAGCGCGCCCCGGTCGTGGCGGCGGTGGGTGTCCCGCCGCGCCAGCCGGATCGTGCCGCTGGTGCGTGAGCACCTGGCCGCCGAGCAGGTGATCAAGGTCGACTCACGGCGGGTGCTCGGCCTGTTCCCGGTGCACCAGGTGACGCTGCGCCGGCCGCACGAAACCAAGCGGCTGGCCGAAGAGGTGCGCCGCACCGTGCGCGGCGGGCAGCCGGCGTACCGGGTGGACCCGCGCCTGGGCGCGCTGTGCGCCCTGGCCGGCACCGCCGAACTGCGCACGGTCTTCACCCGCGCCGAACGGCGCCAGTACAAGGGGCGGCTGGCCGAGCTGGGCCGCCCGGTGGAGCCGGTGGTGAAAGCGCTGCGGAAGACGATCCAGTCCCAGCGCTCAGCCGCCGCCTCCGGCGGCTGAGCCGTGGCGGCCCGGGTGCCGTGCCGGGTCAGCGGGCGTTCGCGGTGAGCGCCTTGACCAGCCGGGTCGCCGAGCTGCCGAGGTTCCACCGCTCGGCCAGCTCCAGCACCCGGTCCGGGTCCGCGGGCGAGGCGGGCACCGCGTCCGAACCGGACAGCGACACCGGCGCGTCGGCGGCGACCTTGACCACTGTGGGCGCCGCCCGCAGGTAGTCCTCGGCCTCGGCGAGCCGCTGCCGCGTCTTCTGCGGCACGTCCTTGCTGCCCGCGGTGGCCGCGGCGATCAGCCCGTCGAGCGACCCGAACTGAGTGATCAGCTTCGCCGCGGTCTTCTCGCCGATCCCGGCCACCCCCGGCAGCCCGTCGGACGGGTCACCGCGCAGCACGGCCATGTCCGCATACGCCTGCCCGGCGCCGTCCACCGGCACGCCGTAGCGCTCGGCGATCTCGGGCGGCCCCAGCACCTCGGCCTTGGCCCAGCCCTTGCCCACGTAGACCACCGACGCCGGGGTCGGCTCGGTGCGCACCAGCTGGAACAGGTCACGGTCGCCGGTGATCACCTCCACCGGGTCGGTCTTCTCCCGCGCGGTCAGGGCGCCGATCACGTCGTCGGCCTCGTACCCGTCGGCCTCGGCGGTGGCGAACCCGAACGCCTGCAGCACCTCCAGGATGATCGGCACCTGCGGGGTGAGCGTGTCCGGCACCTCCTCGGCGTTCGCGGCGGCGTCGGCCACCCGGTGCGCCTTGTAGCTGGGCAGCAGGTCGGTGCGGAACCTCGGGCGCCAGTCCGCGTCCAGGCACGCGACGAGCCGCGTCGGGCGCCGGTCGGTGACGATCCGGGCCAGCGTGTCGGTGAACCCACGCACCGCGTTGACCGGCGTCCCGTCCGGCGCGGTCATCGACTCGGGCAGCGCGTGGAACGAGCGGAAGTACAGGCTCGCGGAATCCAGCAGGGCAAGTGTCACGGACCACAGCCTGCCAGACGCGGTCCCGGCCGGGGCCAGATACGCTGCGTGGCATGTCGTCCCGCTCACCCGAGATCCCAGCACCCGCCCCGGAAACCCTGCGCGCCCGTCTGGAGCGGGCCCGCGCGGCCACCGCCGACGCCGGCGCCGACGCCCTGCTCATCGCCCCGGGCTCGGACCTGCGGTACCTGCTCGGCGAGGCCGGTGGCTCCTTCGAGCGGCTGACGACCCTCGTGGTACCCGCCGAGGGCACCCCGGCGCTGGTCGTGCCGAAGCTGGAGGCCCCCGGCTACGCGGCGGTGCCCACCGGCGAGCTGGGCGTCGAGGTGGTCACCTGGGTCGACGGCGAGGACCCCTACCGCATGGTCGCCGACCGGCTCGGCAAGCCCGGCCGCGTCGCGGTCAGCGACGGGCTGATCGCGCTGCACGTGCTCGCGTTCCGCGCCGCGCTCGGCTCCGCCGAGCAGACGCTGGCCGGCCCCGTGATCCGCGAGCTGCGGATGCGCAAGGACGCCGCCGAGATCGACGCGCTGCGCCGCGCGGGCGCGGCGATCGACCGGGTGCACGCCCGCATCGCCGAGTGGCTGCGCCCCGGCCGCACCGAGGCCGAGGTGGGCGCCGACATCGCCGCCGCGATCGTCGAGGAGGGCCACCTGCACGCCGACTTCGTGATCGTCGGCTCCGGCCCCAACGGCGCCAGCCCGCACCACGACGTGTCCGGCCGGGTCATCGAGCGCGGCGACGTGGTGGTGGTCGACATCGGCGGCCCGATCCCCGAGGGCTACAACTCCGACTCCACCCGCACGTACGCGGTGGGCGAGCCGCGCGACGCCGACGTGGCCGAGACCTACGCTGTGCTGCAGCGCGCGCAGCAGGCGGCGGTAGAGGCGGTGCGGCCGGGCGTCACCGCCCAGTCCGTCGACGCCGCGGCCCGCGAGATCATCGCCGACGCCGGGTACGGGGAGTTCTTCATCCACCGCACCGGGCACGGCATCGGGCTCGACGTGCACGAGGAGCCCTACATCGTGGCCGGCAACGACCTGGCCCTGGAGCCGGGCATGGCGTTCAGCGTCGAGCCGGGCATCTACCAGCCGGGGCGCTGGGGCGCCCGCGTCGAGGACATCGTCGTGGTCACCGCCGACGGGGTCGAAGCACTCAACCAGCGCCCGCACGAGCTCGTCGTGCTCGACTCGTGAGCGGGCCGCTGGAGCCGCTGGACCAGGCGATCGCGCGGGAGCTGGCCGGCGACGGCCGCTGCTCCTTCACCGATCTGGCCGAGCGGGTGGGGCTGTCGGTGTCGGCGGTGCACCAGCGCGTGCGGCGGCTGGAGCAGCGCGGCGTGATCCAGGGGTACGTGGCGCGGCTGGACAGCGAGCAGATCGGGCTGCCGCTGACCGCGCTGATCTCGCTGACCCCCAACGACCCGGCCGCGCCGGACGACTACCCGCAGCGCATCGAGCACATCCGGGAGATCGAGTCGTGTTACTCGGTCGCCGGCGACGAGTCCTACATCCTGCTGGTGCGCGTGGCGTCGCCGCGGGACCTGGAGGACCTGCTGCGCCGGATCCGGGAGGCGGCGAAGGTGTCGACCCGGACGACCGTGGTGCTGTCCACGCCGTTCGAGGGCCGTCCGCCGACGGTGTGACAAACGCCGGGCGAAGGGTATGGTGAAAGGTATGGCAACTCGTAAGGTCACGCTCTCGCTCGACACGGCGGCGATCGAGTACGCCGAGCGCGCGGCGAAGGCGCACGGGATCTCGCTGTCGGCGTGGCTGTCGCGCGCCGCCCGGCGCGAGGCCGTCCGCACCGGCTACCGCGCCCCGGCCCGGCACGACGCGGAGGCGCTGGCCGCGGCCGACGAGGCGGAACTGGCCGCCGCGGACAAGGACCTGGGTGCGTAAAGGGGAGATCTGGGCGTACAAGCCGCCCACCCAGCCGTCCCGGGAACGCACGGTGCTGCTGCTGTCCTCCGACGGCGTCAACGAGTCGGAACGCCCCTGGCTCATCGGCACCGAACTGCTGGAGGAGGACCCGCAGGACATCCTCGGCGTCGCGCTGGACAGCCGGTTCTGGATCTCCACGCTGCTCCTGACCCGCCTCTACCGCGGGTGGCTCGTGGAACGGATCGCCGAGATCGACCAGCAGACGCAGGAGCAGGTCGACATCGCGCTGCGCGCGGCGCTCGACCTCTGAGCGGCGCTACCCGGCGGTGACCGCGGCCGCCGGGTGAAGGTTACCGTCCTGGCCCTTCAGGCACGCGGCCGCCGGGCCGGACGTCGCCAGGAACTCGGTAAGGCAGCGGCCGAACTGGGCGTGCCCGTTCGCGTTGGGGTGGAACGATTCCTGAATGGCATGGCCCGCGCGGTCGGCGTCGGCCAGGTCGTTGAGCTGCAGCGTCAGCCGGCTGAACCACTCCGTCGACGGGTCGGCCCCGCCGCTGCACGCCTCGTGCCCCAGCCCGGCGCGGGACAGGTCCAGGAACCGCGCCCCGGCCTGCGCCGCCGCCGAGGCCAGCCCGCGGGACAGCACCGGCACACCCTCGTTGACCACCCACAGCAGGTCCTCGGTGCGAAACGGGCAGCCGTTGAGGTTCTGCAGGTTCGCCGGGATCCCCGGCCCGATCGGCGCCGCATAGGACTGGAGCACCAGCTGGTAGTCCTCAGGCTCGTACCCGGCGCGGGCGAGCACCGTCTTGATGTCGCCGAGCGCGCTCACCACCTTCGGCACCATCGCGTCGACCCGCTGCTGCCAGGTCGGCGCGATCGTGGTGCGGCAGGGCGCGTTGCCGGAGACGAACCACGCCTGGAAGCACTGCGAGATCAGCTGCGAGAAATGCGGGTCGTCGTTGGCGCCCACCGCGACCACGACGGCCGCGACCCGGTGGGTCTTCACCAGCTCCGCCAGCTGCCCGGCCTGGGACGGCTCGGTCCACTGCCTGGTGTCGCCCAGCCCGACCTGCGCGGCTGGCGCGCCGGAGCAGGCGAGGTTCACCTTCTCCACGATGCCCGGCACGTCGGTCTTCTCCACCGTCGCGTTGGGGGAGCGGTGGCACCAGTCCCCGTTGGCGCCGTTGGTGTCGACGGTGTAACTGCCCGCGCCCTCACCGGAGAGCGTGCTGTCGCCCATGGACACGATCGTCAGCGGACCGGTGCCCGGCGGGCCGGGGCGCTCGATGGGCCCGGGTGGCGTGCTCGGTCCCGTGAACACGAAGATCCCCACCAGCACCAGGACGAAGAGCATAACGCCCCAGCCGATCCACCACCGAAACCGTCGCACCGGTGGCAGTTTAGAGAAGCCCGGCCGAAGCCCTTGTGAACCCAGTCCCCGGTGATCGTCCCGCCGCTACCGTGGAAGTGAACACCGAGGGGGCGCGGTGCCGACGGGACCGAGCGCTTGGGCGGTGGCCGTGCCCGCCGCGGTCGCCGGTGCCGCCCTGACGGGCCTGGCCAGTGCCGCGCAGGCGCACGCCACCCAACAGGTCGAGACCGCCCGCACACTCGACCCGGCGCTGCTGTCCCGCCTCGCGCGCCGTCCATTGTGGCTGGCCGGGATGCCCGCGACGGTCGCCGGCCTGGTGCTGCAACTGGTCGCGCTGGCGTTCGCGCCGCTGCTGGTGGTACAGCCCTGCTGGTGACATCGCTGCTCTTCGGCGGGTTCTTCGCCGACCGGCTGGCCCACCGCCGCCCGGACGCCGTGCTCGGCGCCGGCTCCCTGATGTGCGTGGCCGGGCTGGCCGCGGTGCTGCTGCTGGCGCACCCCGGCGAGGAGGGCACGATGTTCGTCCGCGGCCCGGCGCCGGTGGTGCTGGCGCTGACCCTGGCCGCGCTGACCGTGCTGGGGCTCGCGGTGTCGGTGCTGGCACCCGGCGCGCTGCGGGTCCTCGGGCTCGCCGTCGCCGCCGGCGTGCTCTACGGCGTCACCGCCGGGCTGATGAAGGTCGTGGCCGGGCAGGCGCGGGACACCCTTGCCGCGCCGTTCACCCACCCGGTGCTGTACGTGGTGTGCGTGACCGGGTCACTGGGGTTCCTGCTCAGCCAGAACACTTTCCGGCGCGGCGAGTTCCTCACCCCGGCGCTCGCCGTGATCACCGCGCTGGACCCGCTCGCCGGCGCCGGCCTGGGCGGTCTCGTCGTGATCGCCGGCATCGTCGTGCTGTCCGCCAGGGCGGCGCGCCTGACTCCACGGGAGGTCCGGGCTGCCGCCGGATGCGTTCGTGGCCCTGGTGTCCTGCGGTTCGCTCGGGTTCGGCCAGGTCTCCTCCGCCGCCCGCGAACTGCTGGCCGCGGGCCCCTCGGTGGTGCCCGTGGTGGTGTGCGGCCGCAACGAGCGCCTGGCGCGGTCACTGCGGCGGCTCGCCGACCCGCGGCTGCGCGTACTCGGCTGGACCGGCGAAATGGCCGCCTGGATCGTCGCCTCGGACGTGGTGGTCACCAACGCGGGCGGCGCCACCGGGAAGCGCTGGCCTGCGGCCGTCCCGTGCTGATGCACCGGCCGATCGCCGCGCACGGCCGAGCCAACGCCCGTCTCATGGCCGAAGCCGGGCTCGCTGTCGTGTGCGAGGCCGATGGCGAACTCGCGGCGGCGGCGCGGCGGATGCTCGACACCCCGGAACTGGGGAAGTCGATGGCCGAGTGCGCGGCCCGGCACCTGGAGTCCGCCGGCGACCTCGGCTCCGCGTTACGCGCGCTCGCGGCGGTGTGACCCCAGGAAGTGGTCCAGCACCATCGACGCAGCGATGCCGAACATCCACACGTCCTTGGCGATCGCGACGCCCTGCTCGGTGGGCTGGTCGAGCCGTCCTGCCGCAGGCCCGGGGTGCGGGCGTACAGGCCGAGCAGCCGGCCGAGAACGCGGTGAGACCGGCGCCTGCCACCAGCGGCGGCACCGCGGGGACCAGCAGCATCGCGCCCAGCGCGATCTCACCGGCCGACAGCGCGCCCGGACGAACTTCTCTGGCGGTATGCGCCGGACCGGCGGGTAGGTGCCCGCGGCGAACCCGTGCAGTTGCGCGGGCGTCGTCTCGTCGGCCTTCCGCTTGGCCACGCCCGAGTTCAGGATGTAGGCCCCCGGTCACCAGCCGGACCGGGATGTGCCACGCCTCGATCCAGACCCAGCGTGCCCGGCGTCTCGTGCGCATCGCTCACCTCCGTTGGTGATTGCTGTTCAAACCCAACCTACGCGCTTGCCAGAACCAGGCGGGCCGTCACATCCTGGATGTTTCCGGGCAGCGCGGAGGTGCGAACGGCCGGTGCTGCCCACACCGGAGGTGGTCGCGACGTGACCGAAGTGCTGTTCCCGATGCTGTCGGCGAAGGACCCGGACGCCGAGGGTGTGGTGGCGACCTGGTTCGTGCAGGACGGCGAACGCGTCGCCGAGGGTGACCTGCTCGCCGAGGTCGCCGTGGACAAGGTCGACGTCGAGATCTCCTCGCCGGCCGCCGGGGTCGTGCGGCTGCTGGCCAAGGAGGGCGACGCCCTCGTGCAGGGCGTGCTGATCGCCCGCGTGGAGTGAACGGGTTTCCGGTGCCACCGGATCGGGAAGACCGGATGATGCGGTGCAGGTTCTGCGACACCCCGCCCGCGGCCGGTGAGCGCCGCGTCCCCGGGCCGGCCGGCCCGATCTGCGCGCGCTGCGTGGAAACCGGGCTCAGTCTCGTCCGCGACGGACAGCCGCGCACCAGCCGCGGCGGCACCGACCTGGAACGCCTGCGGGCCGGGGGAGAGCCGTGCGAGTTCTGCGACCGCAGCGACCGGCGCACCTTCCTCGGCTTCACGCGCAGCCTCCCGCGCATGCGGTGCGCCCAGACCGGCGCCGTGATCTGCGACGACTGCCTCGACCGCAGCGGCAACCTGCTCAACCAGGCGCTGCGCCACGTGTGAGGAACCCGCTGGGCGCGGACCCGGTCTCGCGGCGGAACATCACGGTGAACGCGGCCGGCGTGTCGTACCCGAGCGCCGCGGCCACCGCCGTGACGGTGGCGCCAGCGGCGAGCAGCCGGATCGCGTGCAAGGCGCAGGCGCGCTGGCGCCACCGCTGGTAGGTCAACCCGGTCTCGGCGCGGAAGAGCCGGTTGAGGGTGCGCTCGGACAGGTGCAGGCGGGCCGCCCACCCGGACAGCGGCGCGTGCACGTCCGGGCGCCGCTGGAACTCCAGGCACAGCGCGCGCAGCCGCGGGTTGCGTGGCAGCGGCAGGTCGAACGGCAGCGGGGCGAGGGCCTGGAGCTCGTGCCGGATCAGCTCCATCACCGCGGCGTCGCGCCCGTGCCGCGGGTACTCCGGTTCGGCATCGACGGCGGCGCGCAGCAGTTCACGCAGCAGCGGCGAGACCGCGACGACCCGACAGCGGGCGGGGAACCACGGCACCGCCGCGGGTTCGAGGTAGAGGCTGCGGGTGCTGACGCCGCGCATCAGGACCTGGTGGCGGGTCCGCGGCGGGATGAGGACCGCGCGGTCGGCGGGCACGGTCCAGGTGCCGTCGGCGGTTTCCACCTCCATCAGCCCGGTCGCGCCGTGCAGGAACTGGGCGCGCCGGTGCTCGTGGAACTCCAGCAGATGGTCCGGCGGGTAGTCGGTGCCGATCGCCAGCACGTCGCGGTCAAGGCTGTCGACGTCGGCGAGGGGAACGTTGCGCACGTGTCGGATTCTCGATGATCGGTGGCGGTTCGTCGAATGCCCGCCACCGCGGCCGGGCTCTAGCGTGCCGGACGTGGTGTCCTTCTCCGTCCTGCTCGCGTTCGGCTGCCTCACTGGCGTGACCACCGTGTTGTTCGGCTTCGGCGGCGGGTTCCTCACGGTGCCCGTGGTGTTCGCCGTGACCGGGCAGATGCACGTCGCGGTCGCGACCTCGGCGGCGGTGATGGTCGTCAACTCGCTCGCCGCCACGCTCGCCCAGGCAAGGGCGGGCCGCCTGCGCCGGGACCGGGTGTGGCCGCTGGCCGGGTTCATCGCGGTCGGCGCCGCGGTCGGCGCGCTGACCACGACCCGCCTGCCGGAACCGATACTGCGCGCCGCGTTCGTAACCTACCTGCTGATCACGATCGCGGACTGCCTGCTGCGCAACGGATTCCTCGACCGCGGCGCCGGTCCCGGCGGGCTGGGCCCGGTCGCCCGCACGGCGGGCGGGGCCGGGATCGGCGTGGTCGCGAGCGCGCTCGGCGTCGGCGGAAGCGTGCTGACCGTGCCCCTGCTGCGGCGCAGCGGCCTGCCGATGACCGAGGCGACCGCGATCGCGAACCCGCTCAGCGCCCCGGTGGCCGTTGTGGCCACGGTGGTCTACGCCGTGTCGGCGGACGGCCCCACCGGGTACGTCGACGTCGCCGCCACCGGCCTGCTGCTGGCCGGTTCGCTACCCGCGATCGCGATCACCCGGCGCGTGACCGGCCGGATCCCGGACCGTGTGCACGCCATCGCCTACGTGGCGCTGCTGGTGGCCGTGACGATCACGGTGATCGTCACGGGCTGACCGCTCAGCCTCGCGCCGTCCACCAGGCGCGGCCCTGTTCGGGCAGCGTGGAGATCGGGTCGTAGAACGGGTAGCGGCGGCGCAGCGCCTCGGGGTCGTCGTGTTCGATTCCCGTGCGGTAGTTCTTCGTCCAGTAGGAGATGCCGCGCTCGCGGTCGTACTCGGCGACCTGGTGCACCCAGCGCTTCCCGACGTAGGGCACGTCGCACACGATGCGGGGCGTCGCGTAGCCCGGGAGGTAGCCCATGATCGCGTGCTGCAGCTCCTGCGCCTCCCACACCGCCAGCCGCCAGTGCTCGGCGTTGGGGATCATGTCGCACTGGTAGAAGTAGTACGGCAGGATGTTCGCCTCGCCCTGCAACGCGAAGCACAGGTCCAGCAGCGCCGCCGGGGTCGCGTTCACCCCGCGCATCAGCACCCCCTGGTTGCGCACGTCCCGCACCCCGACCTCCAGCGCGGTCCGCGCCGCCTCGGCGACCAGCGGCGTCACCGACTGGACGTGGTTGACGTGCGTGTGGATCGCCAGGTTCACCCCGCGCCGCCGCGCCGTGCCCGCCACCCGCTCCAGCCCCTCGACGATCTTGGGCTGCAGCCAGTGCTGCGGCAGTCCGGCCAGCGCTTTGGTCGCCAGCCGGATGTCGCGCACCGTCTCGATGTCCAGCAGCCGCATCAGGAACGACTCCAGCTGGTGCCACGGCACGTTCGCCACGTCCCCGCCGGAGACCACCACGTCTCGCACGCCCGGTGTGCGGCGCAGGTAATCGATCATCGCGTCCTGGCGGTCCACCGGTTTGAGGTCCAGCTTGTGCTTGACCACCTGCTCGGTCGAGTTGCCCACCAGGTCCATCCGGGTGCAGTGGCCGCAGTACTGGGGGCAGGTGGACAGTAGCTCGGCCAGCACCTTGGTGGGGTAGCGGTGGGTCAGGCCCTCCACCACCCACATCTCGGCCTCGTGCAGCGAGTCGCGCGCCGAGTGCGGGTGGCTGGGCCAGTCCGGGTCGCGGTCGCTGCGCACCGGCAGCATGTAGCGGCGGATGGGGTCGGCGTAGAACGCCTCGGTCGAGTCCACCGTCATCGTGTTGAGCATCTGCGGCGGCACCAGCATCGACATCGTCGCCAGCTCGCGCTGGTCGGCGGCCAGGTCGTCGTAGAACCGCGCCGCGACCAGGTCCCCGAGCACCGCGCGCAGCTGCTTGATGTTGCGCACGCAGTGCACGCGCTGCCACTGGGCGTCCCGCCACTGCGCCTCGGTCACCTCCCGCCACCCGGGGAACCGGCGCCAGTCCGGTTCGGCCAGCTCGGTGCGGCGGTAGGCGTAGGGCTGGTCGGCGACATCGGTGTCGGCGGGGGAGACTTCCTGGATCGCAGTCATCTCTGCTCCTCGTCGGCGCTGTGGCGTCAAAACTTCCGGTGAAAGTGACAATACGACGTAAAAGCTTTCGTCGCGACCCATCGTGCACACTCGACACCGTGACCGACGACAGCACCACGCTCCTGCTGGGCGGGCGGATCCATTCGCCCAGCAACCCCGACGCCACCGCGATGGCCGTCAAGGACGGCACCATCGTCTGGATCGGCCAGGACGGCCCCGGCCGCGCCCTGCACCCGGACGCCCGCGTCGAAGACCTCGACGGCGCGTTCGTCGCCCCCGGCTTCGTCGACGCCCACGTGCACGCCACCGCCACTGGCCTCCACCTGGCCGGAGTCGACCTCGGCGGGATCACCGACGCGGCCGGCCTGCTCGCCGCGATCCGCGCCGCCGCCCGCCCCGGCGAGGTCCTCGTCGCCCACGGCTGGGACGAGACCACCTGGACCGCGGACCGGCTGCCCAGCCGCGCCGAGATCGACGAAGCCGCCGCCGGGGTCCCCGTCTACCTCAGCCGCGTCGACGTCCACTCCGCCCTGGTGTCCACCGCGCTGGTCGAACTCGCCCCCGCCGCCCGCGACGCCGCCGGCTGGTCCGCGGACGGGCCGCTGACCCGCGACGCGCACCACCACGTCCGCGCCGCCGTGCGCGCCGCGCTCACCCGCGAGCAACGCCGCCGCGCCCAGGAGGCCTTCCTCCGCCTGGCCGCCGCCCGCGGCATCGTCAGCGTCCACGAATGCGCCGGGCCGGACATCTCCGGCGAGGACGACCTCGCCGACCTCCTCGCCCTCGCCGCCGAACCCGGCCACCCCGAGGTGATCGGCTACTGGGGTGAGCTCGACGCCGTCGACACCGCCCGCCGCCTCGGCGCACGCGGC